>CAMYKS010000023.1:0-25173 GCA_947259115.1 uncultured Desulfobulbaceae bacterium | reverse complement strand
TTTACTTTGTGCCTTTGTCTCTTTGTCCCTTTGTGCCTAAAAAATAAATAAGTTGTACGCGGCAGCAGCCTCTTCAAGAGGCGAGTCAAAGCCGGGTCCCAGGGCCCGGATTCTTTATTCTGTATCGACTGAGCCGGACTTAACACAGTCGCGGCCATCTTCCTTGGCTTTATAAAGGGCCTGATCGGCAGCAGCAATAAGAATTTCCGCTTCAGTCCCCTTTTTCGGGACAACTGCGGACACCCCGATACTGATGCTGACAATGTCACTGACCTTTGATTTGGCATGTTCGAGCCGCAGCGCTTTTATGCCCTGGCGCATCTCTTCAGCGACCAGAACTGCACCTTTAAGGTCTGTGTCAGGAAGAATGGCGGAAAATTCCTCTCCGCCGTAACGGGCTATGAAATCGGTTTCCCGGTGAATGGTCGAATCAAGGCCAGTGGCCACCTTTTTAAGGCATTCATCTCCTCCCTGATGGCCATAATGATCGTTATAGAGTTTAAAAAAATCAATGTCGAGCATAATGAGGCCGAGGGTTTTCTCGCCGCGCATAGCCCTGTTCCACTCTTTTTTCAGAGTTTCGTCAAAGCTTCTGCGGTTTGCAATACCGGTTAAACCGTCAAGGGCCGAAAGTTTCTGCAGGGTGCGATTGGCTTCAGCCAACTTGGTCCGGCTTTCTTCAAGGGCCCTGAAAGCTTCGTCCCTTTCAAGTTGACTTATGAACGCCTGGGAGTGATAGCGAATCCTGGCTATGAGTTCAACCTTATTGGGCAATTTTACGAGATAGTCATTGGCGCCAAGCTTAAAAGCTTCACTCTTGATGCTGGCATCTTCCTTGGTAGACAGAACAATAATCGGGATTTTTGCGGTTGACTTATTCACCCTGAAATAACGCACCATCATCAGGCCGTCTATATCAGGCATTACCAGATCCTGCAGAATAACCGTGGTGTTGATTTCCGCGGCAAGCTTTATTGCCTTGGTCGGATCCTGGCAGTAGTGGAATTCTATATCCTCTTCACTGCTGAGAGATCTTCTCACAGCTTCAGCAATCATCGGCTGATCGTCAATGAGCAGCACTGTGATCTTGTGGTGCTCAATGGAGAATTTTGAATCGTCTGTTTTGCTCATTCTTTCCTGCGTTTATTAATAATAAGAGCGTTACTGATTGCCGTGCCGATTTTGTCGGCAGGCAGGATGTCAGTGGCGGCACCTATCTGCGCCGCTGCCTTGGGCATTCCATATACAATGCTCGAGTCACGATCTTGGGCAATTGTATACCATTTACGGTTATGAAGTGCAAGAAGCCCCTCAGCGCCATCTCTACCCATACCTGTCAGAAGGGCGGCAACCCCGGTAGCAGGCCAATACTGGGCAGCACTGAAGAAGAACACATCAACCGAGGGGTGATAAAAGTTATCTTTCGGCTCTGCGGTATATTCTAAAGTTAATTTTGAGGTCATGGCAAGGTGACCATCAGTGCAAGCTATCAGTACCTTGCCCTGTTCCGGCACGTCACCATTTTGGGCGATTCTAACCGGCATATTGAGCTGGGAGTCCATCCACTCGACCAGACCCGGGGTAAACTGTTCATCCATATGTTGTATGACGATAAAGGCTGCGTCATAATTTTTAGGAAATGTTTTTAGAATTTCTATGAGAATTTTAGGGCCTCCTGTTGAGCACCCCAGAATTACGAGGTCAACTCCATCAATTTTGACTTTGGGTATTGCGACCGCCCCATATTTCCTGCCGGATTTTTTGTGCATGCTTCCTGTAAGCTGACCAATGCGGAATATCTTCCTTAGAAGCTCTTCACCTTTAGCAGCGTCACCCAGCTTACCTATGACCGGAGTGGCGACAGCATCCAATGCTCCTGCGCTCATCGCCTCGAATACCTTGGCGGAATTCCCGGTGACCGTTGAAGTAACCACCAGGATCGGGCAGGGAGTCGATTGCATGATCCCGCGGGTAGCTTCAACACCGTTCATAACCGGCATAAGCAGGTCCATAAGGATAAGGTCAGGCGTGAATTTTTTGCAGCACTCAACCGCTTCAAGTCCATTTCTTGCAACCCAGACCACCTGATGCTCGGGAACCGGTGCCAGCACCTTTTGCAGGCTCTCTATGCAGATGGTAAGATCATTGACAATTCCAATCTTCAAAGTAGGACCTCATAGCATATAATGATAAATGTATTGTTCACGTCTGCAGGGTAATATCAAATTTTTTTATATTGTTTCCTTGTCAGTTTAACTCAAGAAACGGCCTCGCCTTCAGCCTCGCCGATGAGGTCAAGTACAGCATTTACCAGGGCTTTATCCTGAAAGCTTCCCTTGGTGAGATAATAGTCTGCTCCAACCTCAAGGCCTTTGTTTCTGTCTTCCTCACGATCCTTGTAGGAAACAATAATGACGGGCAGATTGCGCAGTTCCGGATCACTCTTAATGAGAGAGACGAGCTCAAAACCATTCATGCGCGGCATGTCGATATCTGAGATTATCAAGTCGTACTCGTTGGCACGCACAGTATTCCAAGCATCCATGCCGTCAACAGCAACATCAACTTTGTAGCCTCTGGCAACCAGCATTTTTCGCTCGACTTCTCGGACGGTGATTGAATCGTCCGCCACCAGGATGCGTTTTATTTTTTTCTCAACAGTATCTTCTGTGCCGATTCGCAGAAGACGGTTGTCGCTTATCAATTTATCCAATGAACGAAAAACGTCTTCAACATCAATAATAAGGACAGGGGTGCCATCTTCAAGAATTGATGCGGAGTTGATATCCTTTACTTTGCCGAGGCGAGGATCAAGGCGCTGTACAACAAGGTCTCGCACGCCCAGAAGCTTATCAACGGTGAGGCCATAGCTGTTTAACCTGTCACTGAAAACTATGACATGAATATGTTCTTCACCCGCAGCAGTTGGGGTCTGAGTTTTAAACACCTGCTGAGCGGATACTATGCCTATCCTTTTTTCATTAAAGGTAAAATATTGTCGGCCTTCCACTTCCTGAATATCGTCGGGTGTCAATTGCAGAACATTGTCAATGGATACGAGGGGAAAGGCATATGGTTCACTGTTTATTTCAGCGAGAAGGGCTCGCAGAACCGAGAGGGTTAAAGGCAATTGCAATTCAAAGCTGGAGCCTTGGTCTAATTTGCTAGAGGAACGAATTTTGCCGCGGACTTCATTAATGACCGTATGCACCACATCCATGCCGACCCCGCGTCCGGAAACTTTACTGACACTTTTTTTCGTTGAAAAGTTCGGCAGGAAAAGAAACTCGAGAAGTTCGTTTTCAGAAAGATCCGCAGCCATATCCGGGGTACTGAGTTGTTTCTCAACAATGGTCTGGCGCAATTTTTCCAGTTCAACACCACCCCCATCGTCGCGGACGGTTATGTTCAGCATGCCGGCACTGTGCCGTGCTATGAGTTGAATGGTGCCTTTTGCAGATTTGCCCTTGGCGACTCGATCTGCAGGTGTTTCAATGCCATGATCCAAGGCATTTCTTATCATGTGGTTGAGCGGAGCTTCAATCTTGTCGAGAATGTCTCTGTCAACCATGGTTTCGGAACCTATCACCTCAAAGTGCACCTCTTTGCCGAGTTCCCGGGCAACATCGCGGACCATGCGGGGAAATCCCTTGATACCTTCAGAGAAAGGCCGCATCTTGCTTGTTATGATCTCCGTATATAAACGATGTGATATACTTGTGGCATGCCTGGCATGATCCTCCAGGACTTCCATGTCCTGTATCAGCATTTCACGGCAGAGTTGAAGTTTATGCTGCAGGTCGTCAAAAAGGCTCATGGTCAACTCATCAGCTTTTACGAGTTGCAGATTTTCCCGTATCTTATCGATGGATCCATACAGTTCATCCTGGCGGTATTTAAGACGCAGAAGCTCCTTGTTAAATGTCGGCAGCCAGCGCGACTCTATGAGAGACTCACCCGCCAGGCCCATCATGCGATCCATGTTCTGGGCTGAAACACGGACCGCCCTGAGCCCATCCTTGTCCTCTGAACGCCGGGCCTGTTTTTTTTCTTCTTCAGGCTTTGGAGCGGGTTCAGTTTTTTTTGTGTCGGCGCGCTCTTTTTTGGTAACTGGCGGTTCCGGGGCTGAAATTATTGCGGTCGCTTCTTCAGGTGCAGGTGCAGGTACTGCGGTTTTTTCTCTTTTGGCAATTTCTTCAAGCTTTTTAACCAGTACATCAATATCAGAACTGTGATCTGCTGACCATTTTGTTGCTTCCGCCTCAGGAATTTTTGCAATGGTTGTTAAAAGGTTGACGCCTTTATTAAGAATTTCAATATCATTCCGGTCAATGATGATTGATTCTTTCTGGGCTTGGACGAAAACATCTTCCATGGCATGTGCAAGCTTGACTGCTGCGTGCAGTTCAACAATTCTGGCGGCACCCTTCATGGAATGGGAAGCGCGCATCATGGATTCAAGCAGTTCCTGGGAGGTCGGATCATTTTCCAGGGCAACAAGGTCTGCAGAAAGTTTCGTGCAATGGTTTTCAGCTTCCATGCGAAACAGGTCCATCATGGACAGGTCGCTCAAATCAACCGGGAGTTCGGTGGTTTCTATTTCAGGGGCCTGCGGTGTGGCTTCTGTGCCGGGTGAAGTTTCACTCGGAGTATCAGGCGGAATTTCAACAGAGGCTTTTGGGCTGGGTTTTTCTCCATTTGCAAGCGCTGTAAAGGAATTCGCCAGGGAAGTTATTTCATCGGCTTTTTGGGCAAAGAAGTTTTCAGTCTGCTCTTCTGTAATCTGGGAGATTGAGTTGAGCATATCAACACCTGTCAGGAGAAGGTCTATTGCTTCCCGGTCCAAGGTTATTTTACCATCCTGGGCTGCGACGAATACATCTTCCATGGCATGAGCCACCTGGACTGCAGGATGGAGTTCAACAACCCGGGCAGCTCCTTTGACCGAATGGGAAGCGCGCATCAGTGACTCCAGCAGGTCAGATGCTGCAGGATTCTGCTCAAGGGCAAGCAGGTCCTCGGAGAGTTGGTTGCATTGATTTTCGGCCTCCATGCGAAACAGGTCCATCATGGACATGTCGCCTAAGTCGCCACCATTGCCGTATGTCATTCAAAATCCTTTGTAAGAGTTTTAAAAAGGGGTTTGTCTTTCAATAAAGCGATATCATTGCCGTCCAGATGAAGGATTCCTGAGGTATAGACCGCTTTTGAGCCGGATACGGTAACAGGGGGATCTTTGAGCATTTCCGGGGTATAGCGAATTATTCCCTTTACCTCGCTTACAGGAAATGCAACAAGATGGTTGTCCTGGAGCACGACTACCAGGCGTTCCGGTGATACATAGCTTGGATCAAATTCCACTTCAGTCTTTACCAGCTTTTCAAGTCCCAGAACGCTGCCGATGGAAACACATATCTGTAGACTGCCATGAATATTGACAAGTCCCCGCAGGACTTTGCTTGGTAAGTTAGGCAGGGAATGAATTGGGCCCATATTAACTACTTCATGAATCATGTGGGCCGGTAACGCCAGCCATTCACTTCCGGCACGGAAAACAAAGGCGGCTTTAATATTGAAGGGTTTTAAGGCTTTCTCGGTGGCAAGTATTTTGGTCCATTCGCTGCGATAATCCTCAGGAGGTTCAGTACGCAATAATTTCCGGCCTGTTTTTGAGAACACCGGACAATTCCTGCAATGGACATACTGATCAAGTTTCGGGCATCGTTCAGCGCCTGTTCTCAAGATTCCGATGCGGTTCCAGCAATCATCAATTTTTAAGTTTGCAGTCTGCATTGTTGCTATCTATACCAATAATTTCTCTTGCCCGGGCAAATTAACTATTATGGCGATTGGGATGAGTTTCCCCCTGCAGTCGTTCCAGTCTCTGCTGCAGCGCATCTGCCTCTGAAATATCTCCTGACCTTTCAGCCAGGAGTGCAAGAAAAACCAGGGTTTCTTCATGGTTCGGTTCCAGGTAGAGAGCCTTGCGGAAAAACTTTTCAGACTGGATTACATCATCAGCAGCTTCATGAATGATACCCAGGAGAAAAAAAGCCTGGGCCGAGGGACCGCACTGATCTAGATATTCTTCACAAATTTCCGCGGCCTTCTCAAGTTTCCCCTTGTCCGCCAGTTCCCGGGCAAGGGTAAGATCAGGTTGGGTATTGCTTTCTCTTTTCTGAAAGGGAAACACGCGTTTGCTGACGTGGGTCTTGTCCTTGGCCGGTGCGGGCCTGGCATTGGCAGGGTCCAAGGTTGCCTCAGCTTTTATGTGCTGTTTGGGTTTCTTATGAAAGGCAAATGCCTGTTTATAGGGAGCAGTGATGAAGGGAAAATTGATGAAGAGGTTGGCTTCTGCATGTCCCACGAAAAGAATTCCGTCATCGGCCATAATGTTGGCAAGGTTGGAAATAGCCCGATGCCTGGAATGAGTATCAAAATATATGAGAACGTTACGGAAAAATATGACATTGAATGTACCCAACTCTTTCAGGAAGGAGCTATCCAATACATTGCCGTTATGAAAAATAACCTTGTCCTGGACCTTTTTGCTCAGGATATACTGTTTGCCGCTTTTTTGAAAATATCGGGACCGATAGGCAATGTCATCCCCCCGGAAAGAATGTTTCGAATAGACGCCTTCTTTGGCTCTGGCAATGGAACGCTTGCTGATGTCGACGGCATGGACGGTGAATTTGTCTGCCTGCCAACCGGACATTAAAAGGGACATGGTGAGCGAATATGGCTCTTCACCCGTTGAGCAGGGAATGCTGAGCACCCTCAAAAGGCTGCCTTTATGCTCTGGAGCCCACTGGGTTACCAGGAACTGCGACAGGGCCTTAAAGGGTTCCCGGTCACGAAAAAACCAGGTTTCAGGAATAACAACCTCTTCAATCAACTCTTTTATTTCAAAAGTTGATGATTTGAGTCTTTTGACATAGGCTTTTCTGTCAGTAATGGACAAGGCATTCATGCGTCTCTGGACAGAACGTTCCAGGGTCGTTTTGCCTATGGAAGTGACTTTCAGGCCCATTGCCTTTTGCAGAAGAGCTTCAATTTCAAAGTCAGCCATATTTTACAACAAGTACGTGCTCTGCAAGTTTATTCTTCATCCTCAAAAAGCAATGTGATTTCATTTTCAGGTAACATTTTTTTAATGTCAAACCACTGGATCATCTCACTTGTTTCAGGGGTAATTTCTCCATCATAGAGTGACTTATCCATGAGAACACCGGCAGGAGGAGGTTTCGTCAACCTGGTTCTTACGGTTTCGGTCACATTGTTTGCAATGAGGGCAAGAGGTTTATCACCTTTGTTCCTGACCGGATAGTTGACGATAATAATTCTTGTGCTGAGAGCATCCTCAAAGGGAACGGAGTCCATGAGTTGATTCAGATCAATAACGGGTGTTCCCGTTCCCCTGTAATTCATGAGCCCGGCGACATAACCCGGGGCGGTGGGGATTTTTTTAAATTTGACAAGGGGAACAATTTCTATGATCTGGTTTACATCCAGCGCATACCGTCCATTATATATTTCAAACAGGAGGAGCAGCATCTTCATATTCCGCATCAACTTTAAAACGAGCAGCACTTTCCTGCATTCCCAAAGCAGCATGGTGCAGCTGGGATATGGAGGCACTGGTCTGGGTTAGCGATTCGGCTGTCTGCTGGGCCGCCTCGTTCAACTGGGCGATGGCCTCACTGATCTGGCTTGCTCCCTGGGTCTGGGCATCAATTCCTTCGGTGAGGGTTTCAACCTGCGGCTTGATGACTTCTACCTGTTCAATAACTCCGGAAAGCTGTTCGCTGATTAGGTTAACATCCTTTACACTCGAATGAGCGTCTTCAGCAAACTTGTCAATTCCCATTACTGCAGCTGAAATAGCTGACTGCACCTCTTTGACCATTTGCGCTATATCAAATGTTGCAACAGCTGTCTGGTCGGCAAGTCGTCTGATTTCAGTGGCAACAACAGCAAATCCGGAGCCGTATTCCCCCGCCTTTTCAGCTTCGATGGCCGCATTTAATGAAAGCAGGTTGGTTTGGTCGGCAACCTTGTTTATGGTTTTTACTACGCCGGCAATATTGCTTGCTTTATCATTTAATATCTGCAGTTTCGTTACAATGTTACCGGTGGCCATTTCCATTTTACCCATGGTGCTGTCAATGCCTTTTAACCCTTCCTGCCCCTCTGAAGCGGCAAAGGCGGCATTCTTGGTCAGGCTGTTTACTTTTTTCATGGTTTCAAGAAGATGGGAGCCGGTGGCAGCAATCTCAGTGGTTGAGGCGGCAATTTCACTTGTTGTGGCAGCATGTTCATTGGCCGTAACTTCCTGCTGTTTGTTGGTTGCAGCCAGTTCGGTAATGGAGCTGGTAACCTGGATGCCGGAGTGTTGAATCTGGCTTACCAGGTCCCGCAGATAGGTCACCATCTGGTTGAATCCCTTTATCAAAAGACCGAATTCATCATGCCTGCCGAATTCCAGATGCTGGGTAAGGTTACCATTTATGACCTGTTTCATGGATTTGCTGATTTTTTTCAGCGGCTCATCAATACTCTTTATCAAAAGGTAGCTGGCAATGATTGATATGATTATACCAAGCATAATAGTGACCAGGAACGCTATTTTCGAAAAGTCGTAACTTTTCTGGGATGTTTCATAAATTTCCCTGACCGCCAGCAGTCGGTCCTGTATAAGGGTGTTGATCGTCTGCCTGTGCTCCTCTGCAAGGGGATAGAGTTTTTCGTCGGTAAAAATATCCAGGGAGTCAATATCGGTTTTTTCAAAGTACTGGATAAGTTTTGCACTAATTTCGTCAGTTGCCCTGATAATATTTTTACCCGGATCAAGCCAGGCATTTCCCATGGCTCCTGTTTTTGCTTCACCGATGGCAAATAGCTGGGCCCATTTTTTTTGCAGGCTGAATTTTGATTCCTTGATTGTCTGTAAGGCCTCATCCCAGGGAATTTGCTCAAAAAGAGCCTTGTCAACAGTGCCGACTATGCCTGACTGGAAAATGTTGTCAATCTCCCGCAGCTCTTCAAAGGGCAGAACCTGGTGATTATAAACATCGGAAAGTGACTGGTTGATGGAGCGCATGCCGTTCAGTCCCCCAAGTCCGGCACCAATGACAAGTAAAACGAGAAAACATACAAAAATGACAAGACGCAATTTGACAGTCAAGTTGCGGGCGAATTTCTTCATGGGTTTCCCTTGTGTGAAATTGAAAAAATCGTGTACGAGAAGATGGCAACCAATTAAAAGACAACTTGATTATTCTTACAGAAAATATGCGCTAAGTCAAATAGTTTATTGGCATTTTTGCGTGCCATACTATGCTGTAGAGGTTGTCGACAAGGGGATGAAAATCAGTATAAAGCAGATCCCGGTGCGCGTGGGAACGGGATGACGTCCCGGATATTATTCATGGAAGTGACAAATTGCAGGAAGCGTTCAAATCCCAGGCCGAATCCTGCATGGGGCGCTGTGCCAAAATTTCTCAGGTCAAGGTACCATCTGTACTCATCGAGGTTGAGATGCATCTCCTTCATTCTTGTGCAAAGAACGTCATAACGTTCTTCTCTCTGGCTGCCGCCGATTATCTCGCCAATACCCGGCACTAAGAGGTCCATGGCGGCAACGGTTCTATTGTCGTCATTGACCCGCATATAAAAAGGCTTGATGTCTTTGGGGTAATCAATAACAAAAACCGGCTGGTCAAATATTTCTTCGCAGAGATACCGTTCATGTTCGGCCTGCAGGTCTGTGCCCCATTGCACCGGGAATTCAAAATTTTTCCCGCTTTTCTGCAGCATGTTGACAGCTTCAGTATAGCTGATGCGGCAGAAAGGTTTATCCGTTATCATTTGCAGTTTTGCATAAAGTTTCTTGTCGATGAATTTTGCGAAGAGCTGGAGATCCTGGGCATCGTTTTCCAGGACATGGTGCACGAGGTATTTCAGGAAGGATTCTGCCAGGTCCATATTTTCAGCAAGATCACAAAAAGCCATTTCCGGCTCAACCATCCAGAACTCAGCCAGATGCCTGCTTGTGTTGGAATTTTCCGCCCTGAATGTAGGGCCGAAGGTATATACTTTGCCCAGGGCCATGGCATAAACCTCTGCCTGTAACTGGCCGCTTACTGTGAGGTTGGCCGGTTTGCCGAAAAAATGGGTGTTTGCTGCTGCGTCTGTTTTTTCCTGCAGGGTATGCGACGGAGCAACGACCTTGAACATATCACCGGCGCCTTCACAATCTATGGTGGTAATTATCGGGGTGTGGACATTGACAAACCCCTGTTCCCTGAAGAACTGATGGACCCCATGGCTGAGTGATGAGCGGATTCGTGCCAAGGCGCCCAAACTATTGGTGCGCGGCCTGAGATGGGCAATGGTCCGAAGGAACTCATAGGAATGCCTTTTTTTCTGCAGAGGATAGACATCCGGGTCAGCCCAGCCGTATACCTCGATTGTGCCGGCATGCAATTCAACCTTCTGGCCTTTGGCAGGCGATTCCTGCAACTCTCCCGTAACCCGCAGGGAGCAACCAGTATGAAGTTTTAGAACAATTGCCTCGTAGTTTGCCAGGTCAGGGGTGGCAATGACCTGGAGGTTGGCAAGGCAGGAGCCGTCATTTATTTCCAGGAATGAAAAGTCCCTGGTGTTCCGCCTGGTTCGTAACCAGCCCCGTACTTCAATTTTTTGCTGCAGGGGTTCTGTGGCCAAAACATCTTTGATTCTGTTGTATTGCATATGGGCTGATCCTAAGTGTTAACAATAAGATTAAATGGTTCTTAATAATTCTCATGTTGCTGTACTTTTATGACCATTGCATAATGAAAACTGGATCCCCCCCGCCTTCGCGGGGATGACAAATTATTCACCACTGTCACTCCCGCTCAGGCGGAAGTCCAAAAACTATTTATACATGAAAATAGTTTATAGCCACATAAGATTAATAACGTCTCTGAAGTTATATGGAATAGCCTCAGAATTAGCTGTTACCCTGTATTGTGCATTGTCGGATTTCATTTTAAAGCAACCTTTGCAAAGTAATAAACTATTTTTCAGGTCTTGTGTACCAGAACCTGCACAGTGATCGGCTGCGCAGGGCAAAGGGAAAGACAGTGAACAGCAGGAGCAATGAAGCAATCTGCAGGGATGAATACCAGTGAAATTTCCTGGCGGAAGTAATGACAGGGTGCTTCTCTAAAACGGTGAAAAGCAAATTATGTTTTTTGCCCCAGCGTCTCATCCTGCGGGATAAAAAAACCTCTTCACCTGCAAATGTATTTTCATCAAATCCCCCTATGGCCTGAAAGGCATGGGCCAGGCAGAATATGAAGCTGCCGGCCGCAAGTTTCCCTGTCTTGGATAGCCAGTTCCATAATGTTACCAGCCTGGCTGCCAGAAAAGGCAGTTGTGCATCAAATTCCAGCAGTGTCCCGCCGCCGCAATAGGTTCCCTTTTCAAGGAGAGCAAGGGCCTGTTTCAGCAGGGGAGGGGGAAGAATAGAATCGGCATCTAAAAATACAAGATAAGCACCTTTGGCGGCCCTGGCCCCTGAATTACGAGTTCTGGCAATTTGACGGAAAGGCTCAAAAATAACCCTGGCTCCAAATTTTAAAGCAATTTCTGCTGTTTTGTCTGTGGAATTATTGTCTACTACAATAATTTCCCCATGATATGGGATGGCCGACATGGCCAGTTGGAGACCTGCAAGGGTGGCAGGCAGATAGGATTCTTCGTTATAGGCGGGAATGATGACTGAATAGTAAATATACCCGCCATGTAATGTTTTTCCCTTGAGAGTTGCCTGGACCATACTTATTATTGTAAATAAATGAAAAAATTATTTGGCAAAGCGAGCTGAAAATGCAGGGAGCATTGAAAGTTTCAGATACGGGTAGCAATAAAACAATTTTGGCAAGAGGCTATAATGCATACATTTGAATATAAAATTACCAAACATCCGGCGGAATCCTTCAGCGACCTGGTTTACTATTGCACGGAAGCAGGAGAGTGCACATTGGACCAGATACCCCATGACCAGACAGAGACCCTGCAGAGTATCCTCAATGCTGAAGGGGCAAGCGGTTGGGAGCTTGTTCAGGTTTCATTCGGACCCAATGGAATCCTGGCCTTCTGGAAGAAAGAACTGTCGGCCTGATCCGTTTGCAGGCGGAGCATTATGATGCCCTGTAGCTGGAGAGACATCGGACATGGGTAATTGAAAAAATCAGCTTATCTTACACTCAGTCGATATCTTCAAGGTAATCTTTGAGTTTTTCCAACAGGCTTTCCGGGAGTTCTTCTTTGTAAAGAAAGGCCTGGGCTTCCTCACCCGTGATCTGCTGCTTGATTTCAAGCGGCAGTGCCCGCAATGCCTCTATTCTTTGGGGATCGGGCTTTTCCTTGCGTGGCCCTCTATGTCCATCATTCATTGCTTTCAAGAAAAGTAGTTACAGGAGATCACTCATTACTGCACATTGGCGGCAGATGATCATTTTTTCCTTCCAGTTTTTCCGGGCCTTGCATTCGCAGATTGTGCCGTTGACCAGCCAACAGAATCTGCCGGCATTGTATTCATGGGCCGGGCAGTCTTTGCGTCGTTTCGGCGGGCATTTTTTGATGACCCAACAGGGTTTGGCCAGATCACGGTTCCCTCTTTTCCGGGATAACAGGAAAAACATCTGCCGTTCCACATGTGTCGGAACGGAGCGCCAACCCTGCTCATAGCTGTATATAGCCTTCACAGAAACACCGAGAAGCTGTGACATTTCCTTCTGGGTCTTGTCCAGCTTCGTCCGCGCCTCCACAAACTCTTCTTTTTCCACCTCTACCTCCATTATGGTTTTGCGTGTTATGTGTTGTGAACCATGCGGATGCTATTATGCCATAGAAACGCTTTCAGGGAAAGAGGCTTTTGCGACGGGGAGTTCTGACCAGCGTGTCGTGTAGGCGGGGGATTTTTGCATCTGGCGGAAATGCCATTTCTTGGCAAGTCCGGCAGCACCTGATTGGATCGTGTCACGGCCCCAGCGTTTGTTGATTGCGTCCACTGCGTGCATGAGAGAGGTGTCGCCTGGGGCCGGCGCATGGAAAAGGCGCAGCTGTTCACAGTTGGCGGGCACGAGGCCATTCAGCAGTACGCCGGCCTTCTGGTAGCGGTAACCGGGACGGTATATGGCTTTAAGAGACGCAAGGGCGACCTTTATCAGTGTTGCGGTGTGGGAAGAGGGTGCCTCCAGTGTAAACGTTCTTCTGTTGCAGTATTGCGGTTCACCTTTTTTGAAACTGTTGGTGCGGATAAAGACATCAACAACAGTGGTGCGTAGACCTCCACGGCGCAGCTTGTAAGCTGCCTGCGCGGCATAGGTGGCAACGGCTTCCTGCAGGTCGGCCAGGGTATTCACCGCCTGGCCGAATGACCTGGAAGTGCAGATTGATTTCTTGGCCGGCACTGCCTTTTCCAGGGAAATGCAGGGAATGGACCGCAGTTCCATAACCGTCCGTAATCCGGTCACAGTCAACTGTCTTCTGATCCAGGTGTCGTCACAGTTTGTAAGTTCCAGTGCGGTATGGATGCCTTGTTTTTTCAAGCGGGCGGCATGACGGCGTCCAATGCCCCATATATCGCCGACATCCACTGCAGCCAGCAGATTCTTCAGGTGCTGCTCGCCTGTAATAACGAATATGCCGGCCGCGGAGGGATCTGTCTTGGCAAAGCGGTTGGCAATTTTTGCCAGGGTCTTGGTGGGACCGAGGCCGATGGAAACCGGGATGCCGGTGTGCTGCTGCATTGTAGCCTTGAGAAAACGGCTATAGCCTGCAAGGTCATCATGGGTTCCCGGCGGCAGCCTGACGAAAGCCTCGTCAATGGAATAGACTTCAACATCCGGCTCCAGACGCATGAGGACATCCATGACTCTCTGGGAGATATCGCCGTACAGCGGATAATTGGAGGAGAATACGGCGACATGGTGTTTGCGGATGAGGGTTTCCTGCTTGAAATAGGGCGTGCCCATGCCGATACCAAGGGCCTTGGCCTCATTGGACCGGGCAATGATGCAGCCGTCATTGTTGGAAAGGACCACCACCGGGCTGTGTGCCAGGTCAGGCCGGAAAAGGCGCTCGCATGAGGCATAGAAGTTGTTGCAGTCTATGAGCCCGAATATTTCAGAGGCTGTGGATTGCATAGGTGGCGACCCCCCATATCTCCAGCTCCGCCTCCCCGTCAATTTTCAGGTCCGGATAGTCAGGATTCTCGGCAATCAGGCGGCAGCAATCCTTGTTTTTCAACAGTCGTTTGACCGTCAACTCTCCGTTGACCACGGCGATGACAATGCTGCCGTTGCTGGGTTCGCAGGAGCGGTCTACAACAAGGATGTCATTGTCGTTAATGCCCGCACCGATCATGGAATCACCGGCTACGCGGATAAAAAAGGTGGCTGCCGGATTTTTGACCAGGTGCTCATTGAGGTCAAGTTTACGGTCAAGATAGTCATCTGCAGGGGAGGGGAAGCCGGCGGAAACCCCGGAAAGAAAGAGCGGCCGCCGCAGGGAGGTGGCGCAGGCAGCAGGAAAGATTTCCCTGATGGACGAAGGGTTTTCTGTGGGCAGCCGTTTATTCATTTTTTTCCAAGTACTTCAAGTAGTTCAGGGCTGGGATGCCCGTCAGCCGGCAGTTTTGCGGTGCGCTGAAATTCCTTTATAGCCCGGCGGGTCTGTGAACCGATAACACCGTCGACCGCTCCGGGGTCAAAGCCCCGGGCCGTGAGAAGCTCCTGGATATTCTCAATCTGACTGCGGCTGAGCCGCTGCTCCGAGGCCGGCCGGACTGTTTCAAGAGGGCCTTTACCTGCTATGCGGTCGGCAAGATGCCCGATTGCAATGGCATAGAGATCGGACCGGTTCCACTGCAGGGTGGTGCGAAAGTTATCATAAACCAGGAAGGCGGGTCCTGAATGCCCTGCAGGCAGGATAAGGGAAGCTTTCATGTTCACCTTGGGTAAATTGCCGCCATTAATCTTTCTCACACCGAGAATCTGCCAGGCTGCCAGGTTTTTTTCCACCTCACGTCCTGTCAGTTCAAGGTCGAACCCCGGAGGAAGCTTTACTTCACGGCCCCAGGTTTTATCCCCCTGCCAGCCCGATTCCGACAGGAAGTTTGCCGCAGACGCAAATACATCCGGGAGGCTGTACCAGATATCCCGCCTGCCGTCACCATCGCCGTCAACAGCGAAACGGACGAAGGTTGAAGGCATGAACTGGGGCTGCCCCATGGCACCTGCCCAGGAGCCGAACATTTCGTTTGCGGTAATATGTCCGTTGTCAATGATGGACAGGGCAGCGAGCAGTTGGGAGCGGAAAAAATCGCTTCTTCTCGGATCATGGGCCAGGGTCGCCAATGCGCCAATAACCCGGAAACTTCCCAGGTAGTCACCGAAATTGGTTTCCAGTCCCCAGAAGGCCACGAGAAAGCGCGGCTGTACGCCATACTGTTTTTCAATACTGCCAAGGAGCTCTGCATGAAGCTCCAGGAGCATGCGCCCCCGCACAATCCGGCCCTCAGTTACACGCGCGTCAAGGTAGCGCCAGAATGTTTGGGTAAATTCCGGCTGTCTTCTGTCCAGCTCGATAACCCGTGGAATGGGCTGCAGATCATCGAGGGCTGCATGCAGGGTTGTTTCGCTGATGCCCTGTGCCCGGGCCTCCTGTCGTAAACCTTCCAGCCAGTTGGCGAAATCCTCGCTGCATGCGCCTGGCCGGGCCAGGGTGAACAGGGTTGTCATGATAATGGCAAGGATGAGAATGTTTTTTTTGCAGGTCTGTGGCATTTTTACAGTTCCTTTTGAAGAATAATTAACCGGGCGCGTCAGAAAATATATATACAACAAACGGGCTGTTGCCCAAACAAAAATTCATTGACTGTGTTTAACAAGAAAAGACTTGTTTTGCATAAGTGCTGAAATTATTGATTAATTATTGTGTGGTGGTGCATCTTGACAACCAGAAGATGTTACCATGGCGGGACACGAAAATCACCCGGGGAAGTTGTTTTGCTCCGATGTATATCTTAAAAAGCGGTTATGATCCGGTGGCTGGGAAGTTGATATTTTGAGACCTTTTTCAAGCGCATCGTGTGGCAGTGTGTTGAGGCGGGTGTCGTTGAGGGCGCGAAGCTTTTTATGGATTCCGGCTATAACGGCAGATGCCACAAACAATTCGGTTGTCGATTCAACCTTTCTGGATCGTTATCTGCACAGCGGCTATCGGCAATGTGAAAATAGGCTGGCTGAACAATCAGGTAAGGAATTACAAAAACGCGGCAGTGCCACCCAAAAATATATTTTTACCACAGACCCCGAGACTTCAGTATTACTTGGTCTTAACGGGTGAATAACGGCATCACTGGATAAATATTTCTATTTTTGCCTGTTGCCTTAAATTTTTTAAATGTTCACGGCGCAGTCTTTGTAAATGCTTATCTTCAAGATATCGTATAATGAAGTCTCTTACCTGGTCCAATGAAGTATAGCCGGCAGGTTCCTTTTCAAGGACCTGTATGATGTGATACCCATGCTTGGTATAAACAACTTCACTTATTGTATCTTTTTCAATGCTGAAGGCAATTGCCTCGAACTCTGGGGGCATGAAACCTTTTTCAACAAAGCCAAGTTCTCCTCCACGTTGATTTGAAGAAAGACAATCAGAGTGCTTTTCAGCTAGAGTAGCAAAGTCCTGCCCGGATTTGACTTTGCTGCGAATATCTTCAGCTTTTTGCCGGGCAGCGTCCTTTGTTGATTGATCAGCCCCCTCTTCGACCTGAATCAGAATATGCCGCACCCTTACACGTTCTTTTTTTTGAAACATATCGCCTTTACTCTGGTCATAAAATGAATGGATTTCTTCGGCAGCAGGTTCAAAATGTAAAATTCCCTGGCTTTCAAGATATGCATCCACCCGGAGCTTGTATTGCAGCGAGGCCAGCAGCTCTTCTTCGGTCAAGCGGCGCATTTTCAGATACTTGTCAAATTCCTCCCGGGTCTTGTACTGTGTTTTTAGGGAATCCAGTTCCTTTTGGGCCTTTTGGTCAATGTCTGCTATCGTATATTGACCGAGTGCCTGGGAAAAGACTTCTTCATCAATGATTGCATCGAGAGCCCTTTTATTTAAAATATGCAACAGTTCGGGAGTAGGCTTTTTGACGCCGAACTTTGAATATTTTTCAAGATGTTCATCAACCTCCTGTGAAAGGGCACTTTCGTAAATCGGCCTTTCGTTCACCATTGCAACAATTTTGTCGGTGGAACTTTCTGTCGCGGGTTTTGCCTGACAAAAGCCGTTGGAATAGAAAAAGCCAAGGACAAGAAAAGTTGCAATAAACAGGAAAAGAGCGGGTGTCTTTTTGTCTCGCATAACAATCATACCTTAATATAGACCACTAAAAAGACCCGCAGGCGGCTTATTCATAGTTGATAGTTATCATTGCTGAGGAACCGGGCCTGCCAATTGGGGAAAAAACGACATGCAGGCTGGTGCCGCCTGCATCAAGATAAAAAGTTGTTTCCTGGCCCGTTTTTTTTGTAAAACGAAACATTTTTGAGAGATCGGGCCTGATTTTACCGTGCTCATAAACAGCCATGCGTACGTGCTGAAGAGAATCATTGCTGATGGTGACAGAATACTTCAGGCCGGAAAGAGTAGCTCTTTCCCTATCATTACCATGCCTGGGTTCTCTCAGCAGTTCGATTGTCAGGCCGGGATTGTCTCCACTATCGTCAAGGCCAAGAGCTGAATGGATATCTACAAGACCAAAGCCGAATACATCGTCCTTGCCTGGATCACCAAGGTCCAGGGCACTCATCTGCAACTGCAGGCGAACATCCTGGTTATCCACAAAACCATCACCATTTAAATCAATTGCTATTGCAGATAAGATAAGGGCCGCCACACCTGCAACATGCGGGGCAGCCTGGGAAGTGCCGTCCAATTCGGCATAGCCGTCGTCTACAATGGTAGACTGGATAGAAGTTCCGGGTGCTGCCAGTTCAATTTGTGAACCGGACGGAGCAAACCAGCCCCTTTGATCCGCCATATCAGTTCCTGTGACAGCAATAACAGAATCGTAGGCGGCCGGGTAGGCTACATCCGTGCGATAGCCTGCTGCGGCAACGATAAGAACCCCTGCTTCATACGCGGCATCGCAGGCATCCTGCAGAGCCTCGGTATGGGGGCCTGCAATACTTATATTGACAATATCAATGTTATTATCGACAGCCCACTCAATTCCTTCAATTATCCAGCTTAAGAGGCCAAAACCTCCGCCGGACAAAACTTTTATGGCAAAGAGTTCTGCCCTGGGAGCTACACCGACCACGCCGCTGCCATTGGCGGCGGCGGCAATGATTCCAGCTACGTGGGTTCCGTGGCTGTTCCAGCTGTCATCATATGGATCAGCATCATTAAAAACAAAGTCCCAGCCACCCTGGAAGTTCATGGACAGCTCCGGATGGGCATAATCAATTCCGGTGTCGAGTACAGCTATGCGCACCCCTTTGCCGGTAATGTTATTGTCATGGGCCGTCCAGCTGCCGATATGTTCAACACCCCATGAATTCTCATACTCGATGGGATCTCCTGCTTCATGAACAGGCCCTATGGCCCAATACAGGGTGTCGTCTATAACATATTTTACCCTTGCATCTTTGCGCAGGTGCTCGACGGACTGGTCGGAAAGGCTGGCAGCATAGGCCGGAATATGGCGAAACTTGCGCTTAACTTTTCCTTTGCGTCCGCGCACAAGTAATTCTTCAGAAAAACCCGGTTTGTCATGAAAGCCTATGATGACTGAACGATCCTTTGCAAACGCCTGACCTGGGAAGCAGGAGGCAAGGAGGAGAGCAAAAGAGGCGATAGTAAATAATTTTAACCACAACCTGTTACTAAAAATCATAAAATGTTTCCTTCATGGACAAGGAATAATCGCAAAGGTTATTCCTTGTCCATGTCATCATTCCTGTCAAATATTTCTCGTTTTTTTATCTTCAGTTTCTTTTTTAATAATTTTAAGTAACCCTTCCGGCTACCATACTCTTCACAGGTGTTCCTGCTTTCACTCCAGAGACATGCATCCCTCAGTCGACAACTCTCCTTGTCCAAATTCTGACAAATCATCCTCGACGAGGTGATGCAGTCTTCACCACGTCAATCCTTTATCTCAAACCACTTCCGATTGCTCCAGCCGCATTCGGTCTTGACTAATACGGGATAATCACCATGACGCAGGTTTGGGACATAAATTTCAATTTCATTATGATCCCAATCCCTAATTTGTGCCTGAGTGGATCCGAACTGGACATAGGAACTACCCTGACTGTCGCCAAAATTATCCCCTCTGATCTTCACTGTATCCCCGGGTTCACCTCTGTCATCATTGAGGTCATCGATATATGGGGTATTGTTGGAACAGTCATTACAGGGCAGATCAGAGCCGTTGCAATCCTGATCAACGTTGTCACCGCATATCTCAGGCTCCGGATCACCGGGGGTACAGTTATCCTGAACCACCCCATTAACGCAGACAGTAGTGCCGCTGGAGCTGCATTCACCTACACCGCAACTGGTTGTCATGGGAAAGTAATCATCATCCGGGGTGCCGTCACAGTCTTCATCCAGGCCATTGCAGGTCAGATCGTAAGCCGCCGGCGTACCGGGCATGCAGGTATCAACCTGGCTGCCGCCTGAACAGGTCAGGGTGCCGGAAGCCATACACTCACCTACACCGCAGGTTGTGATATCGCCGAACCATGACTCGGCTGAACCGTCTGCTGTGCCGGCATCACAATCGTTATCCATGCCGTCACATATCTCAGAAGTTGCTCCGGCATACGGATCACAGGTGTCTCCGCTCCATGTCCCTGCTGTACAGGTTTCTGTTCCCGTATTACCGGAACATTGACCTGTTCCGCAGGTTGTCTGCCTCGAAGCTCCTTCACAATCAGGGTCTGCACAGTCAGTCAGGCCGTCACTGTCATTATCGCTTCCGTCAGTACAGTTCATCTCAACCACCTGCTGGCTCTCAAAGGTAAATGTACCGGTTGCCGTCAATGGAGTTCCGCATGCTGCGTCATCACCATCAACTGTCAGGTTCTTTACTCCATCCGCCCAACCTGCAGTATCTATTGTCATTGCCTCCGTATGGTTCCCGGTAAACAGAGTTGTATTGGTGCCGCCGCAATTATTGGGATCTATCTCAACGCCGTGCGATCCGTCAGTCGGGGTGTTTCCAACTTTGTCGAGATAGATGCCGTCAATCTTGTGGCCGGGTTCCCTGACCCAGACATTGATTGTATGATTTCCCACAGTCGAAACGCTAATGGTGTTGGAACCATTCTGCAGGGCATTTGTCCATGTCCAGGCATTGTATACAGTTTCCCGCAAGGCGCCGACACATTCACCGTCAAGGCCGATGAACACGGAATTATCACTACTATCCGTGGCATAACTTCTCATGGAGACGTAGTATGTACCGGGTGTTGTGAATTTAACCAGGTACTCCTTGCCTTCATTAACAGGAGGACAGCTGCCGGTGCCGCCTCCATTACTCAGGAGATACCCTGCGCCCGAATAGCCGCCCTGGCCGGTTTCCACAGAGAATGTTGCCGACCCCTGGGAAATTGTACCGCTGAAGTTTTCAGCTTCAATGTAGGTGCCGTTGGGATTCACATCACAGGTGGTGCCGAGTTCTCCCGTAACCGTATAAAGCAGGTTTACAGCATTGTCTGCCGTTACAAGTGAAGTCAGGTCTATGGGGTTTCCACTGAGCGTCTGCCCGGAATCTATGGATATGGATCCCTGACAAACAGCTGCGCAGTCAGCATCATTAGCATCCATGTCTCCGTCGCAGTCATTGTCCAGGGTATCTGAACAGGTTGCGTCGCCATAGGGTCCCTCGGTCATGGCACCTGAATACGGGTCACAGGTGTCTCCACCCCATGCACCTGCTGAACAGGTTTCTATTCCAGTATTGCCGGAACATACGCCAACGCCGCAGGTCGTCCCTCTCGTCAGGCTCTCGTCTGTAAAGCCGTCACAGTCATTGTCCAGGTTGTCGCAGACTTCAGGAGAGGGGCCCAGGTCGCCATTGCAGAATCCACTCCAAACACCATTATTACAGGACTCAGTACCGGATCTGCACTCTCCTGTATCAGTACCGCAGGAACGCGTATCACCGTCTGTACAGGCACAGTTCTCGTCAACATCACAGGTGTCTCCACCCCATGTTCCCGCTGAACAGGTCTCTGTTCCCACATTACCGAAACACTGACCTACACCGCAGGTCGTCTGCTGGGTTAAGTTCTCATCAACCGTACCGTCACAGTTGTTATCCAGGTTGTCGCAGGTCTCAGGAGTTGCCCCTGCATATGGGTCACAGGTGTCGCCGCCCCATGTACCGGCGGTACAGGTCTCTATTCCTGTATTGCTGGAACATTCTCCAACTCCGCAGGTTGTCGGCCGTGTTTCACCGTCAGTACAGTCACCGCCGGAGGCCTGGCCCGTTATCTCAATATTATCAAAGGCAAAGCCGTCTGATAGGATGGGATAGTTGTCATACTGCTGGAACTTGATCATAAATGCGCTGTTAAAGTCTATGCCTGCTGCTGCAACTGCAGCATCCAGGTCTACCACGAACTGGGTGCAGGAAGAACTGACGCCGTCCGTACTTGTCAGTCCCTGAACCGTATACCAGGTCGTTCCGTCAGCGCTTATGGCAACTCCATCGCCGTTGAATGATCCGGTAAACATATTCGGCAGCACATGGTTTTCGTCGTTGAATTCCTTGTGATAGAAACTGAGTGCCACTCCTGTCTTAGTGGCAAGGTCAAGAGTCAGAATCGCTTCATTCAGTGAATAACTGCCGCCGCCGTTATAATCATCCATGGTCAGCTGCCGGCTGCCGAAACAGGGGGCATTTCCAGAGGTTATCTGGATCCTGCCCTCTGCTGTGCTGCCGGTAGCCCATTCCGGTCCCAGCATGCCATTCTCAAAATCCTCCATGTATGAGAAGGGTGTTGTGCCGGTACAGTCCGGATCATTACTATCGGTATTGCCGTCACAGTCGTTGTCCAGGGTATCTGTGCAGGTCGCGTCGCCATCAGGGCCTTCGGACATGGCACCTGCATAGGGATCACAGGTGTCTCCACCCCAAGCTCCCGCTGTGCAGGTCTCTGTTCCCGTATTGCCGGAACATTCACCTACACCACAAGTGGTTGCCTGGGTCAGGTTTTCGTCCACACTGCCGTCACAGTCGTTGTCAAGGTTGTCGCATGTTTCAGAAGTTGCTCCGGCCAATGGATCACAGGTATTGCCTTCCCAAGCTCCCGCTGAACAGGTTTCTGTTCCCGTATTGCCAGCGCATTCACCTTCACCACAGCTGGTTGCCTGGGTCAGGTTTTCGTCCACACTGCCGTCACAGTCATTATCCAGGTTGTCGCAGATTTCCGGGGAAGAGCCAACATCGCCGTTACACACACCGCTCCAGGCACCGCCTACACAGGTCTCGGTACCGGCAACACATTCTCCGACATCACTGCCGCATGAGCGGGTAGCACCGTCTGTACAACCACAGTCCTCATCAACCGTACCGTCACAGTCCTCATCCACTGAGCCGTCACAGACCTCAGAAGTTGCTCCGTCATAAGGATCACAGGTGTCTCCACCCCAATCACAGGTGTCTCCACCCCATGTTCCCGCTGAACAGGTCTCTGTTCCCACATTACCGAAACACTGACCTACACCGCAGGTCGTCTGCTGGGTTAAGTTTTCATCAATCGTACCGTCACAGTTGTTATCCAGGTTGTCACAGGCCTCTGCTATAGGATCAACGCTGCCTTCACAGATACCCCATGAACCGTTGGTGCAGGTTTGGGTTCCAAGCTGGCATTCGCCTATATCCGATGTTCCGCAGGACCGAGTTTCACCGTCATTGCAGTCACCACCGGAGGCCTGGCCCGTTATTTCAATATTGTCAAAGGCAAAGCCGTCTGATGCGATGGGATAGTTGTCATACTGCTGGAACTTAATCATGAATGCGCTGTTAAAGTCTATTCCCGCTGCTGCAACCGCAGCATCCAGGTCTACACTAAACTGGGTACAGGAAGCACTGATGCCGTCAAAATTCGTCAGTCCCTGTACCGTATACCAGGTCAGCCCGTCAGCGCTGATTGCGACACCATCGCCATTAAATGATCCGGCAAACATATTCGGCAGCACATGGTTTTCGTCGCCAAATTCCTTGTTATAGAAACTCAGTACCACACCTGTTTGGCCGGCAAGGTCAAGAGTCAGAATCGCTTCATTCAGTGAGTAACTGCCGCCACTGGTGGTATCATCCATAGTCAGTTGATAGCTGCCGAAACAGGGGGTATTTCCAGTGGTTATCTGGATTCTACCATCAGCTGTGCTGCCGGTGGACCATTCCGGTCCCAGCATGCCATTCTCAAAATCTTCAGTATAAGAAACCGGTGTGGTTCCGCCACAGTCCTCATCAACCGTACCGTCACAGTCTTCATCCAATGTTCCGTCACAGACTTCGGGCAGTGCACCTGCATAAGGATCACAGGTGTCTCCACCCCAAGCTCCCGCTGTACAGGTTTCTGTTCCAGTATTGCCTGCGCATTCACCCACGCCGCAGGTGGTTGCCTGGGTCAGGTTTTCGTCCACACTGCCGTCACAGTCGTTGTCAATGTTATCGCATATTTCAGAAGTTGCTCCGGCCAATGGGTCACAGGTGTTTCCACCCCATGTTCCCGCTGAACAGGTCTCTGTTCCCGTATTGCCCGCACAGGCGCCAACACCACAGGTGGTTGCCTGGGTCAGGTATTCGTCCACACTGCCGTCACAGTCGTTATCCAGGTTATCGCAGATTTCCGGGGAAGAGCCAACCTCACCGTTACACACACCGCTCCAGGCACCGCCTACACAGGTCTCGGTACCGGCAACACATTCTCCAACATCACTGCCGCATGGACGGGTTGAACCGTCTGTACAACCGCAGCCCTCATCCACCGTACCATCGCAGTCTTCATCTATAGTTCCGTCACAAATCTCAGAAGTTGCTCCGGCCAAAGGATCACAGGTATCATTGCCCCAGCTTCCTGCTGAACAGGTCTCTGATCCAATGTTTCCTGCACAGGCACCAACACCACAGGTGGTTGCCTGGGTCAGGTTTTCGTCGATAGTGCCGTCACAGTCGTTATCCAGATTATCGCAGATTTCAGGGTTCTGTGGACCCGGTGTACACGTATCAGCACCCCAGGTGCCGCCACTACAGGTCTCTATTCCTGTGGCTCCACATTCGCCAACACCGCAGGTCGTCGGACGCGTCTGTCCGTCAATACAACCGCAGCCTTCATCCACCGTACCATCACAGTCCTCATCGATGCTGCCGTCGCATATCTCGGAAGTTGCTCCGGCCAATGGATCACAGGTATCATTGCCCCAGTTTCCCGCTGAACAGGTCTCTGTTCCAATGTTTCCTGCACAGGCACCCTCTGTTCCAATGTTTCCTGCACAGGCACCAACACCACAAGTGGTTGCCTGGGTCAGGTTCTCATCAATGGAGCCGTCACAGTCATTATCCTGGTTGTCACAGGTCTCAGAAGCTGCTCCTGCCAATGGATCACAGGTATCATTGCCCCAGCTGCCTGCAGAACAGGTCTCTGTTCCCGTGTTGCCAGCACATTCACCAACACCACAAGTGGTTGACTGGGTCAGGTTTTCGTCCACACTACCGTCACAGTTATTATCCAGGTTATCGCAGGTCTCAGAATTTGCTCCTGCCAGTGGATCACAGGTATCATTGCCCCATATTCCTGCTGAACAGGTCTCGATACCCGTGTTGCCAGCGCATTCACCAACACCACAGCTGGTTGCCTGGGTCAGGTTCTCGTCAATAGTTCCGTCACAGTCGTTATCCAGGTTATCGCAGATTTCCGGGGAAGAGCCCACCTGGCCGTTACACACACCGCTCCAGGCACCGTCTACACAGGTCTCGGTACCGGCAATACATTCTCCGACATCACTGCCGCATGGACGGGTTGAACCATTTGTACAACCGCAGCCCTCATCCACCGTACCATCACAGTCCTCATCGATGCTGCCGTC
>CAMYKS010000022.1 GCA_947259115.1 uncultured Desulfobulbaceae bacterium | reverse complement strand
AGTCAAGCGGGAAATTCCCATATTCATGGCACAGCGTGCAGCAGCTCCGATATTTTCCGGATACTTGGGTTCCATGAGGACAATGGCGATGTTGTTCAGGAGGTGCAGTTTTTTTTGGGGGAAATTTGGCATGTTTTAATATTTTTTTGTTTTGTGGCTTGTCTTGATTGTTCCTTTCTTTGATTGCCCAAAGAAAGGAACCAAAGAAAAGGCAGCCTGTCACTTGGCCTTCGGCTGCCCTGTGCTGCTCAATACAACCGGGCGCTGCGAAACTCGCTACGCTCAGACAGTCCTCGCGCTTTTCCGGTTATTTTTCCGCTGCTCAGCTGCGTAAAATGGCAAAGAATATTCGCGGACAGCTATCAGTAGTCAGCATCCTGTCCAAATTTTTTTTACCCCCGACCCCTTGAACCCTTGAACCCTTGAACCCTTTCTCATCATTCCAGCACAAAATTAATCCGTCTCTGCCGTATATCAACGCTTGCCACCTTTACCCTGATCATATCGCCTACCTGGAATATTTTGTTGGTATGTGAACCTATGAGGCGATAATTTTTTTCATCAAACTCGTAATGGTCGCCCTTGAGCTTTGCGATTTCAATGGCGCCGCTGACAAAATGCTCCAACAGTTCAATAAAAAGACCAAAGGAGGTGACTCCTGCAACAATGCCGTCAAAAACTTCACCGGCTTTTTCTGCCATGAAGCGGACCTGCAGCCGCTCAATCATCTCCCGGTCCGCAGTAACTGCCGTCCTTTCCCTGTCGGAGAGAAAATCGCCGGCCTGCTGCAGGTCAGGTGCCGGCGATGGGCTGCCACTTTTCTTTTTAGATAGTAGAGCGTGTAAGGTGCGGTGCACAATCAGATCAGGGTAGCGCCGTATTGGTGAGGTGAAATGGGTGTAGTGCGTGGCAGCTAAGCCGAAATGTCCCACATTCTCCGGAGAATATCGGGCCCTTTGCATGGTGCGCAGCAGGATATTGTTCACTATGTATTCCTTGGGGGCGCCTGCCACCAGGGCGAGAACCTGGCCGAACCACTTGGGGGTGCCGCCGTCAGCAGGGAGACGCAGCCCCAATGTTTGGGCAAAGGTGGTAAATTCCCGGACCTTCTCTTCATTTGGTGATTCATGTATCCTGTATAAGGACGGAAAATCATGTGCTGAAAGCGTAAAAGCTACGGCCTCGTTGGCAGCCAGCATGAATTCTTCAATGAGTTTGTGGGCCATGTTGCGTTCAGACCTGATAACATCTGAAACCTGGCCTTCGGCATCAATGAGTATCTCTGCTTCCGGGATGGAGAAACCGATACTGCCCCGGGCAAGCCGTATTTTTTCCAGGGTTTCTGCCAGTTGAGCCATCTCCTTGAGCTGGTCCAGAATATCGCTGTACCCGTTGATAAGTTTTTTGTCCCTGTCAACCAGGATCTGTTTAACTTTGGTATAGGTCAGCCTGTGCTGGCTGACAATTATGCTCTTGCTGAACTTTGTTGCCAGCCTCTTACCCTTCCGGTCAAATTCAATTATGGCGGTAAAGGCCGGCCGCGGTTCATTGGGAACCAGGCTGCAGAGATTGTTGGAAAGGCGTTCAGGCAGCATGGGTACAACCCGGTTCGGGAAATAGACACTGGTGCCCCGTTCGTAAGCTTCCTGGTCCAGGGCTGATCCCGGCTTGACATAATAGCTGACATCGGCAATGGAAACATAAAGGCGCCAACCTTTGGCTGTTTTTTCCACTGCGACGGCATCGTCAAAGTCCTTTGCAGTTTCACCGTCAATTGTCACATGCGCGATGGTGCGGAGGTCCAGCCGTCCCTTTTCCTCAGGCATGGTGTCAGGATATGTGTCCGCTTCCTCCAGGGCCTTATCGGAAAACGTATGCGGCAGTTTATGCTTACGGATAACGATTTCGTTCTGCACCGTTATATCATTCGGGTCACCCAGTACCTCAATGATGCGGCCGTCCGGGTTGCGTTGCCCTGTCTTAAAATCAATAACCTCAACGACTACCGCCTCACCGTTTTTGGCGCCGCATGAGTCTTTCCTGTGCACAATGATGTTGAAGAGAAAGCGTTCGTCTTCCGGGATCACCAGGCTGGTCTGTCTTCCTGCCTCATATGTGCCGACCAGGACGTTGGCAGCCCGCTGAATAACCTTAATAACTAAGGCCTCGGTCCTGCCGCGTTTTTTGGGAATGAGCCTGAAGATAACTCTGTCGCCCTGATGCGCGCTTCCCAGGTTGTCGGGGGCAATAAACGGGTCCTGGCGCAAAGACTTGTCGGCCTTTTGAGCCCGCACGCCCGGTCCATCCCCGATGATGGCAAATCCAAACCCTCGCGGATGAACCTCGACCAGGCCTTCGACAAGATCAATATCTTGCCCGAGGGTATAAAGTTTACCGGCCTTTTTGCTCCTGGGGCAGGAAATTATATCTTTCCTGCAAAGGTCGGTGAGCAGGTTGGAAAGGACTTTTCTGTCGGAGCGGGTAAGTGAAAGAGCTTCCATGATGTTTGCCGTATTTTGCGGCTCTCTCTTTTCATAAAGATAAGCGAGAACTCCCTGTTCAAGGAGGTCTGCACTGGTATATTTCCGCTTTTTGACGGTCCCGGCCGCCCGCTGGAATTTCTTCCGTGCAGGGCCGGTTTTGCTATATTTTTTCGTACGAAATCCTTTCTGTCTTTTTCTCATAGTTAAAATACCGAAAACGGTCAAGCATGGTTAGTCTTTTAGTCACCCGGTGATCCTGAAACACCATTTTCCGGCAGAAAAACAGGCTTTATGACCCTGATAAAAAAACCATTTTCCGAAAAAAGACTTGTCCGGTTGATGACTCAGTGTTATCTGTTTAATTTTAAAATAAAACCTTTCATACTCTATATCACAATAAAGAGCAGAACACACACACCACGTGCATGGCGAAGAAAGAATTTGATATTGCCGGCTATAAAGAATTGATGGCCAGATACCTGGGCGATCCAGGTGGCAGTGCCAAGGTTTTCTTTGCAGCACTTGATTTTGCAGAGAAGGCCCATAGTGGGCAACGGCGCAAAAGTGGTGACCCTTATATTCTGCATCCCTGCAATGTTGCCCGGATCCTGGTTGAGGAAATGGAGATCAGGGACCCCGAAATTCTGGCCGCCGCGCTCCTGCATGATACGGTTGAAGACGTCAAGGAAGTTACCACCGAGGTAATTGGTGAACAGTTCGGTAAAAATGTCGAAGCCATAGTTGACGGCTGCACGAAGATCACCCACTTTTTCGGCGATAAGCAAACCTTCTATAAACTTGTTCATAGAAAAATATTTTCAGGCGCGGCAGCCCGTTTGGAAGTTATGCTGGTAAAGCTTGCGGACAGGCTGCACAATCTGCGAACACTTGAAGCCATGCGCCGGGACCGGCGCCAGAAAATATCTGATGAGACCCTTGATATCTATGCGCCCATGGCTAAAGTCATGGGATTATTCAGCCTCAAAAGGGAACTGTATGACCTGGCCTTAAAATACAAATTCCCCAAGCAGAGCAACAAGATCCTGGCCCAAATCCGCAACCTGGAAAACTCTCCCGAGGTGGAGGAGATAGTTTCAGCCCTGCGAGAGGATATGAAACACAGTTGGATAAACTGTATTATAACGGCTCGGGCCAAGGGGCTTTGGGGGTACTTTGACCCGGTCCATAAGGTGCTGGCCAAGGCCATTGAGCATCCCATGGAGTTTATTGTCCGGGTAGATGACATCGAGACCTGCTACCGGGTACTTGGTCTGGTCAACCAGAAATTTTCCCCAATTCCCCGTACGATCCGCGATTTTATCGCCAACCCGAAACCCACCGGCTACCAGGGGCTGCATGCCCGGGCCAATATCAAAGGCAGAAACTACCTGTTCAAGATACGCACCCCGAAAATGGCGCGCAATGCCGAAATAGGTATCATCAAGGCCTGGTCCGAACACAAGCCGGCCGGGCAGTTTGAAAAAACCCTGCGGGAGATGTTTGATTTTTTAGGCACGGAAGAAGGACTCTCCCCCCGTGAGATGATTGCCGCAAGCGGCAAGAAGGAAATTTATACATTCACCCCCAAAGGTGACAGGGTATGCCTGCCGCTGCAGTCCATTGTGCTCGATTTTGCCTTCCAGGTGCATACCGAGGTGGGCAACCGTTGCATTGCCGCAATCATCAAACGTGAAAGGGTTGAGCCCCACCATGTTTTAAAGGATGGTGATCGGGTCAAGATCGTCCTGCAGGAGAAGCCTGTCCTTTTTGAACCCCGACTGCAGGAGCTCTGCAAGACACCCAGGGCCCGTTCCGGGCTGGCAAAAGGTTTCAGGATACGGCGCCAGAATCTGGCAGCCAAAATCGGCAGAGTTATACTGGAACAGGAATGTCAACGCTATGGGCTTTCATTGAAATACCTGTTGCAGTTCGAGGAGCAGGTCCTGGAACAACTGGGCATGGAGTCTTTGGAGCATTTATTTTTAAATGTTGGTGCGGCAGGGATTTCCTTCCGGGAATTGCGTCAGAAAATAATGGCTCTTCTTCCCGCTGACCTTGATATCAAAAAGCCTTCAGGTCGGGGCTTTAATAAGATTTTGCTCACCACTCTTGATCCGGCTGTGGTGAAATTTTCCAGCTGTTGTAAGCCGAATCCAACGGAGAAGGACCTTATAGGTATTCTCAATGAACGGGGAATCTCCGTACACCAAAAAACATGCGACCGATTTCGGACTTTGAAGGTAAGACGTGAAGATGTGGTGGAAGTGAGTTGGAAACTTAAGGAGACAATAATAAATAAGCAACAGCATCTTTTTGTACCTGAAGCGACACGGAACAGAATTTTCATGATGCTTGCCGTGGCCCCGGATAAGATGAAGGTCGCCGATATCCTTGTCGTATCACGAATAGATGCCAAAAGGCCTGCCTGGGAAATAAATTTCCACGTGTTCAGCCTGCATGATCTGAAAAGCATCCTCTCCCATTTCAACAAATCCGGACTGCTGTATGAATTCGTTATAGAGCAGTAGTTTTTTTGCAATTTAGGCACAGCTCGATCCCAATCCCGACTTTTAGCAACTGCTAACAAAGTTTACAGCACGATAACTATTTGAAATATAACCTCCTATCAAGTTTTGGGTGCGTTTGTGCCTAAAAGGTTTACTCATAGACTGTTTTTTTATGCTTCCACTCCCCTTCGGATAAATCTATTTTATCCTCCAAAGAATTAATTATTCCAGTTTAAATAGATAGTTAAGCGTAATAGCTATTTTGAAAACATGCCTTTGGCATAACTGTTGCTCTACTCACAGAACAAACCAATTTACAGGTCCGTTGGTTCACTCACTACACAACATTCTAACAGCAGGATTTACTTTGAAAAATGCAGGCCTGATTGACGAAATCCCAAGGTGTGTATTTTCTGAGGTCCCCGGGTTATTAAAAAAGATGACCGGTTTTTATTATTATACTCTAACTCTAATGAAAGATGATAAATAAGCCTTATGAGCAATATAAATATACTCCCTCATAAAGGGGAAAAAGACCCTATTAAGGATTTTGGCAGTGAGTCATTTTGGGCAGACTTCAAGGCTGAAGTCGGCATTGCTCCGAAGTACGGCTTTCCTGTTGACCTCGAAACAGCAGCCCTTGTCGGCGAACCGGAGGCGCAAAATAACCTGGGTGTTCTCTACTATACCGGAAAGAACATGGAACAGGATTATGAACAAGCCGCATACTGGTTTACTAAAGCTGCAGAAGAAGGCTTTGCCGTATCCCAATACAACCTGGGATTACTCTATATGCTAGGTAAAGGTCTCAATCAGGATGACACGCTGTCCTTCCAATGGTACATGAAAGCAGCTGAACAGGGTTATGGCATTGCCCAGTACCGTTTAAGCCAGTGTTATGCAAATGGCAAGGGGACTGAATTCAGTATAAAAGATGAATATACGTGGCTTAAAAAAGCAGCCGACTTTGGCAACCCTTTAGCGCAATTCAAGCTGGGGAAATTCTCCACTGAAGAAATTCTTCTCAAAGAAATATTCGGCGACAGTGATGACCCCAACAGTCAAGTCCAGAAAAAAATGAAATGGCTGGCAACAGCAGCAGCCCAAGGCTATGCCCCGGCACAGATTAAACTGGGCAATTATTACCAACATGGCTATGGACTGAAAAAAGACCATAAAAAAGCAGTAAGTTGGTACCTGAAAGCCGCGGAGCAGGATTACAGCCGTGGACAATATTACATGGGCAGCTGCTATGATAATGGAATAGGCCTCAAGCAGAACTTCAAGAAGGCCGTTGATTGGTTTATCCTGGCTGCTGAAAAAGGGGACAACGATGCTCAATTTAACCTGGGGCTTTACTATCAAAATGCGGAGGCTGCCGAAAACAACGTCGTTAACCTGGACGAGTCCGTGAAGTGGTACCTTAAGGCCGCTGAACAGGGAAATGTTGATGCCCTTTATCAGTTAATCAGACTTTCCAGGCAGAATTTTGAGACCTGTCATTCTCTCAAGGAAGCCGTTTCATGCTTCCGCAAAGCTGCTGAGAAGGGAAATGCTGATGCTCAGTACCAGATTGGCCTCATTTATGAACGTGGTTTTGGAGTGGATCATACTGCCAATGAACAGGAGGCGGTAACATGGATCCGTAAAGCTGCTGAGCAGGGGAATGTTGATGCGCAGTATCACCTGGGGCAGTCCTTTGAACAGGGCACAGAAGACGGGGAGGCTGCCAAGTGGTATTACGAGGCTGCCGAGAATGGACATGAAAAAGCCTGCTTTTCCCTGGGCAAGGCATTCCTGCATGGTAGTTGTAATAACATAAAAGTTACCCCGGACCACGACAAGGCTATAAAATATTTATCTAGAGCATCCAAACAGAGAAAATCATATATATTGGGTGAACTGGCTGTTTGTTACCTGTGCGGATTCGGGGTCAAGAGAAACCTTACGTTTGCAATTGACATATTTCAGTCTCTCGCTTTAAGAGAGTACGAAATTCCCCCGATTTCACTGGCAGCAAAAATGGCATTGGCGAAAATGTTTCTGGCAGGCGAAGGCGTTAGAAAAAATGATGAAAATACGCTGTATTACCTCTATTCCATAAAAGATTTCCTGCCATATTTTACGGCGTCAAAAGTCTATACGTTTGAAGAATGCCTAAAGCTTAAAGACAAGGACCTCTTTCAATGGTTGAACCTGAAAGCTTCAGAAAAGGATATCAGGTCCCAGGCTATCTTAGGTTTTTATCATCTTTGCCGTAAAAATTTTGAGCAGGCAAAAAAATGGTTCCAGCTGGCAGCAGATCAAGGCGACCTGCGGGCAAAGGCTGCTTTGTCAGGAAAGCATAAAGAGAAACTACAATTATAAGCCCACCTGTCCCTATTCATTCATATGTGTCTAAAGCCTATTGCCAATAATTGAGTTATTAATTGATTGTTATTGAATGTTATTGAATTTTGTAGGTCCACTGGAAATCAACATTTCCACTTTTAATCTTTGCCTTGCTTAGACCTATAAAAAGTCAAATAACATTTTATTACGTCGGGTTCCTAAACAAATGTCCTTTCAAACGGCTTCTTCCTTAAAACCCCCATACTTAATGACCTCCTTACCTACTATAGGTAATAAGCACTTCCCATGATGACTACCTCCCTTTTTTAGTACAGGCGGCACTTGACAACTCAGTGATACTTATAGTTAAGTCAATGAATTATCCGACTTACTAAAAAACAATGCATGGTGACACTATGGGAAAGTTCTACAGAGAAACCTTATCGTGTTCCGGAAGAAAGCCATTACACCTTTTCTTCTTCCTTGCACTTATAATTTTGAGTGTCGCCACCACTGTTTACGCTTCAGGTGAGTTTATCGAACTCACTATTAAGAAAGGTGACACACTCTCACATATCTCCGAAAAATATCTGGAAGACCCCCATAACTGGCATGAAGTTGCCCAAAAAAACCACCTGAAGAACCCCGACAAAATCTACCCTGGCCAGACCTTGATCATCCCCGTGTACTTGCTGCGCGGCCTCCCCATAAACGGTAAAGTTACTTTTATAAACGGTGATGTTGCCATCTTGCGCACGGAAAATGGGACCTGGGAACCACTTAACCTGGATGATGTTGTAAAAGAAGGGGCAAGTCTGCGGACCGCTGAAAACAGTACGGTTGAAATTACTTTTGCAAGCGGTGACTCTTTTTTCCTGCGCCCCAATTCAATAGTAGGCCTTACAAAAGCCCGCCGCAAGAGTGGCATCAGCCGGTTTTTCGATCTCTTTATCCACGTTGGCAGGGCTATATCGAAAATAAAGAGCACCATGGGGCACGAGAACCGCTACAGGATACACACCCCTTCCGCGGTTGCGGCAGCGCGTGGGACAGAATACCGGGTGACCGTAGACCGGGAAGAAGCTACCAGGAGCGAAGTTCTTGCAGGAAAAGTTGGTGTCGAAGCGCTTGGCAGTTCAGTAGAGGTTAACAAGGGAGAAGGAATCCTGGTCAAAAAAGGGAAAAAACCTGCGCCACCCCGCAGGTTGCTCATGCCCCCCCAACCCCGTGATCTTCAACCCTTATACAAATCCCTGCCGGCATCCGTTTCATTCAACAGAATTGACGGCGCTCTCCATTACCACGTAATCCTCTCAACTGATGATAAAGGCAAAAGTACTGTAATTGATAAAATTATAGAGCCCATCGGCACATTTATGATCTCCGGCCTAGAAGACGGGAAGTATTACCTGCAGAGCCGGTCCATTGATGAATCAGGCCTTGAAGGGAGCTCTTCCGAAGTTTACGCCCTGCAACTAAGGGCAAATCCCCTCCCCCCATTTATTCAGGAGCCTGCCCCGGGCGAAGAATTCCGTGATCGTAGTATCAATTTCAGGTGGTTACGGGTAAGTGATGGTGCCCGCTATCATTTCCAACTGGCCGAAGACGTGAACTTCAGCACGATAATTTACGACAAAAACGAACTGACCTATACGGCCTTCAAAACCGGAAAACTTGATTATAAAGAGTATTTTTTTCGCATACGTTCCATTGCGTCTGATGGGTTTGCTGGAAAATGGTCGGATACCGGCAATTTTTCCATAATTCCTCCTCCCGCTTCACCTTCTGTTGATATACCTGCGATTGACGAGAATAAAATCCATATTCGCTGGCAGGATATTGGCCCGGGTATACGATATCATTTTCAAATGTCCAGATACGGGGATTTCAGAGAAACGGTTCTAGATACAAAAGTTGATACCCCCCAAATAACCTTTGATAAACCTGAAAAATACGGATCATACTTTGTGCGGACAAGCGCCATCGATTCAGAGGGGTATGAAGGAGCATTCGGAGCGTCACAGGCATTTGACATCAAGTCGCCGTATCCGTATGTGCCCGTTGGCGCCATACTGATTTACATCATTGTTCTCGTGCTCTGATCTTTCCCTGTTACGCTCCAGCTGCCGGAGGAGAATTTTTTGAAACCAGTACAACAATATCTGAACCGGAACACATGGCGCATCATCCTGGGTCTCACGTTGATTCTCTGCGCAGAGTTTATGGGGATTTTCCATGGTGCCGACCACTTTTTTTATGATCTCTCTTTCAGGGCCAGGGGCAAAGAGGCGCCATGCAGCCAGGTTGTCATTGTTGCCATAGACGAAAAAAGCCTTTCTCAATTGGGCAGATGGCCCATAAAAAGGGATTATTACGCCTCTCTTCTTGGCCATGTTTCCATGGCCGACGCGGTCGGCTTTGATATAATTTTTTCAGAGCCATCCCCAAATGATCATATTTTTGCCGAGGCCATCGAAAAACATGGCCGGGTAGTTATGCCGCTTTACCTTGACCACCGCCTGAACATTTCAAAACCGGCACAGATATTTTCCGCAGCCAAAGTAGGTCATATTCACCTCGAACAGGACATTGACGGCAAAGTACGGGAAGTGTTTCACACCATCACCTTCAAGGGCCAAACGTACCCATCTTTGGCTGCATCACTGTATGAAATGCTGCCCGAAAAATCTGGTTTCCGTAAAAAAATAAATCAGCCGGACCTATACGATTCAGAGAGTATTTTGCAGAGCGATATGATGAAAATATATTATTACGGCCCCAGAAACTCCTACCTGCAGATTCCGCTTGCAGACGTCTTAGACGGCAGATGGCCGCAAACCTTTTTTAAAGGAAAAACCGTGCTGGTAGGCACAACTGCCGCCGGTGTAGAAAAAAACTGGTCCACCCCTTTCCTTAAAGACAGAAGGGGCATTACAGGGGTCGAAATTCATGCAAATATTCTTGGCAGCCTCATTGAAGAAAAGGAGATACAGACAGTCTCGGAATTCCCACGCTGGATAATACTCCTGGCAATATCACTCCTCTGCTTATTTATATTTTCGTCGGTAAACACCACAACCGCTTTTATGCTTTGGGTTTCAAGTATTGTTCTGACAGCAGCCGTAGTTTTCATCTTGTTTTCCCTGCAGAATATCTGGTATGCCCCTGTATCTCTTCTCCTTTCTCTCACCTATGCATTCGGTCTGTCGTACATTGTACACCTTGAAAGAATGACGGCAAAACTTCTGCAGGCTAAAGAGGACTGGCAGGAATCCTTCGATTCAATAAATGACTCCATAGTAATTCACGACAGTCAATGCAACGAGGTCAGAATAAACAAAGCATCCCACGACAGGTTTCCTCCATCACTCCTCGAATATTTACGTGGGCGTTGCCGGCATATCCTTGACAGCTACAACCCGGAAGATGCCAAGTCATTTTTTTTGGAACAGACCCTTACCCCAGATAAAGAAATACACATAGAAGTTCAGTCGTTTCCGCGCTTTGATGACAAGAAAACCATCAATGGTTTTGTTCATATCACTAGAGATATTTCTGAAAAAATCCTGTTCGAAGAGGAACAACAAAAATTGCAGCAGCAGTTAATGCAAGTCCAGAAAATGGAAGCAATCGGCCGACTGGCAGGAGGTGTTGCCCATGATTTCAATAATATCCTCACAATTATCATGGGCTTCAGCGAACTGATCCTTCGGAAACTCCCTCAAAAAGATCCGAACAGGGCAAATCTCTCAATAATATTTGAATCGGGGAAAAAGGCCGCTGATTTGACACGGCAGCTCCTGGCATTCAGTCGCAAGCAGAAACTTACTATGCGTATGGTAAACCCCGGCAGCATAGTCAACAACATGAACAAATTACTGGAGCGTTTGCTTGGCGAGGACATCAGATGTGAGTTTCCTATTACGAAGCAGACAAAAAACATTTTGGCCGATGCAGGCCAGATTGAACAGATACTGATGAATCTGGCCGTCAACGCCCGGGACGCAATGCCCAAGGGAGGCCGGCTTAAAATAGATATTGAGGATACGAACCTGGATGAAGATTATACCTCCAGGCACGAGGGCTTAAAGCCCGGCCCATTTGTCATGCTTGCCGTTACCGATACCGGCGAGGGCATGTCTCCTGATGTGAAGCGCAAGATATTCGAACCATTTTTCACAACAAAGCAGGTCGGTAAAGGCACCGGTTTGGGACTTGCCACTGTTTACGGCATAGTCAAACAGCATAATGGTTACATATACGTTTACAGTGAGCCCGGCCTGGGAACAACTTTTAAAATATTTTTCCCTGCGCGGGAAGAAAAGGCAGAAAAAGTCATTGCTAAAGAATTCGCGGAAATGCCTGGGGGAACTGAAGCGATACTTGTTGTTGATGATGATCCGTCCATCCTGCAAGTCATAAACGCTATCCTGGCTCAGCTGGGATACAAGATACACCTGGCAATAAGCGCAGATGAAGCAATGCGGATTGTCGCTAGTCATCCTGACGGAATTGACCTATTACTCACAGATATAGTTCTGCCGGAGACAAAAGGGCCCGATTTGGCAACACGTATCCTGGAAAAGACCCCACATATAAAGACACTTTTCATGTCCGGGTACTTGGACACTTCGGCCATGGGAAATCTTGTGGTACCTGACGGAAATTTCATCCAAAAGCCTTTAATTCCCGCAATCCTTGCCCAGAAAATAAGAGAGGCACTGGACGGGTAGGATAAAAAAATCGCTTTCCGGTATCACTATGCTGCTTACAGAACAGCGCCTGTTTTCAGTAACTTTGCAAGGCAATATGGGATACAAAAAAAGACAAACCCTCCGACCGCCCCATAGACCTTGCACGAATTACGAGCATTGCTTGTAAGTCATGGCCCAGGCTGTAATGAATTGATCTTTCCTGTATGAGTTTTTATTCCCTGCAGCCCCCCTCATATAACCTACCCCTGCTTCAAGTACTATCCAGATCTCCATGCCTGCCGCACCGGATGCCAGCAGCCGGAGCCGAATAGATGTCCTCTTATCTTTATTTTAAAATTTTACTGTCGAACTTGGGTACCAGATTGGAACTTGCAGCAATCGGGCACAGCTCTTGCAGGATACTATATGACGATAAACCAACAATAAAGGTGAAACACGCACTAATAATATTTTTTATTAAATAAAAACAGGAAGTTAGAAAACAAATTCAATTATGAAACCAATTTACGAGGATATTGATCGATAGCATTTAGAAGTGCGAATTGACAATTTTTTGTCAGTTCGCCTGTAGTAATATTTATTTTCATTCCTCTTCACAGACTATGGAGGAAATTATTCATGAAATATTCAGTTACATTTCCATTCTGCATTCTTCTATTATTTGCATTCACATTGAGCGTTTCGGCAAACGTTTCTCCCTATGTTACTTTTTCCCAGGAAATTACAGGTTTCGACGAAAGCGGCGCTCAATATCCGACAGTTGCAATCAATCCAGCCAGCCTGGAGGGCATGAGAACCCATACTTTTGCATTGGGGCAAGCACAAAAACTGGTCATTGAGACAAATATCCATGATGCTGAAACCAGGGGCCTGGACAAATTTGCCGAGACAGTCCGCCGTTGCTACCGGTTTGTGGAAAAAGAATCCGGCAGGACACTGAATGAAAACATTCTGCTCTATATCATAGAATTTCCCGCTGTGCCTGAATACTACAGTTTTCAGATGAGTTTTGCGGAGAATGAGGCGGACTGGGGTGAGGTCCGCCTTGTTCTTGTGCAGAAAAATGATCCTCTCCATGGTCCCTCTGCCCCTGAAACGATTCATGAGCTCCTATATGATACCCTGCCCCATGAGTTGGGCCATGATATGCTGAACTCCATTTCGAACCTGCAGCATGATATTGACAGTAAGCCTTCATACCATACCCGCTGGTTTATTGAGGGCGTCTGTGAATTACTGGCAAAAAAATTTTCGCGCTTTGAAATTCCAGCCCTTTGGGAAAATTTTCTTGCCAGGCGCCATATTAATACTGTTCTTGACAATCCAAGGATCCGGGATGAGATATTTCAATGGGCCCAGGAAAACTCCAACAGTCCCACTCTGGAATCTGATTTGTATGGCGCTGCCATGCTGGTCTTGGTTCGATGGTCCAGGATAATCGGAATCACTCACATTCTTATCAAGATCCAGGAACAGGAAGAACCACTTGCAGGTGCTGAATTAGTGACGATGATGGAGTCCTCAATCGGCCTGTCCCGCGACAAGATACTTGATCAGGGACACCAGCTCGGATTAAATTTATTACCCTTGGCTGAAAACAGATATCCTCTAATGCTCGGTCAATATTAATTTTTGAGGCCGGGAAATCGCCTCTCCTACTGTGTTGCCATAGAGAGGCAACTGAGAGAGTAGAATATAAATGGGTTGACTCAGGACACTCCCGGTCAACCCATTTATATTCTATTTGAGAGCAACAGAATCGTTATTTACCGGGGTCGATCCCCAGAGCTTCAAGGGTGCTGAGAGTCAAATATTCGCTTACCAGCAGCCCGTTTTTTTTCTGAAATTCATTGACCGCCGCCATGGTACTGATACCTATTACACCGTCAATGGGACCTGGGTCAAAGCCTTTCTTTTCCAGAGCGGCTTGGATGTCTGATATCCGTGAACTCGTCATATTGGTCTCACAGAGAATTGGCCGCCATTCCATATGTCCCGGTTCAAGGACCTGCTGTTTGGTAACAGTCTTATATTCAGCTGGAATCTTTATGCGTTTATCCCTGGCCGGTGTTACAAGTTTTATTACCTCTACAGTTCTATATTTTGCCGGAATTTCAACCACCTTTGTGGTGGGTGCTTTGGTCATCACCCGCCGTTTGATGGTTATGTATTCGGGGGGGGCCTCGACAGTTTTAGTTGTAGCCGGGGTTTTAAGCACCCGTTTACTGACGGTTTTGTATTCGGCCGGAATTTCGACCAGGCACATGATCTCTCCGGTGGCCTGATCAATTCTCTGAATTGGTCCGGTCCCCTTTTTCCACGCGACATGGGCTGGTTTTATGAGAATTTTTTCAGTTACCGTCTCATAGGTCGCCGGCACATCAATGATTTCCGTCTTAGCCGGCTCAACCATAATTTCATCCTCAACCATGGAGTACTCGGCTGGAATGGTCTCAAGCCTTTGCGAAACCTCCTCGAGAATGACCCTTTCCGTTACGGTTTCATATTTTGCCGGGATAATTTCGATTTTTTCAGAGGCTTCCTGCACAAGTACCTGTTCAGTCACTGTCTGCATCTTATGCGGTACAAATATTCTGGCATAGCATTCTCCCGGCCTGGCATCAGGCGGAAACACATCATCATCGGCCACTATATTGTTTAATCTACCCGCCATGAGCTCCTCCTGCTCCTGGCCTGTCAGTCTCATTTTCTGCAGACGGATTTCATCTTGCTGGGGAGAGGCCACCGCCTGATTTTCTGCCTGCTTGGAATCCATCTCCGTGGTGGTATCCATCCGGGATTTTTTGACGCTGCAGGCGGCCAGGGGTAAAGCCAGCAGCATGACGGCCAACAACTTTAACCCACTTTTTCCATTCATCTTTACCTCCTTCGCCTTAGCTTGTTTATACGTCGCAGCCCACTGTGTCGACTACGTTGAAACCGGGACAATTGATGAATATCATATTGAAAACCCTACACCAGAAGGGGCTTTCAACAGAGCAGGATAAAAAATAAATAATCTCAAGAAACTCCAAAATCATTTTGTGATGCCATAAATCAATGAAAGAAATTCATCATAAATACGCTGATGTCAAAAAAGAGATTGACGTTCGTCCAAAACTCTTAAAAAAAACACCAAGACATCTCTGGAAATGTAAGTTTTTACTCATAAAAGAATAGCAACGGCATTGTTTGCTGTCAACATTAATTACCGATCCATTTCACCACTGAGGCTGAACTGATTGGCTCCAGCTTTTATTACCGCAAGATATTTTTTGGACAGGGCAGCGTAGAGGTGTGTAATGATTGAGTTGAAAACTTAGCAGAATATGCCTGGAGCAGGAGTAAAATTTGTCTTTAATATTAATAATATAATCCCGAATTGCCAGGAAATAGATATATTAAAATATATGATTGTCCGCTGATTAAAAATCTCTTTGCATGGAACTCACATTCCACATTTAATCAGCACTCTGACCGAGCAGGATTAAAACCTCCAGGCCTGTTGAACCGGGAAACATATCAAGCGGTATAATTTGCTTTACTTTGTAACCATTCAACTTCCACTGCCTGAGAGAGTCCGGAATCTGATCTACACCGCAGTGAACATGGAGAACTTTTCGCGCTTGGCGCCGGCTCAATGCCTTGATAACACCCTCCTGGGGCCCATGCCTGGGCGGATCAAGCAGAATTGTCTCCGCGCCGTGATCATCGGGAAGCGGAATTTTTTCAACGCTTCTGGATGTGATGCGGCGGGCCAGAAATCGTGTATTCCTGGAAGCAGGATTATACTTTTTATTGAAGATGGCAGAACGGATAGAAGGGCCTTCCGCATCGACTCCCAGCACCTGTTCGTAGCCAGGGGCCAAAAAGTGGCTGAAGAGGCCGTAGCCGCAGTAAAGGTCCAGCAGCGATTCAAATGTATTCGGCTGGAGCAATTCCCGGGCCATTTCGAGCATTACCGGCACCATGGACTCATTGACCTGGGAAAACGAGGTGGGATGATAAGAAAAGCGGCAGCCGTGATGGCTGACAGTAAGGTCTGCTTTACCGAAGAGTTTTTTGAACTGCAGGATATCCGTGGGCTGCCCCTCCTCAAGATAGTAATCCGAACAACTTGGATCCGGATAGATATAAGCGGAAATCACAGGGTCGGGGAGCTTCTGGAGATGGCCGGCCAGGAGCTTCAGCTTGCGGACCAGAGGACCATTCAGGGTGTCGACATTGAAGATCACCGCCCGCTCCGTATAGCTGCCGCGGATGATCAGATAGTTTAAATGACCGGCCACTAATTTGAAGGGTGGTTCGCTGATCTTCTGCTGCAGAAATGCAAAGATCTTTGCATGTTCCGCGGTCTCCAGAGGAGATTCCACAAATAATTTTTTCTGGGAGCGGAGCGCCCGGTCGTTAAACAGGAGGTAGAGGGTGTTGCCTTTAAGAACTGTTTTGCGTTTGGATGTGGTCCGGTAGTGACGTGGCCTGGGAGAGGCAATGATTGATTCGGGTTTCCCCGGCAAACGGTTTTTCTGCCAGAAACTGGCCAGGGCCTGATTCTTAATCCTGAGTTCTTCCGGGTAGTCAAGATGGGCCAGAGGAGAACTCTGCAGAGTGACTTGGGGCTGCGGCCTAACCGGCTCGGCAACCAGCGGCCGTAACAGAGCGGCAAAGGTCTCGGCTTCAGGTATGCCACTGTTCGCTGGCCTATCTTTCTGGGATCGCAAGCTTTTTGCCTGCCGCTGCCCCTTATCCTTCAGCGGAGCCCCATATTTGAAAGGTCGTTCTTTGTAATGTTCGCGCTTCGGTCGGGACTGTTTTCGTGCCAAAGTCCTTTCTCCTAAAATTAATATGTACTACGCAGCTTTCATTTCCATATATTCATTATCCTCGGACAGACTCGCTTCCTTCATTGCCAGGTATTCATCATAGTTCATCATCACATCGATGATACCATCGGTCGTGATTTCGACAATCCTGTTTGCCACGGTGGATACTATCTGGTGATCATGGGAGGCAAAGAGTACCACCTCGGGAAAATCGATCAGGCCGTTATTCAAGGAGGTGATTGACTCTAGGTCGAGATGATTGGTGGGCTCATCGAGAATGAGGGCGTTGGCGCCCGAGAGCATCATTCTGGAAAGCATGCAGCGCACCCTTTCACCCCCGGAAAGAACAGATGTCTTTTTCATTGCCTCTTCTCCGACAAAAAGCATCTTGCCCAGGAATCCCCGGACAAAACTCTCATGCTCATTGGGAGGAGCATATTGGCGCAGCCAGCTGATAAGATCAAGATTCCCATTATTGAAATACGAATTGTTTTCTTTGGGGAAATAGGCATTTTTGATGGTAACCCCCCAGCGGAAACTTCCACTGTCCGGCTCCAGCTCCCCGGCCAGGATCTGGAACAGGGTTGTTTTGGCCAGACTGTTAGCCCCTACAAAGGCGATCTTGTCACCCCTGTTAACAGTGAGGGAGAGATCCTCAAACATGGAAACCCCGTCGATCTTTTTGCTCAGACGGTCTATCTCCAGAATGATGTCACCACAGGGCCGTTCCGGTTTGAAGACGATGTAGGGATATTTTCGGGAGGAAATCGGCATGTCCTCGAGGGTGAGCTTATCCAGCAGCTTCTTCCGTGAGGTCGCCTGCTTGGCCTTGGAAGCGTTGGAACTGAAACGCCGGATAAATTCCTTGAGTTCCTCCGCCTTGGCCTTGGCCTTCTTGCTCTCGGTCTCCTTCTGGTGGAAACGGAGCTGGCTGGCCTGGTACCAGAAGTCATAGTTGCCGACATAGACCTGGATTTTACCGTAATCTATATCCGCCACATGGGTGCAGACCTGATTCAGGAAATGACGATCATGGGAGACGATTATCACTGTATTCTGGAAACGAAAAAGAAAAGCCTCCAACCATTTAATGGTCTCCAGGTCCAGTTGGTTGGTGGGCTCGTCCAGAAGCAGGATATCCGGGTTGCCGAACAGGGCCTGGGCCAGCAGCACCCGCACCTTATCACTGCCGTCAAGCTCCTTCATTCTTTTCTGCCGCATCTCTTCCGGGATGCCGAGACCGTTTAACAGTACCGCGGCTTCTGCCTCTGCCTCATAGCCGTTCAATTCACCGAACGTAACCTCCAGTTCCCCGGAGCGGATGCCGTCTTCCTCGGTAAAATCAGCCTTGGCATAGAGGGCCTCACGCTCGGCCATCACCTTGTAGAGCTTCTTGTGACCCATGACCACAGTATCAAATACAGTGTACTCGTCAAAGGCGAACTGGTCCTGGTTGAGCACAGCTATGCGCTCTCTCTTTCCCTTGCTGACCTCGCCCCGATCAGCCTCAAGCTGACCTGCCAGTATCTTCAGAAAGGTGGATTTGCCGGCGCCGTTGGCCCCGATAAGGCCGTAGCAGTTGCCAGGAGTAAACTTGATGTTGACGTCCTGAAAGATGACTCTCTTGCCATAGGAGAGAGCAATATTTGATGCGGTTATCATTGTAGTTTCCTCATAATAAAGAATCCGGGCCTTAAGGACCCGGCTTTGGTTTGTCCCTTTGGAGGCTATTTTGCTGCAATAGGGTTTTATTATTCGAAACTCTGAATTCGAAAGCTGAAACAATTTCTAATTGTTAAACCCTAATGTTAAAAAATAAATCATATTGTTGATTTAATTATAAATTCGAAATTCAAATTTCATGTTTCATTACTGTCCCTGGTCACGGCAGAGCCAACTTACTCTGACCTGACCCAGGTAAGGGACTGAAAAGAGACTCCGGAGGACCGGGTTCCACTGATCAAATAAAATGCCACAGGGACACGCCCCGTGGCATATAATCTCAGGGTTTAAAGAAAGAGTTTAAAGCTGTTACATAAATCTAAGTGTTTACCCCATACGGAGACTCATTACAGTGCCCCCTGAAAGGGTGTTTATACCCCTCGAGGGGGTACTGAAAAGAGTGCCCTGAAAGGGTACTTACCTGAGGGGTATGGTGTCTTGATGAAATTGCTTCCTTGCAAAAAAACAAGAAAATAATTTCTCAGGCACTAATCTTCCTGCTGAGGAAGGTCCTCATTTTCTCCGGCAGCAATATTCTTTTTCTCCAGCTTGCGCAGCTTTTTTTCTTCTTTCTTCTTTTTCTTTGCCAATTCTTTCTGGCGCTTTTCAAATGAATAGTTTGTTCTAGCCAAGACTCTATCCTTAAATTATTGGTTCGCGTTCGGCATAAAAGACTCTGGGAAAACAACCAGGGTCATATCTGTAAAATTTAAATTCTTTAATAATTTAATCTTTACCGCCTGGAACGGTTAATAGCTTCTCCTGCGAAACTTACTTTTTTTTCTCCGCTCTTCCGCCTGATTGACTTTTATTTCACGCCCCTTAAGCATACTCTTGTTGAGGGCCTTTATCGCCTTGTCCGCCTCTGAGTTATTCGGCATGTCAATAAAGCCGAATCCCTTTGACTGACCGGAGTACTTGTCCATAATGAGGTTCAGACTGGCAATTTCACCATATTCTGAAAACATCTCCCTGACTTCATCTTCAGTCATGGTATAGGGCAACTGTCCTACATAAATATTCATACATTTTCTCCAGGGTTAGGTGCACTGATTTTCTGTAGACGAATTTTTCAAGACCGTTTCAGAAAAACTATTATACCTTTTATAATACATGTCATACCTGGCATGTATTCAAGGCCGCCAACAAAGTACACTCTGTTTCTCATCTAGATTGACATCGTCTTTCAGAAATAATCACCAATGGAGACCCGATATAGTCTTTTCCGGCGCTATTTCCTGAATGTCGCATACTACATTGATGATAATAATCAAATAACGATACCATAATTTTATGGATTCAGAAACAGGTTGCCGGAAGTGTCGGTCATCATGGCTGCACGTCTCTTACCCTTCTGCCTGCTGTCTGCCTTGTGATGCCTTGCAGGAGGCTGTGCCTGCTTTCCAGCACCTGCAGATGCTGCACCTCTGCCGGCAGGGCGTCCATTTTTCCGCCCGGCTGGACGAAGGGTTTTCTTCGCCTTATTCCACATTTTTTTTCCTGGCTGCTCTGCGGGAAGCGAACTGGCCGCACTATCCACAGTAGGGTCGTGGTCGTTATTCCGATTTATTTTCTTGCCCAGGGACCTTTCTATCTGATTGATTATCTTCCTGTCTTCACGGCTGGCAAAAGTAAAGGCCTCGCCGGTGCGGGATGCCCGCCCGGTGCGCCCTACCCTGTGGGTGTACGCATCCACCGTGGCAGGCACATCATAATTGATCACATGGGAAATGCCGGACACGTCAATACCGCGCGCTGCGATATCGGTGGCCACCAGGACCTTGAACTGGCCGCACTTAAAACCGTTTAAGGCTTTCTGGCGTTTTAACTGCGAAAGGTTGCCCTGCAAAGAGGTGGCGGCATAACCGGCCTTATGCAGCTGGCGGGCCAGGCTCTCGGCCCGGTACTTGGTGCGGGTAAATATAAGGGTGGCTGCCATATCGGTCTTGGCCATAATGTCTTTCAGCAGGGTCATCTTTCGGTTCTGCTCCACCGAAAAAAGCACCTGGGACACGGTGGCGGTTGGACGGCTATGGGCGATCTGCACCCTCACCGGGTTGTTGAGAACCTCTTCAGCCAGGTGGCGAATTTCCTCGGGCATGGTAGCGGAAAAAAGCAGCGTCTGCCTCTCGCCGGGCAGAAAATTTAAAATACGCTTAATGTCCGGCAAAAAACCCATATCGAACATATGGTCCGCTTCATCAAGGACCAGATGCTCCACCTTGGCCAGGTTAAATGTCTTGTCACGCAAATGGTCAAGCAGACGGCCGGGACAGGCGACAACGATCTCAACGCCGGAACGGATCTTTTTGATCTGGGGCAGCTTGCCGACCCCGCCGTATATCGCGACACTGCGCAGCCCGGTCTGGCGGGCCATCTTGGTGATATCGCTGTTGATCTGCTCTGCCAGTTCGCGGGTCGGGGCGACGATGAGGGTCCGGATTTTACCGCGCGGGCCTTTAAGCATACGCTGCAAAATTGGGAGGACAAAGGCCGCGGTCTTACCGGTGCCGGTCTGGGCCAGGCCCAGGATATCACGGCCATCCAGGATTGCGGGAATCGCCTTTTCCTGGATCGGGGTTGGTGTTTCATAATTGCAGGCCCGAATGCCTGCAGCAATCTTCGGATTAAAATCAAATTGTGTAAAACTCATTTTATCTCTCTGTATGTATTTATGTGGCAGAGCCGTAGCTCATCTGTGCCCATTATAAATAGGCACTACCTGCGAAACGGCATTTAACCTTTCCGCCACTGGTTATGTAATTTTTTTCTTGGATAAATAGAGAAAAGCCATGTCGCCGGCACAACGGTCTGCGCAGGAGGATCTCTGCTGTCCAGTTGTAAGTGATCAGCAGAAAAAAATAACGGCTTCTATTCTAACGGGATGAAAAAGTCTCGGAAGGAAGAACGACGTATGAAGAATTCGCCAGGCACTTAGTGCACACATTCATTTTATTATGTGCAGCAGCGCATATTACACTACTTCCTGCTTATTGCAAGTATAATTATCAGGAGCATGGGATATATGACTGGAGTGAGCTAATGTTACAAGTACCCCGCGAGGGGGCATAAATGCCTAAAGTGAGCTAAAGTATGAAGGGGGCAGAGAGTCAAGGGAGAAGGAGATAGTGCCTAAAGTGCCTGTCGATTGTCGTCATTTTTTTGTAAAGACAAAAGTTTAGAGTGCTTTAAGTTAAGAAGGACCCATGGGAAAAAATAAAAGGGGTCAAGGGGTCAAGGGAAAAACCCTTTTTACTTTAGGCATTTATGCCCCCTCGTGGGGTACTTGTAATCCGTAACTTGCAACTTAAAACTGATCGCTGACTGCACTCTTTGTCTGAATCTTCACGTAGCCGGGCTGCCGATATGTTTGACATATACACTTCAACCCCTTTGCTCTTTTTTTGAAATATTGTATTAATGGCTGAACTGTAATCAAATTCACGAAAAACAGGGAGGCCCGACCATGATTCAGTTTCTCATAGATGAGGAGCGCTGCATCCAGTGCGGCGAATGCGCAGAAGATTGTCCGGCCGGCGTTATCAGCATGGAAGACTATCCGACAATCACCAATGAGGATGGATGCTACCGCTGTCAGCATTGCCTTGCTGTCTGCCCGGAAGGCGCGGTTTCAATTCTTGGCAGGAACCCGGATGCAAGCACCGGACTTGAAGGGAATATGCCGGATGCAGCCAGTATGGAAACGCTGATCAAGGGCCGCAGATCGGTGCGCCGTTACAGCGACAAGGACCTGGACCCGGCGCTGATCGACGAACTTCTGGATATTGCCAATCATGCCCCGACCGGCGTTAACTCCCAGTCTGTGCTGTTCACTGTTGTCCGGGAAGGTGCTGTCATGAAAGGGCTGCGCCAGGAAGTTCTGGCACAGCTGACGCAGTTACAGAATAATGGAAAACTGCCCGAGGGCATTGCCGGGCAGTACCTCGGTGCGGCGGTTGATGGCTGGCGGGACGCAGGCAAGGATCTCATTTTCAGAGGTGCACCGCATCTGCTTATTACAAGCGCGCCGCAGGACGCACCCTGCCCGGCCCAGGACACCCTCATCGCCCTGACCACCTTCCAGCTCATGGCCCATGCCCGCGGAGTTGGAACGGTCTGGGACGGCATGGTCATGATGGTCCTTGGAGTCTGCCCCGGACTCAGCGCAAGACTGGGAATTCCTGCTGATCATCTGCTGGGCTATGCCATGGCCTTTGGCGAACCTGCGGTGGCATACCATCGCACAGTACAGCGGAGCCCGGCCAGGGTGAATGTTGTAAGATAATCAGATCAACCAGCCTCCCCAATAAAACATTTGCGCATAACTTTCGCTGACATATTCAATATACTTCCGCTCTGCTGACTTCATAGCATGCTTTAATGATAATGATTATTGTTTGCATCAGAGAGATAGGGGCAGGTTTAATTCTTTTTGCCTACCCTGCATGTTGCTTAAACTAAGCCTATGAGGTGAATACCATGACAAATATAACATATGATAAGAACACTGATTTCCACTGGACAGCCCCTGAATTTATCATATCCTTCCTGCTTGGCATGGTTGCCGTGGCAGGACTCTGGTTTTTCGCCGGGCTCATGCTCATGCTGTTCCTCATGTAAATAGATCATTGGAATCCGATGATAATGGAGTGATGGCGTGTTGGCATAGAAAAATAAACACCTAAAGACCAGTTGTTGCCCGATCCGGGCAACATTTATTTTGGCGCCGTGTACGGTGTAATTCAACAATCTGCCGGGGGACGTCATTTTGCAAAAGTATCCGCACTTGACATTCCCCCCTTCCCTGACGATATATATTACTATACAATATACAGAATAACTCTTAAGTAAAAAGGTGCAGACCATGAACATTATAATTTTAGAAAAAGCCTGGGAGATGCTCAAAAACAAGCTGGAAGCGGATCAATTTCTACGGGTTGCTGTTACGGAAGGCGGTTGTGCCGGTATGACCTATAGTGCCGATATCGACCGGACGATGAAGGAAGGCGAGAGTGTCATCCTGCAGAAAGATGATATCCGGATAGTTTCGGACCCAGGGAGCAGTCAATATATGGACGGCCTGACCATAGATTACTCTGATGATCTGATCGGAGGCGGCCTGCAATTCTCCAATACCAATGCTGAAACAACCTGTGGGTGCGGGGCAAGTTTCAACCTGGCCGGCTTCCCGGTTATTGAGAATGGCAAGTGCGGAAAAGGGTAAAGCCCGCCTTTCATAATTACCAATCACCAGCATCCTGCCTATGGCCAGCTGTTCAGTTTGTTGCCAACTGGTCCATGGTGCTTATCGTCGGCAGTAAAGCAGACGGCGCTGTCGGTTACTCTGATCAGTAAGAAGGATATCGGGAGATCATATAGCTATATATTGCCAGCAGTATAAAGAGGAGGATGGTAATGACCCAGCCTTTTATCTTTGTCCTGCGGTCGCAGACTCGCCGTTTTATCCCATAGTCTTTATAATTCAGTTCACCGGCCAAAAATTTCCCATGGGCTTTTCTGGCAAAATCATTGACCCAGTATGGCGCTTTACTGCTCGCAAGATATTCCTTAAACACGTAATCCAGTCTGTGTCCTAAAATTGGGCGGTCGAACCACTTCAAATAGGCAATGCGGAAAAGCTCGTACTCGGAGATCTGCAGGTATGCTGCAATGAAACCGATCAGTTTCTCTTCATCATCTACTAAAACATCCAGTCTGCATGCTGATATACTGGGCATCGTTCCAAATCCTATTGTTGCTTTCCAATACTATTGTAAACATTGTGAGGCTGGAGGTCAAAGAAACAGGGGCGGAAATAAAATGCCGGCTTGTGGGGCAATTTTTGCACGAAAGTTCAAACAAAAATGAATCATACAGGGCATCAGGCAAAAGGTACAAGGCAACAAGCAAAATGTGCAGGGTGCAGCCGTTAAAGTACGGGCCTGAAGAACCGGGCAGGCTCTCAGTATAAAAAGGAGCAGGTTTGGCTAGATTATTATAAGGGACAAGAGGGTATTTCCTTTGCAAAATCCACTTTTCAGCGTATACTTTATGTATAATTCCATCCCATAATGTGCGACAGGCTGCTTACGGCAAAATTCAGCAATAAGGAGTGAGCCATGGAGACACAATTTTATCCCCAGCGGGAGATGATTTTCACCAAGCACCCCACTTTCGACAATGTCAAGGCCGCGATGTTTATCACCAGCGAGGAATCCAGTACGTCCTGTGTCTGCCTGATTGAGATTGCGCCCGGTTCTGAAACCCCCATCCATAAGCACGAAGAGCAGGCAGATTCGGTCTTTGTAGTCCAGGGTCGCGGCGAGACCTATGTCAACGGCACCTGGCAGCCCATCGAACCCGGGGATTATCTCTTTATCCCGGCCCAGGGTGAGCACGGGACCCGCAATACCGGCACCGAACCCCTGCGCCTCTTTGTGCACCACAGTCCGCCGATGGTGTGATGTTTAAGGGTTCAAGGGGTCGAGGTTTCCAGGGGACCAGGGGACCAGGGGACCAGGGGACCAGGGGACCAGGGGACCAGGGGACTAGGGGACTAGGGGACTAGGGGACTAGGGGACTAGGAAAAAAACAATTAATCCTGTATGATAGGGCAATATATTTACGTCAAAAAGTTTGCAGCGCCATTGCCCGTGCCCTTGGCTCTTCAGCTCCCAAAATCTGCCATGCCGCACCCCACTGTATAGTTTATAAAAACTATACATCCAGAAAACCGTCCGGCGCCAGGCTTGTGGCCAGCATCACCATGTTTATGTCACCGTGGTCTGTCCAACTGGGTACTTCCCGGTTCCCGGACGCAAGCCAGAATTGCTCGATCTGCTCACGAAGCGGCAGATACTGGTGTAAAGCCTCGAGCAGTGAAGTCAGGCGTGAAGCCTTTCTGAAAAGATCCGGACGCATGGCTTGCAGGGACTCTATCCTGACAATTGCCTGCAGTCCGACTGATAAACCCAACTCCCGGAAAGCAAGGCGGTTGGCTGCCGGCAGGTGCATGGAGTTCTCTCTTGTGCATATTGAGAGACCGACCACGGCTGCATCCAGCATATCATCCAGCAGCCCCGGCAGCGGTATTTCTCCGTTTGCGCTTTGCAGCTTCACAAGGCGCCAGGCATCTGAAAGTAAGCCACCCAGTCCCAAGGGATCGGGAGTTGTCCAGTTTACCTCCCGACACATTTCGGCAAGGTCATTGATTGCATGGGCAAGATCCAGGGAATTCTTTTGTGTTTGCCCGGATATTTGCTGTTGGATTTCGAGGCATGTGAGCAGGCCGTCCAGAGGGTCATGATGTCCCATGGTAGCTACCTGGGGCCTGGTCAGATCAACGCTCATCTTCCAGTACATACGCTTCTCATTGTCCGGAGCATTATAACAAAAAGCCTTATGAGCCCGGCCGGCAAGCTCTGCCGCCCAAGAGGAATAGAGCGGATTATCGATGGCCCTGCCGACGCTGCAGAGGGCATGCATCCACTTTGTCAGATAATGGTAGTATTGACCGTCGCACTCCCATTCAAGCCCTGCATCAAGGGGCTCCCCCTCCTGCCGTTCCGGTAATTTCTTGCCGATCCGCAGCCCGCCCGCAGTTGGATGCAGCCTGCCTTCCGGGTCAGTAAGCCCGCTGATCCAGCCGCTGCGAGAATCATCATCCCGGTAGCGTCCGAGGATTTCATGTACCTGGTCCACAAGGGCAAGGGCGAGGTGCAGGTGCTCCTCACTGCCGCTCATCTCATATAGCCCCAGGTAATTGCAGACTGCAAAGGCATCGGTCCACAGGTAGCGCCGGGCCGCTGCAGCATCTTGCGACGACAGACCGGTCCTGTCGGCGAATTCTTCCATTATTTCCCTTGCACTCATTTCTTCCGTCATGAATTACACCGTATACAGTGATACTTCTTTTGCAGCTGCTGCACTTCTAGCAATCACAATTCCCCCACCTTCGCGGAATAAGCAGGCTGCTGCTTTTTTTTTAATTTGAATCCTCTTGTCTTTGTTCTCTACTCCGCTACTGCTGAAAGCGCAAACCTTGGCCGACAGTTCCCAGATTTCCTGCTGCACTGCCTGTACTCTGCCACTGTGATTTCCACATCAAACGGCTACGTAGTAATTCATACAGGCCGCATATACCCCGCATCGTAATGTTTTAACATTAGCTTTCTCCTGATCTACCATTAGGCTCAAAACCCCTTTGATACCTTTGGTCTCATTTTTATCAGCAGCACGCCCTTCTGTGTCAGGATATCAACCGGTTCCAACGTGATGGCAAGAGTCCGCATCCCTACTTTGGCTAAAACGGGCTGAATTGAATCCAACTTTACTGGATATTCTTTTTCACCCAGGGATGAAAGCAACAGCAGCAGGGCATCCGCCGGATCAGTGGTATACATTGACGTGGGCTTTGGAAAACGGGGAATGACGAAAAGAATCTTTTTATTATTATCAAAGCGAAGGAAAAGTTCGCAGGTCACGGGCAGCTGCACACTGCCGAGATTCATTGAGACCTCCTTGCCTGCTATTGTGGTATTCAGCGTAAAGTTCCGAGCAGAGACAACACCCTGGAGGAGGAGCGATTTTTCAAGCACCTGCAGTTTTTCCAGAGATTGGCCGACTACATCTCCCTGCACATACTGGCTTTGGGCCTCAAGGGGAATGGGAAGTCCATCCCTAATGGTCTGCAACAGAACTTCCTCCGGGATGGAGATCGTTGCAGTTTGGTCACCGGCCGCTGCTGGATATATGGAGACCAGGAAAAACAACCAAAAAGCCGGAAAAAAAATATGAAGCAGTTTCATGTTTCTTGGTTTCATGGAGACAATTCCTTGTATGTTTGAGCAGAACAGCAGTTTAAAGGCTTAAGACTAAATAATATTTAACCGCAGACGGACCCGGATAAAACATAGAAACCTTACAGTTTATTACCCGTTCCGGGCAACAACTGATTTGTCACCGCTGCAGGGTTTTAACGGTAGTCTGCATGGGCTGTGTCTATTTAACTCCTCACATCTTACTCTTCACTCTCCCTGATTCCTGCTGCAAAACTACGGTGGCCAGGGTAACTATCGCCACCCCTGGCAGGATTACTGCAGGGGGCAGTCCTTTGCCAAGGCCCCAGTTGATGATAAGAACAAAGGCCGGGTAAAAATAGCTGTAAGCCATAACCCGGGTGGGTCCCAGGTAGAGAGTAGAGATATGGGTCAGGTAAAAGGTGATGATGGTTGAAAAAACCGCCAGGTAGACAATGCCGACCCAGACTTTTGTTTCAACTCCCTGCCAGTCAACCGCACCCAGGCTGGAAAAGGAGAGCAGCAGCAGCCAGAAGGTTCCGGTAACCAGGACCCAGAAGGTCATAAGCACCATGGATTCCTGCTGATGCATGCGTTTCACCAGGGGGGTATAGGCGGCCATCATGAAGCAGCCGGCCAGAAAGAGAAGATCGCCGTAATTGACTTCAAGACCGAGCAGCCGTTTGATATCGCCCCTGAAAATGACCCAGAGGGCGCCCAGCATGCCGAAAAACAGGGCCCATAGACGACCGCGGCCCAAGCGCTCTTTCAGAAAAATTGCGCTGTAAATCCCGGAGATCCCCGGTACCAGGGTAAAGATGACGCTGGTATTCAAGGCATTTGTGTAGCGCAGCGCTTCAAACATGCACCAGAAAAAACCAACGGTACTGGCACTGATCAGAGAATAGCCGCCAAGCCGAGCGACCGGCGGCAGGGAGAAACCGTGATTACTAACAACAATGGGAGCCAGGCAGACAACAGCCACCACATAACGCACCAGGAGCAGAACAGAAGGTTCCAGGCCGTGGGTTATGGCCTCGCCTACGGTAAATGAACTCGATACAATGATTGATGCCAGGAGCATCAGACAGTGCACACCCCATAAAGGAAGTCGGGTATTAAGGTAGTTTGGTTTTCCGGTTTCAGGCATGGTGAGACAGGATAACCGGACGAAGTGCTTTCGTAAAAGATTTTATTTTGATAAGCAGCTGCCCAATCACGAACTACCCCCAACAACCAGGGCATGAATTAAACTATGTTTACTGCAGTTGAAGTCTTTCAGGGTGCTCCAGTTCAGCTGTTTTCTTCGACAGTGTAAGCTTCTCCAGGGTGTCGATCTGCCTGAATACCTTCATAAGTTCATTGGACTGGGAAGAGAGTTCTTCAGATGCTGCAGCAGTTTCCTCGGCATTGGCTGTATTGAGCTGCGTTACCTTATCCACCTGCTCCAGGCCTGAATTTATCTGGGAGATGCTCTGGGCCTGCTCGTTAGAGGCAATAGCGATTTCAGCGACGAGGCCGTATACCCTGGAAACATTTTCCACTATTTCATTAAGGGACTCAGCGGACTGTTGTGCTATGTCGTTACCTTTCCTGGTTTTTTCCACAGTGCCCTGGATCAACTGGGTTGTCTCTTTGGCAGCCCTGGCACTGCGGGCTGCCAGGTTTCTTACTTCCTCAGCAACCACGGCAAAACCCCTACCATACTTGCCTGCCCGAGCAGCTTCAACCGCTGCATTCAAGGCAAGAAGGTTTGTCTGAAAGGCAATTTCATCAATCACTTTAATTATTTTATGAATATCCTGACCTGCCGCATCGATCTCATTCATGGCCTCTACCATTTCAGACATGCGGGAGTTGCCCTTTGCCGCGGCATCATTGGCTATTTGCGACAAACTGTTAGCCTGGCCGGCATTTTCTGCATTTATCCTGGTCTGTTCGTTGATCTCGACCATGGAACTGGATATCTCCTCCAGGGAGGCAGCCTGTTCGTTTGCACCCTGGGAAAGGGAATGGCTTGCGCCTGCCAGTTGGAAAGCCCCTGAAGCGACTTCTTCTGATATTACTGAGATACGCATAAAAACCTGTTCCATTTCATAAACCCTTTTGTCGATCTCAAGTCGGTTGTCCAGCAGTTTCCTCACCATCTTGGACATGGACTCCCCCAGCTGGCCGATTTCGTCATGGCCTTTAATATCGACTTTCTGGTCAAGGTCGCCTGTGGCCACAGCGCCGGCGATGGATGAAATTCTCTGCAGTGGATTCACAATGTACCGTATGCAGAAAAGACTGATAGCGCCCGCCAGAATCACAAAGACTACGGCTATGGCCATACCGATATTACCCAGAAGGTATCGTATCTCATTCCGTCCCGTCTCAGCTTTACGGGCCACGATTGCGTCTATTGCATCAATGTATACACCGGTGCCGATAATCCAGTCCAGTTGGGGGTGGAGCCTGACGTAGGACAGCTTCGGCTGTTCACTGGTCAAGCCATCGGCTGTCGGCTTGGGCCACAGGTAATCAACATAACCCTCCCCATCGGTAGCGGTTACATCTACAAAGGCCTGGAACAGGTTTTTGCCCGTGCCCAGGGCGCAGTTATATTTCGGGGCGTCAAGGACCTTGTTGTTAAGCTCCGGCACCGTAGGGTGCATGATCATCTTCGGGAAGGGTTTCCCCGTATCATTGATCCAGAAATAGCCGACGCCGTTGTCATAGCGCATTTTTTCAATATCATACCTGGATTTTTCCAGGGCATCGGCAAGGGCGTCATCAACATAAATTCCGGTGCCGATGACCCAGTCCCACTCAGCAACCCGCCTGACATACGAGAGTTTCGGCTGTTCGCTGCTCAGGCCGTCCTTGGTGGGTTTGGGCCACAGGTAATCAACAAAACCTTCCCCATCGGCAGCGGTTACATCAACAAAGGCCCGGAACAGGTTTTTGTCGGTGCCCTGGGCGCAGTTGTATTTGGGATCGTCAAGTATCCGACCGTCCAGGGAAGGCACCGTGGGATGCATGACCATTCGCGGATAAGGCAGGGATGTGTCGTTGATCCAGATATAGCCGGTGCCGTCAGCATAACGCATTTTACCGACTGCCAGAGCAGCTTCCCGCCGGGCCTCTTCAGGCGTATACACACCGACAGCAACTTTGCTCATATTTTCACGGATAACCTCTTCGGCCACATCGATGATATCTTTAAGCCTGGGCCCGTATTGTTTGCGAAGGAACTCATTATTCTGTGATTTAGTGTAATTGGAGTCCAGGGTCTCATAGGCAATATCAACATAATTTTTCAGGGTCTGTTTTGTCCTGGATAACTCTTCCTGCCGGAAAGCTGCGATCTCTTCTTCCTGGTTGCCGGAGAGAACTCTGACAATTATTGTGCCTGTCAAAACGGTGAAAAGAAAAAGCCCGCCCAGGAAAACTGCGAGTAATTTACCACGGATCTTCAAATGCATATTGACAGACATTGTGCAGCCCCCTTATGGCAAATGCAATGATAACGACCTAAAAAAACCGTGCCAGCATTTCACAGTTGACACGGTTTATATGTATGGCAACCCGGCTGTCTCAGTGAAACCCGTGGCTTTCCGTCCCTGCCTCACAACAGGTTTGGCTTTTCTGTTTTTTCCCCGCATATAATATATAGGTATATATACCTATGTCAATATAAATTATTATTTTTTCCAATGATTCCGGTTGAGAAAGGAACTAAGCCCTACAGGTTGAGAAAAAGTTGGAGGATGAGAGATGTTTAGTGGAAATGCATTGTATGAACGCGTACACTGACCGAAAATCAGAATTTGCCTTGACGAAGGCAAACAATTAATTATATTTAAACTATATAACTTTTGATATTTATTCTCAATAATCCTGGAGTAACCGTTATGAAAACGAGTCTTACCGGGTGTATATAGGTATATGCCTTCATGGAGAATTAATTCCTCCATTGAAGGCTTTTTTGTTTTTAACTAAAAAAAATAACTGGGAGGGATATCATGAAAAATGCAAAATCGTTATTAATCCTGTTGGCATTTCTGCTGCCTCTGTTGGTGGCAGGCTGTGCCGGAAAAACCGCTTCGCAGGATATGGGTGGTGCCGGAAAAACCGCTTCGTATGACACGGGCGGCGTAGATGAAAGCATGAAGATGCATCATCTTCATGCCCTGATGAACCACGGCCTTACCATGGTAACCGAGGGCTCCAGCACCGTAATGATTTCCTATATGAAGATGGCGCCGAAAATTGATGCCATCGCCCACGAACATGGTCATTATATGATGAACATGGGGAAGGCGGTGATCAACCGGTCCCTGAACGGTCCTGAAATGATGGGCATGATGAAGGGTGCATCTGCCAAAACCGGACACATGAACCATACCCATGAACTTGGCGAGGCTATGCTGGTAGTGGTTGATTTACTTGAAAAAATGGCTAAAACCGGCTCTGTTCCTGGAAGTATGATGGACATGCACCACCAGCATCTGCTTATAAACCATGCCATGAGTATGGCGGCCGAGGGCTCCAACATGATCATGCTCGGCAAGATGGGCATGGCAGGTGAAGTAGACACCTATTCAATTGAGCATGGTCAGATGATGCTGAACAATGCCCAGTCACTGCTCACCGAGGTAATGAGCGGCGATGTAATGATGGAGATGCATGCAAAGGGCAAAACCCCTGAAAGCCAGAGCGACATGATGGCCACCCATAAACTGGGCGAGGCTGCGATCAAGGTCGTACATCTTCTTGCCAATATGCCGGCAATGTGAGCTCCATTGGAGCTTGGAGTAAAGGGGTTAGTTTCAGAAAAATGATCTCTATATATTAATTCAGGCTCTTGAAAGCATTATAAAGGGAACAGTTTTGCTGTTCCCTTTATTTTATGGATTTTTACCATATCTCACAAACATACAGGGCCCCGGGAGCTGGATACCTAAAAAACCGGGAACTAACGCCCATGCCCCGGAATCAACTTTGACCACTGTTTATTGAAAATCATTGACTCAAGTGGTTCTATAAAAACTCAGCTAAAGGCACCTTTTCACTCTTTGACCAGCCCATGGATGCTAGATCGGAGTCTCCCCCGGTTGCTTACCCGGAATCTCCCTCTGGTCGTTTATACCCCTCGAGGGGGTTCATGCTCTGTTTTTAAGGGTGTACTATAAAGAGTGCCCTGAAAGGGTGCTTACCTCCCGTTTTCACGGGAATGACATTGTAAAAAGACAGCGTCACTCCCGCGAAGGCGGGAGTCCAGGAAGATAACAGCTGAGTTTTTTTTAGAGCCACTTTGACTTATATCAATGAACCGATTGTGTGGGTTCATTAAAGTGGTCCATGATATTTCCATACCGACTAATATACAAAGCTTTCTTAATGAGTGACAAGAAAATGAACAGAAACAAAACTTTCAATGTGCTGCCCGGCTCTAAGATGGGTGTGCTTACGACTGAGTACCTGGAAAAGGTGACTGCAATAGCCAGAAAGCATGATATTCCATTTTTCAAGATCACCTCGGCCCAGCGCTTGGCTATTGTCGGCCATACCCCGGAAACAGCGGAGCAGATCTGGCAGGAATTGGGACAGAAAACCGGCCCCCGAAAACCTGTGGGTATCCATTATATCCAGGCCTGCCCTGGTATCAAGTGGTGCAAATACGGGCGCCAGGACTCTCTTGCCTTTGGGGAAAAGCTGGAAAAAACATTTGGCGACCTGCCGCTGCCGGCAAAAACAAAGGTGGGCATTTCCGGCTGCCCTTTGAATTGCTGTGAGAGTTACGTGCGTGACATCGGCATTTTCGGCAAAAAAAACGGCTGGACTTTGGTATTCGGCGGCAACGGGGGAGGCTGCCCCAGAATCGGTGACATTGTTGCAGAGGATTTAAACGATGAAGAGACGCTGGAGCTTATGGGTAAATGCCTTGATTTCTACCGCAGGAACGCCAGAAAGATGGAGCGCACCGGTCGGCTTATGCGCAGGATAAAAATCGACACATTCTGGGACGAAATCGGGGTGAGGGGAAAAAGCAGGTACTAGGAGCCTGGCGGGGAATTATAATCGTAACGAAAAAAATGAGGAATTGAGATCAAATTTTTGGAAAATTGATGCGAATAGCAGCGCTATTTAAAGAAAACTCACAGAAATTTGAGCCGATTCTCTCACTTTTGCAGTAGATTGGGAATTCTCCGACAGGCTCCTAGGTGCGTGTCATAATCTATGGGGCGAAAAGCACTATAATGAGGTGATGCCTGCCAATAATCCACAACACTATACATTAAAGCTCCCGGGCCTGAAAAGTATCGCAGGTTATGATATCACCGGATGCCAACCCTTTCTTGAACCACCTGACGCGCTGTGCCGAGCTGCCATGGGTGAATGAATCTGGCACAACGTATCCCCGGCCCTGTTGTTGCAACCTGTCATCACCAATGGCATTGGCTGCATTCAAACCCTCCTCAATGTCACCTCTTTCCAGGATCTGTCTTGACCTGTTGGCATGAAAGGCCCAGATGCCTGCAAAACAGTCGGCCTGCAGTTCCTGCCGCACAAGCAGCGCATTGGCATCTTTCTTGGAAAGCCGGGTGCGCTGCTCATGTACCTGCTTTGATACTCCAAGCAAGGTCTGCACATGATGGCCTATCTCATGGGCAATAACGTATGCCTGGGCAAAGTCCCCGGGAGCCTTGAACTTGTCCCGCAGCTCCTGGTAGAAACTAAGATCTATGTATACATTTTCGTCTCCGGGACAATAAAAGGGGCCCATGGCATCCTGGCCAAATCCACAGGCAGACTGCACAACACCCCTGAAAAGCACAAGCTTCGGCTCCCTGTACTGCGCACCTCCCTGCTGAAAAATTGCATGCCAGGTGTCTTCGGTATCGGCAAGGACAACTGCAACAAACTCTGAAAGCTCCTGTTCTTCTGCTGACAGTTTGACCTCCTCCACCCTCTGCTCGACTCCCTGGTTAGGGTTGGCTACCTGCATGACAACACCAGGGTCGACACCAAAGTACATGGCAACCAGAACCAGGACGACTGTCGTAAGGCCACCGCCTGCCATGGTCTTTTTTGAAATGCGGACTCCGCGCCGATCTTCAATATTCGTGCTTCTGCGACCGTTTTTCCAACGCATGATGCCTCCCTATGCAAGCCTGTGTGAATAAATAATGTATCAAATTATACAAAAATTTATATATGTGCATTACATTTTTTGTGAAACATTTGAGACAGTATGATTTTAAATATTCCTGCATGCATATTTTCTGGATTTAAGGAAAAAACCAGGTAAAGTACAAAATAAAAAGCCCGGGTACACGACATGATACTGGTTATCTCACCATCAAAAACGCTGGATTTTAAGGGACAACAATATCCAAAACATACCCTGCCGGAATTGCTGGAACAGAGCCAGCTTCTGATAGACAGGCTAAAAAAATTAAACCCTGGTCAGGTTGCCGAACTTATGGGTATAAGCGATAAGCTGGCGCAGCTCAACTGGCAGCGGTACCAGGATTTTGCTGCCCCATTTGGCCTTGAGAATGCCAGACAGGCCATTCTTGCCTTTAAAGGCGATGTATACTCAGGGCTTGCCGCTGAAACATTCAACGCTGACGATCTTGCCTTTGCCCAGGATCATGTGCGCATCCTCTCAGGCCTTTACGGTGCCTTAAAACCCCTTGACCTCATACAGCCGTACCGCCTGGAGATGGGTACTAAACTTGTCACCGAAGGCGGGAAAAATTTATACGGATTCTGGAATACCCGGGTAACAGAGGCCATCAACAATGCCCTGCAGCATGAAAAACAGCCCCTGCTGGTCAACCTTGCCTCTGCTGAATATTACAAGGTCATTCAGCCCAAAATTCTTCAAGGTCCAATACTCAAGATATCGTTCAAGGAAAACAGGAACGGGACCTACAAGGTAATCGGCATCCACGCCAAACGCGCCAGGGGACTGATGGTCAATTATGCCGTAAGCAACCGTATTAGCGAAAAAGACGACCTGAGGAATTTTGACTCCGAGGGATATGGGTTCAACGCCGGTTTGTCAACTGATGATGAATTTGTCTTTTGCAGAGAATGAAGGAAAGAAGGGTTCAAGGATTCGGGGGCTGAGGGGTCGAGGGGAAAAAATTAAAGACTGGAGGCTGCGGGCTACAGGCTGGAGAGAGGAACAAAAACATTACATATTAAACGATACAACATGATAAATTGACATAAATAATGGGGGCAGAAGCTGTGACAAGATACATCGTGGCGAACTGGAAGTCGCATAAAACAGTAGAGGAAGGAAAAACATGGCTGGAAAAGTTTTTACAGTTGTACCAGCCTGATTGGCAGGTAGAAGTTATTATTGCCCCTTCGTATGTCCACCTCGTTCCCTTATACCAGATGCTGCAACAAAAGAATTTCCCTGCCCTTTCGCTTGCGGTCCAGGATGTGTCACCCTTTCCCCTGGGTGCTTATGACGGAGCGGTGGCCGCTGCAATGGTCCGGGAAATGGTGGATTATGCCATTATCGGCCACTCGGAGCGGAGACGTTATTTTCACGAAACAGAGCTGGAAATCGCCAATAAGGCAAGCGAGGCTGCTGCCGCAGGCATTAAGCCGATCCTCTGTATCGACCACTCCTATGCCCATTCGCAAATGGCAGCCTTGAATGAAGCGGACATGGAATATATGCTCATTGGCTACGGGCCTGTTGAGGCCATCGGAGTTACTATTTCGCAGCCAATGGAAAAGGCCCGCCGTGAGGTGGCAGAAATCCGGGAGATATTCCCTGAAAAACCTGTTTTATACGGGGGCTCGATCAATGCGGAAAACGCCGGCAGCTATATGGAACTGGAAGGAATCGCAGGGTTGATGGCGGGCTCGGCTAGCCTGGAGCCCGGCGAATTTGCCCAAATATGCCGGATTGTTTCCCAGAGTTAGAAAACCTAGGCTTCGAAGCCTCCGAAGAGCAAGGGGTGCAGCAGCCGTATGAGAATGAAAAGGACTATGGCGGCTGCCAGGGCCGGAGGATGGTACTCACCCGGCGCCAGCCGCTGTTTGCCGGCCAGGATCGCCGCAAAGGGAACGGCAGAGGTGTCGGCCAGGAACTGCTTCACCTGGGCTGTGCCCGAGACCAGCAGCCGCCTGTCCTGATGCACGGCACTGATGATGCCATAGACAATAAAACCGCCGAAAAACATCCAGTCCCCGACATAGGGGTTTGCAAGCAGGTGTGCCAGCCCGAAGAGACCAAAGGCAAAGTTCTGTGGATGGCGTGTCAGCCGCTGGATGCCATGTCCGCCGCGCACAACTCTGCCGGTCAATTCCACGATGGTAGTCATGGGATTTGCTGTTACCAGGCCCTGCAGCAGAACGATAATAGCCCCAAGCATGATAAATTGGGCCAATAGTGTAACGGAGTAGCCTGCAGTATAGAGCAGATAGCCGCTATGCCTGTGGGTGAAATAGACATAACAGAGCGGGATGAAAGTGGCCAGGGCTACCAGCGAGTAAATGGTTTTGAATCCCAGAGTCCCGATACGTTGGATAAAAAAGGTGCGCACAGGAATGCTGGAGCCGATGATGTGCGAGCCGCCGAACATGAGCCACCAGAAGAGAATCATTTCCTCACTTTTCATAAAAGCTCCTAAAATATGTAACTGCCAGGGTCAGGGAAGCGGTGTATCCGTATAGGCGACATTTGCCTCTTCCGAGGCATAGGCGTCCATCGGTTTCCCGGCCTGCAGGTCTGCCACCCAGTTTGGGTTCAACAGAATTGATTTTGCACTTAAGATAATATCTGCGTCCTCAAGGGCTTTATCAGCACTGGTCCGGTCATGAATCCTGCCGCAGATCATGATCGGCAGGTCAGTGGCTTCACGGGTAAGCTGCGCCATATTCTGTTCCGTTGCAAAGGCTTTCTTGGTAAAATCATAGGTGGATACCGAGATGGCATCTATTGGTTCTCCGGAGAGCAGTCTGATAATCTGCTGGTATTCATCTTTGCTGCCGTAGAGCGGGACTTCCATGTCTGCAACACCCCAGTTTGAAATCCTGAAACAAATCAGACGGTCATCCGGCACAACAGGTTTGACAGCCTGGATAATTTCATGGGCAAAGCGAAAGCGGTTCTCCACAGAGCCGCCGTAGCCGTCGGTGCGCTGGTTGCAGTATGATGAGAGAAACTGGTTGATGAGATAGCCGTGGGCCCCGTGGATCTCAATACCGTCAAAGCCTGCGGCAACGGCACCCTTCGCTGTTTCCACAAATCCATTGATGACATGTTGCATATCAAACCGGCTCATCTCGTCCGGCACCGGATAGGGCTCCCCGGTCAACGGATTGTTCTGCTTCGGGGTAAGCGGGCTGGGGCCAATGGTTCTGCCGGCAGGGTTGACCTGGGGCCAGGCCATGCGGCCGCAGTGGAACATCTGCAGAATGGCAATGGAGCCACACTGCTGAATGGACCGCACCACCGGCTGCCAGGTCTCAATCTGACGCTGGGTCGTCATGCGGGCCTGGCCGGGATAGCCCTGGGCGCTTTCGTAATCTGTGACAATCGCCTCGGTATAGACAATGGCGGCATTATTTTCCGCACGCCGCACCAGGAAATCAAGGACATCCTGCCGGGGCACACTGTCGCTGAGCGAAGACATGCGGGTCATGGGGGCCACGCCTATCCTGTTTTTCAGAGTGAAGTTCTTCAGCTGGAAGGGTGAAAAAAGGGTATCTCTGCTCATCTGTTATCTCCTGAGAAAAATCTGAAAAAAAATAGTGATAAGTCTTTTTATGGAGTATTACCATACTTTTCAAAAAGCGAGGTTCTCATTTTTTCGTCGTGCTGATCATAACTTAAAAATATTTTCCAGGCAGTGGCTCTATGTGGCATTAACGTGGCTATCTGCAGAGTCCTTAGATTCTTCTGTTCAACCCACTCTTTGGAAAAAATCTTACCTTCTTCCCTATTCACATAGCACATCAATTCACTGTCAAAAAGATAGCCCTCCTCTGCCAATATCTTCTTCTTTTCAAAATTCATCCTAATATCTTCATTTCCCTTGCATAACCACCTGTAAATCCTTGAACGACAATCGCTATCACGCTTGTATTTTGAAGGTAGAATATGGGGACAGCGTCAAAAATAAGCATACAAAAAATTATATGGCTCAGGCATCCAACTGATGCCCTGAAATTATGTCTTTCAGCAGCCTGGCTCCCCCGGATGGCCACAGCAGTTTTTAAAATGCAGCAGCTTGTGGGTATTATTTTTTATGAGCAGGGAAAGCTTCTTTGACAGCGGCATGGGTTTGGAAAGGTTGCTGACAGCATCCTTGACGTTCGGTTTTTTCTTTTTGGCGCACATGGAAACATCCTCCTGCTGGTGAGGTGCAAATGCTGTGCAACTGCATATGACCCATAAAAACTGCAGGTCATATGCAGACAATTAAAACAATCAGTCAAATCGCATTGTAAAATACTGCTGTTTAGTTTCAGATAGTTTTTTATAATCCTTTTCAATAAAAAATGAAACGGGGCATACCCTTCAACTTAAAAATAAAAGGAACATATTTACCATGGATATTTTACTCACTGATATTGAAGTGCGGGTTTTGGGCAGCTTGATAGAAAAAAGCATGACCACCCCGGAATACTACCCGCTGTCGCTCAATGCACTGACCAATGCCTGCAACCAGAAATCAAACCGCGACCCGGTTGTCGCCTTTAACGAAACGGACGTGGTCCGGGCCCTGGACAGCCTGCGGGAAATGCAGCTGGTTGTGCTCAGCGCTTCCTCACGGGTTCCCAAATACGCCGAGATTTTTGTGGATACCCGAAAGCTCGTGAAAAGGGAGGCAGCCCTGCTCACGGTTCTGCTGTTGCGAGGACCCCAGACTGTGGGTGAACTGCGGGGGCGAACCGAAAGGGCATACCGCTTCGCAGACCTGGCCGAGGTGGAGGCCACCCTGGATGAGCTGGTAGATTCAGGCTATGTCAAAAAGCTGCCCAGGATGGCAGGCCGCAAAGAGTCCCGTTACGCCCATCTTTTCTCGGGAGATGTCGAGATAGAGGCTGCCCCCCCTAAGCCGGAACCGGCTGCTATACTTGTACGGCGTGAAAACGAGAGGATCGTGGTCCTGGAGGAAGAACTGCAGAAACTGCGGAATGAATTTGATGCCTTACAGGCCGAGTTTGTAAAATTCAGGAAAGAGTTTGAGTAAGAAACAAGGGGTCAAGGGGTCAAGGGGAAATATTGCAATGTGGAGTATTTAATTGAAATAATGCTGACATTATCTTACCCATCACTCCATGTTCGTCACTGGGCAATCTTTTACCATTGAATCCCTGAAGCCTGAACGCCTCGCCCCCTTCCCACAGGTCTTACAAGCTCTCAAGATACGTATTTATCTCTTTTTCTATGAGTGCTTCTACGTCGTCTCCCAGGACATGCACGGCAACCACGTCCTTCAGAAAACATGTACCGATGCTGCACTCCAGGCAGCCGATTTCGTATCTGTTCAGGATTTCGCCGATCTTCGGGTGGGCTTCGATGACCTCCTTGATCGGCCTGTCTCCCATATCATTATGAAGTTGCATGATCCTTGCTCCTTTATAATTATTTGCTTCCACAATAAACGCAAATGCACCATAGCGAAATGACTTAGGTCAAGGAATTACTGAGGGGCCAAGGAGCCCGGGGTTCGAGGCGAAAAAAACAAAAAAAATAGCTGCCCCTTTAATGAATAAAGCAATTACACTGTAGAAATGAAATCACAAAATGTTCTTACTTTCTCTGTTTCCACCCTGCTAATCAGTTCAGGTCCCCTGACATGAATACATTCCGGCGTAATGTACCCCTGCTGGCAATCTGCCAGGCATTGATGATGAGCGGCTCCTCCCTGATCATCGCCACTGCGGCCCTGGTCGG
>CAMYKS010000021.1 GCA_947259115.1 uncultured Desulfobulbaceae bacterium | reverse complement strand
TGTTAAGAGAAATGGAATTGGAGAAGAAAATGACAGCTGCCTGAAAACTATACCGAGGCCACAGCCAAATGAAATGTGCGAAAGATTCTTGACACTACCTTTTTATTTCCATGTAATTCAGTTTTTCAATCCTATTTCCAACACGTTATCTAAAAAAGCTATTGACAGACAATTAACAAAAACGTATCTTCATGCGTTTTTAAATTTAAGCTTTAGGTGCATATTTTTTCATTTAAGTAGATGGCACAGAGGAGGTGCAAAAATGACTGTAAAAGAGATTCAAGGTATTGCAAGGAATATGGGACTGAAAGTAGGCAAAAGGAAAAAGGCGGAACTGGTTCGAACAATCCAGACGGCTGAGGAGAACACTCCTTGTTTTCAAACCGGTGCAGCAAGTTTCTGCGGTCAGGAGAACTGCCTATGGCTCTCTGACTGTAACTAAGCCCATCATCAGTATGACTGTAAAAAGCCGAGTTCTCTGAGAGACAGCTCGGCTTTTTTTATGTTAAATTCTGTTTATTATCCTTGTTTTTAGTGTGCCCTTAAATACAGGGTACTCTTTTTAGTGCCCCCTTGAGGGGTATAAACCCCCTCGGAGTCTCCCCTTCGGTCGCTTACCTGAGGGCTATAAACTTCAACTCAGAGGGGGTATGAAAGGGGTCGGCTTTCCGAAGCGCCCGTTCTTTGCGGGCAGCGCAAAATAATCCACCCATTGCAGAGCAGCAACTCAGCAGAACGGCAGTGAATCGGCAGCAGCGAAGCGGCGAGAGATTGGCTGCAATTATTGTATATAAAGCTTGCAGCCTCTTTCAGCTTTTCTGCAGGATTATATATACACCTTCTTCGGTGGATTCTTGGCTGGTAATTACAGCACCATTAAAAGTTATCTCACGCAGGAACTTGAAAATCTGGTCTTCGTTGCAGACAAAATTGATGCAATGACCCGACTTGGCCACTTTAAGCCGTAGCCTGATGTCGCGGGTCGCCTCCAGGATGTCGTCGCGGTAGTCAAAAAAGTATTCTTCCATTTTTTATTTTATTCATTGTTGTTCAGGTCAGTTGATTGAACATCATTATTGACCGGTTTTTTGGTAAAGAGCTTGATGATTAAAATGCCTGTTTCATACAGGGCAAAAAGCGGCAGGCAGAGCAGGACTGCTGCCATGAGTTCACCTGCAGCAAGAAGAACAGAGAGCAGCAGGATCGCCGGATAAAAGTATTTGCGTTTTGTTGAAAAATAACTGCGTTTGACCCAACCTATTTTAGCTGCCGCCACCATCAGAAAAGGGATTTCAAAAGCTAGACCAAAGGCAAGGGAAGTGCGGGCCACAAATGTAAGGTAGCCGGAAAGCTTTGGCAGTGCAGTGAGCTGGGGATTTGCAAACCCCATGAAAAAATGCAGGGTCCGGGGCAGGACAATAAAAAAGGCAAAGCATGCTCCCCCGGCAAAAAGCAGGGTGGCCCAGAAAACTACGGTCAGGACAGTCTTTTTCTCATTGCCATGCAGGCCCGGCGCCACAAACATCCACAGTTCATAGAGCAGGACAGGGATGCTGAAAATAATACCAAGGAGGATAGCGAGTTTGAGGTAAGTGATAAATGCCTCTGTCAGGTTGGTATAAACAAGCTTGACCAGGGTCGGTGAGGCAAGGAAAAGGGGGGTCATGAAGAAGCGGGCAATCTGCTCAGCGAAAATATATGAAAGGGCTGCAAAGAGAAATATTGCTCCAAATGAGACTATCAGCCTGCGGCGCAATTCCTCAAGGTGGGCCGAGGAGGTGATCATGTTTTACTCTTTATTTCCTCACTCTTGGTTTCTGCTTCTGCAGATGCGGTGCTGTCGGTTTCTTCCGTTACAGCAGTTGACCCTGCATCAACATCGTTTTTTTCAGAAAGCGCCTGTCCCGGTTTATCCGGCATGACATCTTCCGGCAGGTTATTGTAAGCCTCAAGCAGTTTGTTTGGGTGTTGATCCATGTCCTGCTGGTCCCAGGCCGGTTTTTCTTCATCGTCCTCTTCGAAGCTTTCCTTCAGGCTTGAGGCCGCTTTTTTCAGCTCAACAATACCCTTGCCAAGTGCTTTGGCCAACTCCGGCAGTTTTTCCGGTCCGACAACAATCAAGGCCACGGCCATGATAAGGATAAGTTCAGGAAGCCCTATGCCAAACAATGCAATTACCTCTCAGCAGACTAAAAAAATTGAATTTAACAAATTGCCCCAATCCCTTATGGTAAATTTTTTAGGAAACTCGCTACAGGGGCGGAACAGGTTCTTCAGCAAGACAACCCAATTGATTTTCAATGCAGCCACAATCTACGGCATTTCAAAAAGGGTGTCAAGAATCAGTAAGGAATCGAATCAGGTCCGATTGACTTTTGGAAGACCTTTGACTATTGTTGCTGTCGCAAAATAAAATCACCAGTTTTGTTACATATCATTTAATAATGCAGAATATATAATTTCAGCAGGAATTAGCATCAAGGAGAATTTAATGGCCAATGTAGTTGTAGTAGGTACCCAATGGGGTGATGAGGGCAAGGGTAAGATTGTTGACCTGCTTACCCGCTATGCGGATTACATCGTCCGGTTCCAGGGCGGCAATAATGCGGGACACACCCTGGTGGTCGAAGGAAAACAGTTTATCTTCCATCTTATCCCCTCCGGTATCCTGTATGAAAAGAAGAAATGCATGATCGGCAACGGTGTGGTCATTGATCCTGAAGTGCTTCTTGAGGAAATGCGGGAACTCCACGAGAATGGTCTGCCGGTTACCCCGGAAAGGCTCATGGTCAGCGAAAATGCCCACCTCATCATGCCCTATCATAAGGCGTTGGATCTGAATCAGGAAGCAGCCCTGAAGAGCAGCAAGAAAATTGGCACCACAGGCCGTGGTATCGGGCCATGCTATGTGGACAAGATAAATCGTAAAGGCATCAAGATCGGCGACCTGCTGGATGAGGATCTTTTCAATGATAAACTTAAAGATAATGTCGAGGAAAAAAACTTTCTGCTGACCAAGCAGCTTAACAGCGAGCCGGTTTCCTTTGCTGCAATTAAAAACCAGTTTCAACTTTTAGCTGAAAAGCTGGCGCCCTATCTGGGCAATGTTTCAGCTGAACTTGACGCAGCCAGGAAAAGCGGCAAGCATATACTTTTTGAGGGGGCGCAGGGTACGCAGCTTGATATAGATCACGGTACCTACCCATTTGTTACCTCGTCCAACACTGTGGCTGGAAATGCCTGCACGGGAACCGGCTTCGGGCCTGTTCACATCGATGCGGTCATCGGCATTTTAAAGGCCTATACAACCAGGGTGGGAAGCGGTCCATTTCCCTCCGAACTCTTTGACGCCACCGGCGAACAGCTGCAGGAGAAGGGCGGTGAATTCGGGGCAACCACAGGCAGAAAGCGCCGTTGCGGTTGGCTGGACAGTGTAGTGGCAAATGAAGCCGTTCGTTTAAATTCCATTACGGGCTTAGCTGTCACAAAACTTGATGTTTTAAGCGGTCATTCTACGCTAAAGATTGCCACATCCTATGAAGCTGACGGCAAAGAATTTAAAGTCATGCCGAGCAATATCAGGATGACTGAAAAAGTAAAACCTGTCTACGAAGAAATTCCCGGCTGGCAGGAAGACATTGGTGCCGCCCGCTCGGTTGATGACCTGCCGGTTCAGGCTAGGGATTATGTCAAACGCATTGAGGATATTACCGAAACTCCGGCAGTAATCATTTCTGTCGGGCCTGCCCGTGACGAAACGCTACTGCTGAAGAATCCTTTCGCCGCTTAAAAGGCAAACTGTTTCTTCAATTCATTTGTAAAAATACTTTGTTATTTTCCTATTAATGATTATATTCAACAGGTTTAGGGCTGGAACCTTAAGCCTGTTATTTACTTTAAGGAGGATTTTACCTATGGCGCGTATTACAGTCGAAGACTGTTTGGAAAAGATTGGTGATGACAACCGTTTCAGCCTTGTTAGTCTCGCGGTTGAGCGCATTAAGCAAAGGCGGCAGGGGGCCCCATTATTGATCCCCCAGAGAAAAAACAAGGAAGTTGTCATGGCCCTGCGGGAGATTGCCGCGGGCACAGTTACATTTGATAACATCCTGGAACTGCCGAAGCTTGAGGTTGATGATGCGGCGAATGATGCTGTAAACGATACAGATAAACAAAGAGTCAAGGAGTCAGCTTGAATACCACCATGGAGCTAGACTATTACGAGGTGCTTGGCGTTTCCAGGTCGGCCTCTGCTGCTGAGATAAAAAAGGCTTACCGCAAGCTGGCGATGCAGTTTCACCCGGACCGCAATCCCGGAGACAAGGAAGCAGAAGATAAGTTCAAGCAGTCCACCGAGGCTTACGAGATTCTCAGTGACAGCAATAAACGCCAGATTTACGACACCTATGGCCATGAGGGTCTGAAGAGCAGAGGATATCAGGGCCCCGACTTCGAGGATATATTTTCCAACTTTGGGGATATTTTTGGAGATATTTTCGGTTTTGGCAGAGCCGAGACGCGGCGTTCAAAACAGGGACCCATGCGGGGGGCGGATTTGCGCTATGACCTGTCCATCTCATTTATGGAGGCAGTGCATGGGATATCCAAGGATGTTGAGATAGAGAGGCCAGACACCTGCTGGACCTGTGAAGGAACGGGCCTGCGCCCCGGTCACAAGCCGGTTACCTGTTCAGCTTGCCAGGGCAGGGGCCAGGTGGTCAGGGCCCAGGGATTTTTCAGAATGAGCACCACCTGCCCACAGTGCCGCGGTGAAGGAGAAATAATTGAAGATCCGTGTGTTGACTGCGATGGTCTCGGACTGGTTAAAAGTAAAAAAAAGGTCTCACTGAAAATACCTGCCGGAGTTGATACCGGTGCCAAGATGCGCTTGCGGGATACTGGTGAGGGTGGGCGTAAAGGAGGGCCGGCCGGCGACCTTTATGTTATTATATATGTTGATCCCCACGAATTTTTTCATCGTGAAGGAGACTTGATCTATTGCCAGTATCCTTTGGGTTTTGATCAGGCGGCCCTGGGCTGCAACCTGGAAGTTCCGACTATCCATGGGACAAGGAAACTGAAGATTCCCAAAGCAACACAGACCGGAGAGAGATTTACCCTGAAAAATGAAGGGGTGCCGCACTTAAGAGGTCATGGCCGTGGTGATATGATCGTAGAGGTAAAGACAGTAACTCCCAATAAATTGACTAAAAGGCAGAAGGAACTCCTGCAGGAGTTTGGTGAATTGGAAAGAAAAAAAGAAAAGGGCAGTGAAGAGGGACTTCTTAAGAAATTATTACATCTTGGCCGCAAGGCGAAATAAGTTTTTTTTTACGATACCATCTGCAGGCAAGACTGGCGCTGAGATAAAGGCTTTGTTGCTGTATTAAGAGTATCTTCAATAAGTGGATGATATGTGTAAAGCTATTGACAAAGACAGCCAAATCAATAATATTCGACTCCTTCATAATAGTGGTGGCAAATTGGCATATGTTTGCACCATCTGAGAGAAAGGAACAAGAGTTCTGTTTTTTGGAAAAGTTTGCAGCAAAAAGATGATATTTAGAGAATCTTTTTAGGACACATCTGGAGTAGAAATTATGGACAAAAAAAATCAGGCACATTTCAAGGAAAAGCTCGAAGGCATGAGCCAGGACATATTGAACGAAGCAGAAAAAACTCTGTTGGAAATGACTGACCAGAGTGATAATTATCCCGATCCTGCAGACAGGGCCACGGCAGAATCGAATCGCAATTTTGAACTGCGCATCCGTGATCGTGAAAGAAAGCTGCTTGCCAAGATCAAGGAGGCCCTTGAACGCTTGGATAACGGAACTTACGGAATTTGTGAAAGCTGTGACGAGGATATTTCCATCAAGCGCCTCGAGGCCAGGCCGGTTACTACACTGTGTGTTAAATGTAAAACCGCGCAGGAACAGCACGAAAAAGAACATGCCCAACCCTAAAATAACATGCCAGAGCTACGTAAGGATCCAATCCTCGGCCGCTGGATAATCATTGCCAAGGAGCGAAGCCGACGTCCCACAGATTTTGTTGTTCAGGAACAGATAGTCAAGGGAGGTTTTTGTCCTCTCTGTCCTGGCAATGAAAATACCACTCCGGCAGAAGTCCTCGCCTACGGTCGTAACCCGTCCCAACCACCTAATTCCCCGGGTTGGGAACTCAGGGTGGTGCCGAATAAATATCCCGCGCTGGTCATAGAAGGAGGTCTCAACAAAGAAGGAGTTGGGATCTACGATAAAATGAACGGCATCGGCGCCCATGAAGTAATAATAGAAAGCCCCAAGCACGAAGATACATTTATCACCCTGTCTCCTGAGCGCCTGATCGATGTTTTCTGGGCCTTCCGGGATCGATTGGTGGATCTGGGTCGTGATCCCCGCTTCAAATATGTAATGGTCTTTAAAAACAGCGGCAAACTTGCCGGTGCCTCCCTTGAGCACTCCCATTCACAGTTAGTGGCTTTGCCGATTCTGCCCCGCATGATCGTCTCTGAACTGGACGGCAGTCTTAACTATTTTAAGTACAAGGAACGCTGTATTTTTTGCGATATTATCCGCCAGGAACAGCGTGAAAAAATCCGGGTGGTATGCGAAAATGAACATTTTATCACCCTCATGCCCTTTGCTCCCCGTTCACCGTTCGAGATGTGGATTCTTCCCAAAAAACATTCCTCTTCATATATACATACAAGCGATTTTGCATTTGCCGCACTGGCGGAAATATTTTCAGAAACCATGAAGCGATTGGATGCCTGTATTCCGAATGCTCCTTTCAACTTCGTGCTTCATGGAGCACCGCTGCATTCCGAGCCGCTGGAATATTTTCACTGGCATTTCGAGATACGTCCGAAGTTGACTACAACAGCAGGCTTTGAATGGGGCTCCGGATTCTATATCAACCCCATGCCTCCGGAAGATGCTGCAGTTTATATAAGAGAGGCCTTTGCTAAATAATACTGATCGGATCCCAGGATATTTGCTGTTTGATATAATTTTTAGTAGATCTTAAATAAGAATTGTGCGGGCCTGAAGTTATACTGAAGGGGCCGCTACAAGTGGTATTTAATACTATTGCGCTGAGGCAAATAATGAAGAAAATCCTGCTTGTTGATGACGAGGAAAGCATCCATCTCTTATACCGTGAGGAGTTCGAAGAAGAAGGGTATGAGGTCCATTCGTCGCTCAGGGGAACAGACGCCCTGGAAAAATTCAAGATAATATCTCCCGACCTGGTTATTCTGGATATAAACATGCCGGATATGAACGGCATTGAAGTTCTGCGCCAGATGAAGGAAGTAAATCCAAAGCTGCCGATTATTCTGAGTACGGCATACCATGAGTATAAGCAGGATCTGGGGGCTTGGGCCTCGGATGAGTATATTGTTAAATCTTCTGACCTGAGTGAACTGAAAGAAGCAGTCCACCGTTATCTCGCAAAATAATGTTAAGCAATTTTTATTATCCATACTGATCAGATCTCTGCCATGAAGGATATCCAAAGCCAGCGAGACCACCGGCGCATAAATATACAGAAGGTGGGGGTCAAGGATATCACCTACCCGATTATGGTGCTGGACAAGGCCAAGAAATTGCAGCGTACCGTTGCGAATTTCAATATGTTCGTTAACCTGCCGCACCGGTTCAAAGGCACCCATATGAGCCGCTTCATTGAGATCCTGAATCAGTTTCATGGAGAGTTTGACATCAAGAATCTGCGCCTGATCCTGGATGAAATGAAAACCAGGCTGGATGCAGAGTCTGCACATCTGGAAATTGAGTTCCCCTATTTTGTAAAACAGAAAATGTCCAATGCCAATGCCATCGGTATTGGCGGTTATCAATGTAAAATGCTCGGGGTACTTGATGAAAGTTATGAACTTGAACTGCAGATCAGTGTACCCATAACATCGCCTTTGCGCATGTGTAATGGTGAGGGGTTGCCGCGTTCCCCGGGACATTGGGGTAATGCTGTTATAAGTATTCAATACCGTAATTTTATCTGGATTGAGGATATTATCCAGATGGTTGAAGAGGTGATCGGACAGAGCCGTTTTATCCAGGGGCGGGAAGACAGTAAAAGTTTACCCGCAACGGATCATTTGCCGCAGGAAACAATATTATCGGTGGAGAAAATTGCCAAAGCCCTGGGAAGTAAGTTTTCCGCCAATAATGATATCCTTATTTTTTCCGTAACAGTAGAAAACCTGTCTGAAGGCTATAAGACTTTTGCCATTCTGGACGGGCCGCAGGAACAGGCAGCCACTGGCTGAACTTTGGGCATATCTGTCAGCGGGTAAATTTAAAAATCACAACTATCTAATAATAAAACTGAAAAGAGACTATGCAGAACGAGTTACTCCTTGAAATTGGCTCTGAAGAAATTCCAGCCGGATTCATCGTCCCCGCCCTGGAGAACATGCAAAAGGCCATGGCTGCAAAGCTGGAGGCGCAGGATTTGCCCTATGAAATGATTTGTACGGCCGCTACTCCGAGGCGCCTTACCATTTGTGTTAAAGGTCTGGTTATGCAGCAACCCGACCGTGAAGAGGAGTTCCTGGGGCCTGCCAAAAAAGCTGCTTTTGATGCTGACAACAACCCGACCAAGGCTGCGATTGGCTTTGCCCGCTCCAAAGGTGCTGCAGTTGAAGACTTGAAGATTGTCAACACGCCAAAGGGTGAGTACGTCCAGCTCATCAGACAAAGAAAGGGTGCAAAGACGGAAAACCTCCTGCCGGAAATCCTGCAGGGGCTTATCGAGAGGTTGCCCTTTCCGAAATCAATGCGCTGGGGTGGAGGGGAGACCTCGTTTGCCCGACCGATTCATTGGCTGCTGGCACTTTTCGGGGGTAAGAAGATAGATCTTCAGGTAGGGGGTATAACAAGCGGTACGACGACAAGAGGGCACCGGTTCATGTCACCTGCCCCTGCCATAGAGGTGACGGATTATACCCAGTATGTCGATGTCCTGAGGCAAAACCATGTGCTGGTTGACCTGCAAGAGCGACGCCAAAGAGTAATTGATGAAATTAAGCGGGCTGCTGCGGAGAGAAGGGGAGTTGGGGGGGGCGGGATACTGCAGGATGAAGTGCTTGTTGATACGGTGACCAACCTGGTGGAATATCCCCACGGGGTCTGCGGTACCTTTGAAGAGCGTTTCTTGGAACTTCCGGACGATGTTCTTATCACTGCCATGCGGGAACATCAGAAGTATTTTTGTGTCACAGATGCGGAGGGTAGGCTTTTAGCTAATTTTGTGGCGGTTAACAACACCCGTGTCACTGATGCCAAGCTTGCTGCCGAAGGGCACCAGCGGGTATTGCGGGCTCGTCTTGAGGACGCTTTTTTCTTCTTCAAGGATGATAGGAACAGAAAGCTTGCGGACCGGGTCAATGATCTTTCCGGACTTATATTTCAGGCAAAACTAGGCACTATGCTTGAGAAAACGAAAAGGGTTGCCAAGCTGGCCTCTATCCTGGCGCAGGAACTTGCGCCGGAGTATAAAGACATGGCCGAGCGGGCTGCGACCCTGGCGAAAGCAGACCTGCTCACTGCCATGGTGAATGAATTCCCCTCCCTGCAGGGGGTGATGGGCAGGGATTATGCCCTGTTGGATAATGAATCCCCCGAGGTGGCAACAGCAATACTCGAACATTATTTGCCGGTAAGGGCGGGAGGAGATCTGCCAACGGAAATACCAGGCGCCTTGACCGGTATGGCAGACCGTCTTGATACCATTGCAGGGTGTTTCGGCATAGGCCAGGTGCCCACTGGCACTACCGATCCCTTTGGTCTCAGAAGGCTGGCCCTTGGGCTCCTGCACATTATTGAAGGGCACGGCTTTACATTGTCACTCTCAGAAGCAGTTGCTGCAGCTATAGAGCTTTATGACGATAAACTGACTGGGGAGAAAACAGCTGCGCAGAGGATGATTATTGATTTTATAAAGGGCAGGTTTGTCAACGATCTAAGTGGACGGGGAATTCCCGCCTCTGCTGTTGAGGCGGTAACGTCTGTTTCCTTTGATGATCCCGTTGATTGCCGGGCCAGGATAGATGCACTGGCGGCAATACGTGAGCAGGCAGCTTTTACAGTTCTGGCAGCTTCATTCAAGCGTGTTATGAATATCATTAAAGGGCACCACGAGACGGAAATAGTCAGGGAACTTCTGCAGGAAGATGCTGAACGCAATCTTTATGAAGCATTAGCAACCGTGCAGAATACGGCAAAGCCTTTCCTGCAGGCTAAGGAGTACGGTAAAGCCTTGGAAGTGATCCTGCGCATGAAAGAACCCGTGGATGACTTTTTTGATGAGGTTATGGTCATGACGGAAGATGAATCCTTGCAGAAAAACAGGCTTAACCTGTTGAGCGCCATCTCAAGGCTGTTTCTCGGAGTGGGAGATTTTTCCAAGATGCAGTCGGCAGTTAAATAAGAAAGTAGCGATATATCCCGGCAACAAAAAACCGCCTGCAAAAGGCGGATTTTTGGGGCAAACAGGCTACAGGATAATAGTTTTGCTACTTAATATGGCAACCGGAACATTTTGTTGGTGCCGAGTCTTTGTTCTGTTTGTGGCATTCTTTGCAGAGCCCGTGGGCAGCAAGTTTGAAGCTGTTTAGCTGCGGATTGCTCATATCGTCCTTATTGTGGCAGGTAACACACTTCTTGACTTCCATACCTTCCACATAGGGAGATTTTACGCCGCCGCCGGTCTTGGCATGGTGGCAATCTTTGCATGCAAAACTTTCCTGATGGGTTTTATGAGGGAATTTGGATGGTTTCTTGCCTGCAGGAGCCTCCAGCTTCATGGTTTCAGGACCTGCATCAGTTGCTGCCAGGGACGCTCCGCTTGCATTACATAGTATGCTAACGAAGGCCAATAATGGCACTATTATCAGATAGTTCTTGTTCATTGCTTCCTCCTTGCGCGTTTAATATCAAAATGAATGGCAATTCACTTTTTTGAGTTGTTATTTCATATTCGCTGCTACTTTATTTGTCAAGGTTCTTCTTTGCAAAATTCGACTGATAAAATTCTATGAGTAAATGCGATTGTCTTTTATTATTCGTTAATGAATATTATTTTTCCAGATTGTTTTTTTTTATTCATGATGTTGAATTCCGGGGTAATCTGAAGGAGTTTTTTCCATGGCTAGTGTCCCGGCTTACACTTTGTCTATCCGGCATCTCAGCTCGTGAAAAATGTGGGGCAGGAAGCCTCTCTCACTTGTCTGATGGAAATTTATGTATTATCAGTTTGTTTAAAACTGCTCAGATGCATTATACATCACTCAGGGGCTGATTGGATAGAATCAGTTCTAGGCCTTGCTATTCGCATAAGGAAAATTCAACCCTGAACTTTGAGCCAATACACCAGGTTTGCATTGTTAAAAATAAACATTTTTTATAATCGGAGGAGTTATGGTTAAGCAGAAAAGTCCGCAAGGTAACTATGTAAAAAAGGAAATCATGCTGATTGTTGCCCTTATTGCCCTGGTTGTGGGGTTCTTGGGTGGGATATTTTACAGCGCCTTGCAGTCCGGCCCGACAAGAGGCGTGCAGACCGCATCTGCTCCACCGCAGTCAACGCAACAGCAACAGCCCGGCCTTTCCAACGAGCAGGCAAGAAATATCCTGCGCCTGGAGCAGGAGGTGGCCGTCAACCCTTCAAATATCGATGCCTGGACGCAGTTGGGCAATGTCTATTTTGATACCGGCAACTTTGCCAAGTCCATAAACGCCTACGAAAAATCCTTAGCACTCAGCCCCAATAACGCCAATGTCCTGACAGACCTTGGCGTCATGTACCGCCGCAACGGGCAGCCGGAGAAAGCTGTGGGGGCATTTGACAGGGCAATCGCGGTTGACCCCGGTCATCAACAGTCACGTTTCAATAAGGGTATTGTCCTGCGTTATGATATGAATGACAGGGAGGGTGCGGTGCAGGCCTGGGAAGAATTGATAAAAGTGAATCCAAACGCGACAGCTCCGAACGGCCAGCCCATCAGTGAGGCCATTAAAGATCTGTAGCCCTTTGCTTGGCGTTCATTATTTACCTGTCATGAATAATACGGATCAGCCTTTTTCAGCCACCACCCATTTTGATGCTTGATCATAACTGTTTTGAAGTCAAGTTTTTGAAATCGGAAAAATATTAGAGGCTAGCGGCCTGGACCCCAGGCTCCGATAGAACCGCCTCAGGTGAAGCCTGACCCGGCAGTACAGGTATAACAGTGCTCGGATACAGTGATGCTATCACCTGGACCCGGCAGGTCGTGCAGCTCTGAGATATGTTTTTTCCTGCCATCCATATAGAGCTGAAGAGATTGGTTAAAGTCACAGTCAAAGAGATAACCTTCCCAGGACACGGATATTAGCGAACGGCACATTACGTTATCCAGGGTGCAGGGATTAAATTGCGCTGCCAGTTTAAGCATATAATTTTCCAGGTTGCCGGTATTTTCCAGCCAGACAAGAAACCTGCCAAGGGGTACATTGGCAAAGGTGTAGAGATTGTTAAACGTTATACCCCATTTCCGGGCAAGCATCTGGCGGAAACGTCTTTGAACCTGATCTTGGGGTGAAGGCAAAAACGCCCCGGTGGGGTTGCTCACCAGGTTCAGTTCCAAGCCGGAATCATGGCGGCCATAGCCAAGTATGTTGAGCTTTTTGAGCGTTGCAATAGAGGTTGCAAAAGAGTTTCTCCCCCGCTGGGCTTCTGCTTGGGCTTCATTCAAGGAGGGCAGTGACGCTACTATAATAACCCTGTTATCGGCTAAAAGCTCAAAAAGGTTTTTTAGTTTTTTCGTCGCAATGGCAGTCAGGTTCGACCGCAGTATAAGGGTATTGGTCAGAGGTGCAAGTTCACTTACCAGTGTCTCGATGTGTGGGTTCATTTCCGGTGCCCCACCGGTGATATCAATGGTATTAAACCTGAGTCTGCCTGCCAGTTTTATGACATCAGCAACGGTTTTTTCATTCATGATTTCCTTGCGGGAAGGACCGGCATCAAGGTGGCAGTGTTTGCAGCTCTGGTTGCATAGCAAACCTACATTGACCTGCAGAGTGGTGCATTCTCCCCGGGTAAAATCTATGCCGTGGTTGCTAAGATTATTTTTAAATAGCTCCAGGGACGGCACCTGATAGAGGTTGCTGTTCAGGTTTTCGGCTGCTTGGAAATGAGACATAATAGCATTACTTATAGAGATATTTTTCCGGCAACGTTGCGCATCTGCACACCATGCACCAGCGAGGCTCCACCCCGGATTGCCGTTGCTACATGAACCGCTTCTGTCATTTCACTTACGTTCGAACCTTTTTCCAGGCAATCCTGGGTGTAGGCGTCAATACAATACGGACATTGGACCGCATGGGCAACTGCCAGGGCAATGAGAGATTTTTCCCTTTGGCTCAGCTCCCCTTCGGCAAAAACGGCAGAATAATAATCAAAAAACTTTTCGGCAAGTTCAGGTGCTCCTTCACTTATTTCAGAGAATTTCGGCAAATCCTTGGGTTGGTAATATGTATCCATTTGTTACCTCACGGAATATACATTAATAATAGAGTAGTATAATCTTAGTGCATTTTAATATTAATCTATTAATTAATGTTCCTGGAATAAGAGGTCAAGAAAAACTAATGAATACCATTTATTTATGATACATGGTGATAATTATATTTTCTGTATACGCAAAAAGCAGTTGTATGTTTTACCCCACTGCGTAATATAAAAGAGTTGTCAGGGGCACGGGTTGTTGTCGGCCAGCGAAGTGCCCGAAGACAATCATATGACAGGTAATGATACCGACAAGCGGTTTTTTTGTAAAAGATAATAACTATTGTCAGTAAATTGTTTTTTCTTTAAATTTGATTGTCAGGATGGTTATTAATAAATGTTTTGTACCATAAACACATGAAAGGGAAATTAACCAACCCTCAATACGAGCCACAAGTTATGGCTGCAGAAACATCCATGCCTGTCTTTCTATACACTTAATGAAAAATAAAAATATCATAGTCAAATTGATTGAGGGCCTGGGATCCAACACCCTTTACTTCGTCTCAGATGTGGGGAGAATGGGGCTGTTCCTCTTATTTACGATATTCGGTTTTTTTAAGCGTCCTTTCAGGCATAAGGTCCTGCTCAAGGAAATTAAACTGATCGGGGCGCATTCATTTCTTGTCATATTTTTTACTGCGGCTTTCACTGGTATGGTGCTGGGGGTCCAGGGATATTACACCCTCAGCAAATTCGGCTCCGAAGGACTGCTGGGTTCTGCTGTGGCACTAACACTTATCCGCGAGCTTGGCCCGGTACTTACCGCTCTCATGGTCACCGGCCGGGCCGGGTCCGCTATGTGTGCAGAAATTGGTATTATGAGAATATCACAGCAGATTGACGCCCTGGAATGTATGTCAATAGATCCCTACCGCTTTCTGATTACGCCAAAGTTTCTGGCCACGATGATCGCAGTTCCACTGCTGACTCTGATGTTCAATGTTGTGGGGATCTTTGGCGGGTATTTATCAGGGGTGATATTGCTTGACGTTAATCCCGGGGCTTTTTTTTCGGGTATGGAACATAGTGTGCTCAACAAGGATATAAACCTGGGGATCATTAAGTCGATGGTCTTTGCCCTGATTATTGTTTGGGTTTGCACCAGCAGGGGATTTCAGCTGGAGAAGATACGGTTTTCCGGTTTCGGGGCCGAGAGTGTCAGCCGGGTGACAACCCAGGCCGTGGTGCTCTCGTCTATCAGCATTCTGATCTGGGATTATCTGCTGACCGCCATGCTGTTATGACCATTGGGACCGAAGATAGGAAATGGCGTCTGATTGCGAGATGAGTACCCTTAAAAACAGGGCATAAACCACCCCCTCGGAGTCTCCCTTCGGTCGCTTACCCGAGGGGTATTAAACACCCTTAAAGACAGGGTGTAAACTCCGACTTTGAAAGCACAGAGTGGACATGTGTTCTGTTTGCAGTATGGAGATACTATTGAAATGCAACTTCTGCTTATGAACTATTTGCGAGTATGTCATGGGTGAACCGATCATAAAATTTATTGATGTTCATAAGTCCTTTGAAACCCCAACAGGAGAAACACAAAGGGTTCTTAAAGGGGTGAATTTCGGTATTATGCCCGGTATGACAACGGTCATTGGGGGCGGCAGCGGCCAGGGAAAAAGTGTGGCCATTAAGTTGGTTCTCGGCCTAATGCAACCTGACTCAGGCCAAATCCTGGTGAATGGTGAGGATATAACCAAAATGGACCGAAAGGAACTCAATGAGGTGAGGAAAAATTTTGGAGTGCTTTTTCAGAGCGTGGCACTATTTGACTCGCTAACAGTCTTTGAAAATGTTGCCCTGCCGCTGCGGGAAAAGACCAAGCAGAACAAAAAAGAGATCCACGAGAAGGTGACCTCTTCTCTAACCCAGTTTGACCTGCAGGGGCATGAAGAAAAATTCCCGGCCCAACTGAGCGGCGGCATGCAGAAAAGGGTGGGGCTTGCCAGGGCTTTGCAATTGCAGCCGGAAATAATGCTGTTTGATGAACCGACAACAGGATTGGACCCGACCAGGTCACTGGAAATTTACCGTCTGTTCCATAAAATTCAACGGGAGTTGGGGTATACTTCGATAATTGTCAGTCATGATATACCGAAAATATTCAATCTGGCCGACCGGATAGTAGTTATGCATGATGGGAAGGCCAAAGTCTTTAATTCGTCTGAGGAGATTCAATGGAGCAATGATCCGGTTATCCAGGATTTTGTTCAAGTGACAATGGGACATATTTATCAAAGCAGACAGGAAAATGAATAATGAAGAAAATAAACACTGAATTTGTCGTTGGGCTATTCATGCTTACCGGCTTTCTGGCTTTTGCCTATCTCTCCTCACAGATGGGAGAGTTTTCCATTTTCAGCCTGGAAAGAAATTATCAGCTAGTGGCTGAATTTGATAATGCCTCGGGCCTCAAGGTTGGCGCGACAGTTGAGATAGCCGGTGTTACGATTGGCAAGGTCTCCGGGATTTCACTGGCAGAGGAAAACTTGGCCAGGGTGATCCTGCTGATTAACCGGGATGTTGTGGTTACTGCCGATGCCATAGCCTCGATCAGAACCCAGGGGCTCATAGGTGATAAATATATAAAGATCATCCAGGGGGGAGATGAAGAGACGCTGGCAGATGGCGGCGCCATATTTGATACAGAATCATCAATTGATATTGAAGAGCTGGTCAGCAAATATATTTTTGAGAGTGATTAATAGTTTCAGGTCTATGTCATGATATACAAAATAATTGTCATGAAGAGGTGATTTTGGCGATTTGCAAAAAGAAAATACTTCTAGGGCTTGCTGCTGGAGTCATTTGTTTGATCGTCCTCATGCTACCCTTTGCCTGGGCCGGAGGTGATAGCCAACTGCCAGTAGATCAGCAGACAGAAATTTCTACTATCCAGGCAGAAGTAAGCCCAAATGATTCAGCAGATGATAGCTTTGAGGACGAAGAATGGGAAGACGAGTGGGAGGACACAGATACCATTGCCGATCCCCTTGAACCCATCAACAGGTTTTTTTTCCATTTTAATGATAAACTGTATTACTGGGTACTGAAACCGGTGGCTACGGTTTATGCCGGCTTTTTGCCGGATGACTTGCAAATTGCCATTAGAAATGTTTTTGATAACCTGCGGACTCCGGCAAGAGCAGTCAACAGTCTGCTGCAGGGAAATGTGCGGGATTCGTCCACAGAGGTGGCACGATTCGTCCTTAATTCCACGGTCGGCATAATTGGGCTCGGTGACTTTGCAAAAGATATTTTTGGCCTTCGTTCATCCTTCGAGGACCTGGGTCAGACTTTGGCCTTTTACGGGGCAGGGGGAGGTTTTTATATCACCTGGCCGTTCCTGGGGCCTTCAAATTTCAGAGATTCTCTGGGAATGCTTGGCGACTCATATATGCATCCTCTTGTTCTTCTTGATGCTGACGATCGTGTGATCATTGGTGCCTGGACTTTTGAAAAAGTGAACTATACAGCACTTACCCTGGGCGATTATGAACTGTTTACCTCAACGGCTTTAGACCCCTACTCTGCCGTTAAAGATGCTTATCATCAGCACAGAAAAGGGCTTATAGAAAACAAATAAAGGTTAAGAGAAAACGGGTGAATTTGTGATGGAAAAAAATATTTTACAACTGAAAAGTTTAATTGTTGTGCTACTGCTGACCCTTTCAGTCCTTACTATTGGTGCAAGGGAATGTGCTTCTGCCAAAGATGGCCCCATGGACCAGTTGCAGGGATCAATCGGTGAAATCTTGAAAATTTTACAGTCAGAAGAATTAAAGATTCCCGGAAAAAAAGATGAGCGCAAACAGCTGATACTTAATGTAGTCAATGATATGTTCGATTTTAGGGAAATGGCCAGAAGCTCTCTGGGGCAGAACTGGAATAGCCTTAGTCCTGAAGAACAGGATAAATTTGTCGGTCTGTTCACAAGCCTTATAGAACAGCGATATATAGGCAAGATTGATTCATACCAGAACCAGAAAGTTGTTTACAAGAAACAGCGGGTTAAAGACAGCAATGCCATAATTTATACTGATATAATTGATAAAAGTCTCGAAATACCTATAGATTACAGACTGAAGGAAAAGCAGGGTAAATGGTTGATCTATGATTTAAAGATTGAGAATGTCAGTTTGATTGCAAATTATCGCAGAGATTTTGATTCCATTTTCAGAAAGGACAAATTTGCAGGCCTGGTGGAAAAGATCACAAAACTTATTGAAAAACCCGAAACGCAAAACTAGTGTATCTATGATATGGAACCAACAAAATGCACCTATTGCGACCCCCAGGCTGAAGACATCAAAAGGGCCTTCAATTTTCTTACTACAGATGAGGTGGGAGAACTTTGTCCTTATCTGGAATTAAGGGAATGGGAAAAAGATACCGTGGTCATGCAGGAAGGCGATTTTGAGGATTACATGGGGTTTGTTGTCGAGGGGAAACTGGCGGTTAAGAAGCAGACCGGCTACTGGGGAAAGCAAATAGTTATTGCCGTTCTGGATAAGGGAACCATGGTTGGTGAAGGGGCGTTTATTGACCAGGGACCACGTTCTAACACCATTATGGCCATGGAAAACAGCAGGCTGCTCGTTCTGACAGCCCAGAAAATGAATGACCTCACACTGAACAGACCGATGCTTGCCATCAAACTAATGAAATACATGCTCCACATCATAAGTGTGCGTTTAAGAAAGGCGGGAGATCGCATTTCTGATTTGCTCTGACAGATTTTATCCTTTCCACCAAAAAAATGCCCATTGACTCCGTGAGTGTATGTAAAAGGCAAATCTGGTTGCCAAACTGGCAGTTTCATACTCTCTTTAAGCATTATGTGTCTTTCGTATTTAAGTTGAAAGCAGCCTGGATCCCCGGGTCAAGCCCGAGGATGACAATCCTAAACGATTGTTATTGTTTGTCATTCCCGCAAGTTTTAGGCGGGAATCCAGTAAGTATCATATTTTATTCAACTTTTTTGCGAATGAACCAACAGTATTTTACCTTGAGAGAGGAAGATTCCAATTAATGAAAAAGCAGCTATGTGATAAGGGTTTAGCTGCAATAAAAGAAATATGCTTTTGCGATGCATTTAAAAGTAGGGGAAAAGAAAAGGGGTAGATTTCGTCGGGTTTCCAAGGCCAGGATATTTGATGGTCACCCTTTTAAGGTAAGTATTTATGCCTTTACTGTAATGGTATCGGCGTATTTGCTCATAGCCGCTGTTATTTCCCTGGGTTTTTCATATTTTCATAAGGTTGACATTTCATTAGTGCTCTGGGCCCTTATCCCAGGGGCGTTGTTAGGGTATGTTCTTCTTGTTGTGGAGCGTACGCTTGGGTGGTTGAAGATATATGTTTTTCCTCAAATGGGAATACTCCTAACAGCTTTTTTGTTGTTTTTCGCACATATCATCTGTTATCTGGCCCTTTCTTCCCTGATCGTCAGTTACCCCCTCGGGTATGTCATGGAAAAGAGCTGGGGCATGCCAGGCATGGCAGGGAAATACAGCCTCTTTTCCGTTAATTTTTTTATTGTGCTTGCTGTTTTGAGTTGGCTGCGAAATTTGAGAACTCCGCCCTGCTGTTGTTTATAATACATTAAGCAAGTTTGCATATGACGTATCTCCTTTATCAACGCTAGTTTAATATGCTAACCTGATCGAAGCAAACTCTACCTCGAAGTCGAAGTTTATACCCTCAGGTAAACCCTTTCAGGGTGCTTATCTGCATTTCCGGCCCACGAAAACCTGCTCAAGTAAAAATTATGAATGGGATAAGTTGCATGAAGTAAAAATATACAGGCAGAATTGCAAAAAAAATGGGTAATTGGCATTTAGGGCAATATTTTGTTGATTGGCAGCTGCTTGACAGCCTGGTGAGTTGTGATAAAGAGCGCTGCAAACGGAAAATTGACTTGACAAGCATAGGTAATTTTTTATAAAGTCCGCTGTTTAGTGTTGCTCAAGTATAAAGTAGATTTTTTGGAAGAAATTTAATGTTCTTCATAAAATATACTGTAAGAAAAATTTCATATATATCAGGAGGTTAGAAAGTGGCATTACCGAAACGTAGACATTCCTACTCAAGAACGAGGAAAAGGCGCTCCCACGATGCGTTGACTCCTGCGTCTGTCTCAAGCTGCCCGAAATGCGGGGAACCGAAGCTTTCTCACAGGCTTTGCGGCGGCTGCGGCACCTACAAGGATAGAACCGTAATTAAGCTTGAAGAAGAACTGGAGTAAAAAGTGACATTACGTATTGCCCTGGATGCCATGGGTGGCGAACTGGGCCCGGAAGAGATGGTTTCCGGGGCGATACAGGCTGTTGAGGAGTCTGACCTGGATGTAGTGTTGACAGGCGATGAAACAATTCTCAACAGATTACTGCAGGAGCAGTCCCCGTCCACCACCAGGTTGCATATCATTCACGCTTCACAAATTGTTTCCATGGATGAGTCGCCTTTTGAGGCAATACGCAAAAAAAAGGACTCATCCATAGCCAGGGCTTTTGATCTTGTCAAAAATGGTGATGCTGATGGAGTTGTCAGTGCCGGCAACTCCGGGGCCACCATGGCCTCGGCAATCAAATCGCTGGGTCGGCTGGAAAAAATAGCCAGGCCCGGAATAGCGAGCATCTTCCCAACCCTGAAAAAACCACTTGTCATGATGGATGTCGGGGCAAATGTTGACTGCCGTCCGCAGCATTTGTTCCAGTTTGGCGTCATGGGTGCAGCGTTTTCGGACAACCTGTTCCAGATCAAGAGGCCGAGCATCGGCCTGCTCAGCATTGGGGAAGAGGGCGGCAAAGGGAATGTTCTGGTCAAGAACGCCCACGAACTTTTTAGTAAAAGTTCGCTTAATTTTATCGGCAATGTTGAAGGCCGGGATATTTTTCAGGGCGATGTTGATGTTATTGTCTGTGACGGTTTTGTCGGCAATGTCTGCCTGAAAGTAAGCGAAGGTCTGGCTGAGGCGATCATTTCCATGCTGCGCACTGAAATGTCAAAGAGCATTATGGCAAAAATGGGCTACCTGTTGGCCAGAAAAGCCTTTGGCAACTTTGGCAAAAGGGTTGATTATGCTGAATACGGAGGTGCTCCCCTGCTCGGTGTGAACGGCACTGGAATTGTCTGTCATGGCCGTTCCAATGCCAAGGCCACTAAAAATGCCATAAAGGTTGCTGCAGAAATGATTCGCAGCAAAGTCAATGATCATATTGTGCAGATTTTATCAGAGTCGGAACAGGTTCAAGCCGAGGAAGGTCAGCAGGATAACGGAGCTGCAATGAATCCTGGAGACACTGAATGAACGGCAGGGCAACAATTATTGGCACAGGCTCTTATCTGCCGAAGCGCATCCTGACCAATACGGAACTGGAAAAGATTGTAAAAACCAGTGATGAGTGGATAACCACCCGCACCGGCATCAAATCTCGCAGAATAGCCGGCGCCGGTGAAGAGACTTCCGTAATGGCGGCGCAGGCAGCCTTGAAGGCCATGGAAATGGCGGATGTAAGTGGCCCTGAACTGGACATGATTATTGTGGGCACCATGACTTCTGACATGGTAATGCCATCCTGTGCCTGTCTTGTGCAGAAGGAAATTGTTGCTGAGAATGCCTTTGCCTTTGATGTCAGTGCCGCATGTTCCGGTTTTCTCTATGCCATGGAGATTGCGGACAGGTATGTGAAAAATGCACCGGAAATGAAAGTTCTTGTCATCGGGGCGGAGACGCTTTCGGCCAGAGTAAACTGGCAGGACCGTAATACCTGTGTTCTTTTCGGGGACGGTGCCGGTGCCTGCGTAGTCACCGGCAGCGAGGCCGAAGACGGATTGCTTGCCAGCCAGCTCTACAGTGATGGGGGCCTCTGGCAATTGTTAAGCCTGGATGTCCATCCACGCAGATACTGCCCGGGTATAGATTATGGCACAATTCCCGACCGTGATAGTTTTTGTGATGGCTCGGCAATCAACATGGTCGGCAAGGATGTCTTTAAATATGCTGTGCGCGAGATGGGGAATGCTGTTGAAAAGCTGTTTATCAAAGAAGGGATTACGGTGGATGACATTGATCTTCTCATTCCCCACCAGGCGAATATCAGGATTCTCAAGAGTTTGGCTGAAAGGCTCAACCTGTCATTTGATAAGGTCTATACCACCATACAGAAATATGGTAATTCATCTGCTGCCAGTCTTCCCATAGCCTTGGACGAGGCAAACCGCGAAGGACGTCTGCAGAAAGGAGACCTGCTGTTATTCAGCGTATTTGGTGGAGGATTCACTTGGGGAGTCGTGCTTTGGCGCTGGTAGGGCACTTCCAGACCGGGAATAATTTTTTTTGTTTTTGAGCTTGCCTGCAGGGTAAAGAAGAGAGTATACATTTTGCATATTTATGCTTTCTGAATATTGCCGTATTGATAACATGGGAGACAGCCGTGGACTATTTTTTAACTGAAGAACAGCAGATGATCGTCGATATTGCTCGGCAGATTACCGATGAGACAATTATTCCACAACGGGCCGAACTGGATGAGAAAGAAGAGTTTGCCACAGAAATTCTGAATGATATTGCCCAGGCAGATCTTTTAGGCCTTTATATCCCCGAAGAATATGGCGGATTCGGCGGTGGCGGCTTTGAGATAGTGCTGGCTTTGGAGCAATTCGGTCGTGGCTGTGTTGCAATTGCGACAAGCTTTGCTGCCAGTGCTCTGGGGGCTTATCCGATATTATTATCCGGCAGTGAAGAAATGAAACAGAAATACATGCCGGATGTTGCAACGGGCAAGAGGAAGGCAGCTTTTGCCCTGACAGAGGCAAATGCCGGCAGTGATGCATCAGGGATCCAGACCACCGCGGTACTTGATGGCGACGAATGGGTTTTGAACGGTACCAAGCAGTGGATAACCAATGCCGGTGAGGCTCAGATCTATTCGGTAGTTGCCATTACCGATAAGAGCAAGGGAGCCAGGGGAGCTTCCATGTTTGTAGTTGAAGATACCGACCCTGGGTTTTCCTGCGGGCCGAAAGAAAAGAAAATGGGTATCCGTGCGTCCTCCACCTGTGAACTCATTTTTAAGGATTGCCGCATCCCGAAAGATCGCTTGATCGGTCGACAGGGAATGGGATTTATCACCGTAATGAAGACGCTGGATCTCTCCCGGCCGGGAATAGCTATTCTTGGTGTGGGCTTAGGGCAGGCAGCCTTGGATGAGGCGGCGACGTATGCTAAACAGCGCGTTCAGTTCGGCAAGCCGATTATCTCTTTCCAGGCTATACAACATATGCTGGCTGATATGGCCATTCAGATCGAGGCATCCCGGGCCCTTGTTTATGCCGCTGCCAAGCATATAGCGGCTCATCCCAAGGATATGTCCAAGGCCTCCTCCATGTGCAAGGTGTTTGCCACCGACATGGCAATGAAGGTTACCACCGATGCCGTACAGGTTATGGGTGGCTATGGGTATATGCGTGAGTATCCGGTTGAGAAGATGATGCGTGATGCAAAAATCCTCCAGATTTATGAAGGCACCAACCAGATACAAAGAAATGTAATCGGACAGGAATTGAACAAAGAGTATACCTGAGATCTTATTGGCATTCGTGCAAATTCAGGCCGTAAACAAATAAATAATTATAGATAATTTTTCATGAACATTATCGTTTGTATAAAACAGGTGCCCGACGCAAAGGATGTCCGCCTTGATCCCAAGACGAATACCATGGCCAGGGAAGGGGTTGAAAGCATCATGAACCCATTTGACCGCCATGCTCTGGAAGAGGCGGTACGCTTGAAAGAACAGCATGGCGGCACAGTGACCGTTGTCAGTATGGGGCCCCCACAGGCAGAGGCGGTCCTGCGCGATGCTGTCGCCTGCGGTGCCGACGAAGCGGTTCTTGTTTCCGACCGCGCCTTTGCAGGAGCAGACACCTGGGCCACAACCTATACTTTGGGAAAGGCCATCGAGAAGGTTGCGCCTTTTGATTTGATCCTCTGCGGCAAACAGGCCATAGACGGTGATACGGCCCAGGTCGGCCCGGGACTTGCCAAACGTTTGAATATTCCGTATGTCAGTTACGCCCGTAAAATAACCGGCCTGGTAAATGGGGTGCTTTCTTTACAGCGCCTGATGGATGACGGATATGATGAAGTGGAGATCCCGCTGCCGGGTTTGCTGACTGTGGTCAAGGAAATAAATGAACCGCGGGTCCCTTCCTTGAAGGGTAAAATGAAAGCCAAGAAACTGAGTATTAAAAAATTTACCGCCACTGACATAGGTGCCGATGCCGACAGTATCGGTCTGCCCGGTTCCACTACCCAGGTGGTAAAGGTATTTGCCCCGGTATTCAAAGGTGAACGGGCCATGCTTGAAGGGACTGTCGATGAACAGGTTGAACAGTTGCTTAATAAACTTGAACCGTATCTGTAATTATGCTGCGAGTTGATATAGAGGCCTGTATAGGCTGCGGAGTCTGTGAAGAGGAGTGTACCTTCGCTGCCATCGAAGTTATTGACGGAGTTGCTGTAGTCAATGAAAAGTGCACGCTTTGCGGCTCCTGCGTTGACAGCTGTGAAGCGGAAGCCCTGAGTATTGAAACCAAGGAGAAAGTGGTGCAGGCGGACCTGTCCGCTTGGTCCGGCATTATGATATTCGCAGAATACCGTCAAGGAAAGGTTGTGCCTGTATCCTATGAATTGCTTGGTATCGGGCGCCAGCTCGCTGATCAGCAGAAGGTGCGTTTGAGCGCAGTCCTTTTGGGTGCAGACCTTGGTGAGGCGGCAAAGGACCTTATTGCCTATGGCGCAGATACCGTTTATCAGGTTGATGATCCCGCGCTGGAGTATTTTACGGACGAGATATATGGAAACATTCTGGAGGATTTAGCCCTGGAAAAGAAGCCGGAAGTTGTCCTGGCAGGAGCCACTGCCATCGGCCGCTCTTTTATTCCCCTGGTCGCCACGGCCCTTGCAACCGGTCTGACTGCAGACTGCACTCAGTTGGCAATTCGCCCTGAGGACGGCGTTCTGCTGCAGACCAGGCCGGCCTTTGGCGGCAATATCATGGCAACAATAGAATGCCCCCATACCCGGCCGCAAATGGCAACCGTCAGGCCACGGGTGATGAAAGCTGCCCCCCATGATCCCCAGCGCAAGGGCGAGATCATTAACTATAAACCACAGGCCGAACGGCTGCAGTCAAAGGTCAAAGTACTCCGCAACGTTCTGGAAGAGCAGGACCAGGTTAACATCACCGAGGGAGATATTATCGTTGCAGGAGGCCGTGGGCTGGACAACGAAAAAGGCTTTGCACTCATCAAACAGCTTGCCGATGTTGTGGGAGGAGCGGTGGGAGCTTCTCGGGCTGCCGTTGACTCCCAATGGATCGCCTACCCACATCAGGTGGGTCAAACGGGTAAAACAGTCAATCCAAAGCTTTATATTGCCTGCGGTATTTCAGGGGCAATTCAGCATGTGGTGGGGATGCAATCTGCAGATACCATTGTGGCGATAAATAAGGATCCCCATGCTCCCATTTTTGATGTTGCCACCTATGGAATTGTGGGGGACCTGTTTGAGGTAGTGCCGAAACTGATAGAAAAGATCAAGGAGAAAAGGGGATAATGAACCTGGCTGGAAAAATTGCGGTTGTAACCGGTGGCAGTAGAGGAATTGGCCGTGCCATCTGTCTACGCCTTGCCAAGATGGGGGCCAAGGTGGTAATTAACTATGTCAGTCGGCCTGAAGCTGCGGAGGAAACCAAGGCACAGGTTGCAGCTTTGGGCGCCGAGTGTGTTGTGCTCAAGTTTGACGTGGCAAACAGTTCCGAGGTACAGGATGCTTTTAAGCAGATAACGGATGAATGCGGCCGAATAGATATCCTGGTCTGTAATGCCGGTATAACCAGGGATGGTCTCCTGGCAAGAATGAAAGAGGAAGACTGGGATGAGGTCATGGCAGTTAACCTGAAGGGTACGTTTAACTGTGTTAAGGCGGGATGCAGGCCCATGATGAAGCAGCGCTGGGGGCGGATCATCATCATCACCTCTGTTGTCGGTTTTGCCGGTAATGCGGGACAGGTGAATTATTCTGCTGCCAAGGCAGGCCTGGTTGGACTTACCCGTTCAACGGCAAGGGAACTGGCATCTCGCTCCATAACGGTAAACTGTGTGGCACCGGGGTATATTGAAACGGATATGACGAGTGAACTGCCGGAGGCAGTCAAGGAGAAAATTCTTGCAGAAATCCCACTGGGGATTCTGGGTCAACCTGAAGATATTGCAGGCGCAGTTACCTATCTGGCCTCCGATGATGCAAGATACGTGACCGGGCAGGCTATCCATGTCAACGGTGGCATGTTCATGGGGTGATCTTGCCTTTTGCAGTTATATGCTAATATTATTATGAGATGCATTTATTTATTTGAGCAAATATGCTTTATATATAATCAATAACGAGACAACAAATACTTAAGGAGATTGAATATGTCGGCAGAAGAAAAAGTGACAGATATCATTGTTGAGCAGTTGAGTGTAGATAAGGACAAGGTGGTGGCAAGCGCTTCTTTTGTTGATGACCTTGGTGCTGATTCCCTGGATCTTGTAGAGCTTATCATGGCAATGGAAGAAGCTTTTGGTATAGAGATCCCTGACGAAGTGGCGGAAAAGATAACCACGGTTCAGGATGCCATTGATCATGTCAAAAAAGTTTCATAAAACTCCCTTTCTGACAACCGTTTGAAGACTTTTAGCGCCTGGATTTGGCAGGCCCCTGCGGGTCCGCATTTCCAGACAGCCGGTTCCGACGGTAAGCAGAATTTGAAACATTCTGATGGGTGAAAATAATGAAGCGTAGGGTAGTAGTGACAGGCACAGGTCTGGTTACCCCATTGGGAACCGGAACTGAAAAAACCTGGCGCAGCTTGTGTAACGGCAAGAGCGGGATCGGCCCGATTACGCGTTTTGACACCAGTAATTACGGGGTTAAAATTGCTGCCGAGGTCAAGGATTTTAAGGCCCAGGATTATATTGAGCCTAAACTGGCGCGGCACCTGGATCTTTTTGTCCAGTACGCCCTGGCATCCGCAAGCATGGCTGTAAATGACGCTGCTCTTACCATTGATGATACGAATGCGAAACGTGTTGGTGTCTTTACCGGAAATGGCATTGGCGGTCTGACAACAATTGAGAAATACCACAAGATTTCTCTGGAGCGCGGTCCCCGCAAAATTACCCCTTTCTTTATTCCCATGGTCATTTCAAACATGAGCGCGGGCCAAATTTCCATCGTTTATGGCGCTAAGGGGCCCAATCTTTCAGTAACTACTGCCTGTGCCGCCGGTACCCATGCGGTAGGGGAAGCCTTCCGTGCAATAAGCCGCGGGGATTGTGAAGTTGCCATCACCGGTGGCAGTGAATCAACCATCTGCCCGCTGGCTGTTGGCGGGTTTAATTCCATGAAAGCCCTGTCCAGGCAGAATGAAAACCCGGAAATGGCCTGCAGGCCATTTGACAAGGACAGGGATGGTTTCATCATCTCCGAAGGCGCAGGTATGATGATCCTGGAAGAGCTCCAGTATGCCCGCAAACGCGGGGCTGAAATTTTTGCTGAAGTCGTCGGCTTTGGATTGTCCGGGGATGGTTATCATATGGCCGCCCCGCCGGAGGACGGAGAAGGAGCAGTGCGCTGCATGCAGATGGCTCTGGATGATGCGGGGTTATCTCCTGAGGATATTGATTATATCAATGCCCACGGCACCTCGACCCCGTTAAATGACGTGGTGGAAACCCGGGCAATAAAAACAGTATTCGGCGGGTATGCTTATAAACTTGCCATCAGTTCCACAAAGTCCATGACCGGGCATATGCTTGGAGGTGCCGGTGGAATTGAGTCGGTGTTTATGGCCTTAGCCATCAAGAATCAGATCATTCCTCCCACAGTCAATTTGGAGAATCCTGATCCGGAATGTGACCTGGATTATGTTCCTAATCAGGCAAGAGAAACCTCAATCAGGGCTGCTATTTCAAATTCTTTCGGGTTCGGCGGCACCAATGCGGTTCTTGCCATGAAGAAATTTGAAGAGTAAAACTTCTATAATTTTTGCGAGGAAACCGTGAAGGTAGCGATTGGTTGTGATCATGGCGGCATTGATCTGAAAAATACCGTGTTGTCAGTACTGGCTGAACTGGGTCATGAGATTGATGACCAGGGTTGCAGTTCAACTGATTCCGTAGATTATCCCGATTTTGCCAAGTCGGTGAGTTCACTGGTACAGCAAGGTGAATGCCGGTGTGGAATCCTGATCTGCGGGACCGGCATCGGCATGTCCATGGCTGCAAACCGTATACCCGGGATCAGGGCGGCACTCTGCCATGAAATGTTTTCCGCCAAAATGAGCCGGGAACACAACGATGCTAATATCCTCTGTCTCGGGGCGAGGGTAATCGGTCCCGGCCTGGCAATGGAAATTGTCAGAACCTGGATGACCTCTGATTTTGCCGGCGGCAGGCATCAACGCCGGATTGATATGTTTTAAAAATTCCTGAAACCATTTCAATTTTACCGTACCTGAGCCCAAGGCAACAATGTCAACTTTGAAAAATCAAGATCCCGAAGTCTTCAGCGCTGTAAAGAACGAACTGGAGCGCCAGCGCTATTATCTCGAACTCATTGCTTCGGAAAATATTGTAAGTGAAGCAGTTCTTGAGGCCCAGGGCTCGATTTTTACCAATAAGTATGCAGAAGGATATCCCGGCAAGCGCTACTACGGCGGCTGTGATTATGCAGATTCCATAGAAATCCTGGCCATTGAACGGGCCAGGGAACTATTTCAGGCTGAGTACGCCAATGTCCAGGCACATTCCGGCAGCCAGGCAAATATGGCTGTTTATTTTGCGGCCTTGAATCCAGGCGACAAGGTTTTGGGAATGGATCTTGCCCATGGCGGACATCTTACCCATGGCAGCCCTGTCAACTTTTCAGGTCAACTCTTTAACTTTATCTCCTATGGGGTTGACAGGGAAACCGGCAAGATTGACATGGCTGATGTGGAGCGTGTGGCTCACGAACACAGGCCAAAGATGATTGTGGCAGGTGCCAGTGCCTATCCCCGTCTTATTGATTTTGAAGCCTTCAAGGCAATTGCTGATCAGATTGATGCCCTTTTCATGGTGGACATGGCTCATATCGCCGGCCTGGTTGCTGCAGGTGTTCACCCTTCTCCGGTACCCTATGCAGATTATATTACGACCACGACCCATAAAACCATGCGGGGCCCCAGGGGGGGACTGATTCTGGCTAAAGGGGAGTATGGTAAAAGCCTGAATTCCAAAATATTCCCCGGAATTCAGGGCGGTCCGTTGATGCATGTCATTGCCGCCAAGGCAGTGAGCTTCAAGGAGGCTATGACCCAGGAATTTGTCCTCTACCAGCAGCAGGTGGTAAAAAATTCACAGGCTCTCGGGACCGCGTTAACAGGCCATGGCTACAAACTGGTTTCAGGTGGCTCTGATAACCATTTACTGCTTGTGGATCTGACCAGCAAGGACATTACCGGTAAGGATGCTGAAGAGATACTTGAGGCAGCAGGCCTGACGGTTAATAAGAATGCAGTTCCATTTGATACACAAAGTCGTTTTGTTACGGGCGGTATCAGGATCGGCACACCTGCAGTTACCAGCCGCGGCCTGAAGGAAAATGAAATGAAACGGATTGCAGAATGGATGAACCTGGCCATATTGAACCGCAATGATGGGCAGGAAATTAAAAGAATCCGTTCCGAGGTGAGGGCTCTGTGTGAAAGATTCCCGCTCTATCCTGGCCTCTACGCCGAAGAGCAATAGCCTGTTTGTTTAACGTTCAGTTATTTTGTAGACACCCTTGTCTCTAACTTCTTACTGCAAATAAAAAAGTTATTATTAAATCATGAAAAAAGTAACACGTCCCTCCTGGGAAGAATACTTCATGGGGATTACAGAACTTGTAGCCCAGCGTTCCACCTGCCTGCGGCGTCACGTGGGCGCAATTCTCGTCAGGGATAAGCGTATAATGACAACTGGATACAACGGGGCTCCAGCCAGAATAAATCATTGCCTGGACGTGGGTTGCCTGCGTGAGCAGATGGGTATTCCCTCCGGTGAACGCCATGAGTTGTGCCGTGGCCTGCATGCTGAACAGAATGCCATTATTCAGGCTGCCATCCACGGTGTTAACATACTGGGGGCGACTCTCTACTGCACCAACATGCCTTGTTCGATCTGTACCAAAATGCTTATAAATGCCGGTATAGTTGATATCTACTACAAGGAAGGCTACTCAGATCCTCTTGCCTCTGATCTGCTTGCAGAAGCAGGTATTACCCCGAAAAAACTTGGTTGATCCGTTACAGCAGATTATGCTGGATATTTCTAGGCCGCAATAGACTTGTATTAGTCAGAGTTGCCTTTCTGGTTTATAGACAAACCGATCAAGCACAAACGAGGGAAAAACGTCATGAAATGCCCATACTGCGGCCATCCTGAAAACAGGGTAGTTGATTCCAGGCTGAACAAGGAAAATACCATTATCCGCCGCCGCCGCTCCTGTGAATCATGTGGACAGCGGTTTACCACCTATGAACGGCTGGAGGTCATGATGCCCATGCTCATCAAGAAAGACGGGCGTCGGGAGGCCTATGACCGCTATAAAGTTGTGGCGGGACTGAAAAAAGCCTGTGAGAAAAGACCGGTGAGTATGAAGGAAATAGACGAATTCGTCGACTCACTGGAAAGAGAGCTCCAGGATATGGGAGAACGTGAGGTTCCAACGCGGTGGGTAGGTGAGAAAATGATGGAGGGGCTGGCAAAGCTTGATGAGGTTGCCTATGTCAGGTTTGCCTCGGTATATAGGCAGTTTAAGGATATTAATGAGTTCATGGATGAACTGAAAGGGTTGTTGGATACCAGGAAGGAACAGAGTGGTTGAAAGTGACCGCAATTACATGCGATTGGCCTTGCAGGAGGCTAAAAAGGGCAGCGGCAGAACATCACCGAACCCTTGTGTCGGGGCCCTTGTCGTTAAAAACGGCAAGATCGTGGGGAAGGGATATCATAAAAAAGCCGGCAGCCACCATGCCGAAATTCATGCCCTGAAGGCTGCCGGCCGCAAAGCAAAGGATGCGACCCTCTATGTAACCTTAGAGCCCTGCAACCATACAGGCCGCACTCCTCCCTGTACGGAGGCGGTTTTAGGGGCCGGAATTTCCCGGGTCGTGATCGGGATGCCTGATCCCAACCCAAGGGTTGCCGGCGGCGGCGCTGCATACCTTTCATCTCAGGGAGTGAAGGTTTCTGCCGGAATTCTGAAGCAGGAGTGCAGGGAAATAAACCTGCCCTTTATCAAGCATTCAACCACAGGTCTTCCCTGGGTTATAATGAAGGCCGGTATGAGTATTGACGGCAGGATAGCAGCACTTCCCGGACAAAAAACCATGATAACAGGGAAGCAGTCCTTGCGGAGTGTTCATGTCCTGCGCAATAAGGTTGACGGAATACTGGTCGGGATCGGCACCGCTTTAGCAGATGACCCTTCACTGACCACCCGTTCGCATGGGGCCGGACGAGGCCGCGACCCACTCCGTGTGATTCTTGATGCTGAGCTGCGATTACCCGTATCAGCCGCCATGTTGCAGCAGAATTCGCCTGCCGGAACATGGATTTTCTGCGCTTCCGGTGCTGATAAAAAAAGACGCAGTACGCTTGAAGCGGCTGATGCCGTGATAAAGATAGTCCCTGTTTCATCCAGGGGTGCACTTGATCTCAAGGCGGTATTGACAGAACTTGGACAGGCCGGTGTAACCAGTCTTCTTGTTGAAGGGGGAAGCAGGGTACATGGCTCATTTTTAGAGGCAGGCCTGGTGGATCAGCTTTTGTTGTTTGTGGCGCCAAAATTTTTAGGAGAGCAGGGAGTGCCTTTGGCAACTTTTACAGGCAAGAAAAAGAAGAAGGATTTACGACAGTTCAGAATTATAAAAACCCGCCGCTACGGTGAAGACATTCTTCTTGAAGGCCGGTTTTTCAACATGAGTAAATAAAAGAACCATGACAGAACAAGATAAAACTCCGGTTTCGAATTTTATAGCAGCTATTATAGCGGCAGACATTAAGGCCAATAAAAATAACGGCAAGGTTATGACCCGTTTCCCGCCGGAACCTAATGGATATCTGCATATCGGGCATGCCAAGTCCATTTGCCTCAATTTCGGGTTGGCCAAGGACTTCAACGGCCATTGTAATCTGCGCTTTGACGATACCAATCCTACCAAAGAAGAACAGGAATATATTGATTCTATCATGGAGGATGTGCGCTGGCTCGGATTTGACTGGCAGGACAGGCTCTATTTTGCTTCCGGTTATTTTGAAAAATTTTATGAATTTGCCCTGTTCCTGATCAGAAAGGGCAAGGCCTATGTAGACAGCTTAAGCGCAGATGAGATCAGGGAATACAGGGGCACCTTGACCCAGGCCGGCAAGGAAAGCCCCCATCGCCATCGAGGTGTTGAAGAAAACCTTGATCTTTTTGAGCGTATGAAAGCCGGCGAGTTTCCAGATGGTACCCATGTGCTGCGGGCAAAAATAGACATGGCATCCGGCAATCTCAATATGCGTGATCCGGTACTGTACCGCATACTGCATGCCGGGCACCATAGAACCGGAAATGCGTGGTGTATTTACCCGATGTATGACTTTGCCCATGGTCAGTCCGATTCCATTGAGGGGATCACCCACTCAGTATGTACACTGGAATTTGCGGATCATCGGCCGCTCTACGACTGGTTTATTGAAGAATTGGAGCTCGATTGCCATCCGCAGCAGATTGAATTTGCCCGCTTGAATCTCACCTACACCATAATGAGCAAGCGTAAACTGGTGCGACTTGTAGCAGGTGGATATGTGAAGAGCTGGGATGATCCCAGGATGCCCACCATTTCCGGATTGAGACGCCGCGGTTATACACCGGAGTCGATCCGCGATTTTTGTGACAGGATCGGGGTGGCAAAGAAAGACAGCACCGTTGATATGGCGTTGTTGGAACATTGTTTACGGGAAGACCTCAATAAGAGGGCGCTTAGGTTTATGGCCGTCTTAAAACCGCTCAAGGTTGTGCTTGAAAATTATCCCGAAGGGCAGGTGGAAGAGCTGCAGGCTATCAATAATCCTGAAGACCCTGACGCCGGCAGCCGTAAAGTACCATTTTCAAAGGAACTTTACATCGAACAGGATGACTTCATGGAAGACCCGCCAAAGAAGTTTTTCCGTCTTGGGCCAGGCCGTGAGGTGCGTCTGCGGTATGGATATTTTATCACATGCACCGATGTCATAAAGGATGATGCAACAGGAGAAATCCTTGAGCTCAGGTGCACGTATGACCCTGAGACCCGCGGCGGAAACGCTCCTGACGGCCGCAAGGTTAAGGCTACGCTGCACTGGGTTTCAGCCCGCCATGCATTGTCGGCGGAAGTGAGGCTTTACAGCCGCCTTTTTACAAAGGAAAATCCTGCCGATGTGGAACTGGGGGAAGATTTTGCTGACCATATTAATCCTGAGTCCCTTGAAGTTCTTCGGAATTGCCGGGTGGAGCCCAGCCTGGCAGATGTTGAACCGGAAGGCATATGCCAGTTTGAACGGTTGGGGTATTTTTGCGCCGACAGGCATGATTGCACCCAGGAAAAACTTGTTTTCAACAGGAGTGTCACACTTCGGGATCAATGGGCTAAGATAAAGAAAAAAACATAATATGGTGATCATACGGCGTTGAGCAGCAGAGAGGAAGATTCTGTTTATGCGACATTCTGTCCGGCATACATCACCGGTTTTGTAGACCAGTGTGAACTGTTGGACATTGAGAACAATTTACAGAGCAAAACTATTTGTCTGTCAATTTCCAAGGGACACTTGACATATACGCAGTCTTTTGAAACTGTTAAACAATATCAAAATAAAAATGCTTGAAAGCAAAAACTGCCTATAAACCAGGCAGTCAGCCTTTCCCTGCAGGAGGCATTCCCATGTCCATGAAAGTTTTTTCTCTCTTCTGTGCAAACCCTTACAAAATTTTAATTTTTTTGCTATTGGCAGTAGTAATTGCAACTTCCTCTCCTGCATTAGCCGGAGAGATTAAAGATGGGCATTCCCTTTTGGGAAGATGCAAAAGCGTATTCAAAATAGGGGGCCAGGGGGCCGTTTTAGATAGAAGTGAAACAAATAATTTAATGTACTGCGTAGGATATTTCGGCGGCTATACGGGAATGTACTATAATACTGTTATGCTGGATAACTTTAAAACACCTCCACATTGCCTTCCTCAGGGGGTAAACTGGAAACCTTTAGCTAGAATTGTGGTGGATTTTTTGGAAAAGCACCCTGAATTACTGCATCAGCCCCAGGAAGTGTTAACAACTATGGCACTTAGCGAAAAATTTTCGTGCAGCAGTAAAGCACCACAGTAGATAAAATCTGTTTTTGATCAACAATCGCCTGGGGAGATCAGCCGATTCACCAGGACTTGGCCATCATTTCCCTTGTATATGTATCTTGATGATATGCCCATGCCCAGCAGTTCTTCCTTGATCTCCGGGCAAACCTGCATTTTCAGATATAGTTCAACTTTATTCTTAATTTTTTGATTTTCTGTCCCGGTCGGATCGTAATTCACCAGTTCATATTCGGAAACAAGTTCCAATTCAGCTGTGTATACTTTGACAAGTTTTGTGTCGCGATCCAGTATTTTGGGTAACTCTGCCTTCATGTCCTGTGCTATTTTGTCAATTTTTTTCTGAGCAGATTGGGGGCTGTTTGAACAGGCTGTCATAAGCAATCCAGCCAGCAACAGGGTGAGAAAGAAAAAAAGGTTTCCAGTATTTAACATTGAGGACATCCTTATATTCGAGTTTGAAGCGGGCAGGCGATTTTTTAGCAACAGACGAAAGTTAGTGGACCTGACAGATCTTTATTCTTTCATCATCAATCTCGTTCCGTCATTTATGTGTCACACTTCACCTAACGTTTGCCACCGAAAATAGAGCCAAGAACTCCGCGAATTATCTGGCGCCCGACTGAACTGCCTATGGACCGTGCCGCACTTTTGATAAATGCTTCACCTATGCTTTGTCTTTTTCTGCCTTTGGCGGGTTTTGCTTTTGCAGCTGCCTGCTGTTGCGTTTCCTCATCCTGCAGCACCTGCAGCTCTTCGGCCCGTTTCTTGAGCATTTCGTAGGCTGATTCACGGTCAACAACTCCATCATATCGGCCTTTCAGGGGTGATCTGTTAAGACGTTCTTTGCGTTCATCGTCTGTCAAAGGTCCGATACGCGATTCAGGTGGGCGTATGAGGGTCCTTTGCACAGGCCGGGGCCTCCCTTTGGCATCAAGAGTCGAGACCAGGGCCTCACCAATGCCGAGATCGGTAAGAACTGTTTCAGCATCAATTTTCTCATTGGTGCGGAATGAACGTGCGACACTCTTTATGACCTTCCTGTCATTGGGGGTGAAAGCCCGTAAGGCATGTTGAATCTTGAGCCCCAGCTGGCCCAGAACCTCTTCCGGTATATCCAACGGGCTTTGCGTAATAAAGTAAATACCCACCCCTTTTGAACGGATGAGACGTACAACATGTTCTATTTTTTGAATGAGAGGCTTTGGCGCCTGGTCAAAGAGAATGTGTGCTTCGTCAAAGAAAAATACCATTTTGGGTTTTTCGGGATCGCCAACCTCGGGAAGCTGTTCAAAGAGTTCTGAGAGCAGCCATAAAAGGAACGTTGCATAGACCCGGGGTGACTCTGAAACCAGGGTGGAAACATCCATAATGCTGATAACGCCGTTGCCGGAAAAATCAGTCTGCATGAGGTCGGAGAGTTGCACAGCGGGTTCGCTGAAAAAATGTTCCGCACCCTGCTCCTCCAGGATCAAAAGTTTCCGTTGAATGGCCCCGATGCTTGCTCCTGAAATATTGCCGTATTCAGAGCGCAGCTCCTTGGCGTGATCACCCATCCATGCCAGCAAGGCCCGCAAATCTTTCAGGTCAAGCAGCAGCAGTCCGTCATCATCGGCAATCTTGAAACAACTGTACATAAGGCCTGACTGGGTATCATTCAAGCCGAGGAGGTTTGAGAGCAGGAGCGGTCCCATTTCAGAAATGGTCGCCCGGATAGGGTGTCCCTTTTGACCGAAAATGTCCCAGAAAACCGTAGGGTAGGGGCGTTGGACATACTCTGCAAGCGGGATTTTCTGGAGCCTCTCATCAATCTTTGCATGGGGTTTGCCGGCAGCGGCAATACCGGAAAGGTCGCCTTTGATATCTGCGGCAAAAACAGGCACTCCAAGCCGGGAAAAACTCTCCGCCAGTATCTGCAGAGTGATGGTTTTGCCTGTGCCGGTAGCACCGGCAATAAGACCGTGGCGGTTGCTCATTTTGGCCAGTTGTTCAACCGGAATGTTGTTATCCGCTCCAATAACAAAACGCAGTTGTTCACTCATGTTTTTCTCTCTGTAAGACTTAGATTTTTTATCGTTGCAGCATGACGTTATTGTTCTATGAAAAGTTCAATGTTATCATAACTGTAACTGCCGCCGTTATTCATGATAACAATACCGTTAAAATCATCCTTGTATGTCAGGTCGCTGGTCCGTAATATCTCATTGCCATCAACCATAATTACCATGTCTCCGTTTTGAGCACGATTGAACAGGAGGTTATGGTCGATTCCATCGTCAAGGTTGGGCGAATCCTGTAGCACTTCTTCAACAACATAGGGTTTGCCGTAGCGGTATTTAACAAGTTGCATGGGGCGGTTGTCAACTGGTGATGCCTGGTAGACAAGATGATAGCCGGATTTGGGATCGTCTGCCTGGAATAAACCGATACTGGTCGAACCCCAATTGGCTGCAGACCTGAAGGAAAATTGCATGGTGAAATTATTGGGAATAGCCGCTTTGCTGTAAATTACCGCCTGTTCCGGCACTTCATCGCTGCCCGGTGCCTGTCCTTGGTCTCCTTTGGCAAGTTCATTCAGCACACCGAACAGGATGCGCATACCTGTGTCGTCATCTGTATTACTCGCCGTCTTTTCCTGGAGGGCAGGCCTGCGGATGGCAATGGAGGAATAAAGGCTGCCATAACGGTCAACAATATATTCGCCGCTGCTCACGGACCAGGGTGGGTTATTGCTAAAGTCGTTATCGGCAAAATCATCCGAGAAAAAAACGATTTTTCTCGGGGTTCTGTACTGGTCAATGGTCTCTTGCAGATCTTTAAGAAACTCAGGGTGGGCCGCCCTGGAATTACTGCCTTCTTCGATGATCTGCTCAAGGTCTTTAATCATTTTGTCCAACCGATCATCGGCAGTCTGCCATTGGCCGTATTTGCCTGCTTCTCCGGCAATAACAACAGGGTCAGAACTGAAAGCAAATAAGACAAAGAGCGCTATAGTCAGACGTGCAAGTATGGCCATGATTCACCTCCATTTTTAGGGGAGCTTGTCAGCAACATTTTAAAAAGTATCATATACAGGAAATCATTTATGATAAACAGAAAATAGTCATAGGCTTATAATAATTCTTCAAGACTCATTGTGCAGGTTAGGCTTGAGCATGTTTTGTGTCCCTATTATTTTTGCATGTTTTGATTTCTTCTGTTCATACATCTTTGTGTCGGCATCAGCAAGGAGTTGCTCCAGGGATATGGGTTGTTCAGGGTTGTAAACCACAATCCCCAGGCTAAGGGAAAGTTTGTAGGGTTTTTGAGATTTTAAATTATGTTTTACAAAAGTTTCCTGTAAGCGGTCGGTGCTGATTAACAGGGAATTTTCAGAATTTTTTATCTGCAGAACCACAAATTCGTCCCCACCTATACGGGCGATAATATCAGAGGAGCGGAAAGTTTCTAAGAGAATTGTTGCTGCATCTACAAGGGCCTGGTCACCCTCATGATGGCCCATGGTATCGTTGATTGCCTTCAGGTCATCCAGATCAAATGAAATAAGAAGCAGTTCGCGTTTCAACCGGTTTGCAATTTTCAGCTGTTGGGCAGCAAGGGTCATGAAACCGCGGCGGTTGTAGAGTCCGGTTAACTCATCTGTGAGGGAAAGCTTACGCAGCTCCTCCTCCATTACCTTGCGCTCGGTTATCTGCTTGGAAATTACAGATACCGCTGAGACTGTCCCATCGTCTTTCCGGGCAGGACTCAATGTTCGCAGGAAATAACGGCCATCCCTGACGCTCCAGTGCTCCTGTTGCATGGACTTGCCTGTTGTAAAAACCTCGTCCACCGCAACTTCAAATTTACGTGTTTCTTCTTCCGTATGAAAATTACTGTATGGGCGTCCGAGGAATTCCTCTGCAGAAAAGCCCAGGCGGGCCAGATGATTTTTATTCATGAAAATATAGCAGTACTGCTTGTCCACCAGGTAGATTGAATCTTCCGTTGATTCTACCAGGGCCCTGTAACGCTCCTCACTTTTGCGGAGCGTTTCCTGGGCTTCTGCAGAGCGAGCGTTCTGCAGTACCATTTCCTTCTTCAGTTGCGGCCAGAATATCAGAAAGAGAATAACAACAAGAAGCAGTGCGTCCAGCATTGCTGCGGCAAGATTTGGCATGGGAGGCAGATAAAACAGCACAACCATCAGAAAGGTTTCCGTAATAAAAATTGCAAAAAGTGCTGAAAGACAAAAACGCACCCAGCCTCGCTGGTGAGCAAACAATTTTTTTTGGAGATGGGGGATTATGTGATAATTTTTATCACTATTTTCATTCATTTTGAATAGGCGCTTGTTATACTGCCGGAGCATTTGTTGGTAGAGCAACGTAACCCTGTACAGAGGAAATTTTTCTCAAACAGAGATACCATACTTTTTTAAAAAAAGCAGGATGATTTTATTATAAGGCAGGAATTGGAAAGTGCAAAACGATACGTGTTTATTGCCGGGCTAAGGTAAAATATAATGCGTTATTTCAGGGTAGATAAGGGGGAAAGCAGTGGTGCAGAAAAGTTGAAACGTGCTATTTATAGCTAAATTTAAATTCGAGCACAGTATTGCAATTTTTTATAGTGCAAAAAAGCCTTTCTGTTTTTTTCGGAACAGAGAGGCTTTTTTGCATCAAACGCAGATTTAGTTAATGAGTTATCGAAAATTCAAATACATCGTCCGGATTCTTTTTGGCAAATATTGTGGCCACCGGAACAGGTGAACTTGTAGTGCCAAAGTCATCTGACGGCATGGAAACTGTAAATGTTCTGGAAACCAGACCGGCGTCGACCTGAACAGTGGCGACATCGCGATAGCTTCCCTTGTAATAATCCAGGGCTATGCGATAGTAGCCTCCCGCAACCATGTCACAGGTTTTTACATTATAATGCTCGGGCCCATACCCGGACCTGTCATCTCTGTCAAGCTCACCGGAATAGCCTTGGCTGTTGTACCAGAATACATGTGTGCTGTTAGGTTCATAGACATGCAGGTCAACATCTGGTGCCGGCCCCCAGGTGAGCGCAACATTTATAACGCCGGAATCGACTATCTGCGGTGGTGTAACCAGAGAGTCCAGGGCTGTAAGAATGTCATCAATGACTTCCATGTTGCTGTTGGTGTCAGCAACCATATAGGTATTGATGAAGTTGTGCTGCAGTGGGTCGTCTGATTCAACCAGGTTTGCCGTCAAGGGTTCCATGGGTTCGGATGGCAGCAGTATCTTGGCGGCAATGACGGCCTGGATGACCTTGTCGTTAACCAACGTCGTATAAGGAGCGTCAGAGGAATTATTGCCGAGAACACTGCTGTCCGGATTGGCAACAGAAACCATGGCAAAGCTCTGGCGCTCACGAGTGTCCAGCAGTGTGTACGCCTGGTTGCCGAAAAAATTTCCCTGGGAATGGGCCACCAGCAGCACCTTCTTGCCCTCGGCAATTTTTGTGGTATAGGAGCTGACATGGTCCTTCAGGCTGTCCGTGGTCACCAGGGCGGTCTTGTCAAGAGCTGTGGCCAGCAGCAGTACATAGTCGGCAAACCAGTCCGGCATGAACTCTCGCCCGAAGAGAATCCGCCAGAACCTGCTGGCATCCAGGGTCAGACTCTGGATGGTTGATTCAAACAGGTCCCGGATAGCGCCGCCCGTATCATTGTATGAGAGTTTGAAATCCAGCAGTTCAAATTCCTCAGCCGGCAGGACGGCTTTTAAGCGTTCTTTAAGGATTCCCCTTGATCCGAAGGCCTTTATCTGTGAAGTTTTTATACCATTGCCGAAAAAGACCACGGTTTCCTTGGTTTCACAGATGGAACCATAACTGGTCCCTGCCGGCAGCAGTCCTCCGACCAGGCAGGTAAAAAGTATACATAATAAATATTTCATATTCAGTCCTCCATAGCATCAGGGTCAAAGGTGCAGGAGCCCTTGTATTCATCAAAATCCTTGCCGCCAAAGACATGGCCGCCCAGGTGGTCGTTATAGTCGAGGTAGGCCCGGCTTCTATCAACAGTGTTGAGGTACTCGGCCATTAATAAATCCGATATTTTTATGGAACCCTCGGAATGTATGTGCCAGAGGCATTCCTGCGCTCGAGCTACCACTTCAGTATTGTTAAGCGCGCTCTCCTCATCAGGGCTTTCCAGGATGGCCCTGTTCAGCGCCAGGGTGAATTGTTTAAGCGCAGCCCTGGTCTTTTGCGAATCCGGATAGGTTAAAGCAATATAGCGCTGGATGTCATCACGGATACCGTCCCCGTCCGAGTCTATGCCTTCAAGGGTTGCCTTGCCTGCCTCACCGGGGTCGGGCGGCAGATCGTTGCCTGGTGGATCAGGAGGATCAGGTGGATCTGGCGGGTCGGTGGGCGGCTCGCTTTGACAATCCGGGTCAGTGTCAAGATAATCCGGGTGGCAGCAACCGTCAGCCAGGGGATCACACTCTCCCTGGTAGAGGTTTTCTTTGCATAAGCGGACGCATTCCCTGGCCCGAAAGTCCTCGGCCATGAATTCGTCTGCCCCGGAATCTGCCAATGACGGGTTATACGCATGTACACACTGGCGGACACAGGGCCCGAGTTTAGCCTTCTCCCCTCCCCAACCATTGGTGGCTGCAAGCAGTAATAATGCTGCAGCAGCTATGTATCTTTTCTTCTTTTTCATTACATTTTTCCTCCGTTCGTTGCCACAATGTTACGTTGTGTTTTCATTCTCCCAGAGAACAGTGTTATGCGCATATGTATACTGTCTTGTAATGCATATAAGCATCTATTTTCAATGAAAAAAAATGATAGAAAAATGCCAGGTGAAACTGGGGGTGAGCGTACGGAGCATGCTGTGACGATTGTTTTGGGGGGACTAACAATACCAGTTAGGTATTTTTTGTTGAAATGATTTTTTTACAGAATAAGGGAAAGAGAAAAACGGGGGGCTCCTGAAATTGAGTAGTTGATAAAATCATATCAGGGGAGACACGAAAAGAATTTTTCGGAGAATTTTTGCACTCAACGGTTTTGCGGTATTTAATCTGCAGCAGAATCTGGCGGCTGACCCTTCATAAATAATCCGGGATACAACTTGTCGGTGCATTCTTCACAGATTGAATGGGTGAATTCCGCCTCGGAGTGATCACGGATGTATTCTTCGATCTGCTTCCAGTATCCTTTGTCATCACGGATTTTCTTGCATGAGGCGCAGATGGGCAATAGCCCGCTCAGTTTCTTTACTTCCGATAAGGCATTTTCGAGCTCTGCGGTTCTTTCCACTACCATTATTTCAAGCCGGGAATGATAGCGCAAAAGCTCTTCTTCAGCCTGTTTGCGTTTCTGCGTAGTATGTATACCCTGTTTAATAATATAGGCTGACAGGAGGGCAACCAGCAAAAGGATTGCAGTTGAAATGTAGGTGAAGGTCCTGGTCACGGCTGCAATTTCCTGTTCAACATCATCCAGGTATATGCCTGTACCAATAATCCAGCCCCATGGTTCAAATTCCTTTACAAAGGAAAGTTTGTGAGTGATGCGGCTGGGGTCGTCTTTCCATTGCCACATGTATGGCACAAACCCTTCATTATGCTTTTTTACCGTGTCGACAAAGGCGACAAAGAGAAGCTTGCCTTCAGGATCAGAGTAATCTGCCAGGCTCTTTCCATTCAATTCCGGCAAATAGGGATGCATGACCATCTTTGGCTGCATGTCGTTGATCCAGAAGTAATCTTTTCCCTCAGCCCCATAGCGCAGATCCTGGATTTGCAGCTTTGCCAGGGCTTGACTTTCCAGGCGGGACAGTTCTCCTGTCAGTTCTTTCTGATTATAATAGGCAAGAATATCCCATGCAGTGGTCGTTAGTTCCTTTATGGTCTCCTTCTTTCTGTCCAGGAGACTGTCTTTGAAACCGGGAAGAATGAGGCCGAAAACCGAGGTCACAAAAAGCACAACAGCCAGCAGCGACGGTAACACCAGCTTGAAGCAGTCTCTATCTTCGAAAAGTTTTACTATCATGTTCCCGTAGCCAGGGCAGCAGTTATAGATCGAAATGTGGTCATTGCACTTAGAGTCAAAATATAGTCCGGGTACTCATGCCTTCCTGCAATTAGGTGCTGCCACTGCCTGATGTCAAAAAAAGGCAGAGCCGTTTTGACTCTGCCTTTGTCTAGGTATTTTTACCTAATTTAAAGTGTTATATCAATCTATCTTTTCAAAGTATTCCTTCTCCGCTCCACATTTTGGGCAGACCCAATCTTCCGGTATATCCTCGAAAGCTGTTCCCGGCTCAACGCCATTTTCATAATCGCCTTCAGCCGGATCATAGACATAACCGCAGGGGCATTCGTATTTTGACATAATTTCCTCCATTAAAATTTTATTAATTGTAATTACATATCATCTCATTAAGAATGATTATTAAGTACAGTGTAAATGTAATTATTGAAATTTGTTTGTCAACAACAAACTGATTCACGCATATTCATAAAATTTCCTTTTTCTCTGCATATCGGAAAGATATTAAAAAATTGCCCCGGAGTATGGTTTCCTGAATTTGAATAGTTATATTCTATGTATAGAGAGCGGCACCCTATTAATGAGAGGAAAATACAATGCTGTTCAAAAAAAGCAGGACAACGGATGTACAGCAAGTCTATATGGCATCTGCCTGGCTGGAGGTTAGCGAATTCCAGGTTTTTTGTGATGCCTGGCAGGCTTGGTACGATGAAAAACCTTCGGAAAAAAGGATGGGGCATTATTTTGTCGATTTTCTCGGACAGGATGTCATCCCTTTCTGGGTGCGCAATTATGTGCGCGTTGTTCTCAACAGAAAAGACCTGCTTGAAAAAGAGAAGCTTTTATAAGCAGGCAGTTGCCATATTCATACCCTGCCTATGTTCTTTTATTCAGTCTCAGATAAATTACCCAGAACGTACCGGGCAGCAGGAAGATGAGGGCAAGCCGCAAGGTGAGCAGGCGGGGATCCACACCATGATCAAGTCCCAGGCCGGTGAAATATGTTGAGAGGCTTAAGACCAGGGTAAGCAGGGCCATTTCCGCAGCAAAGACACGGCCGCGGAACTGGTCCGGTACAATCTGCTGCAGCAGTGTCGTGCTGAATACCCATTGGATGGAGCCCCCGATATGACCAAGCAGAACAAAGGGAACAGCCCAGAGCAGGGTCGGCGCCTGGGAGAAGAGGATATAGGCACCGGAGGCGATAAAAAATGAAAGGCTGATGGAGCGGTACATGTCCTTTCTCGTTTCTCCGAAATAATGCCAGGCCAGTATGGGCCCTATGGCAGCGCCAAGACCTCTTACCGAGTAAAGCACACCGCTTTTACCTCCCTGCCCCCCGGTTGAAAATACCTGCTCCCCGAAAACCGTCAGCAGGACCAGAATACCTCCGGAAAGAGCCCAGCCGCTTTTCACCAGCAGGAGAGTGGCGACTTCCCTGTGGCGGGATACATATTTAAGGCCTTCCCGCAGGTCGGAGACACCGGTGAGATCATACCATGTGGGCTTTTCTTTTTTTGCTGGCGGTTTATGGGGCAGATCCAGCCCGGCAAGCATCAGGGCTGAAACCAGGAAGGTTGAGGCATCAATAACAATGGCTGTCTCCCAGCCGTAGAGGTGGGTTATGAATCCACCCAGTGCAGCTCCAAAGGCAAGCATTATTGACCAGGTGGTGCCGCTCAGGGCATTGGCCAGGATGAGTTCTGCCCGGCTGCAGAGATTGGGAACCGAGGCCTTTCGGGCCGGATCATAAAAGGTCCAGATTGATTCCTGCATCAGGGCAAGAACATAGACCAGCCATACATGCTCGGGACGTCGGACCAGCAGGAAGCAGAGCACGATGAAAACACGGAGCAGGTCTGAAATGATCATAATGGCCTTGCGTGAGAAACGGTCGGCAATAACGCCGGCGGCAGGCCCCAGGAAGGTTGTCGGGATGAACTTGGCAATCAGGAACCAGCTGACAGCGCTGCCGGAGCCCGTCAGCTTGGTGAGTAATACAAAAATAGCAATATAGTTGAACCAGTTTCCAAGGTGGCTGATTACTCCGGCCAACCAGAATCTCCTGAACCTGCGGTTTGTGGTAAAAAGAGTTTTATACGACTGGAATCGTCCAACTGCCAGAAAGGGTTTAGTTCCTTCGTCAGGGTCTGTAATATTGGTGGGTTTCATTGTTTCATAAATTTGACTTTACGGTTTTGCCGTTTCAAAAGGTTCATACTGATATAGCTTTTGTTTGACAAGGAGATAGTTTATTCCTTAATATTATTCTCCGGCTGCATCGTATTGTATCCATATTCGTCCCGGAAAATCTTTAAAAAAGGAGAAAATCATGCACAGGCCTCTTGGAATCACCGTCAGCAGACATATCATGGATTTGCAGCGCCTGCATCCTGGAGCCACCGGCGAATTGTCCGGGTTGTTGAGTGAGCTGATCGTGGCGGCCAAGACTATTTCAGCTGAAGTGAATATGGCAGGCCTGGCTGACATTCTCGGCATGTCAGGAAAAACGAATATTCAGGGCGAAGAAGTCCAGAAATTGGACGAATTTGCCAATAATACCATTAAGAACAGGATGGCCCGCTGCGGGTATATCTGCGTTATGACCTCTGAGGAAGAAGATGATATCATCCCTGTTGCAGAAGGATATGAGGGCAAATACACTTTGGCCTTTGATCCCCTTGACGGTTCATCAAACATTGACTTCAATGTCAGTATCGGGACAATATTTTCCATTCACCTCCGCAAATCTGATCTTGGAGAACCTCCGGTGGGCAGAAGGAGCACGGATACAGAAGAAGATTGGCAGCCGGCCTATGGAAAGCCGGGCTCTGCAGAAGACCTCCTGCAGAAAGGCAATAAGCAGGTGGCTGCCGGTTATATAATTTATGGTTCCAGCACCATGCTTGTTTTCACCACCGGGGAAGGCGTCCAAGGCTTTACCCTTGATCCGAGCGTCGGCGAGTTCTTTCTTTCCCACCCTGATATGCGCATACCTGAAAAGAGCAGGTATTTCAGTGTAAACGAAGGCAACTACAGTTACTGGGATGAAAATATGTGCAGGTATATTGATTATCTCAAGGAGCAGGATGAGGCCGGCGGCAGGCCCTACAGTTCAAGGTATATCGGTTCCCTCGTGTCGGATTTTCACCGCAACCTCATTGCAGGAGGGATATTTCTCTATCCAAAGGACAACAAGAACCCGGCCAAGCCCAGCGGTAAGCTGCGGTTGCTCTATGAAGCCGTACCCCTTGCCTTTATAGTTGAGCAGGCCGGCGGCAGGGCAGTTACCGGTGATGGCCGCAATATAATGGAAATTGAGCCGCAGGAACTGCACCAGCGCGTCCCTCTTATTATCGGCTGCCGGCATGATGTTGATGAGGCAGAGGACTTTTTAAACGGTAAAAAATAATCAGAGTCTAAAAAGTGCAAATAGTTGCTCATTTATATCACACACAATTTGACAATTTAAGGCCATGTTCAAGATAACGACTGCAGTTGACCTGAATATAGATCTGACCACTTTTATAGCACCTGGTAAATTACGGGCCGAAGAGATTATTAAGAATATGCCCAGCAAATACGGCATATTCAGGGAAGAGGAGGAAGTACAAGGCCGGCTGGGGATAGGGTAGTCATGAACAAACAGCGGTTCCGTTTTTTTCAGCCGCAGCTTCTTAAGGTTGCATTTTTTCTGTCTTTACTGGTGATTCTTTTTCTGCTTGTCTCATTTATCTTTCGGACGCCTGGAAATAATACCCTCGCAAATCTGGTACAAAAAATTAATGCCTTTTTCTCCTGGCCCTATAATATGCTGGAAAGTGTAACCCGTATTTCCCTGCCCTGGTTTCTTACAGCGTTCTGTATTCTCATGTTCTGGTTTATGATTTTCTACCTTATTGCTTTGCTTTTAACCTGTCTCAAATCGGAGTAATGAACCGGTACACGCTGAAATTATAAATAATATTGACAACATGGATTCCGAAGAGATTAAAAGACAATGGCTTCTGCAGAACGAAACGATCTGCATCTGTAAGGGTATTCCACGAAAACGTTTTATGCATGCCATAAGAAAAGGCGCCACTTCACTTCAGGAACTCAACAGAATTTTGGGTTCAGGCAGCGGTGACTGTAAAGGTGAGCGTTGTGCTCCCGCGATTGAGAGATTACTTGCATCATATCGTGGGCAGAACAAAAACGGGTCCAAATGAATGTTGCGGTCGGCGCAGAGAATCCGGCAGGCTGCTACAGGATTTGAAAGTATCAACTCCCTATAGCTGCAAACCTGCCGGTGGAGAGTTATTCAAAGTTTCACCCTGTTACCCTTCTCTGGGGCAGGCAATTTAGTTCTGCAGAGACAGGCCATAAAGTGATATAATAGAGGGGTAGAGAAATTTCGAAAATGCATGTATGCCAGTGCTGTCCCATCATCTTTGAGGAAAAAACATGACAAAAATATTGAGTCTGTTTGAAGAGAGCAGGAAATATAAGGCAGGTGAAGTTATCATAAGGGAAGATGAAGATAACAGGGACCTGTATATTCTTTCGGAAGGAACTCTTGAGGTATCGGTAAAAGGGCGGGTAGGCCAGGTGGTAGTGAGTGAGATTGCGTCACCGGAAATTCTGGGGGAGATATCTTTTTTAAACGGAACTCCACGCACTGCAACGGTTGTCGCCAAAACAGATGTAGTAATGTTTATTTTGAGCTACGATAAAGCGCAACAGGAATTGTCCGACATACCCACCTGGTTCAGGTTGGTCTTACAGGCCTTTACCAGCCGTATGAAATCCTGTGATGCGAAAATTAAAGAATATGACCAGAAGATAAAAAAACTGGAAGCAGAACTTGCCCGGCATCAACAGGGCTGATTTTGTTAAAAAATGTTCCTTATCCCGTCCCTGTTTTTTTCATTACTATTCATACCGACACCCGAACCTGTTTCGTTTCACTGCATCCTTAAAAACTGCCGCTTTCCTGACTGACAGGTGCATCTTGACTTGACTTTTTCATAGAGTGGTGGTAGTCAAAATAATAGGTTTTATGCGATCAGGAATATGAGCACTGGGTGAGTCATGGCAACAACCTGATCGTTAAATTGCCAGGACATGCATGATTCATAACACATGACTCGCCGCTACCGAAAAAAGGAGGAGTTTATGGGTTTCATGGACAAGCTGTTCGGCTCATCGAAGGAGTATCCCCCCCTGAATAAGGATGATGCTGCTGCGCAAAAACTGAACGCCCTGCGCCAGCCGGTGGAAAAACTTGTTGCAGAAATAAAGGATCCCCTCGAAATTATTCCGGGACATGAATCAGCTTTCTTTTTCATAGGCAAGCCTCCCAAGAAATTTGGTGTTGCCTGGGTAGAGAAAGACGGTAAGATCGTAAATTTCAAAAGTCTGGTGGAAGAAAAAGGGCTTTCGATGATAAGCCTTGAAAAGTTAAGCGATCAGTTGAAACAAATCTACATCCAGCACCAGGAAGAGCCTCGCTTCTCAACAACAATTGGTGATAGGCAGGTGGTAGTAACACCTTCAGAGACCTTAAAAAGTGATATAAAAAAGGTAATAGAAGACACAGTTGGCTGATTATTGTAAAAAGTTTGACTAAAACCCCTCAAGGACCACCAAGAGGGGTTTTTTATTTGTTCAATCTCCTTTACACTTTTTTTTCATTAGGCTAATTTAGCTTCGTGAGTTTATATTTTGGCAAATAAAACTAAGGGGTTTTCGAATGACGGACATGGAAAAAAAGGAAAAGAGGGCATCAGAGCGGCGCTTGCTTGAAACAGAGGTTACTTTTCAAACCGAGGATGACATTTACATGGCCAGGTCAGTGGATTTGTCAGACATCGGTATTCGGCTTATAACCGAAAAGCCGGTGGATATCCGCATCCAGATAAAAGAGGATGACAAGCTGGTGCAATACGATGCACAGCTGGTGTGGGCCCGGTTGAAGGATGACGGTACCATGGAATACGGCTTAAGATATTAAGCCCATGTTTTGTTTACAATCAGTGTTTCAGGCTTTCCGGCCTTAAACCTCAATTAAGATTGCAATCTTTGCTCCGTATGTTTTTCCATAGGCAGGAGTTTCAATTCTGTCAGTAAAACACCCTTTGGCAACAGTCACATATCATTTATTGCATAGAGCGGCAGGCCTGCCGGATTTATTTAAATGGCATAATTCTATATGGAAGCATAGAAGGGCTGCCTTAAAGTATTTTCATTATCTGCTGCACTCCACCCCAAAAAAAATCCATATCAGTATTGACAACAATCATTATATATATTATATTTAGTTTGAACTAAACGTTATAAACATAATAAAGGGTGGTGACGTGGAAAAAGAGTTGGTTCAGGCAAGAGAGCATTTCATACAAGGACTCAGCAGAATTAGTTATTTCTGGGGTTTTCCCAAAGCAATGGGGGCAATATTCGGGGCCATATATCTTTCACCCGATCCAATTACCCTGGATGAACTTGTCGAGCAGATCGGCATCAGTAAGGGGACAGCCAGCACAAATGTACGAAACCTGGAACGTCTGGGGATGATACACAAGCAGTACAAAGTTGGGGACCGAAAGGATTTTTATATTGCCGAAACAGACTTTTGGCGGATTGTAAAGGGTATTCTTAAAGAACGTGAGAAGAACGAATTTGATTTAGCCTTGAGATCGGTGGCAGAGAGCCTCACAATTGTCAATCAGTTTAAAAAGGGAAAAAAAGAAAATGCCATGGCCGTTTTATATGATGAACGCATGCAGGCTATGCAGAAATTTTTTGACACTTTGGACAATGTTGTGGCCATGTTCCTGGCTTTGGATGATCTACGTATAAATTCACTCAAGAAACTCTTAGGCCGGTCCGGAGCGCAGTGATTTTTGCTATATGAATTTTCAGGAGGTGAAAGCCATGAAACAGCTTGATGCGGTAACCGGGGCATACGGATTTTCCGGAAAATATATTGCCGGGAAACTTTTAGAGAAAGGCCACAGGGTAATAACTCTGACAAACTCCTTTTCCAGGGAAAATCCTTTTCAGGACAAGGTTACACCGTACCCATTTCATTTCAACCAACCCCGGGAGCTTGTTAAAGCCTTAAAGGGGGTCAGCGTTTTATACAATACTTACTGGGTTCGCTTTAATCATAAAAGCTTTAATCACAACAGTGCGGTGGAAAATACCATAAAGTTGTTTCAGGCAGCCCGTGAAGCGGGTGTCAAGAGAATAGTTCATGTCAGTATAACTAATCCATCGGAAGAGTCCAAACTTGAATATTTCCATGGCAAAGCGGTACTTGAGAGAAAATTAAAGGAAACAGGCATTTCATACTCAATTCTGCGCCCTGCCATCATTTTTGGCAAAGAAGATATTCTTATTAATAACATAACCTGGATGCTGCGAAGACTGCCTGTTTTCCCGGTGTTCGGCTACGGCTCATATAGAGTTCAACCGATATATGTTGAAGACTTGGCTGAACTTGCTGTCAGGGAGGGAAGCCGAAGCCTGGAAGAAAATAAAATTATCAATGCAATAGGCCCGGAAACATTTACCTTCAGGGGACTGATTGAGAAGATAGGTGACATCATTGGTGTTAACAAGCCGATTATCTCAGTCTCTCCGTCCCTGGCATATTGTGTCAGTTTTATTATCAGCAAGCTTGTCGGTGACGTAGTTATCACCAAGGAAGAGATAACGGGCCTTATGGCTGATCTGCTCTGTGTTGATACGGAACCAACCGGTGATACGAAACTATCAGATTGGGTTAAGAGAAATAAAGAAAGACTTGGGAAGAAATATGCAAATGAATTAACAAGAAGAGCAAATCGCCGGATTGCCTATGTCCATTGAGAAAAAGGAAGAACAAAACAAGTCCGACTATATTTTAGTAAACCAGGTTCGCTCTGACATACATGAAAGTGGGTTTTAAAGAATTCTGACAATCCCCCCTCTGCGGTTTAGTTCATACTGGCTATCTAAAATCTGGAATTTTACAGTAGATTGTAAATGGCTAGCAGACATTTGCAAGTCGGCCATTGAAACATACAGTATGTATTGTTGATTGTTTTTTGGAACTGGTCGATAGTTTATAGGTTGCAGCTATATGCAAAACAATTAGAGGGAAGAGGAGCAAGCCAACAGGTTTGGTTTCTTGGCATCGCTGACTCCTCCCTCTAGCTCATCTACTCAACTAACTTCATTACAGCTTTATATCTGTTGCTCCCTGCGCTGCTTCCGCTGCATTTTGCGCTTTGACTGCAGCCATAATCCATGCACCATCAAACAGAAGAAGATCCAGGCTGGGGCCGTATAATTGCCCCGCGTTGGTCTGAAATTTCGCAATGAGCGTAGGACCACAATAGTTAATCTTCTTAGTTCGTTTAGGATCACCGGGTGTCAATATTGATGGACTATTCCAGTTCACTTCTGAACCAGGCAAATACCACCGGTATGGTTTGCCTTCACCCGTAAGCCATGTTTTTAGGCCTGAATCTGCCCTGGCAGCTCGTTCGCACTTTTCTATCGCCCCGCTGTTGATATCCTCCTGCATTATTTTCTCACCTTGCCAGTTCGTCAGCCATCGACGTTCAAAATGCGAAGATTTGGCTTCATAAAGATAAGACGGCACTCCATATTTTTCTACAACCGAGGATCCTAAGGCAATTTCTGAAGGTGCTGACTCCTGATCAAAATAAACGGTACGGATGTAACCTGCAACACGCTCACCCGCAGGTGACTTAAGCGTTAACATCGATATTGCCTCGTCTCCCGGTTCAAGCACATACGCCCGCCCCCGTGTAAAAGGCCGCGGTGGATCACCTTCAATCACTTTGCGTGGTTTCTTATGTTTGCGAACAAGTTGATCTGCTTCATCCAGTGTAATTCCTAATTGCAGACCGACAATATCAGGCCCGTATGCCTGTCCCTGTTTTACACGCATTAACGGGTCCGGTTCGACCGCTGCCAAAGATTTGTTTTTCGTTGTCGTGACAGATTGCACAGCCGGAACCTGCTTTTGTTTGCTTTTTTCAGATTGTGTCTCTTTTGGGGGAGGCTCAAGTTTGGGGAACGCTGAATCCGGGATGGTCATGAAAGGTTTGACTGTGGCCAGATCAATTTTTTCTCCTGCGGATAGGAGTCGGACCTGTTCCAGCGTAGCAATTGCTGCTTCACCTGCCGTGGCATTGACCGCGAATTCGACCACTGCTGTCCCGCCCACATAGTTCTTTGAGGAGTCTTTGAAGAGCTTTTCGGCCTTGGTTGCCGGCATGGCGACACGTCCCTGATTGAGATCACGGTCAAAAGCCAGGGCATAAGCTCCAGAAACTGGGGGTAGCCACGGTTTCATTATATAATATTCACCCTTTGTGCCCTCGAAGTTTGCCCGGCGCGGATTTCTGAGATCAAGATGCAAGACGCTTTGGGGCAATTTATTTACTACGTTTCTTGGAGCCTGCTCATAGCCGCTGATTATTATATTGAGCACGCCATTATCGAAATCATAGCTGCCGCGCCAACCCACCGTGTCGCCAAACTCGGGAGGTAAATGCTGGGCGAGTTTCAGCAGCGCCGGTTTCATACGGTCCTTTAATTCCTTGGCCGCAAATTGCGGGTTGCGTCCTTCAATCTCTTGATCACTGAAAACCGGCGCAAGCCTGATTTTGTATAACGTATTATCGGTTTCCAGGTATTCACCCATGCAGCCATTGCCGCGCACTCCGCCATATTTGAGAAAAAACTGCTGGCATCCGATGGAAAGCTCTGTCGTCTTGAGTAAATTCTTTTCGGTCAACCAACCCTGGTCATAAAGCAGACGAGCCATTCCCAGAGAAGCATATGTTGCAGGTCTACGCCCATTGGGGATATCAGCGATAGTGATCGTGTTAGTACCGATCGTTTTAATTGTCGAGGTACTACCTTTTTGACTTTCAGGCGGCTGTTCAGGGTTATCTTCACCTTTAACCGATTCGAGTGTTTTGTCATACGTATCACCAGCAGCCTGCTTGGCCTTATTCATTACATTATCCAGGAAACCCGCTTGCACGATGAACGGAATAGAGAATATGAAAAGTAAAAATAATAATATTTTGAAAATACGCATACTGATCACCTCCTCAATAAAAAACATTCGATCAGGATGAGCATTCTGGGAAAGCAGGAAGTCATCCCAAAAATCATATCAATGAATAGCTCTTTCTAAAAGTGATAATAATGAGAATTATTATTGTCAAGAGGGATAATTCTATAGAAGTGGAACTACTGAAGGCATCTAATTTTGATCTGCTATTTGAATAGACAAAACAAAAGGAAGACATACATTCATTATGCCTTAAAGCTACATATCAAAAGTTGCGATTGCTTGCCATTGTTTAGCCCCATTACAGGGCATTTTCAGTTAACAATATCAGTTGTTATTTAGTGATTATAAACTTATAATTTTCATACAAACGAAATGCTTTTGATGGTACTTTCGCTAATGAAACCTCGATAGTTTTTTGGGTCTCGTTTTTTGTGCCTGCCCAACTGTCAATACAGTCAACGTGGTGACCATCAGCTACCAAGGTACTTATAATTTCATAAAGGTTTATAGTTGCATCCACTTCATCCTGCTCTTCTTTATACCAGTCAACTGGTTCACTAAATCCGAGTTCAGGTGACATGGTATGTCTAAATGTACAACTACAGCCAGCTTTCGACCCAACAAACCATTTATCCGGATAACTAAGTGATTCTGCTGTAGGGTCTTTTTTTTCTCCTTGATATTTATCAAATTTCACCAATTCAGTATCATGAAGACTTAGGTCTTCGGGACCACTGGTTTAAAGATACAAGGAGTAACACATACTAAATTATTCTTACCTAGTTGTTGAATTTATCTATTTAAAAATCCTTGCCATATTGTATGTGGTAATTTTACGCCAAGGTCGTTTAACAATATCAGTTATCGTCTTTAACCAAATAAATATGCAATTAATTGCAGTTATTATGTTTACGCCACATTACCGGATCATGACCTTTGGGGATATTCACACAAGGATTAGCAGATGAGTAGCCTCGTAATTTATTGTATATGTTAATCTGGCTTTCTGTCAGGATACTTGGGGTCTTCAGGTGTGCAGATAAATGAGTAAAGCGTAAGGCTTTGTATGTTTCTGATATTTTTTCCAGCAAGTCATCTAGAATTTTCTCGTCAATATTCCTTTCAGCAAATCTACTATTCAACTCCTTCTCATACTCAATCAGTTTATAGCCCAATTCTATAGCCTCTTTATTCATGTTCCTGTACAAATCAATTACCATTTTTTCTTGATCGGCAGTCAATTCGATCTCTTTTTTCATCTCCAAAATATGCTTAGGACCAGGAAGTCCATTTAGTTCAGCAGCTTTCGCCAGGCCCCAGCCTGCTCCGGTTCTTAATTCTTTGATATCTTCATTTGATAAACTTTTAATATCTCTTTTTTCCTGTCCAATATATTTCGATTTATACTCTGGTTCGGAAGCGGCAGTTATCTTAAAAGGATGCAGGGTTAAAGCGGCCAGTGTGAATCCAACCAAAAAAAATATCTGTTTCACTTTTATTCTTATGTCTTTCATTTTCTCCTCTAATGAATTTGCAGATTATAAATATTTGAGCGCCAATTTCAAATATTGATATATGGCTAAAACATTGCCATTGTATTTAATTTTAAAAAAAATACACGCCCGCTAAAAAGAAGATATAAATATATTAAAGCGGCAAACACAAGATTTGTCTTTCAGGAAGGGATTGATTATAAAAAATGGGCAACAACAGGACTTAACAGTATGGCAAGGATAGATAAGTTATTTAATTTGATACAAAGTCCATGGTAATTTTTCAGTCATGGTGAAATATCTTTACAAGTCTTAATTTAATTCGTTTTTATCCCCAAACTAAATAAATCTAATCTCCTGTTCTTTTGTCAGGGTGCCGCCGTGAATTACCTGGGCAAAAATTCCTTCTCTGGGCATGATGCAGTCACCGGTGGCTTTTTTTATGGCACAGCCGCTGTTGTGGCATTCCTTGCCGATCTGGGTAATTTCCAGAATGACCGTATCACCTATCTGCAACCGGTCGCCTATCTTCAGGCTGTTCAGATCTAATCCCCGGGTGATGATATTTTCCGCAAATGCCCCGTTCTTAAGGGTCGGCAAAACTTCTTTGACTCCATCAATGGACTCGCCGGCAAGCAGTGAAATCTGCCTGTGCCAGTCTCCTGCATGGGCATCGCCCTCAATGCCCCAATTTTCACGGACCACAACCTGGTCCTGCTCTTTTTTTACAATTCCTTTCTTACGACTTAGACAAACCGCTTCTATATAAGCCATGCTGCTGCTCCCTAAAATAAAAATACATTTAGCGTATCACCGGGCTGAACAGTTGCGCCAGGTTCCAAAATGATATATCCATCAGCGTTCACGATTGAACTCAACATGTGTGATCCCTGCTTTTTGATATCGATAATCCGGGGCAACTGCCCCTGATTCTTTTCAAGTTTCACCCTGATAAAATTTGTTCTTTTACCCGTGTTGGCAATTTCTCCACCCGCCACTGCAGTGATCGTATTCCATGTCATGCCCCGCCCACGCATAGTAAAAAGCAGGGGCCTGATGTAATGGGCAAAGCACATATAAGCGGAAACAGGATTGCCCGGTAAGCCAAAGAGATATGTGGAGTCCTTTTGCGCTGCAAATAATGGTTTTCCCGGCTTCTGCCTGATCCGCCAGAACAGCTCTTTAAACCCGACTGTTTCAGCAGCCTCCTTCACATGGTCGTGTTCCCCCACGGAAATGCCGCCGGAGCAGAGGATAAAATTCACTCCCTGGGAAACCGCTTTATTGATTGCAGCAACTGTTGCCTGTAGTTCATCTACAACATTTTTACACGATTCCACTGTTGCACCTGCCTCCTGCAAAGCGGTCTTCAGCATGATGGAATTGGAATCACGGATCTGATATGATTTAATCTCCTTGTCCGCGACAGAGGCCAACTCAGAACCGGTGACCAGTATTGAGACTTTGGGAGGGGAGAAAACCTTTATCTGCTGCTGACCGATAGTGGCCAGAAGAGCAAGCTGGGGGGCGCAAAGTTTTGTGCCGGCAGTGAGCAGCTCATCACCGGAGCAGAACTCCTCACCTTCATAGCGCACATCCTGACCCTGGCAGCGGACAGCCAGGATTTCCACTGCAGCATCACTCGGCTTGCGGGTATCCTCCACCCTGACAACCGTATCTGCCCCGGGGGGCAGCATGGCCCCGGTGCTGATATGCACTGCTTCGTTGTTGTTGATCTCACTGCCATAAGGCAGTCCGGCCCTGCTTTCACCAATAACTTTAAGCGTAACAGGGTTTTCATGCGAAGCATCCATGACATCGGACCAGCGCAGTGCATAGCCGTCCATGGCAGAATTGGTATAGCGCGGCGACGGTTCAGGAGCTGCTATGGATTCTGCCAGATACCTGCCATGGGCATCTGGAAGGTCAACGGTATCAACCCGAGCTTCCGGCAGATTTTCCTGCAGTATCTGCAGCGCCTCTTGGATTGAAATCATTTCGGTTTTGTCATTTTCTTGTTTTCTCATGACCTTTGCCCTGCATCATGGGGAAGATGTGCAGAAGTCCGGGAAAAAGCGCCTGCAGACTTTCAACGGCGCCCTTGGAACTGCCGGGCAGGTTGATTATAACGCTATCCTTCCTGACCCCTGCCTCACCGCGCGACAGCATGGCAAAGGGGGTGCGGTCCTTGCCATAGCTCCTGATGGCCTCGACAATGCCGGGCACTGAGCGGTCAATGACAGCCAGTGTGGCTTCCGGTGTTACGTCTCTGGGGCCCAGACCTGTACCGCCTGTGGTAAAAATCAGCTTTACCTTTTCAGCATCCACCAGTTGCCGCAGCCTTTCTGCTATTATTTCCTTGTCATCGGGGAGTACTTCATAAAAACCAACCTGAACAGGTTTATCCGCAAGAAACTCCTGAATTATTTTACCGGATTTATCCTTTCTCTTCCCTGCATGGGTGGAATCCGATAATACCAGGATCGCCGTTTTTAAATCCTTTTTAAAAGAATCGGAAAAATCGCTTTTGCCGCCTTTTTTTCTGACCACTCGGATATCACCGAAGGAAAGGGAATCGTCCAGGGGTTTGAGCATATCGTAGGCATTTAAGAGCGCTGCCGATACAGCAGTGATTGCCTCCATCTCAACGCCTGTCTTCCAGACTGAGCGGACCTCAGCCCTGACCTTAATTTTATCATTATCCGGTTCAAGCTTTACTTCCACCCAGTCAAGGGGAATCGGATGACAGAAGGTTATCCAGTCTGCACAGCGCTTTGCCGCGTGTATCCCTGCAGCCCGCGCAACCTCGGTCACATCTCCCTTAGGCACGGTTTTATCAAACACCCTCTGCAGGGTTTCCTGTTTGCCGTAGAGAAACCCCTCGGCTAAGGCATAGCGTAATGAGTTAAATTTGGGACTCACATCAATCATAGGTTACACTCTCCTTCATTGCAGATATCTCCTACACAGGCAATACATTTATTTATAGAAACCCTAGCCGCCGATACTGGCCATGGACGGTTCTGCGGACCGTTTGGCAAGGAGTTCTGCCTCATGGCCGTTTATGCAGCGTTTTTGCAGGCAACTGAGAATGGCGGATTCAATTTCCTTATCGTCTGATCCTGTACGCAGCATCTTTTTTAAATCAAGCACCCCGTTGTCATACAGACAGGTTTTCAACATGCCGGTGGGTGTAATGCGGACCTTGTTGCATGTTGAACAGAAAAGTCTTGAATATCCCTGGATGATTCCAATTGTGCCTTTGTATTCCGGCAGCGAAAAAATGCGGGCTGTGGTCGGTAAGGCGGCAGTACACTCTTCGATGGCCGGGAAAATTCTTTTCAGCCGCTTTGATAAATTGCCGTTTTCAAGCTTTTCTGCCCGCATTGTTCCTGAAAACGGCATTCTTTCAATAAACCGCAAGGTGATGGGGAAATCACGAGCCAACCCGGCCAGTTGGATAATCTCATCATCAGAGGTGTCTTTGAGTACTACACTGTTAATTTTGAGGGGAATGTTTCGTGCAAGGACGCCATGCATAGTCTGCAGAACGGCTTTAAGATAATCACGTCTGGTGATTTTCCAGAATCTCTTGTGGTCAAGGGTGTCAAGGCTGAGATTGATACCGTTTAGACCAATTGTCGCAAGTTCATCAAGGTAACGTTTTGTTTTTACACCGTTTGTTGTGATATGCAGATACTGTATCCCTTCAACCTTCCTCAGTCTTGTCAAAAACGGCAGAAAGCCCCGCCTGGAAAACGGTTCACCGCCTGTCAACCTAACTTTGTTTATGCCCAGAGCGCTAAAGATTGATACAAGACGCTCCAGTTCTTCAAAACGGAGAATTTCCTCATGGGGGATAAAGGGGACTCCCTCTTCCGGGCGGCAATAGCGGCAGCGCAGGTTGCAACGGTCGGTGATGGACAAACGCAGGTAAGTGATCCGTCTGTCGTGATTATCCAGAAGGTTTATATCTGAATTGGGGCCTGTAGATTTTGTATGACGTATTGTCATTACTACTCCTTTCCAAACACGGGAGGCATGGTTGTTTCCAGCCACACCCTATCGGCCTCAGACCATATCGTTTACGACGTAGACCTTTTGGCTCGGAGTTTTGATTAACGTTCTATATGTGTACCATTTTTACATGTCAAGTACCAAATCTTATTTTGTCTTAAAAGTATTTTCAACCAAAGGTTGGACATCCACCTGTCCCACATGGCATTGTGTACAGAAATACCAGCGGGCTGAGACATTATCCGCAGCTTTCCCATCCCGGTCAAGATAATGGGTCGTAAAGGGCATTGGGGCATCAGAATCTTCCTCCCCGTGGCAGTCCAGACAATCGTTTTGCGCAGTTGTAATACTATATTCAGCCACATCATGGGGGATAAGCGGCGGCTGATGCACAAACGTCCTGGGGACCGATGAATCTTGAGGCTGCCAGTCCATGCCTACCGGGGGATTCGATCCGGCAGGTAAGGCAACATCTCCACGCAGCGATTTTACTTCCTTGTTCCCGGATGTGGTACAAGCAAAAACAAATACCAGCAGTAAAAGGGGGGAAATTATCTTTTTCATGTCACTACCTCCATTAGAAACGTTTTGAAAAACGAAATACATTCTGAGGGCAGATATCAATGCACCGCCCACAATTAATACAGTTATTGGAAAAAATCACAGGTGAGCTGTGCGCATCACCCTTGAGGGCCGGCCGGATAACATGAGATTCGGGACATACGGTGAAACAATCCATACAATCGGTGCATTGTTCACGTTGCTTGGCCTTCACACGCAGAATGGAAGCAAATCCCAGAAGACTGTAAAAAGCACCCACAGGACAAAGATGTCCGCACCAACCGCGACGGACCACAAATGTATCGAAAATTAAAATAGCTGCCACCAGGAACCAACCGAGCCCCATACCAAAGAGAAGGCCCCGCTGAAAAATGGTGATGGGGTTCACCCACTCCCAGACAATGGCGCCTGTTAATGAAGCTAACACCAGAATTGCAGCTAACAGCCAGTAACGGATCAACCTGCTCATGCTTAAACTTTTTTTAAGATCCAGGCGCCGGTTCAGCCAGGCTGCTCCATCGGTTATCATGTTTACCGGGCAGGCCCAGCTGCAGTAAACCCTGCCACCGATCATTGCATAAAATACAACTACTATCAGCGCACCGATCAGGGCTTTAGCCGCAACTGTATGCCCGGTCATAAACGACTGCAGAATTATCAGAGGATCCGTGAGCGGCAGCACTCCCAGGGTCTTGCTGGCGGAGAAACTGCCCCTGACAATCCAAATCCCAGCAAGAGGGCCAAGCAGGAATAAGCCCAGGATGCCAAGCTGCGAGACACGCCGCCGCAGCAGCCATTTCTGGGTCTTAAGCCAGCCCTTTTTCTGTACTGCTTCCCTGCCTGCTATTCTGCTTATCATGGCGTATCCCCCGGTCGCCTGATAGGCAGTTTCAGAAGTTCAGGAATCAATGAGCCGCCCGCCTTTTCTTTTTCTTCCCAGCCGAGCCGGTAATGCTTACCGAGTTCTCCCTTGGCCTGTTCGATGGGCAGGATCTTGATGGCAGCATTGTCCAACACGCAGGAATGCTCGCATTTGCCGCAGCCTGTGCAATACTTGGAATGGACAACAGGGATGAAAAGCGTATGCACCCCGCTCCTTCGGTTCACCCGGACATCAAGGGTGATCGCCTGGTCAATAAGAGGACAAGCCCTGTAGCAGACATCGCAGCGCAGCCCGAGATAATTGAGGCAGTTTTCATGGTCAATAAGGACAGCCAAACCCATCCTGGCCTCATATATTGTCGGCAGGCTCTGACCCAAGGCACCGGAAGGACATGCCCTTATGCAGGGCATATCCTCACACATCCGGCAGGGATTCTGCCTGCTGATAAAATACGGGGTGCCGGTGGGGATATCATCACCGAGCTTGGCAAGACGCAGCACGTCATATGGACAACTTCTGACACATTGGCCGCAGCGCAGACAGGCACCCTGGAACTTGTCTTCAGCTAGTGCGCCTGGGGGTCTGATAGCATAGGCCGGAAGTGCCCGTGCAGATCTCTGATACATTCCAAGGCTCACTGCAAGCACCAGAGCACCGGTTGCTGCCGGAACAGTTTCGGTGAGAAATTGTCTGCGGGCAGAACCTTTCTGCTGCTTCTCGTCAATGTTATTCTTAGGCGTGTCCACTTTTGTTCTATAGTTTAAAGTGCATTATTAAGTTTCTCTTTATGCCTTAGTGACCTTGACAGCACTTTTTTTAAAGTCTGTTTCCTTGGAAATCGGACAGGTTGCGTCAAGTACAAGCTTGTTCACCAAGCGCCCGGCATCAAACCAGGGAATGAATACCGTACCTTCCGGCATTTTGTTGCGGCCTCTGGTCTCCACCGGGCAGGTGATCTTGCCGCGCCGGGAAGAAATCTTGGCAATCTGGCCACGCTGCAGCCCTCTTTTTTCAGCATCCTTGGGATGCATGAAAACCACGGCATCGGGCACTGCCCGGTACAGTTCAGGCACTCTCCTGGTCATGGAGCCTGAGTGCCAGTGTTCCAGGACCCGGCCCGTGCACAACCAGAGATCGTAATCCTTGTCTGGGGATTCAGCAGGCGGCTCATAGGGCAGGGCAAAAATAACGGCCTTGCCGTCCGCTTTGCCGTAAAAACGGATCTTTTCTCCTGCCTTGACATACGGGTCATATCCCTCCCGGAAGCGCCAGAGGGTTTCCTTGCCCTCAACGACCGGCCAGCGGAGGCCGCGTGCTTGATGGTACATTTCAAAGGGTGCCAGATCATGGGCCTTGCCTCTTCCAAAACTTGCATACTCCTCAAAGAGTCCTTTCTGGAGATAGAAGCCGAAGTCTTTCGACTCGTCGTTATCATATCCTTTTTGCAGCTGGCTCAAGGGATACTTGTTGACCTGGCCGTTGGCAAAGAGAATTTCATAGAGAGTCTTGTCCTTGTATTCCGGGTTTTTGTCCAGCAGTTCTTTAGGCCAGACCTCATCGGTTTTAAAGTGTTTGGAGAATTCCACCAATTGCCAGACATCGCTTTTTGATTCGCCGGGTGCTTTAACCTGTTGGCGGAAGAACTGGGTTCTCCGTTCCGCATTACCGAAGGCACCTTCCTTTTCAACCCACATGGCAGTGGGCAGAATAAGGTCGGCAGCCATGGCCGTCACAGTCGGGTAAGGATCTGAAACAATAATAAAATTCTTTGGATTCCGGTAGCCGGGATAGGTCTCTTCGTTCATATTGGGCCCGGCCTGCATGTTGTTGTTGCACATGACCCAGTAGACGTTGAGTTTGCCGTCTTTGAGCATCCTGTTCTGTAGCACGGCATGATAGCCGGGCTTGCTGGGGATGGAGCCTGCGGGTAGCTTCCATATCTTTTCCGATATATCGCGATGATCCTTGTTCATGACCACCATATCGGCCGGCAGCCGGTGGGCAAAGGTGCCTACTTCGCGGGCTGTACCGCAGGCCGAAGGCTGTCCTGTCAGTGAAAAAGGACCGTTGCCCGGTTCTGATATCTTGCCGGTCAGCAGGTGCACGTTATAGCAAAGTTGATTGACCCAGGTACCGCGGGTATGCTGATTGAAACCCATGGTCCAATAGGAAACCACCTTTCTCTTCGGGTCAGCATAAAGCTCTGCCAAAGCTACAAGGTCCTTCTTGGGTACACCGGACATCTCATGCGCCTTATCAAGGGTATACTCGGACACAAACTTGGCATACTCTTCAAAGGAATACTCTTTAGAACCGATCTGATTCTTGCGTTCCTTGGCGTTTACCGCATTAATTTCCCTGGGGTCGGTAGGACGCAGACCATAGCCGATGTCTGGGTTGCCGAGCCGGAAGTTGACATGCTGCTTGACGAAGTCCTGATTCACCATGTTGTTCTGGATGATGTAATTGGCAATGTAATTGAGGATTACCATGTCTGTCTGGGGTTTGAAGACCATCGGCAGATCGGCAAGCTCGAAACAGCGGTTTTCAAAGGTTGAAAGCACTGCCACCTTGACATGATTTGCAGTAAGGCGGCGGTTGGTGAGTCGCGACCAGAGAATGGGATGCATCTCCGACATATTGGAGCCCCAGAGAACAAAGGCATCGGCATACTCGAGATCATCATAACAACCCATGGGCTCATCAATGCCGAAGGTGCGCATGAAGGCGGCCACAGCAGAGGCCATGCAGTGCCTGGCATTAGGGTCAATATTGTTGGACAGAAAGCCAGCCTTGTACAGCTTGACGGCAGCATATCCCTCCCAGACCGTCCATTGGCCGGAGCCGAACATACCGACTGTGGTTGGGCCGTTCTTCTGGATGGCTTCCTTGTATTTTTCAGCCATTATGGAAAAAGCCTCTTTCCATGAGACAGGCGTAAATTCACCGTTTTTGTCATATTTCCCGTTCTTTTTGCGCAACAGAGGCCTGGTAATCCTGTCCTTGCCATACATGATCTTGGACAGGAAATAGCCTTTGATACAGTTCAAGCCACGGTTCACCGGGGCATCAGGATCACCCTGGGTGGCAACGACCTTGCCGTTCTTTGTGCCGACCAACACGCTACAGCCCACTCCGCAGAAGCGGCACGGCGCCTTGTCCCAGCGGATACCATCCTGCTCTTTCCCAAACGCCTGGGATGCAGGAAGGTGGGTGCCGGCAACTGCGGCAGCGGCGGCGGCGGCATTAGCCTTGATAAAATCTCGCCTGTTCAGTTTCATTTCTTGCCCTCCTTTTTCTTTATGTTGGATGGATTACTCGTCACTGTAGTTATAGACCATGGAAGCAGAAAGTACTCCCTGCAGGTTCTGAACACCCATCAGTGTACGTGCGGGTGCTTGCTCTGGTGTATCTTCCACGGTAATGATTATTGTTCCATCCTCTTTGCTTGCATGTATTTCCACGCCGGGAAGAGCAGTAAGTTCACCCTGCAGAGCGGCCGATCTCTCCGGATATGTCTGGACAATTATGCTGGAAATGTTCATTGCATGACCTCATCTGTTGGTATTTACCTTTTGTTTATTATCCTCAAAGGCAATGGCATCTGCAGGGCATGCTTCAAAACAGGCACCACAGCCATCACATTCTGCTGCCAGGATTTCAGGGGACTTATCTTTATGAATTACCTTGGCAAGAATAATTGCCTCTTTATCGCATTGTTCAACACAGATACTGCACAGAACCCTGTTCTTCATCAGACACTTGCTGGTAATAAAAGCGCGAAGGCCCCAGGGTGAAACTTCAGGCCCATAACGTAACGCTCCTGTGGGGCAATTTTTCGCACAGGCCCCGCAGAAACTGCAGGCTCCCTTCGCGAAGTCAACCCCCGGACAACCATTTTTTTTTAATATCAGGATGTTGTTTTCGCAGTGAGAAACACAATCTCCGCAGCCGTTGCACAGTGTTTCGAATAGATCTGTGCTAACAGACCATGGTGGAGAAAAAGTAATGTGTGATGAGGAGTTCTTGCTGGATGTTCGTTGCTGAAAAGTGTGATAATTTCCATTCTCCCGGTCAGAATCACACTTGAGGAGATAGGCAAAACATTTATTGGCAAAAAATGAGGTAAGGTTCAAATTAGCGGCCCCTCTTATGTTATGTTTAGCGGAAGGCACCGGAAATAGCTGCCCGGTTCCTTCAACCACACCTTCTTGCCTAACGAATGAATAGCTTCAATTTACCTCTGCACAGGTTTGTGTCAAGGCAATTATCCATCCATCCCTTCTTGTTATTTCAAAGTTTTCAACATAAACTTTCAGAAGATTCAAGTTGTTTAACCCAATATATCTATCCTTACAGTTTGGCAGTTGCGCAATCCTTGACCTAAGTCAATTTCATACTTGTTTTTCCACATTTTTCCCCAAATCTTATGTTCGTCTCGACGGCCAAAGAACTGAGAATGATTGTTAGGTGGATAAAAATATTTGTTGTTTCCCGTTGGTAACAACTTTCTGGTTCAGAACAAATATTCCTTCCAATAAAATATTTCTGCAATCTGTTGCCTGCCTCAGGCCAATAATTTTATCGCTCCATCATGTAATCCCGTAGTTCTTCATCTTCTCCCACAGGTTTTTCCTGCTGATACCGAGCAGGTCAGCAGCCTCCCCCTTTTTGCCCCTGGTGCGGGCAAGTGCCTTGACAACCAGCTGTTTTTCTGTTTTTGCCACAGCATCACTCAAGGTAAAAGAGTTTCCCCCATCTTCATAGCCGTTTGCCTCCAGCAGATCCATCGGTAGGTCATCCGGATTGATGACCTTTTCAGGAGCAAGAACCGAAACCCGTTCGATTATATTTTTCAATTCACGTACATTGCCCGGATAATCATAGTCAATCAGCCTCTGCATGGCTTCAGGGTTTATCTCCATGGATAGTCCACGCCTGATGCTGAATTCATGCAGGAAATACCTTGTCAAAACCGGAATATCTTCTTTTCGGTCACGCAGTGGTGGCACGTTGACGGGGATGACGTTGAGTCGGTAGAACAAATCCTGGCGAAAGCTGCCGTTCGCAACGGCTTGTTCAAGATCCTTGGAAGTGGCGCAGAGCAGACGCACATCTATGCTGATGGTTCCGGTGCCCCCAACACGCTCATAAGTGCTTTCCTCAAGTACCCTGAGGAGTTTAGCCTGCAGCGGCAGGGGCAGTTCGCCTATTTCATCAAGCAGTATGGTGCCGCCGTCCGCCATTTCAAATTTGCCAAGCTTTCGGGCATGGGCGCCGGTAAAGGCCCCCTTTTCATGACCGAACAATTCCGACTCCATTAAGCCTTCGGGAATAGCCGCGCAGTTGATTCGTACGAAAGGCTTTTCCGCCCTTTTGCTGTGCAGGTGAATCGCGCTTGCCACCAGCTCCTTGCCTGTACCTGACTCACCAAGGATCGACACAGTAGAGTCTGTGGGTGCAACCTGACTTATCAGGTTATGGACCTGCTCCAAAGCCTTGCTGTCACCGATCAGGTCTGAATGGAGTTCGCGGCAACTTTCCTCCAGGGATGAGCAGCGGGCTTTGATCGTCTGCATTTCCAGGATACGGTTTACACGGATAACCAGGTCATCCATGTTAAACGGTTTGAGGATGTAATCAGCAGCACCTTTCTTCAAAGAGTCTATGGCATCATCGACGCTGCCGAAAGCAGTCATCATCATGATGTCTGTGACCGGTGACGATTGCCGGACATATTTGAGGAGCTGCCACCCGTCTAATCCGGGCATGCGTATATCAGAAATCACCAGGTGATAATTTTCCTTTTTTAACCGGGCCGTGGCTTCCTTACCGTTTTGCACGGAGTCAACATGCCATTTATTTTTTTCAAGCCGGTCCTGTACTGTGATTCTCATTATTTCGTCATCTTCCGCCAGTAATATTCGTGCCATTTTACTGCTCCCTTTCTGGTACTGAAATCTGTTCACTTGCAGACTTTGCTTGTTTTTGGCTTGCAGGAAGGGCGATGGTAAAGAAAGTTCCTTTGCCCAGTTGACTCTCAACATCAACTGTGCCCCCCATCTGCTGTACTAAAGAATAGGTTACAGCCAGCCCAAGTCCAGTGCCTTCTCCTACTTCCTTAGTGGTAAAAAAGGGATCAAATATCTTGTTCATGAGTTCCGGAGCTATACCCGTGCCAGTGTCCTTTACAATTATGACGATCCGGGTATAAACCCGTTTCGTGCTGACAGTAAGGCTTCCGCCTTCCTCCATGGCTTGGACAGCGTTAAGTGCTGTGTTGACAATAATCTGGCGCAGGGCTTCTACATCAATGTAATAACTCTCCTTGAGATTCAGATCCAAAACCAAGGTGATATCTTTCAGCCTGTACTCAAGCAGTTCAAAGCATTCCCGGATGATCTCATCGATATCGACCTTACTGAATGTCAGGGGCGCCTTGCGGCCAAAATTCAGAAGCTGACGCATGATGTGTTCTATACGCCTGAGACCCTTGTCCAGTAAAGGGATATAGCGTTTATGCAGTTCCAGATTCTCCGGCTCTTCATGCATGGTTTTAACGCAGTTGAGCAGACCACCAAGCGGATTGTTAATTTCATGGGCTATGCCTGCTGTCAGTTGACCCAGCGATGCCATCTTCTCACTGTAAAAGGCCTGCTGCATGGTTGTGTCCAGATCTTTCTGCGCCTTATCAAGCCGTTGACAAAGGTCGCCGAACCTGGTTATGAGTCGGCCTATCTCATCATCCAGCAAGTGTTTATCATCGGCAATAGAATAATCCTGGTCCGGATAGTTTCCCATGGCCTGTGACAACCTGTCTATACGCCGGGCCACAAGTTTATTGAACAGGAAGATAAGAGCCAATGATACTGCAATAATTGAGAACACCGAGTACCGTATGATAGTATTATTGTTCTTTTTGATAACCGTATCGGCCCAGGCCAGGGGCACGCTGATGCTCAGGGCTCCACGGATATCACCAACAGCATAGCCGTGCTCGGCATGACAGGTAAGGCATGATTCCTGGACTAGAACCGGGGCAATATACCTGTGCACCCTGCCGTCCGGGCTGTCAGTAATTGCTTCATATTCAAAAAGACCATCCTTGAAGCGCTCCATTGCATCCCGTTCAAAGTCATCTGGTACATTTTCCGGATTTACGGGGTTGAGGCTGGTAATCCGGAACCAGCAGAACCCTGATTTAGCGGCATACTCCGAAAGTTCACGGGTCACCATTGCAGGGTTGCGCTTGACAAAGACTGTACCGTCGTCAGCCCTGATAGCCACCTCCTGGAGATAGGGATTCTCGGATACACCTGCTGTTTTCACCAGGAAAAGACCCTGGTGGTCTGAAACCCATTGACGGGTCAAAAGGATCTGTTTGTAGAGAACCCGTGCCTGCTGACGGGCCTGCTCCATGACAAGCTCATTCTGGAGATTTGAGGTTTGGTATAAGAGAAACCCGTACGACAGGAGGATGATTGCACTGATGGCAACAATGAATTTGATTGTCAGATTCACGTCAGATCCACCTGGAACGGGTTAATAAAAAAGGAGATTATATAACTATATCCTTTCGCATCGATTCAAACAACTTTTATGTTACCACGCGGTAACATTTGGATGCTTTCAATAGGTACAGCGCACATTCCTTTACCGTTGTTGGCGTTGAACATTAAAAAACCATAAGCTTCAACTTCCGCCCCCCAAATAAGAAACTCCCTGGATAAAAACACAGGGAGTTTCTTGGAGTGCCCATTTTAGTTAGTCGTTACTTTTTTGCTAACTCAGCGGAATTGGCAGGAGCATACGATGTATTGAATTTCATACCCTCTTGCGACTTGGGATCATACAGGCCTTTCTGCATCTGCTGTTCAAACCATTCCTTCCGCAGGCCTTCTAAGAAAGCCATTTTCTCATCAACCAATTTCTGGTATGGCAGGCCAATGACTACCTGCGCCTTTTCCTTGGTTGAAAAATCCGGAGCCGCATAGTCACCGGCATTATACCTGGCCAGCACGGCACGTAATTTAATCCTGGCTTCCTGACCTTTGTTAATCGCCGAACCCAGGACCCTCAAAGTTTCTTCAGGCGCGTGGAAGAACGACCCATGGCTGGCGATGGAGTAATCCCATCTCCATTGCGCATGCCGGATGTCCTGGAGGATATCCTTCATTTCCGCCTCGGTGGCGCCAAGCTCCCAGGCCTTGCCGGCTTCAAGATGCGCCTTGGCTATAACATCCATTGCGGTATTGTTAAGTTCTGTTTTTCTTTCCAGCTTTCTGGCAACCCTGTCCTTGAAGGCTTTCTCTTCTTCGCTGTGGCAGTTCAGGCAGGTATTTGCCATGTGATCGAGAGGGCTGCCCACATTATGGGATGAATACTTGACGCCGCCCTCACGGGTGTACGGCATATGGCAATCGGCGCACGCTACGTTATTCAAGCCATGGACGCCTGTTTTATACATTTCATATCCCGGATGCTGCGCCTTAAGCATCGGTGTCTTGCTCACTTTATTTGTCCAGTCGACAAAGTTTCTTTCATCATAGTATGTTTCCATGGCTTCGGCACTGAAACCGTTGTCCCATGGAAATGTTACCACGCCGGCGGTCTGCTTTTCGCCGTTCTTGTCGGTCCATTCGGTCTTTTTAAAGTAGTACTCGGAATGACACTGGGCGCAGACAAGTGATCGCAGATCCTGATGCGTAGCATCTGCCGCTTTCAGGCTTCCCTCAGCATCCAGTCCCCTTTTGAGAAAATCGCGCGTGATTGTGAGTCTCATAGTCTCGTTATCATGACAATCAGCGCAGCCAACCGGGTTTGCCATCTCGCTGCCATGCCTGGCCCATTTGCCGGTGAAATAATCCAATTCACCGATTTCATCAATCAGCCGGGGTACATCAGGTGATTTGCAGGTCCAGCACGCGGTGGGCATGGGTCCGGTATTGCCATCCACAGGGCCGCCGGTCCTCAAGGTGTTGATATTATCTTCAAGCATATAGAAATGGCCGCGCGGGGCATTGTAATCCTTGGAAAAACCATACCCAGCCCACAGTACGACCAATGCCGGGTAGTCTATCAGCATATCGGTAATCTTATCGCTTTTCCTGGTTTGCCTGTATGAATCATACTGGCGCTGATAATATTTGCTCCATTCAGAACTTCGTGATTCAAACTTTTTAATCTGGGGTACTGGTTTGACGTCTGCTTGGGCTGCGGCTGCGGTATTGATGATTTTCTGTTCAGCCTTGTTGTCATTGATTGAAATTGCCAATAATGCCATGGGCACAATGGCAACCACTGAAACTACTGTCAGCACTGTTGTCTTTTTCATGACCCGAAGTCTCCTCTTTTATATTTTATATTTGTCTGCTTCGTAAAAGCTCTCAGCGGACAGGTATTACTTTTTACATTAAGATAAATTAATTGACCCTGTTATTGACTATGTCTTTTTCGTTTTGTGTCATATTTGTCTGCTTCGTAAAAAGCACTCAGCGGACAGGTATTGCGCCTGAGACATGCTAATTGAACAGGCCCTGTTAATGACTGAGTAGTTTTTACTGTTGGCATCATATTTCCTTGACCCCTAAATTTTCCGGAGTAGTCGTCAGGCTTCTGGTGGTGCCGTGCGGAACACTTCTGTGACAACTCCAGCACTTTCTATCTATTTGGTCACTGTCTCCAGCTGACTGATACAGTTTGCTGTTGGCCATTATCTGGGAGACAATTTCGTCATGGCAGGAGATGCAGTTGGCCTGAATCCTGTGTTTGGCGCTTTCGCTTATCCTGATGTTCTCTCCTGTATAAGTACGAAAAGTCATGGCATAGGAATGCTTGAATCCGTCCCTGGATTTTGCGATAATCTTGTCAATAAAAGGCTCTTGCGGCAGATGGCACTCCACGCAGGTGGTCCACTCCCTGTGCGAACTGTGCTGCCAGGTGGCATACTCGGTGTTCATGGTATGGCAGTTGATGCATACCTTCGGGTCTTCCGACATATATGAGAACATCTTGGAAGCGTGCACCACATAGGCAAACATCCCAACTGCCGCCAAAACAGAAAGAACCGACACATATTTCATCATGCTGTTTGTTTCCATGGTTGACCTCTTTGGTTTTGTGTTCAGATAAGTTCACCGGCAATGTTAAGCAACGTGTTAGTTTGCAGCCCTAAATTGCAACATTGGTAAAGAAAATGGCAGCCTTTTTGAACACGCTGGTTGATCTTCTTGCTTCCCGCTTCCTTACTCAAGCCGCGCCATTTTGTACCTCTTTATCTTTTCTTAAAGCAAACGCTATGCCAGAAAATATTTCTTCAAATATTAAGTAGTTAAAAAATATGCACCCAATGATGTTACCCCGCGGTAACTCTATTCAAGACATGATGTTACCGAAGGGTAACGTGTGTGGTGTGCACTTATGTGCCTGCGGCTAAATGAAGCAACACGCACCTGGATCATGACAACCAAATGGAGTAGATGGCACATTGTGGCACTTGAATAAATTCCTGGAATTTAGTAATCAATAGCAAAAGAATAGGTAGAAATACCGGTATGATTGCCAACCTTCATACGCTAAGGAAGCAGTGTGTAATAATTTGACCCGGCAATAAGAAAACCTTTGGAAATGGACTTTCCAGGAAAGGGCTTTTTGTTGAATAAATGCAGGCTTGGTTAGGTTTTTTTATTAACTCTTACACAGGAGGAGACTGGTATGAAAACAGTGCGATGTATCTTTGCAGCGGCCCTGATGGCACTGATATTTGCAGGTCCTGCTTCGGCGGAAGACGCATGCATAGCGTGCCATCAAAAAATTTCTCCGGGACAGGTTCAGGACTGGCAGGTCAGTAAACACAGTAAAGAGGATGTCACCTGCTCGACCTGCCATGGAGAAAAACACACAACAGCGGAAGATGCCAACCTTGCAGTCATGCCTGATGAAGCGGTCTGCGGGGAATGCCATGAAGATCAGTTTCAGCAGTTCTCTAAAGGCAAGCATAACCACGGCTGGACTTCTATGAATGCCATAAACGTAACCCATCTAGAGCCGGACGAGTTGATGGAAGGCGGCAGGGGCTGTGGCGGCTGCCACAATATGGGCATAAAGTCCGAGGCCCAGAAAAAGGAACAGCGGGACAAAGGGTATCGCTACCAGAATAATTCCTGCGACGAGTGCCATACACGCCATAGTTTTTCCAAAAAAGAGGCCCTGAATCCCAGGGCCTGCCAGCAATGCCATATGGGCTATGACCATCCCCAGTGGGAAATGTGGAGCAGTTCCAAGCACGGCACCCGGTACCTGAGCCAGGAGGTCGGGGATTTGCCTGCAGGAGCAGCTGCACCTAAGTGTCAGGATTGCCATATGCCCGACGGCAATCATGAAAACAGGACTGCCTGGGGGTTTCTCGGGGTACGCCTGCCTTTGCCGAAAGACAAGCAGTGGGCAGATGACCGGGTCACTATCCTAAAGGCACTGGGAGTTCTCAACCCGGAAACCGGTGAACCGACCGCCAGGCTTGATGCCGTGAAGGAGGTTGATTTGGCCAGACTTACTGAAGAAGCCTGGTCTAAAGAACGGGAGAAGATGATAAAAATCTGCTCCAAATGCCACTCTGAGACTTATGCCAGGGAGCAGCTTGCCATGGGTGACAGTATCATGCAGAAAGCTGACAGACTGATGGCCGAGGCCATCAAGACTGTGGCCGACCTCTACAAGGACGGGATTATCAAGAAGCCGGCGGATTATGCCTTTGCCTATCCTGATTTTTTCTATTTCATGCGTACAGGAGGGTCGGATATGGAGCACATGTCCCATATCGACCAGGTGCTTTTTGAGATGTACATGAAACACCGCATGCGGACGTATCAGGCATTCTTCCATGTGAATCCTGACTATGCTTACTGGTACGGCTGGGCAATGATGACCAAGGACCTGGGAAAGATAAAGGAGCTGGCCCATTTCATGCGGGCGACCCATAAAAAATAGGCTTTGGCTTAAATCAATATTTCGTTAGACTTATATTTCTCACAAGGGGCAGGGCCGGAAACGGTTCTGCCCTTTCTGTTTTGATACTTCCAGATCATTAAAATTTACTCTGGAATGTTCCATAATGGATACCGGGATTAGCCTTCCTTGAGTCACTCAAAAATCATTCTTGCTCTATAAAGTGAGGATCCTGAGAAAAAAATTTTCCTTTATTATGGGAAAAATTGATGTACAGTAAAATTACGATAGAAAGATTCGATATTTTGTAATTTTTCCAGGTAAGACCAACAGGTGCTGCATGGGTAATGAAGCATCAATTAGGCTTGCAGCCTTTCTGGGTATTTTTGTTGCTGTTGCCGTATGGGAGTTTGTTTCACCCCGCCGTCCGCTCACCACCTCCAAGAGCATGCGCTGGGCCGGCAACCTCGGGGTCACCCTACTGAATACCTTAATTGTCAGGGGAACATTTCCTGTTCTTGCGGTGAATTTTGCCTCCAACAGGACCGGTATGGGGTTGCTGAACCAATTTGATGATCTGCCTTTTCCTTTGGCTGTTGCAATCGGGGTGCTGGCCCTGGATCTCATCATCTTTTTGCAGCATGTCATGTTTCATACTGTGCCGATATTTTGGCGCCTTCATATGATGCACCATGCAGACCTTGATATTGACGTCTCAACCGGGCTGCGCTTTCATCCCATTGAGGTCATGCTGTCAATGGGAATTAAATTATTAGCAGTAGTTCTTATTGGCCCGCCGGTTCTGGCCGTGATCCTTTTCGAGATTTTTTTAAACGGCACCTCAATGTTCAACCATGGTAATATCCGTATGCCTCTTAAAGTCGACAGGCTACTCCGGCTCGTAGTTGTAACTCCTGACATGCATCGGGTGCACCACTCGGTTGTGATCAAGGAAACGAACAGCAATTTCGGCTTTAATCTTCCCTGGTGGGACTGGCTTTTTCGCACCTACAGGGCCCAGCCGGCGGCCGGTCATGATGGCATGACCATAGGGCTTTCCCAATTCCGCGACCGGAATAAACTTACCCTGCCGTGGCTGTTGGCATTACCCTTTGTCGGCAAACCGGGGGTATATCCAATTATTCACGGTATGAAAAAATCAAATGGGAAAAAGAAGAACTGAAACATGACGTTTTTTTTTGTTTTTGCTGCCAAATTTATTGACAGATTCATTCCAGCTTGTCAGGAAGGCTGATGATAAAACCATTCTGTATAATTCTGTCCAAACATGTTTCAATATATGGTAATTTGTGACGCACCCTAATGGCCCGGTAATAAGGTACAATTTTTTTGCAGGCAGGCAGTAGAATGAAAAAAATCGGCAATTATCTCATCAAAAATAACATATGTGATGAGGCCTCCTTGAAAAACGCTTTAAAGGAGCAACAAAAGCTCAAAGATAAAAGCGAATTCAAACTGCTCGGTGCCATTCTTGCCGAATCCGCAGGCATTGGAGCTAAAGACCTGGACCAGGCACTTTTCCAGATGCACTTAGACATTTTATCTGATTCGTCACTTTTCAAGGGTGTTTCCAGGGAAACAATTGCAGAAACACTCTCCCTGGCCGAGCATAAGGTTTTCCGGGAAGGCTCGATTATCTATAATAAAGGTGATCAACTGGACTCGTTTTTTATTGTTGTTTCGGGAAGGGTGAAAGCCTTTACTGCACTGGAAGAAGGAACCGAAAATACGGTGGCAGTTCTCCAGGCAGGGGAAGGTTTTGGGGAAATTTCCCTGTTAACCGGAAAACCCTACAGAACCTCTACAAAAACAATTGAGCCCACCAGCCTCTTAGTCCTTTCAAAAAAACACCTGGACCAGCTATGCTCCCAAAATGCTGATGTTGCAATGGCACTTATAAAGGGCTTTGCCAAGCGTTTGATCCAGAAAGATGCAGAAATCGTCAAAGCCGGTGAAAAAGAAAAGGCGTATCAGCAGTTTGTCTCAGAACAGGACGATCTCTCCCTGCCTGAACTTATCGGCCAGACACGGGTAATAAATCAGTTGAGGCAAAAAATTGATGCAGCGGCGCAAAACAACTTACCTGTTCTGATTCACGGAGAACCGGGCACCGAAGTACTCGTGGTTGCCGGCAATATCCACAAGAACAGCCCCTATTCATCGTCCCCCTTCCTTTCCATGGATGCAGAAAATATTGCCCTGGAAGGCTATGGAGCAATACTGGAAGCAGACTCCGGGGCACTGCAATTGGAAATGGCACAAAGCAGTATTCTCTTCGGCTACGAAGACAAGGCGTTTTCCTTTTCAAAAGCCAGGGGCCTGGGTCTGCTGCAGATATGCCGCCAGGGATCAGTCGTTATCAGAAATATAGACAAGCTGGCTACAGGGGTACAGGAGAAGCTGTTGCATTATTTGCACAACGGCACTTTTATGACCGTTGGCGGCCAGAAGCCCATTACCTCCAGCGCCAGAATTATTTGCACCACTTCCGAAGGCTTGCAGAAATCAGCGCAGGAAGAAAAATTCAATCCTGATCTTCTGACATTACTACAGGCCAACCAGATGACAGTGCCGCCCATAAGCAAACGTAAAAGCGATTTACGCCTTCTGGTTGACTTCATTATTATAATGGAATGTTTCAAAACCCCTGACAGAAAACTGATCAAGGGTGTCTCCCCCGAGGCCTATCAACGCATCATGGAATATGATTGGCCCGGCAATATGGATGAACTGCAAATCGTCATCCGCAGGGCAATCAACCTTGCCCATGGTGACTTCCTTATGCCGGAAGATATTTTCATCGGCATTACCCCGCCGGAAGGCAAATACACAATTAATCTCCTCCAGTTTGATAAAATCAGAAAATTCTTCAGCAGCCGTGCTTACCCTGGTGCTCTGCAGGTGGCTGTAGCTTCTGTATTCAGTCTGATCTTCCTGCTGTCATTTGCCGGAAGCCAGGTTTCAAACAGCAACATATCGCTCCTCCTGGTATGGGCCATGTGGGAACCGCTCCTTGTTGTCAGCTGGTTTGCAGGAGCCCGCATATGGTGTTCTGTCTGCCCCATGGGTGCAGCCAATGATCTGTTGAATCGCCTTGGTAATAAAAAGCTGAAAGTGCCAACCTTTATACATGATTATGGAGTCTATCTCAGTGCTGCCGGACTGGCGGTCATTATCCTGGCACAAGCTGCTACCCGGATGCAATATTCACCTCTGGCCACCGGTTATTTGCTGCTCTCAATAACCTTTCTTGCCATAATTTCAGGGATACTGTTCGAACGCAGGCTCTGGTGCCGTTATCTTTGCCCCCTCGGGAGCCTTGGTGCTGTTTTTTCCGGCTGCTCTGTAGTCGAATGGCGCGCCAACAGCAGTATATGCAACAGTACCTGTAAAACCAACAGTTGTTACAAAGGCGATGAAAACTCTCCTGGATGCCCATTGTACCAGGGTCCTTTCTCACTGACCTCCAATCAGAACTGTATTCTCTGCGGCAACTGCGTAAAAACCTGCTCTAACGATTCACCTGCTTTCAATCTGCGTATACCGGGCCATGAACTATGGGCTACAGTAAAGCCTGAAAAGATGACAACAGTTTTTGTGCCGGTTATCCTGGGCACCCAGGTTTTCCGCGGTTTGCTGCACACCCCATTTATGCAGCGCCTGGAATCAGGGTTTCACTCCAGGTGGGCACTTTACGCAGCCTTATTAATTGCCGCCACTGTCGTATCTTTTGCCTATTTACGCATTTCGGGAACCTGGGCTTTCGGCAAGCTGAAAAACAGCGCCATCATCAAAGGCGACCTCTTCACTCATGCCATAATCCCGTTGGCGTTTGTCTATGAGTTCGTTTACCAACTCAACCCGCTTTTAACCCGGCTTGGAAGTTTTTTGCCGACCCTCGGCAGGCAGTTCGGCTTTAATTTTGAACCGTGGGGTTTTGTTTATCCGCAGGGCTCTATTAAGCCGTGGCAGGTTTTATTTCTTCTGCTTGGCATTGCTCTTTCGATGGGCATTTTGAAAGTTCTTATAAGGAACCACCAGGATGAAGAAGGAGGCTTATTACACTACAAACGGTTCGGATATCTGCCCATAGTACTTTTAGGCCTGGTCTATATTGGAATGTTTGTTGTGCAGTAGTTGTTTGTTATGACGTCATAGAGGATTGCTATCGATTTGTTGCACAATAAGGACGCAATGGGAAGGTGCTGAAAAATATGAGACACCCCCGGAAAAGTAAAATTTTTTTTAAAATTCTCCCACATCAGTATGGCTCATAAAGGAATTGGCACCAGCCATTTGTATGTTTTATTTTTCATGCATCCTTAATCCGGCCTTTCCTACAGGATAATATCCCTTCCCTAACGTTTAAGCAGCGGGTCGCCCAGACAGTATCCGTCCAGGGCCAGATTGAAGTACAAAAAGATGCAAAAGCAATGATATAGTGGCTACAGCCCCATGAAACATCCTTGAGTGCAATTGCGTCTTGCAGCAAGTTTGGTCAAAGGTGGGGGCCGACATTTTAATTGCCCCCCATAATAATGGGTAATATGGGAAAAGAAATTAACTGTTTAAAAAGGATTCCTGCTGCACAATCTGCTGAAGATGGATATTTGTTAATAAATCGGACAGGGAAGCGAATTATGAATGTTTATTCATATTTAGAGGTGAAAAAGGAATAATTATAGGGTATTGTTAATGCTGCAAATGAAAATATGAGGCGTTTTAATGGGCAAAGAGATAAATGTATCAACCAGTCATATTGATGGTGTAGCTGTTATCAGCATTCATGGTAATGTCACTGCTGAAACGTGGAAGGTTATTGCTAGCGCCTATCAACATGATACCATTGCTGACTCTTCCAATCTGCTTCTGCAGTTTGAAAAGGATTGCTATATTGACAGCGGCGGCCTGGCCTTTCTGATACAAATAGCTGCTGCCGGAAAAAGAAGGGAGCAGAAAATCCATGCCAGTGGCTTATCAGAGCATTTTAAAAAGATATTCCACATGATAGGCCTGACAAAATGCATTCATATTTTTCATTCGACCGAGGATGCTATTAATAATTTTTGACTGATATAAATCATCGCACCTGTTGTGTGCTCTTGTTGTAATGCAGCACTGTATTTCAACTGTAACAATATATCAAACCCTCCCACAACAAAGAATTACGAATCGTTTACTCAACAAACCTTTATACGTTGGAGTGATTTTCAATGAAACAGGGTGCAGATCAAATCTGAGTTCGTTCAATTTTCAGGTGATCTGTCCGAGATGGATTCTAGATAGTCCGGATAGCCGCTGGGCAGCTTGACCCGTAGAAATATTTAAGAAAGTTCACGCCACCTGTGGTTAGGGAAACCGGTAATGTATGTATTACGCAACTATTGATCAATAATGGACAATGTAATGCTCAATAACAGGAGGTTCGGTCAAGAGGGTCGCCACTTTATCCAGTTGTTCCTTAAGGTATCCGCTTTTGTCGCTGGAAATCATATCTTCTTCTGTTTTCCAGATGGTTGTTGAAATAAATTTCCCGGTGTGTGGGTCGGTAAAAAGATTAGCTCCCCTGTATCCCTTTTGTTCCTTGACAGCCGGAATTATTTCATCCGTGAAAATGACAAAAGCCTCATCATGCTTTTCGGGCTCAACCTTTCCCATAATTACGCGTGAAAAATACATTGTCTCCCCCTTTTTTCAAAATGTGTCATTTTTTTCTGCACATCCCTGTAAGGAATAGTTCTGTCTGCTAAAAAATTATAGGACTCTGTATTTCAACTCCTCTGTTGCCGGTGCCTTACAAGTGATTATCCGATTGGCATCAGCAGGCGTGTCCGGTTGGATGCCCGGTTTCTTCCAATAAAGAGATAATTAATTGTTTGTCCGGTCCGAGTCAAAAAACAGAAGTGTAAGGCCGAATCCAACCAAATGCTAAAAGTTATTTCCTGAACTTATAATGAACCTCGGGGTAAACTGTCAATAAAAAGAAAAATTTCGTAATGGTAACCTACTGTATCAAAACTGTTTATGATATGAACTGGTCACCCTTGATTCAACTTTCAAAGCCCACCTGAATTCAATACAATATGTGTATTGAAAATTTATTTTCATAGGTTGTTATCAATCGTTATTTATGATATTTTTATGATAATTATTTTTGTCATGAACGCAGAGGATGGTTGTTTGATAACCCACGCAGAGGAGGTTGCTATGGACAAAAAGGAGTTGAAGAAGCTATTGGCCGGCCTGAGCATTGCCGGTTTGATTGCAGGAGCAGGGCTTTCAGTAACGGGTTGTGCTACGGCATGAAGCGGAGAAAAAGCCGGTGCAGGTAGCACCGATATGGAAAAAAGCTCAACTGCAAAAGAGGCCCCAGCCAAAAAACCTGCCGGCGGCAGTGGCTGAAGCTAAATCGATAGTGCGGTCGCACTAGTCAACAAATAATGGCCGGGTTCCCGGGTATATGCAAAATACCTTCGGGAATCCGGTTTTTTTATAGCGATACATCCAGACCCCATGCAAAACAGCACGTTCGGAAAATCTCAGTTATTCAGTAGAGCATACCCAAACTGCAGCGGTGTAATTCCAAAAGAGACCTGGGAGCAGCTGGTTGCACAGGCGGATTCCATGGAACTTTTTGCGGATATCCTGCTGCAGAGGGCAGCAGAGTTGTTATTGCCGCAATATATTACCGAACTCGCTCGCCTGGAGTTCTACGCCCATACGCTTAAAACAGAAAAAAAAACCGTTCCGGAATTTTTAGAAAAGTTATCTATCAATCCCACATTACAGCTCTTTGAGAATTCCTGGAAAAACCTGGCCTTGCACATTGATGCAGAAGCCCAAGGCCCAGACCCTGAAGAAGGGGACGAGCATGTCATCATCTGGCTCCATCCCATAAATGGCAAAGTCAGGGCAAAACCGGTACATAAGGAGGACCTGCTGGCCATGAAGATGGCCCTGGAGGAATTACCGGTTCGTGCGGTTGCCCAACAGGGGGGCATCCATGCTGCTGCCATTGAAGCTGCCCTTATCCGTGCCCTGGATGATGGGATCGTTATCGGGCCGGAACCGCTCATTAAAAGAGACTACAACCCGGAATCCTATAAAGATATTGACCGTTCATTTTTCGCAGCCAGGATTTTTTCACTGCAGTGGCATATTACCCAGGCCTGCGATCTGCACTGCCGCCACTGTTATGACCGGAATCAATATAAAGCTCTCTCTCTGCAGCAGGAAATTGACATTCTTGGTGATTTTGCCGAGTTCTGTTTTGCCCATAATATCCATGGCCAGGTCACCTTTACCGGAGGCAATCCGCTTCTGCATCCTAACTTTGAAACCCTTTACCGGGAAGCGGCAGATCGAGGATTTACCCTGGCAATCCTGGGAAATCCGAGCAGCAGAGAGCAGATTGAGCGGCTGAATGCCATTCAACCGCTGGCCTTTTACCAGGTAAGTCTGGAGGGATTGGCAGAGCACAATGATTACATGCGTGGTAAGGGCCACTTCAAAAAGGTTTTGTCTTTTCTGGACCTGCTGCGGGAAATGGGTGTCTTTTCCATGGTCATGCTCACTTTGACAAAGGCCAATATGGACCAGGTATTGCCCCTTGCAGAAATACTGCGTAATAAAACCGATCTATTCACCTTCAACAGGCTTTCCCTGGTCGGTGAGGGGGCAAATCTCGTTACAGTTGATGTGGAGCAATATCCAGGTTTTCTCAAGGCCTATGATGAAGCTGTCGGCTCAAACCCCTGTCTCGGCATTAAAGACAACCTGCTCAATATAATTTACCACAAACAAAAGCGGCCATTGTTCGGAGGATGCACCGGGTTTGGCTGCGGTGCTGCCTTTAATTTTTTATCAGTCCTGGCTGACGGCTCGGTCCATGCCTGCCGCAAGTTTCCTTCGCCCCTTGGCAATATCCTTGATAAGTCATTAAGCGAGATTTACCACTCCGCGGCCGCCAAAAGTTACCGGGGAGGTGCTGCGGGATGCAGGGACTGTGAAATAAGGCCCCTGTGCGGTGGGTGTCTTGCAGTGGCTCACAGCCATGGTCTTGATATCTTCACGGACAAGGACCCTTACTGTTTTATTGACTCAAAAGATTAACTTGGCTGATTCTGCATGGACAGGCATCTTCGCATCAAGGATTTTGTGCAAAACACCTTGGGATGCACATGTCCTGACAAAGTTTTTGAGCAGATTGAAGACAGGCAGGTGGCCCACGCATCCTCACCCCATACGAGAAGCATCATCATTGGCTCCAGGCTGCTGGTTTATATCTGGGAGGTCAGGAGTTCAAAGAATTTGCAAGAAAACCTGCTTGCCCTGCTTGCAGCGGGCAGACATGAAAGGGATGGGTGCGGTTTAAACCGTTTCAGGGCAGTACTGGCAGTTGACTCCATCACCCATGATGTAGAAATTGAAGCAAGACCATACTTCTCACAGTTTGCAGGCACAGATGACCGTATACACCTCCATGTGGTTTCCTCTGCTGCTCTCAAGGATATATAATTTTCGACCGGGAAAGTTTTTACCATATGCTTGACAAAAATCCTTCCAGTGCAGATTTTTTAATCATAAAGGGCGAGATGAACGGAAACATCTGATGAATCATCTTTGCTGAAGAGCAGTAAAAATAAACGGTAGGGGGTAAGACCATGGAAAGAATAGAATATGACCCCGCAGACACCGATTGTGTTGTCAGTGCCGCTAATTATAGAGAAGTGAGTGAGTTTGCAATATTCAGTGATGCGTATACGGCCTGGTATGGGAAGGTTGCACCCGAAAAACAGGTGGAAAAGGTTTTTGTGCAGTATCTGCAGGAAAACAAGGTGCCGTTTTGGGTTCGCAACTATGCCAGGAGCCTTGTTCCCGAAGAACCAAACGCCACAAGTCAGGGAAACGAGGATTCACGCCTGGCGAATAATTTTCTCTACCTTGCTTCAATAATTGCTGAATATGTGCTGCTGGCCTGTTATCTGGTGATACGGTAATTTTTTTATTAAGTAATACCCAGCACCCAGACACGCCATTTATCCAACCCCCGGCGCTCCAAAAACTGGGGAGGAGAGCTTGGCAGTGATGCCAGGAGCAGTTCTTCGGAGCCCGGCATAAAACCCGACAGTATATACAGGCCCGCCTGCCAGAATTGAGGCTCCCTGAACAGGGCTGCCAGCAGTTCATGGTGCAGGTTGGCCATAATGACATCGACCCCTGTTGCAGGAAGTTCATTTCTGAGATCGAACTGTTTTACGTGCACCGTGTTTTCAACCTTGTTGTATGCTGCATTCTGCTTGGCCACCTTGCATGCCAGGGCATTGTGGTCAACGGCTGTTATAGAGGAAGCCCCCAGCTTGGCAGCGCCAATTCCAAGCAGACCGGTACCGCATCCCAGGTCCAGTCCGCTAAATCCCTGGGGCAGTTTTTTGTGGTGTCTGACCAGGGCTTCCAGGCAGAGGCGGGTTGATGGGTGAAAACCATTGCCAAAGACTACGCTGGGGTCGATCTTGATATCTGCATGTTCTGAATCCCAGATCGGGGCGACTGTCAGAGGACCGACAGTGAACGGCACGACCTCCCGGCCCATTTCCCAGTCATTATAATCAAGATCTGCCTGGTAAAAAAGGTTGCAGGAGTTTTGCCGGCAAAGTTCTTTAACGGGTATATCTTTGGACGAGTGAAATATTAAAATGGTTTTCCCGTCTTCTTCCCAGATGCCTATGAGGTCCGGATCGTCAATTAAGGGGAGCCCGGTGGTGTCTATATGGTAGGTATATATCCTGGAATAACGGGTATAGGGAGATTTGAGCATAATTTCGCTTCAGTTTTACAGTAATATGTTTTACATGTGCATACAATATCATGGTGTATGTCTGCCAGGGCTGATTGTATTACATAATGGTAACAGGTAAAGAAAAATCTGGGGTAAACATATGGAAAATTACAAGCTTGTATTACCGGGACATCTTAATCACTATGGCTATCTGTTCGGCGGCAACCTCCTGCAGTGGGTTGATGAGGTTGGCTGGATTGCGGCAAGTCTCGATTATCCGGGCAGCAACTTTGTCACCATCGGCATGGATGAGGTTGAATTCAAGAAAAGCGTGCGCCAGGGGGCGCTGCTCAGGTTTGAAACGAAAAGGACAAGAGAGGGAAATACCTCGGTCCAGTATGAGGTTACTGTTTATCGCCATGATATAATAAGCGGTGAAGAAGTCTCTATTTTTTCGACCAACACCACCTTTGTCTGTATTGACAGCCAGGGGAACAAATCCGCTCTCAGCAGCAGCATTGAAAAAATGAAATAATGGGCTGAGCTCGCAGTAAATTAAGCCTTTAATGATTACCCGGCTATTTCGTTCACCTTGGTCCAGAAGTTTTAATCTTTCTTTGGGTATAATTCCCTGCAGCTTGCCGCGGGGCGGTCCGTTATGGTCTCCAGGAACTTTAACCCGGGCTGAAAAATTACTTTTAAAACATACCGCCGACTCATCACCTTATTCGCCATCATATCCTATCAGTTATTTTGATTGAAAAACATTTCTACGGCTGGTACTTATCCGAGAGTTCTTAGTATTCCCTTATTATTACTGCTTTTATTGGAGGCGCAACCATTATGGCTGAAATGTTCAGGCTGGTGTTCAGGGGGAGGATACAATCCGGCCAAGATAAAGAGTATGTGAGGCAGAAACTCCTGCAGCTTTATAACCAGAACAGTACCCAGGTCGAAAGGCTGCTGTCCGGCTCAGTTGTGGTGATCAAGAAAAATATCGATCATGCCACGGCCTTGAAATACAAGGCCACCTTTGAAAAGACGGGCGCTCTCTGCAGTATCATGCCGGAACCGGGCGAAAAAGCTGCTGCTGCATCTTTGCAGGGCAATCAGCAGACCGGAACAAGGGCGGACGGGGATGCAGGACTCAAGCCAGTAAAAGAAGCGGTTCAGCCTCTGCTATCTTCTGCTGAGGCGGGCAATAAACATAGCGGCAAGTACGATTTCATACTTGACGATGTAATCAAGGAGGCCTGGGACAGGATCGCCGGTGCAAAGGGGGCTGTCCTTGGAGGAGTCTTTCTTTTCTGGTTCATTTCAGTGGTGTTGTCAATCGGCATTGACCTCGTGCTGCTGCTCTTTGGCTCGGTAAACGAGCATCTTGTCCTTGCCATGGCCTCCAAGTTAACCCTTTCCATTGCCATGTATCCTCTGTTGGCCGGCATGATCATGATTGGGGTCAACAGGGCTTTAGACAGACCGGTCAGGGCAACCATGGTCTTCGCATATTTTGAATTCATGGTTAACCTGATCATGGCAGGATTTCTGGTCACCGTACTGACCTATTTAGGCTTAATAGCCCTGGTGATCCCGGGTATTTACCTGACCATCGCCTATTCTTTTGTCATGCCGTTGATAGTGGACCAGGGAATGGGTCCCTGGGAGGCAATGGAAACCTCTCGCAAGGCTGTGACAAAACATTGGTTCAAGGTGTTTTTCCTTTACCTGGTGCTGGGCATAATCATTGTTTTCAGCTTAATTCCTTTGGGCCTTGGCCTGATTTGGACCCTGCCGTTGGGAATAGTGGCCAACGGAGTTCTCTACCGCATTATCTTTATTGACAGCACGCCAAGAAAAGAGGCTGTTGTTGCCGGAGCTGCTGCCGATTTACAAAATGAACCGAGCTCCGCTGCTCCAACATTGGAGCAATTAAAGCCTTCCTCCAAGCTCGGTAATACCATGACCCTGGTAGTTGTCTTGCTCCTGGCGCTTTTCCTGGCCAGCATAGCTTTGCGCTTCGGTACCTATTACATGGCGGAAAAGATCAAGGGCCCGGACCATGTATCCGTAGCAGGAGAGTCCATAGGGGTTCATGCTGACAACTCCCTGTTTATCCTGGACAGAGAGGGGAATATCATAAAACAGGTGGATTTGGATGACCTGGGTATTGACGGAAACGTTGCAGACCTGGAACTCCTGCAGGACGGCAGCATCCTGATCGGCAGCCAGGAGAAGGGATTGATTTATCGTTGTGATGTGTCAAATCTGACCTGCGTAGAAATCGGGCCGCCCAAAGATTTTGCAATTCAGGAGAATTTCAAGTTTGCGGTGTATGAACCCAATAATACGATTTACATATCCGATACCAACAACAACAGCCTGCTCACCATGGACCTCGCTGGTGGAGAATGCCAGGAGGTCACAGCCGGTGACATTCTCAGTTATCCCAATGATATTGCCTTTGACAGAAATGGCCTGATCTATGTGGCCGATACCCAGAACCACCGGATCATGACTTTTGAACGGGATAAGGGCTGGGTCAGCGTAAAAGGTGATCCCATTACTTTCAAGAAAACGGGTTTCCCGGAGAAGCTGAAGAACCCTCCCCAAAATATTAAGGATATGCGGCAGGCTCTGGAAAGTATAGCTGCAGAGGCAGCAGCAACAATACAATACACCTGGCCGCTTTCCATGAAACTTGGTTCGGACGGGAATTGGTGGGTGGTGGTCAGTGACGGTGTCATTAACAAGAGTCAGCTCCAGGTGTTCAGCCCCTCTGGTGAACGTTTGCAGACAGTCACGCTGCCGGCTGAATCGATACCGGTGGATATCGACAGCCTGGGAAATGACCTGCTGGTGGCGGATGTGAACGGTATGGCCCTGCTTGCAGTTAACAATAACACGGGCCAGGTCCTGGAATTCGGCAGTGAAAATTTCATCAAGGCATTGGACGAGATCGGCAGCCGGAAAAATCTGTACCGTAAACTGCGGTCATGGTCACTCTACCTGGTTGTCATTCTGGGGGTTGCTTTGTGCCTGCTAGCCCTGAAACTTTCCAGGCAACAACGTTCCCCATGAATCTTTGAAATATGCAGCCTGGTCACCATTATTCACTGGTTCAATGTAGGTCCGGTAGGCTGCAGCTGCGGCCGTTCATGCCCAAGATCCGGCTCTCCGCAATGTGTAAGGATCCACTGCCTGGTTTGATCCCGCAGGAGAAGGGCAGCTGACCAGGCATTCTCTTTTTGTTCACCGGAAGGGTTTTGGGGCTGTATGGGGCTGCCAATGGTTACTGATATTGAGCCATGACGCGGAAACCACGAACCGGATCGCAGTATTGAGCGTGTACCTCTGATCGCAATTGGCACCACCGGTAGAGCCACCCGGGCCGCGGTCTCAAAAGCCCCCATCCTGAAGGGCAGCAGGCCGGGCATGCGCATGAATGTGCCTTCGGGGAAGAAGAAGAGGGAACGTCCTGAACCCCCTTTTTCCGAAAATGCTTTGGCATCTTCCAAACCCTTTTGTTGGTCAAAACGCTCAACGAAAAGAGTGCCTATGCGTTTGAGCAGTATATGGATAACTGTTTTGGCTTTTAATTCAGCCTTGGCAATAAAGCTGAATGGACGATTGAGTATTGCGGTGAGCACATAGACATCCAGGTAACTGGCATGATTGGACACATATATGCACGGCCTGGCGTTGTCGGGCAATTTCTCCAGGCCGTTCACCTTGATTTTTGTTCCTGTAAGTCCAGCTAGAGTTTTGCTGGCAATATGCATCACTGTCCATCTGAGTTTTTCTGTGGGCAGGACCAGAACTGAAATCCCGACGACCGGGGCGAGGAAACAATACAGCAGCCAGCTCCAGGCGGCATAAAGTGTTGCCTGTATCTGCTGAACGCTGCTGCGTAATCTCGGCAGCAGGCCTTTCAGGGTGAAGCGGGTAAGCTGCAGCCAGACAGCCTGCTGTGGTTTGCCGATCAGGTTGCGTTCGTAGATTTCCCGGCTGGCATTGCGCCTGATCTTGCCACTGGAAGTTTTTAAAACCGTATTGGGAGGTGCCAGAACCACCTCATCCGGGGGGCCGCCGACCAGGTCGGTGACAATGGTGTTAACTGTGGTCCTGATATCTGCCAATGTCTGTTCATCTTTTTTTCTGGTTTCAGCCAGGACAATGAGGCGTTCAGTGCCGCTGTCAGAAGATTTTGAGCCGAACACCGCGACATTGCCGTCACGAATTCCGTCCACCTTGCCAATGGACTCTTCCATTTCAACAGGATAGATGTTGCGTCCTGCTCTAATGATTATATCCTTGGAGCGCCCTGTTATATAGACGTTGCCTTCAGCCACATAGGCCTTGTCCCCGGAATCCAGCCACTCGCCGTGGAACAGCTCTTTTGTTTTGTCCGGATTTTTAAAATAACCTGTCGTCGTTGAAGGCCCGTTGAACTGCAGGCTTCCCTGCTTGCGTTCCGGGAGTTCCCGGTCGGTGGCATCCACGATTCTGATCTGGTGCCCCGGCAGCGGTTCTCCACAATTTACAAATTCCAGGCCGCCTGGTTCAGAATCGTCAAGGGGAACCGCCTCCCCGGAGTCCATGAAAGTATCACGTTCTATTCTGTCTATTTTGACGCCGCTGCCGGGTTTGGGGAAGGCAAGCCCAACTGATGATTCTGCCAGGCCATAGACAGGCAGCATGGTTTCCGCTTTGAATCCGTAGCCGGAAAAGCGATCAATGAAATTTTTAAGGGTAGTCGGGTTGACCGCCTCGGCGCCGTTGCAGGCAATGCGCCAGGAACTCAGATCAAGTCCTTCAATCTCCCTGTCAGCGAGACGCCGCATACAAAGTTCATAGGCAAAATTGGGCGCAGCGGAAAGTGTGCCGCCGTACCTGTGAATGGCCCACAACCAGCGCTGCGGCTTTGCTATAAAGGCAAGAGGTGGCATGATTATCAGCTGGCAGGCAAAATGCAGGCTGCCGAGCCAGGCCCCGATAAGCCCCATGTCATGATAAAGCGGCAGCCAGCTTACGAAAACGTCATCCGATGTGACCCCAAGCACCTTTGCCATGGATCTGATATTGACCAGGAGATTTGCGTGCGTCAGAACAACACCCTTGGGCATGCCTGTACTCCCCGAGGTGTACTGCAGAAAGGCAATATTCTCTTTTGTCAGCAGCGGTTTTCTGAAATGGGACAAAGCCTCGGTGCCGGCCCGGTGTAACTCGGGTACTGTCAATACATGCTGCAGGTTGACCACCCTGGTATGCATGAATTTGGCAAACTTCTTCGCCTCATCCACAGTGACCATAATCCTGGCAAGGGAGTTATTGGCAATGGCACTGTGACGGATGAGATGCTCTTCGATCTGTTTGATTCTGCCGGGTGGATAAGCAGGCACAGGGATACCGCCTGCCAAAAGCACGCCGAAAAAGGTGAAGAAATATTCTCGTCCTGTGGGAAGCATTATGAGAACGGATTCCCCGGGTTCCAGTCCGAAATGCTGCAGCCCGGAGGCAACCAGTTCCGCTTCGTTCCATAATTCAAGATAGGTGATGACATCACCTTCGTCCTGGTCACTGTAAAAACGAATATGGGGCCGGTCCGGATGATTTTTTGCATGCCACTCGAGAACATCAACGAGTGTTTCCGCCATAAGCGGCGTATCAGCAACTTCTTCAAGTTTTATGGCTGTAATTTCCCGGGTCGCAGTTTCGCGTTTTCCAGCACTTGAGCTTAAGACGGCCCGCAGAAGATCACGGACCGAATCAACAGTTGCAAGGATTTGTTCTGAGAGTGAAATGTTGAAAGTCTTTTCAATGCGCGCCAGCAGTTCCACCTGGGCCAGGCTGTCAAAACCAAGGTCGCGGTCCAGGGAACTGTCCAGGGTCGTCCTGACGGTTTCATCCTGTCCGGGATGAATTTCAGAAGCCAGGCCTTTGACAATTTCAAGCAGTCGGGTAGCAGTTTCTGTGGTCTGGTCAGAGATAATTTCATTTTCACTGTTTTTCACTATTTTTCTCCAGACGTTTCAAACAGCTATAGTCATTTTCAGACAATAACTGCAAAGGACCCATGGTGTATTCTGCATTGAAAGATCCCTGTCATAAATATAGACAAACTAGGGTATACAGACAGGTGCATAATAAATTGAATGAGCCGGCCATTCAATGGTTAAAATTATATTAAAAAATGAATGTTTTCGCTTTGTGATTCCGCCTGCTTGCTTTTTTTAACTGCTGCCTGCAGTTCAAATTCTGCAATTACGGGGAGGTGGTCGCTTGCCAGCCGGGTTATACCCATCCAGCAGCGTTTACGCCTGATCAATTCCATGGGGCCCCGAAAAAAGATCTTGTCAAGACCTCCTGTGGGAGAGAATGAGGGATAGGTTAGGTAAGGATTGTGATAGCCGCTGCTGTGGTTGGTGGCACATTGGAAATTTAAGATATCGGTAAAAATTGGAGCCAGTAACGTCCTCCAGTCATTTAAATCACCCCCGACCAGGCAGGGTGTATCAAGGGCCAGGGAGGTAAATTCTTCTGAGTTGATAAGAAGGCCGACTTGGCGCACTCTCTCCTGGGAAGAGAGGCCGAGGTGCAGGTTAAACACTTCAATGTGCTGGCAAAAATCAGAGGAATTATTGATCTCGATAGTGGAATGCAGGCAGCCCCTGGCTTTACGTTTCCCAACAGTAAGGTTTATGTTGCGTGAATTTATGATAGGAAATTTGCTCAGTGTGGCATTGCCGTATTTGCCCTTTTTCAGCTTGACATTAAGTCCGGTAGCATAGTGGGGGTAGTCTGCGGCCTCAGCCATTACTTTTGCCAGGTCTAGGTTTTTCGAACGGGGCACATCGACGTCAACCTCCTGCAGAAGTACTAAGTCAGCCTGGTGATGATTGATAATTCTGGCGATTCTTTCAGGTCTGAAAAGCCGGTCAACACCGATGGCCCTGTGCATATTGTAGGAAAGAACCCTGATCTGCATGTATTTTTCCCGGTATCAGTAAACCACGACGTTTTTAGCTTCCAGGTATCCGTCGACCAAAGTGGGTCCGGATACTATTTCAATACCGTCCAGCAGATCTTCGGCGGATATATTTCGGGCCCGTATGCAGGGCTCACAGGCATATAGTTTGCCTCCTTCTTCTTTGAAAATTTCCATGAGCTGCTGCAATGGGGGAAAGCCCGTAGCGAGGATGTGGCGGACATAATCTTTCTTGCCCAGGAAAACGCCTGTTGACTGTAAGATTATTATAGCCTCTGCATCCATTGCCAATGCTGAATTTCCCAGGGCAAAGGGAATTGTGGCCCTATCCGGTTTTTCATCGGCGCAGGTTACAACAAAGATCAGTTTATCTGCCATGTGAGAACTCCTGGTAAAAGTGACGGAAAATTTATTTTCTTAGCGTACCATAAGTACCCTGAGCCCGGTGTCAAGAAAGAATGCCCAACAATAGTATCAGGTGTTATTTATCGAATAAATATTTAAATTGGCCATAGCCTTCTTTTTCAAGATCTTCAGCCGCTATGAATTTAAGAGCTGCTGAATTTAGGCAGTAGCGCAGACCTGTCGGGGGTGGTCCGTCATCAAAGACATGGCCTAGGTGGGAATCACCTTCTCTGCTTCGTACTTCAGTTCTGACACTGAAAAGCTTTCTGTCCTTTTTCTCAACAATGTTCCGGGGAGCAAGGGTTGCGGAAAAACTTGGCCAGCCGGTACCGGACTTGTATTTGTCAGTTGAACTGAACAGTGGTTCTCCGGATACGATATCAACATAAATGCCGGGACTAATATTGTTCCAGTATTCATTTTGAAAGGGCGGCTCAGTGCCTTCATTTTGGGTTACTTCATATTGCAGCGGGGTGAGTTTTTCTTTCAGTTCGCTTTTTGACATCTTATCCTTTGGGAGCCCAGTTTTGTTCTCATCCCAGGTTTTTTCCAGGAATTGATCGCGGCCTGAGCCGTACCTGTAGAGTTTATAGCGTAGAGGATTTTTTTTATAATAGTCCTGATGGTAATCCTCTGCCTTGTAAAAAGCCGTGGCCGCAATTATCGGGGTGACAATGGGTTTGCTGAAAACTTTTTCCTTTTCGATGTTCATTTTTGATATTTCAGCAGCTTTTTTCTGCTCAATATTATGGTAATAAATAGCGCTGGCGTATTCTTTTCCCCTGTCGACAAATTGTCCGCCGGCATCGGTGGGATCAATCTGGCGCCAGAAGATATCCAGCAGCTGTTCATAGGGTACCTTGTCGGGGTAATAGGAAATTTCGACTGCTTCAATATGTCCGCCGGCGCCGTAATTTTCATAGGTCGGGTTTTCACTGCTGCCGCCGGTATATCCTGAAGTGACAGTCAGTACACCCTCCAGCTGTTCAAACGGTTTTTCCATGCACCAGAAACAGCCCCCGGCAAAGGTGGCCTTTGCCACCCTGTCATTATCCTTTGCCATAGCAATAGTATTGTTTGATACCGCCTGAGCGATAAAGATAAAAAATACGAATAATCCTGCCAGCATTAAAACAAAGTTTTTCATGGTCTATTCCTCCTGAATCTCATTGTTTGCATGATTGAACTATAAGCATTTAATGACTGGGAGAGTAGGGCAGGCATGCAGAAAAGTCCACGGGCGGATATGCGTCATAATGCTGCTGCCGAGTTTGTTTTAATGCCGGATGGCTTTTCATCAGGTTCCAGATCTACTATACAAGGGTTTGGCGCCAACTCTTTCATGGCGCCTGACATGTTGTCGATGCTGAGCCATACGACACTGCCAACCATAAGGATATTGCCGGCTACTGAAGAGGCAGCCGACTTGCTCAACCGATTTTTTACCTCAATTTTCTGAGTCCTGTAGCCTTGTTTAAAGATGTTGACAAAAAATGATGAATTCCTTTTTTTTTCTATTTCGCATGGGGTCTGGCAGGTTTCACCGGTAGAGAACCTGACCATTGCACCGGTAGGCTCACTGACCACCAGGTATGTTTCTGAAGTGCCTTGGGTGATAGTGGCACATCCTGAAACCAAAAGGCAGAGAAAAGTTCCCAGCACAGAAGCATGTATGCATTTCATCATAGAATCCCCCAATCAATTTTAATACAACCTTTTCCTTAGTAATGGATGGGTTATCCTACTTTACTCTATTGCAATTTATAGGCCAGATTACAGGATTACTGCCTTGATCAACGGGGTGAGTGTTCTACAGAAAACAAAATATTTCTGAGAGTGCAAAATGCCGTCATAATATGGTAATAAGAAACATAATTTGGCAAATGAGCCTGCAAAATTTTGTTATATACTATTAAGATCAGGGAGAAATATAATGAGTACTGTTATGAAAACTGCTGTGTATATATTCGTGGCAGCGACAGTTTTTCTAGCTGTTGCTGCCTGCAATGGGACAGCTGAAATAGGGGAAGTCCCTCCGGATGCAGTATGCAGTTCCATTGTTAATGCAAAATGTGTACGATGCCACTATAAGACAAGAATTTGTGACGCCCTGGGCACAAAGAGTGTTGGCAAGTGGAAAAAATCCATAAATTTTATGATAAAGCAGGGCGCAGATTTAACGCAGGATGAACAGAACAAGGTGATTGCCTGCTTGAGCTCCCTGCCCAAAGGGTCTGAGCTTGTCTGCGATTAGCTCCGGCATTCGATTTGTAATAGGATTTTATGATTAAGGTTCGTGATTGAAAACAAGGGTTGATGACTTGCAATTTTTTATTTTTAATCCAGGAGGGGTAAATGGGAACAGGAACTGTAGTAATGCTCGTGATTTGTGCTATTTTTGTATTCGGTATTCTTTTTTTCGTCGCCATCTACAATAAACTGATCCAGTTGAAGAATCGATTCAAGAATGCCTTTGCCCAGATTGATGTGCAGCTGAAGCGCCGTTATGACCTGATTCCTAACCTGGTTGAAACCGCGAAGGGGTACATGAAGCATGAACGTGAGGCCCTTGAGGCAGTGATCAAGGCAAGGAACATGGCTTCAAATGCCATGGAAAAGGCTTCTGCAGATCCGGGCAATACTGAAAATATGCAGGGATTGATCGGAGCGGAAAGTGCATTGTCCGGTACCCTTGGTCGTCTGTTTGCCCTGGCGGAAGCCTACCCGGATTTGAAGGCCAATCAGAACATGATGCAACTGAGTGAAGAGCTGACTACCACAGAAAACAAGGTGTCTTTTGCCAGGCAGGCATTCAACGATGCTGTAATGGCATACAATACTGCCCGGGAGCTTTTTCCCAACAATATAGTTGCCAATATGTTTGCTTTTCAGGAGGCACAACTTTTTGAAATAGAGGTTGAGGCGGAAAAAGAGGCTCCCAAGGTGTCTTTTTAATTACCTGCAGCTTGTTTCATAAGCCATGGATTTTTTTGCCAGACAAGATGCCGCGCGAAGGAAAACCAGCCTGTTGCTTCTGTATTTCGCCCTGGCTGTAATTCTCGTCATTGCTGCCATCTATCTGGCAATCACCTTTTTATATGTCTCTCAACAAAGCAGGACAGGCCAGTTTACTCCCAGCTACCTCTGGAATCCGGATCTTTTTGTTTCTGTGGTAAGCATTACTCTTATCGTTGTTCTCGGTGGCTCACTCTATAAAATTGCCGCACTCCGGTCCGGCGGGGCACGGGTGGCGGAAATGCTTGGTGGGAAGCTCATACCGGCAAGCAGTGATGATTTTCTTGAAAAGCGGTTGTTGCATATTGTTGAGGAAATGGCCATTGCCTCGGGTGTGTCGGTACCTCCTGTCTACCTTATGGAGAAGGAGAAGGGTATCAATGCCTTTGCTGCAGGCTTTACTGCTGATGATGCCGTGATCGGGGTTACCAAAGGTACGCTTGAAACCCTGAACCGGGATGAGTTGCAAGGGGTAGTGGCCCATGAATTCAGCCATATACTAAACGGTGATATGTGGCTGGATCTCAAGCTTGTGGGATTTTTGCACGGCATCCTGCTGATTGCCCTGATCGGCAGGTCGATCCTGCGGGGCTCCAGCCGAAGCCGGGACAGCAAGAACAGCGGTGGCGCTGCTATTTTCGGTCTGATTCTGTTAATTCTTGGTTATATCGGTGTCCTGTTCGGCAAGCTCATAAAAAGCGGTGTATCAAGGCAGCGTGAATATCTTGCCGATGCCTCAGCAGTGCAGTTTACCCGTAATCCAGAAGGCTTGGCCGGCGCACTGAAAAAAATCGGCGGCCTGGCAGCGGGTTCTTTGGTTAAACATGTCAAGGCTGAGGAAATAAGCCATATGTTTTTCAGCAACGGTCTTAAGGCCAGCTGGATCGGGGCTTTTTCAACCCATCCTCCTCTTGCAGCGCGAATCATGCGGCTGGATCCAACCTTTGACGGTAAATTCCCTGAGGTTATCGTAAAGCAGACTGCAGTGCCGGCTGAAGAGAAAACTGCAGCACGAGAAAAGGAGCCGCTGGACAAAATTCCACGGGGGGCCGCAATGATTGCCTTGGCAGTTCTGGCAGCTGATCCCAAAAATATTACCAGGGATATCGGCACTCCGGTCCGGGAACATATGAAGTATGCCCGCAGGCTACTGGATTCCCTGCCCCCGGAGGTTCGAGAAGCTGCAAGTGATCCCTTTGGTGCCCGTGCTGTAATTTACGGGCTTTTGCTCGACAAGGATGAAGATGTCCATGCACGCCAACTGGAGGAACTTCAATTTACTGCAGATCATGCGGTGTTTGAGGCAACTGAGAAAATTTATCCGTTCATTTTGACCCTGGATGAAGAGGCGCGCCTGCCACTCATGGACCTGACCATGCCGTCTTTACGTTCCTTGTCCCTGGAGCAGTTCAGGAGGTTTGAGGAAAATGTCAACAGTCTTGTCAGGAGTGATTCCAGGCGCAGTTTGTTCGAATTTACTCTGCAGCACGTTATTATCAGGCGGCTGGAAAAAAGTTTTGTGACACCGCAGCGTTCGGTGAAGGAAATTGATGCCATTCAGGAAGTGGCGCCGAAGATTTCTTCTATTCTGTCTCTGCTTGCGGACATCGGCCATGAAGGTGACGAAGCAGCCCGGGCTTTTGCAGGCGCTGCCGCAATCTTTGAAGCCCAGGGAGCCTCATTGCATTATCAGACAAAGAAGGAATACAAAGGAATTAAGCTCGATACTGTTTTAGACAGCTTGGCCCAACTCAGCCTGCAGGTCAAGCAGTCACTGATCGCCGCCTGTTTTCAATGCCTTGTCCATGACAGGCAGATAACTATGAAAGAGGCTGAATTTTTCCGCTTACTGGTTTATGCCCTGGATATCCCGTTACCTCCATGGGTAAAGATCTGTACAGGTTTTCAATTACGCAGTACCCTCTCTTCTTCTCCCAATCAGACGCAATAGATTTTCCACCAACTTTCACAGTAACATTTTAAATCCTGCTTCTTCTTCAAATGTGGCACATGCATTGCATTTAATTTAGAGCGAGAATGCTGTTGATCGGGCTTGGCATAATTTATGGAAATAAACGTTTTCTACTGCGAAAAATTATTAAAATAGAGGTGTTGTAATGCAAAAAAACAGAATGGAAAATGATTACGGCAAAAGCCGCGTGGCGCAAATGAATATGGTAGATATCTGCAATGGTACAGTAATTGGAGGTTTTGTCCTATGGTCCGTATGGGTGGCAACTTCATTGCTTATCCGTTTTATCTGTTAATCTGCTGCAAATATTAAATTTATAGTCATTTTTTTATATCCCCCATCTTTTACCGCAGGTGACATTTTATGTCATCTGCGTTTTTTTTTCTGAAAAACCCATTGCACAAATCAGTAGAGGAATATTATGGTGCCCGCTTACTGTTTTTTTACTGCAGAGTAAAGACATACATTGAACTTAGACTATGGGGAGAAGAGGAAATGAAAAAGAGGGTATTGACTCCATTTTGGAGTATGTGCCATGTCGCGCTGTTGTTTTTCTTCTTTAGCGGGCAGGCTTTGGCTGATGAAGTGATTCTTGAAAACGGTGACAGGTTTAGTGGTGAAATACTTGAGGTCAGGGATGGAATCCTGACCCTGGAAACCAGTTATTCAGAGCCCATTAAGCTAAACTTTGAAGCTGTGCGGCAGGTGAGCAGCTCTGAGCCGGTGGAACTTCATCTAACCGATGGTGAGGTGCTGAAAGGGAAAATATCGACTGACGCCAGCGGACAGGTTGCGGTTGGAGCTGGCCCCAAAAGGGAGGCTGTGGCAGTGCGTCTTGAAAATATAGCGGCCCTTAATCCGCCTCCCAAGGAGCCGGCAACCTGGAAAGGAAATGTCAGTGTAGGCGGGAGCTGGCAGGACGGCAACTCAGACAACATGTCTGCTTCTGTCGGGGCCCTGGCTCAACGTAGAACGGAAAATGACCGTTTTCTCATTAATTTTCTTTACAACAGGTCCGAGGATGATGGGACGAAAACAGCTGAAAACACATACGGACAGCTGAAGTATGATTATTTTCTCAGTCCCAAGTGGTACCTGTATCTGAATGTCGATATGCTTGCCGATGATTTTCAGGATATAAATTTCCGTACATCGGTGGGGCCCGGTGTCGGCTACCAGATATGGGATGAGGAGAACAGGTCTCTCGGCCTGGAAGCCGGTGTCTCGTATATCAACGAGGACAGGGATGAGGGCAAAGACGATAGCTGGGCTGCGGCGCGATTTGGTATTAATTTTCTCTACAAGCTTTTCGACCGGGTCATTTTTACGGACCAGTTCGTTATTTACCCCAACCTGGAAGATACAGGCGAATATACCCTGCGCAACGATGCTTCGCTCATCACTGCCGTTGGAGCCAACTGGTCACTCAGGTTCAGTAATATATGGCTGAACAATTCCAACCCCGCACAGGACATCAAAAAGGACGATTTTACATGGATTGTCGGGCTGCAATACACATTCTGATAAAAAGCCCGCCTTTGTCAGGATGACGGCAAAGGCGGGCTTTTACCTGATCCTGATTATACGGCCTTTTTTTCCTGCTCCTTTTTTTCCACCACACAATAAATGCCTCCCTCCTTCAGGCCCGGCTTGAAACAGCTGTTGCAGGAGATGCAGCGGGCTGGAGACCTGTCATCTTTCTGCCATCGCTTTGCCAGGTCGGGCTCCCGGATAAGGGGGCGTGCCATGGAAACATAATCTGCTGATTCCCGCACTGTTTTCCCAGCAATTTCAAAGCTTCTGAATCCACCCACCACCATGATGGGACAGTTGACCGCTGTACTGATCTGCCTGGCAAGAGAAAGATTATAGGCCTCTTTATCAGGCGAATTGATTTTCATCCTGGCAGGGCTTCGGTTGCCGGAAGCAGGGGTGCCGCCGCTTACCTCAATACAGTCGATGCCCTCCTTATCAAGGGATTTTGCTGCATAAAGGGCATCTTCGATGCTGAGGCCGCCCGCTAGGTTGTCCGAACCGTTTAATTTAATCATGACAGGAAAGCCGGGGCCCACAGCAGTCCGGACAGCTTGATATACTTCATGGAGAAAGCGGTACCTTTTTTCAATGGAACCGCCATACTCATCCTGCCGGATGTTAGCCAATGGAGAGAGAAACTGGTTAATCAGGTAGCCATGGGCGCCATGGAGTTGAACAGCATCAAAACCCCAATCTTTGGCGCGGCGTGCCCCATCACCAAAAGCAGTTACAATCCTGGAAATATCCTCTCCGGTCATTGCAGCCGGTACTTCAGGGTACTGGTCGATTTTTATCGCTGAAGGGGCAATGGGCTGTCTGCCTGCATTGCCGGCATCCGTCTGGCCGCCCGCGTGTACAAGCTGGACACATATCTTACCTCCCTCATCATGAACAGCCCGAGTCATATCTACCATGACATCTGCAAAATCGTCCGTATGAATCCCCATCTTGCCGGGTAACTGTTTGCCCTCAGGACTGATAAAGGCATAACCGGTTATGATAAGCCCCACTCCGCCACGGGCGAGAGTACGATAACAGGATATGAGTTTCGGGCCTGGTCTGCCGCTGGCATCGCACATTCCTTCCCAGGTTGCCGAGCGCACAAGGCGGTTTTTCAGTATCATGCCGTTAATCATTGTCTGGTCAAATAAAGAGTTCATGGCCCCTCCGGAAGAGTGTAGTTGAGGATAATTTTGTAACTGAATAAGATTTTTTGTCCTTTATGCCATGTTACATGAAAGATGGGGAGCGGGTCAAATAGCAATTATTCTGCCGCATACTTATTGAGCAACCAGGAGGCTGTCGGAGAATTATAATCGTAACGAAAAAATGAGGAATTGAGATCAAATTTTTGAAAAATTGATGCGAATAGCAGCGCTATTTAAAGAAAATTTACGGAAATTTGAGCCGATTCTCTCACTTTTGCAGTAGATTGGTAATTCTCCGACAGGCTCCTGGAAGAACTAACCCGAATTTTTCAAAACTGTTCAAGAAATATTCGGGCTAAAGGAGGGATTGCAGTGTGATGTGTGACATTTATTGTCATAACATGGGAACAGGGTGTGACAATAAATGTCACACCCTGTTCAGTGGAGGGGATTGCTATGTATATTGGGGGGTAAAGGCCCCCGATAAAACTTTTAGATATTTTGTAAAAGGTGAATCAACAGGGATGTTGAAACCCAGATACACATTACAGCGCCTACAGCGAGTGCGGCAGCAAACAAGAGTTCGGGAATCGAGGCGCTTGTATTGAAATCATTAGGGTTTTTTGTATATGCAGACATCATACTATCCTCCATGTGTTATTTTAGACCGCATTTTTCAATCTTTTACTCACCCATTTAATAATTGACTTCTTTTTGATTGAGTGGACCGCAGGATTTGGCCTGCCATCATCAATGCATCTTCACTTCTGTAAATGCAAGCATCATGCCTTAAGTACCACAATGTAGAAAATTATTTTAGCCGTTTCATGGTATGAGTCAGGAAATCTCAAACCGAAGGCAACCTGCTTTCTCCTTTACAGGCAAAAAAATGAGAATATTGCTGCAATTTTATGGAGATAATTATAAAATATAAAGTTGTTTTGCCATGTAAAGAGTGATATCCACTCTGCATTCTTGGCTAACCTGGAATTATAGGTGTGGCATGAAGATCAGGAGAGTACACCCAATTATTTTTTTTGTTGCAGGTATCATCACCCTAATGAACACCTCTGTTCTTGCAGAGCAGCTTGTTATCCCCGGGACAGGTGCCAACGAGGTTATCCTGCAGGAGTTGGCCGCAGCCTTTAATGCTGAGAATCCCGCCCATGAGGTGCTTGTTCCGCCAAGTGTGGGGTCAGGAGGCGGAATAAGGCTCGTTGGGACCGGGGAAAACAGCCTTGGACGTGTTGCACGTTCTTTTAAGGATGATGAACTGCATTATGGACTTGAGCATCTGCCGTTTGCAAAAGATATGGTAATTTTTGCAGTAGGGCCAAAGGTTGGTATAAAAAATCTATCCAAGCAACAGCTTGCAGATGTGTTTTCCGGAAAGGTGGAAAACTGGCAGCAGGTTGGTGGCAATGACGAACGAGTCCGGTTGTTGATCAGGGAAGAAGGGGATTCCTCACTCTTAATGATTAGGCAAAATCTTGAGAGTTTTAAAAACATAACATTTTCAGACAGGGCAAAGGTTTTATTTCATGATTATGAAATGGTAAATGCCCTTAATAAATACACCACCGTCATTGGCTGGCTAACTCATTCATCTCTGAAGGAAGTTACCTCTTCAGTTTCAGCCATTGCAATTGACAACATAGACCCCAGCCAGGAAAATGTCTATGATGGGACATATTTTCTTACCGGGGAATATTCTCTGGTTTACAAAAAGGAAAACCTGGACAGGTTGGCCAGGGAATTTCTGGATTTTATTTTCTCCAAGAAAGGCAGCCGGATTTTAGTACGTAGAGGGCTTATACCTGCCAATCGCCAGCAGCATTGATGAAAATTAAGAAAAGTATCATATACCCCATTCTGGGGGTACTGGCGCTCCTTGTTTCGCTGGCAACCATTTTCCATTATTTTGCCCAGCTGAACCTGCTGCAGGAAACGAACAAAAACAAGGAAGAATTGCGTTCAAGGGACATCCAGTTTGCTATCCAGACGCTAATTAATAAGGAGACCGATAAGCTTTCAGCCCTGGCAAAAGCCCTGAAAGAGCAGGATGAACTTGTCTGGGAGATAGCATACTATCCAAACTCATCAAATAATATCACTTATATAAAGGAAGTGATGGACAGGATATACAAGGGCTTGAATGTTGGTATTTTTATTGCCACAGATAAGGAGGGCAAGATAATTTATCAGGCCCAGGACCCTGAAGTCAGAGGCAGTTTTGCCGACTACTGGGGCTTGGTGGAAGTTCTTGATGGGCAGGATATGGTTGTGGCGGAGAGTTCTCCTGCCGGATGGAGTATTTTGTCCATGGTGCCTGCCCAGAGGGATGCCAACCTCTATGGGGCCATAATTATAGGCACCAGAATAGATGATGAATTTGCGGGGAACATTGCCGCTGCAACAGATGTTTCCGTGTCATTTGCTTCCACGGTCGGTATATTCGCAAGCTCTGTTCAGGATGGTTCCAGCGATAAGCATATTACCAATGATGCCTTCATAAAAAGCCTTGCAGAAGAAAGAAAAATCCTCATGGAGCTTAAGGATGAGGCCAGGGCAGTATTTTACGCACCGGTCCGTATTGTCGATGATATTTTCAGTTTGATCGTGGAGATGGATATAAGTGAGTCACAGTTGCTGATGGCAAAATACCAGCGGCAGATTGCTATTACTTCTCTGTATCTGCTGTTCTTTGCCTTACTGGTCGGCGGTCTTCTGACATTATATCATGTCAGACCATTAAAAAAGCTGGCCCAGCAGGCAGAAAAGGTTGCCCATGATCTTTCCGGAGAGGAAATCTCTGTTGTCGGCGGCAACGAGATCCAACACCTGGTCCGTTCCTTTGAAGTCTTTGTCGAGACTGTTGAAAGGTATGCTAGAGGCCGCCGTCAGGCAGAAGCTGCTCTGGTCGATGAAAAGGAACGTCTGGCAGTAACCCTTCGTTCAATCGGTGATGCTGTTATTTCCACTGACAACACCGGTAAGATCGTTCTCATCAACGCCATGGCCGAAGAATTAACGGGCTGGAAAGATGGCCAGGCAATCGGTCAGCCGCTGGTTAAGGTATTTGTCACACTTGATGAAAAGACAAGGGTGCCGAGTGAAGATTTTGTCGCCAAGGTGCTTGAAGCGGAAAAAATTATTGATAAAAACAGGCCGACAGTACTCCTGTCAAAAGACGGAGATGAGAGAATGATTTCCGAGGTGGGGGCCCCCATTCGTGATGATAAAAACAGGGTAATAGGGGTGGTACTGGTTTTCAGCGACATCACCGAGCGCTTGAAAGTTGAGGGAGAGCTGCTCAAAGGCAAGAAGCTTGAATCGGTTGGTATTTTGGCAGGCGGCATTGCCCATGATTTTAATAATATTTTAACGGCCATAATGGGAAATATTTCACTGGCCAAAAACTATATTGACGAAGAAAACAAGGCCTATAAGCGTTTGGAAGAAGCGGATCGGGCAACCGTGCGGGCAAAGGATCTCACCCATAAACTTCTAACCTTTTCCAAGGGTGGAGCTCCGGTTAAAGAGACTGCTTCCATGGAGGAGCTCATCCGGGAATCCGCCGGTTTTATTCTCAGCGGCACGTCGGTAAAAACAAAGTTTTTATTTGCGCATGACCTGTTTGCCGCAGATGTTGATACCGGGCAGATAAGTCAGGTCATACAAAACCTGTGCCTCAATGCCAGCCAGGCGATGCCGGACGGTGGTCTTATTTTGATCAGTGCTGAAAATGAGATGATAGCAGATGATACAGCACTGCCCCTGGCGCCGGGAAAATACTTGAAAGTTTCTTTCAGCGACAACGGCATCGGAATTTCCCAAAAGAATGTGTCCAGAATCTTTGATCCCTATTTTACCACCAAGCAGAAAGGCAGCGGTTTGGGACTTGCAACGGTGTACTCGATTATTAATAATCATGACGGCTTTATTGCGGTGGAATCCGAACTGGAAGTGGGCACAACCTTTACCTTTTATCTGCCTGCTTCGAAAAAACTCCATGAATCACCGGCTGACATGCAATTCCAGCATGAAGAGGAATTCAAAGGGGCAGGCAGGATCCTTATCATGGATGACGAGGAAATTGTCCGGGAAGTTGCGGGTGAAATGCTCGGCCATATAGGTTTCGAAGTGGATTTTGCCCGCCACGGAGAAGAGGCCCTTGAAAAATACATCGAAGCCAAACATAATGGCAAGCCGTTTGATATTGTAATCATGGATCTGACAGTGCCGGGTGGGATGGGAGGGGCAGATGCCATAAAAAAACTACTGGAAATTGACCCGGCGGCTAAAGCCATAGTTTCAAGTGGATATTCGAACAACCCGGTTATGGCAAGTTACAGGGATTTTGGTTTCAGCGGCATGGTGAGCAAACCGTTTCACCTTGATGAAATGGCAAAAACTCTGGAAAATGCCTTGAAAACAGTAGCGTAAAAATTCCGTAACATTCTTATTTTGTTCAATATATCTGTAAGATTATTAAGTAGCCCGAGCGAGTACTCTTGGATAGCAAAGGAGGTATGAGGGATATGTCTGATACTATTTTTACAAAGATCATCAATGGGGAAATTCCCGCAGATATAATTTATGAGGATGATCTCTGCCTCGCTTTCAGGGATATAAATCCGCAAGCTCCGGTCCATGTCCTCATCATTCCCAAAAAACCGCTGCCTACCTTAAACAATGCAGTATCAGCCGACCAGGAGCTTCTGGGGCATCTCATGCTGGTGGCAAACAGGGTTGCAGTCAAGGAAGGGGTTGCAGATGCCTTTCGGCTGGTGCTTAATAACGGAGCCGGCGCCGGCCAGGAAGTCTTTCACATTCATTTCCATCTTCTGGCCGGACGTTCATTTACGTGGCCCCCGGGTTAAGCACCACTTAAAGTTTCATTCTGCCCCTGGATTTTTCGATGTTTCAAGTGTTGCGGCATGTTGGGAGAGGGTGTCATTGATAAGGCATACGGCATCTTCACCGGCCTCAATAAAGCGGATTCCCATACCGCGGTTTACCACCTTATCAACCGGCAAATGCATATTGGACCAGGTGACCTCTGCCCGTAGCTTCAGGGGAGAGCGGTCCTGCAAATGAATGGTGAGTTGGAATTTTTCACCAATAGGCAGCCTGGTATCACTTGTGATAAATGCGCTGCCGTGAGAGACACTTTTAATACGGGCTTCTGCACTTTCCCCGGATGATGTCTCCAGGGTGGCAGGCCAATTCGGTTCTGCCCGATGGGGCAGAGAAATCTCTTCAGGATCGACCAGCTGCCTTTCAAGGGAGAGAGGCATAATTTTATCATCCTTTTTGGGCCTGAAAAAATAAACTGCAAAGAAGATAAGAAAAAAAGCAGCAGTAAAAACGAACATTGTTATGATCCAGACCATTTGCATAGGCGGTATACCGAGGTTATTGTTTTGCTATCATAATGTACAAACCTAATTTAATATAGTAACCACAGTAATGCTGTTTGGTAAGTATTTTTATTGTAGGGCAGCATCCCAGGTCGTTAGTTTGTTCCGTTACACAACTAACACCCGATGATTGACCCCTTGTTTAGCGTGGTTTTGTTGTGGGGGCCACCATTCAGGTCGGCAAAATTTACTGGGTAAACATTCTCTGTGGACACGAAAAATACATTCAGAAAGATCAAGCCGGGGAAAAAGGTTTTATCCATGCACCCTGTAATTGAAGGAGATGCTTTTTGTTGGGACCGCGGAGTCTGGGATACTGATCTGTTCCATGAAATAAGTAATGCCGACGCCGTTATTCTTCCAGTGGGAAGGTAAAATGGGTGACACCCTTGCCTTTTGGACCTATGGCGTCAAGCACCCGTGCACCCTGGTTTTTCCCAAGGTGGAAACCCTGCTGGGAGATCATCCCCACATGGATCACACGGCTCCTGAACTGCCTGCATATCCCTTTGTTCTCAAAGGCAATCACGGTGGAGAGGGCAGGCAGGTCTGGCTGGTCAATAATGCTGCAGAACTTGAGACAAGGCTGCAGACTCTGAGGCGCTTTGAATTGCACGGCAGCAGTGGCTTTGTCATCCAGGAGTACTTGCCCACCCTTGAAAGAGATCTCAGGGTGGTCGTCATAGGGGGCAGGATTTTCAGCTATTGGCGGCAATCCCAGTCCTTTTTGCACAATATAGCCCAAGGTGGCGAGATAGATGCTGAGTCAGACCAGGACCTGCAGGCATTGGGTCGTGAGAGGGTAGGGCAGTTTTGTCGGCAATCGGGTATTAACCTGGCAGCTTTTGACCTTGTGTTTCCGCCAGGAGAAGTTGAGCCGGTTTTTCTGGAGATAAACTATACCTTTGGGCGCAGCGGTCTCGGCGGTTCGGAAAAATTTTACAGCATGCTGCAGGAAGCGGTGGCAGAATGGTTGCAGGCTTCTGCCTGAAGAATTAACATGTCATATTTTGGGCATGATGCTTAAATCAAATTTTATGATGGGTTGTGTTGAATATTTACAAGTGGTGCAAGCATGAAGGTGCGGTTTGGCGAAATACCGGAAGAGGGGTTGCGGCTTGAAATACATGATGAATCCTGGTTTCCGGATCATGAACTGCAGAGAACCGGACCTGTAAGAAGTGTTATTGTCATGAAGCGCAACGGAGTAGACAGGGTATTGCTCCAGGGAGAGATAAAAACAGCAGTTACATTTGACTGTGACCGCTGTCTTGAAAATTATACAGTGGAACTGGATAACAGTTTCAAACTTGACCTGGAGTATGCGGACAGCAGTGAGCTGGAATCGGGAGAGCATGAAATCAGTCCAACGGAAATGGATATGATCTATCTCAAGGAACCGGTCATCAATATTTTTGACATACTGAACCAGCAGGTTTATCTCATGGTTCCTGAAAAACACCTATGCTCTGAAGCATGCAAGGGCCTATGCTCCCAATGCGGCGCCAATCTGAATGAGGTGACCTGTGACTGCAGACAGGAACTCAAATCATCACCCTTTGCCGTCCTGAAAAAAAGGGAACAGGGTTCTTAGAATTTTCAGGGTAAGCCTATTTGCGGAGCCCAATTCCAGTGTGTAATGGGAATCACAAGAGATTAGAGGGAGAGAATTAAGTCAAGTTTTTTGGGAAACATATTGACTCTGATTAGCAATATCAGATTATAATTCCTATTGACACCGTGGATAATAGGGGCCTAGCCCGAATATTTCATTAACAGTTTTGAAAAATAAGTTTAAATATCTGTTTTTGTGATTTAAATTTTATATTTCCAGTGTATTTTTCCGGGTACAGTTTGTACCAAGTGAATGAATAGATTTTTTTCAAAACTGTTCACCCTTCGGGCAAGCCGATACATCCGTATAGCCTGCAGTGTTGGGCGTTTCGCATACTAAAGTATCGAAGTCTCCCTTTTCGGTCACTTATCTGCTCAAACGACTTACACTTTGTCTATCCGGCGTATCGACTCGTGAAAAATGCGGGCTAGGCCGATGGATCAATAAAGGGAAATGTGAAATTGTTGTTGTAAGGCGCAGACTCAAAATGGAAAGCACCAGGCATAATGTTTTATTTAATAATGAAGGGAAAATAGCCAGGCAGGTTGTTTTCTCCTTAATCGTTTTATTAAGTGGGCTATTTTTAGGAATGTATGTGATCGGCCCGGTATTCCGTGCAGATCAAGAGTCGATGCCTGAAGAAAAACTGGAGCTAAATGCTTCTGATATTAATGATTCTGATATTAATGTTGGCAAGGCGGAGGACTATGATAGCTTGCTCAGATCGCTGCAAAAACGTCTGGGCCAAGAGGAAAGGCAACTACATCGCATGCAGAAAAAAGTTGCTGAACTTGAGCGGAAACTAAAAAAGCTGCAATTGATTACGGAATCCATAGGAGATGAAGGGCCGGTCGTCGGAAAAGAGAAGGGAATAAGGGCAGAAGTTGAAGAAGAGTTGGACGGAGAGACACAACTTGTGGCCGCCGGGCTGGAACCGCAACAAGCCAAATCAATAATGCAGTTCTTGGGCGATATCGAGATGGAAAGGCTTTACCTGCTTGACCAGGCAACTCGCGAAGGATGGGTGGGAACCCCTCGTTATCGGCAGGAAATTATGATCCTGATTGAACGTGAAAAAGATCTTCGCCTGGAACTTGGGGACGCTGATTACGATCTGTACCTCTATGGCACCGGGCAACCAAATCGAGTGGTCATCCAAAGTGTGATTGAAGGTTCACCGGCCCAGGAAGCAGGTATTCAATCTAAAGACATTGTTTATTCTTATGCCAGGAATCGTTTGTATGCAATAAGGGATTTATTAACCGCCACGACCGAAGGTATAGCCAGTGAGTCCGTTCTCCTCGAGGTAATTCGAGATGGGCACATCTTTGATTTTTATCTCCCCAGAGGCCCATTGGGGGTCCGGCTGACAAGTGAAAGCCATAAACCTTAAAACTGGGGATACAATACAATTTTTAACAGTTTCGATTCCTGCTGATATGCCAGTGAATTCTGAACTACTGATAAATAAGAATTTTGGAAATATGCTGACTTTGAATAAATTTCCATTAACATCTGGAAAAATCAGGGTGTTACTATTGCCAGTGTAAACAGAAAGCTAAAATCGCTCAGGCTAGATGTTAGATGTTGGCAAG
>CAMYKS010000020.1 GCA_947259115.1 uncultured Desulfobulbaceae bacterium | reverse complement strand
TGATCACGCCCATCGCCATGGAAAAAGAGCTTCGCTTTGCCATCCGCGAAGGCGGCCGCACGGTTGGTGCAGGCGTTATCAGCGAAATCATTGAATAGGGATATAAACGATCATGGTTACAACCGATAAAATCCGAATAAAGCTGAAGGGATATGATCATAAGCTGTTGGATCAATCCACCAGGGAAATAGTGGAGACGGCGAAGCGAACCGGAGCTACCGTAGCCGGTCCGATTCCCATGCCGACGACAATAAATAAGTATTGTGTTCTGCGTTCACCCCATGTAGACAAGAAATCCAGGGAGCAATTTGAAATGCGGACACATCGTCGACTCCTCGATATTCTGGAGCCCACGCAGCAGACCATAGATTCCCTGATGAAGCTGGAATTGTCAGCTGGTGTAGATGTAGAGATCAAGCTGCCATAGTCCGGAGCTTTGATTCCGGGGGGAAGAGCCGGTTGCTAACCAGTTAAATTTTACAGAAGTGAGTGTACATTACAATGCCGAATACAATGGGTTTGCTGGGTAAGAAAATTGGAATGACCAGAGTCTATTCTGAACAGGGGCAGGCTGTACCTGTAACAGTTATTGAGGCAGGTCCATGCGTGGTTCTGCAAAAAAAGACCGAGGCTAAAGAGGGCTATAATGCCATTCAAGTCGGCTTTGGACCTAAAAAGGATGCGCGGCTGAATAAACCGCAGACAGGTCATTGCAAGGCTGCCGGTAAAGGCGGCTTTTACCATATAAAAGAATTCAGGGTCACCGATCCCGAAGCCTACGAGCTGGGCCAGGAAATCCAGCTCACGGAACTGGTTAAGATTGGTGACGAAATCCATATCAGCGGCAGGAGCAAGGGCCGTGGATTCCAGGGTGTCATAAAAAGATACGGTTTTAAAGGCGGCAGGAAGACCCATGGTTCAATGTTTCACAGGCGTCCGGGATCTATCGGCTGCTCCGCCTGGCCGAGCCGTGTAATAAAAGGCAAGAAGATGCCAGGCCGTATGGGTAATGACCTGTTAACCAAAAAAAATGTGACTGTTATTGATGTTCGTGCTGAGGATAATATCATGTTGGTCAAAGGATCTGTACCCGGTGCTAAAGAGGGACTTCTACAAATCTATACTAAATAAAGGGTCAGTCGCTTAAGCGACTGTTTGAGGAGAACTCAAAATGGCAGTAACTGAGGTATATAATACCGATAATAAAAAAGTTGGAGAGGTAGAGTTAAATGACTCTCTCTTCGGCCTTGAAGTAAAAAAACATATACTGCATGATGTCGTAAAGATGCAATTGGCCAATCGCCGAGCTGGTACGGCGAGTACCAAGACCAGGACCGAAGTTCGCGGTGGCGGTACTAAGCCATATCGTCAGAAGGGAACCGGTCGGGCTCGTGCGGGTACGATCCGTTCTCCGCTCTGGCGTGGCGGTGGTGTGATTTTCGGACCAAAACCGAGAGATTACAGTTACAAACTGCCCAAGAAGGTGCGCAAGCTTGGGGTGCGTATGGCATTGAGCACCAGATTTTCAGAGAAAAACATGATAATTCTCGATGGTTTTGAACTTGCCGATATTAAAACCAAAGAATTTGTCGAGGTTATGAAAAAGCTTAATATCGAGAACGGCTTAATCGTCATTCCCGGGGAAAATGAAAATCTGGAAAAATCGTCCCGCAACGTGCATGGCTTTAAAGTGATTCAGGCTGACGGCCTCAATGTCTATGACATACTGCTGCATCGCCGTCTTGTTTTACTGCAGCCATGCCTGGATCAACTGGAGAAGAGGTTGTTGTCATGAATAAATACAGTGTAATAAAGGGCCCTTGCCTTACTGAAAAGGGAGATCAATTGCAGGAGAGTTACGGTAAAGCAGTGATCAAAGTCGACAGGAAAGCCAACAAGGTTGAAATTAAGGAGGCGGTTGAAAAGATTTTCAACGTCAAGGTTGCCAACATCAGGACCTCAAAAGTTCGCGGCAAACTGAAAAGAGTTGGAAAATACATGGGACGGACTCCTGATTGGAAAAAGGCATATGTCACTCTGAAGGAAGGCAAGATCAATTTTCTTGAAGAGTTGTAGGGATTTCGGGAAAAGACGTCCAACCACCTTGGCAACGGTAAGATTTCTTCCCGGGCCGACTTGGCAAACAGCCCCAGCCATGGGGTGAGAATTACATTAGTTGAAAAATATCGGGGTTACAAATGGCTATTAAAACATATAAACCAACATCACCAGGGAAGCGGAACCACGTTTCTATTATTAATCCTGAGCTTTCTAAGGGAAGACCGGAGAAAAGCCTGGTCAGAAAATTAAATAGCTCAGGTGGCAGAAATAATAATGGCCGCATAACCTCCCGTCATATTGGGGGGGGACATAAAAGAAAGTACCGAATTATCGACTTTAAAAGAAATAAGGTTGATATTCCGGCCAAGGTGGCTGCCATTGAATATGATCCAAACCGTTCCGCCAATATTGCACTGCTCTTTTATTCCGACGGTGAAAAGAAATATATTCTTTCTCCAACCGGCATAAAAGTGGGTGATATTGTTGAGGCGGGTGACAAAGTTGATATAAAGGCCGGCAATTGTCTGGCCATGGGTAATATTCCCTTGGGTACAATCATCCATAATGTTGAGATGAAAATAGGCAAAGGCGCTCAGCTGGTGAGAAGCGCGGGCACGTCTGCTCAATTGATGGCCAAGGAAGGTGAACATGTTCTGGTTAAACTGCCCTCAGGCGAAGTACGGCGGTTTCATAAGAAATGCAGGGCTTGTATTGGACAGATCGGCAATGCCGAGCATGAAAGTCAGAAGTTAGGGAAAGCCGGCCGGACCCGTTGGATGGGCAAGCGACCACATGTGCGTGGTGTGGCAATGAATCCGGTAGATCACCCAATGGGTGGCGGTGAAGGCAAAAGCTCCGGTGGACGTCATCCCTGTACACCATGGGGCATGCCAACCAAGGGCTATAAGACGAGAGGGCGGAAACCCTCAGATAGGGATATTGTTAAAAAGAGGTCATAAGACTGTTTTAGGGGGTATGTATAGTGGCTCGTTCTGTAAAAAAAGGTCCATTTATTGATGACCATCTCATGAAAAAAGTACTGCAGGCCAAGGAGTCCCAATCAAGAAAGGTAATCAAGACTTGGTCAAGAAGGTCTGATGTCATACCTGACATGGTGGGCATGACTTTTGCTGTACATAATGGCAAGAAATTCATTCCTGTTTTTGTTACCGAGAATATGGTTGGCCATAAGTTGGGCGAATTTTCACCAACCAGGACTTTCTATAGTCATGCCGGTGACAGGAAAGGCAAGAAATGATAATTGAGCTCTCCGGCCCCAGTAATTTCCAGGGCTGGTAGGTTTACGAAGTTAAATAGAATTGTAAGAAACAAAAGGAGTTTACGCCATGGAAGCAAAGGCGGTTGCTCGATTTATACGGATATCACCTCAGAAAGCACGTTTAGTGGCAGACGTTGTCAGAGGTCTTGAAGCAGACAAGGCAATAACCACTCTGCGGTTTATGCCCAAAAAGGGAGCACAGCTTATCCGGAAGGTTATTGAGTCGGCTGTGGCAAATGCAAGTCAGAGCCAGGAAATTGATGTTGATACTTTGTACGTCAAGAAAATTTATATTGACGGCGGGCCGATGCTGAAGAGAATGAGGCCGCGGGCAATGGGCCGTGCAAACAGGATCTTGAAAAGAACAAGCCATATAACGGTTGTTCTTGATGAGCAATAATCTACGTGCTGCTTATCAGGCTTGGTCAAAAATACTTTAGAGTGAATGGAGGAAGATTTTGGGTCAGAAAGTTAATCCTATCGGTTTGCGGCTCAACATAACAAGGGGCTGGGAGTCTACCTGGTATGCAGATAAAGGTTTTGCCAAGTACCTGCTGGAAGACCAGAAGATCAAGAAATATCTGAAGAAGAGGCTTTTTCATGCCGGTATTGCAAGAATAAATGTGGAACGGACAGGTGAAAAAATAAGAGTAAAGCTCCACACCGCAAGACCCGGAATCATTATTGGGAAAAAAGGAGTTGAAATTGAGGCCTTGAAACAGGATCTGGACAAGTTGACCAGCAGAGAATCTGTGATCGACATCCAGGAAGTCCGTCGGCCTGAAGCAGACGCGCAACTAGTTGCTGAAAATGTTGCCATGCAGCTCGAGCGGCGTGTTGCTTTCCGCCGGGCCATGAAAAAGGCAGTCAATACCGCTTTGCGCTTCGGCGTAAAGGGCATCAAAATCTCCTGTTCCGGCCGTTTGGGCGGTGCTGAAATGGCCAGGCGGGAATGGTATCGCGAGGGCAGGGTGCCCCTGCATACACTTCGTGCTGACATTGATTACGGTCTGGCTGAGGCCAAGACAACCTACGGGATCATCGGTGTCAAGGTCTGGATCTTCAAAGGCGAAGTTCTTGATGTTGCTGAAGAGGAATAAAAAAAAGAAGCATAATCTGCAGCAAATTATCGGCATCGTAGATAGGGAACGAAGTGAGATTTCGAGATAAGCGAAGACTTAGAAAGCACCCTTTCAGGGCATGAAAACGATGCGGACAGGTGCCGCACCTATATCTACGATTGTATAAAAATTGAGGAATATTTATGTTAAGTCCCAAAAAAGTCAAATATAGAAAACAGATGAAAGGCAATATGCGGGGCACTGCTTACCGTGGGTCCACCATCAGCTTTGGCGAATATGCCCTGAAGGCTGTGGAATGCGGACGCATGACTGCCCAGCAGATAGAAGCTGCCCGTATCGCCATCAACAGGACGGTAAAACGTGGCGGTAAGATGTGGATCAGAGTTTTCCCGGATAAACCTTTGACGAAGAAGCCGGCAGAAACCCGGATGGGCAAGGGAAAAGGCAGTCCTGAGCAGTGGGTTGCTCCCATCAAACCCGGCCGCATCCTTTACGAGTTGACGGGAGTTGACGAAGAACTGGCAGTCAAGGCCTTGAAGTTAGCAGGCAACAAACTGCCCTTTGCCACCAAGGTGATATCCAGGAGAACAACGTTATGAAAGCTAAGAATCTTCGTAATAAACTTCGTGAAATGAGCGAAGAGGAACTTGTTGCTAAAGAACGCGACCTGCGGGAAGACTACTTTAAGTTGAAATTTCAGCACGGGGTGGGCCAATTGGAAAATACCGGTCGGCTCAATCAGGTACGCAAGGATATTGCCCGCGTAATGACTGTCAGGAGTTCCAAGAAAACTGCCTAGTAGTGCTCTATAAACACTACTTTGAATACTTTAGGAATATAACAGATGAGTGAGACAAAAATAGCACGCAAAACGAAAATCGGTTCTGTGGTCAGTAATAAGATGGACAAAAGTGTCGTGGTTCAGGTTGATCGACTGATTCGTCACAAACTGTACGGCAAATTTATCCGCAGACGCGTCAAGTATATGGCGGACGATCCTAATAATGTCTGCAATATAGGTGACGTGGTTATGATTGAAGAGTGCAGGCCGTTGAGCAAAAACAAGCGCTGGCGTATACGCTCTGTGGTTGAGCAGGCTGTCTGATCTAAAAACAGGCGGTAAGTGCAATGGGCTTTAAACGAAATGCTGCAATAAAGCGGCTTGTAATGAAAAAGGTACACAACCAGCTGGTTGTTTGGTGATGCTATGATACAGACAGAAACATTGCTTAATGTGGCTGATAACTCAGGGGCAAAAAAGGTTCTCTGCATCAGGGTTCTTGGTGGTACACGCCGCCGGTATGCAAAAATCGGCGATATCATCGTGGTAAGCGTTAAGGAAGCAATTCCCCATTCCAAAGTGAAAAAAGGGGATGTAATGCGGGCGGTTGTGGTTAGGACTGCCAAGGAACTGAAGCGTTGGGACGATACCTCGGTAAAGTTTGATGAGAACGGAGCAGTACTTCTCTCAGGCAGCGGTGACCCTATCGGTACCCGAATATTCGGCCCCGTAGCAAGGGAACTCCGGGCCCTGGGATTTATGAAGATTATTTCTTTGGCCCCGGAAGTTTTATAATTGACTGAACAATTAGCCGGCCGGAATTCTGGCGGGAGGCGGATAGTATGCAGCAAGGAAAGAATTTTTTGAAGGTAAATGATCAGGTTGAGATTATCACAGGCAAGGATAAAGGCCGAGTCGGTAAGATTCTCAAAATCTATAATAAAAGCGACAGGGCATTGGTGGAACGCATCAACATGATTAAGCGTCACACAAAAGCCCAGGCGTCCGGCCAGGAAGGGCAGATTGTTGAAAAGGAAGCACCGGTCCATGTATCGAATCTGATGCTGGTATGTCCTAAGTGTACGAATACAGCGCGGGTGGCTAAGAAAACCCTTGATGACGGGACAAAGGTGCGGATTTGTAAAAAATGTTCTGAGAGCGTCGAGCCCAGTAAGAAGAAGTAAGAAAGAGAACGCGGTTAGCGGAGGCGACTGTAATGTCTACAATAGAAGAATTTTACCAGAAAGAATGTGTGCCACAGCTCATGGAGCAGTTTGGTTACAAGAACATCATGGAAGTGCCGAAACTTGGCAAGATTGTTTTGAATATGGGTTTGGGAGAGGGTGTGCAGAATCCAAAATCCGTTGATCTGGCAGCCCAGGAACTGACTCTTATTGCCGGCCAGAAAGCAGTCATCACCAAGGCCAAGAAATCAATTGCTACCTTCAAGCTTCGCCAGGGAATGCCTATTGGTTGCCGGGTGACGCTACGTAAGGAGCGCATGTGGGATTTCTTCAGCAAACTCGTACATGTTGCCATGCCCAGGGTCAGGGACTTCCGAGGTCTGTCGCCGAAGATGTTCGATGGCCGGGGTAATTTTGCCATGGGTATCAAAGAGCAGATAATTTTCCCTGAAATTGACTATGACAAAATAGAAAAAATCAGGGGCTTGAATGTGGTGATAACTACATCTGCCAAGAGCGACGAGGAAGGTAGGCAACTATTGCGGCTGCTGGGTATGCCGTTCAGGAAATAGATTAATAACGGGGATTGCGTGCAAATTTCCCGGGCATCTTATTAAAAAAAGCAGCCAAAGGAGGACGATTTGGCTAAGAAATCATTAATAGCAAAGAGTAAGCGGCAACAAAAATTTCAAGTTCGGGCCTATAACCGTTGTCCGCTATGTGGAAGGCCTCGAGCTTTTATACGGAAGTTCGGAGTTTGTCGTTTGTGTTTCAGAAGTCTTGCATCTCGCGGCGAGATTACTGGAGTAATCAAATCAAGCTGGTAATGCGGAGCATGGCGCAGCAGGTGTCATGCCATGATGCATGCCTTTGCGCTTCATATGCGACAGCAAATGAAACTGTAAAATTATTGGCAAGGAGAGCAGGCTAAATGTCTATGAGCGATCCCCTGGCAGATATGCTGACCAGGGTTAGAAATGCTGGAATGGTTCGATATGAAACAGTTGATGTTCCCATGTCCAACCTTAAAGTCGGTGTGGCCAAGGTTCTGCGTGAAGAAGGCTATATCAAGGATTATCAAATTATCGAGGATAACACGCAGGGTACCCTGAGGATTGAGCTGAAATATGGTCCGCATGATGAAAGGGTTATCAGTGGCTTGCGCAGAGTGAGCAAACCCGGTTTGAGGAAATATGTTAAGGCTGACGATATCCCCAAGGTTTTAAGCGGCCTGGGGATATCCATTCTTTCAACTTCCAAGGGTATCATAACCGACCGTGAGGCTCGTCGCCTGCGTATCGGGGGCGAGATTCTTTGTGAAGCCTGGTAATAGAGGCCATCATAGGCGGTAAGAGGAGATTTGCATGTCCAGAATAGGAAATAAACCGATCCCGGTACCAAGCGGGATTAAGGTAGATGTAAAGAATTCAAAGGTTGTGGTCACCGGTCCCAAAGGGAAGCTGGAGCGGGAAATCAGGCCTGAGGTTTCAATAAAAGAGGAAGACGGAAACCTCGTGCTCGATACCATTGATGAGAGCAAGAAGAGCATGGCCATGAAAGGGTTGACCCGTTCTTTGGTCAACAACATGGTCGTGGGCGTTGGAACCGGTTTTCAGAAAAAGTTAATCGTTGAAGGGGTTGGTTATCGGGTAGCTGTGGAAGGCAAATCACTGACCCTAAATGTTGGGTATTCCAATCCGGTTAACTTCAAGTTGCCGGAAGGTGTCTCGGCATCCATGGTGGACAAGGCGAACATCGTTATGCTTGAGTCCATTGACAAAGAGCTTTTAGGTTTGACTGCGGCAAAGGTCCGCGAGATCCGTAAGCCGGAGCCGTATAAGGGCAAAGGCATCCGGTACGAAGACGAACATATAGTGCGCAAGGTCGGTAAATCGGCCGCCAAGGCATAGAAAATATTTAAAACATAGTTGCTGATATAAGTAACGTAAGATCACAGCTAAGATATCAGGTACAGAGAAATGGCAAAGACAGACAGTACAGTCGTAGCGCGACAGAAACGTATTAAGCGCATCAGAAAGAAGATATCAGGAACGCCGGAAAGGCCCCGTATCCGGGTTTATAAGAGTGCCAAGCATTTTTATGCTCAGATCATTGATGATACCAAGGGGCATACCCTTTTTTCCATGTCCTCCCTGGATAAGTCCATTGGAGCAGAGGATATCAAGGGAAAATGTGCCTTGGCCAACAAGGTTGGAAAAATGCTGGCCGAAAAGGCAAAGTCTGGAGGCATCGAAAGTGTGGTGCTTGACCGCGGCGGCTATATATACCATGGTCGGGTCAAGGCATTTTCCGAGGGTGCCAGGGAAGGCGGTTTGAACTTCTAAGGAATACTGACTGCAAAATTATTTGAATTGGGAGATTTGTTTTGGCGGAATATACAAAGTCAAAAGGCGACAGCGCAACAGAGTTAATTGAGAAGATCGTCTTCATCAACAGAGTGGCAAAGGTTGTCAAGGGTGGACGGCGTTTCAGCTTCAGTGCCATTGTGGTTATCGGTGACGGTAAAGGCAAGGTTGGCTATGGCCTTGGCAAGGCCAACCAGGTACCTGAAGCGATACGTAAAGGTGTTGAAAGAGCCCGCAAGGATATGCGGCAGGTTTCACTGACTGTTACAACAATTCCCCATGAGATTATCGGTAAATACGGAGCAGGATCAGTGCTATTGAAGCCCGCCTCTGAAGGTACCGGTCTTATAGCCGGTGGCGGCGTCAGGGCGGTGCTTGAAGCTGCCGGCGTGCAAAATGTTCTTACCAAGTGCCTTGGTTCCCATAATCCCCATAATCTGGTGAAAGCAACCCTGGACGGCCTGCGCAAATTGAGAAGCGCTGAACGTATTGCCGCGCTCAGGGGTATCAGTACAGAGGAACTAACTGCCTAATACGCGGCTGTCATTTCTATACAGAACAGCTGTGCTCATCAGATATGTAAAGCACAAGGTACAGAGGGTTCATTGATAAAATATCTTGCCGGCCAGGAAAGAGGGAAATTTCGGATCGGTACAGTGGATAACAACAAATTCGGATGGTAGGTTAAATGGCAGGAACACTAAAGGTTACCTTAAGCAAAAGCGAAATCGGAAGCACCAAAAAGATTCGGGCTACATTGGTCGGTTTGGGGCTTACAAGAAGAGAAAAGACCGTAGTCCGCAAGGATACACCCGAGATCAGGGGAATGCTGCGTAAGGTTGAGCACCTGGTCACGGTTGAGGAGGTATGAGAATATGTTGACTCTAGGCAATTTATCTCCCAAAAAGGGAGCGAACCGGGCAAGAAAAAGAGTTGGGCGCGGGCCTGGTTCGGGGCATGGTAAAACAGCAACCCGGGGCCATAAAGGTTCAAAGTCCAGGTCAGGATATGGCGTGCGTCCCGGATTTGAGGGGGGCCAGATGCCCCTGCAGAGAAGACTGCCCAAGCGGGGATTTACCAATATCTTCCGCAAGGAGTATGCCCTTGTCCAGGTAAGAGACCTTGAAGTGTTTGATGCCGGCTCCCGTGTTGATCGGGAAGCATTGGTACAGGCCGGTTTGATTGAAAAAAGAACTTCCCTGGTAAAGGTACTGGCCAATGGTGAACTTACTAAATCACTGACAGTGGCTGTTGATAAGGTCAGTGGTGGCGCCAAAAAGAAGATAGAAGCAGCCGGCGGCACGGTTGAGGTTGCCGCATAATGCTCGGTGGAATTAAAAATACAGCGTCATTACCCGAACTGCGGCGCCGGCTGATATTTACCTTCCTGATGCTGGCCGTATACCGTATCGGTGTACAGATTCCCACCCCGGGCATCAATGGTGAGGCCCTGGCCGCATTTTTTGCCCAGAATGCCGGTACGCTTTTTGGCATGTTCAACATGTTTTCAGGTGGAGCCCTTGAGAACTTCTCCATTTTTGCCCTGGGTATCATGCCGTATATCAGTGCCTCAATTATCATCCAACTTCTGACGGTTGTTATTCCTCAGTTGGAGGCCTTGTCCAAGGAAGGAGAATCCGGGCGTCGTAAAATTACACAGTATACCCGTTATGGAACCGTTGCCTTGAGCTTGATCCAGAGCCTTTTTATCTCTGTTGGACTGGAAGGCATGAGCGGTCCCGGCGGTGAAGCCATTGTCATTTTTCCGGGCTGGCAGTTCAAGCTCATGACCATCATCACCCTGACATCCGGAACCGCCTTTATAATGTGGCTCGGTGAACAGATGACTGAGCGTGGAATCGGCAATGGCATTTCGCTCATCATCTTTGCCGGTATTGTTGCACGTATGCCGGCAGCTGTCGGCAACACCATCCAGATGGTTTCAGCCGGAGAGATGAATGTTTTGTTTCTACTCTTTCTTGTGCTTATGATGGTGTTGGTAGTTGGAGTCATTATATACTTTGAAACTGCCCAGAGGCGTATTCCGATTCAGTACGCCAAAAGAGTTGTGGGGCGCAGGGTTTACGGTGGGCAGAGCTCGCATCTGCCGTTAAAAATAAATGTTGCCGGTGTCATTCCACCGATTTTCGCCTCATCCATTATGATGTTTCCAGCCACCATCGGCGGCCTTATCCAGATTGACTGGATCCAGCGTGTTTCAGCATCGTTGAGCCCCGGAACGATATATTACTACATACTGTTCACGGCCTTTATCGTCTTTTTCTGCTTTTTCTACACGGCTGTGACCTTTAATCCTGTGGATGTGGCTGAAAATCTGAAGAAACATGGTGGCTTCATCCCCGGAATCAGGCCCGGGAAGAAAACGGCAGACTTTATCGACAAGGCTTTAACCCGCTTGACAGTTATCGGTGCCATTTATGTCAGTGTAATCTGTGTCATGCCGACAGTGCTGATCAGTAAATATAACGTACCCTTTTATTTTGGCGGCACCGCTTTGCTCATCGTTGTGGGTGTTGCGATTGACACCATCTCACAGATTGAGTCCCATATGGTAATGCGGAACTATGAAGGCTTTATGAAAAAGGGCAGGATAAAGGGACGCCGCTAAGCCTTTAAATTTGTATGTAACACGGAATTTTTTAGGGTAATGCTTACAGGAATACACTTCCTTGCACAGCCAGGCTGCGGCTAAGTTTTTGTAAGATTTTTGGGTACTCGGATGAGCAACGCACCAGCAACTGCAAAGCAGATTATCCTGAAAACGGTATCCGAAATTGAAATCATGCGGCGGGCAAACCAGATTGTTGGTGGGGCTCTTAATATGCTTCGTGAAAAGGCTGCGGCGGGAGTTTCAACCTGGGAATTGGATAGATGGGCCGAAGAGTTTGCCAGGCAGCATGGCGCCGAACCTGCATTTAAAGGATACCATGGCTTTCCAGGAAGTCTCTGTGTGTCATTAAACGAACAGGTGGTACACGGCATACCCTCTCAAAAAGTTATTCTTGAAGAGGGTGACATACTCAGTATAGATTTTGGTGTTCGCTACAAGGGATTTTATGGGGATGCTGCTGTAACCCTGGCCATTGGCGAAATAGATGCACCAAAAGCCAAGCTGATGCAGATAACCCGTGAATCGTTGTACAAGGGAATTGAGCAGGCAAAGGTTGGCAACCGGATAAATGATATATCTGCTGCTGTTCAGGACCATGTCGAAAAACATGGCTATTCAGTTGTGAAACAGTTTGTCGGGCATGGCATAGGAACTGCGTTGCATGAAGGTCCGGAAGTGCCCAATTACAGCATCGGCAAGAAAAGGACTCCGAGAATTATGGCAGGTATGGTGCTGGCCATAGAACCAATGGTTAATCTTGGTACATTTGAAGTCAAGGTGCTGAAAGATGGATGGACGGTTATAACTAAAGACAAATCTCCCTCAGCTCATTTTGAGCATTCCGTAGCAGTAACTGAAGAGGGACCGGTTATTTTGAGTGATAATATCCAGTGAGACAGAAAATAAAAAAGTAATTGTAATATTTAGGAGAGTTGTAGTATACTACCCCGCTTTATCGGAGGGCAAAACTCTGCTGTAAATTGTGGCCAATGCTGTAAGTGGTCATAAAAACATTAAAATAACAAGAGGATTACTGTCTGTGGCAAAGGAAGAAGCCATTCAAGTTGAAGGTACAATTATAGAACCTTTACCCAATGCAATGTTTAGGGTCGAGCTTGAAAACGGCCATAAAGTGCTGGCCCATATTTCAGGAAAAATGCGCATGCATTTTATAAAAATTCTTCCTGGGGATAAAGTAACGGTTGAACTTTCTCCGTATGATCTATCCCGTGGCAGGATAACCTTCCGTTCCAAAAATAAGTAGAAAATGCAGACTCTAAGAGTTCTCAATATTGTTTTGTAATACAGGTGATGTAATGAAAGTAAGAGCTTCGGTAAAAAAGATGTGCAGTGATTGCAAAGTCTACAAGAGAAAAGGCGTTGTCCGTGTCTCCTGTAAAACCAAAAAACACAAACAGCGTCAGGGATAGGATTATCCTGAGAACTGAAAATCTGTAAGTGGAGGAATAGAGTCTTGGCTAGAATAGCAGGTGTTGACTTACCGAAGAAAAAGCACATGGAGATCGCACTGACCTATATTCATGGTATCGGGCGCGCTTCGGCTCGCAAGATCCTTGATGGGGCGGAACTGCCATATAATACCAATAGTGATGATCTGACTGACGGTGATATAGCAAAGATCAGAAAGATTCTTGAAGAGAAATACCATGTTGAGGGTGACAGGCGCCGTGAAGTATCCATGGACATCAAGCGCTTGATGGATTCAGGCAGCTACCGGGGTCTGCGGCACCGCAAAGGCCTGCCCTGCAGGGGGCAGCGCACAAGCACCAATGCCAGAACCAGGAAGGGTCCTCGCCGTGGTGCAGGTATCAAGAGAAAATAATCTGTCCGGCAGAGTCTGCAGATTACTTTTTAATATACGTAACAGAAAACATATACCCTATGGGTAGGCAGTTCAGGAGATAATAATTTATGGCTGATCCAAAGAAAGGCGCTGGGAGATCGAAAAAGAAGGAAAGGAAGAACATCCCGGAAGGTATCGTATATATCCAGTCCACTTTTAATAATACCATCGTAACCATCGCAGACAAGCAGGGTGATGTTGTTTCGTGGTCAAGTTCCGGTTGCCTTGGCTTCAAAGGCTCGCGGAAAAGCACCCCTTTTGCCGCACAGAAGGCAGTAGCCGAAGCAGCAAAAAAGGCCATGGATCACGGTATGAGAAAGGTGGAAGTCAAGGTGAAAGGACCTGGGCCTGGACGTGAAGCGGCCCTGAGAGCGTTGCAGGTTGAGGGTTTTGATGTAAGCAAGATATCAGACGTTACACCATTGCCCCATAACGGCTGCAAGCCACCCAAGCGAAGAAGAGTATAAATAAACGATTTGTCCTTAGTCTTTGGATGAATCTGATTTTGAATGGAGGTATAAATTGGCCAGATATACAGGTGCATCTTGCAGACAATGCAGACGCGAAAATCTGAAGCTTTTTCTTAAGGGTGACAGGTGCTATTCGGACAGGTGTTCTTTCGAAAGGCGCGCCTATGCCCCGGGCCAACATGGTCAGATGCGTTTTCGCAAGGTATCGGACTATGCTGTACAGCTGCGCGAAAAACAGAAGGTAAAGCGTATCTACGGCATGCTTGAAGGGCAGTTCAGAAGATATTTTGTAATGGCGGAATCTGCCAAGGGCGTTACCGGTGAAAACCTTTTAATATTTTTGGAAAGGCGGCTGGACAATACACTGTTCCGACTCGGCTTTGCCAATTCCAGAAACCAGGCCCGACAGATTGTCCGTCATAATCATATTCTGATTAACGGCAAAAAGGTGAATATACCATCCTTTCTGGTTTCTGTTGGTGACGTAATCACGCTTAAGGAAAAGAGCAAAAAAAACCAGGCTATTAATGATAGCCTTGATGCAGTAGCCAGGCGGGGGATACCAAGCTGGTTGGATTTTGACCGGGATAACCTGCAGGGAAATGTCAAGGGCATGCCGGAGCGGCATGAAATCACGATGCCCATCCAGGAACAGTTGATAGTCGAACTTTATTCTAAATAACAATAACTAAGGGAAAAACCTGCCATGACTGAAAACCTTATTGAGGAAACTCCCTTTTATAAGAACTGGTCCGAACTTATTCAGCCCGATCGACTTGAGGTGGACAAGAACAGTCACACCGAGTCCTACGGCAAATTTGTCTGCCAGCCATTGGAACGTGGATTTGCTACAACCATAGGCAACTCCCTGCGCCGGATATTACTTTCTTCCATTCAGGGTGCGGCAATCACTTCTGTCAGAATTGAAGGTGCTCTGCATGAATTCACCGCAATTCCCGGAGTTTTGGAAGATGTGACTGAGGTCATCCTGAACCTTAAGGAAGTTCGGCTCAAGCTTAATACAGCTGAGGGACAAACAGTCCGGATCAATAAAAAAGACAAGGGGGCTGTGACTGCTGCAGATATAATCTCAGATGGTTCAGTTGAGATTATGAACCCGGAGCAGCACATCTGCACCATAACCGGAAATGGAAAGTTTGAAGTTGATCTTGAAGTAAAATGGGGTAAAGGGTACAGGCCGGCTGAGCTGAACAAGACAGATGATCAGCCAATCGGTGTGATCCCCATTGATTCTATTTTCACTCCTGTCAAGAAAGTGCAGTATATTGTGACCCAGGCCCGTGTCGGTCAGCAGACTGACTATGATAAGTTGACCTTGGAAATGCACACGGATGGGAGTGTGAAACCGGAAAATGCCCTGGCGTATGCTGCAAAAATTCTCAAAGAGCATATGACGATTTTCATCAATTTCGACGAAGAGAAGGCAGAGCCGGAAATTGAGGAAAGTGAAGAAAGTTTAGAACCGCCACAGAATGAAAATCTCTACCGTACTGTTGAGGATCTGGAGCTCTCTGTTCGTTCGGCTAACTGTTTGAAAAATGCAAATATCAATTATATCGGTGAGCTGGTGCAAAGAACTGAGGCTGAAATGCTCAAGACCAAGAATTTTGGCCGCAAGTCGTTAAATGAGATAAAGCAACTCCTCGAAGTGATGGATTTATCTCTTGGTATGAAGATTGACGACTGGGAGCCGCCCGAACCTGCTGCGGTCAAAGCAGAAGAAGAGAACATATAAACGAGGTTTAATCCTATGAGACATAGAAAAGCCGGAAGAAGGCTGGGACGTAACAGTTCTCACTTGCAGGCCATGATGAGAAATATGGTAACTTCTCTGCTTGAGCATGAGAGGATTGTAACAACAACGCCTAAAGCCAAAGAATTGAGGAAGTTGGCAGATAAAATGATTACCCTGGCTAAACGGGGGGACCTGCATGCCAGAAGACAGGCCCTCGCTGTAATTCGCAGCAGAAAGGTAGTGGATAAACTTTTTACCAAACTGAAAGACGAATACACGGACCGCAACGGCGGCTACACCCGTATTATTCGTACCGGAAACAGAGCCGGTGATGCGGCCCCCATGGCTATTATCGAACTGGTTAACTATACGGAAGAGACCGAAGAAGTAACTAATTAAGATTTTTTTTGCACAACATAGCTTTTACAAAAACCGGTATGAGGTAGTTTTCATACCGGTTTTTTGTTACCCTTTAAACGCTTTATGGCTTGTTTGTCTTGCCTTATCAGGTGAAATGCTGATTATGAAAAAAATGTCCTATGTGGTTATCTGAATTCTCAAACAACCTATGAAAACAATAAAAATGGATGATATAAAAAAAGAATTCCCGGCAGGCATGGAGCCCCTGGGAAAATCAGTGTTTCATTTTCGCTGTGCTCCGGATGTGGAATGTTACATGTCATGTTGCCGCAAACTGGACCTGATCCTCTATCCCCATGATATTATCAGGCTGAAGAACCGGCTCTCAATATCTTCAGAGGATTTCATGCGCAGCCATACCAGGCTGGGACCATCCAGTCATCCTTTTTTTCCGGCGGTCATGCTCTTGATGTCTGAAAATGAAGATCAGACCTGCCCGTTTCTTAACAATAAGGGGTGTACAGTATATGAAGACAGACCCTCTGCATGCAGGACCTATCCGCTGGAGCGGGCAGTCGATAGGAATCCGAGTAGAGGGAGGCTGCAAGAGTTTTATTTCATGACCAAGCACCCCTACTGTCTGGGGCACGAAGAAGCTAAGGAATGGACGGTGAGGACCTGGCTCAAGGACCAAAAGGTACAGCAATATAATGCGGCTAATGATCTCTGGGCGGAAATTGATACCCTGTTTGCAGGAAATCCCTGGCAGGGTGAAGGGGTAGGTGGCCCCAGGCAACAGATGGCCTTCATGGTCTGTTATAATATTGATGGTTTCAGAAAATTTTTTATGGAAAATAAACTCATCGACCAGTTTAAGCTTGAAAGCTCGCTGCGCAGGACACTGGATGTAGATGATGAGGCATTGCTTAAGTTCGGTTTTGAATGGCTTAAACATATTTTGGCCGGGACAGGAAGCCTGAAGCTTAAATGAGACCAGTTGGCCTGCATATTTCATAAAAATTTTGCAAGGTTTTATTCACTCTATGTCTTTGTGCTATTACGCTTTGATTTATTGCAAAATTCAGTTGTTACGGTTTGTGCCGATACAGAGTAAAGTTTTACAAAACCAAGCGCCCTGCGGGACAGCCGATAAATTCATGTGTTCTGCTTTAAGGCTTATCACATACTCAAATATAGCGAAACACCTTATACTTTGCTTATCCGGCAACTCGACTGGTGCAAGATACAGGCTAAGCTGAATTAGTTGAGATTCGTTTGCAAAATCAGACCACAAATGGTATATAGTCACGTTTTATGTTGACATGGCCAGAGGGCCAGTAAATCCAGGAAGCCGACAGTTGCTTCTTAATACACACACCCGAACGTTAAGTGCCCCCTTGGTTCCCTGTAATGGGGCGGGGCAAAGGGTGGAGGAAAAAACCAAAAACCGGAGGAATACGTATGTCAGGAATTACCATGAAACAGATGCTTGAGGCCGGGCTCCATTTCGGCCACCAGACACGGCGCTGGAACCCGAAAATGAAGCCTTATATTTTTGCGCCGCGTAACGGAATCTATATTATTAACCTTGATAAAACCATGCGCTTGTTCAGAAAAGCCTATGATTATATTGTCGAGGAAACCTCAAAAGGTGGTTATGTTCTCTTTGTGGGAACCAAACGCCAGGCCCAGACCATTATCAAGGAAGAAGCCATTCGCTGTGGTATGTTCTATATTAATCATCGCTGGCTCGGCGGCACTCTGACCAATTTTCAGACCATCAAGAAAGGGGTGGACCGGTTAAAGAGCATTGAAGCAATGCAGGAAGACGGCTCCATTAATAAATTTCCTAAAAAGGAAATACTGCTGATGGAAAAAGAACGGATCAAGCTTGAGCGTAATATTGGCGGTATTAAGAACATGCGCAGCATGCCGGCCGCTATTCTTGTCATAGATCCCAATAAAGAACAGATTGCTGTTAAGGAAGCCAACACACTCCATATACCTGTTATTGCCCTGGCTGACACCAATTGCAACCCAGATGGCATTACCCATATTATTCCAGGCAATGATGATGCAATCAGGGCAGTCAAGTTAATCACATCAGCAATTGCAGACGCAGTGATGGACGGTCGCTCTCAGATGAAGGAAAAAGATGCTGTTGTTGAGGAGATGGTTGAACAGGCAATGGCAGAGAATCCCGAAGAAGTTTCCGAGGAAGTGGTAGCTGAGGAACGTCCCTCAGAAGAGAAGTAAACCTTAGTTTTTTAGCTGAGATTTATTCAAATTTTATATTGTTTGTTACGATCTTCACCTGATGCGCAGGACTCTACGGTATTGGTTAAAGTCTGTCTTAAAAGAGAAGAACAGCCTTACATTGATGAATAGAGTGGCCTTTTGCAGGTGTTGAAAAGGGAGAGTATGGGTCTTCAAGTTTCTCCCGGGAAGATGATCGCAACAGATTCCTGGAAAACGCGAACAGATAAGATAAGCAAAATTTATGCATTCGTAATTAAGTATCCTTTAAGGACACAAACACTCCTCGGAGTCTCCCTTCGGTTGCTAACCTGAGGGGTGCAGCCTTTAATAAAGGGTACAAGCACCCTTAACAACAGGGTACAAGCACCCTTAACAACAGGGTATAAACACCCTTTAATACAGGGTACAAGCTCCGACTTCGAGATAAGCGAAGACTTTGAAGTCTTGCGGCCCAACCGGGCCTGTTATTAGCAGCTTATTGCTTATGTCGTATCTGTAGGCGGAGAACTTTTACGAGGCAGAAAAATTTTCAATAATTTATATAGGATGAATGTAAAGGAGAACTATCGTGAAAATCACAAGTCAAATGGTTAAAGAACTCCGTGATAAAACCAACGCGGGAATGATGGATTGCAAGAAAGCTCTGGGTGAAACCGAAGGAGACATGGAAAAGGCCGTTGACCTTCTGCGCCAGAAAGGTTTGGCAGTAGCCCAGAAGAGAGCCGGCCGCTCCACCAGTGAAGGTGTGGTCCAGACCTATATCCATGCGGGTGGTAAACTCGGGGTTATGATTGAGGTCAACTGTGAAACTGATTTTGTTGCCAAAACAGATGATTTCCAGAATTTTGCCAGAGAGGTTGCCATGCACATAGCGGCAATGAATCCCATTGCCGTCAAACGTGAAGATATCTCTGAGGACCTCATATCCCGAGAGGCTGAAATTTATAAGAACCAGGCCATTGACTCCGGCAAGCCTGAAAACATTGCCGAAAAAATGGTCAGCGGCAAGCTGGATAAGTTTTTTGCCGAGGTCAGCCTGCTGGAACAGAAATTTGTTAAAAACCCGGATCTCAGTGTTCAGGATATGTTAAATGATTTGATTGCCAAGATGGGAGAGAATATAACAGTGAAGAGATTCAGCCGATTTCAGGTTGGAGCTGATGCCTAGGATTCCAGCAGGGAATGTGTAACAACTGCAACCTTTACCAGGAATAGACAGATGGCCGCTACGCCTTACAAAAGAGTCTTGTTGAAGCTGAGTGGTGAAGCCCTGATGGGTGATACCGAGTTTGGTATCAGCACCGATGTTTTGAACTATGTTGCACATGAGGTGAAGCAGGTTGTTGAACTTGGCATGGAGGTTGGTCTTGTTATCGGGGCAGGCAATATCTTCAGAGGTGTTGCCGGGGCTTCGAAGGGGATGGACAGAAGCACAGCTGACAACATGGGCATGCTGGCGACTGTAATAAACAGTTTGGCAATGCAGGATGCCATGGAACGAAACGGCATTGCCACCAGGGTAATGTCAGCTTTTCCCATGCCGAGCATTTGTGAACCATATATACGCCGCCGGGCTATCCGGCATCTTGAGAAAGGCAGAGTCGTAGTCTGTGCCGCAGGGATTGGCACCCCGTATTTTACTACTGATACGGCAGCAGTTATTCGGGCCCTCGAAATTGAGGCAGACCTCATCTGCAAGGCAACAAGGGTTGACGGTGTCTACGACAAGGACCCGCTTGTCAACCCGGAAGCAATTAAATTTGAAACTTTAAATTATAATGACGTCCTGAAGAAAAATCTCAGGGTAATGGATGCAGCGGCCATATCGCTGGCCCGGGACAACGATATACCCATAATCGTTTTGAATATGAATATACCCGCCAATATCAAAAGGGCAATAAGCGGCGAACATGTCGGCACAATAGTGCAGTAGCATGAAGTTGAAGAATTCTGCAAAATCAAGAAACAGATACTTAACAGCCGGAGGATAACCGAAAGGAGAGTGTGATGACGAGTGAAGTAATAATGGAAATGGCTGAAAAGATGGATAAGAGCCTGGATGCTTTTAAGCAGGAATTGACCAGGATACGCACAGGCCGCGCTTCATTGTCACTTCTGGACGGGATTAAGGTTGAAGCCTATGGTTCCGCCATGCCGTTGAACCAGGTAGGCACCTTGACTATTCCGGAAAGCAGGCAAATTGTTATTCAGCCATGGGACCCCGGGGTTATGGCAGGTATTGAGAAGGCAATTTTAAAATCCGAACTGGGCCTGACCCCGGTAAATGACGGTAAGGTCATCCGAATTAACATTCCGCAGCTGACAGAAGAACGGCGTAAGGAACTCGTTAAAATTGTGAAAAAAATCGCTGAGGAATACCGAGTCGCTGTCCGGAATCACCGTCGTGATGCCATAGACACCCTTAAAAAACAAAAGAAAAACAAAGAAATTTCAGAAGACGAGCTCTTTAAACTTCAGGATGAGGCCCAGAAAGAAACAGACAGTTCTATTGCAAAGATAGATGAAGTGGCCGCTGGTAAAGAAAATGAAGTAATGGAGGTTTAGCTCATCATTTGAAGAGTGCAATGACCTGTTATGCTTGATAATCCTGTTCTGGATCCGAAGAGGATTCCCCGACATGTTGCCATTATTATGGATGGCAACGGCAGATGGGCGAAAGAGCGCAACCTGCCGAGAATTATGGGGCACAAGGCAGGATCCGAATCTGTCAAAGATGTTGTGAAAACCGCCAGAAAATTGAATCTGGAGGTTCTCACTCTTTATGCATTTTCAACCGAAAACTGGAAAAGGCCTGCCTTTGAGGTCCAGGGTCTTATGACTCTGCTCAAGACCTATCTCAAATCGGAACTGCAAAATTTATTGGGGAATAGCATTTCGCTGCGCTGCATCGGAGAAATTGAAAATTTACCGTCTGATGTACGAAAAATCCTGACCGAGGTTATACAGGGGACTACCCCGAAAACAGACGAAAAACCCAGTTTGATTTTAAACCTGGCTTTGAGCTATGGGAGCCGCTCCGAGATTGTAAGGGCTGCCCGTGCCATGGCGGAAAAATGTGTCAGTGGCCAGTTTGAACCACAAGATTTTTCCGAAAAGTTTTTTGCTTCCCATCTTTATACCAGCGGGCTTCCTGACCCGGATTTACTCATCAGGACAGGGGGCGAAGCGCGCCTGAGCAATTTTCTCCTTTGGCAGCTGTCTTATGCTGAACTTTATATTACAGAAACCATGTGGCCCGATTTCAGGGGCGCCAGGTTTATCGAGGCGATCAGGGATTATCAGAGCCGCGAAAGAAGGTTCGGCCAAACCAGCGAACAGTTGCAGGCGGAATGATCAATGGGTAGAATTGTCACCGGTCTCATCCTCGCCATAGCCTGGCTTTTATTGCTGCTTGTTGGGTCATACCCCATGTTCTGCCTGGTTATCGCTGGGGGAGCAGGAGGGTGCCTTTACGAATTCCTGCGCATGAGTTCTCCTGAAGTCGAGCAAAAACATATTCCCCTTGTTCTCATACTCGGGATTATTCCACTCTTTGCAGCCTCATTATGGGGCAGCGGGGTGGTGACATCCAGCCTGTTTCTCGCCCTGCTCATCCTGATCATTTTTACCGTGGTTTCCTATCCGTCTCTGGATAACGGACTGCTCTTTGCAGCAAGGAATTGGTTTGCCATTTCTTACATAGGGTTCTGTGCCGCCCATTTGATCCTGCTGCGCTCCTATGCCCAGGGAAATTACTGGTTGCTGGTCCTGACAGCCATTACCGTCTCTTCTGATACCGGGGCTTACTATGTCGGGCGTTCCCTCGGTAAAACCAAGTTGTATCCTGCTTTAAGCCCAGGCAAAACCAGGGCCGGAGCTGTTGGTGGAATTGTCGGCGGCATGCTTGGAGGGCTTATCGCGGCAGCCCTTCTTTTTGAGGGAATCAGTCTTGCCATGGTAGCTCTACTGGGCCTGGCTTTAAGTGCAATCGGCATTATCGGGGATTTAATTGAATCGCTCATCAAGCGCGTATCAGGAGTAAAGGATTCGGGGCAGATATTACCCGGGCACGGTGGATTGCTGGACCGTTGTGACAGCCTGCTGCTTACAGCTCCTGTACTGTATCATGTCCTTTACTGGGGGCATGCCGCACTGTTAAAGTAGCTTGCAACTTCGCAGCGCTGGAAAGTTCTACAGAAAAAAGATGCTGATGAGTATATGCAGGAGCAAGAATACTATTACCGGCCTTATGGGCACGGATTTACTTTTTATATTTGAGAATACTGTATTACGTGAAGAATAAAAAAATTTCCATACTCGGTTCCACCGGTTCCATCGGCAGAAACGTTCTTAAAGTTGCAGCCTGCTTCCCGGAACATTTTACCGTGGTCGGCTTAACAGCCGGATGGAATATAGATTTGCTCCGGCAGCAGATCGAGATCTTTGCACCACGCCTGGTATCTGTTGCCGTGGAGGAGGAAGCTGCTAAGCTCAAAACATTATTGGGCCCTGCAAGTCAGACGGAAATAGTCTGGGGTCAGGCGGGCAACCAGCAGGTGGCTGCCATGCAGGACACAGATATGGTGGTCTCGGCCATTGTAGGGGCCGCAGGATTGCTGCCGACTCTTGCCGCGATCAGGTCCGGCAAGGATATTGCCCTGGCCAACAAGGAAACCCTTGTTATGGCAGGGCGGTTCATAATGGATGAAGTAAAAAAACATCAGGTGCGTCTGCTGCCCATTGACAGTGAGCACAGTGCTATTGCGCAGGCCCTTGAAGCAGGGCGCAGAGAGGATGTCGCCCGCATTATCCTTACTGCCTCCGGTGGGCCTTTTTTGAACCTGGAACAGGAAAATCTCTGGCAGGTAACACCTGACCAGGCCCTGCACCACCCTAATTGGGACATGGGCCGTAAGATTTCCATTGATTCCGCAACGCTGATGAATAAAGGGCTTGAAGTTATCGAGGCCCGTTGGCTTTTTGATGTTGACCTGAATAAGATTGAGGTGCTCGTGCATCCTCAAAGTATTGTTCATTCACTGGTAGAGTTTGTAGATGGATCGGTCGTGGCCCAGCTTGGCATCCCGGACATGCGGGTACCTATCAGCTATGCCCTTTCCTATCCCTATAGGCTGGATACAGGCCTTTCGCGCCTGAACTTGACCGAATGCAGTAATTTGAGCTTTCTCAAACCGGATACAAATCGCTTTCCTGCGCTGCAGACGGCCTATGAGGCCTGCAGGATGGGGGGATGCCTGCCAACTGTTATGAATGCGGCAAACGAGGTTGCAGTAGCCGCCTTTCTCGACGGGAAATTGAAATTTCCTGAAATTTCGCGAGTGGTTGCCGAAACACTGACCCGCATGGATTTTATGGAAGACAAAGATATTGAAACAATTTTAGAAGCGGATGGTATTGCCAGGCACTTGTCTGCTGAGATATTGCAGGTTATATGAATGTATCGACCGGCCCGAAGGGTGAGTGGTTTTAAAAATTTTTACTCTGTATCGGCACAACCTGTAACATCTAAATTTTTCAATATAGCAAAGCGTAATAGCACAAAAAGACATAGTGAATAAAACCGGGCAAAATTTTTAATGAAATGCAAGCTGAAGGTTTACCGGCGGCATTGAGATAGAGTCATAGTAAAATTCCGCAACCATCTACAGGGCCTGAGGTTATCAGATGGGTTCGGGCGAAAAATCAGGCGGCTGAGATTTTTTTTGTCCATGCGGGCATAAACACCCATACGGGCATACATATGAAGCCGACAACCATTATAGAGGTTTGAAACTTAATGAACACCATAATTTCTTTTGCCATAGTACTTGGGTTGTTAATTTTCGTGCATGAATTTGGCCACTTTATCTGGGCCAAGTTTTTTGGGGTCAAAGTGCTGAAGTTTTCTCTGGGCTTTGGGCCGAAACTCATCAGCAAACAGTACGGTGAAACTGAGTACCTGATAAGCGCCTTTCCCCTGGGCGGTTATGTTAAAATGTTTGGGGAAAATCCCGGCGAATTAGCCGAGGAAAGACTGTCGCCAGGAGAGCTCAAACGTTCCTTTGCTACACGTCCGGTCTGGCAGCGCTTCATAATTGTGGCAGGCGGTCCTGTATTTAACCTTATTTTTGCCATGTTCCTTTTTTTCATCATCGTCTTTGTGGCAGGAATGCCTCAGCCGGTGGACACTACAACCATTGGCGGAGTTGGCCAGGATACACCTGCAGCAGAGGCTGGTCTGCAGGAGGGTGATACCATTCTCACCATTGACGGCACGGAGACCCTGCGCTGGGAAGATGTGTCCCTGCTGATTAAGAACAGTGAGGGCAGAGAGGTCCTTCTTACCCTGGCAAGGGGGGAGAAGACCCTTGAAGTTGCAGTAACGCCCAGCATGGAAAAGACACGAACTATTTTTGGTGAAGAAGTTGGCGAACGGTATATGATAGGCATCTCCAGATCCGAGGAGGTCATTTACGAAAAGGTCGGTTTCGTGCAGTCCCTGCAGGCCGGTATCAGCCAGACCTGGACCTGGATGTACCTAACGGTCATGGGGCTGGTAAAAATAATCCAGAAGGTCGTGCCGGCTTCGGAATTGGGCGGCCCGATTCTCATTGCAAAAATTGCCGGGGAGCGGATGGAGGCCGGTTGGATCAATTTTCTCTACTTCATGGGTGTCTTAAGCGTTAACCTTGGTATCCTGAATCTGCTCCCGATCCCTATCCTGGATGGCGGGCATCTCGTGTTTTTCTCCGTTGAGGCGATTTTGCGTAAACCCCTTAACCTGAGAACCATGGAAATCCTGCAGCAGATTGGTCTCGTGCTGCTGGGCACCCTGATGATTTTTGTTTTTTATAATGACCTGGTAAGGGTATTCAGTGGCTGAGTGGGGTAAACGGGGGACTAAGTACCTGCTAAGTTACAAGTGAAAAGGCACAGAGGTACAGAGGCACAGAGGTACAGAATAATTTATGCCCTTTAGGGTACAGAGGTACAGAGGTGAAAGTCTAAAGACTAATATAGACCGGAACCAGGTAGTGATAGTTTTGTGTCAGGTCAAAAAACAATTTTACCTTAAAAAATACTTGCAATATGAATTTGCGAATTAAAATTTTCCCCTTGACCCCTTGACCCCTTGACCCCTTGACCCCTTGACCCCTTGACCCCTTGACCCCTTGAACCCTTGAATTTACTCCTACCTGAATTGTCCGCTAATAATAAAAAAAATATAACTTCACTGTGCAGGCATGGCTCATACTGATAAAGATATACAAGGGTTGCATAAGCCGGTAATCCTGGCCCTCGAAACAGCCACCATGTGCGGCAGTGTTGCCCTTGTTGCAGAAAACAGGTGTTTGGCGGAATTTTCTCTGCAGACAGGTGAGACCCATTCCCGCAGGCTTTTGGCAGGAGTTGACTGGCTCATGCAGGAGACCGGTATTGATTGGTCAATAATTGATGCTGTGGCAGTGAGCCTGGGACCGGGAAGTTTTACCGGTTTACGCATAGGGCTTGCAACTGCAAAAGGCATAGCCATGGCTGGAAATGCAAATCTTATTGGCGTTGGCACTCTTGACGGCCTGGCTGCACAGTTCTGTGCAACAGGAGAAATTTTGATCTGCCCGGTGCTGGATGCCAGGAAAAAAGAGGTGTATGCCGGCTTTTATAGAAGCGACAGCCAGGATAGTCCAAGGCTGTTGGGAGAACATATGGTCATAAGTCCTGGGGTTCTGTGTGAGAGAATCGATGAGCCGGTGGTGTTGTTGGGAGATGGGGCAGCAGTTTATGAGGATCTCTTTCGGGAGAAACTTGCGGGTCTTTTGAAAATGGCACCCGCAAATATATATTTCCCCAGGGCAGCGACAATCGGTTTACTGGCCCTGGACAAGTGGAGGCAGAATGAGTTTCTTGATCCTGCAGCAGCAGGGCCGATATATATCAGGCCATCGGAGGCTGAATTGCTATTTGGGAAATAAAGATTGATGCTGGAGACTAGATGCTGGGCACTGGATGAAAAACAGACAAAGGGCACGAGGATAAAGGTTTAAAAAGGCACTGAGGCAATTATGCCCTTTAGGGTACAGAGGCACAGAGATACAGAGGCACAGACCGGGACCAGGTAGTGGTTGTTTTGTTCCAGGTCAAAAAACAATTTTAGATTAAAAAGTTCTTGCAATATGAATTTGCAAATTACAATATTTTCCTTGAACCCTTAACAAAACAATGACTAAGCGGCGGAAAACAAGACAGATCATGATTGGAGATGTACCGGTGGGCGGCGATGCCCCTGTCTCTGTGCAATCCATGACAAATACCGACACCCGCAAGGTGCAAGAGACTGTTGCCCAGGTTAAGCGTCTGGAAGCAGCGGGTTGTGAACTAATCAGGGTGGCTGTGGTGGACATGGAAGCGGCGGCGGCCATACGTCCGATTCGGGATCAGATCCATATACCTCTTATTGCTGATATTCATTTTGATCACAGGTTGGCTGTTGCCAGCATGGAAAACGGGGCCCAGGCAATCAGGATCAACCCCGGCAACATCGGCGGCCCGGGAAAGCTTGCAAAGGTTGTGGATGCTGCAAAGGCCCATGGGGTTTCCATACGGGTGGGGGTGAACAGCGGTTCCCTGGAAAAAGACATATTAAAAAAACACGGACATCCCACCCCCTCCGCCCTGGTGGAAAGTGCACTGCGTAATGTTGACCTGCTTGAAAATCAGGGCTTTAATGAGATAAAAATATCCATCAAATCCTCTGACCCCCTGAATACGGTTGCGGCCTATAAAGAACTGGCCGCTCAATGCGACTACCCTTTCCACCTTGGTGTAACAGAGGCCGGTGGATTGATTGCCGGGACAGTAAAATCAAGCGTTGCCCTTGGTATCCTGCTCTATGAAGGTATCGGGGACACCTTCCGAATCTCCCTGACCCGGGATCCGGTGGAGGAGGTCAGGGTGGGGTACGAAATCCTGCGGGCTTTGAATATCAGGCACCGCGGCCCGGAACTGATATCCTGCCCCACGTGCGGTCGCTGCCAGGTTAATCTTTTCAATCTGGCAGATGAGGTGGAGCATCATATCCAAAACATGGAAACTCCTCTCAAGATAGCGGTTATGGGCTGCGTGGTAAATGGGCCCGGAGAGGCTAAAGAGGCGGATATCGGTGTGGCCGGGGGCAAGGGTGTGGGAATAATTTTCAAGAAAGGCAAGCTGTATAAAAAAGTGGCTGAAAATGAGTTGCTGGAAGTTTTTCTTAAAGAACTTGATGATATGGCAGGAGAAAAAGGCACAAAGTGACAGAGGCACAGAGGCACAGAGGCATAAAGGCCTTTGTTCCCTGAAGGGCATAAACGCCTGCTGCATGAACACTACAAGCTGAAACCGGGTTTTTTTAGCCCGAATATTTACTTTCAACCAGGATCTTAATTATGCGTTATTCTGAACTATTATTGCCCACTTTAAAAGAAACGCCTGCCGAAGCTGAGGTGATGAGCCACAAACTCCTGCTGCGGGCCGGTTTTATCCGCAAGCTTTCATCGGGTATCTACACCTATTTGCCCTTGGGGCTCGCCTCGATCCGCAAGGTTGAGCAGATTGTGCGCGAGGAAATGAATAGGGCCGGAGCCCAGGAACTTCTCATGCCCATGGTGCAGCCGGCTGATCTCTGGAAGGAGTCCGGGCGCTGGGAAAAATATGGTCCGGAACTCCTGCGTTTTACAGATCGTCACGACAGGGAGAGTTGCCTTGGACCGACCCACGAGGAGGTTATAACCGATCTGGTGCGCAGGGATATCCATTCGTACCGGGACCTGCCGCTTAACCTCTACCAGATCCAGACCAAGTTCCGGGATGAAATCAGGCCGCGGTTCGGACTCATGCGTGGCCGCGAGTTTATCATGAAGGACGGTTACAGTTTTGATGCAACGGAGAGTGGAGCAGAAATCACCTATGGGAAAATGTTTGATGCCTACCATCGCGTATTTAAACGGTGCGGTTTATCCTTTCGGGCTGTTGAGGCAGACACCGGCACAATTGGCGGCAGTTTCTCCCATGAATTCATGGTGCTCGCAGATACCGGTGAGGATACCCTGGTTATCTGCAGGAATTGTTCCTATGCCGCCAATATGGAGAAGGCTGCAGTGGCGCCCCCTGAAAAACCTGGTGAGGATGTTGGACTGCTGCCCCTGCAGAAGGTCGAAACACCCGGCAAGAGAAAAGTTGATGTCGTTTGTGAGTTCCTTGGCATCTCGCCCAGGGAACTGGTGAAGACCATGGTTTATCTGGCCGACGGTGATCCTGTTGCAGTGCTTGTCCGGGGTGATCATGAGGTGCAGCCGGTCAAGCTCAAGAATATGCTGGGAGCTGTGGATGTTGAAATGGTTGATGAGAAGCAGATTTTTGATATAACCGGCGTTCCCAGCGGTTATTTGGGGCCCCTTGGCCTGGATATCCCCTGTGCCGCCGACCGGGAGGTTGCAGCCATGGTCAACTTTACCGTTGGAGCCAATGAAAAGAATTATCATCTGCAGAATGTGAATCTCCCCAGGGATTTCAAGGTTTTTCAGGTGGCTGACCTGCGTCAGCTGACTGAGGAGGACAAATGTCCATCCTGTGGTGGTGAACTTGAATTAACCAAGGGAATTGAAGTCGGGCACATATTCAAGCTGGGAGACAGTTACAGCAAGGCGCTTAAAGCCACCTTCCAGGACAGCAGCAGCGAAGAGCAGAATTTTGTCATGGGCTGCTATGGTATTGGTGTGAGCAGGACGGTCGCAGCAGCAATTGAACAGAACCATGATCAGCATGGAATTATATTCCCACTGCCCCTGGCACCGTTTCAGGTTATAATTTTGAACCTGGATCCCAAAAATCAGGAAATTACTGCAGCTGCGGAATCTCTCTACAGCCAGTTGCAGCAGGAAGGGCTTGAGGTACTGCTTGATGACCGTGACGAGCGCCCCGGTATCAAGTTCAAGGATGCTGATCTTGTCGGCATTCCCTATCGAATTACCATAGGCAAACGATTCGTCCAGGAAGGCGAGGTGGAGATTCGCACAAGAGCTGATGGTATAACACAAAGCCTGTCCCCTGATAAAGCCCTCACAGAGGTTGTCAGCGCTATTCATGATGGAATGGCGGCAACCTGGGAGTAAGAAGTAGTATAATTGTGAGTGAGCTAAAGTTTTAAAAAGGCACAGAGGCATTTATGCCCTTTAGGGTACAGAGGCACTGAGGCACTGAGGCACAGAGGCACAAAGGTACAGAGGTGAAAGTCATCTAAAGACTGATATAGACCGGGACCAGGTAGTTGTAGTTTTGTGCCAAGTCAAAAAACAACTTTACATTAAAAAATACTTGCAAATTGAATTTGCAAATTAAAATCTTTCCCTTGAACCCTTATAAAACTAATGCCCAGTTTCAAAGATATAAAAGAACTTGCCCGGGGTTACCTCCATGAGGGGGATCTTGAACCCTTGGAAAAAGCCTACCTCTTTGCTGAAAAGGTGCATGCAGATCAAGTGCACCCTACTTCAGGAGAGTCGTATATTGCCCACCTGCTCTCAGTTACAGAAATACTCCTTGTCATGAAGCTTGACCTGCAGACCGTAATTTCCGGCCTGCTGCACGGTGTGCTCAAGCGGGATCCAACACTTTCAATCAGGGAGGTTGAAGAAGATTTCGGCAAAGACGTGGCTAACATTATCCGCGGTGCCACCAGAATCACCAATGTGAAATTTAACAGCAAGCTGACCTACCAGGCGGAAAACGTCAGAAAACTTCTGCTGGCCATGGCTTCTGATATCAGGGTTCTACTGGTCAAGCTTGGCGACCGGCTGCATGATATGCGTTCCTATATCCTCAATGATAAGGAACTCCAGAAAGAATTGGCCCGCGAGACTCTGGAACTTTATGCACCCCTTGCAAGCCGTCTTGGTATTGACTGGATGAAGCGTGAACTTGAGGATCTTGCTTTCAAATTTCTTTATCCTGAAGAGTATGCGGATCTGATCGCCAGGATTGAAAGTTCAACCGCAGACAGGGAAAATTATGTCAAGGAAGTCATCAATATCTTGCAGATGAAACTTGCTGAAATAAATCTGACGCAATGTGAAATCATCGGGCGCCCCAAGCATCTGTACTCAATTTATAAGAAAATCATTGCCCAGAAAATTCCACTTGAAAAGGTTTATGACAAGGTTGCTTTCAGAATCATTGTTGATACGGTGACGGAATGCTACGAGGCTCTGGGAGTGGTACATGCCAACTGGCCGCCGGTGCCGGGTCGCATCAAGGATTTTATCAGTACACCCAAAGGAAATAACTACCAGTCCATGCATACTACGGTGATAGGGCCCTATGGTGAATTCATGGAGGTACAGATCCGTACCCATCAAATGGACAGGGTTGCCCAGGAGGGTGTTGCCGCCCACTGGGCCTATAAGGAAGGCCAGACCATCAGCAGGCAAGATGCCAAGGTCTTCAGGGGCCTGAAGCAGCTGGTGCAGTGGCTGCAGGAATTGAAGGATCCGAAGGAGTTCCTTGATTCGGTGCGCGGGGAGCTTTTCGATCCCGATGTCTATGCTCTAACCCCCAATGGAGAGGTAAAGGAATTTACCCAGGGCAGCACACCCCTTGATTTTGCCTATATCATCCACACTGAGGTGGGCAACAGCTGCGTGGGGGCCAAGGTAAACGGAAAAATAGTACCCCTGAAATACAAGCTGCAAAACGGTGACATGGTGGAAATAATCACCTCACCCAAGCAGAAGCCCCGCAGAGACTGGTTGTCAATAGTGCGGACAAGCCGGGCAAAATCCCGCATCCGTCACTGGCTGCGCAGGGAAGAAAAAGAAAAGGCCATGAATGTGGGGCGGGAGATATGTGAACGGGAGCTGCGCAAATATGACACATCTGTAAAGAAGATCATCAAGACAGGGCATATGCGGCAAATCCTCAAGACCACCCGCTGCAATTCACTGGAAGACCTGTTGGGCAAGATTGGTTCCGGCGCCTTACCCATACAGAACGTCATCAAGGTCTTGCAACCCGATGAGCTGCTGGCAGAAGAAGCGGAGAGAGCAGCGGAGCAGGAGATGATCGATGTCGCACCTTCACTGCAAAAGCATGACAGAGCAAGCAGCGAAGGCATCACCATTGAAGGTGTTGATGATATGCTGGTGAAAATCAGCCAGTGCTGTCTGCCTGTCCCCGGTGACCCCATCATGGGATTTATAACCACAGGACGGGGTATTTCCATTCACAAGGCCAACTGTCATAATTTATTGGCTACAGATCCCCAGCGCAGGATAGAGGTGAGTTGGTCTGCCGATACCAAAACAGTACACCGGGCTCAGATATTTCTCATCACCCAGAATAAAAAAGGAATGCTTGCAGCAGTGAGCAATGCCATCAGTATGGATGATGCCAATATTGTTGAGCTGGAAGCCAAAATAAATGCTGAAAACCTGTCCACAAGCAAAATGGTGCTTGAAGTGGAAAGCCTTGATCATCTCAGCCGGCTGCTCCAGCATCTCCGGCAGATAGATGGAGTGATTGAGGTCAGGCGCAGATAATGGTTCTATACTGTCCAGGTTAGAGTTGTATTTTGAGCTAAACCACCCGGGTACTTATAACAGGCTCAAGGGCAGCTACTATCTTGCCTTCATCAAAAATTGTAACCCTGCCGGTGCTTTGTGAAACAACAACTGCAATAGCCTCACTATATATGGTGATGCTAGCCGCGGCCCTGTGACGGGAGCCAAGGCCTTTCAGCTGTCTTGTAACTGAGCTTACAGCATCAAGATGGCGGCCGGCAGCCTCAACAATCCCTTTTTCAGAAATTACAAAAGCACCGTCCAGTTGTGCAAGCTCTTTAATGCTTTCAACAACCTCGGAGGAGGTAATTCCCCGGCCTTGCTCAGGGTAGCCCTTGAAGGGATTAAATATTGCCTGGTGGGATGACCTCATTATCTGCTCTACATTACCAATGATGAATGTAGTTCCCACGGGCTTGCCTTCTCTTCCCAGTGCACCTATGTCGAGGGCTATATCAACAACTGCTATCACAGTTGTGAAAAAATTCTTCGAAATTAAAGAGCGCGGATCAAAAGGAAAGGCTTCGCTCCAGGAAAGGCCCAGGTCATGAACGGTAATGGTATCAAGATGATCACTGCCCCATGGGCCCAGGACACATGCGACTTTGCTGTCCGGTTGGATAACTTTTTGTAAAACTGCTTGCATGAAAGCATATTTGATTCTGGAAAACCGTGTCTGGTTCCCTGACCAGGTATGAACTACGGTTTTCCTGTTTTTGATGCACTTGGGAATTTCCTGGCTCTTAGGCAGAATAAGCACAATTCTTTTATCTTTCACAGAGTCAATGTCAGCTAGAACCTCACAGGTCTGTTCACTGTTTAAAAAAAGGAAGACCTTTTCACAAAGTGTATCTTCTGCAAGCCGTAATGCATTGGCTATTAAAATATTTGCCTGTCCTTGATTATTCATAAAGGGTTTTGTTGCTATATATTTAGGCTACATATACCAGGAATAAATATATAGTGAGTTACCATTGAATACCAATCAATAATCTTGAAACCTGATGGCTTCTTCTCCATTGTATGATGTTTATGTTTACCTGACATCCTTCAGGAGTCCTAGATAATTTTTCAGGCTAAAAAGAAAAAGCCAGGTTGAGAAATTAATCACCTCATGCCTGGCCTTTGTTCCCTTCTGTGAAAGTTGACTATCTCTACTTCTCGGAAAAAGGATATTTTTGCCCTTCATAGCAGGAAATTGATAGTCAAGTACTTAACAGTACAATATGTATAATTCTAATTCGGGAGACAGATTTAATTTTAAGCCAAAATAAAATCAGTCCCCTCACATTGTTGCCTGTTTATAGTTAAGGGGGCTGAATTCAAATTCTGTCCCTGAATTGAAGACTTCTTGCCATTTTTTTCATAGGTTTAAGCGCCCAGACGTATAACAAAACAGGATATTATCTGAAATTCCTCAAAACTCCAACTGCTTTGCCAATCATGTTGACTCAATGTAGGTAAAATTTAAGTTGAGATTACCACCGTCAATATTATTTTACCGGTTCATGGCGCTGGACTAAGTATCAACTTGGATGTCGTCTTTTTTCTACTGCCGGGCTATGGGAATTGTCCTGCAGTTTTCAAAGGAGACATTGCACGGCAAATGGAACCTAAGGGTGGCATTCATAATGCCGGAAACTTTCATGCCTTCGATCACTTTGCAGTCGGTTGATTTCACTGCATCACGGACAGTTTCGGTTGCAGAGTCGCAACCCAGCACAATCACCGCTTCATACTGTTTCGCAGTTGCCTGTAGTTTTTTACGTTGTGCTGAAGTCCACATGCACATAAACCACTGGTGATAAAGGCTGCTCCTGAAAACTTTTGTGTCGACACCCTGTTCTCTTAATCGGGACTGCAGTTCCCTTATATAGTGTTCGAAAGGAAGCGATTTCAGAATACTCCTGAAGAATTGCATGAAAGGTTTCTGCTCTCTTACGGCCACAGTCGCTGCAGGACACATATTGCAGGGAACAATCAGGGCTGAACTCAACCCTGCAGCTTCAGAAACCACGTCCAGATCATTGAAATGGATTGGCATTTGTCGTACCTCCTTATTAAAGGTATCATCACCTATTGTATATATTATAAAATAAATTTGAGATGGGCTTAAATCAAGTGCCACAATGTGTTAGGAATGTGAATTTAATACTTCATATTTTTATAATATACGTAATGCGGAGGCACCTGTTGCCAGACCCCTTTTGCTAAACTTTTTTAAATAATTCCAGTGAGTAAAAATCCCATGGGTTGTGTATTTCGATGTAACTGTTACGCCAAGGGATTGCGAGTTCGAGTCTCGTTAGATTGGCCGGCAATAGAGAGAGCTGCAGCCGAATTGCCTGTAGCCCTTTTTTTATTTGGTTGTGGATAGGTTATCCGATATATTAAGTGGAACCATTCCAAAAAAATCAGAAAGGAGATGAGACAATGTTAATTGGAGTCTGCTCGGATATTCACGATAATCTGGATAATTTACGTAAGATGCTTGCTATATTTAAGGAACGCGGGGTAGAAATAATTGTATTTTGCGGGGATTTCTGTTCACCTATCCCTTCCCGTGTGCTTTCCAGTGAATTCAAAGGTGACATTCATTGTGTTTTCGGCAATGGCGACGGTGACCGGTTTCTCATTACCGGTGTGGCCACGCAAAACCCGCATCTTAAACTGCATGGCCAGCATGCTGTGCTGGAATTTGGCGGGGTGAAATTGGCAGCCACCCATTATCCGTTTTATGCCAATGCCCTGGCCCGGACCGGTGATTACCAGGCGGTTTTTTCAGGTCATACCCATAAGGCGAATGCAGAACGGTTTGGCGACTGTCTGAACCTTAACCCGGGCGAGGTGATGGGGTTTACCGGAGAGGCTTCCTGCGCCGTTTATGATACGGTCAAAAACGATGCTGAAATTATTCCAATTCATTAAAATAATGAATCCACCATCTCGACTGGTGAAATACAGAGGTTAAAGAGGCGCAGCGCTGGGCTGAGGAGATTTTTGGCAGATGATGGCCGCAGGACCGCTTACCATAGTTCAGATGCTGCCTGAGTTGTATTCCGGCGGTGTTGAACGGGGTACCCTGGAGTTGGGTAAATACCTGGCTGAGAAGGGTCACCGGTCCCTGGTGATTTCCGGCGGCGGGCCGATGGTCGACCAGTTGGAGGCAGAAGGAAGCCGGCATGTGCAGTGGTTGGTCGGCAAAAAAAGTCTGGTCAGCCTCAGGCATATCCTGCCACTGCGCAGGCTGCTGCGACGGGAAAAGGCTGATATCCTGCACCTGCGCTCCCGGGTGCCTGCCTGGATCGGTTATCTGGCCTGGAAGGGTCTTGCAAAAAACAGCCGGCCGAAGCTGGTCACCACCTTCCACGGGTTTTATTCGATCAATGCATACAGCGCTGTCATGGCAAAGGGCGAGAGGGTTATCGCCATATCAGGCAAGATAAAAGAGCATATCATGGAACATTACCGGGTCCCGGCTGAGAAAATTCGTCTTATTTATCGCGGTGTTGATAAGTCAGTCTTTGATCCGGAAGCTGTTATGGATTTTAGAGTAGAATCGTTGCTGAAAGAGTGGGGGGGTGAAAAAAAATCCGCTCCGCTGATTTTACTGCCCGGCCGGGTTACCTCTTGGAAAGGGCAGGATGTGTTCCTGAAAAGTATGGCCAAGCTGGTTCATTTGCCCTGGACAGCTGTGTGTGTTGGGGAAATGCGCCAGGATTCCTCCTATACCCGAAAAGTACAGGATCTATTAACCCGCCTGCAGCTCAAGGACCGCGTCAAATTTGTCGGCGTGTGTCGTGATATGGCGGCTGCCTACCTGGCGGCAGACCTGGTGGTCTCAGCATCATCAACAGAAGCCGAAGCCTTTGGCAGGGTGGCAATAGAGGCCCAGGCCATGGGAAAGCCGGTAGTAGCAACAGCCCACGGCGGCAGCCTGGAAACAGTTCTGCCCGGCAAAACCGGCTGGCTTGCCGCGCCTGATAACGAGGAGAGCCTGGCCGGTGCAATTCAAACGGCGCTGAGCGAACCGGATCTGCTGTTACGCTATGGTGAAGCCGGCCGTCGATGGGTCATGGATAATTTTACCACGGATATAATGTGTGAAAAGACGGTGTCGCTTTACTATGAACTCCTGGGCTGAGCCGGTTCATCTTAAGAAACACCTTGAAAGCGGTTGCAGAGATGATTATTTCTAAAAGCGCCCAGACAATATGACCTTTTATTTTATAAAATATCCCGCTGAACTGTGATAATAATGAATGTTTTTGTGCTCTGTACCGGAAGATGCGGCTCCCACACATTTATTGAAGCCTGCAACCATATTACCAACTATTCGGCCGGCCACGAAACCCGTTCGCGTTTCATTGGCAGGGAGCGGCTTAATTATGGGTCGGATCACATAGAGGCTGATAACCGTCTTGCCTGGTTTCTCGGCCGGCTGGACAAGGTGTACGGGGATGAGGCCTTTTACGTGCATCTTACCAGGGAGCGGCAGAGCAATGCGGCAAGTATGAGCAGGTATATGCACATGGGAATCCTGGAGGCGTATACAGACGGTATATTGATGCGTTCCTCCTACCGGAACGACCCCATGGAGTTCAGCCTGGATCTGTATGATACTATCAATATGAATATCGAAACCTTTCTGAAGGACAAAAGCCGTAAAATGAATTTTCGCCTGGAAAACGCCCAGGATGATTTTCCGATTTTTTGGGACAAGATTGGCGCCCGGGGAGATCTCGATAAAGCTCTGGGCGAATGGCAAAGGACCTATAATAAATCGAAAATCGATATATTTGAGATCATCAACCAGGCATTCAGGAGTCTGCGCCGGAAAATGAAAAGGCCCATTGAAAAAGACTACCCTTCCATGTAGAATGCCCGCGGCTCCGCATGCAGGCGACGGCAAGATGACCGAACCTGCATACTAAATTTCAGAACCGAACGGTTTGATGATCATATCCCATACCCATAAATTCATTTTTTTAAAGACCACAAAGACAGCCGGTACAAGCATCGAGATCGCGCTGTCAGAATTTTGCGGGCCGCAGGACATAATCACCCCGATAAGCCCTGAGGATGAAAAGACCAGGTCTACTCTGGGGTATATAGGGCCGCAGAACTGTATCCTGCCTTTTGCAGCATACTCTTTCAGTGACATGCTCTATTTTCTTATTAAGGGGAAAAGAAGACGTTATTTCAACCACATTTCAGCTAAACTGGTCAGGCGCTTTATCGGTGCGGAGATATGGCGCAGTTACTTCAAGTTCTGCTTTGCGAGAAACCCATGGGATCGCGCCGTATCCCAGTTCTATTGGCGCCGTGCCGAAGGGGCACCGCATACTTTTTCAGAGTTTGTTGATTCCCGTAACATGAAATCTCTCAGGAAAAAGGGGTACGGTCTATATACCATTAATAATGAAGTAGCGGTTGACCGGGTCTGTCTTTATGAAAACATGACAGAAGAACTGGCCTACCTGAGTGAACGGCTGCACCTGCCCGGTAAGCTGACCCTTCCCAGGACCAAGAGTTCCAGCCGCCGGGACAAGCAACATTACCAAACTCTTTTTGAACAGGTTGACAGGGATAAAGTGGCAGATCTGTTTGCCGAAGAGATCAGCCTCCTGGGGTATGAATTTTAACCCCGCATTTTTGATGAAAGTGGTTCTATACCAAACTCAGCCAAAACGATGAATTTTTCTGAAAGATCCTAATATGATTCGATTAAGTGATAAGCAAGCGTTTGCCAGTGGTGAAGAACGGGACGTTTATTTACACCCGGAAGACCACAGCAAATGTATCAAAATTTCCAATGTCAGCCCTTCTGAAGACTTCAGACCCAAGGGCTTGCGGGACTGGCTTTTCTGGGTAACGCGGGGTTGCAACAGCGGTTATTTTGACATCAATTATACCGACGATCTTTTTTGCCGGCAGTTGCGTCAAAGAAATGATCCCGAGGTCTTTAAACATATACCGAGGTGCTACGGATTAGTTGACACGGACCTCGGCAAGGGGCTGGTATGCGAGTTGATACTGAACGAGGATGGCTCGTCCTGCATAACCATGAAACAGTACATTCAGAAGCATGGTGCCATAGCAGATGCAATAGTCATCAGGGCAGTGGATGATTTTTTAAACTGGCTGGTTGTGAAAAATATCTTTCTGCGGGAAATGGGCGGCACCAATACATTTTTTCAGTATAAGAAAAATGGTGCGGTCAAACTCTACCACATTGATGCCGTCGGTTGTTTGGACCTTATCCCTCTGGCAAACTATTGGGACTGGTTTTCACGCTTACGGATCAGGATAAAGATCAATCACCTGCGGAGGAGAAAAATAAGGATCAGGAAGACATGACAAGGGTCCAAGGGGCCAAGGTTTCAAGGGTATAAAAACTAGGGTCCAAGGAGTCAAGGGGTCGAGGTTTCGAGGGTTAAAAAAAACTAGGGTCCAAGGGTTCGAGGGGCCAAGGTTTCGAGGGTGAAAATCCAGGATTCAAGGAATTTGTCTTTCCGTAAATCGTCGGCCGTGGTTTGGTTTACGAACTGAACCAATGATTGACACGTATGCCGACGAAAAATATTCTTAGGCGATTAGCTTTTAATACCCCGTATCGGTGAAAAAACAATTGTTGTGCATGTAGTACAGCAACTGGTCTGTTTTTGTACCCCTAAAGGGGTCTTAAAAAGAATCTGCGTCTGTCTGCAGTAAAAATTGTAAAAGCATTTAAATCCTTGACACCTTGGCTCCTCGGCCCCTGTCTTATTACCCTCGACCCCTCGGACCCTCGGAACCTTGAAACCTGTCATATTACCCTCGACCCCTTGAACCCTTGGATCCTTGTTTTATTACCCTTGACACCTTGGCCCCTCGGACCCTTGGCCCCTAGTCCTGTTACCCTTGGCCCCTCGGAACCTTGAGACCTTTCTTTCCCTTGCCATATCCCTTCCGCCGTTTTATGATCCTTAATATCTCTTTAAAACTGAAACATACGGGTAATCATGCATGGATAAAACCGTAAAAAAATATTACTGGATCGGTAGTATAGCAGGCTTTTTTCTGGCCCTGCTGCTGGCTATTTTCATTATTGCTCCGCGGCTGGTTGATTCTGAATGGCTGAAAGGCAAGGTGCAGGCCGAGCTCAGCAGCCAACTGCAGGGAGATATAACCTTCCAGACCGCAAAGCTTCGTTTCTCTCCCCTGCCCAATATTGTATTAGATAACCTCAGCATTGAAATGCCCGGTTTACTTTCAGCCAAGGTTGATGCCCTGGAAGTTTATCCTGTCCTGCTGCCGCTTCTGACCGGCAAGGTGCAGATCGACGAGGTGCAGCTCAACCAGCCGCAAATGTCCATCCTCCTGCCAGACAGTGCTGTTCGCGAAACTCCCGAACATGAGCCGCGCTATACCGAATGGCTGGAATTTACATCCAACCAGCTATTATCTCTGGTGAAACTTATCCCGGGGATTGAGATCGAGTTGTATGGGGGATCCATTGAACTCGTTGATAAGGATCAGACTCTCTTTTTCTTTAAAAACATCAACGGTGAAATCGAAGTTGAAAAAGAAAACCTAACCATTGACTTGGGCTACAGTTCAAATGTGGCGGACAGCATAAAATTTTACGCCAGTCTGTCGCCAAGCCCACTGAGGGGCAAGGGCAAGATCAACCTGGAGAAGATCAGTGCCAAGGCTGCGTCAAACTATTTTTTACCAAATCTGAAAGCCCTGCTTGATGAAAAGTTCTCATCCCTGCACATGGCATTTACCATTGATCCGGAAAAGGGTCTGAGCGCTGAGCTGAAGGCCACGGACCCGGAAATCACAGTCAAGTACAAGGAAGAATCCATTGCACTGCAGGGCAAAATACTGGCGGCCAGCCTGCAGGTCACTGGTGATAAAACTCTGATCACTATTGACGACCTCATCCTCACCAATCCTCAATTGCAGCTCAGCGGTACTCTTCTCCTGGACCGTTCCCAACCCCTTTATGATATAAACCTGCAGGGCAAAGATATTGACGTGCAGAGCAGCCATGAAGTGTTGCCGAAAATTATTAGCGCCATGTATGGTGACCTGCCGGTAGTTAATGACATCTTTGATTATATGAGAGGTGGTATAATTCCCACTGCCAGCTTCCAGGTTAAAGGAAAATCACCTGATGAAATTTCCACCCTGGAGAACATGACCGTTCGGGGCCGTTTAGACCAGGGCATAATCCATATTCAGGATTATGACCTGAACCTGGAAAATGTCAGCGGAGACACGGTTATTGCCAAGGGTATCCTGGAATGTACAAACGTATCAGCAAGAATGCGCGGCGCAACAGCCAGTAACAGCTCATTAAAGATCGGTCTCATGGGCGAAGATGATGACCCGTTTCATCTGGACCTGCAACTCGATGCCGATTTGGCAGAGGTGCCGCCGGTCCTGAAAAAGATCGTCAGCAATGAGGCCTTTCTGGAATACATGGCACGGCTGACAAAGGTTAGCGGCAGTGCCCAGGGCAGGCTGGTCCTAGGCGATAATTTCAAAACAATCAACACCAGGGTGGATGTTGACCGGATGGACTTTTCTGCGAACTACGCAAAGGTTCCCTACCCGATAACGGTCAGCAGCGGCAAGCTGCTCTATGAAGGAGATGAGATAAAACTCCAGGACCTTGCCGGCAAGGTGGGGAAGTCATCATTTGCAAATCTCACCGGCACCCAAAACTGGAAAGCCGAGACCCTTATGGAGATCAAATCGGGCAACTTCAAGGTTGAGCTGGACCAGGTATACGAGTGGGTTACTTCGGTTGAAGAGTTTCAGGACCATCTGGAGGATATAAAAAGTGTCAGCGGTGTTGCTGATGTTTCATTCCATAGATTGACCGGGCCGATCCTTGAGGCACAAAAATGGGATTATGAAGCCCTGATCACCTTTGAGAATGCCACCGCTGAAATCAGCCTTTTACCGGAAGCAGTGACATTAAGAAGCGGCAATGCAATATTTTCCCCAAACAAGATCGATTTTAATGCACTGCAGGCAACAGTTTTCGACAGCACCTTTTCTGTTACCGGGGAGCTTACCGGCTCCAGGGGATATAATCTGGGGGCAGACCTGACCATAGACGGCGTGGTCAACCATGATGCTTCCCGCTGGCTGTCAGAGCAGATGGATATGCCGCCCGGTGTCTATTTGCAGACACCCTATACCCTGTCCAACGCCAGGTTTGCCTGGCAGGACGATACATCCATTGGCTTTAACGGCGATTTTACATTTAAGAGCGGCCCCAGAGCAGCGCTGGATTTTACCTGGCAGGACGAGGTGTTGACGATCAAAAAGCTCTCAGTTCAGGATGAGGTCTCCCAGGCTGATTTCTCCCTGACCAGCAAGGAGAGGACTGCGGAGTTCACCTTCAGCGGTAAATTGGACCGGTCAACCCTTGAGAAAATAATAAAGCGGGAAAAGTATGCCCTCGGCGGCTGGCTGCAGGGTGACTTTGAGGCCCATGTTTTTCTGGACGACCCCACAGCATCATCTGTTAAAGGGACCATCGAGGGCGAAGACTTTGTGCTGCCCATGCTGCTGGAAGATCCTGTCCATATAAGAAAGATCTCCCTGGAGGCAAGTGACAACCTGCTGCATCTGAAGGATCTTGATTTTAATCTGCATAACAACGAGTTCATCAGCCAGGGCACCATAAAGACCTTTGAGGAAGAATTCGAGGTGGACGTGGATCTCACCATTGAAAAACTTGTATGGGAGGAGATAAAAGGTTTCCTGCCGGAAAATAAAGATAAAAAAGAGAGCAAGGAATCAGACCAGGCCCAAGCCTGGAACCTGCCGATCCATGGTTCAGTGCGCTTCAAGGCAGACATGTTCACCTTTGGCGAGTATGTTCTGCAGCCGGTGGTTGCAACCTTCGACCTGGATGATAATTCAGTTGAGATGAATGTCACCCAGGCCGACCTGTGCGGTATTTCCCTGCCGGGCAGCCTGCAATTGACGCCCGGTGACTTATCTCTGAACATTAAGCCGCTGGCTGAGAACCAGGATATGCAGAAAACAATTGACTGCTTTCACCCGGAAAAATTCCAAATGACCGGCAGTTACGGCCTGGTTGGGGCACTGACTGCCTCTGGAACTGCCAAGCCGATAGCAGAGACATTGCAGGGAGAAATAAAATTCAAGGCAAAAAACGGGACCATTTACCAGCAGCGCATTCTTTCCTCGGTTTTTTCCTATCTGAACCTTACTGATCTGTTCCGGCTCAAGCTGCCCAGCCTGGACGGCAGGGAAGAATTGCAATACAAAAAGCTTACTGCGGATATGGCTCTCAATAACGGCAAACTGGAGATCAAAGAGGCATTTCTGGACAGTGAAGCCATTGATTTGATCACCCAGGGTCATATTAATTATGTGCAGAAAAAGATCAATATAGTCGTCCTGGTGGTTGCCTCTAAAACGGTCAGCAAGGTGACCGATAAAATACCAATTGTCAGAAGACTGACCGGCAGCGGCAGCCTCTTCAGTGTACCGGTCAGGGTAGCGGGCGACCTTGACAGTCCCTCTGTCCTGGTACTTTCCCCCACTGCCCTGGGCAGCAATATCATGCGTATACTGAAGAAAACCTTTACCGGTTCGGTCAGCTTTGCTGAAGTGGAGGCAGGGAAGCCGTCTGATGATAAATCAGAGGATAAACCAGCGGATAAGGAGCCTACTGAAGAGGGACCGCCAGAGAAAGAATAAAATGGCTGCAACCTAACTCAGTTTGAAGAACTAGATCGGAGTCCCCTTTTGGTTGCTTACCTCCCGCCTGCGCGGGAATGACGGATTGTTTTTTATGGGTATCCCTATTATTTTTTAGTCATCCCCGCGCAGGCAGGAGGTAAGCGAAGACTCCGATTAAGGATTTCTTTAAAAAAAACATCATTTGAGCTAAGTTCGGCATAGAATCATAAAAGTACATTACAGGCTAAAATAAAATGCTATTTTGTACAAACAGAGAAATGAGACCCAAAAAACACTTCACATATCTTCTCATTATCGTTTGTCTGCTGCTGATCCAGGCACCGGTAGGACTTGCCCAGGAAAAAACTGCAACAACGGCAAGCGAAGCAGGGCCGCAAAAAATTTCCATCGAAGACCGTGTTGCTGAGCTTGAGGCCAGGCTGCAATCCATCAAAGATCAAATTGACAAGGCCAAGCAGTCTGAAGCAAGCAGTGTCAGGCTCCAGTATGGAATTTCAGCGGACGAACTGCAGAAACATACGATGTTGCTGGAGGAGACCGAAGCAGTCATACAACAGCAGATAACAGCGTTAAGAAAACAGGCCTCTTTAGAGCAATTACAAAAGAGAAGGGAAAATGTCCTGGCCAGCCCCGAGGGCCTGGCAATCCCCCTGCTGCCTCCCTATTCTTTGTCAGTTCATGATGAATATCTCAATAAATTGGAGGACCAGAAGCAGCTTCAGGAAACCGCAGAACTTACCCATGAGGTAGCCAAAAAGAACCATGAGGACGCCCAGTTTAATTATGACAGAGCCGAGCAGAATTTACGCAAGATAAGGGGAGATGCAGAGAAGAAGGCAGCCCAAAAGGAGCAGACAGCTTACGAATTTAAAAAAATTGTTGCAGCGCTGGAGTTGGACCTTGCCAAGGCAAAGCTGGATCTGAACAATGTCTCCCTGCAAAATGCTGAAGCCGAGGCGAGCCTTGCCAAACAGCAGGGAAAAATTCTCGAAGGCCAATTAACACTGATCCGTGCCAACCTGGAATATGATGAGCAGGACCTGCAGGAAAGGCGTAACAATATCGAATCAATACAGCAGCAGCATAATGAACGTATCCAGTCCCTTGCCAGAGAACAGCAGGAGGTGGAGGCAAAATGGCTGCAGGCCCAGGAGCAGTTTGATGTTATTGAGGATAAGGACGAGAAAACCAAGCTGATCGCCAGGGCCTGGCTCGATGAGCGTCAGGCCTGGAAAAACACCTACCAGCAGGCCCTGGTCCAGACTGAGAATATATCCCGCCTTCTCATATTTGCTGACGAGGTATGGCACAAACGCTATGCCCTCCTGCAGGGAAATTACACGCCGGACCTACTGACCGAATGGAGCCAGGAAATGCAAAGCTCCCGGAAGAATATTGACCGCCTCAGTTCCCTGGTGACCAGTCAGAAAAACAACCTGCAGCCAAAGATACTTTCTTTACAGTTCACGTTGTCCAGGGACAAGGACACCCTGCCGCCGGAAGCTTTCAGCCATATGCTTTCCCAGCTAAAGGCCATGCAGAAACTATCGGCCAATAATATCGAATATCTCACCAAGCTGGAACTTATTAGACGGCTTAACAACAGATTCCTCAACGAGATCGATGAAAAAAGCAAAAACATCCAGTTTATTGATATTGTTAAAGGTGTTGCCTCCTTAATTGACAAGAGACTCGATTTTGAACTCTATGTCATTGACGATGAGTCCATAACCATTAAGAAAGTACTGCTTGCCCTGTTGATCCTCTTTGTAGGGCTGTTTCTGGCCAAACTGTTCTCCAGGTTCGTTTCCAACCGGATCCTGGCCAGGACCCAGCTTGATGAAAGCGCCAAGGCCGCTATCCATAAGGTCAGTTTTTTTGTATTGACTATTATTCTGGTGCTCTTCGCCCTGCACACCGTCAATATACCCCTTACCATCCTGACCCTGCTTGGAGGCGCCGTGGCAATCGGCGTGGGGTTCGGCTCCCAGAACCTGATCAATAACTTTATCAGCGGTTTTATCATCATGTTTGAGCGGCCCATCAAGATTGACGATGTCATTGAAGTTGACAACATCATCGGCAGGGTTGAACATATAGGCACCCGCTGCACTGAGATCCGCACCCAGGCGAATCTCACAATCCTGGTACCGAACAGCACCTTCCTGGAAAACAACATTGTCAACTGGACCCTGTCAGACGATATAGTGCGCTGTGACGTCAGTGTCGGTGTGGCATACGGTTCATCCACCCGCGACACTGTAAAGGCATTGGAAAGAGCCGTTGAAGAACATGACCTGGTCCTGAAGAAACCGGAACCGATTATAATATTTAAAGATTTTGGCGACAATGCGCTGATCTTTACAGTTTATTTCTGGATTCGGATAGGCAACAGGCGCATGCAGAAAACCATAACTGAAAGTCATGTCCGTTTCCTGATCGAGAAGCACCTGCGCGAGGCAGGTATCGTGGTGGCCTTTCCCCAGCGTGATGTACACCTGGATACAGCCAGGCCCCTTGAAATGCGGATTGTCGATTCTGAAGATAGTGGTTCTTCTGATGAAACAGATGAGCAGGCTGAAGAGGATATACCTCCTGAAAAGGAACCGGCTGATAAATAGAATTACCTAAGGAAATGAAATAAGCTTTTGATACCATCCATTTTTTGTTGGCATATGAACCTGTCGACAACGAAAATGAACGAGAAAACGCCATCTTTTAATATCTGAATTTCATTCCAATTCCTATACCGTTGGAGCCGCCGTCTTTGTGGATAAGGCCCCAGGCATTGGAGCGGTGATGCAACCGCAAAATCAACGCGGTTCGCGGATGATCCGGCAGGCCAAGGGCCAGTTCGATCATCCAATAGACCAGGAATTTTGAGGTTTCGTCATTATTATCTATCTCCACCTGCGGCTCATCCGTTGCATAGGAAGGCCCTATGCCAAAGGCCAGACCTGTGTCAATGGTGTTATCCCACGGGAATTTTTCCCAGCGGCCTGTTACCAAGCCGTTGAATTCCCAGTGGTCCATGTAGTCAAAATGCTTGACTAAATGTCCTTCAATCTCAAAACTGAATTTATCTTCGTATCTGCCAATCGTCCGGGCCAGGGTGATGGCCATGAAATAGGAGTCCTTAAAATCCAGGTTAAAGGTGTCGATGAAGACATCTTCCCAGTGATTGGAGGTCATGCGGCCGCCATAGACATTCAGGGAATTCTTCCACTCAGATGCCTGGGTAGTATTGACGGCAAGGCAGAACGGCACGACAAGAGAAAAGGCCAAATGTAAAATAAAACAGCACGCCCGTTTTCCTGATCCTGGTGTGTGAGTCATATGTATGGGAGGGGCAGGATCCCAAAAAGGGCAGCCAATCACTTGGTTCTGCGATGCAGAACTTCCCTGCGCTCCTCGAAACGACCGGGAGTTTGAAAACTCGCACCCCATTACTGCGGGATGCTCAGACAGGTCAAACTCCTTTATCGGTCGTTTCTGTGGTGCTCGGCGGCGTGAAATGGCAAAAACAGAAAAATCTCCTCTTTGTCTTTTCTGTTTACCCTTTTAGGGGTGGTTGTTAACTCGTAGAAAGCCCGGTTCAAAAACCAAGGATCAGGTAAACCATTGGTCCGTGAAACTTTACATCGTAAGTTTCAACTTTATTACCCGGGTCATAATCAACATTAAAATCGTAATAACTGTAGCCGCCGCCGATGCCGAAGTGCTTCTTGATGCGATAATCAAGTAAAGCCCTGACAAAGAACAGGTCCCCATCATAATCATCATAACTGAGGCTCATCCAACCCCCGTTAAGGTGCAGCAGAATATTTTCTTTTATGGCACGGCTGGCAAAGAGGTACAGGTTGGGCAGCGGTGCAAGTATATCCTCTGTTTCCTGGCCTATGGAGACCGGCGGGAGTGGCCCCACTGACTCGATTGCAGCTTCAATCTGAAGACTGAAATCAGCAGCATGAACACCGATGCCCAGACCTACTTCGGTGTTTTCAGCGCTGTAGACAGCATACCCCAGGTTAACATAATATACATCCAGGTTAACTTCGGAATCTGTAATGGCGTTGACCGGTATGGTGATATCACCGAAGTCATAATCAAACGGACTCCGATTCTTACCGGACTCATGGTAGCCGAAATAACCCGAATTCAGGGAGAATTTTTTGCTGAGACGAAGCCGCGCAGAAACAGAAAGGGTGTTATCTTTCTCGTCAAGACCGAGATCATCCAGGTCAACTTCAACCTTTTTTTTACCATCCTTTTTCGAGCTGAACTCACCGGTTGCTGAATGGTGCAGGACTCCGCCCTTCAGAGTAAAACGCTCGTACAGGTAGGAATTTCGAACATCACTGTCAGCGACGCACACTGTGCTCCCGAGCCCGAAAAGAAAAATTAAGCTCATAAAAATATGTTTCATGACGTTATCGTCCTCCAGCTATTAAGATATGTAGTCGTTTATCTCTTTGTTAACTTAGCGTTATGCAGACAATACCCATGCCATAATTTCTTAAGCTAGCCGGCAGGGATGGTTACCACAGGCAGCCCTTCCGTCCCGCCTGTTTCCATCATTGAAAAGAGGATCATCAGAAAGGCAAGGGTGCGTTTTGAGGCGATATCCCTGTCGTCAATATAGAACCAGTAATCACGGTACCGTATCGCCGTGAACCCATTCTTCGGATATTCCTTGCTGTGTTTGATCCTGATCAGGTAATCATCATCATTTCCTGAAAGGGAAGGAACAGTGCGGCCTTCTGCTAAATGTTCCTCCGGCACGTTAAACTGGGTTGCCAGTTCAATCATGATCTGCAGCATGGAGCGGGTGAGCATGGCCATCTCGGTATCGTCTTTAGGAATGAGTCCATATTCCACCGTGACATCCTGGACTCCCGGCCGCAAGCCCAGAAGCTTGCTCAACTCTTTACGGGCTTCCTGGACCTCCGGTGGAACCTTTTTCTTATGGAAGAACATGACCGTGGTTTGTTTATTGTCCTCACCCTTGATTATCCGCATACCCACATCTCCTGATTTCTGTATCAAGCGCATCAGCTCAATTGTGCGAAAAAATTCCGGATCACCAAGCCGCGCATTCGTACCACCGGATACCCGGCCGCGCAGCCCGTTCACCGAATCAACCGTAATCCTGTATATGAGATCTGCCGGCCAGCCTGACTGAATAAGGTAGAGGATTGCCCAGGGTGGTATGGGGGTCATGAAGCTCGTGTTGAACTCCTGGCCGGTGAGCGGCTTATAGGTGATGGTGGGCCGGTCGGTGAATGTGCCGCTGGAGCCCATGGACAAGAAATCTCCAAATGGTGCATCATTCTCGTACATTGTTCCACTGAGGTTTACTGTACCCTGCAGGGTATAACCGCTGACAATGGAGGCCACATCGACAAACAGCGGCATGTCAATGTAGCGGATCTTGACGATATTGAGCAGGGTCTGCTCTTTCCAGGAATTGGCAACCGCCGTATTGTAATCGAACCGGTCACGGGCAACGGTCTTGGGGCCCAGGTGCGTACAGCCCGAGAGGAACAGTACGGTTATTACAATAATCATTTGCCAGCATTTCATAGGATCACCTTTGGAAAGTTTAATGAAATTAATTGGGGCGCGAAACATAAAAAAAGCCTCCCAGGTGGTACACCTGTGAAGGCCCTACTATGAAACCATTCAGCCCAACTTCATGAACATGATTGCACACTCACTTATTAGTACTAACTAATTATAATAATTGTTCTTTAATGAGTAATTCCAATATAGGTATAAATGCCAACAGAAGTCAATTCATAACTCGGCTTTATGCTCCAACATATTCGGTGACATTTCCACTGCAGTCCAACACACTTTTTTTTACTGTATTAAAATGATCATTTACGATTAGAATACCTTGCCATTATGGCAGATCAATACAAACAAACAAACGGGCCAAAATTTTTTACAGCTTTGCTGGTTGTTCTGCTGATCTTTCCTGCATTGAATAACGCACTTGCAGTCAATACAGGGTATATATCTGATGAAAATACTGCTCCTGATTCGGCTAAAGAAATTACAGGTCGTTTTGAGGGCTCAAAATCAAAAAAAGAAGAAAAGCAGTCCCTTTTTCCGACTTTGAAGGAAAAAATGGACTCATTGCCTCCTTTCTGGAGGGATACAAATCTTTTCCTGAACTTCAGGACCTATTATTTTTACAGGGACAAAGACGGCACCAGCAACAATGAAGCCTGGGCATTGGGAGGATCGATAAACTATGAATCCGGTTGGTGGCGAAACCGCCTGCAAATCGGCCTGGTTGGCTATACGTCTCAGAAGCTTTACGGTCCGGAGAGCAGAGACGGCACCCTGCTTCTGAGAACCGGGCAGCAGAGTTTCAGTGTTCTGGGACAGGCATACCTTGACATGCGGATCATCGACGGCCTGAACCTGCGTCTTTACAGGCAGACATTCAACAATTTGCCTTATGTTAACAGACAGGACAGCCGCATGGTTCCCAACACCTTTGAGGCCTATTCACTGATAGGACTTGGACTGAAGAACACTGATTTTATTGTCTCCCACGTCACCCGGATGAAAACCCGCAATTCGTCATCTTTTGAATACATGTCCGAAGTTGCCGGCTATAAAGGTACAAGTAAAGGTTTAACCATGGGTGGTGCACGCTATAAATTTTCCCAAGGAAATGATGTCGGCGCGATCAGCCAGTATTCCTGGGATCTCTGGAACACTGTTTATGCTGAAGCCAATACCACATGGGAGCCTACAGCAGAAACTGATATTCGCCTGTCATTTCAGTATACCGACCAGCGCAGTGTGGGGGATGAACTGGATGGCGATTTTGAAACCTACGTGTTTGGAGGCAATGTGGCAGCAAGCTACCAGGGGGCCATCCTGAATTTTGCTTTCAGTACCACGGACAGCGACAGTGGAATTCGCAATCCCTACGGCGGTTATCCCGGTTACCTTTCACTTATGGTAAAGGATTTTGACCGGGCGGATGAAGATGCCTGGCTGGTAGGATTTTCCTATGATTTCAGTTCTCTGGGCCTGGACGGACTCAGTTTATTTACCAATTACGCCAGGGGCAATACTCCTGAGTCAGGAAAGACAGCCTCCCCGGACCAGGAGGAGTTTGATCTCACCGTGGACTACCGTTTTAAAAGGGATTTTCTGAAAGGTGTGTGGCTCAGAATGCGTGGCGCCTATCTTGATCAGGATGGTCCGGATGGAGTTGATGTTAAAGATTTCAGGGTTATTGTCAACTATGAACTGCCGGTCCTGTAGAATGCAGGGTTTGACGGTTCCCCCCCCACTGAATTTTGTCTATATATTTTAGGGGCACAGTGCTATGCATGAGAGTGTAACAGGTCTAACGGCAGTTGCTTAACACCTTTCATGCCTTTGATGCATGTGAAGCTTCCCATAGATCAAAATTCTTTTGCAGGTTCATCCACATATCAGGTGAAGTATCAAAGGCGCGTGAAAGGCGTAAGGCCATATCCGGAGTCTCGACTTGTGAAAAATGCGGGCTAGTTGTTGTAGCTTTTACAGTCTTTTAACTTGCTATATTCTAACATTTATTACTGTAAAATAAATAACTGGATCTCCGCCTGTGCGAGGATGACAAACAATACACTATAACGTCACTCCCGCGCAGGCGGGAGTCCAGTCGTCAACTTTGTTGTAAGCTGATAGTTCTAACCATCAAAAAAACAAAATCACACTGCCCGCTACGGTGAGCAGAACATTGGCAAAGGCATAGGCGCCGGTATAGCCGAGGGACGGCATGGAACTCTTTGCCGCACCGGTCACCACGCTGAGGGCGGCGCCGCTGGTCATGGAACCGGTAATGGCGCCAAACAGTAAAACCGGATGAATTTTCAGCACTTTTCTGCCAAAGAAATAACCGACAAAGATTGGTGTCATGGTGACTACAATACCAGCCAGCACCAGCACCGGGCCGGCGCTTGCAAACGTTTCCAGGATATCGCCGCCGGCTCGCAGGCCGACGCCCGCCATGAACAGCAGCAGCCCGAACTCCATCAATATCCAGCGTGCCGCATCCGGCAACCGTCCGAAAGTTGGATGGACACTACGCAGGTAACCAATCAGAAGTCCGGATGTCAGCAGGCCGCCTGCCGAACCCAAACCGATTGATAGTTGACCAACTTTGACGGCGAACAAGCCTATGACGACCCCTATGGCAATGCCAAATGCAAAGGTAACCATGTCAGTTTCAGCAATTTCCCTCTCCACGTGCCCGAGTTCTTTACCAAGAAGGTCAATGTTCTCATGGGGGCCGACAACCGTCAGAATGTCCCCCTTGCGCAGCGCGAAATCAGCGGTATGGGGTACTTCCATACGCATGCGCGTAACGCGGGTCAGCAGTACACCGAATTTTCTGGCAATATCCAGTTCCTGGAGAGATTTGCCGATGGCGTTCTTGTTAATAACGACAATCTGGGCCGTTTCCTTAAATTGCGCGGTACCTGTATCTGGGGTTATTTCCTCACCGAATTTTGCAACGGTTGTGGTAAAATATTCAACCGGGGCCAGGATGTGTAATTCATCACCCAGGTGAAGAAATCCATCTCCCCCTCCGGCCCTTAAGATCTCGCCATCCCTTTTCACTATAACCACCGAGGTTTTGTCCCAGTATTGCTCTTGAAGCTGCTCGGCCGGAATTTTGGTCATTGCTTCGTTGGTTACCCGGTATATCCGGGCTGCAACGTTTGCCGGTTTTGATGCAGCTCCGGCCCCATCCTCGCCTTCCAGCACTTTCGCTTCCTTTGCCAGGTCGATACCAAGTACCTGCGGCAGCAGTTTGATAATGGCAATGAGGCCGGCTAACCCGAAAATATAGGTAATGGCATAACCGGTGGCCACGTTGCCGATCATGGCATCAGCGCTTAAACCCTCCGGTGGCTTAATCTGTCCGGACCGAATAGCTTCCTGGGCTGCAGCAAGGGTCGGCGAACTGGTCAGGCCGCCGGCCAACAGTCCGCCGGAGGTGCCCGGTGCCAGTGACAATAATTTCGTTGCCATGACAGCAACCGAAAAACCGGTGCCGGCAACGACCAGCGCCAGTAAAAAATACTTCAGCCCATCGGTTCGCAGTACATCAAAAAAGCGCGGTCCGGCCTGGTACCCAACCGAAAAAATGAATAAGGCAAAACCCACGGCCTGGGCGCCGGCATTCATGCGGAAATCGAAATGTCCGAGAAAAAGCCCGGCAAACAGCACACCGGCCACCGGCCCGAGGGAAAAACTGCCGATGCGAATACCGCCGATCAGGTACCCCATGCCGAGGATCAGAAACAGCGTCAGTACCGGTTGGGCGTGGAGGATATCGAGAAAACGGGTGAATGTGGTGATCTCTTCCATTAATGATCTCTCCTTATGGCATAACTGGCAAATTGCTTTTTATCTGCAAATGTTTATCCAGTGTTCCAATTAGTTTGCTTTGCAATGAAGGTAATATTTCCAAAAACAAAATAGGGCCTCCCAGGTGGAACACCTGTTAAGGCCCTACTGTGTAGTAATTCAGCCAACCTCAAGAACATAATTACTCCTGTGGTTACTGTCAGTAATTATTTATAATAATTATTTTTACCCGATAATTTCTATTATAGGTCCTATGCACCTCCTGAAGTCAACCTGTACCCGGGAGGGAGTGTGGTTGTGGACTGACTTAATTATTCCGGGATATGCGGATTTTCCGCCTCGAACGGATTACCAGCTTCCGGTTCATCCGGTTCCTTGGTGCCGGGCATCAGTTCAAAACCAAGTTCAAACTGGACCAGGGTGGTTTTCAGTTGTTCATATACATCCCGGTTGCCCTTGAGCTTCGCTTTGCCGTTGGTGATCTGGTCATCAAACCTGACGGCGCCCATCATCACCGTTTCCAGGTCTGCACGGTTGATGGTAATGGTCAGGTCCGCATCATCCGCCTGGAATCCCATGATATTGGTCAGAGCACCGTTACTCATTTCGACTACGAACTTTTCGTCATTATCCGGTGTCATGAGGTTAATTTTAAATGCCATGCCCTCAGCCTTTTTAGCATCCATCCGGATACCGAGAAAATCAAGAAAGAGATCAGTGGTCATGGCCCTGACCAGGTCCGGTCCGCCGGTTTTCGGTGAAGCTCCTTCAGGGATGCCGTTGCGTAGTTCATAGGCGGCTGCCAAAAAACTGTTGCGCACACTGGGGCTTTCCTGCTGAAAGCCGATCTGTTCAAAGTTGTCGGCCAGCAGATCCTTGGCCTCCTGATTCTTGGGTTCTGCATAAACAAGCTTGTTGAGGATTTCCTGGGCATGACGGTACTTGCCCTGGCTATAGAGCTCCTTACCTTTTGCAATAATCGGCTTGGCACCGCCCATCATCTCAACGTAGAGTGGTGCCGAGTCTTCCGGCGACAGAGGGATCAGGGTGGTCGGATTGCCGTCCCAGTAGCCCAGATAACGGTTGATCACCGCTCGGCTGTTATGCTCGAACGAACCATGATAGCCCCGGGCATACCAGTTTTCCTGCTGGCTCTCCGGTACCTCGTACACATTGTGGACCTGATTAATTGTGACCCCCTGGTTGGCCAGGTGCAGGACCTGGTTGTTCAAATGTGCGTACATGTCCCGTTGGCCGCGCATTACTTCCTGGACACGGTCATTACCCCAGCGCGGCCAGCTGTGCGAGGCAAACATCACCTCTGCCTCCTGGCCGAACATATAGAGGGCAACATTCACCTGCTTGGACCATTCCAGGGCGTCACGAACCAGGGCACCGCGCAGGGTGTAGATGTTATGGATCGTACCGGTGATGTTCTCTGCCGCCCAGAACGCCTTCATATCCGGAAAATAGGTGTTCATCTCTGCCGGGGCTTCGGTGCCGGGCGTGTTCTGAAAAATCATCCTGATGCCGTCAACCGTCATTTCCTCGATACGGTCCTCGATTATCACGTTCGGCGGAATGAGTCCGAGGTTACCTGCCGCCGTGTTCTTACCGATGGACTGGTCCACATGGCCGAATGGGCTGCGCGGCAACAAAACCCCATACTGGTAAAAAAGCCTGCGGCTCATGGCATTGCCTGCATAGACGTTCTCGGCAACTGCATGATCCATAAAGCCTATAGGGGCAATAATTTTGACCTTGCCGCTGCGCACGTCAGCCTCTTCAACAACGCCACGCACCCCGCCGAAATGGTCGGCATGGGAATGCGAATAGACTACTGCAACCACGGGCCGCTCGCCAAGCTTTTCATTTATGAATTTCAATGCTGCAGCGGCAGTCTCCTTGGCAGTCAGCGGATCAAAAATTATCCAGCCTGTTTTACCCTTGATAAAGCTGATATTGGCCAGGTCATACCCGCGGACCTGGTAGATCCTGTCCGGCAGAACCTCATACAACCCATAGGCCATGTTGAGGATTGCCTGGCGCTGCAGCGACGGATGTACTGAGTCAAAATCTTTGCCGTCGAGCAGCCATGCATAGCTGCCCATATCCCAGGCAACGTGGCCGGCATCGGCCATGATCTGCTTGTATTCCGGCGCCGCGATAAAGCCCCGCTTGTTCTCTTCAAAATCGCGCTTATCCTCGAACGGCAAAGTTTTGCGCAGGCCGTTCTGTAACTCAACCGTGAACTTTGAGGGCATCTTGCCCTTGGAGTCGAAGTGATTCGTTGGATCAACAGCAACAACTCCGCCGCCGCCAGCACCATAGGCAAGCGAGGAAGCGACAACAACTAGGAGTGAAGCTAACAGTATATTCACTAAAGTTTTCATGCTTAACTCCTTTATAATAAAAAAAGGTCATGGACTGTGTCAATCGTCAGCAGTTTTGTATGCTGATAATTAAATTCCGCGCCTAATAATAAAACCATTAGCGGACCAGTTTTGTAAACTTGGAGCCTTCCAGAGTCAGGTTGTACATGAGCCCCTTGTTGCCGAACACAAAGCCGACAATAGGATCCTTAATATTTGTCGTATCGATGGAGCCGCCGGTGCCGAGTTCCACCAGGGCCACCGAGCCGTCAACCCCTGCTTCCCAGCCCGAACTTTCACGGAAACTCTTCAGGGCTTTATCCTCCATGAAGACCAGGATAACGGTTTTGGACTGGGCCCCAAGCTGAAAGCCGATGGAGGCAGCAGCCGTGCTGTAATAGTCAACGGTCTTGCCGTTGATGCGCAGGGCTCCCTCGCCGTACTCTCCGCCGATGCCGAGGCCGGCCTTGATTACACTGGGGAAAACCAGTACCCCCTTGGCGCTGGCCAAAAATTCCTTACCGCCTTTGACATCTTTTTCAAATTTTTCCAATGCCACGTCCACCCTGACATCAATCTCCTTGGCAGATTTGGCCTGGGAAACGCTCGGGATACTGAGAGCAACAATTACCAGAAAAAGAACAAACATCACGGATGATGCAATAAAGACTCGCCTGACCGGTTTCTCATTCCCTCTTTTCATAATGAATACCTCAGTTAAAGTGTAGTTTGAGGACAGAATTAACTTGTCGTCATACGATACAGACGACGATTGACAGTCAGCATACTACACTGCTGACGACTGACACTGTCCCCGTTTTATATTCTGCAAAGTATCGTTTGTATACCAAGATACTATTGATTGTTTGTAATGCTGTCAATGATGTTTCAGTGAAGAAAGGAGCTGAAATCTTTTTAATTAGCCGCAGACACACGCAGACAACTGCAGACATGTATTCGGCCGACCTGGCCGAATACAAAGTGTCACCGCTACGCGGTATAAGGATGCAAAACATAATCGCCGGAGGCTGAAGTCAATCCGCTGATCATGTCGATCAGCGGATTAGATATTAGTTTTTTGTCCGCTTTTGTCCGCGTGTGTCTGCGGCTAAAATATATTAAGTGATTTTATATTGCTGTCATCCTGATTGATAAAAAACTTGTAACTGTTCCCTGAGACGATGTCGTTGCGTTATTCTCGGCTTGTGAGCTAAAACCGGTAGGTGCCCATAATGCCACCCAGAAGCTGATTGGCATCACCGACATCTTCAACTAAAGGGCTGTCTTCGGCGTCGCCGATCAGTCTGGTATATCCCAGCACCCCGGTGGCTCCCCAACTTTCGTTAATCTGATAACTGAGCACACAGGTTATGCCAATATCCTTGAAGCCATCATCGGCATCGTAATAATCAAGTGAACTGTTGCCGACGTTATTTCCGTTAACCGAAAAATAGGCTTCCATATAGTCATTATTCACAAAGGTGGTAAAAGCCTTCAGGCCGATCATCATCTTATCCATTTGGATCTTGTAGCCCACATGAAAACCAAGCAGATACCCGTCATGACCGTCCGCCACATCCTGGACCAGGTCAGCGCCAATCTCAAAATTCTCACCAAAATTGTATGCCACGAATCCACCAAGCTCTATAGCTGCGTCGACCTCTTCCATATCGGCCACGGCATCTTCCTCTACATCATCATCCCGTTTAGCGCGATAACGGGCCATTGGGCCAATGGACCAGTTGCTGTCTGCCATGATGTTGTACTTTACCCGGTTGCCGGTAAAATCAACGTACCTGCCGTTGGCCCATGCCATCCTGAAATGGAGCAGCGGAAAGGCCTCGTAGTCATCCGATCCTTCATAGTCGGGAACCACTGCCACACCGGCGCCAACGGTGACTCTTTTGCCACTCTCCGGGGACGTTGATTGCACGTCCCCATAGTCCACTCCTCCCCCTGCCAGTGAAAGACCTGCAGAGCAGAAGAGAACCAATATCAATGCTATTGCAAAACCAAACCCAAATTTCGCGAATACTTTTTTCTCCATGCGACTCCCTCCATTTATAGTTTAATAACTGCTGCCTGATATATAATGTAAAACAAAAATGCCCGGCCAAATTGACCGGACATTTTTTAACTTTTTATGGGTTCATTATAATAGGCCCATTAAGGTATTCGGTGCGAGGTATTATAAATAAGGGGGCTTTTTAAAATATTTTCCGCAAACTTCACACCACGCCTATACCGCTTATTTTTATTTTTTAACCTTTCTCCTTTAACCTTGTGCCTTTAGAGCCTTTTGGGCGAAATCTTTTACCCTTGAACCCTAGAAACCTTGACCCCTTGGACCCTTGTCCTCACCTCTCCGTACAGGCCCCGAAAATAACAAAGGCCTCACCGTCGCCGGACGCACTGGCCACCAGTTTGCCGGTGTCCTGGGCTATGGTCATGGACCAGGCAATGCCGTCCCGCACATTTTCAATGCCGTCGTCAGCGCCCTGCAGGACCAGCTTGCTGTCCAGGACTTCCATATTATCAATCTTGCTGCCCTGGTGTTTTTCACTGCCGCTGACCCTGGTGATAATTTTTTCCTTGAAGTTAATCTGGAAAAAATCAGGCAGGTTGACACTGGTCGGGCTGACCTGTTGGCAACCGCCGTCCGGCCCGCATTCCACCGCACTCTGCGGTGCGCAGAGCAGGGTTTTTGAACCGTCAAAGGAACCGGCAACAACTGTATAGGGAACGGCGCATATCAAAAGCATTACAAGGCCGCACATTCCAGTCCGCATTTTGCTTGTGCTTTTCATGGTACTCCCTCCCTTTAGTTTACCGTGTAACCCCGGCCCCCAAGACAGGCGCCGTAGGCACGGTTGTAGTTATTGCGCTGGTTTGCATAATTGGCCGTCTGCTGATTGGCCCACTGCTGCTGCTGCTGCTCATTTTGACTGCGGCTGCTATTGCTCTTCATGCCGCCGAACAGACCGCCGGCAGCAGCACCTATGGCTGCGCCCTTGCCCGCATCACCGGCGATGGCACCGATCGCCAGGCCGCCCAACCCGCCGCGGGCAGCACCACCAACAACTCCCGGCCCCTCGGACTGTTGCGGCGGTGGGGCGGATGTAGCGGTGGGTACCTGCATGGGATCAAAACCGGACTGCTGCTTGGCCCAGTTATAGCATTCAAACTTATCCTTTTCCATCTGCTCGTTGGACTGGCCCTTGCTTGGATAGACAATAGGGTCCTGCGCCTGGGCGACAAGTGGAACCAGCAACGCCAGCGCACAACAAACAAGCACGATCTTTACACTCTTCATGGTTTGCCTCCTCAACACATCACTGTCTTAATGTTTATTGATATCCAGATTACGCTTCTCAGTATAAAACAGCTTGATCAGCTCATACTCAAACGGCGACCCGGAACCGTGATAGCGGAAACCGGTGCGGTGCCGTGTGTCAATGGCATTGAAGATTGTGGCGTAGAGCTTAACCTGATCCCTGGTGTTAGATGAGTATCCCATCCCATCATCCAGGATACCGTCGTAGATGATCGCGTCCATGACAATGGCATCGGTGACCAGCCCGGCTGTATCACGCAGGTTAGAGGGCCCGAAGATCGGCCACACTATAAACGGACCATTGCCCACTCCCCAGTGACCCAGGGTCTGGCCGAAATCCTCGGGATGCCTTTGTATGCCCATCCTGGTTGCCGGATCCCAGACGCCGAGAATGCCTATGGTGGTGTTGATGCCGAAGCGGGCAACGGTATTCACCGATGACTCGCCCTGCCACTGCAGAACGCTGTTGTAAAAGTTTTTTATCTCCCGCACGTTGTTGAAGAAGTTGGACACGCCGTCTTCTGCAAAATCAGGCAGGATGAAAGAGTATGCCTTTACTATGGGCAGGAAAATAAAGCGGTCAAAATGGTAATTGAACCTGTACATCCGTCGGTTGAACCCTTCAAGCGGGTCATATACCTTGTCCAGGACATATTCTCTTTCTTCCGGGTTAAATTGCCGCGTGGCTGGTTCTACTTGAAGATCAGTGGTTGCCTGCTTGGAGCCGCAGCCGGTGAACATAAAAGCAAGAACAACCAGAATCAGTACCTGCAGTGTCGAATATATATATCTGTGCATTTTCATTGCTCCTGTCCTTTCTCGTTAATTTGTAAAGTAATTGATCATGTTTGCGACATTGGGTGTAAAATCCATGTTGCCGCAATGGCCACCCTTGGGAAAGACTGTCCCCCTGTCCTGAAAAACCCGGCGCAGGAAATCGATCTCTCCAGGAGCAAGAATGAAGTCATCCTCATTGGTTACCATACTGATCTTTGTAGCGTTGCGCAGATAGCTTTCAATATTCTTCAAGCCCAGTCCATCAAGCATCTCCTGCCTCGAAAGCCCGGGCTCCCTGGCCTTGTAATAGGGATAGAGTATCTCGTCGAAATAGTTAATAAACCGCATGCCGCCCGTTACCTTGGAATAATCGCTCATGCTTTCATTTCTGGACAGTTCCAAATTCCTGGGCTTGATGACCCCTGAATTACTCATGACGTCAGAGGTGAACACCATACTCATTGAAGAGATGCGGAAGGCAAAACCGATGAGCGCTGACATCATTGTATTATCCGGTTCAAGTCCCTCCTCTAAGACCCTTTTCTTATAAGCCTTGTAGAGAAATTCCGGCCCGAAGACCACCGAGTCGGAGGCTTCATAGGCATCGGAAAACCTCTTGAACATATCATTCCAGAAGGCCTGGAAGTTTTGTATTCCCCCAGGAATGTTATTCTCCAGCATGTCGTCGATGATCTCTACGGAATTAAACAGGCTCACCGAGGGGTTGATCATCAGTACCTTCTTGAAGCAAAAAACCTTCATCTCCTCGTCAAGCTTGCTCACATAGGCAGACTGGGTACCGCCCAGGCTGTAGCCGGTCAGGTAGTAGTCCGTCACCTGCAGCCTATTGCCGGCCTTCTGTATGATCATCTGCATAACCCGGTAAATATCCCTGGCATCATCTTCAAGCTTGCCCGGCACCATGGTGGATGAGGCGGTGACGATAAAATTCGGGTGGGTGGGGGAAGGGATGCTGACCACGTGGAAGCCGGCCTGGTAAAAGGCCCTGGCCATGGCCTGGTTCTTGGCTGAATTATGGCTCGCCCCGGTGCCGGCGAGCATGAAAATAAGCGGTGCCGGCCCCCTCTGCTTAACGATGAAGTACTCCAGCCCCTTCTGGTACCAGTAGAGCTCCGGTACAACCCGGTCCGGAAATACGGTCAGTCTCTTCTGCTGCATCCTTATTTTCTCGGGTACAGCCGCCCTGTAGTCTTTCGGAGTGCCCAGAATAGTCGCTGCCAGCCCGTTGTCCAGCGGGAAATCATAGGTCCCGCTGGAAGCCCAACAGGCGGTCGTCAGCATGAAACTGATAACCAGCACACTTAAAAAAAATCTTCTCATCTCGCTTCCTCCTGTTTGGTTATTCAAAAAACTCCTATCTCATTATTTCCGATAAATCACTGTCTGTCTCTCCGGTAATTGTCAGTCTATCCGGAATAGTCCCACCCAAGTCCTTAACCAGCCGCTGGAATTCATTATTCTTATACAACAACCGGCCGCCTACTTCAATAAGCTTCTCCACCGTCTCCTCGGGCAAGGCAAGTGCAGTTGAGACATTCTCGAAGAAATGCCGCTCATCCGGGTCCTCCAGATTCTCAAAAGCCAGGTGGATGGCATATACTTCAGCTGCCGTGCCAGTCTCCTGAGCCCGCATTAAATATTCCTTGAACATAAAAAGCGTATCAAAGTTGCCGCTGTTCATGATCGTCGTCATAGCTGCACCCAGTGATCTGCCGGTCCGCGGTGTATTGGGCAGATGACTTAGGATTATATTATCCCTGGACTTGGAGATCTGCGCATTGACAATAATGAAAATGACTTTTTTCGTATTAGCCAGACCTAATTCTGCAAACTTGTCCTGCTTGCCCAGTTGTAATAAGGCAGTAAATGGACTGCGCAGGCCAAGGTTGTCGCTGACGCCGCCGTCATAGAGATGCACATATTTTTTTGTCTCGCTGTTCCGGTAGGCAAGTTCCCGCCGGGCAAGCTGGTAGGAATTGTCAAGCGGATCATTTTTTGCAATGGCCTCATAAACCCAGGGCTCTGCTTCATTACCACAGGAACCGCCATAATTATGCAGAGACAAGCCGTTAAAGGCGCCCGGAAAGGAGGATGAGGCAGTGACTGCAAAGGACACCGGGATTCCCCGCAAATCGGAGCAGATCAATGTGAAAAAGTACGGAGTAAAGGTAAAATTAAAGCCGTCAATGATGTCGGTTGCCTGGATCAACAACATTGGGCCGCCAGTGCTGAGAAAATCCCCAAACGTGGCGTGGTCAAACAGGATCTTATCATAGTAGTCGGCCGCCATATTGCTGCGGCCGTAGCCCGTTGTCAGGAACTTGCCCCAGTTAATCGGGTTGAATATCCTCCAGAACACAGCAGACTGGACATTCCTGTAGAGGAACCGGTCCTTGAAGTCCTCAAACAGCCGGTCTCCATGAAGCCCGTAATAGGCTGAGGTGAAACTGCCGCCTGATACCGAGGAAATGATATCTATCTCTTTAAGCAATGTGTGGTCTGCAGCATCTATTGCCGAAGTATTGTTTTGCGGAGAGACAGTCGGTATCTCCACCTGGTTGAGCGCCTCCATGACCCCGTAGGCTAAAGCTGCGGCACGGGTGCCGCCGCCTGACAGGGTCATGACAAAAAATACTTCATCAGACCGGCTGGGCGGATTAAGCTTCCTGGCGATAAAATCGGCGAGATCCAGCTCCTCTTCGAGTTTCGGATTTGGATGCACAGTTGCACAGGCGCCTAATAGAAACAGGCACATGATTAACAGGATAATTTTGCCGGTCAGCTGCAGTTTTTTTGACTTACTCATTCTCAATCTTCAAGATGAAATCCAAACAGATTACTTTTTATTAAAGAGGTTATAGATTATTATTAACTTTAAGTTATCTGGACTCCCGCCTGCGCCGGAGTGACAATGTTTTATGGTTCGTCATCCCCGCGAAAGCGGGAGGCAAGCTACCGGAGGGAGACTCCGATCCAGTTTTTTCTATCGTTAACGAATAAACCACTTACAGTTTCCAGTTAAAATTAAAGGCGATCATAAGCAGGTCATTTTTGCTATAGTCGCCTACCAGCTTATCGTTCTTTATACTTGAATCTCCCATGTCGGCATAAACAACAGCGGCTCCCAGATCAATATTTTCCTTCCAGTGGTACTGGGTGCCGAGTGCCAGCCGCACCTGACGGTCCACCGGCAGGTCCGGGGTGCGGTCCGCTTTGTCCGCCGGGCTCGTATCATAGGCAAAACCGGTCATGAACATCCATTTCTCATTGGGCATGTAGTGGATGCCGCCTGAAACATGCCAGGTATCATCCCATTTGGTCGGGATTGCTCCTTCAATATTTTCACCAACTGAAATTGGTATCTCATCAAAATCACTCCACTTCTCCCAGCCGACCGTGCCCAGGAGCGCGAATTCCCGGTTCAGTTTATGGTAGATGGAGCCGCGCACCATTGGCGGGAAATTGAACTCAAGAGACGCATTGGCCTTAAGATCGACTGGATTGATTTTAACGTCACCATCAAAAGTCGGCTCAATCCCTGAAAAGTAGATGACACCGAGTCTGGTATCCTCGTTCAGTTCGAAAAGCAGGCCCAGGTTGAAACCCACATCCCAGTCATCGGCATCTTCAACCTTGGCCTTGCCATCGGGCTGTCCCGGCAGGGGATGCGGAATGGCAATATCATAATCAAGCGTGGCGTAGGTAATATTGACGCTGCCGCCGACCGAGAACTTCTCATTGATCCGATAGGCAGCGGCCGGTATAAAGCTGACCGACAACAGTGAAACCTCCTGGTTCAAATAGCGGCCGGCCCAGTCATTGTTATAATCAAGCGCGGCGCCGGTGATCGCACCGACATTCATGCCGAGCTTGAATTTATCCGACACAGAGTGCACATAATGGGAGCCCACTATCGGGGCCAGTCCCAAGGCATCACCGCCATCACCGCCATCTACGGGTGTATCCGAATCAGGGTCAAACTGCACTTCACCCACTATAAGGCCGGCGGCACCGCCGAGCTGCCTCCCCTCAATCCTGGTCATGCCGGCCGGGTTATGAAAGGCAGTGGAGGCGTCATTGGCATAGGCCGCACTGCCGGCCCCGGCCGTACCCATGGACGAGGTGCCGAATTCATTGAGATAGAGGCCACCGGCTATGGCTGTAGTGAAAGGCAAAAAAACAAGGATCGGGCAGACTGCGAAAAGAACAGCTAAACGCCTGTGCAGAAAAACACTTCCCAACCAGTGCGACATAACGCTCCCTCCTCCTTCATGACCTGTATTGAGTGGTGGTTTTTTTAAACAAAGATTTATAACCTGATATTTATACTCAAAACAATTCATTATGCAACCAATTTGGACTATATTTTTTAAAAAAAACGCTCCAGCAAACCTGTAAACTCAGGCAGGTCAAAAGTACTCACTTATTCTCATTGTGAACAGGCATAGGCTCCTTATATGACCAAATATGACCAACACATTTAAGGGGCTGCTGTTCCTTCCTCCGTCCCAGAGTCTTTTGCCAGCTCAAGAATGCGTTTTCCGTAGGCCGCTTTCAGTGCTTCGAGGGAATCTCGGTCAACCGGGCCTCTCCGGTTCGTTACCTCGCTGAACCGTTTGGGGATGGATACGTTCTCCGGCCTGAACCCTGAGCCGACGCGCATCCTCCACCGCAGCCGCTGGATCTCCCCTGCCACGCTGTCCATATTGTCTGCCAGCCCACCATAACCTATGCTCTTCAGGCAGTTGCCAAGCACTTCATCCCTGTATACACCGCGTGCAAACAGGCATGCCACCATGGAGGTGATAAAGCACCTTTTCTTTTCATCCTCGACCAGGAATTTCACTACATCCTCCACATTATCGCCGGTGTGCTTCTGGTCATAGGAATAGCCCCCGGCATCAAGGTGGGAGTGACGCAGGCCCAGGGCCTGGGAAACAAAAAAAGCCCTGCCGGTGGCATAACCAGCCATCTCCTGCCCGAGGACGCAGGCAAAATCACCGCCCCCGTAACGTTCAGCTGCCTTCAAGGTGCCGGATGACAGAAGCTGATAAAATTCGTTCGTGCCGTATGCCAGGTACTGAAGCGCGTCCGCGTAAACGGAGGAGTTGCCGAAAGCAAGGGGTACGATGGTTTCCTTTGTTGTGATAATACCCTTGGCGAGGGCCTCTGTTGCCCATGCCAGGGAAACGCCGGGAGATATGACGTCAAGCCCCATCTTCTCGGCCACATCGATGAGCTTCAGGACCTCGAAGCAGTCCATGATCCCAAGCATGGAGCCAACGGCAAATATGAGCTCAAAATCATAGGCAATCTGGCGATAGAGATAACGGTTCTCCTCCTGGAATCGTTCCCGCTGGAAGCCGATATGGATGCAGCCCACGGGGCATCCTGCGCAGGCCGCATTTCTAAGGAGCGCGACCTCGGCGAAGCGCTCACCGGTGATGCCCGCAACCGCAGGATCTGCAGTTGCCTGCAGGTTCCTGATCGGCAGCGACTTGATATCGTTCAGCCCTTTAACATTGCCGGGGGTGCCGAGGTTATGGTACTTGCTCATCATGCCGGTGGAGGTCATGTCCGCATGGACCTTTTCAAAGACCTTTACATACTCGCCACCCTCGGGGAGAGGGAAGGCGGCGTCACCGTGGACCATGATGGCCTTGAGATTCTTGGATCCCATAACACCACCGCCGCCGAGCCGCCCGAAATGGCGGTAAGTGTCAGCTGTGATGCAGGCCATGGGTGATTGGCGTTCCCCTGCCGGGCCTATCCTGAGGATGGTCCTGTGCCCTGCGCCGGGAAACATGCGCCGCAGGGTCTTTCCCGCGACGTGCAGGTCGGTACCCCAGAGGTAATGAATGTCTTTTATCTCTATATGCCGGGAGCCGACTATGAGGGCAGAGCCCGACTTCGCCCTGCCTGTGATCACCAGTCCGTCAAAGTCGGCAAAACGCAGGGACATGGCCGAACGGCCCCCGCCATGGCTTTCGGCGTACTGGTCGTGGTAGGGGGATTTGAAGGCGCAGACCGTCTTGCTCATGAGCGGAAAGTATCCGGTCAGCGGCCCGATGGCAAAGATGAGCGGCTGTCTTGGATCATTCCAGGGCCTGTCAAGGAAACCGTATTTTTCAAAAAGCATGGCTGCCAGGCCGCTGCCGCCGGCGACCTTATCCCGGCCATCGATGGCCGCAATGCTTTTCTGCCCGCTTGAAAGATTGACCACGAGTACCCTGAAATGATCCCTGATCATGACGCCACCTCCCCTCCATCGGCCGCTTCTTTTCCTGCCTCTGCCTCTCCCCCGGCAGAGTTCATGAGTTCCAGGCAGTCATGGGGACAGTAGGGTACGCATCTACCGCAGTGGATACAGACAAAGGGCTCGCCTGCCGCGTCGATGTAAATCGCGTCCACCGGGCAGGCCCTGGCACAGTCACCGCAGCGGATGCAGAGCTTCCTGCGCACCATTACGCCGCCGCCCTTTCTCTGGGAATAGGCGTTGGTCGGACAGACCTTGGCACAGGGCGCGGGATCGCAGGCCAGGCAGGTACGTGCCTCGAAGCCGGTTGAAAGGCCCCCCGATGACCTGATGCGGATCCCGGCCGTGTCCCAGGACAAACGCTTATGCACAAGCCGCGCACAGGCAAACGAACAGGAATGGCACCCGATGCAGCGCTCCATTTGGGGTGTGGTCAGGATTCTCATGATGTTTTCCTTATGTGTGCCTTATTGCTGAATGCAAAATTTTTATATGGGTTGGGCATGAACCTTTCTCGCACGTTTCGCACAGTCAGGGAAAGGACGGGGGAATCGGCCCCCGGTTCGGCTGGTGGAGTTTCTCGCTGTGCCAGTTAATTAATCGCTTAAACTATCAGCTTAGCTGATGGTTTAAGCTTTGTTAAGTGGTTAAGTAAGAGCATAATTGAGAAGATTTTAAGTAATTCACCTTATATTTATTATACGTTCATTTTTGCTTGCCCAAAAACGAACCAAAAAGGGCAGCCAATCACTTGGTCCCATGAAATGGGACTGCCCTGCACTCCTCGAAACGACCGGGAGTTTGAAAACTCGCACCCCATTAATGCGGGGTGCTCAGACAGGTCAAACTCCTTTATCGGTCGATTCTGTGGTGCTCGGCAGCGTGAAATGGCAAAAAGCAGAAAAAACCTCCTCTTTGTTTTATTTTTTACCCTTTTAGGGGTGTCAGCTAATTTTTGCCTGCCGGGTATGCCGTAAAGAGCATTCAATAACTTAATATCATTCATCAATGGCTATTTCTGTTGAGCATTTGATACGGCCCGGCGGGCCAGTTCCGTAATCCGGGGCAAGGTGCTTCCGATGGCTTTCAGCATTTTAATGCCCCCCGGCTGCCAGTGAATTACGGAGCCCAGTAAACCGTCACCGGGACCTTTTCCTGGTGCAAAACATACCTGATCGGCATCTCTGCCACAGGTCCTTCGGAAATGGCATGTTCATAGACATTTCGTTTTTCTGCGCCGCTGATATGGACAATAATTTCCCCGGCGTTCAGGATTGCCGGCAAAGTCAATGTCATGCGCTCATGGGAAGCTGTTGCAGGTGCGATTGCCATGCATATACGGCCGGAAGCCATATCCACTGCTGCCGGGAGTTTTTCCGCACCAGGAAAAAGTGATGCCGTATGGCCGTCACCTCCCATCCCCAGTACCATGACATCATAAGGCATTGGCATGTGTTGTTTGAGGCGCTCGGCACACTCTTTTTCACCTGCAGAAGCAGTCACGGCTGCTGTTTTCATGCCTATGAAACGGGCCGCAGCCGCCCTGTTTTTCAGGAGATGCCTTCGTACCAGGTTTTCATTGGAGTCCTTGTCAGACACATCAACCCACCGTTCATCGACCAGTGAGACAACAACCTTATCCCAGTCCAGGTCAACACGTGACAAGGCCTCAAACATCGGCATCGGGGTCGTGCCGCCTGAAACAGCGAGGCTCGCGCATCCCCGCTTACTGATCGCAGCGCTAAGTGAATTTGCTATGCGCTCCGTAATCTCTTTGACCAAAGCTGTTTGGCTGCTGAACTCTAAAAAAGTGCAATTCTTCATGCAATATTCCTGATTCGGATACTTGGTTGTCGCGAAACCCACCAAGTGGTGGACCTTGATAAGTTCAACCGATGCTGCGAGAAATTGAACGGGATAATTAAACAAACAAATCGCAGAATATCGAACAAGAAACCGCAGAATGTCGAAGGAGTTAAAAAGTTCAGCAACTGCATTTTCTTCTTTTCACCAAAAGTTACTCGAACCTTAGAGAAGATAACCCATGAACTAACATAGTCTTTCCAGTTGTGTAATTTCATCATTCAAAATTTCTTGTTCGATATTCAAACCAGGAAGTAGTTCACCCCATTTTAGGGGGCTCGAAGTCTTCGCTCATTTTCTTATGCATCCAGCTCTGCGGGAGGAGATTCAATGTTTTTTTTATTCCTCCCACTCCCGTCCGTCTCTGGCAAGAAGAGCCACAGAAGCCACCGGCCCCCAGGTCCCGGCTGCATAGGATTTTGGTTCCTCGTTGCTTTTGGCCCAGGCATTCTGAATGGAATCAATCCATGTCCATGCCTGCTCAACCTCATCCCGACGAATAAACAAGCTCTGATTCCCCGTGGTGGTTTCAAGGATAAGGCGTTCATACGCGTTAGGGATGCGATCCTGCTTAAAGGCCTCGGAAAAACTCAAATCAAGCAAAGTTCGCTGCAGTTCAATTCCCACACCGATGCCGGGAACTTTGTTCAGCATCTCTATCTCCACCCCTTCATCGGGCTGCAGCTTGATAATGAGTTTGTTCTGCGGCAGATTCCTATAGCTCTCTTTAAAAATATTGTGGGGCAGCCGCTTGAAATTTATAACAATCTCGGAGCGCTTGGTTGCCATTCTCTTTCCTGTGCGGAGATAAAAAGGAACTCCTGCCCAGCGCCAGTTATCAATATCCACCCGCAGTGCCACGAATGTCTCTGTTGCAGACTTTGGATTGCCTCCCTCTTCCCCATGATAGCCGGGGACGGAATTTCCTTTTATGAAGCCGGCAGCATATTGTCCTCTGACTGCAACATCATCCACATTGTCACTGGTTATAGGTCGAAGTGCCTTGAGGACTTTGAGTTTTTCATTACGGATACTGTCGCCAAGCATATTGACCGGAGGCTCCATGGCTACCAGGGTCAAAATCTGCATCAGGTGATTCTGCACCATATCCCGGAGCTGTCCCGACCCGTCAAAATAACCCCAACGCCGCTCAATACCCACATCTTCAGCGACTGTGATCTGGACATGATCAATGGTATTATGGTCCCAGTTCGTCGTAAAAATTGAATTGGCAAATCGCAGTGCCAGCAGGTTCATGACAGTCTCTTTGCCAAGGTAATGATCTATGCGGTACACCTGGCTTTCCTTGAAAACCCTGGCCACGCTGTCATTAATTTCCCTGGATGATTCCAGATTCCTGCCGATGGGTTTCTCCAGGATGACCCTGGCTTCAGCGGTGATGAGACCGGCAGAGTCAAGCCCTTTGCAGATATCATCAAAGAGGTAAGGCGCCACTGAGAAGTAGTTCACCAGGACACGTTTCCCCCCATCAGTATTTTCCACTAACCTCTTATAATCCTCCGGCTTATCAAGATTGACCAGAACATAGGCTATGCGTCCCAGAAGCCTTTTGACAACGTCGGGGTCCAGCGCTTCCTTGACAAATGTTTCAAGACTTTCTTTTACTATATCGGCGAAAGCCTCCTGGCTCAAGTCATGGCGGGCAACACCGATCACCCTGGTATCGGGATGAAGCAGGCCGGCCTTATCCAGTTGATAAATTGAAGGCAGCAGTTTTCTCCTGGACAAATCTCCGAGAACTCCATAGATCGCAAAATCGCATGCTTCATATGTAACTGCCATAGGTTCGTTCTCCCGTGCTATCTTCCAGGTTTAGAAAATACTATACCGCTCCAGAAACCCGCTGCCTTATATGCATCAGGAAATGGTTCTGTCTATCATGTTTTTCTGCAGTAATCGTTGCTGGTTATCCAGACTGGATCCATAAATAAGAGCGAGATTTGTTTAACTGTTGGTTTTCGTAATTTTGGGTTCTGTCCTTCCTGTATATCGAATACAAAAAAATGTAACATCTCTTTTCTTTTCAGCAACGGGTTTTTTATATGCAGGGATTATTATCTAAAATTATTTAACAAATTTTTATCGACAGGAATTATTCATAAAAAAAATCGGATACGCAATATGTGGATTTTAAAAACCATTTATGATAACAATTATTGAATCGTCTTTGGGTAAATATACATCTTACATAGCTGAGATAGTTTTTTTAGTTTCGAATCATTAAACATAAACGAGGCATGCAATGAAACTTTTCTCAAGATCAAGCTCTCCCCTTTTCTCTTTTATCCTTTCAGCTTCAGCAGTTTTTATGGTTTTTTCGCTGGCATTTTCGATCAGCGGCTGCAACAAGAAAAAGGAAGAGGTGGTTAAAAAGGAAGTTGTCAGGCCGGTCAAGATCATGACTGTGTCAATGGCCGGTGGTGAAGAGATACAGCGTGAATTCCCCGGCAAGGTCAGGGCCGACCAACGGGTTGACCTAGCCTTTCAGGTTGCCGGTCCGCTTATTAGCCTGCCGGTTGAAGAAGGACAACGGGTCAAGAAAGGACAGGTGCTGGCCCGCATACGGCCGCGTGATTTTGAAACGGAAATCGACAAGGCCAAAGCCAAGGCCCTGGAAGCCGAGCAGCAGTTTCTGCGCTACAAGGATTTATATGCCAAGAACCAGGTGTCCAAGGCGGATTTTGACAAGTATAAGAGCCAGCATGACATGTCCAAGGCGTATCTCAAGGAGGCAAAGGACACCCTGGACGATACCTATCTGCGGGCATCCTTTGCCGGGGTTGTTGCCAAAAAGTATGTGGAGAATTTCCAGGATGTCCAGGCCAAGGAACCGATTGTCAGCCTGCAGGACATTTCCCAGGTCGAAATCCTGGTCAATGTCCCGGAAAATATGATATCACGGGTAGAAAAAGAAAAACGTTTGAATGAAACCGTGGCCCATGCAACTTTTGCAACGGCACCGGGGCAGCAGTTCCCCCTGTCGCTAAAAGAATATTCCACTGAAGCTGATCCTCAAACCCAGACCTACCAGGTTACCCTGCTCATGGATCAGCCAACTGGAATCAATATCCTGCCCGGCATGACCGCCACGGTAATTGCCAATAAATATACTGATGACAGCAATCCAGGCAAGATAACAATTCCAGCCATTGCAGTTCTGCCTGACTATGACAATGATCCCAGTGTCTGGGTATACCAGCCTGACAATATGGCTGTTACACAACGCAAGGTAAGAACCGGCGAACTGAGCGGCTCTGCTGCCATTGAGATTATTGCCGGCCTTGAGGTAGGTGAGCAGATTGCCGTAACGGCGGTGAACATGCTGCAGGAAGGCATGAAGGTCAGGCCGCTGGGCGAAGCGGGAGGATCCAGCAAATGAATATCGCTGAGCTCAGCATCAAGAAGAGCACCATCACCTGGGTACTGACCATCCTCATGGTGATTGTCGGGGCCAAGTCCTTTTTCAGCCTGAGCTGGCTGGAGGACCCCGAGTTCACCATCAAGGAGGCGGCGATAATGACTCCTTATCCCGGAGCATCAGCAGCCGAGGTGGAAGAGGAGGTGACCAATGTCATTGAAAAGGCGGCCCAGCAGCTCGGCCAGCTCAAATTTGTCGAATCCCGCTCTTCCAGGGGAATGTCCCAGGTCAAGGTAACCATCAAGGATAAGTACGACAAGTATTTGTTGCCCCAGGTGTGGGACGAACTGCGCCGCAAGGTAAATGACGCCCAGAGCCAGCTGCCGCCGGGCGCCGGCCCATCAATGGTAAACGACGATTTCGGTGATGTGTACGGCATCTACGTGGCAATCACCGGCAAAGGATATTCGTACAAGGAACTCTACGACTATGCCAAGTTCCTGCAGCGCGAGCTGCTGTTGGCCAAGGATGTTAAAAAGATCGTCTTTTACGGCAACCAGCCCGAGGTCGTCAATATTGAGATGCGGCGTGAAAAGATGGCGGAACTGGGCATTTCACAGCAGGACATCTACAATTCCCTGGCCGCCAAAAACCTGCCCGTGTCGTCCGGCAGCATTACCCTTGGCACGGAATACATTGCCGTCAATCCGACCGGTGAATTCAAGTCGGAGCAGCAATTCGGCGATTTGCTGATCAGCAGCCGCGACAATAGCTCCGGCAGTCTCATCTACCTGCGCGACGTGGCCGACATAGCACGCGGCTACCAGGAACCGGCCAGGACGTACCTACGGTTTGACAAGGAGCCGGCGCTTGGCCTGGCCATCTCAACGGTACAGGGCGGCAACGTCATCACCATGGGTGAATCACTCAAGAAAAAATTCAAAGAACTGCAAAACCAGATCCCGCTCGGCATGGAAATGCAGGTCATCTCCATGCAGACCGATGCTGTTATAACCGCCATTAACGGCTTCCTGATCAACCTCGGTGAGGCTGTCGCCATTGTCGTTGTAGTACTGCTTCTTTTTATGGGTTTACGCAGCGGCCTGATCATTGGTGCCGTCCTGTTTATTACCATCATGGGCACCTTTATATTCATGGACATGTGGGACGTCACCCTGGAAAGGATATCCCTGGGCGCCCTGGTTATTGCCCTGGGTATGCTGGTTGATAATGCCATTGTGGTGGTAGACGGCATGCGGGTCAAGATGGAGCAGGGTATTGATGCGCTTACCGCTGCCAAGGAGATCGTTGGCCAGACCGCTGTACCATTACTGGGCGCCACCGTTGTGGCGGTGACCGCCTTTGCCTCCATCGGCACTTCTCAGGATTCCACCGGTGAATACTGCCGCACCCTGTTTTCCGTGATCCTGATCTCCCTGACCTTGAGCTGGGTGACAGCAGTTACCAGCACCCCGCTTTTATGCAAGGCCTTTCTCAAGCAGAAAAAACCGGCTCAAGATGATGCACCCCAGAAAGACCCCTATGGAGGTAAAATTTACCGGGTGTACCGCTCCTTCCTTACCCTGTGCATAAAAATGCGCTGGATTACGGTGGTGGCGGTTCTCGCCATGTTCATCGGGTCCCTGGTAGGCTTTGGCTCGGTCAAGCAGAGCTTCTTCCCGGACTCCACCCGGGCTCAGTTCATGCTCAATTTCTGGTTTCCGGAAGGGACCGATATAGACTCCACTGCCAGGCAGCTGGAAAAGGCTGAGACCGCCCTGCTGGAAAGTGAAGATATCAGCCATGTGGCAACCCTTATCGGCGGCAGCCAGATCCGATTCCTGCTGACCTATACGCCGGAATCTCCCTACGCAAGTTATGCACAGATGCTGGTGTCGGTTAATGACTACAAGAAAATCCCGCTGCTGTTGAATGAGGTGCTCTATGATATGGAAGAGATGTTCCCAATGGCCACTGTGAACACCAGGCCCTTTATTCTCGGCCCGAGCAGCGGTGGCAAGATCCAGCTCAGGATCAGCGGGCCGGACCATGATGAGGTGCGGCGGCTGGCGGCCAAAGCAGAGGAGATCATCCAAGCTGATCCGGTAGCCAAGGGCGTGCGCAACGAATGGCGCAACAAGGTCAAGGTGCTGCGCCCGCAGATGTCTGAAAACCAGGCCCGGGAGGCCGGCATTACCCGCCCGGACCTGGCTCAGGCTATCCAGTCGGCGGTGGAAGGTACGCCGGCCGGCGTCTACCGGGAAGGAGATGAACTGCTGCCCATTATTGCCAGGGCGCCGGCAGCGGAACGAAATAACTTTGACAGCCTGGACTCCATCCAGGTATGGAGTCCGGCGGCCCAGCAGATGATTTCCATCGGCCAGGTGGTCAACGGTTTTGAAACCGAATTCGAGAATGCTCACATCTGGCGGCGCGACCGGACCACCATGCTCAAATTACATGCCGACGTAAAAACCGGCCTGCCCAGCGAAATGCTGACCCGCGTCAAGCCGAAGATAGAGCAGGCGCTTGGCGCAGATGTGGCCCAGAAGATCGGCCACGATGTGCAGCCTGAAGAATGGACGGCTGCCACTATTCCTGTCAAAGAAAACGACCAGATACTGCTGAAGGGCAAACCGGGCTACTACATTGCCTGGGGCGGCGAGGTCGAGGATTCGGCCCGCTCCAAAGCATCCCTGGGCAAAACCATCCCTATTTTTTTCGGGCTCATGGTGCTCATTGTCCTGATGCTTTTCAACTCCGTTAAAAAGACATTAGTCATCTGGCTCACCGTTCCGCTGGCCTTGATCGGCGTCACCGTCGGTCTGCTGGCCTTTAACCAGCCGTTCGGATTCATGGCGCTCCTGGGACTCATGAGCCTGGCCGGCATGCTGATCAAGAATGCCATTGTGCTGATCGACCAGATCGATATTGAAATGGCCAGCGGCAAACCGGGTGTGCAGGCCATCGCCGATTCAGGGGTAAGCAGGCTGATCCCTGTATCCATGGCCGCAGCCACCACCATCCTCGGCATGATCCCACTGCTTAAGGACGCTTTTTTCGTGTCCATGGCAGTGACCATCATGTTCGGGCTTGGCTTTGCAACCGTTCTTACCCTGATCTTCGTACCGGTGCTGTATGCGATATTTTTTAAGGTTAAATAGCTGCAGGGTTCAAGGATTCGAGGGGCCGAGGGTTCAAGGGTGAAAAGATAAAACTGCAAGGGGGCAAGAATCCAAGGGGTCGAGGGGAAAATATATAACTGCAGGTTCCTAGGGTTCAAGGATTGTCGGCATACAAAACTGCCGACGATTGACACAAGGGGTCGAGGGGTCGAGTGAAAAAACATAGAGAAAGAAAGAATGCTGAAGAATTTTAAAGAACTGAAGGTGTGGCAAAAGGCGTATCAGCTTTGCCTGGACATCTATCGTGTATCGAAAAATTTCCCAAATGAAGAAAAATTCGGTTTAACTTCCCAAATCAGGCGAGCCGCTGTCTCAATTCCCTCAAATATCTCTGAAGGGTATGGAAGAAGAACAACCCCAGACTATATTAGGTCACTCTACATTGCTTATGGATCGAACTGTGAACTTGAAACGCAAACTTTACTATCTGGAGACTTATCCTATATAGATGTTGAGAGAAAAGATGTTTTGTTAGAAAAAATCTCAGAAGTTGAAAGAATGCTAAAAGCTCTCATCAAGTCACTTGAGTGTAAAAAATAATCACTTGAACCCTAGAACCCTTGAATCCTTGGACCCTTTAACTATACCCGGAGCTTATCCATGAAAACCAGGTCAATCAGATTTGCATTTATCATCCTACTTCTCCTCACCGGCTCAGCCTTTGCCCAGAAACCCTCTGCCCGCATCGGCATCATCCAGGATGGGCCCTGGATGCGGTTCACTGAAGCAGTGGATTTCATGAAGCAGGAAACCATCTCGTTGAATGAGGCTGAATATGATATCAGCTTTCCTGAAAAATATTTTATCCATGGCAACTGGAGTGTTGAAGGGATTGATGCGGCGCTTGACAGGCTGCTGGATGATCCGGATGTTGACATGATCATCACCCTGGGATACGTCGGCTCGCACCGGGCGGCCCAAAGGCAGAACCTGAAAAAACCGGTTATCGCACCCATGCTCATTGATGCAAAACTGCAGGGCGCACCGATCAAGGATGGCCACAGCACTGTAAAAAATCTCAGCTCCATTGACAGGCTCAAACGCATAGAGAACGAGCTCAGGTCTTTCAAGTCGATTGTTGACTTAAAGCATATGACACTCCTGGCAGACCGGTTTGTAGTTGAGGCAATTCCACAGATACTGACCGGCGCTCACCAGGTTGCCGATGATAACAAGGTTGACCTGTACGTTATCATGGTCGACACTTCTATTGCAGAAATTCTGCCAAAGATCCCGGAACAGACCGACGGCGTCCTTGTAACACCGCTGCTGCGCATTGGCCAAAGCGACTTCCAGAAACTCATTGACGGACTGATCCAGAAAGGTTTGCCCAGCTATTCCTATCTGGGCATGAGTGAGGTTGAGCAGGGAATTTTGGCAACATACACTCCCAAAACAACGTTACTGCATCTTTCCAGGAGCGTTGCCCTGCTGGTCCATGACATGATGCGCGGTGAAAAACCGGAAGCCCTAAATACCAGCTTCATTGTCGACAGGCAGCCAACCATAAACATGCGGACTGCCCGTGCGGTGGGGGTATATCCGAACTGGTATATACTGACCGAAGCTGACCTTCTTTTTGAGGACCGCACCGATATCCCGCGGGTTCTTACCCTTGACCAGGCTGTCCTGGAAGCGATTGATGCCAACCTTGATCTGGCGGTGGCGCAGAGGGAGGTCGCTGCCGGTGCCGAACAGGTCCTGGAGGCCCGTTCTGTATTACTGCCGCAAGTCGGCCTGGGGGCATCCGGCACGGTTATTGACGAAGAGAGGGCCCAGACCGGCGGTGGCCTGACGCCGGAGCGGGCGCTCAGCGGCACAGCCTCCGTATCGCAGCTCATCTATTCCGATGATGCAATGACCAACTATTCTGTCCAGCAGTTTGCCCAGCTTTCCCGGGAGGAAAAACGAAATACCGTGCGTCTTGATATTGCTGCCGCAGCAGGCAATGCCTACCTGAATTATCTGCGCTCAAAAACATTTGAACATATCCAGAAAAGCAACCTGAAATTAACCAGGGCCAACCTTGAACGGGCCAGGCTGCGGGTCAATATCGGTGTCGCCGGGCCTGAGGAACTCTATCGTTGGGAGAGCCAGATCGCTAACAGCAGACAGTCTGTGCTGCAGTCGGAGTCAGATACCTTTAACGCAATAAACGAACTGAACAGGATACTGAACAGGCCATTACGCGAGGTATTTATTGCCCAGGAGCTCTCCTATAAAGATCCCCTGCAGATCGTACCGACCCAGGATTTATTTGACTATCTGAATAACCAGAAGCAGATCAATATATTCAGTGATTACCTGGTAATGGACGGCCTGGAGACATCTCCTGAACTGCAGGGGTTGGCTGAATTGATCAGGGCCCAGGAAAGGATTGTTCTCTCGGCAAAAAGGGCCTTCTGGCTGCCTGATTTTTCCGTCGAGGGTGAGGCCAATGAACTTATCGCCGAGGATGGTGAAGGACAGCGGGATGACTCGCCGGTGCTGGATGACACCACCTGGCAGGTGGGTGTTTTTGCCAGATTTCCATTATTTCAGGGAGGGGGCAAGTCGGCAACCAAGCGAAGGACGCAGGAAGAGCTGCAGGGCCTTATCCTTGAACGTTCAGCCACTGCCGAACGTATCGAACGGCGCATTCTCAATGCCGTTAATCTGATCCGGGCCTCGTATCCAAGCATTTCGTTATCGCGGGACGCGGCACAGGCCTCCAATAAGAATCTCGAACTGGTGACTGATTCCTACGAACGTGGGGTCCTGCCCATAATCAGCTTACTGGATGCACAGAGCCGGGCTCTGACCGATGACCTGCGTGCTACCAACGCAGTCTATGGGTTCCTGGCAGACCTGGTAACCGCCCAACGAGCCCTAGGCAAATATGTGTTTTACGAAGATAATGAAGAACACAAACTCTGGTTTCAAAATTTTGCAGAATATTATAACGGTATTGCTCCCAAGTATTAGCGCCAGGGGATAACTCTATAAAGTTTTCAACAATCCGACATGGATTACAAATCTGTCAACCCCAATATCCGTTTTTATCAGGAGAACAGATTCCTGATCATGCTGCTGGCGCTGTTCGGGGTAATACTCTTTTTTCCCCTGATAGGTAATTTCGTCAATATCCGGTTCATGGTAGAGATATTATTGTCCTTTCTTTTTTTGTCCTGCCTCTTTGCAGTCAGTTTCAGAAAACACCACTCCATCATTGCCGCCCTGCTCGCCCTGCCCACCTTTACCATTATGTGGGCCGCACATTTTATAGACATCGGCGGATTCGAACATGTGAAGAACCTTTTCGGCATGCTTTTCCTGCTCTACATGATCATCCTGTTTCTCGAGCATTTTTTCAGACAGGATGAAATTAACAGGGAAGTGATTTTTGGAGCCCTGGTGGTTTATCTTTTAATGGGCTTGATGTGGGCATACGGATATACATTATTGGAACATCTGCAGCCGGGTTCTTTCACTCATCCTGCCGGCCTTCCTGAACTGGACCTTACTGCGTTTAATTATTTCAGCTTTGTGACCATGACAACACTTGGATACGGCGACATCGTCCCGGCCTCAAGGGAAGCCAAGGCCTTGGTCATGACCCAGGCGATTAGCGGCCAGGTTTACCTTGCTGTCCTGGTGGCCAGGCTGGTGGGCATAAATATTGCCCAGGAAATGAAAAAAAAAGATTGAGCCATTTGCATTCTGCTTACAAAATATTTACTTAATCCCTTAAACCATCAGCTAAGCTGAAGGTCCAGGCTTGGCTTTGGGTTGCATCTTTATGTGTTTTTCGGCCCGCCATAAAAGAAGGTTTTGACGAAGGGGGGAGATATCAGCTGTTCAATTTATGCCAAGTAATTATAGTTGTTGGATTAAATGGTTTTTTACCATATATGTTTGCCATCTCAGAATCAATTTTTATAAGACCATCACTTTCAATCGTTTTTAACAGGGGAATCAGGTTGGTATTATAGTCTCTTTCTAAAGATTGTTTAGCTGCATTTTCGGACACCTTATCCGGTTTATCAATATCGGTTTTATCCAGTTCAATTCCATATCTATGACTCATTTTCATGAAACTCAAACCATATCTTTTAAACAAGCGTCGGTTCAACTTGGATAACTTCTGCTTTGGAAATGGTTGATTTTGTTTCCATGCACCGGCTTGTGTTTCCTCACGATATTTGATTAGATCTTTATTGTACTGCCAGCCGACAGGTTCTGCATGCAAACAAACACAATTATCCGAAATTTTTAAGATTTCATCAATAACAGCTCTTTTCAACTCTGGAATTTGTTCAATTGAATGGAAAGTGAAAAATAGATAATTTTTTTTCTTGGGAAGGAAGGACAGGTCCGGATTCATATAATCAAAATATTCTACATGTATCTTTTGTTCATTGCTGTATTTGAGCAATTTTTTGCAAGCTTCCTGTCCGGAATCTGTATACTCGCATGAAAAGTACTCAATTTGTTTTTGACTCGGTATAAGCCTATCTGCAAGGGCGAAGATATGTCTTCCAATGCCGCTGCCAAGTTCGACAATATAATCAATTTGCTCCCTTTTTTCGTTAATGATTTTAACCAAGACGTTTAAAAAATCACCGTTAAAGGTAGTATCAACGGAAGCAATTGCGTAATTACCATTTTTTACAACAAGGCGTTTCGATGGTGTCTGGTTCGGATTTGAAACAAGACCTATCTCTTTATATAAATTGCGTGAAAATACATTGTCGGCACTTTGACGCAGCTTATCTTTTTGATAAGTTTCTATTGCCTCGGTTAGATTTTTTTTATTCTGAACAATTTCATTTTCAATTTTTTCAAATGCTTCAGTCCATCTGTCTTCATATCGGCTTTTTGAACCTAACGCTGTTCTTTCTTGCATTATATTTTTATATCCTCTTTATCCCTTGAGTTAATTGTTATAAAAAATTCGTGAATAACCGAGTACAATTTTGGCATAAAATAAGCCTTATGCTCTATAGGCAAAGCCCTCCCCACCCTTATTTTCATGATAATTACAACATGAAACATCGCATATTTTTAAATTATATAAAAGCTGAAATTTTAATTGCCGGCAAAAAAAATCAGCCCAAAAGACAAAATTAAATTGATTTAGATTTAAGACAAGGCCATGAAAAATCTCTTGTTTTTCTGCGCAATACCAGAAAAAAATTAGACATGCAGGTCACAAACTCTTGATGATCGATTATATAACACGTAACGGGGGTCAGGTTGGTTTAACACAGTCAACCCCCTTTAATCTGTTTTTAATAGATTCCTTTAAATCATCACCTGGTGCGAGTAGGGAACCCCGCTTAACCTCTTTCATTTCGCCGCTGGTAATTCGAAGGTCATAGCCTAAACAATGCTTCGTAGGGGACCAGGAAGAGCGGGGGGATTTTTGATTGACACCCTGGCCGGGTATAAATTATAGGTTGTCTGCGTGCCAGGATTTGGGTTTGTTTAATATAGCTGTCATAATTTTCGGCGCGTGCTGAAAAAGAGATTACATCTAACCTGTTGGACGATCCATAATGAAAATGAACTCAAACAGGCCGTAGTTTCTTTAATAGCAGACACGTCAGGTGTTTCTTTCAGCAAAACCAAAGTCGCAAAATTTATCCCAACAGTTTATCATGGATTGTACTACAGGTGAACACCCAAAGCAGAGGAGCTATGGGCAACCTCACACCCGCCCCGAGGCAGGAAAAAACAGCCGCGAATCGGTAATATAATTAAAGGGTGTAAAAAAAAGGACATGGCAGATGTATTATAATACTATCCGAAAAATGGATACCAAGAACAAACTGGGTAAACGGCTGATAAAGTCCCTGATTACCGAAGAAAAGCTGAAGCAATTGGTTGACCGCCTTAAGGACAAATCAAGAACCAGGCTGATCAAAGAATATTGCAACGAAGAGGAAGCGAGTTTAAAAGCGCTTTTCCAGACTTGCCTGGAGCACATATCTCCGATCACGACTCCTCCGGTATTGATTTCTCAGATCCCGCACTCCGGAGGAACAGTGCTCAATAGACTTTTCGATGGGCATCCCGAGATCTATGCTTATCCGGATGAATTATTGCAAGGAATTCCTGCCAAAATTCCATTGATAGAAATCGACCCTAAAGATGATCCACAGCGGAGCAATGAAATTTTGTTTGATTATTTAAGTCCCCCCAATATACCGCATAAATTCAAGGCGGATACAAAACATAATGGGGAATTGCCGTTTGTGTTTCTCCCTTTGCTGCAAAAAAAGATTTTTTTAAAGTATTTAAACACCATCAAAAAGATAAAGCCGCGTGATTTGTTTGATGCCTATATGACCTCCTGCTTTGGGGCCTGGTTAAATTACCAAAATCACAGCCAGCACAAGAAATTTTTTACCGTGTTGGCACCCGGGGGGGAGGCGCTGCAAGAATACATGGAAAGTTATTTAAATACTTATCCGGACGGCAGATTAATTTCTCTCGTTGAAAATCCGTATGACTGGTGTAATTCTGTCTTGCAAGCGGATCCGGAAAAGTTTGCGGATGTCAAATATTCTGTGATGCGCTGGAAGGAAAGCCTTCATGCAGCGCTTTGGGCCAAATCTCGCTTTGCTGATCGCACTTGCCTTATAAGATTTGAAAATCTGGTCAACAAACCTGAACAGGTTATGCAGCATTTAGCTCAATATTTAGGGATACCGTATGACCCTGTCCTATTAATACAAACATCTAATGGTCATCCGATTCCGGCTGACAGCGGTTTCAAAATGAAGGCGGTCGGGGGTGCAAAACGTCATAGTGTTGATTATCCGAATTTGTCCAGAGACCAAGCGCAAATTATTGCAGAAATGACAAATGATGATTACCAGACATTATTAAAGGAAGCTGAAAGTTTCCAGTAACAAGTCACCCATTAGCCGCACTTTTTGACCCAGAGCACTGGTATCTCATAAAATTGAAGGGAAACAGATTGCATTTGAACTATCCTTATCAAGCCTACCTGGAAAATGTGCAGCCGATTACCGAGCCTCTGGTCCTGATTTCACAGATCCAGCGTTCAGGTGGATCTATGCTGAGTCAGCTTTTTGATGGTCATCCTGAGGTGCATGCGCATCCGCACGAATTGAAAGTCGGGTATCCCAAGAAATATAATTGGCCTGAAATTGATCTCAACGACAGTCCTGAACAATGGTTCGAGATTCTTTTTGAAGATATCGTTGTAGAGCACCTTCGACACGGTTATAAAAAAATGGAGAAGTACAAGGAAACGTTTCTTTTCACCTTTTTGCCTCCCCTGCAGCGCAAGATTTTTTTGAAATATCTGAATTCAGTGGAAACCAAAACCCGGCGCTCTGTGTTTGATGCATATATGACTTCCTATTTTGGCGCCTGGATAAACAATCAGAATCGTCTTGGACAAAAAAAAATCGTTACCGCTTTCACACCAAGACTAACAATGATGAAGAATAACGTGAAGTCGTTTTTTGATATCTATCCGGACGGTCGGCTGATATCTATAGTTCGAGATCCCCAAAACTGGTTTCCTTCTGCAACCAGACACAAGTTGAAAAAGTATGGAGATATCAAACAGGCATTGGCCCAGTGGCTTGACAGTGCTAAAAGTATGGTGCAAAACAAGAAGCGATACGGTGACCGGGTCTGTATCATTACATTTGAAGATTTAATAAAACGGACCGAGTCGGTCATGCAGTATTTGGCCGAGTTCCTCAATATCAGATTTGATGAAATTTTATTGACGCCGACCTTTAACAGAATTCCCATCAAACCGAATACGAGCTTCAAACTTGAAAAACCCGGAATAATGATCAGTGCTCTTGAAAGATACAAAACCCTAAGCCGTGAAGAACTACAAATTATTAATGAAATGACGCGGGATGTGTATAATCAAGTTGTGGATGTGGTTGTTTCAATAGAAAATGTAGCTCTTAAGAAGTCTCAGATAAAGGTAATTTCCAGCGCTGGTTGAAAATAAGATCAATTCTACCGATCGCTTGCTTAAATTACGAAACTCGCATCCTGCGGCGGCTCAAAAAAAGCGTAATTTTTACGCTCCGTGAATCCTTGAGCACGAACAGCGAGCGAACGTACCCTTAAAAAAAG
>CAMYKS010000019.1 GCA_947259115.1 uncultured Desulfobulbaceae bacterium | reverse complement strand
AGCATACAAGGTCTGCGATCCCTCCATGTAGAATAAGCATCAACTTTGTTACATGTAGTATGCAGAGGTAGTACTATTATCCCTTTACTTTCAACCAATTTAATAATATCGGGAATCGGCCCAGACCCCATACCCCAATGACGTCTCAGGTCATTTGCTGTTTTTTCAATTTCTTCATTGGTATCAGAAGAAGCACTGAAGTTGCTTGCCTCTTCGTTCGGAAACACCAGGCCTTTTGATTCAAGTAACTCAACAAAGTCGATACTTAAATCTCCATTGCGAGCACTTTGACGACGTAAAGCTTGTGATGTCGACCTTAGTGATCGAAAATGACACGAAGACATTTCAATGCGATTTGCCAGATGCGGTTTTTCAGTTAGAAATGATGGAGGTACTTGCAATGCAAACGTCATACTAACAAACGTTTCAAGATCAGGTCGGATCAAACCACGTTCGATTTGGCTCATTGCACTTGGGGTCTTTTTTATTTTCTCGGAAAGCTCTTTCTTCGTCAATCCACGAAGTTCTCTTGCAAAAGTAATACGGGATGGATCAAGTCGATCTAAAGCAAACTGAGGTGAATCTGTTTTGCCGATTTTCATTTCTCAAAATCCCTATTTGCTTTCTTCTCGTTAGCATTCGTTTGTACAAGTTTCATAGTAACCTCTGGAACTTTCTCAACCGATACATGAGGTGTCTGGATCGGTGTGGAAATATACACGATTTCGCTAGTGGAAGATTCCTCTCCCTCAGCTAGATAGATGGGGACTTTGTTGACCCATTTAAATTTCTTTGATTCGAGGGACAAAGGCATCAATTCTCCTAAAAACACTTCTTTAAGGCCTTTCTGTATGCTTGCATCGATCGCAATGACAATGTTCTCGATTGAAGGACGTATAGTGGGTTCATAACCGAGAAGAGAAAAAATAGACATTTGAGTATATGCAGAAGACTTTACAGCTTTTGCACCTGTTGGCATTTTCGATACGTTATCTATTTTATGATGTCTGAGAATATACTGACCAATTTTCAGTTTGTATTCATTGCCCTTTCCATGAATATCAAACGGACAATCCTCAAATTGGGCTACGGATTTGATTCGATTCCAAGTATTTCTCCAGAGTTGAGTTCCAAATGTCCATGAATCGTTGAAGTCGTCCGCTTCAAATGACGATACGCAGACCTCAACCGACTCCTTAATTTCAGGAAGAAGATGATCTACCACAAATGGTGCAATGTCTTCGAGTGTTTCCATAGTTGATTTGTCCATCAATATTTCTCCGCGTAAAATTAACTTTACTCGACGTTTGGTGCATTGTAATTCATCTGGCGAACAATTGCAACATAAAAATTAAGTAGAAGGGTTTTGTTTTCATCTTACTTTAGTGCGGTGGGCTGATTCTGACAAAGTAATCGATCGATACAAAGTAAAGATACATCCAAAGTATCTTGACTTACTCTTGATAACAATAGAAAAATTTAACTGATGCATGGCCCCAAAAGGACAATTTGAGGCAGCTCCAGTTTGACCGCCAACAGAATAAGGCAATATATACAGGGAGGTAATGTAGAAACCCTGTTAAATCCGTATAGGATGCTACCCTGAATATATCACCAATAAGAATGGCAAAATCATTAACATGTCCGGTCTGCCATGGAAATACATAAAGAAAGTCAGGAAGAAAAGAAAAAATCCCTTTCCCGGGTGGAACCATAATTCTGCTTTTTTTTGAACCTGCGTTTTAGCAGTATGCGGTTTAAATAGGTAAAAGGCGAGCGGGCAACCTTTGCCTTCCCGGCAAGGGTTGCAGTTGGATCGAAAAGCAGGTCGAGAACATGTGCGGTCGGGCCGACCCGGCCGAGAAAATGAGCGCAGCCTGCGCAGTAGGTTATGATCCGTTTCCCGGCAACCTCGGATTTACGGACTGCAGCCCAGTTCCCTGCCAGATCCGGGGCCACAAAATGGGCCGCCCCACCTTCTCCGCAGCAAAGCGTCTTTTTACCGTTATGCTTCATTTCCGTGTACGTCATTCCCCGGGCCCGGATAAGTGTGCGCACAGAACCCTGCAGGTTTTCATCAAATCGTGCAACGCAGGAATCCTGAATTGTCACAGGTTCGTCTGCAACCTGTGGCAAAGGCTGCCAGTTGTTTTGTGCAAGTATCTCATAAACACTTCTGGTAGTGATTCCTTCACCGTACTGGTTAAAAACAGCATAGCAGCTGGGGCAGGCCAGCAGAATGGTTTTAATGCCGCGTTTTGCCAGATAATTCAGCATTTCAGAGAACATGGCGTGAAAAAAATCTGCACGGCCAAGATCGTGGGAAGGTTTGTTGCAGCAGTCCAGGACTATACCCAGGTTAGGGAAAAAGTTCTGCAGATGGTCAAAGAGCTGCATAATGCGCAATGACCGTGATCCCGCCAGGGCGCAGCCGGGAAACAGCACCGTATCGCAGCTTGCCGGCAGACCGTAAAAAGAATAGCGTTTTGAAACGCCACGTTTTTCAAAATTGAGAAGCAGTTTCTGTTTTGTGAAATCAACCTTGTTCTCTGCAACCGCGTAACGCCGCAATTCAAGAAACATCTGCCTGGGGTCGATCTTCACCGGACAGACTGCCGTGCACAGGCTGCACAGGCTGCATTCAAATGCCATTGCCAATGATTGCTTGTCCCGGGGCTGCCAGTTGTCCGCGATCTTTTTCGGGGTGTTGTATTTCTTGAGGAAGGCACACTGCTTGACGCATATACCGCACTCGATGCACTGCTCCGACATTTCCTGCAATGAAGCATCCAGGTCTTTCCTGTTTCGCATGTCTTCAGTAACAACCCTGTCAAGTTGATTTCTTATCATGGCAGCAACAAACAACTATCCTTGGAATTGACAGCGCAATGGATATACTAAAAAAAAGCAGCCGCGAAAAAATCCCGCGGCTGCATCAAATATCGCTTCTGGTTTTCAGGCAGAACTACTTTTTATACCAGCTGCCGGACTTATCCTGCAGCCATTCACCTGAAGAGGCCCTATCAGCTATCTGTTTGGCCCGCCGCTCACCGACAAGAACAGCTGAGGTCCCCTGCTGCTTGGCTATTGCACTATACACCAGCCCCCTGTCCTTGTTTTCAGCAGCAACCACATCCTGCATTTTTTTTGCTGCTCCCGGCACGAACTCAAGGATTCCTTTGTTGTTCTCACCAATGACTCCCTCGGTTTTCAATTTTACGATGGCCGGCAATCTTTCCGCCATCCTTGCCTTTATGTCGCCGGCCCCGGCAAAGCACATACCCTCTGTACTGAAAACCGTTAACACAAACATGGCAATAACTGCATAAAGTATGGAATATTTTCTCATGGTTGCTCTCCTTATTTTTAACACTGTGGCTGTGTCAATCTATTAAAAGCTACTTAATTTCTTTAGCAGTTTCATCAATATCAGAGAAAAAATCATCCAGGGCCTTATCAACCCTGATGTTAACATCAATGGTAATATGAATTGGTTTTATCTCAACAGGGGCCAACTCGACCTGACTTTTGGTTTCCACCTGGTGCTTGGTACAGCCCAAGGCCATGAGCAGCAAAAACACTGCAGCTGTGCTTGCTATTTTCTTCATACAGTTCTCCCTGAATTCTCTTTTGTTCCCCAGAAATGAAAAAGATTGCCTTTATTTAGCTGTAAGTATTGTTTTCCCAAGAAGCAAGATTTGAGCACTAATATTTATCTCCACCATGACAGGAATGATGCCGACATGTATAGGGACCTTAATATACGGATACTATTGGGCCCTGTTGATGACCGCAAGACTTTTTACGATCGTTTCTTATTTGATTTTTTCCATGATATCCTGAATTTTTCCACTATATCCCAAAAACCTGTTCAGGGGCAGCCGGAAATTCACATCCAGGCGTATGGGTTGATCTATTCCCTGTTTTGCGTCGTCTGTTCGTGTCAATAAGCCTTTCTGACTGTCATAGATAAACGGCAGGGACTGAACAGGTTTACCGTCCATGTGCATCTGCATGATCAGGTCCTCACCTTCACTATCCAATAAAAGTCTGACCCAGTTATACTGGAAATTTTTCAGGGCCTCTGCGGCAAAATCAACCTGGGCGAACTGCGGCGTGTTTTTAGGGATACCCGCTGCAAGCACATCAAGGGCCGAGACCTTAACGCTGCCTCCCTGACCGGGACTGGAATAGAGAAACCCATCCTCAACGCTGATGGTTTTCTTGCCTACAAGCAGCGGGATCCTGCCATTAACCGTGCCCTGCCCTTCCGCATTGCTTATCCCGAACTGATGCAACAACTCGGTGAGCTTGAGCCGGTCGCAGAAAATGGGAACGACAAACTTATCCATTTCAGGAGAGATCCGGACCGCGTTGGTGAAAACACGGCCTCCGGCCCACTGCACAACGCCTTCTTCCAGGAAGACAGACTGCGCTGATTCCAGCTGCCAGACCAGTTTTCCCTTACTGAAAGCCAGGTCGCCGATGGATGCTTCACTAAAATGCAAGGACTGGGCAGGTGCGGTACGCAGGTCCGGCAGCGAGGGTATAAGCATGCTGAGATCAATGCCTCTCATCTCATATTTTTTCTCAGGAAATTCGAAGGTGCCGTTTTGCAGTTTTACCTGCATCCTGCCTTTCACATTGCCTGATTCAAATTTAAGAGAACCGTCCATTCCCAGTTCACCGCTGAGATAGGAATTTTTCAATGAATTATTCAATTTGCCGAGATGCATTGAAGCAAAAGGCGTAACATCCGTTTGCAGGGCAAATTCTCCCTGGGGCCCGGAATCAGTAATCCCTGCCTTGCCGGAAATCTTTGCAACAACTCCCTTAAGCAGGCTGCTGTTATAGTTTCCATCCAGGAAGTACATCATATCCTGCAGCCTGATACCAGCCTTGATGGTGCCAAGATCAAGGTCCTGCCATCGTATTTTGGCAGCCTTTACTTCCCCTGTCATTTTCCTGCCGTTCTGCGGCCAGAACCATGGAATATTCCCTTTCATGCCTCCCAGTGTAACTCCGCTGTCGCCTTCTGTTAATTCAGCATTAGCTATTGTGATTCTGCCTTCTGCCTGCACAGGGTCGTCCCCCCTGATTACTTGGGGTACCATAGTGCCCTGCAGGGAAATGTCCGCCTTGCTATGCAGACCGTCTTTCTGAAATTTAGTGCGTTTGAGCGTTATACTTAAGGTACCGCTGGATATCCTGCCACTATCCGGATCTTCTTCTTGTTGATACGATGCCCGCAATATTGCTTCAGGTATGCTCATTGCCGCACCATCAAAATTTGCCCGCACCTTCGGTATGGCCAGCATCGCCTGGACCTCACCTGCGCCTGTAGTGCCCTGGCCATGCACGGTAAGGGTTGGCATATCCGCCTGCAGGTTGATGTTGCCGTAATGCAGGTGCGGCATCTGTGTATGTCCTTGCTGCTGCTTTTGCCCCGGACTCTTGAGTTCTGCAGTCCATGCCCCCGATTTAGTAAGGCCAAGAACAAAATCACCGTGCAGTTCAGGAGAGCTTTCCAGGGACAGAGCAGGTTGCACCCGTTTCTCTGCCTCCCCGGTCTCAGTTAACCTCAGCACAATATCTCCAGTACTCTTTACGCCTTCCTGGTCCTGCACCATTGAAGCGCTCAATTCATAGGAAGCGGGAAGCGGTTGGCGCATAACTCCCTGCACCTTAAGCTGCCATTGTTCCCTGTCGCTTTTCAGCTCCATGCTGAGGGCAGGACCTGCATCAGGGTGCATTTGTCCCAAGTGAACAGGAGTTTTCCCTAAATCCGGCGATGCTGGAGCAATTCTCAGATTCGCCGATACAAGTTGAAGCGGCAGCAAGCCGATCTCTGTTTCACCCCTGATGGAAAAACTGCCGAAATTACGCTGGGGTCCACCCCCGGCGTCCAAAACCGCAAACCGGTTCAAGTCAAGTGCATGGGACACAAAGGTGAGAACACTTTTATTATCGGCTAAATCAATACTTCCGGAAACTGAAATTTCTTCACCCTGCGGCATCATTTGCAGGCTAAAATCATATGCAAGCGGCTTATCCCCTGCAGGCTTTCTGTTTAACTGCAGATCAAAAGGAATCAGAAAGCGCTGCCCTTTATATTGTAAATGTAATAGACCGTTGTTAACCTGAAAGTCTGACAATACAAGGGGCAGTTCTATTTCTGAAGAGTCCGGTGCGGACTTTTGCACGCTCTCCTGTTTGACGTTTTCTTCCAGATCAATGCCAGGAAGGATGAACCTGCCGTCTGCAATTTCCATATTCAGAGTTAAGCCGTTAACTTTTAACCGTTCCAGTTTTTTTGCAAAGAGAGAAGCTATGGAATAATCAGCATGGATGGAAGAGATACTGACGGCGGTATTCTGCCCATCGCCGAGGCGAATATCTCCCATGACCGCGTTGCTCAGACCTATGGTGTATACCCTGCCGCTCAGGGAGCTCGACAGCCGGCGGCCAAGGTCCGGTAGAATTGTATTTTCAATATAGCGGGGGAGAAAAAAGGTATAGGAGATAAATACAACTCCCAGCAGAAGGAGCAACAGGACTGGTACAAACACCAATGGATTTCGTTTCAAGAACATCTTCTCCATGGGCTGTATAGGACGTATCCGCAGGATTTATAAAAATATTTCAACAGTCGGAACTCACTTCTTCAAGCTGAAAATGCCTTTTATAATGAGCAGAAACCAGGGAATTCCGTGCATAAAAAAATCAAACCAGTCTATGGGTTTTACCAGGCGGCCCTTGATGAGCATCTGCAGTTTTTCAACAAAATGCGGGGGATTATAGGGGGCCAGCCCCAGGGTCAGACAGGCGATGATCAGCAGACCCCAGGGGAGTGAATCCAGAAATTTTTCCATGATTTGCTTCTGCTCTATGGTTTACTGCTTAACTTTTTACTTCTTTTCTGCCTGTAGGCTGCTTATGGGACTGCTCAGGGCATGGAGAAAGGCTTCGATCTGACCAAGCTCCTGATCCGTCAGATCGCCATGCCCAAGCTCAGGGTTTTGCGCCTGACTCCGGTAAAATTCCAGCACCTCATGTACAGTAGTGAACTGTCCCGCATGCATATAGGGAGGTCTTTCTGTAACATTTCTAAGAGTGGGCGTTTTAAAGGCGCCTTCATATTTTTTGCCCGAGGTGTCTATAAAGCGTAGCTCTGAGCATTCATTCGCTTGGGCATCGCTGTATTGGCTCAGGCAATTGAATTCATTGCTGAGCACCTGGGTAATTGCAGCCGAACGACCCTTATCCGGTCCACCTTTCCCTTTTTGCGGCAGGCCAAGATTGTGGAAATCACTATTGGTGAACATCGGACCGTTATGGCAGTTCGTACATTTGGCCTTGCCGATGAACAGTCGCAAACCTGCAATCTCATCATTGGTTAACGCCATCCTTTTAGTTATATTCTCACCTGAGAGTATTTTCTCAACATAACGGTCAAAGGGTGAAGGTTGCGGCATAATGGTCCTGACAAAGGCTGCAATGGCCTTGCCCATGTTAACATAGATACGGTTTACCGCTTCCCGCTGGACCGGTGTCATCAGCACCCAGGCTTTCAGGGCGTTGGGGTCGTCCTGGGCAGGCCTGGCCTCCTGGGGCCATTTCTCTTCTGTGATCTCAGGTATGGGGCCAAACAGGGACTCATATTCTTCCCGGTAATACTTACTGATAATATAGGCACTCATGGTGCGGGAGATGCCGTGCTCAAGTTTGTTCTCAATGGGACCCAATGCCTGGGACCACAGGCTGTCGGTGCGGCCATCCCAGAAAAACCAGCTGTTGTAGGCAACACCGATCAGGGGCATTGACCTTCTCGGAGTTGTATCCATGCCATGGGACAGGGGCAGATTGTCTGTAAATGAGTAGTCCTCCCGGTGGCAGGTGGCGCAGGATACCTTCATATTGCCGCTGAAATGGTCCTCAAAAAACAGTTTTCTTCCCAAAGCTGCAGCCTTGGGGTTGTCTGAGTATCTGTTGGACGGATCCACCGGCAAAGGACCCAGGGAACCTATCCACAGGGAGCGCAGTATGGCTTTCTGCCCGTCAGTCCAGGTATGCTGATCCAAGGACCAGGCAGATGCCGGGATCATTACACCTGCAATAATCAGCAGGAGGCTTGCGGCAATAGCTGATTGAGTGGTACGGATTACATGATTTCGCATAGCATCCTCATTAGGCAAAGATCCATTACAGAATATTCAGGTTAAAGGAAACACTGTCGTGCACCCCGTTTGCCATAACGCTTACGGTTATTATCCACCACCCCGGCATGGTGAATTTCATGCCGTCCACTCTGTAAAGCCCGCCTGTCCCCAACTTAGAGACTTCAGGCTGGGTAGGAAGTCCATGTCCGTGTTCCGGCATATCTCCAACCACCGTTATCTTTGCATCATTTACCGGTTGTCCTGCAGCATTCTTGATCGTCAATTCCCAGCTGTGGATGCGGTTGATCCTGATTTGGCCGCCAACACTTTTGTACATGACATTAAATGCATCGTTGGCTGTCATTTTCATGGTGGAATAATCCAGATCCTTAGGTGGCGGAGCATGCATCATGGCATGCTCATGGCCCATGGCCTTGACTTCAGGAAAATCAAAAACCGCTGTATCCGCCTTGCCATCCTTGTCAACTTTTACCTTCATCTGCCAGTGGCCGGTCATGGATAAAACGACGTTACCAGCAGAGTAGAGGCCGCCTCCCCTTTCGGTGATGACCGGTTTTTGCATGACACCATGGCCCATGCTCGGCATCCAGGGAGTCACCGTCACTTCTGCCTGGGCCACATCGCCGCCCGTCGCATGATGGACAATGATCTCAACGGTATTGACCCCCATCTTAAGGTATTTATCAGGGACAACCAGTTCCAGGCTGTATAAACTGTTTTCAGTCAACTTTGTTAAACTGTCATCAAAATGTTTCGTTACCTTGGCATCCCCATGGCCATGTTCCTCTGCCATTCCTTCCATCTGGCCTCCGGTTTGTTTTTCCTGGGCAGCGCATCCCGTCATGAGAAAAAACAGTGCAGCACCTACAAACAGTATTCTTTTCATATCATCCTCCATCAAAAATTGATCAGAAAAATTACGAACAACTGCAAAATTAAAGTTGAAAAATAATGGTATTTATATATCAATAATTATTAATGATAGTTTGCAGATAAGTAAAGCTCTTAAGATAAATTTGTATTATTTTAGTGTACATACTAGGCTGAATAAAATTATTTTTTCAATGCATGGCAAAATAGCACTGAAATGTAAAGGCGTCATAAAGTTACGGTAAATATTGCGTAAATATTGAGCTTAAACACCGATTTTTTTGAGCTATATACAAGCATAGACTACAATTATGGGCTGGGGCTTTCCCTGCCGGTAAGGTCTTCACAGGAGGTGTCATTATGGGCAAACTTGCTAAGGTTATCGGAATTTTTATCTTGCTGGTCCTTGTTGTAATTGCGGGGCTCATTGCCTTTGTGCGCTATTATCTTACAGAAGAACGGGTTAAAGCCCTTGTCATACCGCAGGCTGAAACAGCCCTGGGCAGAAAGGTCGAGATAGGTGACATAAAGATTGGCCTGCTGTCCGGCATTACGATACGGGATTTTCTCATCAAGGAAGCTGACAAGGAAACAAACTTTGTCAGCACCAGGGCCTTTGTCCTCAGTTACGAACTGCTTCCCCTGCTGCAGAAAAAACTGATTATCAGTGAGATACGTTTTGATGAACCGGCTGTCAGGATAATCCGAGATAAAAATGGAAAATTCAATTTTTCCACTCTGGCAATTCTGTCTGATGGTCCGCAGAAGAAGGAAGCGGAAAAACCGAAGCCGGCTGCTTCCGCACTGCCTTTGGCCCTGACCATAAACCAGATTAAATTCAATAAGGCTAAAATTAAAATTGAGGACCAGCTGGAAAAAATTCCAACGGTTGATGCCACGACCAGCGCCAAGGTAAATGTTGCTCTCGGGCAGAACCTGAAAGACCTGCGATATAAAGGTTCCTTTGACTTTGATGCAGCACTTGCCCATGGCGGCGTCCAGACAAAGCTCAAGGGCAAGGGCAATATCAGCCAAAACGATATGGACATTATCCTTGATTCGGATCTGGACGGTGAACAGGCCCATGTTGAGGCGGATGTAAAAAGCTACATGCAGTCACCCAATGCCACGCTAACCCTCAGCAGCAAATCCCTGAATATTGACAAACTCCTTGCCATTGTTGCCGCGCTGGCAAAAACAGATGTGGACAAACCCCAAAAGAGCGGCCCTGCAAAAGAAAAATCCGGTGATATCATAGCTGATTCACTGCCCAAGGGCATGGTGGCCAAGGGCACGGTTAAGGTGGACAAGGCAATATACCAGGGGCTGAATGCCAACAACGTTTCCCTGGCATTCGACCTGGCCAATGGTGCATTAAGCGTTGATTTTGGTGCAGCAGTTGCCAAGGGCGATGCCCAAGCCAAGGTGAACGGCAAAGGCAATATCAGACAAAACAATATGGCCATTATCCTTGATACGGACCTTGAAGGGGAACAGGTTCATGCTGAGGCGGATGTAAAAAGCTACATGCAGTCACCCAATGCCACTATAACTATCACCAGTAAATCCCTGAATATAGATAAACTCCTTGGACTTGTGGCGGCGTTGCCCAAAGCAGAAACCGAAAAACCACAAAAGAGCGGCCCTGCAAAAGACAAATCCGTTGATATCATTGCTGATTCCCTGCCCCAGGGCCTGGTGGCCAAGGGCACGGTAAATGTTGACAAGGCGATGTACAAGGCCCTTGCTGCCAACAATTTCTCCCTGGCATTTGACCTGGCCAAAGGCGTGCTGACCGTAAAAGAGCTTTCCGCCAAAGCGTATGACGGCAAACTTGATTCCAAGATGACCGTTGACCTGAACCAGCCTGGTCCTGCCTATGACGGCCACATAGGTTTGCAAGCCATGCAGGCTGCTGACCTCAGCTCTTCCCTCATGCAGAGACTTGCCGGCATGCTGACCGGCTCACTGCAGAGCGGCATGAACTTCTCAGGAGCAGGAACCACCTGGCAGCAGATCAGCAAGGTCCTCACCGCAGATGGTTCCTTCACGCTAACCGACGGAGGCATCAAAGGTACCCCTGTAGCACTGTCAATAGCTAATCTCCTGGGCCTGAAGGAGTTGAACAACATCAGCTATAAAAACATTGGAGGCACCTTTATAATTGTCGAGGGTGGCAAACTCAAGATAAAGACAAACATGCAGGGCGAAGATCTTGATGCCGAAGCGGAAGGTGTAATCGGCCTTGACGGCAGCCTGGATCTGCCGCTTACCCTTCATCTCTCTCCCGCCCTGGCAGATAAATTAAAATCCCGCGCATCCTTTGCTAAATATCTGACCGATGATCAGGGCGGCTCCACCCTGCATCTGAAGCTTGCCGGAAATCTGAAAAGCCCGCAGCCAACCCTTAACATGAAAGGTGTTCAGGACAAGATGCAAAAAACAATTCAAAAAGAAATTTTCAAACAGTTGGACGGCTCCGAGAAGGAAGCCGGAGAAAAACAATCACCTAAAGACATGATCAAGGGGATCTTTGGCAAATAATATACCCAGAGCACCATGACTGATATCCATACTGCAAATAGTCGGAATTCATCCGAGCAGGATATCCCGTTGGTTGAAAAGGTCCGCCGGATGTGGCAGGAATTCTGCGCTTGGGTCTGGCACAGACCGCTGCCTACTGAAAGTTACGGCTTGCGCTTCTTGCGTGGTATACTGCGCATCATTTTTATTGTGGTGCGAGAATCCCAGGATGACCGCATCACCCTGCGGGCCAGCGCTCTCACATTCACCGTTGTTCTCTCCCTCGTCCCCATGCTCGCGTTAGGCACCGCCGTTCTTAAAGGCCTGGGCGCAGGAGACCAGATGCGCCAGGCAGCCTATACATTTATTGAACAGTTTGCGCCTGAGTCCCCTGCAGCGACAATCCCCCCCGGCCTGCCCGACACACAGGGTGGCCAGGATACCGGACCTGCCACCCAGGTACAGCCCGGTCTGACTGACAGCGAAACCAACCAGAGGGCAGATGAAGAAAAACTTCAAGGCCTTACATCACATTTACGCCGTGCTGTAGATCAACTTTTTGATTACGTTGAACGCACTGATTTCACCACACTTGGCACCATTGGTATAATCGGCATGGTACTTGCCGCCCTCGGGGTGCTGACTTCCATAGAACAATCCATGAATGCCGTCTGGCAGACTACCACCGGCCGTGCCCTGGGCCGAAAGATCATTGACTACATGGCCCTGATGATCCTCCTGCCCTTAAGCGTCAATCTGGCCCTGGGGGCTTCAGCTGCCCTGCAAAGCCCGGCCCTGCAATCCCTGTTGCAAAATGTCATGCCGCTACTCTGGCTGGAAAGATTTCTTTTCAAGGCCCTGCCGATTGGAATGCTTGTTATAACTTTTTCTTTGCTCTACCAGTTTCTGCCCAACACCAGGGTAGGATTTCTACCTGCTCTGGCAGGAGGTTTATTTGGAGGCCTCACCTGGTTCTGGGTCCAGATCATCTATGTGAAAATGCAGATCGGAGTTGCCAGGTACAATGCCATATACGGCTCCTTTGCCACGCTGCCGCTTTTCTTCCTGTGGATATATGTGGCCTGGGTGGTTTTTCTGCTCGGCGCCGAAGTCGCCTTCGCCATTCAAGCTTGGCGCCAGTATCAATGGAGCACTGTTGCCCTGACACCGTCAGCACGGTTGGCAATGGCCTTTGATGTCATGGAAGCTGCCCTGGCTGACTATAAAGCCAGAATCATTACGGAAAGAAAATCCCTTTCCAAAACACTCAATCAGACGGAAAAAACAATTGGTATCATTATCAATGAACTGGTTGATGGCGGCTTGCTTCGCCGCATAGAGGGAAAGCTGGAAGGATATGTGCCCGCAGGACCCCTGAACGAACTCAAACCCTCTGAGATCATGGATATTATAATCGGCAAAGATCTGCCGGATGTAAAGGGATGTGACCTGGCCGGCCAGGCCCTTGAAGCTGCCCGCAACTCCCTTGACCGCTACGACTTAAACTGCCGGGAAGTGCATACAACGCCTGCACACAATACCGAAGACCCGAATAGTGGAACATCTTGACCCCATTATAAAAACCCTGGCCCTGACCATGGGTGTGGCATGGGCCAGTGGCATAAACCTCTATGCCGCAATTCTTGTCCTCGGCGTTCTTGGTTCAACCGGCAATATCAGCCTGCCACCCGACCTTTTAATACTGACAGATCCGCTGATTATTACTGCCGCAGGCGTTATGTATGCGGTTGAATTTTTTGCCGACAAAATTCCCGGCGTTGATAATGGCTGGGATACAATACAAACCTTTATCAGAATTCCCATAGGGGCCCTCATGGCAGCAGCGGCAGTCGGCGAAATGAATCCTGCAGTTGCCATTGCCGCCGCCCTTCTCGGGGGAGGTATTGCAGCCTCTACCCATGCCACCAAGTCAGGAGCCAGGGTGCTCATCAACACCTCACCGGAACCTGTATCAAACTGGGCGGCATCCCTGGGGGAAGATGCTGCTGTTATCATGGGACTCTGGACAGCACTGCATTACCCACTGGTCTTTATTGTTTTTCTCATTGTTTTCTTACTGCTGCTGGTCTGGCTGCTTCCCAGGATCTGGAAAGGCGTTGCCAAAATCCTTTCCATGCTTACCAATCTTTTTAAACCCAAACAGGACAAGCGGCAAAATACCGGGCAGTCCATTGAATGATTTTCATGTTAATTTTATACGTGACAAATTAAAAAACTCACGTTAAAGTTTAAATATTATTCAAACATTTATATTTCATATTGGTTAGCAAGTTGTCAGATACACCCAGGTAATACAGCAGTTTTGCTTTGTATAATTTTTTTTGTGGTCTACCTGGCCTGATTTTTTTTACCAAAATATGTATTAGGTATATGTTTTTTATAACTTTAATGTAAAAGGAGGGGAATATGAGAGTAAAACATTTTGTAACGGTCCTATTGGTGTTGTTCCTGGGATTAGCCCTGACAGGTTGCGCAGGAATGTCCACAAAAAGTACAGCGGATATAACCTGTACTCCTAAGAATATCAATGCAATGCTCAAAAGCGGAGAGTACCAGAAAAAAGTTGATAATTTTCTGATCATTCAGGATGCATCGTCTTCAATGGCAGACAAACTTGGAAGATCATTCAGCAACTCACCCACAAAACTTACCCTGTCAAAAGAACTGGTCAGAGCCCTTAACAAAAACCTTCCCGATAATTTTGATGTAAACGCAGGCATGCGTGCTTTCGGCCCTTACTATTCTGAAAAGGGTCTTATTTACGGTATGACCGATTATACCAAAGCAGGTCTTGATGATGCTGTTCTTTCCATTGCAGGAACAGGAGGCATCACACCCATGGCTAATTCCATAATACATGGGGCATACGATCTGTTGGATACTCCTGGGCTCACTGATACCCCGGGAAGAACTGCAGTTATCCTCTTCAGTGACGGCTTGAATAACGTATCTGCCGATCCTGTTGCCGCAGCGGCTGCGATGAAAGACATGTACGGTAATAGCGTCTGCATCTATACCGTGCTTCTTGGTAATGATCCCAAAGGTAAGGCTACCATGGAACAGATTGCTGCAGCAGGCAAGTGCGGTTTTGCCACCGAGGCAGATAATCTGCATAGCAGGACCCTTGCAGATGGTTCCACTGTAGGTAATGCCGGCGGAATGGGTGATTTTGTCACCGATGTTTTCCTGGAAAAGGCTCCCAAGAGAATGGTCGACGGTGACAGCGACGGTGACGGTGTCAAAGACAGCATTGACCAGTGTCCCAATACCCCGAGAGGCATCAAGGTTGACCGTGTCGGCTGTCCGGTGGCGATTCCGGAAAAACTCTCCATCACCCTGCTGATTGAATTCGATTTTGATAAGGCTGTTGTCAGACCTCAATATCACAACGATATTCAAAAGGTTGCAAATTTCCTGAAGGCATATCCCAAAACCAACGGCGTCTTGGAAGGACATACCGACAGCATCGGTTCTGAAGATTACAACAAGGGTCTTTCCAAGAGAAGAGCTGAAAGTGTCAAAAACTACCTCGTCAATAAGTTCAACATAAATTCAAGCAGGATTTCCACTGTCGGCCACGGAGAATCAAAACCCGTTGCCAGCAATAAAACATCCGAAGGCAGGCAGAGAAACCGCAGAGTCGTTGCAAATATTGTGACCATTACTGTAAAATAGCAGATTCAAGTTCACATCCACAAAAGGGCGGTTAAGAAATTAACCGCCCTTTTTTTATGGTGCCCTCCCCTTTACCTGCAGCATAAATTTCAATGTCATAACTTCCTTCTTTATTGCTGATGTCTTATAATTATAAGTTGATACAGTAATTTTAGCTAATCAGGCAACAGGAGTTTCCAGGTGTCCCTTATAAGGTTTCAGACAATTATATCTGTTTTTCTGCTCTTCCTGCTGCTGTGCCAGTTGGTGTCTGTGTCGGTTGCGGCCAGTTTCACCTTCGTTCTTACTCACGAGGATAGACTTTCTGTCACTGCAGAGGATGTTCCTCTGCAATCCATACTCCTTGAACTTACAGCAGAGGGCGTCATTGTCAGGATTGATCCTGCAATCAATCCTCGGGTTAGCGTCAATTTCAATAATCGCCCCATGGAACAGGCCCTGGAATCTCTCCTGAAACCTGCAAGTTTTTCCTTACTTTGGGAGGCCAGGCCCCAGAATTCAGGCACTCCTGCAATACGGCTCGCAGAGGTGCAGGTTTTTCAATCTGGCAAAAAAAACCTGATGCAGACATTACAACCCCGAAGACATGAAATCATAACAAAAAACAAGGATGGGTCCTATTATGTTCAGGATGAGATTTTGCTCTATATCCCTGCCGGGACAGATCTTGCCGAACTCCGTAAATTAGTCCAGTCCTATAGGGCCACACTTCTTGAAAATAGCGGCTTTCCTGGCCTTGTAAAGGTATTGCTGCCGGAAAATTCAGATGTTTTTGCCATTGCCCGGGATATCAAAAACAAACTTAACCTTGAAGTATCACAACCCAATTATGCCTATCCCATTCAATCTCCTGTTCACTATCCCATCGGCGTGAATGAGGCGGATATCATTCCAGGACTCTCTGGCCTTACTGATAACAGTACCCCCATTGCTATTCTGGACAGCGGCCTGGCCAACAATACGGAGTTGGATAAATTCGTACTTTCTGCCCTGGATGTGATGAACCCCAATGCTCCAATCTCTGACACATTAGGACATGGTACCCAGATGGCATTTATCGCCTCTGGTGTTGTGAAGCCCTACGGCTCTGTAGATGATAACGAATCATATATACCCATTATTCCGATCAGAGCGTTTGATGATAACGGCTTTACAACCGACTTTAAGATAATGGACGCCATCAATTTTGCCTTGGCAAATAATGCCAAGGTCATGAGTCTCAGCTGGGGTAGTGAGACCAGAAGCGATGTTATGGAAAAGGCCTTTACATTTGCCAATGAAAAGGGGCTTATCATTGTGGCATCGGCAGGCAATGAACCCACCGGCAAACCAGTCTATCCAGCCGCCTACCCCACTGTCATCGGTGTTGGCGCACTTGGCCCCCATGGAAAAACATGGGAGAAGTCAAACTATGGCAATTTTGTCGCGCTTTATGCTCCCGGATTTGCTAACCTGCCTGTCGGACACAAAGGAGATCCAGGGATGTATGCCGGCACCTCCATATCCGCTGCTTTTGTTGCCAATACCATAGCAGGCTATCTGTCCGAAAATCCTGCGGCAACGCTGCAGGAGATACGAGATTATCTCAACAAAAAATATTAGCCGGGAAATGCATGATCACTTCAGAAAGGCATCATATCTTTGTTGATATCATGTGAATTTTGGCATGTAATTGAAGACACTCTCTCAGTAGGTTCAATTTTCTGTTGGCTAAAATCTTTCTGAAGTGCATATAAGACGCAAAACGGTGTAGCCGTTTCCGGAAGGTTTATTGTGAGTGGCGCATATTTTTCTCTGTTCTCCTGCAACAGAACAGCAGGATCATTATCAGGTAACTGAACAACCCAATGATTATTGGGTAACGTGTCAATCGTTGGTTCGTTCCGTTAACCAACAAACAACCCAATGATTGACAGACAGACAGACGGTATCCCTGCATAACCGACAATCTCAAGTCGTGAATTATCCGGCATAATAATTTTGCCCCGTACTTAACTACGCTTATGATGTGGTTTATTCTGTCCCTTACAACAGCCATTTCCGTCGCTGCCAGAGATGTATCCATTAAAACCTACGAATATCTCGAGCCCCTGGAAATTGCCATACTCGAACTTTTCTGGGCTTTGCCGTTTTTCGTTCTCGGCTTTATTTTCGTAGAACACCCTCCTTTGGATCAGACATTCTGGTGGGCGTTTTTTCTCTCCATCCCCATTAATATCCTTGCCTATGTTCTCTATCTCTACGCTATCAAAGTATCCCCTATATCCTTATCCGTGCCCTTTCTGGCATTCACCCCGGTTTTCATGACACTGACCGGTTTTTTCATCCTCGGCGAGACTATCAACATCTGGGGCGGCGTGGGAATCGGCTTCATTGTCATGGGAGGCTATATTTTGCATTTCAAAGAGAACCAGAAAAACTTCTGGACCCCTTTTTCAGTTTTTTGGGGTGAAAAAGGCTCATGGTTAATGCTTATCGTGTCCATTCTGTTTGCTTTCGCTGCAGTGATTGGAAAAAAAGCCATGCTCCATTCATCGCCGCTCTTTTTTTCATACTTTTTTTTCCTTGTTTTCAATATAATTATACTATGCGGGCTGCTTCTGACCCGCAGGAATGACTGGCGGAAAATCCTTAACAATTCCCCAAAAGGTATGTGGCTCGGCAGTTTACTCATGATCCACATCAGTTTCCATGGTCTGGCCATAGCCATTTCAACAGCAGTGTATATGGTAGCGATAAAAAGAAGCAGCATCCTCTTCAGTGTCCTTTTAAGCTGGCTTGTCTTAAAGGAAGGTGATATACGCTACCGTGGATTTGGTACTCTGTTGATGTTTGGAGGTATGCTTTTCATATCATTGTTGGGTTGATCTGAACCTTCCAGCCCTAAAATTCATCTTTACTTATTCCTGAATATTTTATTTTCGACCCCGGTTAAAATTTTTTTTTAGACCCCAAAATCCCACTCTGTCTGGGTTTGCCAAAATTTCCCCCGATATACAACATATTGTGGTGTCTTTTCCTTTGACACACAAGCGGCTTTATTCTATATTTTCATTTCCTGAGTCATTCAATCGTTTCTGCAACTCACTGAGAGTTCATTAATTTATATAATATTTTCAAACTATTACATATTGCATTTGGCTATTATTATTACAATAGACCTACCAATCGCCCACTAATCTACTAAATGTTTTTGTACGTAAGGAGCCCGGAGAATGAAACTGCCGATTAACCGTGAAGATGCTGCCAATGAATGGAATAGATTTGAAGATTATCTTGTCCGTGAAAGATACGCAGTAAGAGATCCCAAAACAGGAAAGCCGGTGGAAAAAGATCTTGCCGATGTCTTAAAACGGGTCAGCAAGAAATTTTCATATCCCGGCATTGCCAAGGCTCTGAAAAATCTCCAGTTCATTACCGCCACGCCCTTTTTAATGAACGGCGGCAATCCCCATACCCAACGCAATGGTTACTATTCCTGTTATCCTTTAGGCAATGTTGAGGATTCTACCGATGCCATATTTGACATGGAGCGCAACCTGGTTACCATTTTCCAGCATTCAGGCGGTGGCGGCATTGATGTTTCAGACATACGCCCCAAAGGTTCCCCTGTTGACAACGGCCAGGGAACAGCATCGGGCCCGGTGTCTTTTGCCAAGGGCTATTCCCACCTCTCTGCCCGCATCAGCCAGGGGGGAAAAAGGCGCGGAGCCCTTATGATCCAGGCCAATTGGGATATAAAAGACATCAAGGAACTCATCACCTTCAAAGGCGATAATCCGGGTATATATACCGGCTGCAATGTCTCAGTCAATGTCACCAATGATAAATTCTGGGACGACGAAGAATTGATCCAGCTGATAGCAGAATATATCTGGAAATCAGGCGATCCCGGACTGCTTTTCACACAGAAAAGCCTGGAAAATACCCCGGTGCCTAAAAAACATAACCCGGTCTTCTCCAATCCCTGCGGCGAGTATCTTTCCACCAAGGACACGGCATGCAACCTCCTGACAGTAAATCTGCAGAAATGCCTGGCTGAGAAATTCGCCGATTTTCTGGATAATGTTTATGAAAATGCCAAACTGGCGGCAATAGCCGGCAATGAAATTCTCGATATGGGAGGCTTCCCACCCATTGAACGCATCAAGAAAAACACGCTGAAATTCAGACCCATCGGCATTGGTTTTACCGGCCTGCAGCATGCCATGAATCATTTTGACATCTCCTATGCCGATGAACATGAAGCGCCGAAATTTGCCAAGGCAACGCAGCTTGCCCTCATGCTCGGCTCCATGCAGGGCAGCCTTGATTATGCTGACTTCCACAAGAAAAAAACAGGCGAAAAGCTCGATGTCCGCGAGTGGAACCTTGACTATACCAAGAGAATTGCCAAGGAGGCGCAGGATTTTGCCGGCCAACTCCCGAGAAAGGCGAACTGGCAGAAACATATCAAGAGAATATTCGGTACGGCGATAAAGCAAGGTGGCCTCTTTAATTCCGTCACAACCTCCCAGGCGCCAACCGGCTCAATCTCCCAGTTGATGCAGGTTGCCTGTACAGGAGTAGAGCCCTATTTCTCCATGATACAGTCCCGCAGGGTCAAGGATGCAGACGGCTCCTGGAAGGAGTTCACCCTGGTGCCCCTGGAATTCTACGATTATGATGAAAACAAGCTTGACTGGGTTGAAAACCAGACAGCCCATAGTATTACGCCGCTCCAGCAGATACGCCTTCTTGAAGCATGTCAGACATTTAATCATACGGCGGTTTCAAAGACGATTAACCTGCCGGCTTCAACAACCGTGGATGAGATTAAAGAGATGCTCTTTGTAGCCCGCGACAGCAAACTCAAGGGTGTAACCATGTTCCGTGATTCTTCCATGACCGGTGTTTTAAGCGATTCAGCTGCCAAGCTTAAGGCGCCGGGGACTCCTTTTTCTGATCTTGATGAACGCCAGGGCAGCACTTTCAAATTCAGCGGCCCGGCCTCGCTATATGTGACTGCAAATAAAGGTGAGAATGAGCATGTGCGGGAGATATTCATCAATACCACCAAGTCGGGCTCAACAATCCATGGCATGTGTGAATCACTCGGCCGCGTTATCTCGGTGGCCCTGCAGCATGATTACCGGCTGGTGAACAAGATAGCCCGGACCCTCGAGGATATATCCTCGGATTCGGTGTGGTCCAACAGTTCCATGGGAAGAGTGTTCTCCATCCCTGCAGCCCTGGCAAAGGTGCTTGATAACTGTGCTCCAGAGATTAACGGCAAGGAAGATCCGGACCCCTATGAAGAACCGTCGTCATATTCTTCCTGTCCGGCATGCGGCAAGCTTACCCTGCGCCGCAGCGGCGGTTGCAGCCAGTGTGTCAGTTGCGGTTACTCGACGTGTTAAGTTTTTTTAAAGCATGCCGCCAGGGTACGTTGCGCCTATGCAAGCGACCCTGGGGAAGCTTCTAACGTGTTTTTGTTTTATTAAGAAACAGCTCGCTTTCTGTAGTCTAAAAGTTCCCTTAAAAACAGGGTACTCTTTTCAGTACACCCTTAAAGGCAGGGTATAAACTCTGACCTCAAATAGGGGTAAACAAGGCCTACAGACAAGGCGTTCGAAGATCCTCTCAGGAGAAAGGGAGGCGTTCTGGATGGCATGACCTGCCAAAGCCTCCGGCAAATGTGCCGGAGGCCCAGAACACCTTGGCCGGCCTGAAATCGACAAACCAGTTCCCCCCGGCTTGCTTCTGTCAGCGGTATAAATCCCTATTTAAAGGTAGAGCACGGATGAGTATATGAGCCGTGTTCCTTTTTTCTCTCCCCTCAAGGGAAAATGCTTCTTCCATCGTTGGCAGTCGCAAGCCTTCATAGCCCGACAATTTCTTTTCACTGGTTTCTTTTGTCAAGCGTTGCAGCTTACCGATAGAGCTGATATCACTGTCGGGTAGCTGCCACATGGGTCCTGTTTTTTGCGTCGAGCATATTATCGGTATGATGAGTGCGGGTTGAATATTTATTTAATTCTCGGGGATTTTCAGTTGTCCATGAATTATGCAAAGGCTTGTCAGGCACCTTCCGGGGGATAGTTTCCTGAAAATAGCCTGTAGTCACAGGAATTTTTTGCTATACTGTTTTTCCATGTCAAAACAGAGCCCCGAAATTCATCATTTTACCCTGCCGCACAGAATTAAAATTAATTTTGTCCTGATTTCGTTTCTGGCTTTTATGGGCTATGCTCTCTATGCAAATACCGTAAACAGTCCCTTTGCCCTGGATGACTACCATAATATTTTAGCAAACAAAGCAATTCGCATAACAGAACTCTCCGGTGCAAGTCTTAACGAATCTGTCAGCAAAAGCCTTATTAAAAGTCGGCCCGTGGCAAATATAAGCCTGGCTTTGAATTACTATTTTCATCAATACGATGTCAGCGGTTATCACCTGGTTAACATAGTCATTCATGTTTTAAACGGAATTCTGCTTTTCTTTTTTGTGCAGTACACCCTCCTTCTTGCTTCCGGTTCCGTATACCGAAAAGACATCAGCTTTATTGCCTTTGCCTCCGCACTTCTCTGGCTTGTTCACCCTCTGCAGACTCAATCTGTTACTTACATAATCCAGAGAATGAACAGTCTGGCCACCCTTTTCTATCTTGCAAGTTTTGTTTCCTATATCAGGGCACGGCTCAGTGCAAAAAAATCCATTACATTGACCTTGGCCTGCGTATCCGTGGCAGCAGGGCTTCTTGCACTGGGTTCCAAGGAGAATGCCGTCATGCTCCCGGTTTTTATCCTCCTCTATGACTGGTACTTTTTTCAGAATTTACAATTTAGTCCCAGCAAATATCATTATCTGCTCTTAGTCCTTCTGGTGCTTTTTCTCCTGGGTGCAGTCTTCTTTTACCTTGGACCCGATCCTTTAAAGATTGCAGCGGCGGGGTATGCCGGCCGTGATTTCACCCTGCAGGAGCGCCTCTTGACCCAACTGCGCGTCGTTGTTTTTTATGCCAGCCTGGTGTTTCTTCCCCTGCCCTCGCGCTTGACCCTTGAACATGACTTTGCCCTCTCTCACTCATTGTTAAATCCCATGACAACCATGTTTTCTCTATTTGCGCTCATGGGGATACTCATAACGGCCGTACTGTGCGCCAGACGTGAACGGCTTTTTTCCTTCTGTCTCCTGTGGTTTCTGGGGAACCTGCTGATAGAGTCCTCCATCATCCCCCTGGAGATCATTTTTGAGCACAGAACCTATCTGCCCTCAATGATGCTTATTGTAATCATCATCGTTGGAGTGCATCGGCTGTTTGCAGGCAATATGCTCAAAGCGGTAATCTTTGTTACTGCAGTCATTCTGCTCTCAAGCTGGACATATGCCAGAAACAGTATCTGGGAGAATGAAGTCTCGCTCTGGACTGATATAGCTGATAAGGCGCCCCATAAACCCCGGGCTCAGATGAACCTTGGCATCATATTAAGTAAAGAAGGCAGGATGGATGAAGCGATGGTATACCTGAACCGGGCGGTTCAACTTGCTCCGGAGTATGCTCTTGCGCATTACTCCCTGGGTGATGCCCTGATGCAGCAGAGGAAACATATACCGGCAGCTGAATCCTATGCAAAAGCCTTAGAGATAAATCCCGCTGACACCCTGGCCCGCTTTAATCTTGGAAAATCTTTAGCAGCTGCCGGCAGGCATCAAAATGCACTCTTTCATTATCAAATGGTTGCCGGCAAATCGCCTCTCATCGGCCAACGGATATACTATTTCATGGGTAATTCCCTTTATCAGCTTGGCAGATATTCCGAGGCAGTAAATGCTTACAGCAGAGCCCTACAGATAAAACCGGACTATATTGAAGCAAAACAGGCGCTTATGAATACCCGCAAAATCATGCAAGTCATGCAAGCAAAACAACCTGTGAAGGCACCATGAAAAAGCTCCAGCTTTCTCTCCTTCAGTGGTTTCAGGAAAATGCCAGAGATCTGCCCTGGCGCAAAACATATGCTCCATACCACGTCTGGATATCCGAAATCATGCTGCAGCAGACCCAGATGGACAGGGTGGTTGAATTTTTCAACAGCTGGATAGCGCGCTTTCCGGACATAGAAAGTATTACCCGGGCAAACGAAGAAGAAGTACTGAAACTCTGGGAAGGTTTGGGTTACTACTCAAGGGCCAGGAATATTATGAAGAGTGCCGGAATAATTCTGGCTGAACATAACGGCAGACTGCCGGCAGAGCATGATCAGCTTCTTAAATTACCCGGCATAGGAAGATACACAGCCGGCGCCATCATGAGCATCGCCTTTAATAAGGCATATCCCCTGGTTGACGCCAATATTGAGCGTGTCTTTGCCAGGCTTTTCAATCTTGCCAAGCCGGTGAAGGACAAAGAGACACATGCCTTTATCTGGGAAAAAGCTGCAGGTTTGCTGCCCAGAGGCAAGGCACGTGAATTCAATCAGGCATTGATGGAACTGGGAGCCCTTGTCTGCATTGCCAGAAATCCGCGCTGCAAAATATGCCCCATCATTCAGCATTGCCAGGCGTATAAGCTGAATTTGGTTACAGAAAGGCCGATTTTGCAAGCCCCCCCAAAAACAATTTTCATTGAGATGGCCACCGGCATTCTGGTACAGCAAGGCAGGATTCTTATCCAGAAGCGCAAATCAAGAGGCGTATGGGCAAATCTCTGGGAATTCCCGGGCGGCCGCCTGGAACAGGGTGAAACTCCGGAAATGGCCCTGGTGCGGGAATACATGGAAGAGACAGAACTTGCCATAGGCAACCTGAAAAAAATAATAACAGTACAGCACAGCTACACCATCTACAGGGTCACCCTGCATTGCTATAGCTGTTCATTACGTGCCGGCAGGTCTGAACCTGTCCTGCACACCGCCCAGGAATACCGCTGGGTAAAACCAGGCGAACTCAATGATTATGCCTTTCCATCAGGCCACAGGAAGTTTATCCGTCACCTGCAAAATGAAGCAGGGTTATTTTTGCAGATGTAATGCTGGATTTTGGTTCACTTTTTAAGTATTAATAAGTTTAATATACAAAACAATTTATCTTGCAAGACAGACCAGTGCCTCCATCCGAAGTTGTTTTTTTATCAGACAGCTTTGATCAATCACCAGGGGGAATGCATACATGCCAAGAGATATACCTGTTGGAAACGGTAAACTCCTCATCTGCTTCGACCAGCATTACAACATCCGTGACCTCTATTTTCCGCATGTCGGCCAGGAAAACCATGTCCAGGGCGAATACTGCCGTTTCGGCATCTGGGTTGACAACCGGTTTGCCTGGGTTGGTGATGATTGGAAGGTGGATTTTGCTTACGAGGAGGACACACTGGTAACCTCTGTGTCGCTCTACCATGAAAACTTGGGCGTACTCCTGATGTGCCGGGATATCGTTGATTTTCACGAAAATGTCTATGTCCGGGAAATGACAGTGGAGAATATGGTGCCGCAGGACAGGCAGATCCGGCTTTTTCTCAGCCACAATCTGGACATATCGGGTAACAGTGTCGGCGATACTGCTGCCTTTGATCCCCTTACCGGGGGCTTGGTTCATTATAAGGGAGCACGCTACTTTCTGATCGGCGGCAAAACCGAAGAGAACGGAGGCTTGGACCAGTTTGCCGTGGGACAGAAAAACAGTAACGGCAGGGAAGGAACTTACATTGATGCTGAAGACGGAGTTCTCTCGGGTAATACAATTGCCCAGGGTTCTGTAGATTCAGTCATAGGGTTGCATTTAGACATAAAGGGGATGTCCCGGAAAAAGGCTTATTATTGGATTGCTGCCGGCGAGACCTGGGATGATGTGAGTCGTCTCGATGTAATCGTCAAATACAAAACCCCTGAAAACCTTCTGAAAAGGACTTCTGACTACTGGCATCTCTGGGTCCATAAAGAAGCCTTGACCCTCGATACAAATATACTGCCGCCTGACGTTGCCAAACTGTACCGCAGAAGCCTGCTGGTTTTGAACACCCAGATCGATGCCGGGGGCGGCATTCTGGCTGCAAATGATTCTGATGTCGTCATGTTCAACCGTGACACCTATTCCTATGTTTGGCCGCGTGATGGGGCCCTGGTTGCCAATGCCCTTGATGTTGCAGGCTACCCGGTCATTGCCCAGCGGTTTTATGAATTTGCCGAACGTACCATAAGTAAGGATGGCTATTTTCTGCACAAATACAATCCCGACTCCACTCTGGCTTCATCCTGGCATCCATGGCAGGAAAACGGCCAACAACAGCTCCCGATTCAAGAGGATGAAACAGCACTTGTAATCTGGGCCCTGTGGAACCATTTTGTCATTTACCGGGATATTGAGTTCATCAAGCCGCTCTACCGTCCGCTTATTAAGAATGCCGCTGATTTCATGTGCAGTTACCGTGACCGGGAAACCGGATTGCCGGATGCCTCCTATGATTTATGGGAAGAAAGGCGCGGCATTCCCTCCTTTACAACCGGCACGGTTTTTGGCGGCCTCACTGCCGCCTCCCTGTTCTGTACGGTGTTTGGTGAGGACGAACTGGCGGAACAATATCAGCAGGTGGCCTCGGAAATTCGCGATGCTGCTTCAAAATATCTCTGGCGCCCTGAGTTAAACCGCTTCTGCCGCATGGTGTCGCGTGATACCACTGGAAATCTTGTTTATGATGACACCTGTGATGCAAGCCTTTGGGGTTTGTTTGCTTTTGGACTCTATGATGCGGATGACGACCGCATCATGACCACAATGAAAACCCTGCGCGAGAAACTATGGCTCAATACCGATGTGGGCGGCCTGGCCCGTTATGAAGGCGACCCCTATCACCGGGTTGACAAAAAATTCCCCGGCAATCCCTGGTTTATCTGCACCCTCTGGCTGGCTGATCACCTGACAGACCTGGCCCGCAGTGAAAAAAACCTGGAAGAACCATTACAGATTCTGCAATGGGTTGCAGATCATGCCCTGCCCTCGGGGGTGCTGGCGGAACAGGTTCATCCTGTCACGGGCAAACCCCTTTCAGTCTCGCCCCTGACATGGAGTCATGCCACCTTTGTGGCGTCTGCCAGGAGAATTATGCGCAAGATGTCCAGAATCGAGCAATGTCCTGAATGCGATCACTCAAAGGATATCATCATTCCCGGGGATGACTGGCTGGCAAGACTGTACAACATGGCATGTAATACAATTCATGGCATCTGCAGTGTTAAATAAATGACAGGAGGCGATAATGACTCAGAAAATAGGTTTCATAGGTATGGGCATCATGGGACAGCCCATGGCGGCAAATATTCTGAAGTCCGGTTATGAACTCATGGTTTACAACAGGACAAAGGAAAAAACCGACACCATTGCTGATGCAGGCGCTCTTCTTGCCTCCACACCTGCTGAACTGTGCAATTGGGCCGACGCTGTCATTCTCATGCTCACCGGTCCTGAGGCTATTGACGCAGTTATGTATGCAGAACAGGGTATCCTGTCCGCCCAGACAACAGACAAGGTCGTAATCAATATGAGTACCGTGTCTCCAGCCTATTCAAGAAACCTGAAAAAATGTTTAGAGCCAAGCGGCCTGAATTTTATTGATGCTCCGGTTTCCGGTTCCAAGAAACCTGCCATGGATGGCTCTTTGGTCATTCTGACCGGAGGCCCGAAAGAGCTGATAATTAGGTATGAACAATTGTTTCTCACCATGGGCCAAAAGGTGATCTATTGTGGTGAGGCCGGCCAGGGCTCTGCCATGAAAATGACGATTAATCTTCTTCTGGCAGTGATGGTGGAGGGGTTGTGTGAAGCTTTGAATCTGGCCCAGCTGTTGAAACTTGATACCGATCTGGTGTTGGACTCCATCCTGGCCGGCCACCTGGGCTGCGGCCTGTTTAACTTTAAAAGCGATATGCTGAAGCAGAATGAATTTCCGGTGCAGTTTCCCCTGAAGCATATGGCAAAGGATCTGCGCTTCGTACTGCAGACAGCCGATGAAGCAGGTGCTGCCGTCCCTGCTGGACATGCTGCCTTTCAGCTCTACAGGCAGGGGATCGGGCTGGGCAACGGTGATCTTGATTTTGCTGCTGTAAAGAAAACCCTTGAAGCCTTGAGTGATCATTAAAAAAATTTTACCTGGAATAGTTTACCATGCAAAATACTTCATACAATGCCCTTGTCGTAACGGAAATAGATGCAAAGACATATACCCAGGAGGTTCAAGAAAAAAATATTGCGGAACTGCCTGATGGTGATTTACTCATCAGGGTTCACTTCTCATCACTCAACTACAAGGATGCCCTTTCCGCCTCCGGAAATCGTGGAGTTACCAGGAGATACCCCCATGTTCCGGGCATAGATGCAGCCGGTGTTGTTGAGGAAAGCAGCAGTTCCGGATTCAAACCGGGTGACAGGGTAATTGCTTCCGGCTTTGATATCGGCATGAACACTTCAGGTGGATTCGGGCAGTATATACGGATACCGGCGGCATGGGCTCTCCATTGCCCCAAGGGGTTCAGCTTGCGTGAAAGTATGATCTATGGCACAGCCGGTTTTACTGCGGCCCAGTCTGTTAAACGCTTGACAGACTTCCCCCTCGTGCCGGGACAGGGAAAAATTCTTGTCACCGGCGCCACAGGAGGAGTCGGTTCCATTGCCACCGCCCTGTTGGCCCTTTTGGGTTACCAGGTAAGCGCCATGAGCGGCAAACCGGAGGCGCAAGAGTTCCTGACACGTCTGGGCGCAGCAGAAATTATTGCCCGGCAGGAGGCAACCGACACCTCGGGGAAACTTCTACTGAAAGAAAAATGGGTTGGCGTGGTAGACACCGTAGGTGGAGAAATACTTGCTACTGCCATAAAATCAACCTGTTATGGCGGTGCTGTCACGTGCTGCGGCAATGTGGCTTCAGGCGATCTGCCGCTTTCTGTTTATCCATTTATATTGCGCGGTGTTTCATTGTTGGGTATAGATTCAGCAAAGTGCCCCATACATATAAGAGAAAAAATCTGGCAAAAACTTGCCGGAGACTGGCGCCTTGAAAACCTCGATTCTCTTGTTACGGAATGTAATCTGCCGGAGCTTCCGGGTTTTATTGAACGTATGCTGCAGGGCCGCCAAACGGGCCGCGTGATTGTGAACCTGCTTTAATTGGAGATAAGGGGGCAACAAACTGCCCTATACCTGTAAATTAATAAGGGAGGTGCAAAATGTCTGGAAGCGTTTATAAGATTGTTGAACTGGTCGGTACAAGTGAGAATTCCTGGGAAGAGGCTGCAAAAAACGCCGTGGAAACAGCCGGCAAAAGCTTGAAAGACCTCCGGGTCGCAGAAGTTACAACGCTGGATATGCGTATCGAGAACAATAAGGTTATGGCCTACAGGGCAAAAGTGAATCTTTCTTTCAAATATCATACAGACTGATATTATTAAAGCATCATTTCCAGGGAACCCTATATATCGGGGGTTCCCTGGATCTTTCCCTTTGTATTTTTCAAATCATAGCTCTTTCCCCGCTTCTGTTCTCTGCAGGAATCTTTTAAGAACAAAGTAAAGCACCAATTTACAGCACTCCCCAAAATGCTGATTTCCAAAGCACTATTTTACTCAGAGCTGGAGAATATTTTTAGTTGCGCCTTGCAGGCGGAATTGCGATAGTAATTCAATGAGTTCTCATCCCACAAAAAAGCAGTCCTGGTTCGGCTGGTGCATGTATGACTGGGCCAATTCCGCCTTTGCCACGGTAATCCTGTCTGCTGTTCTGCCTGTCTATTTTGTTGCCCTGGTGCCGGAGGAAGGGGCCCGCATTTCATTCCTGGGTTTCAGCCGTACCTTTCGGGCTTCAGCCCTCTGGGGCTATGCGGTATCCTGCTCCATGATGATCGTGGCCCTGACCTCACCCTATCTTGGTAATTTAGCTGACAGGTTAAGTATGCACAGAAGATTTCTCTTTGCCTACTGTTTCATCGGTGCCCTTGCGACTGCATGTCTTTTTTTTGCCACACCGGGAAAGTATATTTTCGCTTCGCTTCTATTTATTATTGCCAATGTGGGATTTGCCGGCAGCAATGTTTTTTATAATGCCTTTCTGCCCAAGCTTGCTGCCAGCTATGAGTTGGACCGTCTGTCCTCAAGGGGGTTTGCTTTTGGGTATATAGGAGGCGGCATTGCGCTGCTCCTTGTGTTCGGCATGATCCAGGGATATTCGTTTCTTGGCTTTGCCGATAAAGGAGCGGCAAGCCGGGCCGGTTTCCTGCTCACCGGATTCTGGTGGCTCCTCTTTGCCGTTCCCACCTATCTTTATGTGCGCATCCCTGCCGGCCCTGTCGCAACTGCTGCACTTCCCAGGGGGATACGCGGCTACATCGGAATTTTTGCTGAAATTAAAAAATATCCTTCCCTTCTCCTCTTTTTACTGGCCTTTCTCTTTTACAATGACGGTATCCAGACGATTATCCTCGTGGCTGCGATCTTTGCCCGTGAGGAACTGGGGCTCTCCCAGGGAACCATACTCTCCTGTTACCTGATGATCCAGTTTGTGGCCATGCCCGGTACCTTGCTCTTTGGCCGTCTGGCCGAAGCATACGGGGCCAAGCGCGCCATATATTTGGCCCTGTTTCTCTTTATCCTGGTTTCCATATACGCTTACTTTATGAATAATGCCTGGGAGTTCTGGCTTCTTGGTTTTGTCATAGCAATAATTCTCGGCGGCAGCCAGGCTGTCAGCCGTTCATTTTTTTCAAGCCTTATTCCTGCAGGCAAACACGCTGAATTCTTCGGTTTTTACGCCATCAGCGCAAAATTCGCTTCTGTTTTCGGACCACTGGTGTTTGCCTTGATTATCGATATCACAGGCTCAGCCCGGCTTTCCATCCTGGCGCTCACCTTTTTCTTTATAACCGGCATGGTGCTGCTCACCCGGGTGAAAACAGATACTAAAGCTTCCATAAAGTGAATCATTATATGATTGAAATAATTCTTACTTGAAAATATTCAGGAGAAATACGATGCTCATAAAACAGTTGGAACTCGGAGCAGACAAGGTGTTCTGCTATGTGCTGGCCTGCGAAGAAAGCCGCGAGGCGGTGATAATTGATCCGGGCGGTGATGAAGAGCAATTGCTTGCAATAATAGACGAACTGCATCTTAAACCTCTTTTTATTATCAACACCCACTGCCATCCTGATCATACCTGCGGTAATAGAGTCATCAGGGATGCGACCGGTGCTGCCATTGTCAGGCATGAGGCAGACGAACTTCTCCTGCAGGAACCGGGAGCAAAAGAGTATTTCAACAGGCGGGGTTTCCCGCCTTCCCCGCCTGCCGATAAAATTGTTATAGACGGCGACCAGCTTGAATTCGGCAATTACATCCTGCATATTATCCATACCCCCGGTCACTCACCCGGCTCCATCTGTGTTCATGTGGATAATAATCTCTTTACAGGCGACTCTCTCTTTGTCGGTGCTGCAGGACGGGTGGATGTACCGGGAGGGGATTTCACAACGTTAATCGAATCACTTGCCGGCAAGATTGCAGTTCTTCCCGATGAAACCATAATCTGGCCGGGTCATGATTATGGCAACTCCAAAACGAGCACAGTAGGCCGGGAAAAAAAGGAAAATCCCTATCTTGGAGGCGAGTGGTAATATGAAGCACTTAAATATATTCCCCATATTTTTTTTCTGTTCATTTTCCTTTCTTTTCGTCACAACATGTGCTGCTGATACCTCTATTGAAAAAAACATCTCCCTGCCGCCGGACTTTTCAATCAGCATTTATGCGGATAATGTTCCCAATGCCAGATCCATGGCCTTAAGCCCCAACAATATTCTCTTTGTCGGCAGCCGCAAAGCCGGTAATGTCTATGCCGTAATAGATAACGATAATGATTATATCGCCGATGAAGTCATCACCATTGCCCATGGCCTCAATATGCCAAACGGTGTTGCCTTTCGTGCCGGAGACCTGTATGTCGCTGAAGTGCACCGAATAATTAAATTCAAAGACATTGAAAAGCGTCTGCATAATCCGGGAGACCCCGAAATTGTCTTTGACCGCCTGCCCCAGGAAAAATGGCATGGCTGGAAATTCATCAAATTCGGTCCTGACGGCAAACTTTATGTACCCATCGGCGCCCCCTGCAATGTCTGTGAGCCTGAAAATTCTTTGTTTGCCACAATTACAAGAATGAATATGAACGGTGGTGATTTTGAGATTTTTGCCCGGGGTGTAAGAAATTCCGTCGGCTTTGACTGGCATCCTGAGAACCATGAACTCTGGTTCACAGATAACGGACGCGACATGCTAGGCGATAACCTGCCGCCCGATGAATTAAACCATGCCCCCAAAGCCGGCCTGCATTTTGGTTTTCCGTATCTGCATGGCAAGAATGTTGTTGATCCTGAATACGGCATAAAAAAAGGCACCACAGCTGTAACTAAACCCGCCCAGGAACTCGGGCCCCATGTGGCATCCCTGGGTATGCAGTTTTATACGGGAAATATGTTTCCAGGAGAATATGCCAAGCAGATATTTATAGCTGAACACGGCTCCTGGAACCGGAGCGAACCAATCGGCTACCGAATCAGCCTCGTCAGGCTGGAAAATTCAAAACCCGTGGGCTATGAAGTATTTGCCCGGGGCTGGCTGCAGGATAATCGTGTTCTGGGCAGACCGGTGGATATAGAGATCATGGGGGACGGCTCACTTCTCATCTCTGATGACTATAGTGATAAGATTTACCGCATCACTTACAGAAAGCAATAATCCCAAACCACAAAATCGAGAAGATCTCCTATTCTGCTGCCCTATCTGGTACCAGGCGGACACAGGTATCCGAAGGTTCTTTCATCAAATATGCACCTCTGGTATTGCCTGCCGGCAAATGAATTATCCTCAACCCAGACACGCGGCACCCATTCCCAGTCTGACCTGTCAACCTGTGCGGCTGTCCCGCCTGTTTTGGCGCCACAACCAGCGAGAATCAAACCTACTATACTTAGCACTGCAACAATTTTTGCTGTTTTTAAAACAATTTCCTTCATCGCCATATCCTCCTTTATGTCTTCTCTGTCTTTAGGAAGACTGCCCAATAGAATTATGAATCCTTATAAATAATATAGTAGGTCTTGCCCCTGCAAAGTCAAGGATTCATAAACGTTATCATGGTCCTCACCCAAGAGTATTAAAAAATGTTTCTTTCACGAATATTGAGAAAATTGGTTGTAATTTGCCTCCATTTTGAACAGTATGAAAAAAACGTAACACGTTAATAAAAAGTTTCCCAGCTGAGACATTCCACTATCTCTTCAACCCCATACATTTATCATGACCAACAGACTTGCAAATGAAAAAAGTCCTTATCTCCTGCAGCATGCGCAAAACCCTGTGGACTGGTATCCCTGGTCTGATGAAGCGTTCGAAAGGGCTGCCAACGAAGACAAGCCGATATTCTTATCCATCGGCTATTCCACCTGTCACTGGTGCCATGTCATGGAGCGGGAATCCTTTGAAGATGAAGAGGTCGCCAGACTACTGAATGAAACCTTTATCTGTATTAAGGTGGACCGTGAGGAACGGCCTGATATTGACACTATTTATATGACCGTGTGCTCCATGATGACCGGCGGCGGCGGCTGGCCGTTGACCATTATCATGACACCAGACAAAAAACCTTTTCATGCCGGAACCTATTTTGCCAAGCACACCCAGCACGGACGCATAGGCATGCTGGACATGATCCCCCGCCTGCGGGATATCTGGCATACCAGACGTGATGAAGTACTGCAGTCCACCGACAAAATCCTTGAAATCCTGCAGCAGCAGAATACGTCCACAGCAGGCCCAGATCTTGACCGGGAGATCCTGCATAAGGCGTTTAAAGAACTGGCGGGGCGCTACGATCGTGTTCACGCAGGCTTCAGCAAGGCTCCCAAGTTCCCCACCCCGCATAATTTTTCTTTTCTCTTACGATACTGGAAAATGACGGGCAATGAGCAGGCACTTGCCATGGTGGAACACACTCTCACTGCCATGAGACTTGGCGGTATGTTCGATCAGGTCGGTTTTGGATTTCACCGTTACTCCACTGATGACAAGTGGTTGCTGCCCCATTTTGAGAAAATGCTCTATGATCAGGCCCTGCTGGCTATAGCCTATCTGGAAGCCTGCCAGGTTAACGCTAATCCCCTGTTCGAACAGACGGTTCATGAAATATTCACCTATGTGTTACGGGACATGAGAGCAGTTGAGGGTGGTTTTTATTCGGCTGAAGATGCCGACAGTGAAGGCGTTGAAGGAAAATTTTATGTCTGGAGCCTTAAAGAGCTGCAAGAAATCCTGGCTCCCGATGATGCTGCATTTATCCAGGATTTATATAACTTAAAATCTGAAGGTAATTTTCATGATGAAGCAACCGGGGCCCATACAGGTCAAAATATTTTTCATCTCGAAAAACCACTTCCTACCCCGGCTGCCGGCTCCACTCAAGAGTCAGGAAATATTCTTATAAAACATGAAACAATTAGAAAGAGATTGTTTGATCACAGGGAAAAAAGAATCCATCCCCATAAGGATGACAAAATCCTTACGGACTGGAACGGATTAATGATCGGCGCTTTAGCCATGGGCGCGAGAATCTTTGATAATGAAACATATCTGCAGGCAGCTGCAACAGGAGCGCATTTTGTTTTATCAGGCATGCGCGTCTCGGATCGACTCATGCACCGTTATCGTGACGGCGAGTTGGCTGTGGTTGGTATGCTTTGCGATTATGCCTATGTTGTCTGGGGACTGCTCGAACTCTATAGAGCAAATTTTGACACCGAAATCCTGAGTAATGCCATACTGTTAAACGAACGCATGCTGGAGCTTTTCTGGGATGATAAGGCTGGAGGATTCTTTCTCACCCCGAAGGATGGAGAATCCCTGCTTGTCAGGCCCAAGGAAATTTATGACGGGGCCCTTCCATCCGGCAACTCTATTGCCTTGCACAACCTTCTGCGCCTGGACCGGATTACTGCGAATCCCGAACTTGGCCTTAAAGCCGGGCTTCTTGTCCAGGCTTTTTCCGACTCCCTGCGAGAAGTCCCCAGCGCTTATACGCAATTTCTCGCCGGCCTGCATTACTCACTTACTCCGACAACCGAAGTTGTGATCGTAGGAGACCCCGGGGCTCCGGATACCAGGGAGATGATTTCCATCCTCAACAAAACTTTTTCACCTGCTGTTGTTGCACTTGTAAAGGACAATACCGATAAAGCCGGGACACTTGAAAAACTTGCCCCGTTCACAGCTAGTTATAAGGCTCTTGATAACAGGGCAACAGCCTACGTCTGCCGGAATTACAGCTGTAAATCCCCCACCACCGATCCAGTGCAGTTAAAGGAGTTTCTGCAGAATACATAATATTCCCGGGACACATTTCAGTGAAAACAGACTCTTTATAGCAGCGCATTCATGTACGCCACTACACCACCAGGGACAATGAAAGAGCGCTCTGCCGCGGTATACATATTATGCCTGCTGCTCGCAGTATATACTTTGGCAGTATACTGGCAGGTACTTTCTCATGATTTCATAGATTACGACGATTCAACCTATGTAAGTGATAATTACCATATACAGGCCGGCCTCACCCCTACGTCCATACGATGGGCTTTGACGACAATGCACGCCGGTTTGTGGCAGCCTCTGGTCTGGCTCTCATTCATGCTTGATTTTGAAATATATGGCCTGAATCCGGCGGGTTTCCATGCCACAAATCTGGTGTTGCATACTGTCAATGCCGTCCTGCTTTTTCTGTTCCTCTACCTGACAACAGGCACCGTGTGGAAAAGCTGGTTCGCGGCATTCTTTTTTGCCCTCCATCCTCTGCACATAGAATCCGTGGCCTGGGTCGCCGAGCGCAAGGATGTCATGAGCACCTTCTTTTTTATGCTCACATTACTGAGTTATTACCGTTATTGTCAAAAACCGTCACTGATCCGCTATTGGCTTGTTTTACTGCTCTTTTTTCTTGGGTTATCGTCAAAGGCAATGCTGGTAAGCGTTCCCTTTTTACTCCTGTTCCTGGATTACTGGCCCTTCGGAAGCAACGTCACTCAAAAAGAGGCTAAGAGCCATAAGGAACACTTTACCTCTGCGCTTATTCTTATAAGGGAAAAAATCCCTTTTTTTCTGCTGGCAATCCTTTTCAGCATTATAACAATCTACAGCCAGAAAACCGGCGGTGCCGTTGTTTCACAAGCTATACATCCCGTTACCTTCAGGATAGCAAATGCTCTGACCTCTTACGTGACGTACATTGGCAAAATGTTTTTCCCCTATGATCTTGCCGTGCTGTACCCATTCCCCTCGTCAATTCCTGCAGCAAAGGTTTTAGCAGCAGCCTTCCTGCTTCTGGGCATCACATGGCTTGCTATTCAATTCAGGAAAGCAATGCCTTATGTTGTTACAGGCTGGTTCTGGTATATAGTGAGCCTTTTACCGGTCATTGGCCTTATACAGGTGGGGCCCCAGGCCATGGCAGACAGATTTACTTATATCCCGCTGATCGGCCTGTTCATGGCGTGTGTCTGGGCTTTTCATGATATAGCGGCACATTTACGCCTCAACAGAATATTTACACATATGGTAGTATTTCTACTGGCACTTTTCTATTCTATCCTCTGTTGGCAGCAGATTTCCTACTGGCAGGACACCTATACCCTGATCAACCGGGCCCTTAGGGTCACGGAAAACAATTATGTCGCCCATGCCGGCCTGGGAAATTTATTCTCGAAGCAGGGAAAACTCGAAGATGCTGCGCACCATTTTCACAGCGCCCTGAAAATTGCACCGGGTTACAAAACTGCGCATATCGGATACGGGATCACCTTGGCTAAAATGCAGCGGCTGCCCGAGGCAGAATTTCATTTTAAGAAGGCTTTGGAAATTGATCCGGATTTTACTCCGGCACATTACAATCTCGGGCTCAGCCTTTACAGACGGGGAATAATGTTTGAAGCAGCTGACCATTTCGAACAAGCGCTGCAACTGCAGCAGGATCACCCGAAAGCTCACTACTATCTGGGAAATATCCTGGCACACCAGGGGAAAATCCCTGCTGCCATTGTCCATTTCCAGAAGGCCCTGGAGATTCTGCCCCATGACCCAAGAATTCTAGAAAACCTTGAAAGGGCAAAGGCAAGTCTCAGAAAGGTGGATTAGACCCTTGAGAAATATGTTGTAATGCGATACAAATCAAAATCCCGTTATTATTTTTTTACTTTTATTTATAAATTTTCCCCTTACGAGGACGACTTACATGAACCCGCAAAACAATCCCCTTGACGAACTCTGTATAAATACCATGCGTTTTCTCTCTGTTGACGCCGTTCAACAGGCCAATTCCGGTCATCCCGGCCTGCCCATGGGGGCAGCTCCCATGGCCTATGTCCTCTGGACAAAATTCCTGCGCCACAGTCCCAGAAACCCAGGCTGGCCTGATCGTGACCGCTTTGTGTTGTCCGCCGGGCATGGATCCATGCTGCTCTACAGCCTGCTCCATTTGACAGGTTATGACCTCTCCCTCGACGAAATTAAAGATTTTCGCCAGTGGGGCAGTAAAACACCGGGACATCCTGAATACGGAGACACCCCGGGGGTTGAAACCACCACCGGTCCCCTCGGCCAGGGCTTTGCCACCGGTGTCGGCATGGCCATAGCCGAGCGCCATTTGGCTGCAAAATATAACAAGCACGGACATGATATTGTCAACCATTTCACCTATTCCATTGTAAGTGACGGTGATCTTATGGAGGGGATATCACATGAGGCAGCCTCTCTGGCCGGGCACCTGGAACTGGGTAAACTCATTTATCTCTATGATGACAACCATATTTCCATTGAAGGAAAAACTGATATAGCCTTTACCGAAAACCGTCTGCAGCGCTTTGAAGCCTATGGCTGGCATGTGCAGCAGGTTGCAGACGGCAATGACCTTGCAGCCATTGCAAATGCATTGGAGTCAGCTCAAAATGAAACAGGCCGCCCCTCCCTTATTGCTGTAAGAACATCAATCGGCTTCGGCAGCCCGAATCGCCAGGACACTGCCAAGGCCCATGGTGAGCCCCTTGGTGATGAGGAAAGAAAACTGACAAAAGAAAACCTGGGCTGGCCCCTGGAACCGACGTTTCATATTCCGGAAGAGGCCTTGGCCCAATTCAGAAAATCCGTTGACAAGGGTCTGGAGAGTGAACAATCTTGGACATCCGCCTTTCGCAACTACCTGGACGAGTATCCGGAGGAAGGAGCCTGTTTTGAAAAGCAACTGAAAGGAGAACTTCCTGCGGGCTGGGACAGTGATATTCCTGTTTTCCCAGCTGATCCAAAGGGCAAGGCGACTCGCGTTACCTCCGGAGTCGTTTTAAATGCCATTGCCAAAAATGTACCGGCCCTGATGGGTGGGTCGGCGGACCTTGCTCCCTCCAATAAAACGCTGATTGACAATGAAGAGAGCTTTCAGCCGGATTCCTATGACCAGCGCAACATTCATTTCGGTGTGCGGGAATTCGGCATGACTGCAGTTCTCAACGGTATGGCTCTGCACGGCGGCCTCATTCCTTACGGCGGCACCTTCCTGATCTTTTCAGACTATATGCGTCCCGCCATACGCCTTGCCTGCCTCATGAAGCAGCACGTCATTTATGTCCTGACCCATGACAGTATCGGCCTTGGAGAAGACGGACCGACCCATCAGCCCATAGAGCATCTGGCTTCCCTGCGGGCCATGCCCAACCTCACCGTTCTGCGGCCGGCAGATGCCAACGAAACAGCCGAAGCCTGGAAATATGCGCTTAAAAGCAACAGAGGCCCGACTGTTCTGGCCCTTACCAGACAATCCCTGCCGACCCTTGACCGGACTGAATTCGGACCCGCAGAATTATTACAGCGGGGAGCCTACGTGCTCAAGGATGTTGACAGCACACCCGATGCCCTCATCCTGGCAAGCGGCTCTGAAGTTAAACTTGCCCTTGAAGCCTCGGAAACACTTGCACAGGATGGCATTGCCGCGCGGGTTATCTCTGTACCGAGCTGGAAACTCTTTGAGGCCCAGACGCAGGAATACAGGGACTCCGTGCTGCCTGAAAATGTCACGCTCAGAGTTGCCATTGAAGCCGGCTCCACCCAGGGATGGCATAAATATGTCGGCATGAACGGTAAAGTTATCGGGCTTGATCACTTTGGTGCCTCGGCGCCCATAAATGACCTGTTCACAAATTTCGGCATTACCGCTGCATCTGTGGTTCAGGCGGTGCAGGGTCTTATTAACAGGTAATGCTGCGTATGATTATTGCTTTGGGTGCAGACCACGGGGGCTTTCCCCTTAAAAAACCTGTTAGTGAGGCCACCGAGTCGGGAGGTAATACTGTGCTCGACCTGGGTACCTTTGATGAAACTCCTGTGGACTATCCAGATTACGCGAAGTCCGTTGCCGATTCCCTGACCAGCGGCAGGGCCCAGCGGGGCATATTACTATGCGGCAGTGGTGTGGGCGCCTGCGTTGCTGCCAACAAAATAGCGGGTATCCGTGCCTGTCTCTGCCATGACACCTATTCTGCCCACCAGGGTGTTGAGCACGACAACATGAATATTCTCTGCCTGGGCGCCCGCGTAATTGGGCCGGCGTTGGCAGTTGAATTGGTCAACTCCTTTCTCGGGGCCACATTCAGCGGCGCTGCGAGACATAAGCGCCGCCTGGAAAAGATTGTTGCCTTGGAAAAACCTCTGCACCATGAATAATGCTCCAAAAATTCGGGCCCCGTGGCGGGACAATCTGCATGCAGTAATCTTTGAGGCAGAAACCCCTGCCGGCAAATGGTTTGATATTCTTCTCATTGCCAGCATCCTGGCCAGCGTTGTTGCTGTAATGCTGGACAGTGTCAGCAGTATCAGCACCAAATACGGCGTCTTTCTCAATACCGTTGAATGGTTTTTTACCATTGTTTTCAGCATAGAATATGTTTTACGCCTTATCTGCGTCGATCGTCCCCTGCTGTATGCCACAAGTTTTTTTGGCATTGTGGATCTCATGGCCATCATCCCCACCTATGTGAGTTTATTGATCCCAGGCAGTGAATATTTGCTTGTCATACGCATATTAAGAATTTTAAGAATCTTCAGAGTTCTTAAATTAGTACAGTATATGGGTGAAGCCCGCCTCCTGATGAAAGCCATGCGTGGCAGCAGCAAAAAAATAACCGTGTTTCTCTTCGCTGTTCTCACTCTGGTCATTATATTAGGCTCACTGATGTATCTTATTGAAGGAGAACAGAACGGCTTCACCAGCATCCCCCGTTCCGTTTACTGGGCCATAGTGACATTGACCACCGTGGGGTATGGCGATATATCACCGCAGACCAATATTGGGCAGGTGCTGGCTGCATGTATCATGATTCTTGGCTACAGCATTATTGCTGTTCCCACCGGTATTGTAACCGTTGAGCTCTCCCATATTTCCGGCAGGAGGGCAACGAAATCATGCAGGAACTGCAGTGCCGAAGGACATGATAATGACGCTGTTTTTTGTAAATACTGCAGTGCAGAGCTGTAATTTTATAATCACGCATTCAATAAATGACAGAGAATAAACAAAAAACAGAATGTGACCGCTGCGGGACCTGCTGCCTGAAAGGCGGCCCTGCCCTGCATTATGAGGACAGATGGCTTGTGCAAAACAACCATTTGCAGCTTGAGCATCTCATTACCATCAGAAAAGGAGAACCGATCTTTTCCCTGGGCGCTGAGATGCCTGAAGCATCGCAAACTGAAGTAATAAAAATGAAAGGCAAAGGGAGTGAATGGACCTGTTTTTTCTTTGATGAACAGGAAGCATCCTGCACCATATACAAACAGCGACCCCTTGAATGTTCCCTGCTTAAATGCTGGGACACTGCCGCGCTTGAAAAAGTGGCGGGCAGAAACCTCTTATGCCGCACTGATATTATTGGACCACACGACCCGCTCCTGCAATTTATAGAAAGGCACGAAGAAAAATGCTCCCTGAAAAACCTGGGCTCCCTGCTTTCTGAAGTCAGGCAGGAAAACTCTGAACAACAGGCCCAAAATTTCCTTACAGACTTGGTAAACAGTGATCTGGCAATTCGTACACAGGCTTATGCTAAATACCGCTTCAGCCTGGATCTCGAACTTTTTTTCTTTGGCCGCCCCCTTTTCAAAATTTTACAGCAATTCGGCTTGGCGACCCGTGAAGAAAACGGTATCTGCAGCCTTGCAATAGACCCCTCTCTACCAGCTGCACGGTTGGGCGGCCTATGATGCAGAGTACTATGGTTGGACCAGATCAGCCGACTTCTCCGGGTCAGCGCTATATCAAAAAGTACCTGACGATTATATCCGTTATTTTCTGTTTGACCCTTATTGGTGTTTTTTGGGGCTTCAATTCCCGGGCCAATTTTCTTATCAAAGAACAGCTTCTGAAACAAGCCCGCGCCTATTCCAAGGAGATTACCCTCATCCGCGGCTGGATTGCCGCTCATGGCGGTGTATATGTTAAAAAGCAACCCGGCGTGAGCGAAAATCCTTATCTCAAGGATATCCCCACTGTTAAGGCAAAAATTATTGATGCGGACCAGGAGGTTTATTTCCTGAAAAATCCTGCCATGGCCACGCGCGAAATTTCTGAAATGGCCCGCGAAGAAAGGATATTCTCCTTTCATATAACAAGCCTTAAACCCATTAATCCGCAGAATAGTCCGGATGAGTTTGAAACACAGGCTCTGACGGAGTTTGAAACCCTGAACACAAAAGAAGTCTTTCAGCTTGACACCAGGGGGGATGAATCTGTGTTTCGCTATATCATTCCACTGCTTGTGAAGGAATCCTGTTTGCAGTGCCATGCGGCTCAAGGGTATAAGGTGGGTGATATACGCGGCGGCATCAGCGTTTCCTTGCCGGCCTCAGATATAATCGCCCAGATCAGGACCAGCAAGATTTATATTGTTGTTTTTGCCCTGACCCTGCTCATAACACTTACCGGGATCATTCTGTTAATTTCGAATCAACTTATAAGGGAACTGCAAAACGCTGAAAAACGTTTATATGAGATGGCGACACGTGATTTTCTCACCGGTCTGCTTAACAGAAGAGAGGGCTTTCGCAGATTTCAGGAGGAGATTTCCAAAAGCAGCAGGAACCTGCAGCCATTGACCGCAATTATTCTTGATATTGATCATTTTAAAACTGTAAATGATACATACGGGCATCTTGCCGGTGACAAGGTATTGCAGGTTCTGCCTGATACTCTTATACCGGTCCTGCGTGATTATGATATTTTCTGCCGCTACGGAGGAGAAGAATTTCTTCTTATTCTTCCGAGCACAACGCTTCAAAAAGGCGTGGAGATTGCCGAAAGATTACGCAAAAAAATTGCAGAAAGCAGGTTTCCCGTGAAAAATGAGACAACGGTTACATTGACTGTCAGCCTAGGCGTCGCTCAATTAACTGGCAATGAGAATGAAAACAGCCTCATCAACCGTGTCGATGCTGCCCTTTACAAAGCCAAGGCAAGGGGAAGAAACTGTGTGCATTTTCTTGAAAAGAGTTAAAATTGTATGTGACTGAGTTTATTGCCATACAGGAACACTTAAAACAGGAAACAGGAACGAAACAATGAAACTCACAAGCGTGGGCGTTAAAGACATAAAATTCCCGGTGCGCATACGTGAAAAAGCCGGGACTCTTCAGGAAACCGTGGCCGGCATCAGTCTGCATGCCGATATCCCCAAACACTATCGGGAGACATGTGTCTCAACCTTTATTGCTGCGCTTAATAAGCACCAGGACGATATGAGCGCCAACATCCTTGCCACGCTGCTTTCAGAAGTGCAGAATGAGCTCCAGGCTGAAGCCGCCCATCTTGAAATGACCTTCCCCTACTTCATAAAAAAGCAAGCCCCGGTATCCCAGACTTCCAGTCTTATGGAATACCCCTGTCGCTTCACCGGCAGTATCGGCAAGGATGAAGACTTCATGCTCTCAGTCTGGGTACCGGTCACCACCCTCTGTCCCTGCTCCAAGGAAATAAGCGCAGGCGGAGCCCATAACCAGCGGGCCGAGGTCAACCTTAATGTTAAATTTACAGGTTTTGTCTGGCTGGAAGATCTCATTGATCTGGTGGAATCTGCTGCATCCAGTCAGGTATATGCCCTGCTGAAAAGACCTGACGAAAAATTTGTCACGGAGCAGGCCTATGAAAACCCCATGTTCGTGGAAGATGTTGTCCGCAGGGTGGCTGAACTTGCCAAAGAACATGAGGATATCTACTGGTTTTCCGTCAGTGTGGAAAGTTTTGAATCTATCCATAAACATAGCGCCTATGCCTATGTTGACAGCAACGAAATCTGAATTTTTACATTTTTTGCTGAATGTAAGCCCTATCGATCACCGATTGTAAATCATATTGACTAAACAAAAAAACACGAATATTTTATCATCTTCCTTAAATGCTGATCATCAAAAAGGATGCAATCATGTCGCAAGCAAAAAAAACAAAAACATATGTCAGACCTGACAATACAGCCGTAATAACCTGCCCGGACTGTGGACGGCAGAAAACAGCACCTGTTGCCTCATTCAAAGGTATTAAAAGCAGTATTAAAATAAAATGTGCCTGTAAAAACACGTTCACCGTGGACCTGGAATTCCGAAAAAGAGTCAGAAAGAGCACAAATCTGCGAGGAACCTATCTCAACCACTCGCAAAAGAACAGCCGCGGTGCTCTTGTCGTTAAAAATATTTCCGTAAACGGCCTGGAATTTTCCAGTATCGATGTCCATAATTTTAAAGTCGATGATGAACTTACCATAGAGTTTACCCTTGATGATGAGCAACGTTCTGAAATCAAGAAACATGTTATAGTAAGGGATGCGCGTAAAAACTCCATTGGCTGCGAGTTTGAAAGATCCGGTGAGTTTGCCTTTGACGGACCTTTGGGATTTTATATCATGTCCTAGGAGCCTGTCGGTGTAGTAAGTCCAATTCATCGTTGCAATTCTCCCTCTTTTTCCTTACTCTCCCGGGAAAAATCGTTTATACTCCCCACATACTGCGTCACAAGCATTTCCCTTATTTTTTGCTGTCACATCAGTTTTCCAGGTAATGTTATGAAAAAACATCTTGTACTTGTCGGCGGCGGCCATGCGCATATGGTGACCCTGAAGAACCTTCATGCCTTTATTGATAAGGGATACAAGGTAACCGTTGTTGGTCCCTCACATTACCACTATTACTCGGGTATGGGACCCGGCATGCTGAGCCGCACCTATTCCCCTGATGATATACGTTTTGCCACAGAACATGTAGTGACCAAACAGGGTGGTAATTTTGTCCTTGATAAGGCCGTAAAAATTGAGCCGTCAAGCAGAACCGTCTATCTGGAAAGTGGAGATACCATTACATACGATGTCCTTTCATGCAACGCCGGCAGCTATGTGCCCTGGGACAAAGTTGCCGGCGACAGGACTGACATTTTCTCGGTTAAGCCCATTGAAACACTCCTTGCGGCCCAGAAAAGAATAGTGCAACTTATCGGCCAGAAAAAAATTACCATTGGCATCGTAGGTGGTGGGCCTTCGTCCCTTGAAATTGCCGGCAACATCTGGAAACTTGCAAAAGACAATGGTAAATTTCAACCCACTATCCAAATTTTTGCCGGCTCTGAGCTCATGTCCAGGTTTCATGAAAAAATCAGGAAAATGGCATACCGTTCGCTACGCAAGAGGAACATTGACATTATCGAACATGATTATGCCAAAGAAATCAGTACAGGGCAGATCAGCCTGGAATCCGGCAAACGTTATGCCGCAGATATAATTTTCCTTGCAGTAGGCGTAAAACCTGCAACTATTTTTAAGGATTCAGGCCTGCCGACAGGACCGGACGACGGTCTGCTGGTCAATAAGTTTCTGCAGAGTGTGGAGCATCCTGAGATTTTCGGCGGTGGAGACTGTATTTACTTTCAGGACCAACCTCTGGATAAAGTAGGAGTTTATGCAGTCCGGGAGAACCCTGTCCTGTTTTATAATCTGATGGCAACACTTGATGGCACCGAATTACAGGAATTTGATCCGGGCGGCTCCTATCTGCTTATTTTTAACCTGGGTGACGGCAAGGGCATACTTGGGAAGAACTCCCTCATGTTTGGCGGCAGGCTGGCATTTATGATCAAGGATTATATTGATAGAAAGTTTATGCGGGAATTTCATGAAATGGAAAAATAAGTCAAGCAGCTCAACACGCATGTCAGCCAGCAGGAGTTAGACCTGCTAGTCGCATTCAGGAAATTTGACCTTCACACCTTTTTATCTTGAATACCATAATACTCCTTATACCACTCTACAAAGCGTTTTATCCCTTCCTCAATCGGCGTGTGCGGCTTGAAGCCGACATCGCGCACAAGGTCATCTACGTTGGCATAAGTGGCCGGCACATCACCGGGCTGCATTGGTAGAAAAGTCTTCTTTGCCTCTCTGCCGAGGCATTCTTCCAACACTTCTATATAGCGCATGAGGTCAACTTTCTGATTGTTGCCGATATTGTATATGCGGTAAGGGCAATAGCTCGTTGCCGGATCGGGATCATTGCCGTCCCAGGATATATTCGCTTCAGGTATGTGGTGGATAACCCGGTAAACCCCTTCCACGATATCGTCAATATAGGTAAAGTCCCTGACCATCTTGCCATGATTAAAGACATCGATGGCCCGGTCCTCAATAATTGCCTTGGTAAACAGATACAAAGCCATATCAGGGCGCCCCCAGGGACCGTATACCGTAAAAAATCGCAATCCCGTGGCCGCAAGGCCAAAGAGGTTTGCGTACGTATGGGCCATCAACTCATTGGACTTTTTTGAGGCGGCATAAAGGGATACAGGATGATCCACATTATGATGCACTGAAAACGGCATTTTGGTGTTGGCGCCATAAACAGAACTTGAAGAGGCAAAGACAAAATGCCTGACCCCGGAATGGCGGCATCCTTCCAACAGATTGACAAAGCCGACAATATTGGTGTCAACATAGGAATAGGGGTTCTCCAGCGAATACCGGACCCCTGCCTGTGCGGCAAGGTTTATCACGGCATCAAAGCTGTGGGTTTTAAATAATTCCTCCATACCATGCCGGTCAGCCAGATCAAGATCTACATGGCTGTATGATGGATTGGGAGTGAGCTGGGCCAGGCGGGCCTTTTTCAAGTCCGGATCGTAATAAGGATTGAGGTTGTCCAGGCCGACAACTGCAATGTTATTATCCAGCAGCTTTTTGCTGAGATGAAAACCAATAAACCCGGCAGAACCTGTAACCAAGACTTTTTTTATGGTATTGTCCATTTTTTTCCTTTGATTATTTGTCTCTACATTTTTTATAAAGTTTTACATTATGACAATGAAATATGCTCAAATATAGGTAAGCTTAGGCAAAGAGGTGCGCCAGTTTCGAGGAATGAGGCGTACAAGAGGTACACCGCAGTGACGAGAAGCGCAGCGCAACACTGTAGATGAGCTTATTTCGCAGCCATCAATCGTCGAAATCGCCTTCCGGCCCCTTATCCGAATCAATGGCAGCAGCTCGCTCCCTGATTTTTGCCTCGGTCCAGGCGGCGGGGTCCTCAATGCAGCCCGCCTTGGGTCCGAGATCATAGGAATTTGCCTGTAAAATGGCCTCAATGGCAAGGGGAGCTGTATCACGGGCATTAAAAACATCCACCAATAGCCTGTAGACGAAATCTTCCACCCTTTTACACATTCTTTCCCTGACTTCCCTCGCCTGGCTTAGAAGTTTCGTTTCAAAGGGCAGATTAAGTTTTTTGTAGTTACCGCCCTTCCACCCGTGCTTATCAGCATATGCAACCATTTCCTGCCACATATCACCTGTGACACCCTGATCCGGTTCTTTGATAAAGTTCCCCTGCCCATCAAGCTGGGCATTACCGAAATCATTGACTTCAATGCCCCAGGAAAGCATCTGCAGAGCGGTAGCCACATTTGCCTTGGTCGTCCGGGTCTGCGAGGCAATTGCGCGTAAGCGCTCGGAACTGTTGCCTGACGTACCGTGCTGGGCTCCGGAGATATTATATTCTACCAACTGTGCATGGATCTCCGCGGTGAGTTCAACCTGTATACCCTGGTCGCTTGCTTCTATGCCATGGGTTGTGCCGTTATTAAGGGCAATCCAGTCAGGGAAAATATCATGGGCATTCAGACCCTGGATAAGAAATAAGGCCTCCTCCACCGTTGAAAGACCTTGACTCCCCTTGATTTCTCCTACTTCGGTCTCCAGTGCCGCCCATTTGGGAATGCTGGGATTAAGGGCGATATTGGCGAAAAGGTTCTGATCGTCCGGCAGATGGGAGGCATCAATGGCAATGGAGGTGATACCCGCCTCAAACAGGGTCGGGATTTCAATCTTTGCCGCGGCAATATCCTGGTCGCTTTTAATGCCGTAATGGTCGGCATGGATGGCAACTGGGATGGTGATGCCCAATTCGTTGCAGACAGCATCTACCTGCCGGGCAATATTCCAATAGTTGACAGCACAATAGGCACTGGCTCCGCCCTCTGACTTTGCAATTTCAATGATAATGGCACTGTTTGCTCTCTGGGCTGCTGCCAGGGCTCCCCGGATAATAAAATGACTGCGGCCGTTGGCGGCCATTGTCATGGCCTTGCCCTTGGCCAGCATGGCCCGGTCAATAACTTTGCCGCTTACCAGAAGAGCCTGGGAATGGGGGAAAAGTTTAACCACATTGGGTGGTCTTCCAATTTCGACTGCCTTTCTAAAATCAGCCCCGGAACTCTGAGCCATAAGTTCACCTCCTCATTGTTACCCGGGGACAGGTTTAAAATCTGTCCCCTTTGAATTTCTGGTGCCCTGAAAGGGTGTTTATGCCCTGAAAGGGTGTTTATGCCCTGTATTTAAGGGTGCTTACCCGGAGTCTCTCTCTGGTCGCTTACCTCCCGCCTGCGCGGGAATAACATTGTAAAAAGACAGCGTCCACTTCCGCGCAGGCGGTAGTCCAGTATGTTGACAGCTGAGTTTCGTTAAAAGCTACATTATATTTAATACAATCTTGTCTAAAAGTTAACAGACAACATTACATTTTTAGCCAGCCGTTCATTCTTCACTTTCTTCTGCAGAAATATCCGGCGGGCCATACGTTAATTTTTTTCTGCCGAATAACCAGACGGCAATGACACTCACTTCGTACAGAACCAGGAGTGGGACCCCCATGAGCATCTGGTTAACTATATCAGGAGTCGGGGTAAGAATGGCGGCAATTATAAAATTTATCAATATGGCATATTTTCTATTTTTATTGAGAAAAGGGACGTCAACAATGCCTATTTTGGCAAGAAAGACCATCAGAATCGGCAGTTCAAAAATAACTCCAAAGGCAATCAACAACCGGAGAGACAAAGAAAAATATTCATTGACTGCCGGCATTGCAGTCAGAAAATCGGCAGAATACCCCACCAGGAAACGAAAGGCGGGGGGGAAAACAACAAAATAGCCGAATGCCGCTCCGCCAAGGAAACACACGGACGAAAGAAATGAGAATGGAAGCAGCAGCCTTTTTTCGTGTTTATATAAGCCTGGAGCCACAAATTTCCAGAGCTGCCAGAAAATGACAGGGCTGGCCAGGAGCACACCGGAAACCAGGGCTAATTTTAGATAAAAAAAAAGGCCTCTTGATAGGATGTAAAAATAAGACTCGCCTGTTCGGGCAAAACCTTGAACAGGGGCTTGAAAAACCAGTTGCCGATCTGTTTGACAAAGGCATAGGAGATTGCAAACCCGATGCCGGTTGCAATGAACGAAGAGAGAAGACAGCTTCGCAGGTCCGTTAAATGCTCTGTAAGCATCTGTTTTTTAAAGTCTTCCATACTTCAAGGCCAATGTAAAAAGATGATATGTTTAAGCGTATAATTTTTTCAAGCGACCGTTACCATATATCGTCATCAACAAAACATCAAATTGAAAATTACATTTTGCAAGGACCTTCTGTCTATTCAACCTATCCCGCATTTTTCACGCACAGAATCAGACAGAGCCTAAATACTTCATGCTCTTGGCGTAACAGTATTGTATTATAATTGCAAAACTCTTTGACGTTGACAATAGCATGAAAAGTTTATTAATTAAGATGTTATTTTAGTACCTGTTCATATTTGTCGGCCTTTAAATCACAATCTTACAAACGGAGTCACCATGACCTCAATCCGCGATCAGCTTTTGGATTGTTTTGAACGATTTTCCAATGATGATGCTCAACTCATTAGAGAATTGCATACTCTGATAGGACAGGAAGGCAATGAGGTTTTTTCATACATTTTCCAAATTCTTACTAACCTGGATTTATCTCCGGCTGAAGCGGAAAAACACTGGAACAATATCATATCCCACAGCGAGAATCTCAGTTCTGTCATTGGCCGTGACGTGAACCTCAGGACTGTTGTTTGTGATTACTTTTGCACAGTCAATAAATCTTTGCATAACCCCAAAATCATTGAGATCCATCTTTTTGAACAGGCGGCGAAATCATCAACATTTGACAGCCTGACAGGTTTATTGAACCGCAATGCCTTTGATGAAACCCTTACCCGTGAGATATCCAGGGCCAAACGCCATGATTCAAACCTCACCCTCCTCTTCTTAGACCTTGACGATTTTAAACAGGTAAATGATTCCATGGGGCATATGGCGGGAGACGAAGTCCTAAAAAAAGTAGCCCAGTTGATCATGCTCGAAAAAAGATCCGAAGATATTGGGGCCCGCTACGGTGGAGAGGAAATTACAATTTTGCTGCCGGAAACCAGCAAGGCTGACGGCTGGCTCATTGGTGAAAGGGTGCGCCAAAGAGTTGAAGAGACAGAGATACGTTATGAAGGCAAGAAGATCAAAATGACATTAAGCGGCGGAATTGCATCCTATCCCATTGATGCAAACGATGGTCTGACATTATTAAAAAATGCTGACAAGGCCATGTACCGGGCAAAAAGCTTCGGCAAGAACAATATCTCTTTTTATTCAATGGATAAAAGACGTAACATCCGCGTAGAGCACAAGACATCAGTTGAAATCCGGGAGCTTGGCATCCATGATAAACCGGTATTCTCGGCCACCACCAAAAGTATAAGTATTGGCGGTATTCTCCTTGAAAGTAAAGATCCATTGGAGACAGGGGCTAAGATCCAGATCAACATTTCGCTCAGCCAGGAAAACCCTCTTCTTGTTATCGGCACTGTTGTCCGATCAGAAAAAATGGGCCCGGGCAAGCATGAGATCAGTATAGCTTTTATTGATTCCGGCAGAGTTGTCAAAGATGAGATTTCAAATTATCTGATCAAGCATCTCAAAGATATCCCGTCCCATTCTCTTAAAGCAGTGCAACCCAATTCGTAATTTATCCCAATAAACAAAAAAGGGGGCAGTCATATGACCACCCCTCTTTCCCTGCCAGGTGCCCGGGACGAGAATCGAACTCGCACACCCTTACGGGCGAGGGATTTTAAGTCTTATACCCTCTAATTACTATAAAAAGGGAAGAAACAAGGAGTGTCAATCTCAAAAAAGGGGGTGAGGATTCTGGAAAAACCGACATTTTCAGATCGGTGTTTTACCGGCCCGATATATAGGGGGACACAAATGACTGTGAAGGATTTTTAATAAAGAATCCGGGCCCTGAGGACCCGGCTTTGACTCGCCTCTTGAAGAGGCTGCTGCCGCGTACAACTTATTTATTTTTTAGGCACAAAGGGACAAAGA
>CAMYKS010000018.1 GCA_947259115.1 uncultured Desulfobulbaceae bacterium | reverse complement strand
GCCATTGCAAAAAAAACAAAAGGAGATCAAATAGGTTATGATTTTACAACATTAGAAGAAGATGAGCCTTTTATCTATTTTAAGCGTAAGGATTAACCTAGAAGAGACGACAATTCAGGTACGTCTCAATCAGAAAAATTGGTCAATTTTACACCAATTTTACACCAACATAAAAAAAAGGGTCTCAAACCTTATAGTCTGAAACCCTTGGTATTCTTGGTAGCGGGGACAGGATTTGAACCTGTGACCTTCGGGTTATGAGCCCGACGAGCTACCGGACTGCTCCACCCCGCGTCATGTGAGCGGACAATAGTACAGGAATTAGTATAAAAGTCAAGTAGCCAAACAGAATATTATTGGGCTTTTTTGATAATGGTCTGCAACTTGTCGATAATATCCGTCGGCAGCCTGGTCAGTTTACCTTTACGGTTCACTGAGGCATGAAGGGTAAAGCCCTTGGCCAGCAAGGTCCTGGACCCATTGGTTTCATCCCTGTATATGCGGTAATTGAAACGGCAGGTGATACTGTTTAATTCGGCCAGTGATGTCTCGATGGTGAGCAGGTCGTCATAGGTGGCCGGTGCCTTGTACCTTGAGTAGCATTCAATGACAGGCAGCACCAGTCCCTGACTTTCAATTTCCCGATAGGTCTGAACCAGGTCACGCATGTACTCTGTACGGCCCTGCTCATAGTAGCGCATATAATTGCCATAGTAAACCACTCCGGCAGCATCCGTATCTCCATAGAGCACCCTGCAGGTAGTCTTATGCACAGGTTCCGGCATGGACAGGTTCATGGGGTCTCTCCATCTCTTTGCAGCAGCTTATTGAAAAAATTCCGCCCGCTTGCAAGCAGAACGTCAGTTTTCTCTGCGCTTTTTTCAGAATAGGATAGCCCGCTTTGCACTCCCTGTTGCCGGGAATCATAAAGCAGCACCGGTACCGGTTGATCGGAGTGGGTCCTTGTGCTGATGGGGGTTAAATGGTCCATGCAGACCACGAGGCGGAAATCCGTATTGTTTTCCATGGTTTGTAATCCTGCAAAAATGGGTTTTACAATCTTAGAGTCAAAATCTTCAATGGCGCGGATCTTATCAGGCAAACTGCCCTGGTGCCCCGCTTCGTCCGGCGCTTCCACGTGGACAAAGACAAAATCCTGATGCTCCAAGGCAGCCAGAGCAGCAGCTGCCTTGCCCCCATAGTTTGTATCCAGATATCCCGTGGCCCCTTCAACCTTTATAATATCCAGGCCGCCGTATATTCCTATGCCTTTAAGCAGATCAACGGCAGAGATCAGGCTGCCCTGCAGGCCGAACTGCTCCTCAATTGTAGGCATGACTGGAGCCTTACCTTCACCCCAAAGCCAGATGGAATTGGCAGTAAGCTCACCATTCTGTAAACGTTTTTTGTTGACCGGGTGATTTTCTAGAAGCTTCCAGGCTGTTTCCAGCATATTTTGCAGCTCCGGGTATTGCAGGTAGCGTTCCCAGTACAGAGCGACATTCCTGCCGGTGTAGTCATGGGGTGGAACGGTGACAAGATTCGCCAGGCTGTTTTTGGAGATCATCAGGTGCCGGTAACTGATGCCCGGATAAAAACGGAAGAGGTCAGACCCCAATTGCCTCTGGAGTTCATTAACAATAATGGTTGATTCAGCGGTTGAAATATGGCCGGCGCTGAAATCAACCATGATAAGTGAATCAGGCCCGTTCTTTTCAAGGTTCACCAGGTTGCAACGGTAGGCAGTCTCACCTTCGGCCAGTTCAATACCCATGCTAACAGCCTCGAGGGGAGCGCGTCCTGTATAAAAATCCTGCGGCTCATAACCAAGGAGGGACAGGTTGGCAATATCGCTCCCCGGCGGCATACCGGGTGGTATGGTCTGCAGTCTGAACAGTTCACCCTGACGGCAGAGGTTGTCCATGGTCGGGGTGTTTGCTGCTTCAAGAGGTGTCCGTGAATCCAGGCTGGACAGGGGCAGGTCACCCATGCCGTCACCCACAAGAATGATGTACTTCATTTTTAAGTGCCTAAAGTTACGAGTGCCTAAAGTTACGAGTGCCTAAAGTTACGAGTGCCTAAAGTTACGAGTGCCTAAAGTTACAAGTGCCTAAAGTTATCAACAAGAGATAAAAAAACTTTAGTCACTTTAGCTCACTTTAAACTTTAGGCACTTCTCACTCTTCTTCCCCGTTATTCGTGAGAATCCGTATCTTAACGGTTTTGTCAGTCACTAAATCAAGTGCGTCGATTTCAGCCACTGCTTGCTGGACAGCAGCTTCACCTGCTTCGTGGGTCAGGATGACCAGCGGCACGGCCTCCTTGTGCCCCCTGCCTTTCTGGATAACCGATTCTATGCTTATGGCATGTTTGCCGAGAATACCGGATATGGTTGAAAGCACCCCGGGTTTATCCAGGGCGGTCATTCTGAAATAATAGGGGCAGCGCAGGTTTTCCAGGGGCGTAATGTCCCTTGCTTTAAAATGTTCCGGCATATAGGAGAGGGACGGAACACGCTGTACCGCGTCGGTCAATATATCTCTTGCAATATCGACCACATCCGCCACAACGGCGCTGCCGGTCGGCATCATGCCGGCGCCTAACCCGTAGAGTACCACGTTGCCGACCATGTCACCTTTGAAATGGATGGCATTGTATGCCCCATTGATATTAGCCAGCAGGTGTTTTTCCGGGACCATGGTCGGATGCACCCTTGCTTCAACATGGTCACCATGGTTGCGGCTGATGGCGAGCAGCTTGATGCGGTAACCGAACTCCCTGGCAAAATCTATATCTATGGGCTGGATTTGTGAGATGCCCTCGGTTGTGACCTGGTCAAGATGTATGTGTGTGCCATAGGCAATGGTCATAAGGATAACAAGCTTGTGAGCCGTATCAATACCTTCAACATCGTAGGTCGGATCGGCTTCGGCAAAGCCTTTTTCCTGGGCATCCTGCAGCACCTCTGCAAATGGCGTAGCATGATCGGTCATCTGGGTAAGGATGTAGTTTGCCGTGCCGTTCATGATACCCATGATGGAAAGGATCCTGTTTCCGACCAGGCCCTCCTTCAGTGACTTGATCACGGGGATGCCGCCTCCGACACTGGCCTCAAAACCAACCTCAACCCCTTTGCGGGATGCGGCTTCGAATATTTCTCTGCCATGCAGGGAGAGTAATGCCTTATTGGCGGTCACAACATGTTTCCCATGTTCAATCGCCTTTAATATAAAGGATTTTGCCGGCTCAATACCACCTATTAGCTCAACTACAATGTTTATTTCCGGATCGGTGAATATATCGTTTGCATCCTTGGTGAGCTCCACCTTGCCGCCCTGCGCAATATGGTCCGGCAGAGAGTCCACCATAATGTCGGCAACTTTGGCCAGCAGAATGGGAGTCCCGACTCTTTTTTCAAGCCTGGCTTGCTGTTCGTGGAGAACCTGGGCCAGGCCGCTGCCCACAGTTCCAAAGCCGATTAAGCCAATCTTTATTTCCTGCATACAAAAAACTCCTGAAATTCAAATTATTATTATTTTTCATTTGAAAAAATTAATTTTGGCAAGGCTATATACAATTATTTTTTCTGAAACGGTACAAGAAATACCTTCTTTACATGTTGATGTCAAAATATTAGTGGGGAAATAAAGGGTTCAAGGATTCAAGGGAAAAGACTATGGAATTATAGACAACATCCGCTTAGGTACAAAAGCCTAAGATAAAATATTCCTAAAGATGTAACAGGGGGGTAAAAGATACTATTTTGATAATTTTTCGAAAAATTTATTTTTTTACTTGGCCCCTCGACCCCTTGAACCCTTGAACCCTAAAAAATGACTTCAGGCATTTTTAATATTTTATTTGCATCAAAATTTATATGGTATATAGTGGCTTTTCAAAAATGAATGGTGCTTCAGTTTCGTCATTCGTTATAAAGCATAGTATTTAAAGCAGTTAGGAAATTTTTATACCAGAACAATCAATAAAAAAGGAGCGGTACATGAACATCTTGGTATTTGGACCCAATGGAAGCGGCAAGGGCACCCAGGGCGCCATTGTCCAGAAGAAATATAATATGCCCCATATCGAATCCGGCGCTATTTTCAGGCAGAATATCGGTGGCGGCACAGAACTTGGCAAGGCAGCCAAGGAATATATCGACAGGGGCGACCTGGTCCCGGATGACATTACCATCCCCATGATCCTTGATAGGCTGAAAGAGGATGACTGTAAAACCGGCTGGCTGCTTGACGGATTTCCGCGCAACAAGGTGCAGGCGGAAACACTGGCCAAGGCCCTGGCCGAGGCTGGTATCAATCTTGATTATGTCATCGAGATTATCCTGGACAGGGATATTGCCAAACTGCGTATCACCGGTCGTCGGCTCTGCGTCAATGATAATAATCATCCCAATCATATAGCCTTTGATGCCATCAAACCCGTGGAAAAGGACGGCAAGATGGTTTGCCGGGTCTGCGGCGGCGAACTGAAAACCAGGCCGGATGACCAGGATGATGGTGCCATTGATAAACGGCATGACATTTACTACGATGACAACACCGGCACCATGGCTGCAGTGAATTACTTTAAGCAGCTTGAAGGGCCAAAGGTTATATCAGTTGATGGGACACCTTCCATCGGGGAAGTTTCTGAAGCTATCATGAGTCAACTGTAGAAAATAATCTTCCGTAAAAGTTTAAAGCGTGACGGATTGGCAGTAATCCGTCACGCTTTTTTTGTCCTTCAGTATATGGTGAAGTACATCTTGGGCATATGTATTGTCTCCTTCCTTTCTCTGCTCATGGACAATAACACGAGTTTTAATATATCGAGATACTTGTCATTTTTCTGTTATGTCATCCTGAGGTAACCGTGTGTTAACGTTTAGGGGAAATGGATTTACTTCTAAAACTTGACTGCACTTCCCAAATAGGGATATACTGACGGATGGTCAATGTATCACGCAAAATCTCAATTAATTTGAGTTGTTTTTTGCCTTAATATACAGGTGCCTGGATACATTTTATTGTTTTGAATCGGGAGAAAATAGATGCCTTTATTTGATTTTATATGTCGTTCCTGCGGCAAGGAGTTTGAAGCCCTGGTTATGGGAAGCAGCAGGCCGGAGTGTCCAAAATGTCACAGTCAGGATCTGCAAAAACAGATGTCTGTCTGCGCATATCGAAGTAGTGGTGACTCCTCCTCTTCCGGGAGCTCAAGCAGTGGTTCTGGCTGTTCCAGCTGTTCCAGCTCAAATTGCAGTACATGTCATTAATCAGGCCCGGTCAATGTTCAGCCGTGGGCATGAAAGGTCATAGCGCATAATAACCGAAAAGGATAGCACACATGAGAAAGCATATAAAGATTGGCACCCGTGGCAGCCTTCTGGCCACGACCCAGTCAACATGGGTAAAAAATCAGATTGAAGCCGAGCATCCAGGGGTTTCGGTGGAGCTTGTAATAATAGTGACCAAAGGTGATAAAATCCTCGATGTCCCACTGGCCAAAGTCGGCGGTAAGGGGCTGTTCGTTAAGGAGATTGAGGAGGCCCTGTTACGCAGGGAGGTTGATCTGGCGGTGCACAGCATGAAGGATGTACCTTCCGAATTACCCGAGGAGCTGCATTTAGGCATTATCCCGTTGCGGGAAAATCCCCATGATGCCTTTATTTCGAATAAACATGCAACACTGGCCGACCTGCCGCAGGGAGCGACGGTTGGGACCAGCAGCCTACGGCGGAGGGCCCAGCTTGCCGCCCTGCGCCCTGACCTTGAAATCGTCGATCTGCGCGGCAACCTGGACACCAGGCTGCGCAAATTAGATGAAGGACAGTTCCAGGCAATTATTCTGGCAGCAGCGGGTTTGAACCGTCTCGGCATGAGCAAGCGGGCAACGGGATACTTTACAGCCGGTGATATGCTGCCCGCAGTCGGCCAGGGAGCCCTTGGCATCGAACTGCGCAGGGATGATATGGAACTGTTGGCCGGACTTTCGTTTCTCAATGATGCAGAAACAACTGTTGCGGTTGCGGCGGAACGGGCTTTCCTTAAGAGGCTTGAAGGGGGCTGCCAGGTGCCCATTGGCGCTTTTGCGCAAGTAAATAACGGTCAGGTGGAATTGACCGGGCTGGTTGCCTCGGTTGACGGAAAAACCGTGTTGAAGGAAGCAATTGCAGGCCCCAATGAAGAGGCAGGGGAGCTGGGAACCCGGCTTGCCAACAGGCTTCTGGAAATGGGCGGCGGCGATATACTAGCCGAGGTATATGACCGGGGATGAATCTGGATCAGAAAGCAAAGAAACGGAGCAAGAGCAGTATGCTGCCTGGGAGCAAAGCCAAAGAAAAGCGGTCCGCGCCAATGGTCTATCTCGTGGGGGCCGGGCCAGGTGACCCGGGCCTGATCACCATCCGGGGCAAGCAGCTCCTGGAACGGGCCGAGGTCTTGATTTACGATTATCTGGCCAGCAAAAAACTTCTCAAGTATGTGCCCAAGGACGCTGAGTTTATTTATGCCGGTAAACGGGGTGGGGTCAAGCACACCCATACCCAGGACGAAATAAACCAGATGCTGATTGACAGGGCTTTATCCGGGCGCATGGTTGTCAGGCTGAAGGGTGGTGACCCTTTTATTTTCGGGCGCGGTGGCGAGGAGATCGAGGAGCTCGTGAAAGCAGGGGTGCCCTTCGAGGTGGTACCCGGGGTCACGTCGGCAACTGCCGCGGCAACCTATGCCGGCATCCCGATCACCCACAGGCAATATACCGCAACCGTGGCTTTTGTCACCGGCCATGAAGACCCGACAAAGGCGGAAAGCAATGTCGCCTGGGATAAACTCGCAACAGGCGTCGGCACCATCGTGGTGTACATGGGCATTAAGAACCTGGAATCCATTGCGAAAAAGGTGATCAAGTACGGGCGTGACCCGCAGACCCCGGTTGCCGTCGTACGCTGGGCCTCTACTTCTGAGCAGCGAACAGTTGTGGGCAACCTGGAAAATATTGCCGAGATTGTGAGGAAGAATAATATTAAACCGCCGTCACTTGTTGTGATAGGTGAAGTCGTCAACCTGCGGGATACCATCAACTGGTATGAAAAGAGGCCGCTGTTCAGCAAGCGGGTGGTGGTTACCCGGACACGGGAGCAGGCCAGCGAGCTGGTAAATCTCCTTGAGAATTATGGCGCCGAATGTCTTGAATATCCGACCATCTCGCTGGAGCCGGTGGCTTCGTATGAAGTTTTAGACCAGGCCCTGGCAGAAATTGATACCTATGACTGGCTTCTGTTTGCCTCCATCAATGCTGTGGAATATTTTTTCAAGCGTTTATTTGAACTGGGCAAGGATGTCAGGGACCTTAAGGGCCCGAAGATAGCTGCAGTCGGCAGGGTAACGGCTGAAGCCCTAGTCAGCAGGGGCATCAGGGCCGACCTTCTGCCGGAAGAATTCACCGGAGACGGCCTGGCGGAGACTCTTATCAAAACAGGTGTGCAAGGTTTGCGAATCCTTATTCCCAGGGCCTTGAAGGCGCGGGAAATTCTGCCTGAGAGCCTGGAGAGTGGAGGCGCCAAAGTCACCGTTGCCCCGGTATATCAGAACGTATTACCTGCAAGCAGTTCGGGTGAGCAGCTTAAAGATGACCTCCGCCGGGCGTTGCAGGAAAAAAGTGTTGATATGGTGACATTCACCAGCTCATCAACTGTTAAGAATTTTGTCACACTTCTGGATATAGGAAGCCCGGATGAAATGCAGCAGATCATGTCAGGGGTTGCGGTTGCAACCATCGGGCCGATAACTGCAAAAACGGCTGAACAGTTTGGTTTGCACGTTGATGTCAAGCCGGCAGAGTATACGATACCCGACCTGGTCGACAGTATCGTGGAGTATTTTACTTCACAGCCTGCCGGTTGAGGCTTGCAGCCCTTTGATTTAAGCCGGAAACGTTTACGGCAGACAATATATCCTACGCGCTATTATTTCCATGATGCCAGAAACAAACCAGCCAAAAACGATAACCATTCCCCCTGCCTATCAAACCTTACCGCCTTTGGAGAAGTCACTCCTTCATCTGGCCTCAATAATCTATGAACCTGCCAATCGTCTTGCCTTTGTCAACTGTCTGCGCAGAGCCAGAATAACAGGTCCTAAAGGCGAATGGCTCACTTCGGCCACCATCATCCCCTTTATCCAAAAACTGCAGGATCTTAAACTGCTTGATAAAGACGGGCGCTGCCCGGATGGTCTTGTTGAACTTGTCACCAGGGACGCGGTTGCCGCAGGTAATTTCAGGGAAATGGCCGCTGCTGTCCAGGGCGAGATCCCTATTTCACAATACCAGTCAAAACGTCCGCAGCGTTGCCTGCGCGCCATGCGTGAATACCGGATCGGTTTGTATAATGGCGACATGGTGCACATGGAGAACACGCATCTTTTGCTCAATAAACAGTGCGAAGATGAGGTTGTTAAACGTTTTCCGACTGTGCGTTTCTGCAACAACCCCTTTGATCATGATTGGATGCGAAGACTCGCCCCCTCTGTTCAGTTTAATATACTCAGCGAGATGATGAACTATTCCCTGTATTACCTGTCCTTTCTGGAGATGCCTTTCTCCTACCTGAAAGGTGAGGAAACCCTGCGGGCAATTCCCCCTGAAGAGAGACTTCCTTTTTACCGTCTGCTGGCAGGTGTTCTTCTGTGGCGCGGAAATCTGGCAGAGGTAAAAAAACTTATCCGGGAAAATTCTGAATCATTTGTCGCCAGCGGTATGACAGGCTGTATTGATTTCATGCAGGGCAACAATGAAGAGGCCCTGACGAAGTTTGAGAGAGATTTAAAGTTGTTGAAGAAAATAGGGTCCAGAAGAAGAGTATTCTTTCCCGGCATTGCAGGTCTCTTTTTTCTCCTGGCATTGCTTAAAACAGGTGATGTCAACTGCTTTAAAAAAATTCGGGAATATATTGAAACGGTCCGTACACAGCAGCCGGACAATATGCTATTGGGCGCATATGAAATGCTGGACCGCTTTCTCTTAGCCCAGGACAGCGGTACGGCAGAACTTTCCATGGATTCTTCCGCCCTTACCTCAAACAGTGTTACAATTTTATTCAGGGCGCTGATGCAGTTCTGGCTGAATGGTGCTCTTCCCGCATTGGGTAGCGAAGCTCAAGGACTTGATGTTTTCAGGCAGCAGTGGAGGCGGGCCAGGGAAAACGGCTTCCAGTGGATTGCCATGGTCTTTGCCGAATTGCTCGGCAGGGTTGGGGGAGATCAGATGCTGCTTGCTGCTGCAGCAGATATTGGCAAACAAACCAAAATGGTTTCCGTTGCCGATGCGGTAGTTTTAGAAGAACCTTGGAAGCGCAGGCTACAGGCGCTGATCAGTATTACCGGAGAATCTGAATTGCGGCAGGAAAACATGGATAATTGCCGCATGATCTGGCTGGTTGGGTATAAAGGTGGGTTGATCTCCATATCTGCGAGGGAACAGAAGATTGGTCCAGGCAATTGCTGGAGCAAGGGAAAGCCCCTGGCACTTTCCAGGCTTTATTCCGGTAAAAAGCTTGGTTTTAGGACGGATTTTGACCTAAGGATCTGTAAAACATTGAAACGTGAACAGAACAACCAGAACGTCACGTACCGTTTTGACCTCAAACAGACATTGCCGGCAATGGTAGGACACCCCTTGCTCTTTCTTGAAGAATCACCAGGCATATCCGTCGAGTTTGTCAAGGGTGAGCCGGAGCTGCTTGTTGAAAAGTATGAGGGGTTGCTGCATGTCAAACTTTTGCAGGATTTTTCCGCAGAGGGTATTTCGGTTATTCAGGAAACCCCAACCCGCTTTAAAATTATAGAGGTCACAAAAAAACATAATGATATCGGAAGAATAATTTCATTAAATGGGCTGCAGGTGCCGGATACCCATAGCCTGGAGCTCATGACTGCTGTGGGCAATATTTCCTCATTCATGACGGTGCACTCGGCCATTGCCCTTGATACTGAGGCTATAAATACCTTGGATTGTACAAACGGCCTGCTGCAAGAGGTTGGTGCCAGTTCGCAGATTTTCGTGCAGCTTGTCCCCCTGGGAGCAGGTTTCAAGCTGGCCATGTTTGTCAGGCCTTTTGGTCCCCAAGGCCCGTACCTTAAGCCGGGACAGGGCACTGAGAATATTATGGCTGAAGTAGACGGCCAGCGACTCCAGGCAAAGCGGGCCCTCCTTCTGGAAGAAGAAAAGGCCCGGGAAGTAGAGGCAGCATGCCCGACCCTGGCCGGGCTTGCTGCGACAGATCGGGAGTGGCTGCTGCAGGAAACGGATGTCTGCCTTAATGTACTGCTGGAGCTTGGGGAAGTTATGGATAAGGTGGTTATCGAATGGCCCGAGGGCGAACGTATTGCAGTACGTCAGGTCGCCTCGTTGGATAGGTTCAATCTGCAGGTGCGCAAAATGGAAGGGGGTAGGGGGCTTTCGTGGTTTGCAATGTCCGGGTCCTTGTCCATAGATGAGTCCCATGTTATTGATATGAAAAAACTTGTGGCGCTGGCACGGGGTAATTCAGGAAAATTTCTGCCTCTGGGAAATGGGGAGTTTCTTGCACTGACCGATGAGTTCCGCCGCCGCCTGGATGATTTATCTTATATTGCTGAATTCCATGCCAAGCAGGACAAAGCCGACCGTTCATTGCGGGTACATCCGCTGGCAGCCATGACCCTGGATAGCATCATCCAGGGTATGGGCAGCCTGGAAGCAGATGAAACATGGAAGGAGCAATTGCAGCAGATCAGGGCGGCACAATTGCTGGATCCCGAGGTGCCTTCGACCCTGCAGGCCGATTTACGTGATTACCAGATCGAGGGTTACAAGTGGCTTTCGCGTTTGGCCCATTGGGGAGGCGGAGCCTGCCTGGCAGATGATATGGGGCTGGGCAAAACATTGCAGGCCCTGGCAATTATTCTTGAAAAGGCCGGTAGTGGTCCAATACTTGTCGTCGCTCCAACCTCCGTATGCATGAACTGGCTGCAGGAGGGCGCCCGTTTTGCTCCGACCCTGAAAATGCACGAGTTGGGGAACAGGAACAGGAAGAAGCTGGTCAAATCCCTGGGGAAATATGATGTGCTGGTGACAAGCTATACCCTTCTGCAGCAGGAGGTGAAGCTCTTGGCCGGGATAGATTGGCAGGTCATTGTCCTTGATGAGGCACAGGCCATAAAAAATATGGAAACCAAGCGTTCCCGGGCTGCAATGTCGCTGCATGGGAGATTCAAGCTCCTGACCACAGGTACGCCCATTGAAAACCACCTCGGGGAGTTATGGAATCTTTTTAATTTTATTCTGCCCGGTCTTCTCGGATCATTGGAAAGCTTTAATCGAAGATTTGCCATACCCATCGAGCGTTATGGGGACCAGACAGCCAGGAGAAAACTGAAGAAGTTTATCCGGCCTTTTATATTAAGACGCACAAAAGAACAGGTATTGAAAGAATTGCCGCCGCGCACGGAAATCACCCTGCAGGTGGAAATGAATGATGAAGAGCTGGCATTTTATGAGGCAGTGCGTCGCCAGGCCCTTGAAAATCTTGCTGTTGAAAATAAGCGGCCGAGCAGGACAGGAAAAATTAAAACACCAGACGGAATTCCCGGCGCAAAAAATAATGGCAGAGGATATACTGTCAAAATTCTTGCCGAGATTATGAAGCTGCGCAGGGCTTGCTGCAACCCGAAGCTTGTCATGCCTGAAACTGATATTGACAGTTCAAAGCTGCTCGTTTTTGAGAAGGTGATTGATGAACTGCTGGAGAACAGGCATAAGGCCCTGGTATTCAGCCAGTTTGTCGGACATTTGCAGATTATCCGTTCACTTCTCGATAACAAAAAGATAGAGTATCGTTACCTTGATGGAGCAACACCGGTAAAGCAGCGGCAAAGGGAAGTGGGCGCCTTTCAGGCGGGGCAGGGTGATCTGTTTCTTATCAGCCTGAAGGCAGGCGGCCTGGGCCTCAACCTCACAGCTGCAGATTATGTTATTCATATGGATCCCTGGTGGAATCCGGCTGTGGAGGACCAGGCATCGGACCGGGCCCACAGGATCGGGCAGGTCCGTCCGGTGACCATTTACAGGCTTATCACCAAGCACACCATTGAAGAAAAGATTGTCAAGCTGCACCAGGAAAAAAGAGACCTGGCAAACAGCCTGCTTGCTGAAACCCAAATAAGCAGCAGGATCTCCATTGAAGAGTTGTTGGGTCTGATCCGGGAACAGTAGAAAAGAAGGGTTCGAGGGTCCAAGGATTCGAGGGGTCAAGGGGTCAAGGAGTCGAGGTTTCAAGGGAAAAATTGTAGGTGATGATTGTTTTTTTCATATCAAATAATCCCAAAAGCCTTATCTGCCCTTTTTCTTCTGGTCTTTGCCCTTGAACCCTTGACCCCTGGGACCCTTGAACCCTTTTAAAAAACACTTTAGTCACTTATCTATCATGTCCACACTCTACCTCGTCCGCCACGGCATCACCCAGGCCAACAAAGAGAACCGCTTTGCCGGCAGAACAGGCGAGGAGCTCCATGCTGAAGGCATAGAGCAGATCCGTCAGTTGGGGGAGCGCTTAAGCGTTAAAAACATTACCGCAATTTACTGCGGCCCTGCAAAGCGTACCGTGCAGTCAGCGGAAATACTTGGCTCACTGCTCAAAGCCCCTGTTTTGCCGGTTGCAGAGCTTGATGAAATATACATCCCCCATTGGGACGGTTTGACCAAGGATGAGATCAGGCAGCAATATGGCGCGCAATACCCGAATTGGCTCTCTAAACCCCAGGAATTTAATCTTCCCGAATGTGAAACCCTTGCGCAGGTACAAAAAAGGGCTGTAGAGGCCCTGGGGCAGATATTTTCAGAGGGGCCGAAGCAGAATGTGCTGCTGGTGAGCCACCTTATTGTTCTGCGCTGCCTGGTCCTTTATTTCAAGGGGCTTGCGATCAGTGATTTCAGGTCAATAAAGATAGAAAACGGCTCCATCATCCAAGTATCAGAGATGGAAAAGGGGGGGAGGTTGGACTGTTCTCCTGGAGGACTGAATGGGTAACGGAAAAATTACAATTGCCATTAAGCTTTTTCTTGTTTCATAATCCCACTAGCCATGTCTGCTTTTTCTTCTGGTCTTTACCCTTGAACCCTTGAAACCTCGACCCCTTGAACCCTTCTTTTTCAACTGTTCCCGGATGACGAGGAGTTTACAGTTTTGGCAGACGCCTGTGCTTGACAGGCAGGATTCCCATCTGTTCCCTGTATTTTGCAACTGTACGACGGGCGACCTTGACATTCTCCTGGGTGAGGATCATGGAAATTGCGTTATCTGTCAGCGGTTTTTCAGGGGGCTCATTTTTGATCATGAGCTTAATGCGCTGCCTGATGCTCTCCGCTGCCAAATCATCCCCGTCTTTCTGGGGAATGGCGGTGGAAAAGAAATATTTAAGCTCAAAAATGCCTTGCGGGGTATGTATGTACTTATTGGTGGTCACGCGGCTGACCGTTGATTCGTGCATCTCAATATCTTCAGCCACGTCACGCAATACAAGAGGCTTTAAATGCTGGACTCCCTTTTCAAAAAAGTCTTTCTGGAATTTGAGCAAACTTTCCACAACCTTGTAAATAGTGCGCTGCCGCTGTTGCATGCTTTTGATAAGCCAGACCGCATCCCGCAGTTTTTCCTTAATGTAAGTTTTTGTCTCTGCTGAAGAGTTTGTATCGCCATCAGCAATTTGCTCATAGGCGGAAGAAACTTTTAAGCGGGGCAAGCCCTCGTCGTTTAAGACTATAAGGTAGTCCTCCCCCACCTTATGGACAAAAACATCCGGGATGATATAGTGTACGTCACGTTCAGAGTATTGTTCCCCTGGAAAGGGATTGAGGGCGGTGATAACTTCTATGGCAGCCTGGACTTCTTCAATCGGCCTTTTGGTGGCCTTGGCAATGGTCCCGTAATTTTTCAGTTCAAGGCTGTGGAGGTGCTCCTTGATTATTTCCGCTGCGAGGGAATTCTCGAGATCAAGCCGTTTTAATTGCAGCAGCAATGATTCCTGGACATCGATGGCTGCCACTCCAGGAGGATCCATCTCCTGAATGATAGCAATGGCGCGTTTTGCAGTTACTTCGTCGCAGCCAATTTCTCTCGTAATGTCTTCAATAGTTACCTCGAGAAAGCCGTTGTGGTTTAAATTTCCGATGACGAAAAGGCCTGCCGCCTCAACTTCTTCGCTCAACTCTGAATGGGAAAGCTGCCACTGGAGATGGGATTGGAGGTTTTCCTCTTTGGTGAGAAAATCAATCTGGCTTAAGCGGTTGCGATCAGGTGCTTCCTTGGAGAATGAAAATCCGGCATCATAATGATTTGCATAATCATCTTCCCAGTTTATTTCCTGCATGGAGGAAATAGTATCCATGTTGACTTCACCGGTTTTTTCCGGCTCAGGAATAGCTGGGATTTCTTCTGTGGTGGAGAGAGAATTCGGGCTCAGTTCATAATCAGAATCACCCGGCGTGATCTCCTCAAGCAAGGGGTTCTGTTCTATTTCCAGGCGGATACTGTCAACCAGTTCAAGCCTGGAGAGCTGCAACAGCTTGATAGCCTGCTGAAGCTGTGGGGTCATCAGCAGTTGCTGCGTTAACTTGAGCTGTTGTTTCAAGGCAAGAGACATATCCTGCGGCCACCTTTTATTGTATACGACCTGAACTGAAAAGGTCTGTTTTTCTGGAAATTGATACTTCTTAAAAAATAAAATAAATCACTTCTTAGCAAAATAAAATAGTTGGTATCTTTCTTGCATGCAACCCCATTGTATCATATTACGAAATTTTCTCCCAAATAGATTTTTCTGGCCTCTTCATTTTTGACTATTTCCTCAGCATTGCCGCTGGTAAGAATGTTGCCACTGCTGATTATATAAGCATAATCACAAACAAACAAGGTCTCGCGCACATTATGATCTGAAATGAGTACCCCCAGCCCTTTATTCTTGAGCTCGATGATTATCTGCTGCAGGTCAGCAATAGAGAGAGGGTCTATGCCGGCAAAAGGCTCATCAAGGAGGATGAAACGAGGCTTGATGGCCAGGGCCCGCATAATTTCAACGCGGCGCCTTTCCCCACCGGAAAGGGTACTGGCTTTGTTGCCTGCAAGTGTCTGAATTTTCATATCTTCCATGAGGCTGCTGATTCTGTAGTCGATTTCATCACTTTTCAGGCCCAAGGGTTCGAGAACGATCCTGATATTTTCCTCCACCGTGAGTTTTTTGAATATGGACGGCTCCTGGGCAAGATAAGAGATTCCCCTCTTGGCCCGTTTATGGATAGGCAAATCGGTGATGTCCTCTTCATCAAGCAGCACCCTGCCGGAATTAGGCCTCACAAAGCCGGCAATCATGTAAAATGAGGTGGTCTTGCCTGCGCCGTTGGGGCCGAGCAGCCCGACAACCGACCCATCCTTAACCTGCAGGCTGACCCCGTCAACCACTTTGCGGTTATGATATTGCTTTGCTATTTCTCTGGCTTCTAAAAGTGCCATGTTATTTCAAGCTGCAGGAGATTTTAAAGAGTACTAAAGGTTTTTGAGGCCTTTTATTCCTGTGATGACGGATAGATAAATGCCTTCACCCGTTCACCCTCACGGCTACTCCTTTCCACTACGCTTTTCCCCTCATCAAGGTACAGAATGATTTTTTCGCCGGAAACCATGTTCTTGTCCTGCCAGGCCTTGGCATTGCCGGCAAGGATGACAATTCTGTCGTCGGCATTGAAATCCATGGTGTCTCCGGCAGCAACCCAATTACCCTGAACGATTTTTATATTGCCCTGTGCAACAATTTTATCAATTTTCTGGGTCAGGTCCGCTGCCGTCTCTGCTGAAGAATCTGGCTTGGGTTGTGCGGATTTTGTATAGAGCACTGTCATTTCGTCCGCATTGATTATGAGGTTACCCTGGTTGGCCTGGACATTTCCGGAGAAAAGAACGGCACCTTCCTCCTGGGATGTCTCCATCCGGTCTGCTTCAATTTGGATGGGCGTGGAGGTGTCAATCTCATTCTGGCTCCAGGCTTCTGGTGCCCAGCAGAGGGTGAGGACGAGGCTAATAACAAGAAATAACAACCGCATACCGGTATACCTGATAGTTTGATTCAAAGTGGTTTTTCAAAAAGCTTTCCTTGTACAAGATTTTGTATAACACGTGTGAACATACTTATTGTTGAAGAGATTGTAAAGTGGCGGCAGGCTTGGTTGACAGCAAAGATATCTTTACATAACATAATGTAATCATTAAGATGGTCGACTGAAAACAAAGGACATCAATATTCTTAATTCCCGCAGATAGCGCTACGCGTACGCAATGGTTGCGGAGGGCTTTAAGGGGAATGAAAACTGTTCCCCATTGAACGGTAAGTAAAATGAAGGAATCCATAGAAAAGGCAAAAATATTAATCGAATCCCTGCCCTACATCCGGGAATTCTACAATAAGACCATAGTGATTAAATACGGCGGCCATGCCATGGTGGATGAGGAATTAAAGAAGAATTTCGCCCTGGATATTATCCTGATGAAATACATCGGCATAAATCCTGTCATCGTGCATGGCGGTGGCCCCCAGATCAACAAGGTCCTTGACAGGATGCAGATCAAGCCCAGCTATGTCGAGGGTATGCGGGTTACCGATACCGAAACCATGGATGTCGTGGAAATGGTGCTGGTAGGAAAGGTCAACAAGGAAATTGTCGGACTTATCAACCAGCACGGGGGCAAGGCAGTGGGTCTGTCCGGCAGGGATGGCGACCTGATCAGGGCCAGGAAGATGACTATCCAGAAAAGCCAGGTCAATGACGCTCCGCCTGAGTTGATCGATCTCGGCCGGGTGGGAGAGGTGACACAGGTCAACCCTGAAATACTGCAGACCATTGAGGTACAGGATTTTATCCCTGTTATTGCGCCGGTGGGGGTGGGAGAGGATAATTGCTCCTACAATATCAATGCTGATCTGGTTGCAGGTGCAGTGGCTGGCCATCTTAAGGCCGCAAAACTGATCCTGCTGACTGATATTGAAGGTGTGCTTGATAAGGAGTCCAAACTGTTACCATCAATATGCAGCCGGGAAGCTGATGAGCTTTTGGCATCGGGTGCCATAGCAGGCGGCATGATTCCAAAGGTGAAATGCTGCCAGTCGGCGCTTGCTGCCGGGGTCAGCAAGACCCATATCATAGACGGCCGGGTGGAGCATGCAGTTCTGCTGGAGATGTTCACCCATGAGGGGGTCGGCACGGAGATAGTGTTATGAGCGGGGGCAACAGCAGCTGGATAGAAAGGAGCAATAAGGTGTTTATAGCTACGTACAGCAGGTTTCCAACAGTCCTTGTCAAAGGACAGGGATGTGTGCTTGAGGATGCTGACGGCAAACAGTATCTCGACTTCCTTGCCGGAATAGCTGTCTGCAGCCTGGGGCATTGCCACCCTGAGGTTACCAGGTCGATTTGCGAGCAGGCCGCCAAATTGGTCCATGTCTCCAATCTCTTTCATACCCAACCCCAGACAGAGCTGGCCGAGCTTCTGGTGGCACATTCCTTTGCCGACCGGGTTTTTTTCGGCAACAGCGGGGCAGAGGCCAACGAAGCCGCCATAAAGCTGGCGCGCAAATACAGTGGAGAGGAGCGCTACGAAATCATATCGCTTGCCGGCTCTTTCCATGGGCGGACCCTGGCCACGGTTGCCGCAACCGGGCAGCCGAAATTCCACCTGGGGTTTGAACCCCTGCCTGCCGGTTTTCTGCACGCAGAATTTGGTGATATCGGAGCCCTGGAAAAGCTTATTACCCCGCGGACCTGCGCCATTCTCTGTGAGCCTCTGCAGGGTGAAAGCGGGGTGCGGCCGTTGGAGAAAAAATACCTGGCAACAATTCGGAAACTCTGTGATGAGAATGGATTGCTTCTCATTTTTGACGAGGTACAAACAGGTATTGGCAGGACAGGCACACTTTTTGCCTACGAACAGTTGGGAGTGGTGCCTGATATTCTCACCTCGGCCAAGGCCCTGGCCAATGGGTTGCCCATAGGCGCCATGCTGACAACTGATAAAATTGCAGCGTCTTTTAGCGTTGGGTCCCATGCCTCCACCTTTGGGGGCAACCCGGTATCTGCTGCTGCTGCAGTAGCCACCTTGAAAGTTATGCTGGCTGACGGTTTTTTGGCTGAGACCCGCAGCAAGGGGGAGTACCTTGCCGGGAAGCTGTCCGCTCTTGCTGCAAAATACCCGGAACTGGCCACCGGGCAGCGGGGCTTGGGATTAATCCAGGGCCTGGTTCTGACCGGGGCAGGGATAGCCCAGGGTCAAGCCATTGTACAGAAGCTGTTTGAACGGGGTGTTCTCATTAACTTTGCCGGCAATGCTGTACTGCGTTTCATTCCGCCATTGGTGGTGAGCCGGGGGGAGATAGATGCCATGACCAATGCGCTTGACCGGGTTTTATCCGAAATTCCCTGATTTTTCTGTTATTAACCCATGCATGGCCATGCCGTCAAATAATGGCGCAAAAACATATTGATATAATTTCCAATAGCGGGTAAAAAAAACTTTTCAAGGCCGCTGCTATCCAGTAGATATTTTTTATATGGCTCAATTTGTCTGTCTTTTGTGTGTACCAGCTAAGACGGGAATTGGGCCTTAACTATTTCTGAGAGTTGGACCATGGCAACACATCTATTACGGCTCAGTGACTTCTCCAGGGAAGAGCTGTTTGCATACATTGACAGGGCTATTGTTCTGAAGCAGGAAGCTGCTGCCTCCATACTTCATACACAGCTGAACGGCAAAACAATCGCCCTGATTTTTGAAAAGGCTTCTACCAGGACCAGGGTTTCTTTTGAGGCGGCCATGTATGGCCTGGGAGGCCGGGTCATCTTCCTGTCGGCAAAAGAGACACAACTGGCAAGAAGTGAACCGTTGAAGGATACCGCCCTGGTAATGTCGCGCTATGTGGACGGTTTGGTCGTCCGTACTTTCGGCCAGGAAGTGGTGACGGAACTTGCCCGCTACGCAACAATTCCGGTGATTAATGCCCTGACCGATCTTTTTCATCCCTGCCAGGTATTAAGCGACGTGATGACGGTTATTGAAAAGAAAGGAACCCTGGATAATTTGAAAGTCGCCTGGGTCGGGGATGGAAATAATATGGCCAATTCCTGGGTGCAGGCTGCGGCCAGGTTGGGTTTTGAGCTTGTTCTTGCCTGCCCCCAAGGCTATGATCCCCAGGCGGATCTTTTGCAGAAGGCGCAGCAGGAGGCTGGGGCACGGATCAACGTGGTGCGTGATCCGGTTGAAGCCGTCCAGGGCGCTGATGTCATCAATACGGATGTCTGGGCCAGCATGGGACAGGAAAGCGAGCACCAGAAACGGTTGAATATTTTTCAAGGGTTTCAGGTGGATACAAAACTTTTAAGCCATGCCAAGCCGGACTGCATCGTGCTGCACTGCCTGCCCGCCCACCGCGGGGAAGAAATATCAGAAGAGGTTTTGGAAGGAGCGCAATGTGTTGCCTTTGATCAGGCGGAAAACAAACTGCATATTCATAAGGCTATACTTGAAAAACATATTGGATAGCATTTGTACACACGCCGATACAGCGCATCTACATTGTCGCAGAATGATTGGCATATTTATAATATAGCCAAACATCCTGTTCCGCGTATCTGCCTCTGTCTTGGCGTGTGAAAGAATATTAAGAGGATGAGATGATATACAGGTATACAAATTTAAGAAAACTATCACTGCCTGCAGACGATTTTGGAGTTAAGGGAGCACTGAAATGACAGTTAAAAAAATAGTTCTTGCCTATTCAGGAGGCCTTGATACCTCGGTCATCCTGAAATGGCTCAAGGAAGAATACCAGTGCCCGGTTGTGGCCTTTGCCGCTGACCTGGGCCAGGATGAAGACTGGAATGCGGTCCGGGAAAAGGGGATGGCCACAGGTGCTGAGAAGGTGGTCATCGAGGATCTGCAGGAGGTTTTTGTCAGAGATTATATTTTTCCGGCCTTTCGGGCCAATGCCATTTACGAGGGATCTTACCTGCTTGGAACATCTCTGGCCCGTCCCCTTATTGCCAGGGAACAGGTGAGATTGGCCGAGGCTGAAGGAGCTGATGCGGTCAGCCACGGTGCCACAGGCAAGGGCAACGATCAGGTGCGTTTTGAGTTGACCTACATGGCTTTGAATCCGCATTTACAGATCATTGCACCGTGGCGGATATGGGACTTGAATTCCCGGACCCGCCTGCTAAGCTATGCTAAAGAACATAATATACCCGTGCCGGTGACCCTGGAGAAGCCCTACAGTTCAGATGAGAATCTGCTGCATATAAGCTTTGAAGGCGGCATTCTGGAAGATCCCTGGAATGAGCCCGACCCGGGCATGTTCAAAATGACCAAAGCTCCAGAGGAGGCCCCGGATAGCGCAACCTATGTGGAGCTTGATTTCGTGCAGGGTAACCCTGTGGCTATCAACTCCGAGGCCCTTTCGCCCGGGGTTCTTTTTCAGGAGTTGAACAGATTGGGTGGGGAAAACGGTATCGGACGGCTTGATATGGTTGAGAACCGCTTTGTGGGCATGAAGTCACGCGGGGTATATGAGACACCGGGCGGTACGATCCTGCGGGCAGCCCACCGGGACCTGGAGACAATTACCATGGACCGTGAGGTCATGAGGATCCGTGACAGTCTGGTGGCCCGTTATGCAGAACTGGTCTATAACGGTTTCTGGTTCTCTCCTGAAATGCAACTGCTGCAAAAAACCATGGATGAAGCCCAGGCCACAGTGAACGGCACGGTCCGTTTGAAGCTGTATAAGGGCAACTGTATGCCGGTGGGACGCAAGTCCGAGCAGTCTCTGTACCGGGAAAGTTTTGCCACCTTTGAAGAGGATGAGGTTTATAACCAGGCAGATGCTGCCGGCTTTATCAAGCTCAACGCCTTGCGCTTACAGATTGCAGCTTTAAAGAAAAAATGAAAACAAAAACAGGAACCGATAAACCATGGGGTGGCCGGTTTACAGAAAAGACCGCGACCTCAGCTGAAACGTTCAGCGCCTCAATCCATTTTGATAAGCGTCTCTACCGGTATGATATTGCCGGGAGCATGGCCCATGCCAAAATGCTTGCCAAAGTAGGCTTGCTCAATTCTGCGGAACTTGAACAGATACTGGGTGGGTTGACGGAGATCGAATCTGAAATTGAAAACAACACCTTTGTCTTCCGGCCGGAACTGGAGGACATCCATATGAATATTGAAAAGGTGCTGGTTGAAAAAACGGGACAGGCTGGGGAGAAACTCCATACTGCCAGGAGCCGCAACGACCAGGTTGCCCTTGATATGCGCCTCTATCTGAGGCACGAGAGCCAGCACCTCATAACGCTCCTCTCAGACCTGCAGAAGGGCTTTGTCATCCTGGCACGGGAATACCTTGGTGTTATTATGCCTGGATACACCCACCTGCAGCGGGCTCAGCCTGTTCTGCTTGCGCATCACCTGTTGGCCTACTACGAGATGTTTTCACGGGATAAGGCCCGTTTAAGCGACTGCTTGAAGCGCATAAATATATTGCCTCTGGGCAGCGGCGCCCTGGCCGGTACGAGTCTGCCCATTGACAGGGATTTTGTGGCCCGGGAACTGGGATTTTCTGCAGTTAGCGCCAACTCCATGGATGCCGTGAGTGACAGGGATTTTATGGTTGAATTCCTGGCTGCCTGCGGCTTGATCCAGATCCACCTGAGCCGCTTCTCTGAAGAACTGGTATTATGGACCAGCCAGGAGTTTAATTTTGTCGAAATTGCAGACCGGTTCTGTACGGGAAGCAGCATCATGCCCCAGAAAAAAAATCCAGACATGCCGGAACTTATCCGGGGCAAAAGTGGTCGGGTGCTTGGCAATCTCATGGCTCTGTTGACTGTGCTCAAGGGCTTGCCCATGACCTACAACCGGGATCTCCAGGAAGATAAGGAACCTGTTTTCGATACGGTTGATACCGTAAGTCAGTCATTGGCGGTTATGGCTGATTTGCTGTCCGGCCTTTCATTTAACCGTGAAATTCTGGGCCATGCCACGGAAAAGGGATTTATGACCGCAACGGATCTGGCTGAATACCTGGTGCGGAAGAATATTCCTTTCCGGCAGGCCCATGCAATTGTCGGCCAGGCAGTTGCCTACTGCATTGCAAATGCCAAGGATCTGACCGATTTGAGCCTCAGAGATCTGCAGGAGTTCAGTGGAACAATTACAGAGGATGTCTTCGATGTGTTGGCTGGCGAGGGTTCTGTCAACAGCCGCAAAACTGCAGGCGGAACAGCAGAATCCGCAGTCATGCCGGCACTTGAGAAGGCTGAAACTGATTTGGGAATATGAAATTTGAAAGCCTCAGCGCAGTAACGGTCCTTTTGCTCATAACGCTTTTGTCCGGCTGCGGCAGAAAGACAACCTTGGTGCCTCCCCAGAAGCTTGCACCCGAGAAAATCGTTGACCTGCGGTATATTCTCGATGAAAAGGGTGTTACGCTGATGTGGGGTTATCCTGCAGAAATGGAAAATGGTGATAGGTTGCAGGCCATTGATAGTTTTGAGATATATCGAGCCGTTATCCCTGAAGATGAATTTTGCCAGGGATGCCCGGTTCATTATGAAGAGCCGATTGAGATTGCTGGAGGACGCTTGCCTGCATCAGGGAATGACAGGACTGCTTCATATATTGAAGGGTTCCTGCAAAGGGGCTACCGGTATCTCTACAAGGTCCGCTCCCGGACCAGCTGGTGGTACTCCAGCAGCGACTCTAATGTGGTATCGTTTGTCTGGAATGTATCTCCAAAAGTTCCCCAGGGGCTTCAGGCTGAACCTGGCGATGGAACAATCACCCTGGTGTGGGACCCGGTAGTAGAGAATATCGAAGGTGAGCCCCTGGAACATGATCCCCAGTACCAGGTCTATCGCAAGAGCGAACACACTGATTTTTCAACACTTGGGGAACCTGTCCATGAAGCAAGATTTTTAGATAGCGGGCTGCAAAATGAAAGGTATTATTTTTACCAGGTACGGGCCCTGGCAGTATCTGCTGATACAGTACAGGCAGGAGGAGCAAGTCAAATCGTAGCCGCGATGCCTCTGGATCAGACGCCGCCGCCCCAGCCCCGGCACCTGGTAGCCATTGAAATCCCCGGAGGGGTTAAACTAGCCTGGCAGGCGGTCGCACACGATAATCTGGCCGGTTATAAAATATATCGCAGGAGAGGTATATCTTCCACACCTGAGTTGCTTGCAGAAGTGGGACCTGATAAGAATCAGTATACTGACCACTCCATGCTATCCGGCGGGAAATGGTTCTATTCAGTAACCTCTTTTGATACGGCGCAACCGGCTAATGAGAGTTTGCCGGCCGAGGAAGCGGTCATACACCTGAGGTGAGGGCCGTTACAAATTTTTTTATTAAAGAGAAGAAAGGGATAATGCATCATTTCATTTATAAAGACAATGAGTTGTACTGTGAATCTGTAGCAATATCTGATATTGCCAGGGAGGTCGGAACTCCTTTTTACCTGTACAGCAGTGCAACGCTGACGCATCATTTTAACACTTTTGACAAGAGTTTCGGTGAATTGCCCCACCTTACCTGCTTTGCGGTCAAATCCTGCTCCAACCTTGCCGTTCTGCGCCTTTTTTCTACCTTGGGCGCAGGGGCGGATATTGTATCAGGAGGGGAGCTCTACCGCTCTCTGAAAGCCGGAATAGGTCCTCGCAGGATAATCTATTCCGGGGTCGGCAAGACGGAGGAGGAACTGCGATACGGACTCGTTTCCGACATCCTGATGTTTAACGTTGAGTCCGAGCAGGAACTGGAGAGGCTGCAGCAGGTCGCCCTGGAGCAGGATCTTGTGGCCCCTGTCTCTTTCCGCATAAACCCTGATGTGGATCCGAAGACCCATGCCTATATTTCAACCGGGCTGGCAAAAAACAAGTTCGGAATCCCCATTGAGCAAGCTGAAAAGATCTATCTGCGCGCCAGGAACATGTCCCACATAAAGATCCTGGGGGTGAGTTGCCATATCGGCTCCCAGTTGACGGAAATTTCGCCGTTCACCGAAACGCTGCAGAAGGTGAAACTGTTCATCAACAAGCTTGAAGCACACGGAATTTCCATAGATTATCTGGACCTGGGCGGCGGGCTTGGTGTGCGCTACCTGGATGAAAAGCCGCCCCACCCCCAGGAGTATGCCCGGGCTCTGAAGGATGAGATGGAAGGCTTGGAGTGCACCTTGATACTGGAACCGGGCCGGGTTATAGTCAGTAATGCAGGAATTCTCATAAGTCGGGTTTTATATACAAAGCAGACCGGGACAAAGAATTTTATTATTGTGGATGCGGCCATGAATGACCTGGCTCGCCCCAGCCTGTATGACGCCCATCATGATATTCTGCCGGTGAAGAAGAAAGCCGGGCAGCCGGATGAAGAGTCACTGCAGATTGTCGATGTGGTCGGGCCTATCTGCGAATCAGGTGATTTTCTGGCCAGGGACCGCGAGCTCCCGGCTTTTGATCAGGGGGACCTGATGGCAGTCATGAGTAGCGGCGCCTATGGATTTACCATGTCTTCAAATTACAATTCCAGGCCGCGGGCGGCAGAGGTCCTGGTCAAGGATGATCAGTTTTATATCATCCGTGAGCGTGAAAATTATGAAACGCTTATCCGGGATGAATCCATCCCGGATTTTCTGGAATAGGGCACTGCAACGACTAATGCGACTGATTCTCCGCTAGGGAATTGATGCGAATAGCAGCGCTATTTAAAGAAAATTTACGGAAATTTGAGCCGATTCTCTCGCTTTTGCAGTAGATTAGTAATTCTCTGACAGGCTCCTGGTAAACCAGACAGATTCTTAGATCATGAATACACAAGACTTCAATTATCCTATCCCTTTTACAAAGTTGAGCGGTACGGGTAATGATTTTATCATTATTGACCACAGGGTCCCTTTTATCGCCGAGGCTGACCAACCGGACTTTGCCCGCCTTGTCTGCAGAAGAAGGTTTTCCCTTGGCGCAGACGGCCTGATACTGATTGAGAATTCCCCTGCGGCTGATTTTCGCTGGCAGTTTTATAATGGTGATGGGAGCAGGGCCGAGATGTGTGGAAATGGCGCCAGATGTGCTGCCAGGTTTGCCTATGAAAAAAATATTGCACTTGCAACCATGCGATTTGAAACGGATGCCGGCGAAATTGAGGCCTTTATTCTCAACGGGTCGGCAGACTTGGTTAAGATACGCTTGACGGCCCCGGAGGATTTGCGCTTAAATATTCCCTTGACCATAGGTCGCAGGGAACAGACGCTGCACTTTATCAATACCGGCGTGCCGCATACAGTGGTAGTTGTCAATGACGCTGCCATGGCCCCGGTGGCTGATTGGGGCAGGGAAGTACGTTTCCATGAAGCCTTTCAGCCTGCCGGCACCAATGCCAATTTTACCCAGGTGCTCGCCAATGATACATTGATGGTGCGGACCTATGAGCGTGGGGTCGAAGGTGAAACCATGGCCTGCGGTACAGGTGCTGTTGCATCGGCACTGGTAGCAGCCCTTCTGGAACAGGCCAACCCTCCTGTTACGGTGATTACCTCGGGAGGGGAACAGCTGAAAATTCACTTTTCTCTGCAAGGAGAGGGGAATGAGAGAGAGCTTGACCTTGCGGCCGGTATTTTCCTGGAAGGTCCGGCCCATAGCGTTTACCAAGGGGAGATGGGCCCGGATGCGCTGCTTGAATAAGATCGGGCCATTCTTAATTAAACTGGTAAAAACTATTTTCAATCGCTAAGGTGTTTATATAATTATGAAGATGATTCAAATAATGTCTGAAGGAGGAGTGAGAGGATGAGTATTTTTCGTGGAGCTTTTGTGGCGGTTGTAACTCCCTTTATCGATGGAAAGCTTGATGAGCAGGGGTTGGTGGAACTTATTGAATTTCATATTGCAAACGGCACCCATGGTATCGTTCCCTGCGGCACCACCGGCGAGTCGGCCACCATGAGCCATGAGGAGCATCACCGGGTGGTGGAATTAACAGTCAAGACAGTCAACGGCCGGGTGCCTGTTGTGGCTGGATCAGGTTCAAACAGCACATCCGAGGCCATTGATCTGACGAGGCATGCAAAGCAGGCCGGTGCAGATGGAGTGCTCATGGTGTCACCTTATTACAATAAACCTTCCCAGGAAGGCCTGTATCACCATTATAAAGCTGTGGCAGAAGCTGTGGATATCCCCATAATTTTGTATAACGTTCCGAGCAGAACAAGTTCCAATGTTCTGCCCCAGACTGTTGCACGGCTGGCGCAAATTGATACTATCGCCGGCATCAAGGATGCAACAGGCGATCTGAACCAGGTCAGCGAGGTCATCAGGCTCTGTCCCAAGGATTTTGCAGTACTTTCCGGAGACGACTTTACGTCAATGGCCACGGTTTTACTAGGCGGAACCGGGGTGATCTCCGTGACGTCCAATGTGGCGCCAAAGGATATGGCGCAAATGATGGATGCCGCCCTGGCCGGAGATCTGTCCAAGGCGAAGCAACTGCATTACAAACTTTTCCCGCTCATGAATGCGATGTTTTATGATACAAACCCTGTGCCGGCGAAAAAATCACTGGAGTTAATGGGGAAAATCAAATCCGGTACGCCGCGCCTGCCTCTCTACAACATGGATGAGGCGACGTTGGCCAGGCTGAAGGCAGCCCTTGCCGCTTACGGCTTGATATAATGTTTTGGGCGCAGTGTTTTGAGTTGGAAGTGGTGAAGCTGGTGTTTAAGAAACCGAGGAGAAAGATATGACAAAGGTCATTATTGCCGGTGCAGCCGGACGCATGGGCAGGCGCATTGGCCACATGGTGAATGAACATGCGGATTTGCAGGTTGCTGCCGGTTTTGAAAGGGGTGACAGCCCTGACCTGGGTAAAGATATGGGCGAACTGGGGGGCTACGGCACGAACGGTATCGAGGTGGCGGCTGGGCTTGATGCCGTCATTGACCAGGGTGATGTCATTATCGATTTCACCTTTCACGAGGCAACCATGCAGATTGCCAGACGGGCCGCTGAAAAGAACAGGGCCATGGTCATAGGCACCACCGGTTTGAGCCCTGAAAATATCCGGGAACTGGCTGATCTTACGAAGAGTTTCCCCTGTGTGCAGGCCCCGAATATGGCGGTGGGTGTTAATGTGCTTTTCAAATTGGCTGCCAAGGTGGCGAGCATATTGGGAAATGACTATGATATGGAAATCGTTGAAGCCCATCACAGGATGAAAAAAGATGCTCCCAGCGGTACGGCCATGAAGCTTGGCGAATTGATGGCCCGGGCAGTGGGGCGTGATCTTGACAAAGACGGCGTATTTTCCCGGCACGGTATAATCGGTGAGCGCACCGATAGGGAGATTGGTTTGCAGACCATCAGGGCCGGTGATATTGTCGGGGAGCATACCGTATACTTTGCCGGAGCCGGTGAGCGGCTTGAGTTAACTCACCGGGCCCACAGCAGAGACAACTTTGCCCGTGGGGCAGCCCTGGCAGCAGCCTGGGTGGTGAATCAGCCCAATGGTCTGTATACCATGTTCGATGTCTTGGGCCTCCAGGATCTCTAAAGCGAGAATTCATAAAACGATCCTGGCGCATTTGCACCGTTATTCGAGTGTTCGCATGGTTTTACTACAGCAAATAATCCTGTTGTCCTACCACAAAGCGGCAGGACGATTATCAGCATACGAAAATTGTCGTCATGCGATACGAGACGAAGATTGACGGAGACACCCGGCATCTGCACCTGTATCGTGTCAAGAGCGTTTTCAGATGTTGTTGTTTTAAGTAAACATACTTTACGCCAGGCTCGAGATATCTGACCCTTATCCGGATGGCGTAATTTTTGTACAATGGAATAGGCAAGAATAATTTTAACCACACAACAAGGCATTCCAGAGATGATAACGATTGAACAAGCAGACAGACTGAAACAGCTTCCACCGTATCTTTTTGCAGAACTGGATAGAAAAAAGGCAGAGGCAATGTCCCGCGGTATTGATGTAATTGATCTTGGGGTTGGCGATCCAGACCTCCCCACCCCGGATAATATTATTAAAAAACTGGCCGAGGCAGCAAGTGAGCCCCGTTATCACAGGTACCCAAGCTACACGGGTATGAATGCATTCCGTGAAGCCGTGGGCCGCTGGTATAAGAAGCGGGCCGCTGTCGAACTTGAGCCAATACAGGAAGTGGTATCCCTCATCGGTTCAAAGGAGGGTATAGCCCACATCCCGCTAGCCTTTATCAATACAGGGGATGTTGTCCTTGTGCCAAGCCCGGCCTATCCGGTTTATGCAATTGCCACCATGTTTGCAGGCGGCATTCCATATGAGATGCCTCTGCTGAAAGAAAATGATTTTCTACCGGACTTGAGCGTCATTCCCGGGGATATTCTCAATAAGGCCAAAATGATGTTTTTGAACTATCCGAACAACCCCACCGCTGCCCCGGCAACGCTTGATTTTTTTAGAACAGTTGTGGGTTTTGCCGAAAAGCATAACATCATGATCTGCCATGATTTTGCCTATTCAGAGATGGCCTTTGATGGCTATGTACCTCCCAGTTTCCTGGAGACACCAGGTGCCATGGACGTCGGCATCGAGTTCCATTCCCTTTCCAAAACATACAATATGACCGGTTGGAGAATTGGCTGGGCGGCAGGAAATGCGAAAATCATAGGGGGGCTCGGTAGAATAAAAAGCAATATTGACTCCGGCATTTTCGAGGCCATACAGGTTGCCGGCATCGAGGCCCTGGAAGGCGACCAGCAATGCCTTGCAGACATGCGTCATATCTATACGGAGCGCCGTGATGTCCTGGTTGACGGTTTGAGAAAACTCGGCATAAACGCTGAGTCTCCCAAGGCTACATTTTATGTATGGTTTGAGGCCCCCTCCGGTTATACATCATCAACTTTTGCAGCTCTCCTGCTTGAAAAGGCCGGTATTGTCGCCACTCCCGGAAATGGCTTTGGCGCCCCTGGTGAGGGATATGTCCGCATGGCACTGACTGTTTCCCGGGAAAGGCTTGCAGAGGCAGTAGACCGCATCGTTAAAATCGGCTTCTAGAGGCCTGCAAACCAATGACTGTCGCGTATATCGGGCTTGGCGCCAACCTTGGCGATTGCCGTGGAAACATACTTCAGGCTTGGGCCAAACTTGGCAAGGTCAAAGGAGTGCGGCTTCTTGCCCTTTCAAGTCCTTACATGTCTGAACCAGTCGGCATGGAATCGGAAAACTGGTTTATCAATGCTGTCGGCAGCCTGGAAACATCATTGCAACCGTTTGAACTACTTAGGGAAATGTTTGTTGTTGAAAAAAGCCTTGGCAGGGAAAGAGTCCTTGAAGGCATACCTGAAGACCGATGTTTAGATCTTGACCTGCTTTACTGGGATGATCTGGTAAGTGACGATCCACGGGCAACTCTTCCGCATCCTGAGATTGCCAACCGGCTTTTTGTTCTTAAACCACTGGCAGAAATCGGACCGGAACTGTTGCATCCTGTAAGCCGTAGAACAACCGTAGAAATGATGCAGGATCTGTTAAAAAGGGACCAGGAAACAGGTCAGGGCCTACAGGTTATTCTTACTTCATGGTCAGATCCTATAGATGAGATTTGATAATGACTCCGCTGCGTCTTCTCATCATCGGTTGCCTTATCTATATCCTGTACCGGTTGCTCATCGGCTCCAGCAAAAAGAAAGGCTTCGGTAAAAAACAGGGTGCTGCCGCCTCGGGAGGAGCAGTACGGGATATCCTGGTTGAGGATCCGGTCTGTCATACTTATATCCCAAAGGGGCAAGCGGTTCAGTTGCATAATGATAAGCAAATGTATTATTTTTGTAGTAATAAGTGCTGTGAAACTTTTCTTAAGAAAAAAGGAGCTGCAGAATGAAATTTTTTATTGATACGGCAAATATTGAAGAGATAAAAATGGCACATGCCCTGGGAATGGTCGATGGCGTCACCACGAATCCCTCGCTTATAGCCAAAGAGAACAGGCCGTTTGAGGAATTGCTGGGGGAGATATGCGAGTTGGTTGACGGGCCGGTCAACGGGGAGGTTATCAGTCTTGATGCAGAAGGAATGGTTGAGGAGGGGAGGAAGCTTGCGGCTTTCCATGAGAATATCGTGGTCAAGATTCCCATGACCACCGAGGGCTTGAAAGCTGTAAAAATTTTAAGCAATGAGAACATCAGGACTAATGTTACCCTGATATTTTCCCCCATGCAGGCGCTGATGGCAGCCAAGGCAGGTGCTTCCTATGTAAGCCCGTTTGTCGGACGCCTGGATGATGTATCCCAGGTCGGCATGGACCTGGTGAGTGATATTATGAATATCTACGGAAATTACGGCTATGAAACAGAAATTATTGTCGCCAGTATCCGTAATCCCATCCATGTTGTGGAAACTGCCCTAATTGGCGCGGATATTGCAACGATTCCCTTTAAGGTCATTGCTCAGCTGGCCAAGCATCCGCTCACGGATATCGGTATGGAAAAATTTTTAGCAGACTGGGAGAAGAGAGCAAAATAATATATCATCCTTTCCGGGCAACTGCCTATGCGTTTGATACTACTACTCATTTTTGTGTTAATACAGCTGCCGCCTTTGGCGGCTGCCGAGGCAGTTATTTATTCCTACGTGGATCAACATGGTACGCTGCATTTTACCAATGTGCCGGCCGATACACGCTACAAGGAAATGACGGACTATAAGACGACCATAAGCAAAGTTTCTATGCGTGGACGTTACGGGTATTTTATCAATACTGCGGCCGAGAGATACAACCTTGATCCTGAATTGATTCGGGCCATAATCAAGGTTGAGTCGAGTTTCAATCAATATGCTGTTTCCGGCAAGGGCGCCATGGGGCTCATGCAGCTTATGCCTGGGACGGCAAAGGACATGAAGGTTGCAGCCCCGTTTGTGGCCCGGGAGAACATCATGGGCGGCAGTCGTTATTTGAGAAAAATGCTGAATCTTTTTAACGGTGACCTGGGGCTCAGCCTGGCCGCCTATAATGCGGGGCCCAACAGGGTCCTGAAAACCCGCTCCATCCCGAAGATTCCTGAAACCCAGCAGTATGTGAAAAAAGTGATGCGGGAATATGGCAGAAACAGGGCAAATGCCCTGGCGAGTCAGTAGCGTGGAACAACTGAAAAATCATGAAAAGTATTTATACAGTTCCAAATCTTTTGACCGCTTACCGCTTTGCCATCGTACCTGTGCTCCTGTTTCTGCTTCAACCCGGCAGTGGAAATATAGTTGCCCTAGTGGCTTTCTTTCTATTTCTCTCAGGGGCGTTAACTGACCTTGCCGATGGGTATCTGGCCCGGAAATACGGTATTGAGTCAGTCCTGGGCAAATTGATGGACCCTCTTGCAGATAAAATGCTTGTGGCAACGCCGCTCATCATGCTCATTCCAATGGGCAGGATTCCCGCCTGGATCAGCTTGTTGATTATATCCAGAGAATTGGCGGTGACAGGGTTGCGTGGTTTGGCTGCAGCCTCCGGGATTGTGGTTTCAGCCAGCGGCCTTGGCAAGATCAAAAGCGTTTTTCAGTACACCGCCCTCTGCATTCTGATCTTTCCCCTGGGCCTTTTGCCCATCCCGTTCCTGCATGACCTGGGTCGCATCATTCTGTATATCTCTCTGCTGCTTACCCTATGGTCCGGATTTGATTATTTTGTAAAGTTGCAGAAGATTTATCTGACGCCTCGAAGCGATACCTGAGCCGCTTTGAGATTTGCAGTATAATTATTAACACGCAAAACCCCTGTGGCAGCAGAATACAGGTTGACATGGGAAGTGCTGTTGCGGTAAGACATAAGCAAATTGCCGGAGTGGTGAAACTGGTAGACGCACGGGACTCAAAATCCCGCGGGGGCAACTCCGTGTCGGTTCGATTCCGACCTCCGGCACCAGAGTAATATCAAGGGATTCAGCCTTATCGGCTGGGTCCCTTTTTAGTTGTGCGCCCGGCAGGGCGCACTTACTTGGAGGTGCAAGTCCTCTATACACCCGATAGGGGGAAGTATTAGCCGGACGGCAAGGCTGACATCGTGAGGTGTTGACTGAAGGAAGCCGCAGGCAAAGCGCTGGCCTGACGAACAGGAATCACATATGAGGCGGTCGTGTCGGATGAGAAGGCGATTATCTTCAAAGTCCAATACCTGTACGGAAGGCACGGACGTATATGTGGCGGGCATAAGCGTGAAGGTGAGTGCGCATTACCCGGGGAGATCTCATGATATGCCTTAGTGCTACTGATGCTGAGAAGTATCAGGATGTATCATGAGAAGTCAGCCGAGGTCATAGTGTGCGCTGGGCAGCGCATTGATCAGGAGGGTTAAAGTCCCTCCAGCGCTCAGATAAGGGGCGCTGTATCCAAAAGCGGGGGTAATGCCTCGCTGGCTAGAGTCGAAGAGTCGGCTGTGGAGGACAGGGTGTCCATCGTGAGGTGGAATCCGAAGGGTTTGAGGAGAAACACCGGGCCGTAATCGAAGGGGCGACCCTACAGATGAACCGGTCGGCCAAAGATGGGGCAAGGTCGAGCCTGCACTATGGAGGCGAAGGCGTTCTTATTCACCCATCGAACCAAGGTGTGTGCGGATGGCACGGTGTGGAAGATCAATGCGTGACCCCAGGAGGGCTCATAGGATTCTCAGGTGGCACTGAGATAAGTGATCCTATAAGTGAAAGCGAAGTGGAAAGCGATGTTCTATGAGTCGTCGGACGACTGAATAGTACCTTAAGTTCTACGAAAGTAGGGTGACCGCACAATGCGGCAGCGGAGTGAGCTGGGGAAGGCAGTCGACAAGGTGGCTGGAGTAAGACAGTCAACTAATGAGTAAGGTATATGGCAAGGATAAGTTCCCTAAGTGAAAAACCCCTAGGCAATAGACCGAGGAGATTAGCGCACTGGCTGAATCCAACAGGAGAGAAGAAGGTCCACTCATTAGTGGATAAAGTGTACAAGCTGAAGAACTTGGAGTTGGCTTGGGAGTAGGTGAAGCGCAACCGAGGGTCAGGCGGAGTAGATGGGCAGAGCATCGATGACTTTGAGAGGAACCTGGAAGGGAACCTCAAACGATTACATGATGAGCTGCGTACACAGACTTATCAGCCTCAACCGGTGAAGCGGCATCTAATACCCAAGAGTGGACAGCCTGGCAAGTTTCGTCCGCTTGGCATACCAACTATCTATGATAGGGTGTGTCAGCAGGCGCTACTGAACCGGCTTGAACCTATCTTTGAACCGGTGTTCGATGAGGCCAGCTTTGGATATCGGCGAAGAAGATCAGCGAAAGATGCATTGCGCAAGATCTAATGCGAGGTTGAACAAGGCTATGAGTGGGTAGTGGATGCGGATCTAAAAGACTTTTTCGGATCGGCAGTTCACGAAAAGCTCATGGTGCTGCTCAATCAACGGGTAGCGGACGGACGTGTATTGGTGTTGCTTGAGTCCATCATGAAAGTTGGCTATCTGGAAGATGGTAAGGTCCATCAAACACAAAGAGGCGTCCCCCAAGGTGGGGTGATTTCGCCCTTGATCAGTAATGTTCTTTTAACTCCGTTTGATCGAGAGATGCGTCGAAAGGGGTATCGATTGACTCGGTTCGCTGATGGCACGCCGGTACAGGCGTAGAACATATGGGGTGGAAGTCCCCTGACGCCAATTGACCATTCGGGCGTCTAGCAGGAAGTCGGGTTTATGGAGTGATCTGTAGGCTCAAGTGACTTTGAACGATAGATGCAAAACAGCGGGCTGCAACAAAAGTGAACCTGAATTAGCCTCGTTATACGTGCTTGCACTTGCCGACCGTATCGTCTGCTCGGGAAGGCTGTCAAGAGATAGGGATATAATGGTCAGAAGAACTATCTTTGGGTGCCGGGGTGTTAAGGGTTGCACGCTGTGAATGTTTTACGTCGTAGGCCGGGAGGCCTTATGCAGTCCCACTGGCTATGGGAAACGGCATGGTATAAGGCAGAGCCGAAGTCCATGTTGGCTGTATAAGGATTCCGCGGGGCTCATAGTACCGTTATCATCGCTTGGGAAACCAGGGGAGAGGAAAGGGGTTCTACTTTAGTTAATGGAGTTTGAAGGAGTTGAGGATGTCTGATTGCCAAAAGGCTATGAACAGAGATAACGTTCGGCGACTTCAGAGAGCCCTATATCTTAAATCCAAGCAGGAGGGGACGTTCAGATTTTACAGTTTATACGATAAGTTGTGGCGCGAAGATGTCCTTTGGGAATCCTGGCGGCAAGTCAAGGAGAACAAAGGTGCGCCTGGAATAGATGGTGTTGCGATTGATCAAATTGTAGATAATGGTCAAGAAGGTGAAATAATTTTTCATTTGCAAAAGCAACTGCGAGATCAAGTTTACCAGTTTACTCCAGTACGGCGGGTAATGATACCAAAGCCAAACGGTGGTACCCTGCCTTGTCCGCATTTAAAGCCATCGCAAAACGAATGGATCTTACTCTGAATAAGGATAAAACGCATATCACGAAATTGACAGATGGTTTTGATTTTATCGGATTCAATTTCAGGAAGCGCAAAAGTCCGACGACGGGAAAGAATACCATTTACATTTTTCCTGCAAAGAAAGCGCAGCAGAAGATTCGTAATAGGCTGAAATATTTAACGTCCAGAAGAGCGCCAATCAGTCCAAAAGAATTTGTTGAACTGGTAAGACCAATTGTGATGGGGTGGGTAAACTATTTTCGTCACACAAATGCCAGTGATGCATTTCGGCGGCTGCAGCGGTTTGTTAATACTCGATTTCGAAGATACTTGACCTTCAGAAGTAAAGGCCGAGGTTTTGGGTGGGATAAATACCCAAACAGGAAGCTGTATGCTATGGGAATGGTTTACATAGGCAGCGGCATGCTGGAGTATGTTTCGAAACCTGTGCATGATTTAAGATGAAGACTATCGGACCGCCGTATTCGGGAAAACTGAACGTACGGTGGGATGGGAAGGGAATGGTGAGAGCCATTCCTTTACCCTAGACTGCAACATCTATGTTGGGTGCAGACTCGGCGCTGAACGGGTGATGAACTCAATCAGGCGTTTTGTGGAATCGGAGCTGAAGCTCAAGGTAAATAAAGCCAAGAGCGCAGTAGCCCGTCCGTGGCAGCGGAAATTTCTCGGCTATTCATTCACATCCCATAAGGAGAGCAGAATCAGAGTATCTGCAGAGTCAGTGGAAAGGTTCCGCATTCTTTAAATAGCGCTGCTATTCGCATCAATTTCCCGAAAATTTGATCTCAATTCCTCAATTTTTCGTTACGATTATAATTCCCCGACAGGCTCCTAGCGGAAAATAAAGGCTATGCGGAAGAACTTGACCAATGGATCAGGAGGAGGTTGCGCCTGATCGTCTGGCGTCAATGGAAACGGTCATGGACACGTCTCAAGAATTTGATGAAGCGTGGAATAGCAGAGGAAAGAGCAGCGGCATCGGCCTTCAACGGGCGAGGCCCCTGGTATAACTCAGGAGCGTCGTACACGAACTACGCCCTGCCAAAGAAGTACTTTGATGTCCTGGGGTTGATATCACTGCTCGGACAATTACGAAAATTTGGAATAATATCAACGTAAGGAACTGCCGTGGTACGGAACCGTATGCCCGGTGGTGTGAGAGGCAGGGGGGTGACCCCGCCGCCTACTCGATAGTATTTTTTTTATAAAGCTATGACCTATTATTGCTAGGGGAAATGGAAAGCAGGACCGGGCAATATAGCACTGTAGGTGATGACAAGACATATTAAATCAGATATTCATCCATTATAATCTTTCACACAACACAATCCTTAATAAATAACCGACAATAATCTTTCTGTGGTAGCTAGGTAAGTCACTGGTAGGCTTAGTCTGTCTCTTTAATAGGAATTACCTATTGGACAATAACTATCAATAGGCTTAATCTATATTGCATCTCTTTCTTTATAAAAAAACAATGAGGAACCGGCATGGAAATTTTTAAAAAAAAGACACTTACCGGCCTAGCCCGCACCTGTGGTTGAGCAGCAAAAATCAGTCCGACGGCTCTGTCGGAAGCACTTGAAGGCTTGCCAACCCCAACTGATCCTAACCTCATAGTCGGCATAGAAACCGCCGATGATGCAGCGGTTTACCGGCTATCAAAAGATGTTGCCATGATCAATACCGTTGATTTCATCACTCCCCCGGTTGACGATCCTTACTGGTTTGGTCAAATATCTGCAGCCAATTCAATATCAGATGTTTATTCCATGGGGGGTAAGCCTGTCACTGCCTTAAACGTTGTAATGTTTCCAAGCAAGCATCTCGATATGGGTATGCTCCGAGACATACTTCGTGGCGGTCACGACAAGGTGGTAGAGGCTGGAGCTTGTTTGGTAGGTGGCCATACAGTTGATGACGAGGAACCCAAATATGGACTTTGCGTAAATGGAGTTGTTCATCCGGACAGGGTCATTACGAATGCAGGTTCACAACCGGGCGATACTCTTATTCTTACCAAGCCCATCGGGTCAGGCGTGCTCTTTAATGCCGTACGTTCCGGCAAGTTGTCTTTTAAAGAACTGGAGAGCAACACCCTGCCGACACTGGCTGCTTTGAATGGGAGGGCTATGGAATTAGCTCTGCAGTTTGACTTGCACGCCTGCACAGACATCACAGGTTTCGGTATCCTGGGTCATTTGCTGGAAGTTGCTCACGGCAGTGATGCCAGAGTTGTTGTTAAATATAAAGCTCTACCAATTTATCCGGCTGCGTTGGAGATGTATAAAAAAGGTGAGACAACGGGCAGCAATAAAGGGAATCGAGCAATGGTTGCAAAACATCATTTACAAATGGCAGCCAAATTGACAGCTGCTGAGGAGGAACTGCTTTATGACCCTCAGACCTCCGGTGGATTGCTATTGTCTCTTCCACATGATCAAGCGAATGAATTGATGAGTCAAATGCAAAAAGACAATATCCCTGCAACTCGGATTGGCGAAATCATCGACGAACCAATAGGTATTACGGTGGTTTGATTCCATGGGTATTTATCTGCTTATTGCTTTTCTGGGAGTAATCTGTGGTTTCCTTTCAGGATTACTTGGAATTGGTGGCGGCATCATCATGGCACCCTTGCTCCTTTATGTGCCCCCATTATTAGGCTTTGAGCAGCTCTCCATGCATACTGTTGCAGGACTTACCATTGTACAGGGACTAGTCGCCTGTATTTCTGGTGTTGTTGTCCATAAACGCTTTAATTCTGTCTCTATACGACTTGCAGGGTGGATGGGGGCGACCATCTTTATTACTGCATTGCTTGGAGGTGCTGGATCAGGATACGCATCAAATCATTTACTTCTTCTGGTTTTTGGAGCACTTGCGTTTTTTGCTGCAATACTGATGCTTATGCCAAGAGCAAAAGAAAAGAAGACGCCGGATGTTACCGATCTTTCTTTCAGCTTATGGCGTGCGGTTTCAACTGCGGGGAGTGTTGGGGTTCTTGGTGGGATGGTCGGTCAGGGTGGCTCTTTCATCCTCATTCCTTTAATGACATCATTTGTACACATACCAACCCGCATTGCCATTGGGAGTAATCTGGCAATTGTACTGCTGTCTTCAGCCGCAGGTTTTCTTGGTAAAGCGTTTACAGGCCAAATAGAATGGCGACTTGCTGTACCCATCGTGCTCACCGTAATCCCAGCAACTCAACTGGGTGGAATATTGAGCCATAGGGTGCCGGTTGTAAAATTACGAAAAATTCTTGGAGTATTAATTGCTGTTGCGGCTGTCCGTATTTTGATGTCAGCATTTTTCGGCTAATGATTGAAGCCCACATTTTATGATTCGATCTTTGAAGGAAAGAGTTACAGCATGAGAAAATTAGTCCGGATTTCATCAATAATAATTATCCTTGCAGTTGGTGTTTTCTTCAGTCAACAATGCATAGCCAAACCTCAAGTTGCATCTAATGCTGATGTCCAAGCTGAAGCCCAAAGAGGCGGCTATCAGCTCATTAACATGGATGAACTGTGGCAACTTTACCAGCAGGCTGATAATAACCTGCTCCTGGTAGATACACGACAGGAGTGGGAATATCATGCGGGATATATCAAGGGTGCCGCCTTCTTCTCTATGGAACCGACCTGGCTGGCCAGAATGACCCAGCGTGGTGCGCTTGAACAGTTTCTTGGACCTGACAAAACTAAAACCCTGGTGTTCTACTGAGCAGGCCTGACGTGAGTCCGCAGTGACTCAGCAGCCCGGGTGGCTGTTTCTTTAGGCTACAAAAATGTTTACCGTTATCCGCAGGGTTACCCAGAATGGAATGATAACGGTCTGCCCGTTGCTAAAACAGAAAACCTCAATGTTCTGCAATTCCAAGGAGCGAGTTCCTCCCCCCAAAACAAAGCGCCTACCGGCATGACACTTCTGTGGACTCTGTTAGGTGTTTTTATTGGTGGGATGGCTCTCAACCTGACACCCTGCGTCTATCCTCTTATTCCCATCACTGTTTCTTATTTTGGAGGACGTAGTGGTCGGGGTCAGGGGAAACTTGTTGCGCACGGTTTATCATATCTAGCAGGGCTTGCTATCACAAATTCTACCCTGGGCATCATTGCTGCCCTGACAGGCGGTCTGATGGGAGCCATGTTACAGAATGCCTGGGTACTGGTGGGTGTCTCTGTTATCTTGCTTACCTTTTCATCAAGCCTTTTTGGTCTCTGGGAATTACGGTTGCCACAGGGTCTCACGCAAGCTGCTTCAAAATCCTATACCGGTTATTTCGGCACTCTCTTTATGGGACTTACGCTGGGTATCATTGCTGCACCCTGCATAGGCCCGTTTGTACTGGGATTACTCACTTGGATCGCCAGCATCGGCAGTCCAGGGTTCGGTTTTATTATTTTCTTTTCGTTAAGCCTTGGGCTGGGACTCCCTTTATTCATACTTGCCCTTTTCTCCGGAAAACTTGAAAAACTTCCCCGATCAGGGGAGTGGATGGTCTGGATCAGAAAACTTATGGGGTGGGTACTGGTCGGCATGGCTGCTTACTTCCTCCGGCCCCTGCTGCCCAAAACTGCCAGTATAGTACTCTATTGTGTTATTACCCTGTCAGCAGGGATTCATCTTGCCTGGCTTGATAAAAGCAAAGCTACATTCAAAGGCTTCCCGTGGATTAAGCAAAGTATAGGTTTGCTATGCATTAGTTTGGCTATTTTTCTAGCCGCTTCCACATTGCTGCGTCAGCCGGGTGTGGCCTGGCAGACATACTCTGGCACTGTTATGGAACAAGCAAGACAGCAGGGGCAGCCAGTGATTATAGATTTTTATGCTACATGGTGTGCACCATGTAGGGAACTGGATGAAATAACTTTTCATGACCCAAAAGTGTTAGCTGAATCTAAACAGTTCCTGATGGTAAAGGTTGATCTGACCACTGACGATAATCCTGAATATCAGAAACTTTTGCAGGACTATAATGTTAAAGGAGTTCCAACAGTGGTGTTTTTGGATGGTAACGGACAGGAGCGTCATGATCTACGCCTGGTTGAATTCATGAAGCCGAAAGATTTCATTATTCACATGCAAAAAGTATTACGAAGATGAGGTGACAATATGCTGAAGGTACATTTTTTTATGAATGAGCCGAATGGCGGCCCGTGAAAACATTTTTACAAAATGATGCCCAGGTTGGGCGATAAATATGACATTGAAATTGAAGTCATGTCAAAACCAAAATCCGAGTATCTAACTGATGAATATTTTGCCCTGGATCTGCCGGTTGCCCCAGCCATCATGGTAGGTGAAGCGATCATAACAGAGGGAAAGGATATAGATGATCATACAGTTGAGGTGGCAATCTGTAGACAACTGAAACTTCCGGAACCGGAGGAGGGGAAAAAGGGCGTTATGAGTAAATTGTTCGGCAAGTAAACAAACTGAGTTTATTGTCTCTCAGATAAGGAGAAAGTGTCATGAGTGAACACAAAAATGCATCTATTATGATTTTTCACGATGAACTTTGCCAGGTATTCAACGGCCTGATGACCGCTTTGAGCTTACAGCGAGCCGGAGCTGAGGTAACCGTTTTTTTCGGATCACGAGGCATCAACGCGGTGCATAAAGAAAAAATTAACGACCTTAAATGCTTGCCCGACCAGCCGGAGGAAGAACAGCAGAAAGTAATGGCCCGCATGGAAGCAATGAACCTGCCAATGCCGGAAGACATGCTGCTCATGCTGCACATGGAGGGGGCTAGGCTTCTGGCCTGTCCACTCAATAAAAGTGTTTTTGAATTTGAAGATGATGACTTCATCGAAGGTGTCACCCTTGCAGACCCCGAAACCTATTACACTGATATTGTCATGAAAGCTGACATGAATTTAGTTTTTTAATTTCAATAAAGGAGATACACATGAACAAAAAATATGTTTTGATTATCACCCATTCCACCGATGACCAGGACAGGGCAAACGCTGCTGTTGCACTTGCTGTATCTCTTCTCAGTGAAAATGCTGATTTGGTTATATTTTATATTTTTGAAGGCGCTCATTTAGCCAAGAAAGGTGTGGCCGAAACCATCGAAGGAAGAAATTTTGCCCCTGTCAGAGACCTTTTCCCTATCTTGCTCGAGGAAAAAGTTCCGATGTATTTATGTGGCGCCTGCGCCAAAACCTACAATATTTCCGAAGATGAACTTGTTGAAGGTGTCAAGATAATTCATATCCCGACAATTGCTGCTGAAATGGCAGACCGGGAATCAATTACCTGGTAATCGAAAAATAAGATAAAAAGAGGTCATATCCAATGTCTAAAAAGGATCTAGAAATTGAAGTACTTAGTGAAGAATCTTCCGGTTGTAAAACGCATAGCATACCAGATGATCTTTATGAGCCTATTCAGCCACGGGTAGCCACAGGAAAAGCACCCGTTCTTGTCGAAATAATCTGCGAACGTGTCCACTGTGTCCTCTATGATTTTGCGATTAACACTGTAGATATGATTGCTGAAAAATTCGAAGGTCTGATCGATATTCGCACAGTAATCAGGCAAGGGGACGAGAAGGACGCCAGGTATTTTTTGACTTTATGTGAAAAGGCAGGGAAGATGCTGAAAGTACCGACTATCCTTATAAACGGAGAAGTAACCTTTACAACCGTACCACACCCAACAGAACTTGAGGCAGCCATTGAAAAAGCTCTAAAGGAGAAGGAGTTTTCCGGAGATGCAGGCTGAATTATGATTAATGAGGTATCCGTAAGGCTTACAGCTTTTTTCGGTATCTTTGTTGCTGTTGCGATTTGGGAATTTCTGTCACCCCGGCGCCAATTCACCACTTCAAAAACCGTTCGCTGGTTCAGCAATATAAGTATTACTGTTCTGGGAACCGCAGTTGTAAGAGGAATTTTCCCTGTTCTTGCCGCCTCCTTTGCAGCTAGTCAAGCCTCAGTCGGAATACTTAACCAGATCTCCCTTCCGTATCCCATCAAAATTTTGATAGCAGTCCTAACCTTTGATCTTATCATCTATTTCCAACATGTAATGTTTCATGCGGTCCCGGTTTTCTGGCGTCTCCATATGATGCACCACGCAGATCTTGATGTAGATGTAACAACGGGACTAAGATTTCATCCCATAGAGGTCATGTTGTCCATGGGTATTAAAATAGCCACAGTTGTAATTATTGGTCCTCCAGTTCTCGCCGTAATCCTTTTTGAAGTTCTTCTCAATGGAACCTCAATGTTTAATCATGGAAATATCCATATGCCTTCTGGTGTTGACAGATTGCTTCGCCTTATTGTGGTAACTCCAGACATGCATCGAGTACATCATTCAGTTGTCATCAGAGAAACAAACAGTAACTTCGGTTTTAATTTTCCTTGGTGGGACAGGCTGTTTGGAACATACAGAGCTCAACCAGCGGCTGGTCATGAAGAAATGACAATTGGTCTTTCACAGTTCCGTGACCAGAAACGACTTACACTTCCTTGGTTGTTAGCGTTACCTTTCGTCGGTGATCCTGGTGCGTATCCTATTAACCGGAGCGGGCGTGAACCATCTGGAAAAGAAAAGAACAAAAATATATGAAAAGGTTTATTTATGGGTGTGTATCTGTGACTAATTAAAATTGTCTCAGTTACTATTCACTTTTAACAGTTTTCAAGCGAGGATAACGACTATGTCGTAATCGATTTTTTTCTTTTAAAAATAATGTTCTTATACTTCTGCTGCTCCTTATGACTTTTCCAGTAAGCGGCTTTGCTGAGGAACTCCCGCAGCCTAAAATTGGAGAAACTGCCCCTGCATTCAATCTGGAAACCCTACAGGGTGGGAATGTAGCCCTTGCCGATCTGCTCGACAATTTCGTCGTCATCCACTTTGCAACAAGCTGGTGACCATTCTGTAATGCGGAGGCTCCGCATCTTGAAGCACTCTGGAAAGAACATAAGGATCGGAATGTCCAGGTTCTCATCATCGATGTAAAAGAAAGCAAAGAAGTGGCGGCTAGATGGTCCAGTAAGAGAGGATTTACTTTCCCGGTCCTGCTGGATCTCAAGGGAGAGGTCGCCGCAAGTTATTCGCCACCAAACCTGTTGCCGGATCTCTCACGTTCAGAAGTCGCTATCGGGTCAAATCTGATTATTGATGATAAAGGGAAGATACAGTTTTTTGATCTCTTAAACACAACAAGCTTCGATGCCAAACTTATAAAACTGCAAGCCCGCCTGGACCAGCTACTGGCTGAGAAATAAACATGAATTTTCGTAAAACTTTTTAAAGGGCCAGCGCCCCATATAACCATTTTATTTCACACAGCAATTCTGCTTTTATAGAATAAAAATATATTTCTGGCATAAATCTTGTTATCTGTATGATTGATGCTTATTAGAATTAATACGTTTTATTGAGGTTACAGTGTTTTTAAACAACAATTGGATTTTATGAGACGATTGATAAAAAAAATTCGGCCATTGATTGCTCTGCTACTTTTACTGCAGGCAACTACTGTGTATGCCCTTCCTGAGGACATGCACCTTAATCTTTGCTTTGGCACCGATGGACATCTAGAAATATCATCTGATTTCTGTGCCGAGACTCTGTTAATCCAACAATCTCAATCATTGAGTTCAGCCTATTCCAGCGAGGATCATCATGGCGATTGCCTGGATATTCTTGCAAACTGTGACTCAGAAGAAGAATTGTTCTCTCCCTCCGAGAAAGTGCTCCTGGCCAAAACAGAAATTATAGTATATTCCCCGCCGTTAGTCGGAGAAGAGAGCATATATTTTTCCCCCTACCAAGTTGTTCAATCTACAATTCTTAACTCATACCTTAAAAGTAGGACCTCCTTTCCAGCACCTCTTGGCTTTATCAGTACAACTGTGCTTCTGATTTGAAACCTCGCAAGTAGTTTTTCCATTCAAGAATGAAATGCTGCATGTAGTTGCTACATGCCTAACACTTCTGGTTAAGCTTGTTTTTACTCCAAGCTTATCTGTTACTGCCACAGCTTTTCGTGATACACGGCAGACACAGTAAAGTATAACTGAGGTATATATTTATGAAATTTTCGGTTCTATGGGTGTCTTTAACCATGACACTTTTTATGGCTGAATACACTATGCCAAATAATTGTTTGGCCGCTTCTTCAAGTGCAGAGCTTGTTCAGCCGCAATACACTTTAACTGGAGAGACTCCAGCAAAACTCGAAAAGCCTGCCGATCCGCTCACTCTTGACTGGGCCTTGGAAACAGCTATTAATAACCATCCATCTCTAGGTGCAACCTGGCATGAAATAATAGCCAGACAAGGAAAAGCACAACAGGCTGGCTTGCCTGCTAACCCGGCCTTGTTCGGAGAAATTGAAGAATTTGGTGGCTCAGGAGATTATTCTGGAACCGATGCCATGTCCAGCCGGGTAGGCATCAGCCAGGAGTTTCAACTTGGCGGAAAAATCAACAAACGGGTTAGCGAAGCTGAGGCTGCAATTAGAATCGCCGACCTTGAGCACCAGATAGAAATTATCGAAATCAAGGCTCAGGTCGAGAAACGTTTTGTTAAAGTTTTTACTTTACAAGAACTATTGAGTCTTCAGGAGGAGCAGGTAGAACTTATCAGCAAGATACATGAAGTTATTGTCAAGCGGGTTAAAGTTGGTGACACCTCGCCTCTTGATCTTACTAAAAGTCAAGTAGAACTGGCAATGGCGGAAGTCGAAATCGAACAGACCAGAAGAGAACTTGAGGCAGCAAAGTATATTTTAGCTTCGTCATGGGGGGCACAATTTCCTCGTTTTTCAAAAATCTCAGCCCAATATAAACCTGTCCCAGATTTTACGGAACAGGAGCTGAAAGAAGCTATTAAGCAGAGCCCTGCATGGTATCTCATGGAGGCACAATTAGCTGGGGCTGATGCCAATCTTAATCTGGCCGTGGCAGAAAAAGCTTCTGACTTGGAACTGGCAGGCGGTATTCAACATTTTAATGAAACCAACGACCATGCTTTTTTCCTGGGGATAAGTATTCCACTTCCTTTATTTAATAGAAACCAGGGAGGCATTGCTGAAGCAAAAGCTCTGTCCCGCAAGGTGCATTATGAAAATGAGGCTGAACTACTGGACCTTTATACAGAACTGCAAGAGGCTTGGCAAACCCTGGTTTCTTCCAGGAAAGCTGTTCAATCACTGGAGTCTCGAGTGCTTCCTGTAGCACAAAATGCCTATGAATCAATCAACAAGGCATATAATGCAGGCGAGTTAGATATCCTCAGCCTATTGGACGCACAGAGGACCTGGATTGATACCCGCAGAACCCATCTCAATCTGCTTCTAGAACAGGAAAATAGCAGAATCGAAATTGAGCGCCTTATCGGTAAAGGGGCAACATCTGCACCGGTATTATCTCCTAAAAATAATGATACAACAGAAAGGGATTTATCATGAAATACAAACATATAATTTTATTGGTGGTTTTTCTAGCCGTTATAGTTAGTGGGGCCGTAGCTCTAACAGCCATCAATGATGAAAGAAAAAATGCTGAAGAGACTGCCCTTCCGGAAAAAGAGCTGGTGCATAACGATAACGATGATCATGACGATGATGGCAGGCATGATGAGGACGAGCATGAAGAAGACGAGCATGCTGAGGAAAGTGGCCATAGTGAAGACGAAGGACATGAAGGAGAAAGTGAAGATGATGAACATGGACACAGTGATGAGGCTGGCATTGTCGAAATAACCGAGGAGCAGCAAAAAGAAATCGGTCTGATTGTCTCTATTGCTCACTCTGGCGATATTGAGCAAATTTTGTCATTGGTCGGTGAAGTACGCTTAAATGAAGACCTAATGGCCCATCTTGTCCCCAGGGTTCCCGGAATTGTCCATAAAGTAAATATTTCCCTGGGCGATGAAGTGCAGGAAGGTCAGGTCCTGGCCACAATTGATTCTCCTGAATTAACCGAGTTGAAAGCCGACTACTTAGAAAAACTTCGGAACCTTGAATTAACCAAACGTACTTTTGAAAGGAAACAGTATTTAAAACAGGAAAATATCGCCAGCGAAGCTGACTGGCTTGAGGCACAGTCTGTGCATCAAAACGCCGAGACAATGTTACACTCAGCTAAGCGCAGGTTAATTTTTATTGGCCTGACAGAGAAAGAAATTAATGATCTGCCGAGTGCTAAGGATGAAGCCTTTGGCCGTTACGAGCTTAAGTCACCTCTTTCCGGAACCATCATTGCTAAACATATCACCCGAGGTGAAAAAATTGATGAGGGAGAGGTCTTCACTGTTGCTGACCTCTCTATGGTCTGGGTAGACCTCCAGATCCCGGCTCAGGACCTTGGTCGGGTAAAAGAGGGTCTTCATATCCTGTTATCTTCTACAGAAGGCGAAGTAACTGAAGGAAAGCTTTCTCTGATTGGCCCGGTAGTAAACGAAGAGAGCCGGACAGTTTTAGGGAGAGTTGTCCTGCCAAATCCAAATGGCCTTTGGAAGCCAGGAATATTTGTAAAAGGGCAAATTCATAGCGAAACGCCCTCTTCAGCGGTGGTTGTTCCTTCGGAAGCTGTTCAAAACATCGATGGAGAAAATTTCATTTTTGTTCCTGATGATGATGGCTTTAAAACAATTGAAGTTGCTCTCGGCAAAAGTATAAAGGGAAAAACAGAAATTTTGGCAGGGATTAAGGCTGGTGATCGTTATGTTTCCAAGGGGGCTTTTGAGTTAAAAGCTGTCCATGTAACAAGTGGTGCTGGCGCACATGCCGGGCACGGACATTAAAGGTGGAGGTTTATCATGTTGAATAAATTAATTGAATCCGCCCTTAAAAGTCCAGGTTTAGTGATAGTTGCTCTTTTGGTTGTTATCGGCGCAGGTATCTTTAAATACCAGAAGATGCCTGTGGACGCCTTTCCCGATATATCCCCAGTAATGGTGCCGGTTTTCGCAGAAGGGCATGGGATGGCCCCGGAAGAAATTGAACGTTTAATTACATACCCCATTGAATCGGCAATGAATGGCCTGCCTAAAGTTACACAGGTCAAGTCTACCTCGGCGTTTGGTATGGCAGTTGTCTATGTCTATTTTCAAGATGATGTAGATATCTACTTCGCCCGTCAGCTTGTTGCAGAGCGATTGGCAGCTGCCTCAGCAGAACTGCCGGAAATGGATGAACCGCCTTCATTGGGACCCATCTCAACAGGACTTGGGCAGATCTTTATCTATTATTTGACAGCAGATTCGACCAAGGTCGATACTGGCGGCAAAGATCTGTCTACCTGGCTACGAGAAATCAATGATTGGGTGGTGAAATTCCAGCTGCAAACCGTTTCTGGTGTTACGGACGTACTTTCCATGGGAGGGCATGTCCTGCAGTACCAGGTAAAGATCGACCCTAATCTGCTGCAAAAATATAACCTTGGCCTTGAAGAGATTGTTACAGCGATCAACAGCAATAATCGCAATGTCGGCGGACAGTTTCTGGTTCTTGGTTCTGAAGAACATCTAGTGCGGGGAGTCGGATTAATCGAAGAGTTGGAAGATATTGCCAGTATTCCAATAAAAAATATTGGCGCTACCCCAATATCTCTGAACGACATAGGTGAGATCAGCTATGGCAATGAAATTCGGCGCGGTGTGGTTACCAGAAACGGTAAAGAGGAAGTTGTTTCCGGCATTGTCATGAAGCTTTATGGAGAAAATACTTCTGAAGTAATCGAACGCCTTTATACCAAGGTGGAAAAAGTAGAAAAATCCCTTCCTGAAGGAGTTGCATTGGTTCCTTACTATGAACAAGCCGAACTGGTAAGCAATGCGACAGGCACAGTAATAAAAGCCCTTTGGCAGGGAGGCCTGCTTGTTATACTTGTTTTGGCTCTCTTTCTGGGAAATTGGCGTACTGCATTTATTGTCGCACTTTCATTACCGATTTGTGCCCTTACGGCGATTATCTTTATGGATTTAAATGAAATATCGGCAAATTTGATGTCATTGGGTGGGATTGCCATAGCCATAGGTATGCTCGGTGATGGCGCTATCGTAATGGTGGAAAACATATACCGCCACATGGGTCAAAAAAAAGCAAAAGGTGAAAGCAAGGGGAGGGTCATTCTCTCGGCTGCTCGGGAAGTGGGGCGGCCCATTCTCTTTTCCATCGTAATTATTATACTGGTTTTTCTGCCATTATTTACTCTGGAAGGCATTGAAGGAAAAATGTTCTCCCCCATGGCCTTTACCATATCATTTGCCTTATTAGGGTCCCTTTTATTTGCTCTGCTGGTAGCGCCTGTGATGTCCTTGTATTTAATCAAACCTGAAGAGCACAAAGAAAATCGGTTAATCAAATTGTGCTCAAACATATACAGGCCCATGTTGGCAGCAGCGTATCGTTTCAAGAAAGCCATAATCCTGTTTTCGGCACTTTCACTGATTATTAGCCTTGGCGTTTTGAAAATTATCGGTACTGAATTTATTCCGACCCTTGAAGAAGGTTCCATTTTAATCGGAGTCTCCATGGCCCCATCCATTTCACTCGAAGAAGGGACAAAAACGGTCATGACTTTAGAGAGAAAAATTTTGGAGTTTCCCCAAGTAGAAGAGACCGTTTCTCGCATCGGTCGTCCAGAAGCAGGCAGCCATCCACACCCGGTTAATACCGGTGAAATTCACCTGGAACTTAAATCAAAGAAAGACTGGAAAAATTTTTCCAGCAAAGCCGAATTGATCGATGCCATACGCAAAAAGATCAGTGTCGTTCCAGGGGTGCAATTTAACTTTACTCAACCAATTCAAAACTCTTTTGATGAGTTACTTTCTGGAGTAAAAACCCAACTCGCTATCAAACTGTTCGGTGAAGATCTGACGGTGCTACGTCAGAAGTCGGAGGAGATAAAGGAAGCTATCGAAGATGTACCCGGGCTTGTGGATTTGAGCACGGAACAGAGTTTTGGCCAACCCCAGATACAGGTCATAGCTGACCGTGAAGCCTGTGCACGTTATGGGGTGAGCGTCAGTCAGATTTTAGAAATGGTAGAGTTGGCTGTTGGCGGTGAAGTAGTTGATAATATATATCTCAATACTAGACGGTTCGGTATTCATCTGCGCTATCAGGAAGAATATCGTAGTGATCCTGAGGCCATTCGTAATATGCTGCTGGCAACCTCTGGTAGGGGGTTAGTTCCACTGGGACAGGTGGCGGAGGTCAAAGCGGTGACTGGGCCGATTCAGATTAATCGTGAAAAGAATCAACGGCGCTGGGTAGTACAAGGAAATGTTCTTAATAGAGATATAGGAAGTGTCGTAACAGATATTCAGCAAAATATAACTGAAAAGGTTAAAATCCCTGACGGATATACTATTGAGTATGGAGGACAGTTTGAAAACCAGCAGCGGGCAATGGCGCGGTTATCCATTATTGTCCCTATCGTCATTCTTGGTGTTTTCTTGATGCTTTGGATGAGTTTTGGCTCCATGCGCCAGGCGGGGATCATCATGGTCAATGTTCCTCTCGCCCTGGTAGGCGGCGTTCTTGGTTTACTAATAATGGGAGAGTATCTGTCCGTACCTGCTTCGGTTGGTTTCATCGCTCTATTCGGAATTGCTGTGCAAAACGGTATGGTGCTAGTCACCTACTTTAACGATTTACGTGAGCGGGGAAGAAGCGTTGATGACGCTGTCACTGAAGGCGCTTTATTGCGATTGCGGCCCGTTTTGATGACTGCTTTGACAACAATCCTTGGCCTTCTGCCTCTTCTACTTGCAACTGGCGCTGGCTCTGAGGTGCAAAGGCCGCTGGCTTCAGTTGTCATTTTTGGTTTGGCAACGTCAACACTTTTGACGCTCTTTGTTATTCCTGTCGTATACGGCGGGCTTGAAAATAGAATTGGAGAAAGGAGGAAGCAAGTATGAAACGAATAATTGCCATGGTAAGGCCCGTCCTGCGTGACGATGTTATATCTGCCCTTCACCAAGTTGAAGATTTCCCTGGGGCAAGCATGTCCGAAGTTAAAAAAGTTCGCAGAGGAATCCATCAAAAAAACAAAGAGGACCAGGAGCCACTTTCTCTTGATTTTCCAATTTATGTACGTTTTGAAATTATCTGTAGAAACAGCTTAGTACCTTTACTAGTTGAAACAATCAGAGCAAACGCACAAACAGGTAAACCGGGTGATGGGAAAATCATTGTTTCCTCGGTAGAATCTGCTTTGCGCATTTGCGATGGGAAGGAGGACAAAGCAGCGTTATAAAATAACTTATTGAGATGTCCACTGGTAATGAGTTTTTCTATGGACCGCAGCCTTAACTGGTTGCGGTCCTTTTTTTTGTTTACTTACGAAATGGTGATTAATGCTAAATTAAACCCTTGACCACGTAGTATGGTTCAATGTTTATAATAGATTACAAGGATAGATAAACAATCAATTTTATGGAGGTATTATCATGAAAAAACAGATTATTTTATTGATCTCAATTCTGGCGGTTGCGTTGTTTTCCAGTCAGTCATTTGCAGGCGAAATTGTGAAGGCTGCAAGCACTTATACGGCCACGCAGCTTATCGGTCTGGAAGTAGACAACCTTGAAGGCAAGCATCTCGGAATAATCCGGGATATAAATCTGGCCGCGGCTACAGGGGAAATCAATTATGTCGTTCTTGGAAAAAGCATGCTCGGAATAGGTGAAGATACTAGGGTTGCTGTACCGCTGGAGGCCCTGGAAATCAAAAATATTGACGGAGGTTTGACGGCGACGTTCAATGTTTCAGAACCAAAGCTTATTAGCGGGCCTAAAATTATACCCGGCGAGTCCGTCGAAGATTTCAAAGATCGTCTGCAGAAATATTACCGATAATATCGGTCTGTCGCAAACCGGATGATGATGAAGAGAGAGCCTGGCGAGTCTCTCTTCTTGTTCTCGGATTTTCCGGATATCAACAAATACTACAAGCATCATTTCACGAAGTCCAGCAGCATAGGCAAGTTAACTGAATAGGCCAATCAATTCGATACATTGGTCAAATGGTAGCAAAATATTTCCATATAACTATTGACCCTGTAGTATGGTCTAATGTTTACAGTAAAATATAAGTACGAACAAACAATCAATTTTAAGGAGAATTCAAATGAATGGACTGACCATAGGAAGACTAGCAAAACAGGTTGGATTAGGTATTGAAACTGTTCGGTTTTACGAAAGACAGGGGTTAATAAAACCTCCTCCCAGAACAGATTCAAATTACCGAATTTACCCTGAGGAAGAGGTTGGCCGTCTCAAATTCATTAAACGTGCAAAAGACCTCGGATTTACACTTAAAGAGATTAAAGAGCTGTTGTTTATGCAGCATGATCCGCATGCCACCAAAGCGGACATCAAAAAACGGACCGTGGAAAAGATCGAAGACATCAAGAAAAAGGTACAAGACCTTTCCAAAATACAAGGAGCCCTTGAGCATCTGGCAGGAGCCTGTGATGGACACGGACCATTAAGTGAATGTCCCATCATGGATGCATTAACCGGGCATGAACATGAACATCACCAACATTAAGGGAGGTACCAACAATGACAACTACTGGAATCATTTTATGGTCACTGGCAATCGGTTTACTGATTCTCGGGGTTATAAGGAAAAGTAAAGGCGATAAGACTGATGAAGATCAAGGACAGGCCCACAAGCAACATAAAGGGGGCTGCTGCGGATAACTTGCAACTTTCTATAAAAATACACATAAATTTAACGAACAAGAGGTGGCGTTATGAAACCACATGATCACGATACAATAAAACCATGCTGTCAGAAAAAAGACGATCTCACATATAGCCTAGATCCGGTCTGTGGAATGAACGTTGCCGAAGAAGACAATTCACTTCATCATCAATATAAAGGAACGGCGTATTATTTCTGTAGTTCACACTGCCTGAAAGCGTTCACAAAAAATCCCACTGCTTACCTTTCAGGCCAAGGCGAGGTCAGCAAGACAGCCAGCAATAATCGCCCCGTAATCTTTGGAACCATTGGTGTTGGAGTACTACTGCTGATTTTTTTCGGGGTCGTTACCCTTGCTAATGGTTCTATCAATTCGGCTTTTCAGGAATTTAAAAGGAATTGGTACTGGATCCTTATCCTGGCTTCCGGTTTCGGTTTTCAGCTGGGGCTTTTTACTTATTTAAAACAGAGGGTAGCTGAAAAAACAACTGCTGTCACCGCTGAAGTGGCTGCATCGGGAACTGTTTCCACCGGGTCCATGGTTGCTTGTTGCGCCCATGGCTTGGTGAATGTTCTGCCGCTCGTGGGTGTTTCAGCGGCTGCGGCGTTTCTTGCCACCTATCAATTATCCCTCATCCTGATCGGTGTTTTTTCAAACCTTATAGGTATTACTATAATGCTGGGCATTATCCAGAAACACAGTTTGTTACCACTAAATGCTCTTGGAAACTTTGTTGCTTTTCATAGCATGAGGAAGTTTCGTAATGGCTTGATAGCTGTGGGCATTATAGTTGTGGCCCTGACATTTTTTAGCACTGCCGCCCAGTCTGCAACCCTGGCAGTGGCAGCAGAACAGGATACCGTCATTACCCTGAAGGCAAAAACCGACGATCAAAAAAGTGTCAAGGTAAAGGTCACTCCTCAGGAGATACGGTTCGGACAACCAGTTCAATTTAAATTAGTCTTTGATACACATTCTGTGGACCTCTCATTTGATCCTGTTGCCATTTCTACTCTCCAATTGGATAACAACCTTGAGATCAGACCCGAGAAATGGGATGGTGCAGCACCTGGAGGCCATCATCGCTCTGGTAAACTTATTTTCAAAAGCATACCCCAAGAAACGAAATCATTGAAACTCACATTACGAAATGTAGCCGGTGTACCGGAACGGAACTTTGTCTGGGATCTGACATCGGAATAATAAGGAGATAAAACATGAGCTATTTTTTTACAACAAAGACAACCAAAACCTATGAAGAAGCAATCGACAAAGTAACCTCCGAATTAAAAAAGGAGGGCTTTGGAATTCTGACTGAGATAGATGTTAAGGCAACCCTGAAGAAAAAGCTGGATGTCGACTTTCGTAGATACAAAATTCTTGGTGCCTGCAATCCCCCTTTTGCCTACCAGGCTTTACTGTCTGAGGACAAAATCGGCTTAATGCTTCCCTGTAATGTAATTGTTCAGGAGACTCCTGACGGGACGGTTGAAGTGTCTGCAATAGACCCCGTGGCATCAATGCAGGCTGTTGACAATCCTGATTTAGGTGAAATTGCAACGCAAATCAGAGCTAAGCTCCAGAAAGTAATAAACAATATATAAACTTACTATCACGGGCATGTGACATGGTTGAAAAAGAGATTGTTGATTCATTAAAAAACCTGCATGATCTGTCCAAAGCCATTAACTCCTCTCTGCGTATTGAGGAGGTAATGGAAATGATCTGCAGCAAGACGGCAAGCCTCATGAAAGCTGATAAGGTTCTTTTGCTGGTTTTGGATGAAAAGAAATCCTTCCTGACCATTCACAGTGAACTCGGGTTTAAAGACAATGAATTGCCGGTAAAACAATTTCACAATATTCAGTCGTTTGACCATTGTATTGTCCATAAGGGCACCGTTATTACCATGGATGAAGTTTTAGTTGCAGATGAACATCAAAGTCTTCGCCATGTCATGCCTTTTCTGTTTGACATGTTTTTCGCACCCTTGGAAATTCAGGGAGAGGCTTATGGGTTGTTAGGTGTTAACGGCAATCCACACAAATTCTCTCTTGTTGAACTGGAGATTTTCTGTTCCCTGGGCAGCCAGGCAGCCATAGCCATGGAAAATGCCAACCTGTATCATAAGCTGCATGAAACCTTTTTGCATACCGTAGAAGCCTTGGCTGAGGCAATAAACAGCCGTGATCCATATACCGGTGGCCATACTAAACGTGTAAGTCAGTATGTTATGGAGTTGGCTACAGCTCTAAAACTCCCGGAAAACACGATTGAATCACTCAGACTGGCCGCGATCCTCCATGATATTGGCAAAATAGGTATCGATGATGCAATTCTACGAAAAAGTGGAGCCCTTTCTGAAAATGAACTACAGAGGATGAAATCCCATTCTGAAATTGGGGCAAGAATTCTTGGTTTTGTCGATGAAATGCAGGATGTAATTCCAGGGGTGCAATATCATCATGAGTGGTTTGATGGAAGCGGTTATCCTTCAGGGCTTAGAGGAGAAGAAATACCAATAAGCGCTCGTATTATAGCCATAGCTGATGCTTTTGACGCATTAACCACTGACAGGCCTTATCGAAAGGCTCTAAATCACAAGGACGCCGTCCAAATTATGGCTGATACTGCCGGGAAACACTTTGACCCTGATCTTTTCTCAATTTTTCAATCGTGTAGTAATTTTTCATAATCATCAATCTCTTCTTATCTGGAAATTAATCGTTATTTCAGATAGTTAATTAAAGAAGGAAAAAATCACTATAACCCTTGACCCTGTAGTATTGTTCAATGTTTATAGTAAAATCAAAGACTAAAACTGAAGTTCAATAGGAGGCAATCATCATGGCATCAATAGGAAGTTTTTTATGGATAGCAGCTTTAGGCGCACTTTTTTACTACATGATGAATAAAGGTGGTGGGTGTTGTGGTGGCGGCCATAACCACAAAGACCAAAGCCATGATGACCATAAAGAGCATGAAGGAAATAATGATCATGCAACCCACCATGAACAGCTTGAAAAGCAGACATCTGAAATTATTGAGTTGCGAGATCCTGTCTGCGGAATGGAAGTGCCTAAAAGTCCCACTTCATTAATCAGTGATCATTTTGGTCGTACATTTCACTTCTGTTCAGAACAGTGCCGGAAGCTTTTTGAAATTAATCCTAACAAATATATTGGCACTCTGTAAGCAAAGGACTAAAACGATAAACCTACAGATTGCATATGGGGAGGTTATTATGACCGACACATTACACAGAAAAAGCAGTCATCCTGCTGAAGAGCAGAAGCCCGTGTTTGTTGACCCAGTGTGCGGCATGGATGTTGACATAGCACCAGCATCCTTGCACCATGAGCACAAAGGGGAAGACTATTATTTCTGCTCAGAACACTGTCTTGTAAAATTCAAGGATAATCCTGAAAATTTCATCAAGTCGACCAATGAGAGTCCTGAAGAAAGTCCGACTCCTGAGTCTCAGGAATTCAAGGACCCGGTCTGCGGCATGACCACTGACGATCCGGATGCTTACCGGCAATATGAACTTGACGGCAAAAAATATTATTTCTGTTCAGACCATTGCCTGACAAAATTTAAGACTGATCCAGAAGAATATATTTCTGGGGAACAGGAGAAACATGCCGAGGAAGAACAGGTAGAAGGCATGCAGTATACCTGTCCCATGGACCCGGAAATAGTACAGGATCACCCGGGCTCGTGCCCAAAATGCGGCATGGCTCTGGAGCCGATGACTCCGGCAATCCCAGCAACCAGGACTGAGTATACCTGCCCCATGCATCCGGAGATTGTCCAGGATGAACCGGGGAGTTGCCCGAAATGCGGCATGGCCCTAGAGCCCAGAACCGTTGATGTAGAGGAGTCCAATCCTGAATATGAGGACATGAAAAGACGTTTCATTGTGGGCGCTGTTTTATCGTTGCCCCTGGTGCTTATCGCCATGCGGCACATGATACCCGGACTCGGCATCATTGATTCCTGGGCTTCAGCAAAAACACTGGAATGGACTGAGCTGATCCTGGCCACCCCCGTGGTTTTGTGGGCGGGCTGGCCATTTTACGAGCGCGGTGTGCAGTCGGTTATTAATCGCAGTCTTAACATGTTTACCTTGATCGGCCTGGGTGTAACAGTGGCTTATGTATACAGCCTGGTGGCTGTTTATTTGCCCGGTCTCTTTCCTGATGCCATGCGTGGGCCCGATGGTACTGTAGGAGTTTATTTTGAAGCGGCAGCCGTTATTGTCACGTTAATTCTTCTTGGTCAGGTACTCGAATTACGGGCTCGCAGCCAGACCGGTGCTGCCATTAAAGCGCTTCTTGGCCTGGCCCCAAAAACTGCCCGCAAAATTAATGCTGACGGAACTGAAAAAGATATTCCATTAGACCATGTCATAAAAGGTGACAAACTGCGGGTACGACCCGGCGAAAAAATCCCTGTTGACGGTGTCGTACTTGAAGGCAGATCCAGCGTTGATGAATCCATGATCTCGGGTGAGCCGATTCCGGTTGAGAAAAATCAGGGCGATAAGGTTGTCGGCGCCACAGTAAACAGCACAGGTTCTCTTGTCATTGAAGCGGAAAAAGTTGGATCTGATACCCTGCTTGCCCGGATCGTGCAAATGGTTGCCGATGCCCAGCGCAGCAGAGCCCCGATCCAGAAACTGGCCGATGTGGTATCAGGATATTTTGTTCCTGTTGTCATCGGTATCGCGGCTATCGCATTTCTGGTTTGGCTGTTGTTTGGTCCGGAACCGAGGCTGACCTATGCCATTATTGCAGCAGTATCGGTTCTTATCATAGCCTGCCCCTGTGCGCTCGGCCTGGCAACACCCATGTCCATCATGGTTGCAACCGGAAAGGGTGCAACCTTGGGAGTGCTGTTCAAGAATGCCGAGGCCATCGAGACCTTGCGTAAAGTGAACACCCTTGTGGTGGATAAGACAGGCACCCTGACCGAGGGAAAACCAAAATTGATGGAGGTGGTACCTGCTGATGGCCTTGATGAAAGCACGGTACTCAAGCTGGCTGCGAGCCTGGAAAAAGGCAGTGAGCATCCCCTGGCAGCAGCCATTGTTAAAGGTGCTGAAGAGAGAAAAGTAAAATTGAGCGCAGCAGCCGATTTTGAATCCATTACCGGTAAAGGTGTTTCCGGAACTGTAGAAGGAAGGAAGGTTCTTCTGGGCAATAATAAATTGATGGAGGATTTCTCCATTGATCCAGGCGAGATTGCAGATCAGGCCGAACATATGCGCAAAGAAGGAGAAACAGTCATGTTTGTGGCAGTCGACAACATGATTGCCGGGCTGGTTGCCGTTGCAGATCCGATAAAAGAAACAACCCCTGAAGCAATCCGTCAGCTGCATAAGGAAAATATCCGCATCGTCATGCTTACCGGCGATAACAAAGTAACAGCAGAAGCTGTTGCAAATAAACTTGATATTGATGAGGTGCTGGCTGAAGTGTTGCCCGATCAAAAAGCGGATGCTGTAAAAAAATATCAGCAGCAGGGCGAGATTGTGGCAATGGCCGGTGACGGCATCAATGACGCTCCTGCCTTGGCCCAGGCTGAAGTAGGCATTGCTATGGGTACTGGTACTGATGTGGCAATGGAGTCCGCCGGGGTTACCCTGGTTAAAGGCGATCTAACCGGAATTGTCCGGGCACGCAGATTAAGCAGGGCCACCATGAAAAACATCAGGCAGAACCTGTTCTTTGCCTTTATCTATAACTCTCTGGGTGTTCCAGTTGCCGCCGGCGTGCTTTACCCGGTATTCGGAATACTTTTAAGCCCGATCATCGCTGCGGCAGCTATGAGCTTAAGCTCGGTGTCGGTTATCACTAACTCACTCAGACTGAAGACATTAAAAGTGTGAGGTTAACGTCATGAATGAAAAAACAGATAAAAAAGGATTTATCCAAGCGTTGACATGGCCCCAGGCAACATTGATTGTTTTTCTATCAGTGGCAGGGTTTTTTCTCTGGACTGAACATAGGGCCCATCTCATGGGGTATTTGCCATTTTTGATTTTTCTGCTCTGTCCGCTCATGCACATTTTCATGCATAGGGGGCATGGCTCCCATGGCAACAGTGATTCTAATCACAAACATAAGATTGAATAGTGCAAATTAAGGAAGGTGATTATTGTGACAGATACAATTCCTGCATACGGATTATGGAGTTTGGTTTTCATCAACTCGGCTATATTCATATTTTTTGCCTTCAGCTTTATAAAACCAAAAACCAAGCTTGATTGGCGTAGCCTGGGAGCATTTTCAGCCTTTGTCGTTGCACTGTTTGCTGAGATGTACGGTTTTCCATTGACAATCTATCTGTTATCCGGATGGCTGCAGAGCAGATTCCCGCAAACGAATATTTTCGGCCATGACAGCGGACATCTCTGGTATACCATCTTTGGGCTGGAAGGAAATCCTCATACCAGTCCTCTGCATCTGATCAGCAACCTTCTCATCCTGGCAGGCTTTGTCATCATATACAAGGCATGGAAGGTTCTACATCTGGCTCAGCAAAAAGGTACATTGGCCACTACCGGGCCGTATGGATATGTACGGCATCCCCAGTATGCAGGATTTATTGTTATCATAACCGGCTTTCTCTTCATGTGGCCGACCATCCTTACTTTGGCCATGTATCCTGTATTGGTCATAGTTTATACCAGATTAGCCAAACAGGAAGAGCGTCTGGTACGAAAAGAGTTCGGCGAGACTTATGATGACTACGCACGATGTGTCCCGGCTTTTCTTCCACGTTTTAAAAGCTGTTCTTTTCACCAAATACGTTCAAATGAGAGGTGATATTATGACTGAGAAACTGAATTCATTAGCGTTTGCGACCTCTGGAGCAATAGTTGCAGCCTTAAGTATGCTGATTTTGGGCATTCTAGGGAATATGGGTATTTACATGGGGGCTGTCGAAATGATGAGTAAATGGCACATGTTCTTTTCATTAACTCCATTTGGCATCATTACCGGAATTATCGAAGCGGCAATTATAACTTTTGTCTTCTTTTATATTTTCGGGTGGATCTACAATAAATTTACCAGCCAATAACGAACCAACAGAAGGAGGTGAATGAACAATGCATTGGGGCGGAGATTTCGGTATGGGATTCGGAGGCGGCGGTATTTTCATGATACTCTTTTGGATCCTCATTATTTTGGGAGTTGTATATTTAGTTAAAATAGTTCTGGGTGGCAGCTCTGCAGCAGAAAAAAAGAGCGAATCCGCACAGGAAGTACTCGAAAAAAGGTTTGCCAGAGGAGAGATGAGTAAAGAGGAATTTGAAGATGCGATGGAGGTTTTAAGAAGAAACAAAGCGTAAATATTTTTTAAGGCCTGACAGAATAACCCTAATAACTGGAGGATATTGACATGAAAAAGACAATTTTAGTTGCAAGTTTAACATTATTACTGGCAACGGCGCCGGCTATGGCACAGATGATGGGCGGCGGACAACAGATGATGGGAGGCCAAGGTGGCCAGACAAGCCAGCAGATGATGGAACAGCAACAGATGCCACAGACTGCTCCAACCGGCAGACAATATTATAATCAATACATGAATCCCGGCATGATGGGATCCTATGGATATGGTATGGGAACGCAGATGATGGGAAGCTATGGATATGGCATGATGCCTAATATGATGGGTTATGGCATGGGACCACAAATGATGGGTAATTATGGCTACGGTATGAACCCCGGTATGATGATGGGAGGATACGGTATGGGACCGTCCATGATGGGAACTGGGAATCATCCATGCACAACAGGCGGATATGGTTATGGAACGCCCATGATGGGTTATTATTCACCCGAACAATATGAAAAACAGTTTAAGGAACAGCAGAAATTTTTTGATGATACAAGAGACCTGAGAAAAAAACTGCATACCTTGAAATTCGATTTTGCAGAAGCTCAGAGAGACCCTGATACTACACGTGAAGATTTGGAAAAATTGAACACTGAAATGGAAACTATCTGGAAACAGATATATGAAAAAAAGAAATCTGTAATTAAATAATGAACCTGAAAAAAGTATTTACATATTGCTTATATGTGACATTAGCCTTTGGCTTGTTATTAATGGCTGGTTGTACGGGCTCAAGTGACCTGGAACCAGCATCAGCAACCGGCATTATGGATTTGCATAAAGAGGGACGGCGGATGCCTGAGTTCAATCTGCCGTCTGCTCTTTCTGAGAATTCCACCATATCAAGCGAATCTTTCAAGGATAAAGTTGTCCTGGTTTCTTTCTTTGCATCCTGGTGCCGGTCCTGTCTTGAGGAAATACCATTACTGAAAAAGTTGCAAAGCAGGTTTAGTGACAATGGTTTTGTCTTAATCGCGATGGCGATTGACCACGAAAATAAAATTGGACTAAAAAATCTTATTCAAAAACAAAAAATAAACTACCCTGTCCTTTTGGCTGACGAGGCTATAAAAAAAGAATTTGGCGGGATCGCTATTTTGCCGACCATGTTTCTGGTAGATCGTGAAGGAAAACTGTTGAAAAAATATTCCGGTCACATTGACCGGGATTCTCTTATTAAAGACATCAAGCAAACCTTGAAGCGTTGAAATCAACTGGTATGAAATAGCTACATTTGAGAATATTGTTTATCCGGGTGGGGACTATTCTTTTATATCTATCCCAATGAGTATTCTGATTTTCTGTTAGATTTATCGGTATGTCTTATTTTACGAATAATATTAGATCATTAGTAGAAGTAATAATATTTTGGCACACTCTTTGTAATAGATAAAGTACACCCACTTTTTCAAACTTCCCCTTCCTTCTTTATGGGAGACCGGAAACGCCTGAAAGGGTTTTTCCGGTCCCCATTTAGACCATGAACCGGCAAGTCCTGAGGAGCATTTTATGGGAGGCAAAGTTTCTGCCGTTATTTTTGTTCTTACAAGCCTTCTTGTTACAGCGCCGGCTGTCTTTGCTTTTGCGACTGAGGAGACTGAATACAGGCAGACTGTTCTCAAACTGGAAAATCTATCTCACCGTGACTTGACTGCCGCTATCGGAAAAGAAGTAAAGCGCAATGATCATACGGCAAGAGTGCTTTTAGATTCCAAGCAGAAAAGTCTCTTAATAATTCACCACAAAAGTATCAATAAAAGTGAAGATATATCCGACAGAGGCGCTGGCATTCCTGCAGATATACTGGAAAATATTTTTAAGCCATTTGTCACTGGTAAGAAAAAGGGTACCGATCTTGGATTGCCTATTAGCCTGAAAATTGTCGGGGCCCATGGCGGCAAACTGGTATACAGAAACAACACCGATGCTGGTACAACCTTCCGTGTATCTATCCCTAAATCACATTAGAGAATTATCTGTCTAAAAGAGGATGTTTATTCCTCCGCCCCAGGAATATTCTGAATGCCATTTACCAATAAAGGAAACATTTTTAGTAATAACATATGATAAATTCACACCGCCCTCCCAATTTTCATGGGTGTCATACTCTGCTTCACCAGTAAGTGACAATCGTGGAGTCAGTTGCAGCGATTTTTCCAGCATGAATCTCGCTCCTCCGTCAGTATCGATCCATCCCCGTGACTCTATATTGAGCGGCAGGAGATAATGAATTCCAGCTATGCCCCGTGTTTTGTCCAACTCACCTTCCTCTCCCATAAGGTCAACACCGGCAAACGCAGTAAAAAAACGGTTGTCATACCGTCCGTATGTAAAAATTCCTTCCCACTCGGTATCATCGACCTCCTGCCACCCAACTTCCCACTCAGCGGTCAAAATATTGCGAATGTTGGAAAGCATCAGGAAACCTTCACTCATGTTTGACAACACATCGGCTGCACCCCAGAAATACCATGAATCCTTGTATATATTAGGACGTATTGCTGCCACTTCCGGGCTGGGTTCAAAGGTATCATAATGAACCAAGCGGGCCATACCGCTTTTCATATGATATAGAAGGTGGCAGTGGAAGAACCAATCTCCTAACTCGTTTGCATCGAACTCAATGACCGTGGTGGACATGGGAGCTACGTCAACTGTGTGTTTTAGGGGTGCATGGTCACCCTGGCCATTAATGACGCGGAAGAAATGACCATGCAGGTGCATTGGATGGTGCATCATGGTGCGGTTGATCATGATGAAGCGTGTTACTTCACCTTCATGAATAAGAATCGAATCAGTTTCAGAAAGAGGCTTGTTGTTGAGAAACCATACGTAGCGTTCCATGTCGCCATCAAGGGTGAGACGGATCTCGCGGACAGATGTATCTTTAACAAGTGAAGTGGGGTTGACTGACCTCAATTTGGTATAGGGGGGCCAGGGTCGAGCCGGGTCCATGTTGTCAACCGCAAGATTCCGGGAGGCGGATACGTCAGTTCCGAGAAAACTAAAATCTGAGTTGTATTTTTTACCGGACCGTGATTCCCGGGGTAGACCTTTTATGGCTTGAGTACCATGTTCCATATCTTTATTTGGGGAAACGGATCCACCCATTTCCATTTTAGCACCGTGTGGCGTATCATCTGCAGCAGGTGTATGATCCAGGGTGTCCATTTGCATTCCAGATTGACCAGCAGAATGATCCATACCTCCCATGCTGCTATCGGCACCCATTTCCATTAAACCCATGCCCATCATGCCGGGCTTATCAAAATGACCTGCTTCCACAGTTGTGTCCGTCATGCCCATGGTGCCTGCTGGTGTCAAGGCAAAGGTGCGTTTCAGGCTGAGATCGCTCATCATGTTATGATAGAGATTTGGTCTTGGTACATCCGGGGCAGGATATTTTTTGCCTGATCCAATCCATACCGAAGCGTATCCTGATCCGTCATGGGCTGTGGCACGGAATTCATAAGCCCCGGATTCAGGAACCTGGACAAGCACATCATAAGTTTCCGCAACACCGATGAGAAAACGATTTTCTTTGATAGGATCCACATCAATACCATCAGCAGCAATAATGGTCATCGGGCCGCCTCCATATTCAAGATGGAAGTAGGTAGTAGCTGAGCCGTCAATAATTCGCAAACGTACTGTTTCACCGGGTTTGGCATGAAGGTTTGTTTCCGGTTTGCCGTTAGCCAAGAATCGATCATAGGCTACGTCTGCTATATCCATTGGGGGCATACGCTGAAGTTCACGCTTGAAATAGTCGCCAAACATGCCAAGGCGCATGGCACCGAGTATGCTCTGACCGCTGCCCTTTTGTAGTGCATACCATTCACTGCCGCGTTTTAGGGTCCGGTTCACTGCATATGGATCTTCATCCGTCCAGTCTGAAAGAAGAACTACGTAATCCTGGTCTACTTGAAGTTTGTCATGCTTGGGTTCGATAACGATTGAACCGTAAACGCCGCTTTGTTCCTGCAAACTCGTATGTGAGTGATACCAGTAAGTACCGCTTTGGCGGATAGGGAATTCATATGTAAAAGTTGTATTAGAAGGGATGGGGGGAAAACTGATAAAGGGTACCCCGTCCATACCTGGAGGGACCAATAAGCCATGCCAATGAATGGAGGTCTCAACATCCATTTCATTGTGCACATGAATTTTTGCTGTATCTCCCTCTTTGAAATATAGGGTGGGACCTGGAATTGCACCGTTAACAGTCATTGCAGGTACAGAGACGCCAGTGATATTGACATTCTGTTGGGAAATTGTGAGTTCATACTCGATAATTTCTGCAAAAACAGGAGTGGCAAATAGAACGCAAAAAAGAAGGGAAATCGAAGCAAAAGTAATCCGTTTTATCATAATTCGCTGTACCTCATTTTGATTTGGAATCCTAATAGTATTCAAACGTACATGAATTCTCCAGCTAGACAAAATCATTTCTCAAGGATATCCAATTATTGAAGACTATTCTACAATGTTGTTGTCCGTTTGGGTAAGAAATAGTCATACAAAAACTTGAGGTTACGACAACCTTGTACATATGTATAAGGATGCCTAATTGTCTAATATAACAACAATTAAAAATTTAATTGGCTGTAAAAAAATAAGTGGCACAGAACTTGTAATATCTAAGTTCAAAATGGATGGCCATCGTCCAGAATGGACAAAAAATAAACAATAATTAAAAAACTAAAATTTAGGAGACTTAAAAATGAAAAAATTAGTAACAGCAGCAGCAATCATCAGTATAATAAGTCTGGCTGGTATTCAGACAGCATCAGCACATGGCGGCAACTACAGCAATAATAACGATTATTGCGGATCCTATGGCACATATGACCGTACATATACTGAAAAGGATACCGAGGCCATCGAGAAATTCAGAGCTGAGACCAAGACCGTTCGGAAGGAAATTGTCGTTAAGAGAAGTGAGTTAAACGCTCTTCTCCGCAATGACAACCCTGATGAAAAGAAGGTGGCAAAGCTGACCGGCGATCTGTATGACCTTGAAACAGAACTGGAAGCAAAGGCAGAAACAACCGGTGTCAAAAATCGCCATTCCTACGACCATGGTCGAGGAATGATGGGCACTTACGGCCGAGGTCGTGGTGGTCATATGATGGGCTGGTAATATGTATGTGGTATTAGATTTTCCCCCTCCTTTCTCTTACCACTCGTTAAAGGACGCCTTCTTCATTCAGTGAGGGCGTCCTTTAACACGTCTGTGCCAACCAATTTAACTAGTGTCTGTCCATAAATGGCCTTTTTGTCGTGTCTCTGCGTCATGCTCAAAAAATAATGCTCGGAATATCATATATATGCCTGCGCTTATTATTATCGCGATCCTTAATCTCCGGCAAAAATCTTCATTTCTGGACAGACACTAACTAAACAAAATGGTAGGCCAATGAAGAATAAAATCTATTACAAATACTGTATTGTTGGAGTACTGGTGGGATACTTCGTTTTTCATCCCCTGGTCATGCTGCTTTCCCATTTTATGGCAACTCATAACGATCCAGGTTCTGTCTCCGCAATTGAAAGCATTGTGTCTGTTGTATTGAAATCCTTTTCACTGTCCATGATGCCGTGGAGTTTATCTTTTGCTCTTTTTAATGGTGTCATAGGTCTTTATTACGGCACCATAAAGCAGGCAAATTTGGCCAAAGAACAACTTATACTCGATTTGCAAACTGCTTTATCAGAGGTCAAAAAGTTAAGCGGTATGCTGCCGATCTGTTCTTCCTGCAAAAAGATTCGAGATGATGAAGGGTATTGGCAGCAGATTGAAGAGTATATCCGGGACCACTCGGAAGCAGATTTCACCCATGGAATTTGTAATGAATGTGTCAAAGAGCTCTACCCTGAATTCTACCAGGAATTTGAAGAAAAAATGAATAATGAAAATTTATCTAACTGAGTTAATCTTAATTATAAGAAATATAAATTGAAGCTCTCAACTAATAATCAAAAAACGGCTAAAGGTAGTTCATGTCTATTTAGGCGGGGTATGGGCAGGTGGTGATGCGAATCTTTTTGCCATACATTCCATGGGGAGGACCCCATATAAACTATAAATACCAGCAAGTTATCTTTCTCAAAAACACACTAACCATGACGGTGATGTGCTTCCAATGAATAAAGTTTTTCAAATGTTACTTCTGCTGGTGGTGGCAATTTCTCTTCTTTTTTTAGGTAAAGCTATTTTGCCTGTTATTATCAAAAGCGATAATACATTGGATACACAGATAATAGTCTCTACAGAGTTAAAGAATATCTCTCAAGCTGATATAGATGGTGTAAAAAAAGAAGCCAGGGAAGCTCTAAAATCTATCCCGCCAATACTCGGTATTGAGTACAAGAAAGCGATTGAAATCAAAATTGTTGATAAGGGGGGGATCTTTAATGCGATAGGAGGTATTGTCTCATTGTCAATCTCACATACCAGAGACAAGAGTGCCCCTGTTATTCATGAGGTGACTCACGTACTTACAAAACATAAGTACAATAGTTTTTTTTCAGAAGGCTTGGCTGTTTATTTTCAGGAAAGATTTGGGGGATATCAAACTTTCCCCAATTTTTCTGCCCCCCTTGATGATTTAATGAAAAATAACCAAGACCGACTTATACACATTACAAAATTAATAGACGATAACGGGATTTTTGGTCAAGTAGAGACAGAACGACGCAAAATAGCATATATAGAGGCTGGCTCATTCATTAATTTTCTGGTCATAAAATACGGTGAACAAAAACTGGCAGACTTGCACAATTCCAGTTCTCTAAACTACAAAAAAGTCTATGGGAAAGGAATCAAAGAATTAGAGGTAGAGTGGAAAGATTACGTTCTGGGGAATCCCACTTGATAAAGATATAAATTACCATATGTTTGCTACATTAAAACTTCGTGAACAGTTCATAAAAGGTCAAGAATGCCCAGTGGACATCGTTAACCTTTGGGTGCCATCGCCAAACAGGACTAGACTTCCAGCCGGAATATCAGTATTAAAATCACAGTTGGACAACTGCTGGGAGACCGTTACATAGACAACTACATACGATACATCGGCACCATGCACGGGGTGAATAAATAAATAATTTCAAAAGGTTGTAGCCACTGGGTCCGTCACAATAACGTTACATTGGTTTCCGACCTCCGGCACCAGAGTGATTTCAATGGATGTTGCCCCATTGGTTGAGTCCTGTTTTTTTATTTGGGTGGGAGAAGATCATTTTGCATCAGACTCTGCGCCCAAAGATCTGATTTGGCAAATTCCCTTGCACCTCCCACGAGCTTATTATCTTTGTTCTTACGGTCATATACCAGGCCCAGGCTGACCCCGGATTCAAAATTTTCCACTGTAATTATATAAAGATCTTACAGATTGGGCTTTGCCCCAAAACCCAAGGCGGTCTTCCCCTCCGGTATATTTCTAAGATAAGTCACTATTATATATACCAATGTCAGTCCAATCACTGCCATACTGACCAGAAACATTGTTGCAGTTATCATTAGAAGTGTTTTTTTGAGAACGCTCATTTTATACCCGAAGCAATCAATCAGGCTTACCTGACATACCAGCTACCATGTATAGGTAAGAGGGTCTATGTTGCCTCTCTTCATGAGATCCAAAGAAAAATCCAGCCTGGCGCTGTTAAATGGCACCATGCGCTGGACTCCAAATACCTCCCTGCTGTCAAAAGCCGCCGCAGTAACTTTCAGCATGATGTCAGGAGATATGCTTTTGGAGGCAGATAAAATATTATCAGGATTTTTCATTATCGAGATGCCTGGAATTTCGTAAATCTCAAGGCCTGGAAACTTGTCTTTATTGGCTTCCCACCACCAGTTCTTGACAACTCCTGCCTTGGCTTTGCCTGCAGTAACAGCTGCACATGCTGCACCATGGTTGGGTACCCCCATGGAGGCTTTGCCTCCTGTAGCTGCTTTGGCACTTGATTCACCCGAGGAGGCACCGACTGCATAGGCAATCTCTGCAGGCGACTTTTCAAGAATTGCCACCGGATTTTCGCCTTTGGGATACACCAGAACACCTGAATACATCTCCTTGCCGTTTACAGACTGGATGAGTGGCGTACCAAGTTTTCTGGCTTTGATGATCGCCTGCACAAAGGACCCCACATAAACCAGACTCTCCTGGTTTGATGAAAAAGCCTTTAGTATTTCCGGGTAGCTTTTTGCAATCCTGGGTTTGATTTGCAGAGTCGACTCTTGGCTTAACGTCTGCGCAATTTTCATTGCTTTATCCGGTTTGCTTTTCCAGGAAGGAGGAAACCAGCAGGTTATGGTATCTCCACAGTAACCCGGCAATGCAGTACCAAGTGCCAACAGTACAGCAAGACATACAACGATCATTTTCTTCATCGCACTTACCCCACTAATAAATTTATCTAAAGTGTACAACGCCCATGGTTGCCCTACGCCTTTGGCAACCAATCAAAAAACTGCAGCCCAGTAATTTATTGCAAAAAATGTGCCTAAATGTTTGTCTTTACTTGCCTTTTGCCAGTAATAATTCCAAAAAAATGCAAGAAATAAAGCTATACCTGAATCACAAGATGGCACCCGTGCCACAATGTGGAAAAATTATTTTTACTGCTGCTTCAATATGTCAGGAGGGATTTTTAAGAAATCATGCCGGGAAGAGAATTAAATGGATGGGAATGACAATTATTGTCACTTAGCAAAACTGTTACAGTCTGAACTTTACAAAATCCAGATGTCAGTTTGAAGAGAATAGGAATCTGTTGGGCGGGGTCAGGCTGGCAATTGAATATTAAGACTGCTGTAAAATTTTGAAATACCCAAATGCCAGCCTGGCCCCGGTAAGCCATCCACTGATGGCAGTTATTGCTTCCTTGATTTGTCTAACCAGCGTCTCGACTCATGAAAAATGCGGGCTAGCGCAGAGGTGCACCCTGCTGGAGCTTTAAATTTTTTTCTTCCAACATCCTGCCTTTCTCCAAGAGGTTGTTTATCGAAATTTCCATTGACTCTTTCTGCTGCTGTAAATATTCAAGGTACTCCAGTTTCTTTTGATGATCGTCCAACATTGCAAGTTTCTCTTCTTGCGAAGACAGTTTCTTTACGGTCTCAGTCAACTCTGACAACTCTTTACTCAAAGCGGTGCGGCGTTCGTTCTGTGCCTGTATGGCAACTTCCCCTTCTTTTATTTTTTTCTGCAAAGCTTCAAGTTTGGCCTGCTGCTCAAGCCCCGCTTCCGCAGCGAGATCATTACGTGATTTCAAGTCTTGGATATTTTGTTCCAGGATAGGTTTTTGTTGCTGTAGAAACCCAATTGAGTCAAGCACACCCTTTTTATTTAAAACATCGACCCTGAACCGTTCATTAGTACTATTAAGAGTTTCACTCTCTTTCATTAATTCCGCCACTACATTCCTGCCGGCTGAAACCCGCCCGTTCAAATCTCTCAATTCCTGACGTAGCCTTAAAAGAGCTGAACCGGCAATATTCTTCTCTTCAATTAACTTTTCAAGTGCAGTTGACATTTCAGCCACCTGCTGCTCCATGATTTTCACCTTATTCGTAACATCCTGGAGAGAGCCATTTGCTGCTTTCAAAAGATCTAATTGCGCGCCGGCCTGTTTGAGATTTTCTGTAAGCTCCGACTTTTCTGTTTTCCAATTTTTGAATTGATTATGGTTGCTGAAGGCAATAATAATAAATGTCAGCACTGCCAGAATAACAATGATTGTCGGTAACTTGCGAATCCAAGAATCTTCTTTTTTGTCTAGATCATTCATTTTTGTTTTTCCTTATAAAATAAGGGTTAATCATCTGAAGAAGCAGGTTAGGATATTTGCTTAGTAAAATAATCGATAATCACTTTTTCATCTCAAAAAAAATCAAATTCCCATATTATAATAATACTAATATTTATTCGTAAAGTCTTTGCAGCAGTTACGGATGCCCCGCCTGCCATACATTCAGCAAATGGTGCCGGCCAATCTCAGATACTAAAGAAACAAGTTCCTCTTTTTCAGAAACTTGTCAACCCCAAAAATTGAACTGTTTCACGCACTCAGGCTAATCATTCTTTTCTTGATTTTTAAGATGTGATCCTGATTCTCTCTTGGTTTTACTGTAATTTTTGAGCGGTTTATGATTAGATATATTGTTGACCGGCCGGGTTATTTGTTGACAGGTTGTTTGGTTATCCATTATTTGTTGATTTAGTGCGACGAACCCGGGTGGTTTTAAAGAACCCCTTCGATTTTTGGCGTGGGTAAACAAGCGGTTACCTATCAACCAGGCAACATCAACTGAACATTTGCGGCTGTAATCACATGATTAAAGACAACAACTTACTTTTTGATCTGACAGATACCAACTCTCCTGCTGAAACTTTAGCCGAGATAAAGAATATCCTGCTCCTGATAGCCCCGTCCCCGGACCCGTCGCCAATCGAAAAGATATACGAGGATATCATCCTGCTCTTCAACGGAAAATTTCCCGGATACAAGGCCAGCAATACAAAATATCATAACCTGGAGCATACCTGTTCAACCACCCTTGCTGCTGCACGGCTCATTCATGGTTTGCATATCCAGGGACAGGTTTTCTCCCCAAGGCTTGTCCAGCTTTGCCTGATCGGGACACTTTTTCATGACACGGGTTTGATCCAGACCGAGGCAGAAGTGGAGGGTACCGGTGCCCAGCACACCATGGGCCACGAGGACCGCTCAATCGCCCTCATGGGAAAATATCTCGCTGAAAACGGCTACGCCCGGGAGGATATCCTCGACTGCGGCCATATGATAAAGTGCACTGAGCTCTTCTTTCCCATGGGAGATATACCATTCAATTCTGAAGAAGTCTTGACCATGGGCAAGGTTGTTGGAACCGCCGACCTGGTTGCCCAGATGGCAGACAAGAATTACCAGGAAAAACTGCCTCTGCTTTTCATGGAGTTCCAGGAAGCCGGGGTGCAGGGGTTTGAGACCCCCCTGGAGCTTTTCCAAAAAACCGAGGAATTCTATCGCAAGGTGGCACGTAAAAGGATGAAAAATGAACTGCAAGGAATTTCTTCCGCAGCGCTCTATCATTTCAGGGAAAGGTGGGAAATAGACAAGAATCTATATGAGGAATCAATCAAGTACAATATAAGGCGTATGAAGGATACTGTTGTTGAGTCTATGCTGCAGCTCTCCATCATTTCAGGGGCAGGTAAAAAATAGGTAACCGTTCAGCAGCACACCATCCGGAGTATCCCTGCGGTCACTTACCTACAAGCAATCGGGCCGGCTCACATAGGACTACTATAGTTCGCCATCCCGCTTGTACCCCAAGGGCACTTCCGTTGGGCGCTTGCATCAGGTGCACTGCTAAGCGGTGACAGAAATAACAGGAACAGATTTATTTTTTCATCGTTTGGGGACAGACCTGAGGTCAGTCCCCTTGTTATATGAGGACGGATAACGACGTAGGGGACTGAATTCAAATTCTGTCCCCTTAAGGCCCTGTATTCAATCAATTAACCGGAAAAGATATGCTGTACAGGCTGGATTCCCAGGTCTGATGGGTGATAGGTCTCGGTGATTTCCCTGATATAGCTGTCTGTTTCGCTGTCGCGTTCGTCCAGGTTGATTATTTCCTTTTTTATGTAACTGCCATCATCATCTTTTTCCAGGATGCAGACTAACGGCCTTTTGGCAAAATCCCTGCTGGGCGAACTGACAACCAGGGCCAGTTCGCCGTTGTCAAGCCGCAGCAGGGTTCCGACCGGGTATACCCCCATAATATTGATAAAAACCTTGATGAGGACGGGATCATAGTCTTTGCCGGCACGATCGAACATGTAGCCCAGGGCTCGGTCCGGACTAAGCAGAGATTTCCGGTAGGCCCGTGATGATGTTAAAGTATCATATTTATCTGCAATGGAAATGATCTTACCAAAAAGGGTTAACGGTTTTTTCCAGTCAGCATGCGGATAGCCGGACAGGTCGTATTTAAGATGGTGCTCAAACATCGGCACCAGGATCCTGGCCTTGCTGTCAGGGGAGGCCTTGAGTTTTAACAACAGTCTGGAGCTGTTCAGGGAATGCTCCTGGATCATTTGTAACTCCCGGTCATCGAGCTTATTCTTTTTGTGCAGAACTTCGTTGGGGATCTCAATTTTTCCAAGGTCATGAAAAAGGGCACACATGCCAAGATTCACCAGATTACGGCGTGAGAGGTTGATGCGCCTGCCAATGCACATGGACAACATGGCAACATTCACCGAATGTGTGTAGGTATAGTCGTCAAATACCCGGAGTGTGCTGATGGCGGAATAAACTTCGTCATCCTCGATGAGATTCGTCACCATATCCTGGACTACCCTGACGGTTTTCCGGACACCTACCTCACCCTTTCCTTCTTTAATCTTCTGGGCAACTTCTTCGACAGATGCCTTGGTATAAGTGTAGTCTTTTCTGGCCCTTTCCCGTCGTTCTGCTTTGCTTTTGTAGGATTCTTCATCCTGGGGTCTTTCCGTTTTCTTGATCAGTTCAACCCACAGTATATTTTCTGTAGCAAGGCCGTCTTTGAGCCAGGCGAGCGGTTCCGGCTGCTGCCCGGACATGTCCAGCAGCCGCATGAAAGCCAGGATCTCTTTTGCAGAAACCTGCTTGACAGCTTCGAGTAAACGCACTCCTTCCAGGACGCGGGCATCAAAATAACGTATAATGTTATCAAAAAGATTCTTTGTGGTCCTGTTGTAGGGGAGCTTTTCATCACCAACATACAACTGGTCATTGGAGATCTTGAACGTCAGTGAATCACTGTCCATGCAGCTGTTTATGGATTCGGAAAATTTTTCAATTCCTTCTAAAACCAGAGTATGGTTATCACTGTGAATTCTTGCCGTCTGGCTCAGGCTGTAGAAGTTGTGCAGGAATTCTTCAAATTGGGAATAGGACCTGTATTTTGGAGCATCAGTCATTGGTGTTATCTCCAGAGACAGTTAGCCTCTTTGTTCCATCAAAAGCTTTCCTGATCACCTTGAATCTGCTCTTTGAAGCTTTCTGGAGAACATCCTTTGCTTCCGGAGTATCGAGCAATGCCAGGGCAATGGCTGCACCCTCCCGGAAGATCAATTTCCCTGAACCCATGAAACTGTTCCATCCCCGGCTCAGGAGTATTTTGCTCAGGAAAGGGATGGAGTTGTCGGAACCGCAACGGCCAAGGGCCTCATAACAGGCAAGGATGTGGGCTGGATCCTTTTGGGCGGAATTTTCTTTCAAATAGTTCAGCAGCAAGTTTTCCAGCCCACCGGATTTATGTTTTGCTATGGCTGCAAGGATACTGGTGCGTATCTCTTTGCTGGGGTCATCAATGAGTGAAAACAGCCTTTGGGCATACTTGGGATCCCTGTCAACCAGCTCCTTGATCGCTTTACCGCGCACCGTGTCAGAGGGGTGATCACACATTTTGAAAAGAATTCTATTGACCCGATCCCCCTGCAGACGATTCAGTATGGCCAGAAGCTTGCCCCCCATCTCCGTGCCGTGCTTTTTGGCTATTTTTTCAAGGGGACCGATGTCACGCCGGCTCAGGTGCACTATCACTGCCGAGACCATCTTTTGTAACTCGTGTGAACGGCTCTGCAGAATGACCGGCAGCAGAAAATGGATAAGCTCCGGGGAGAGATAAATAAGTGCCTGGCCAAGAGCCTTTAGCTTGTCCATTTCAATTATTTCCAGCTGCAGGAGCTTGTCGCAGATCAGTTGAAATACCTCAGGCTTGGACTGTTCCTGGAAAAATCGGTCGATGCGGGAGCGCTGCCAGTCCTGCACAGTTGGTGATTTCGGGGAGAAGAGCTTGTGCAGCGACTGAAATAATAAGGCCAGCAGATCGAACTTCTCCAGCTCAATGGTTTCAACAACCTCTTCCGAGATGAATCCCAGGACCGCCTCGAATTTCTCCTGTTCGGTCTGGCTTTTGATAATAATCATTAACGCTTCAACAAGGTCCTCGGTAATAACCCAGTTTTCTTCCTCCTGGACCATCTGTTGAAGTGTTACATAATCGAGATTTGACAGCTCCAGTTGGGCAACACCGATCGATGGATCGGCAATGCTTCTGGCAACAATGCCATCTCCTTCCGGTTCCTCCGTTTCCCGGGACTGGTCCTTTTCTTCTTGATCAGCGACTTCTTCCGGTGGAGGCGCGGGGGGAGGAAGTTGGGAAAAATCCATGATCATCAAGTCCTGCCAGAAAATATCAACCGCCTTGAAATCTATATATTCAAGTTCTTCATCCATCAAAGCGGTGACGATGTCTCCCTCGGTCTCCTCTGCGAACAACCTGTATTTATAAGCTATTTTATAAAAGGCGGCGATCTCTTCGAGGGGAAGGCCCTCCTGGAACTCAATCCACTTTATTCCGTCACGGTAGAGCAGGGTGATGATGTCTTCCGAGGGGGCCTCCGGAGAAACTTCATAGATGATTTCAGGTCCGCACAGGAGACGGTCCTTTTCCACGATCAGGCGCAGATCCTCATGGTCCGTGAAGAAACTATTGAATGCGGTTACAAGGTTTTCAAGGGATCTTTTGGTATTTACATGATCCTCCGGATACAGGCCGTAATTCTTCCAGGCCAGGACAAAAATGTTGATTACCTGCCTGGCACCCTGCAATTCCTTGTCCGAAAGGGATGTTGCTGCTGAAATTTCCTGTTGCTTTTTTGTGTCCGCTTTCTGCATTAGGTTGAGAGAACTGATTTAAGGCTTCAGGTTTGTGCCGCGAAGCAAATGCACCCCGCAAGGGGGTACAAGCCCTTGGGGTGCATTCCTTGCCCCAACTTTATTCATAAAGTTAGACTTGAAGCCTCTTCCTGCAAATCAGGAAAGAAGCATGTATCATAATATACTAATATTAATATATATATATATCAAGGTCTACAGAATGGAAGCATTGGAAAGTACTCCACCTTGCCGGCACCGCTGGAGGCAATAACCGGGAAGTTCACCGTTTCGCTGACGTGCCTGACCATTTCGGTGTCAAAAACACAATTGGCAGCATCCCCGTTATTTATTGTAAATCAACCTCCTGTACCCCTTTCCTCTGTCAAATCATATGATAAACTCATCCGGAAAATTCAACGTTTTTTTCATATAATATTTTGAAATAAAATAAATATACTGTAAGTTCGAAAGCTCATTCATTTACATATTGTACCTAAACATGGCTGTCCATGTGCAGGTATATCATGCGTAGTATAACAATGCCTGGGGAGGTAATTGTAGTGCGTGTTTTCATTTCTAATAAAGGAAGTGAACGATTGTTGCGTTCTTTGATATTGGGGGTATTGGTATTGGTGGTTATCGGTTTTATGCCGATCATTTTTCCTCATTTGCAGAATAACAGTGCAGATGCAGCCGCTATGCAAACCAATGTGCAGGAGGAAAGCTGTCGCTGCTGCCATGGTGAGCATCTCCCGGACCGGCACCATCTTCTTGCAGCAAATCAATGTTTGGATTGTCATGAAATGGTCTGGACCCCGGAAATATCAGCCTACGAATTTGCACCATTCAGAGACTGCCGATTATGCCACCAGTATGAATCAGGTCTGACACAGTATGGCACACCGGACCGGCATCATCTCCTTGTGCCGGACAACGGCTATGGTTGTCTGGATTGCCATCCCTCGCGCTGGGATGATGCAAGCCAGTCAGGGTATATCGGGATGTTGAACGACTGCGATATTCCCCTGTACGGAAATATAGAAGGGCAGGTTACCGACATGAGCGGTAATCCGCTCCAGGGTGCTATGATAACCATACCAGACCACGTCAAATTCTCAGCACTGAGTGATGCTGACGGCTTTTATCTGCTTCAGGATGTGTATACCAGGGACTACAGCTCAATAAGAGCGCAGCTCAACGGGTATGCCACCACAGACAGTATGCCTGTTACTGTCCTGGATGGCCAGACACTTGTCGTTGACCTGGTAATGAGGCCAGTAGGGCATATCACGGGGACAGTCACCGCCATTGAAGGAAATATGCTCGAGGGTGTGAATATTACCAAAGGCGATGCCCTGTACAGCGCCAGGGCCGATACTGGAGGCTCGACTACTCTCCAGGATGGGATTGTGGGCGATCATACGGTAAGAGCTGAATCATACGACAATGAAACTGAAACAAAACCTGTAACAGTTTCACAGGACAGTGAGATGCAGCAGGTGAACTTAGTCACGACTCAGCATCCTGATCCGGAAGTCTTTGACGCTGGAATTGATAATGATATGGACGGCAAGACCGACTGCAGGGACAGCAGGGATTGCAGAAAATACCCTGCCTGGAGGAGAAGTCTAAAGGAAAAAAGGGCCAAAAGAAGGAAGCGGTCACCCATTAAAAGGAATCTTGTCAAGAGATAGCTGGGCCAGGAGCTGAGTTAGCACCTGTTTGTGTGGGGCACCTGTGGGTATTTGACAATCTCACACCGCTGGAACTTGAGGTCCTTGCCACCAGTGCGAAGCGACAACAATCTGAGATTGGTACCTTTATTTTTAATCATGGTGATCCATCTGATGGGGAATTAAGTTTTCTTATAGGCGCACATCGTGTCAGTATTACGAGGGCGATGAAATACCCTAAAAAGACAGGGAAAATAATCACGGACGGTCGTTACCTGATTGTCGCACAGTGAATTATAGATAAATCATTTTTTCGAAAACCCAAATGTCATTATTTATAATAATTCCCTAAAAACTTTCCCAATGTAACATATGTTACAACATTTACTGTCACGCTAGGCTATACTGTCTTTAAATCTGAAGAAATGGATAATCGCTGCAAGAGACTTCAAGTTATGGCTTTCCGGCGGCACCATCACATTCAGGCAATTCTTTTGAAGAAATGGAAAACACATAATTACCAAAGGAGTTGATTATGAAAGTTTTAGGAGTATCTGGGTCACCTATTAAGAATAGCAACACTGACAGGGCATTAAAGCTGGCCCTGGAATCTACAGGGCTTGAAACAGAATTTGTCAAGCTCAAGGACTACACGGTGGCACCATGTCAAGCCTGCTTGGGATGTGTAAAAACAAATACGTGTGTGATTAAAGATGACGGCATTGAGTTGGCAGAAAAAGCCAAAGAGGCTGATGCCTTAATAATTGCAGGCTTTACCCCTTATTCCTCTCTGGATTCCAGGACAAAGGCGTTTATTGAAAGGCTATACCCCCTTCGGCACACACATGGATACATGGCCGGGAAACCAGGAGGGGCAATAATCACTTATGCTGTTCCTACCGACAATGAAATGCTTCCACCTGCAAGTGATTTTGGCGTCAATGCTATTCAGTTTTACATGATGGAAGAAGGGATGGAATTCATTGGTGATGTAAGGATAAAGGGTGTTATTCCATGTGTTAAATGTGGGCATGGTGATGAATGTAAAATGTCCGGCATTAAAATGTTATATGGTCCTGAGGCAACCGTTTCTTCTGTAGGAGTGGGGACATTTGAAGAACAGCCGGAGGCGGTTGAGGCAGCTATTAAATTAGGTAAGGACATTGCCAAGAAGATAACACAGAAATAAAAAACTCCATACCAGCGGATCAACCTGATCGTAGGAAGCAAATAAAGGAGAATTATATGTCAGTAACTCTTGCTTTTGACGTATATGGAACATTGATTGATACCCATGGCGTTGTTTCAAAATTGCAAGAAATAGTGGGAGACAGGGCGAGGTTGTTTTCTCAAACCTGGCGTGACAAGCAGCTGGAGTACTCTTTTCGGCGAGCGCTCATGCAGAATTACGAAAACTTTGCTGTCTGTACAAGCCAGGCGTTGGATTATACCTGTGCCTTTCATAAAGTATCATTCACTGATGAACAGAAAGCTGAACTCTTGGGTATCTACCGTGTGCTCCCCGCATTTAGCGATGTTAAAAAAGGGTTGACTCAGTTGAAAAATAACGGTTTTCGCCTCTATGCCTTTTCAAATGGCAAGGCAGATGCTCTTGAGATGTTGTTGAGTAATGCAGGTATAAGAGATTTGTTTCTCGGAGTTGTCAGTACTGACGATCTGAAGTCATTTAAGCCTAACCCTGCAGTATATAGCCATTTCGTGAGGAAGTCAGGAGCTTCAGGCGATAGCGCCTGGCTTGTCTCAGGTAATCCTTTCGATGTTATCGGGGCAATTTCAGCGGGTATGAAAGCAGTCTGGGTCCAGCGTTCTCAACAAACGGTTTTTGATCCATGGGGTATAGATCCCACAATTACCGTGAGTAATCTTTTGGACATGGTCGACAGGATAAAACCGAGTTGAGCAGCTTGTCTACTCAAACCGATAAACGAGCTTGGGAGACATCGAGACTTATACCCCACAAGGGGGTACTGAAAAGAGTGCCCTTGTGGTATAAATGACGTAATCGTGCAGACGGGGTTCTGCTAAACGACTGCAATGCTGGTACAATCTGTCAATTTGTCTACCCCGGTGAATGAGTACTAAATGATTATTCCTTACGATATCTGCATCTGTCTGAAAACGGCACCTCCAAAATTTTCAAGAGAGCAGCAAAATACAAAAACATTGCCGGGTCGGCGTTTTTACCGTTAAAGCTATGGGAACCCTGTACCACAGTACCAAGTTTGCGGTTGAAGGTTTGTCTGAAGCGCTGCATTATGAGCTGGAACTGATCGGCATCAAGATGAAGATCGTTGAGCCCGGCACCATCCAGACTGATTTCGGCGGCCGCTCCTTCGACTTCCGCAACGATGAATCCTTAACCGAATATCAACCCATTGTAGAAAAATTAATGAATACCTTTGCTACAGCAATGGCACAGGGGGCCTAGCCTGCCAGTGTTGTCGCGGAGGTGATCTACGAGGCTGCAACTGATGGAACAGATCAGCTGCGCTACACGGCTGGCGATGATGCCCAAAAATATATGGCGTACCGCAAGGCCCCTGATGAAGGGACGTTTATCGGTGGTGTCAGGTCAATGCTGAGACTGTAAATTTGCAACTATTTTAATAGTCCGAATCAAGGGGGCAGCCCTCTTGTATACCTGGCTGGAAAATCAGATATCCCCTCTTCCATTCTTTTATGATATTTGCTATAAAATTAATAAATTCTTACTACCATACAGTCAATTTATCCTAATGCTTGCCGGAACACTCTATCGTCATAAGGAGGGAGTATGATTTCATTGCATGTGAACGGGAAAAAGAGGAAGGTTGATGCGGCCCCGGATACCCCGTTATTGTGGGTTTTGAGGGATAACCTGGGAATCACCAGTGTCAAATACACCTGCGGAATAGCTGAATGCGGGGTCTGTACGGTTCTCATTGATGATGAGGCTGTGCGCTCCTGTTCCATTTCAGTGGATGAAGCCCAAAAAAGTAAAATCATCACCATTGAAGGGTTGCCGGAGGATCACCCCGTAAAGATCGCCTGGATTGAAAAGCAGGTTCCCCAGTGCGGCTATTGCCAGCCGGGCATTATGCTCCAGACCGTTGATTTTCTGAAGCGTCAGCCGAATCCGACCGAAGAGCAGGTAGATGAAGCATTGGATAATGTCCTGTGCCGCTGCGGGTCTCACCCCAGGATAAAAAAGGCCGTTCAGATGGCCGCAGACCTGACTAAAAAATAAGGGGGTGATATGATGAAGAACGGTATAACACGAAGAGACTTCCTGAAGAGCAGCAGCCTGGTCATTGCAGCAACTGCTCTGCATGGCGAATTAGTCCTGTTTAACGTTTCACCTGCAAAAGCTGAATCAACTACTACCTTCAAGCCCCATGCCTTTGTAGAGGTTGCCATGGATGACACGGTGACTGTCTGGCTGGGCCAGACAAACCTCGGACAAGGCACCCACACCGGCATCTCAATGATCATTGCTGAAGAGCTTGATGCCGACTGGCAAAAGGTGCGGGCCAAAATGGCGCTGGCTGCAGAGGTGTTCAAAAATCCCCACGCCAATGCGCAGTTTACCGGCGGCAGCACCAGTATCAGGTCACGTTGGGATCTGCTGCGCGGCTCAGGAGCTGCAGCCCGGCAGATGCTTATTGCAGCCGCTGCTAAAGAGTGGGGGATAGATGCAAAAAAATGCAGAACAGAGAAAAGCAGGGTGCTCAATCCTGATGGCCGACATCTGACCTACGGACAGCTTGTGTCGAAGGCGAGAGAGCTGCCTGTTCCGCAAAACCCGCCCCTTAAGGAAGCAAAAGATTATCGCATTATCGGGACTGCCAGGGACCGGTTGGATATTCCGGACAAGGTGGAAGGTAAAACTATCTACGGTATGGATGTAGTTGTTCCCAACATGTGCATCGCTGTTGTGGCGCGTCCGCCCCGTTTCGGCGCCACCCCGGTATCATATGACACCAATGCGGCCATGGCGGTCAAAGGCGTTTTAAAGGTTGTTCCCTTAGAGGATAAGGTGGCAGTATGCGCCGACACAACCTATGCGGCTCTGCAGGGTCGCGAGAAACTCAATATCCAGTGGACGACTGGTTCGCATCCTGAGTTAAACGATGAAAGCCTGGATAAATTATTTCAGGCATCCCTGGAGAAGCCGGGGGCGGTTGCAGAATCCACCGGTGATACGGAAAATGCCTTCGCAGAGGCAGCCGTAAAAATTGAAGGTTCTTACAAACTCCCCTTTATCTCCCACGCCCAGCTCGAACCCATTAACTGCACAGCGCACGTGGAAAAGGATCGTTGCCGCTTGTGGGTGCCAACCCAGGGACAGACGTGGTCCCAAATGGCAGCGGCAAAAACCAGCGGCTTGCCTGCGGAGAAGGTGGAGGTCATGACCACCTATGTTGGCGGCGGTTTTGGCCTGCGCGTGACAGCAGATCCTGTGGTTGATGCGGTTTCTCTCTCTATGGCAATGGACCGTCCGGTCAAAGTCATGTGGACGCGGGAGGATGATTTTGCCAATGATTACTTCCGCCCGGGAAGCGTTAGCACCATAAAGGCAGGACTGGACAAAGACGGAAGGCTGGTCGCCTGGTCGCACAAGGTTGCTTCGCCATCAATTATGTCGGGATTAATGCCGGAGCAGGTAAAAAACGGCATTGATGGCAGTTCCCTGCATGGCATTCCGGATATGGTCTATACACTGCCGAACCGTCATATTGAATATGTAATGATGGATCTGCCGATCTCCGTGGGGTTTTGGAGATCGGTCGGCTATACAATTAACACCTTTGCCATTGAAACCTTTATGGATGAACTGGCCCATGCCGCCAAGAAAGATCCGGTTGAGTTCCGCCTTGATCACATGGAAAAGGGCTCCAGGCCATACAGGACCCTGTCGCTCCTGGCGGAAAAAGCTGACTGGGGCGGTAAAGTGCCGGCCGGCCGTTCCCGCGGCATAGCGGTTGGATCCTGCTTCGGCTCCTCGGCCGCCCATATGGCGGAAGTGTCCGTTGACCGAAAGACCGGCAAGGTTAAAGTCCATAAGGTGGCCTGCGCCATTGACTGCGGTCCTGCGGTTTATCCGGATGCCATAACCGCCCAGATGGAAGGTGGTTTGGTCATGGCCTTGAGTGTGGCGTTTCATGAAAAAATTCATTTTTCAAAAGGCGGGGTCAAGACCGCCAACTTTGATGAATATCCTCTGCTGACCATGTCCGGTGTGCCTGAGGTTGAAGTGTATATTTCCAACAGTGTCCACAAAATTGGCGGGGTTGGCGAACCCGGCATTCCTACGGTTGCCCCGGCGGTTGCCAATGCCATTTTCAAGGCCACCGGTGTCAGATTGAAAGAACTGCCATTTAAGAGAGATCTGCTGATCAAGGGATGAAGTCTGAAAAATGAGCAAGCTGTTCCAGGAGATATATGATTTCCTTGCTAACGGGAAGGAATTGGCAGTTGCCACCATCATAAGTGATAGGGGCTCCACCCCCCGGACCTCTGGATCAATGATGGTCGTTTATAATGACAGGAGAATTTCCGGAACAATCGGCGGCGGTATTGTTGAAGGCGATGTGATCCGATCGGCTCTGAGTCTCTTTAAAACACAAGGGGCTCTTATCTCCTCCTATGATTTCAACCAGACCGGCAGAATGGATGACATGGACCTGGTATGCGGGGGACAGATGCAGGTGCTGGTGGAACATGTATCAGCAAGTAAAGAGAACCTGGAACTGTTCGGAAAGATGTGTGAAGAGATTAAAATGGCCCGGACGTTTCTCTGGGTCGGTAAGGTTACTGAAAACGGCAACCGGTTGCAGGTAGAAAGGGCGGTGCAGACTGCAGACAACAGATGGCTTGGCCCGTTGCAGGAAGAGTCTCATCTGCAGAAAAAGCTTAATGGCTTCAATATACGCCACGACAAAACAGCATTGTTCGAGATTGACAAAGATCGATATATTGTTGCCCCCATCCTGCCGCCGGATACAGTCTATCTTATAGGTGGAGGGCATGTGGCAAAAGAGATCTCCCTGCTGACCAGGCAGGTCGGCTTCAGGACACTGGTCTTTGACGACCGGGAAGAATTTGCCAACACCGAGAGGTTCTCGGATGTTGACGGGGTCTTTGTCTGTAAGGGTTATGCCGGCGTGTTTGACGGGTTCAGCGTCACTCCCGGAAGCTGTATCATCATTGTTACGCGGGCCCATCGATTCGACAAGGAAGTATTGGCCCAGGCCCTGAAAACAGAGGCGGGCTATATCGGCATGATCGGCAGCAGAAAAAAGAGAAAAAACGTGTACCAGGCCCTGCTTAATGAAGGTTTAGCACAGAGTGCTCTTGATCAGGTGCATTGCCCGATCGGTTTGTCAATTGATGCTGAAACACCGGCGGAAATCGGGGTGAGTGTCGTAGCAGAACTTATACAATACCGGGCCAGCCAGCCTGTGCACATCTGAAGCCTGCTGAGCGGGTACAGGCCGGTGAGATCTGTTTGGTTTGTGGCATAAGCTAATGTTTAAAATTAAGAGAATTGGAGCCCTCATCCTGGCAGCCGGCCTTTCTTCCCGCATGGCAGGTTTTAAGCCTCTTCTGCTAATTGAAGGTAAAACACTGGTAGAGCATGCCATTGGACTTTTTAAAAGTACGGGAGTTACAGACATTGTAACAGTAGTTGGACACCGGTCAGAGGATCTGGTCCCTGTTGTAGAGGCTGCCTCATCCCGGTATGTGATTAATGAGAACTTCAAGGCCGGCATGTTCTCTTCAATTCAGCAGGGAGTGCGGCAACTGAGGACATCATGTGATGCTTTTTTCCTGCTCCCGGTTGATATTCCTGTTGTTCGTCCTGCCACAATCCACCAATTGCTGCATGAATTTTATAAAAGTCCTGCAACTCTTATCTGCTATCCGCAATTCCAGGCAAGGCGCGGCCATCCGCCATTGATTGACTGCAGCCTTGCTGACCGGATCCTTGCCTACGACGGACAAGGCGGCATGCGTGGTTTCCTGAGACAATATGAAGACCGGGCCCTCGTAGTTTCTGTAGATGACCCATTCATTCGAATGGATGTCGATACACAGGAAGACTTGTCTCGCCTGAGAAGGGAATTGATAAAATAAAATCTGAAAATAGAGAACTGGAAGCAGCTAGAAAAGAGCGAATTGATCTATGGATAAAAATGTATTGATAACCGGGGAAACCGGCATGATCGGCGGCCTGGTTCTTGAGTAAAGTCTAAAAAGTTCAGAAATCGACTAATTTCGACTAGTTCCGAGGACATCACAGTTAATTATATACCGCTCAAAAAGATGGACAGATCTCAATTCTGTTTGGCTTTTGAAATGGTCAGCGGCAAATTGTCGCATCGCATGTTTATTGTTGAATTCACCCCATACAATCATATAAAATTTGTTCCAAAGAAGTTGTCTAATCTTTTTTCACAAATTCTTTTTATAACAAAATCATCATGAATCAATATCTAATAATGGAGGCCGGATAATGAAAAAAATTATTGCTTTGTCAATCTTTCTTTTCTGTATCATAGTTTTCGCTGTCAGCGCCACTGCCGGCAGTGTCTATGTCTATAAGAAGCCAAAAGTGAAACATAGTGGCAAAGAAGCCACCCCACTTGAAGCGTATGAAATGATCAGGAAAGATCCTACGAGTATGATTATTGTTGATGTGCGCTCCCGGGCCGAATACCAGTTTGTCGGACACCCGGAAAACGCCTATCTCGTGCCGGCTCAATTCCTGGACATCACTTTTTCAGGTAAAGAGTACGCTATGAAGGATAACCCGAATTTCACCAAAGACATCATGGCAAGGTTCGATCCAACCATGCACACTCTGTTCTTTATCTGTAGAAGCGGCACACGGGCTGCCATGGCTTTAAACAGGATAGTCCAGGCTGGCTGGCCGGCTGATCGCGTCTACGTTATTCTCGGTGGTTTTGAAGGCGGGAAGCTGAAGGATAAGAACAGTGCCTATAACGGCATAAGAAAAGGCGGTGGCTGGCGCAACGAAGGGCTTCCCTGGACCTATGCTATAGATTCTAAACTAGCATATTAAAATCTTTGCTGCCCGAACCTGATTGTAATTTATAAATTGGCCAGATTCGTTTTCTCTCATTGAAAAATAAGTTGTCCCATTTTTTGCTAACATACCATTGAAGGCCCCTCCCAGTATTGGGAAGGGCCTTTGTAAGTGCACTGATACTATCACTATTTATCACGTTTCTCTTCGACTAACCCGCATTTTTCACGAGTCGATCCGGATAGACAAAGTGTAAGTCGTTTGAGCTATACTTTAGTATGCGAAACGCCTAACACTGCAGGCTATACGGATGTATCGGCTTGCCCGAAGGGTGAATAGTTTTGAAAAAAATCTATTCAGCCACTTGGTACAAACTGTAACCGGACAATGACTGGAAATATAAAATTTAAGCCACAAAAACAGATAGTTAAGTTAATTTTTTAAAATTGTTCATGAAATATTCGGGCTAAAGAACAAGCACCTGTTTACCCATCATTGTTCCACTCTCCTGTTTGATGTGCATTGCCTGGATATTCTCAGGTGTCAGGCCGGTCAGGGTCTTTTGTCGAGTTGTTACAAGGGTGCCTTCATCCAACAGCCCCGCTACAGTCGAAAGCAGATTCCCCTGCTCGGACATATCATCCGTCTCAAACATTGACCTGGTATACATAAATTCCCAGGAAAGGGTGACGCTTTTGAATTTAAACGCCGTGATGTCTACTGGCTCCACCGGGTCGTCTATAAAAACGATATGACCTTGAGGCCGGATACATTCAGACATTACTTGCCAGTGCCTTTCCATTTGAGTAGTACAAAAGATGGCGTCAACTGAATCTGCTCCTGCTGACTGTAACTCCTCATAGAGATTATTTCTGTGATTCAGGATAATCCCAGTACCTAAATTTTTGCACCAGTCAACTGTTTCCGGCCTTGATGCTGTTGCAAACACTTTTAGCCCGGCCCAATGAGCCAGTTGTATCGCTACTGAACCAACTCCTCCGGCACCACCGATTATCAGAATGGATTTACCGGCGTTGGCCTTTGCTGCCGGAGCAAAACCCAAACGAACAAACAGGGCCTCCCACGCAGTTATTGAAGTCAATGGCATTGCGGCAGCATCTTCAGGTGGGAGTTTTTTGGGAGCTAATGCAGCTATCCGATGATCGACCAGGTGATATTCGCTATTGCACCCTGGTCGGGTTATATCGCCCGCGTAAAAGACCGCATCCCCCGCCTTGAATCCGCTCACCTCTTCGCCAACTTTTTCGAGTATCCCATAGGCATCCCAGCCAAGCACAGCATCATTTTCAAATAGTATGCGTACCTTTGTATCTACAGGATTCATACCGATGGCAATGACCCGCACCAGGAGGTCCTGTGTTCCCGGTTCAGGTATGGGCTGCTCTTTCAAAATAAAGGCTCCGGCGTCTTGTGCTTTGCTGCCGCTTTTTGCAACTATAGATTTCATGTGATCCTCCATTGTATTTTCTATTTATTAGAACAGATAATTTTGCAACTAAAGATGATTTTCGTCCGATTATGTTATTTCTGCCAAAACCGTTTCGATAACACGCACAACCTCTGCGGATTTTTGTGGATCAAGCGCATCGGGATGGGGCGATTTAAATTGACCTATGTCGTTGTCAAAATACTTGCCGGAAGCAGCCGCGAATTCTTCCTCCAGAGCCACGCGGGTGAGTATATCCGCACCTATACGGAGGTCACCGCCAGCCACACCAAATGCCTGTTGCACCATTTTGCTGCCTAGCATTGATCTGGGATTAACCGCAATGATGGCCGGGCCGTCATTTTTGAGCGCAAGCGCCATACTGCGGGACCACATTGTAAGCGCCAGTTTGCTTTGTGCATATGCGGTTAAGTCGTTCCAAGCAGCGGCAACAGCCGTTGTGTCAGCAGGCAGGGGGCTATGGTATTAACCACAAACCGCACATCAAGTCCGTCCTCTGTTATGGGATCAGGTGCCTTGAAAACACCGGCATTGTTGATCAGTACATCAAGTTTAACGTGGTGTTCAGCCACAGCCTTGGCAAGTGCTTCTATATCAGCCATACGCGATAGATCAGCGACGTAGCTTTCTAAACGCCCGCCATCCGGTAGCGCAGATAACGTTTTTTTCACGTCCTCCAATTTTGCCGGGTTGCGCCCGTGCAACAGGACGTTGTGCCCCTGCGATACCAACATCCTGGCTGTTTCCAAGCCGATGCCGTCGGTCGATCCTGTAACAAGAATGGTTTTTTGCATGGTTTTGTTTCCTATAATAAAGGTGTCTAACACATTTACTTAAATAAGGAAAAGGGGCCCTTTAATGGGTGACCCCTTTTTTGTTGTGTGTCTTTTTTCACATCCTAGTCTGCAAACTCGATTGCTTTGACTTGTTTCTTTGAGAGAAAAATCTTGCCTTTATCGGATACGGCAGTCCAGCCCTCTATTTCGGCGCCACTCTAAGAGGCGAGTGTTCCTGTAGCCTTCTTGCCGTTCTTGAGAATCACAGCCACATCTTTTTCTCCGCTAAAATCGATGCGCTTAATCTTATCGAACGACACTGTTGCCAGCGACTCACCACGAAGAAAACAGAAGTCGGTATAATGGAGATAGCGGACCCTGCCTCCGACCAAATAGCCCTCGGTCGAATAGAAGCTATCGTACCTAGAAAACGTCTACACTCAGTGCTGTCCCATCAGCGAGCGTGAGCGTAGCCAGATTAATCGCCCCCGGCAAGCCATCAACGGGCTTGGGGGGGCGATTAAATTTGAGGCTCTTTAGTTTGCTGCCATGGACTTTTAGGTCTCCAAAATCGCTTTTTCCAGTGAACTCTCCCGCAAAGAGGTTTCCGGTGAGTGCAACTTCCTTTCCCCGCCTCATGTAAGTGACTGTGTGGCTGTCTTCTTGGGCTTCGATGTTGATTACATTGTCGAGGGGTACTGCAATGTCGAACGTATCTGTTGAGAAGGCGAGTTGACCGTGGGAGTTGTCGAATTTCTGCAGCTTGGCTGAGAATCCCAGGTCCGTTACTTCCGACACAGTGCCGGCACTATCCAGTATGGTTGCGGTGCGCTTCGCATCATCGGCCTGGGCCTGATGAACGCTTAGCATGATAGCGCATAGTATGGTTACATAAATGGCTCGTATCATGATTTCCTCCCTCTTTGCCATCGGGCAATTTGCTTGCAGACGCAGTCTAAGAAATTTTTGTGCGGTTTAATAGCACCTCCATCCTGATAACAAATAAAATAAATAGTTTTTAATACCTGAACGATCTGCCATAAAACACAAAAGCCTCCAATCGGAAATGATATCCCAATGGAGGCCTTAAATTGGTATTTATAAAAATCGCCTCAAACATAGGAGTAAACCCCTGCAGAGGATTAAATTTATGATTATATTTAAATAAAAATTAAGATCATAAGATACTTTGTCAAGCAAAATGATAACGCAATTTAATTGTTAGGATATTCTGCTATTTGAGAAAACTTCTTAAAGAGTCTATACTGTCTTTTTCAGTAGAGTAGAAAGGTAAATTCAAAATTACAGATGACCTGTCAATGTTGACTTCTTGAAGAAGAATTAACCAGTTAAGATGTCTACTGGCAACCTTGACTTGTTAGCCAATCTATTTTGGGGCATGTTAAATTCGCATTCTTTTTTTCATAAACACATAAACTGAATTTCAACTTTTGGGAATTTCCCCCAAATATAAGCCGGGGGAGATTCTATCGTGTTTATAACACTAATATGCTTGTTTCGACTTTTACAATATTCATCCGCCTCTTGAAATAAGTCAGATTTTAGAGTGCTTAAATCAGAAAAACCTGTAGCTGCCTGACGGGAAACCATGAATGTATCAGGACTAATTGAGACAATATTTGATTTTGCGGCGCAACCAGAAAGAATTAATACAAACACTAATACTAATAGAGTCGGTTTTTTCACGAGAACCTCATTATTAAGGGTATGTGTTATTTTTTATAGCACAATAACTACCAGGATGGCAAAAAGATTATCTGGTATCCCTCCCAATTACTTCTAAGGTGATTTTTTGCAGTAAAGATGCCAGTTGGCAATCTTAAATCATTTCAAGAGTGTAAAAACACAAGAAATATTGACTTCACATGGTTAAGGGCTATATTCATAGCCGGCAATTTACTGATAAATTAATAATGTAGATAAAGGTAAAGGCAGGTCAAGCATGAATAAACTAACCGTAGAAGAATCATTCGAGAAACTGAATATGATTGATTTTCGCAAATTGGCATGGAACTCCGAACTTGCCAATAACGTAAACTCACTGGAAAAGCTCAAACAATATATATATCTGACGGTAGAGGAAGAAAACTCCATGCAAAAGGTGTTGGATAATCATCCCATGAATATACCGCGATATTACCTCAGCCTCATCAATCCAGACAACCCTCAGGATCCTATCCGCAAACTGGCGATTCCTTCTGTTGACGAACTGGTTATGGCTGGACAGATGGGTGAAACCACAGGGGATCCTTACGGTGACGACAAACATAATAAGGGCAACGGAATTCTTCACAAGTACCCCTACTCTGCCTTGATCGTTGCAACGGAATACTGTTCTATGTACTGTCGTCACTGTTTTCGCAAACGCCTGGTGGGGTTGCCCAACGACAAGACCGTAGAAAACTTCCAGAATGCCGCCAGGTATATTGCCAAACACCAGGAAATCACTAATGTGATTATTTCTGGTGGTGATCCCATGATGCTGCCCACAAAGGTCATTGCCAAAATGCTAGAAGCCTTGAAGGACATCAGTCATGTGAACTATGTCCGCATCGGGACCCGCACTCCCGTAGTGTATCCTTTGCGCTATTTTGATAATGAGCTGATCGAAGTACTGCGCGATTTCAACCAGCACAAGACTCTCTACATCCCTACTCACTTTAACCACGCCAACGAAATTACCGATCTGTCCGAGGAAGCTGTGATGCGCATCCGCAATGCCGGTATCACCGTCAACAATCAAGCTGTGTTCCTCAATGGCGTCAACGACACCGTGCAGGATCTGAAAGACCTGATGAACGGACTGGTCCGCATTGGCGTGAATCCTTACTACCTGTATCAGTGTATGCCCGTTACGCGAGTACGTCATCACTTCCAGGTCCCCCTAAAGCGCGGTGTGGACATAGTGTCCGAAGCCAAACGCTCTTTGGATGGCTACGCCAAGCGTTTTAAGTTCATTATGGGGCATGACATTGGCAAAATCGAGATTTGCGGACGCAAGGATGACATTTTGGTGATGAGCCAGATTCACTCCCGCCCCGAGCACCCCGAAGAAGCATCACGCATTCTCATGGGGCACCTGACTGAAAACGCTGGTTGGCTCGAAGATCTGGACCTGATACAATAACAACTGGTCCAGGGATTTTAGGTGAGTTGCAGATCAGTGAAAAGTTAAGATGTCTATACAGCGCAACTCGTGAAAGATTCTTAAAGTGTCAATATGTACAGTGTTTATGTTAAAACAATAACAAAGGCCCCTCCCAAGTCATCGGGAAGGGCCTTTGTTATTGTGCACTGTTTCTATCCCTTTTTCCCTCATATGCTTCTTCACCGCCTCGATGGGCACCTGCTCTCTATGGAAAATACCTGCAGCCAAAGCCGCTTCCACATTGGTCTCTTTAAAGACCTCTTAGAAATGCTCAACTTTTACGGCACCGCTGGAGGCAATGACTGGAATGGTCAGCGCTTCTCTGGCAAGCTTGACAGGTTCGATTTCAAAACCGCTAAATA
>CAMYKS010000017.1 GCA_947259115.1 uncultured Desulfobulbaceae bacterium | reverse complement strand
ACAAAACGAGTTTGCTTACCAATGCGGCAGGCTGCAATTGCAGTCCTGCTTTTTGTGTTTTCTGGGCCGTATGTTTGGGCCGGCATTGCTGAAGACATTGCTGCCGGCAAACCGCTGCAGGAAGTGGTTCAAGCCGGTCTGGCTTCGGACTCTACATTGAAGGGCCTGATTGCCGATCTGAATGCTGCCGGAGTTTCAGGATCGGATACCTTGTGCGCCCTGTTTCAGGCCGGACAGGATCATAGTGCGGTGATTAACGCAGCCCTGGATTTTGGTTTAGGCAATGCTGATATTGCAGGCTGGGCACATAACTGCGGGGCAACACAATCCGAGATCCAGGTGGGTTACAGTATGGCCGGTGAAAACCTGCCGACCCATTGGGTTTTTTCTAAGGCAGAGCGCTATGAAAGAAATGCCGAGGAATATCTGTATAATCCACCGAGTCCGTCAAAATAGATGTTATAGGCACAGGGCAGATGGTAAAATTCTTTAATATATATCCTTGCGCCAGGTAAGCGAGCACCCTAAAGGGCATAAACTCCGGGAGCCTAACGCCCTGAGCCGTTATTTTTTTCATGAAAAAATTGTATTACATATCTGCTCTGATTGCAGCGGGCGTGTTGTGGGCCGGAGGTTTGTGGTCCAATGCTGCAGTCTATGACAGTTATCAATACCTGTCCCCGGGTATGCCTTTCTGGCCTGTCGGCAACAGCTTCGGCACGGGAAAGCTCAAGTTCTTTCCTGAACTTGCTGTGGGCATTGTCTACAATGACAACATTTATCTGGACGGATCGAACACGGAATCCGATGTTATCAGCCATGCCATTCCGCGTTTGATGATAGATTATTCCCTGGAAGAAAGGGGGCGCATCAAACTGGGGTATGGAGGGGACTTTGCCTTTTATTCTGACTTTTCAGACAACAACTGGCAGAGGCACAATATTGGCTTAGAGATAGACTATAATGCCCCGTCAGGGCTTTTTGTCGACCTGGGGAATAATTTTGTCCATACCTCTGATCCATTTGGTTCCACTGATGAATATGCCCTGGGACGCCAGGAAAAACGCTGGTATAACCTCCTGGGCCTGGGCTTGGGTTACAGTCATGCGGACAGGACGAAACTGGTCGGATACGCAAACTACGATGTGCAGGAATACAAGGACAAGAAAGTTGACTGGAGCCAGAACTTTGATGAAACAAGCTTTGGTGTGGGCTTTGAGAAAAGAGTGGCCCAGAAAACCTGGGGTTTTGTCCGCTACCTCCACGGTGAACGCGATTATAATACTGCTTCACCGGACCGGACGGTCAATGAATCAAACGATGCGGATTATATATTTGACCGGATCGCTGCAGGTTTGACCTGGGATCTGACTTCCCGGGTTACCGGTGAACTGAATTTCGGCTACGGTTGGCTGGATTTTGAAAACCATCATGACGTCGATGGGGTGTCCTATGAAGACCAGAATACCTGGCTGGCTGCAACAAAGATTAATTATGCGCTGCAACCCGGTGTGACAGATTTCACTCTGCGTCTCGAAAGAGGGGTCTACCCCCGAGGATCTAATACAACTGAACTTTTCACCGGGACTGATCTGACCGTCGGCCTGACGCACAGGTTCTATTCCTGGTACAGGCTCAAGGCTTACGTGGGAATCACCCATAATGATTATAACACTGCCCGGGATGATGAGGATTTCAGGGCCGGGCTCGGGCTGGAGTATCTGCTGCACCGGCGCTGGACTCTGGGCATCGGCTATAATTACTACCGCAGGAATTCCGATGAGCCAGGTGAAAGCTGGACCAACAACCGCGGCATGGTTACGCTAACACTCCGGTATTAGGTAAAAGGATATGAAATGATAGGGTCCTGCCTGTCAATCAGCAGCAATTTTCGTATGCTGATAATCGTCGTTTTGTATCGTTAAACGACAACGAGTCAAGGGGCCAAGGGGGCAAGGTAAAAAGATTGGGAAAATGAGGTGTGAGGGGAAAATTGGCAGTCAGAGTCTTCTTTCGGTTGCTTATCCGAAGTCTACACTGCGTTTCGCTTATCCGAAGTCCACTGCGTTTCGCTTATCCGAAGTCTACACTGCGTTTCGCTTATCCGAAGTCTACACTGCGTTTCGCTTATCCGAAGTCTACACTGCGTTTCGCTTATCTGCTAGAGACCAGTTTGAAGTTTTAAAAACTGATAACCGGAAATTTTAACAAGTGCTCATTTCATAGACCTGTTCAGTAGGCTCAGGATTACGAGAATTCATAATTGTAATCATTAACTATTTGTTTAAATTGCTAAAAGAAACTGGTAAGGTTCCATGGTGGTGGATTGGGGGACCTTGTTTTTTATGGATAAAAAAATAACACATTTACCTGTTCTTTTATTTCTGTTGGCTGGCCTGTTCATATTGAGCGGCTGCGGTGGTCCGGCTGTAACGGACGATATTGTTCAGGTTATGGAAGTGCAGGACAGCACCCAGGTGGCCGGCATCAAAGAGGTTGATAAGGATCTGATCAGCCGTCTTCGTGAAACAACCAAGGAAAAAACACGGGGAACTGGCCTGCAGGATATTAACGGTGAGACGCCCAAGTACACCGTTGAACAATACCTTGCCAGATTCCAGGGTGTTTCATCATTCGCTGAAACGGAATACAGGGTGGGTGGCGGTGATGTCATAAATATCATTGTTTATGATGAACCGGATCTGACTCGCAATGGAATCCGTGTAGCCAATGACGGCACTATCTCATTTCCTCTTCTCGGCAGGCTGCAGATAGATGACCTGACCATTTCCCAGATTGAAGAGCTCGTTGCACGAAAACTGGCAGAGAAACAGCTGCTGCTTGATGCCCAGGTGTCTGTCTTGGTTGACCTGTATGGCAGCAAGAAATACAAGGTGCTGGGCGAGGTACGCAGACCGGGCGGTTATGCTCTTAAGGCCGACGAGCATTTAATTGATGCCATATCAACTGCCGGGGGTGTGAACCCTGATACTGCTGGTAAACAGGTGATGATCGTCCGTAAAGTTTTGCTGCAGAAAATGGCAGCGACTCAGAAAGTGGATGTTGAGGAAAATGAAACTGTTTCCGCCTGGGGAAGTACTCCTGATTTTGGCGGCAGCCTGCGTTCGGAGTCCCAATCCTCCAAGATAGTGATACGCGTCGATCTTGAAAAATTGCTGCGGGGCAATGACCTTGTTTCAAATCTGACTCTGCAGGACAATGACGTAATTTATCTGCCTGAGGCGGAATTTTTCTATATCATGGGTGAGGTGAAAAAACCAGGGTCTTACAAGTTTATCCAGGAGGACCTTACCCTGGTCGGCGCCATCGGTACGGCCGGGGGCTTCAGCAATATTGCAGCCCGCAGGAAAACGCGCATCATTCGGGTGGAAAACGGGGTGGAGAAGATAATCACCGTTAATGTAGATGCCATTACCTCATCGGGCCGCAAGATCCATGATGTGCGCATCAGGCCCGATGACATCATTATCGTGCCTCAGAGTTTCTTTTGAGAAACCAGGTTTCAAGGGGCCAAGGGTCCAAGGATTCAAGGGATAAAGATTTTAAAGAAAGGGTTCGAGGAGTCGAGGGTAAAAAAGTAAGGCAAATAAGGCTATAAGGGTTGGCAGTGGTCATAAGTCAGTATTTTTTTACTTGAAACCTTGTGTCAATCGTCAGCAGTTTTGTATGCTGACAACCCTCGAAACCTTTAGCATTAAATACTAAGACTGAGCTTTCATTTCAAAAATCTAAATACATGGACGAGTTCGGAAACGACATCCAGGAAGAGTCGCAGATTGATGTGCGCCATTACCTGAGGATAATCAGCAAGCGGCGGTGGACCATCATTGCAGCCTTTGTCATCGTGTTGCTGACTATGGCCATTAATGTGTTCACAGAGGAACCGATGTATCGGGCCAACGCCCGGATGATCATTGAGACATCCAATCCCAATATTGTCTCAATCCAGGAAGTCATGGCAATTGACGCCTGGGATCCCGATTACAAGGAGACGCAGTATAAGATCATCGAAAGCCGGACTGTGGCCCGCCGGGTTATAGATAAACTGAATCTTGCCGAGAGCGAGGAGTTTAACCCCACACCCAAAACCGGCCTTGTCGTGAATTTGAAAAGTTCAATACGCGGCATGATAAGCAGCTTCAAAAAGACAATCAAAGGGCTTATCAGATCTGAACCAAAAGTCGCCCGCAAGCCCGGTCTCAAGACCGATGAGGAAAAGTATCTGCCGGATTCGGGCCTGGTCAGTGCTTTTATCGGCAGGATATCCGTCGCGCCGGTGCGTGACAGCAGGCTTGTTGATATCGGCTTCAGCGCTAGAGACCCGATGGTCGCTGTAAGGGCTGTGAATGGTCTGGCCCAGGCCTATATCGATCATAATATGGACCTTCGCCTCGGCGCCATAAAGGATGCCATGGCCTGGATGAATGAACGTATTGAGGAAGAGCGCAGCAAGGTTGAGGCTTCTGAAAGGAAGCTGCAGGAATATCGGGAGCGGGAAGGAATTGTTACGGAATTCTCAGGAGAGGTTGAAACCGTTACGGCCCAGAAACTGGCGCAGCTGAACAGCCAGGTGGTGCAGGCCGAGTCTGACAGGGTAGAGGTGGAGACCAGGTATAGACAGGCGCAGCAGTTAAAATACAATCCCCTGGTCCTGGATTCCATTCCCGAGGTCTTGAACAACTTATTGATCCAGAATATCAAGAAAAGTGAAGTTGGGATCTACAACCGCATTTCCGAGCTTTCAGGCAAGTACGGCAAGGAGCACCCCAAGATGAAGGCAGCCTATTCGGAGCTTGAATCGATGCAGCAGCGGAAGTCAGCCGAGGTGGTCCGGATCATTGATTCGCTGCGCAACGAGTACGAAGTGGCGCAGGCCCGCGAAGCCTCCCTGAAAGCTGCCCTTGAGAGGCAGAAGCAGGAATCCCTTGGATTGAACAAGAAGGCCATCGAGTATGGCGTTTTGAAGCGTGAATCAGAGGGGGCTCGGGAGCTTTATGACCTGCTTATCAGGCGCTTTAAAGAGACCTCGGTAACCGAGGAGATAGATACCGGCAATATCCGCATCATTGACAAGGCCGAGTACGCCTTCCAGGTGAGCCCGAACATCAGGCGCGATTTACGCCTGGCTGCAGTGATCGGCCTGATGCTGGGGCTGGGACTTGCCTTTTTTTTCGAGTACCTTGATAACACCATAAAGAGCCCGGATGAAGTAGAATCTTTTTTTAAGATCCCCCTACTGGGAGTAGTGGTGGACCATAAAATCAGGGGTCGCCGTCAAGATGACACTGACAAGGCAGAGGAGTTGATCACCCTGCAGGACCAAAGATCAGCAGTGAGTGAGACATACCGAGGCATCAGGACCAGGATTTTATTTTCAACGACCGAAACGCAGCCAAAATCCATTTTAATGGTCAGTGCCATGGAAAGCGAAGGCAAGACCATTTCTTCAGCAAATCTGGCAGTCATTATGGCCAGGACCGGAAGCCGGGTGCTGTTGCTGGATTGTGATATGCGCAAACCCCGGCTGAACACCATATTCAGTATTGAGAGGGAGAAAGGGGTGTCCAATATTCTTGTCAATGATTGCTCCATATCTGATGCCTTACGCAAGACGGATATTGAGAACCTTGATATGATTCCATGTGGGCAGATCCCGCCCAACCCCTCCGAACTCCTGGGTTCCAAAGCAATGAAGGAAATGCTTGCCACCCTGAGCCGGGACTATGACCGCATTGTTATTGATTCACCACCAGTTTCAGCTGTTACCGATGCCGTGGTTCTGTCTAAGGCAGTGGATGGAGTTGTCGTGGTTTTGCAGGCCAATAAGACTGAGCGCGTAGTTGCACAAAGGGCCATTGAACAGATGCAGGCTGTTAAGGCCCATATATTCGGCATTATTTTGAACAGACTTGATGCACAAATGACCAAAGATTATCATTTGTATTCTTATTTTTATCGCTATTACGGAGAAGAGGAAATTCAGGAAGACCCATCCCCCCGCTGGAAATTCTGGAAAAAGAAAGATGTGAAGCAGCCGGTCAAGGACAGGAGAATGACGTGAGGGGTAGGAGATAGGGTTCAAGGTGTCGAGGTCTCAAGGGTTCAAGGATAGAAGACAGGATCCAAGGTGTCGAGGTCTCAAGGTTTCAAGGGTAGAAGACAGGGTTCAAGGTGTCGAGGTCTCAAGGGGGCAAGGGTAAAAGATTTAGCAGGCAGTGGTCAGCATTCAGAAAAAAGAAAAAAAGGAGAGTGTTCAGTTGGCAGTCATCGGATGACAGTGAGAAATAAGCTGACGACTGATAGCTTAAAACAAATGATCGACCTTCATTGTCATGTTTTGCCGGGGATTGATGACGGATCCCGGCTGCTGCAAGAAACCCTGGACATGGCCCGCACTGCAGTTAAGAACAATATTGATACAATCGTTGCCACTCCCCATACCTTAAACGGTTTCTTTACCAACAAATGGGAGAATGTCGTCTCCCTCACCGCCACTGTTCGGAAAGCTTTTACTGCTGAAGATATTCCCGTAATACTATATCCGGCCATGGAAGCCCAGGTATGCCCGGAGCTTTTTGAGGCTCTTGAAAAAGGCCAGGCCGCAACCATTAATAACAATTCACGATATCTGCTCCTTGAGTTCCCTCCTTTTTTCATGCCGCCTGGCAGCCGGGATTTTATATATAAGCTGAGACTCCTTGGAATAACCCCTGTCATCGCCCATCCTGAAAGGCATTTAATACTGCAGAATGATTTGAGGCAACTCCATGACCTGGTCAAGCAAGGTGCCATGTGCCAGCTGACAGCCGTTAGTGTCACGGGCTTGCTGGGATCTGCAGTGCAGAAAAGCGCAGAACTGATGATAAAAACCGGGCTGGCCCATGTTATTGCCACTGACGCCCATGCCAATGACCAGCGTATTCTTGCCCTTTCCTCAGCAGTGGAAATTGCGGCTGACATTCTGCAGGACCCCTCCAGGGCTGATAAAATGGTGACAGAAACGCCTGCTGCCATAATTGCCGGTGTGGATGTTGTGCCGGATGAACCTGTGCTGGATGAGAAGAAGTGGTGGGTGTTTTGAAAAGACAGGTTTGTCAGCATACGAGACTGCTGACGATTGACACAAGGGGTCAAGGGGTCGAGGGACCAAGGGGGAAAAAGACAGTAAAAGTCCCCTTTATGTATTTTAGGAAACGACCGGGATCATTTTAACAGCTGGTAATTTTATATGTTTTTTAATATTCCTTGAATCCTTGAATCCTTGAACCCTCGGATCTTCTAATAATATATGGAAAGAGTCGCATTTGCCATTTACCTTCTTGTTCTGGTCATCAGTCCTTTGCTTTTCGGGGCCGTTCACACCTATGCCTATTCCATGATCTTTATCCTGATCCTGGCGGCCTCCCTTTTGCTCGTTGTTCATAATATCCGCAAGGATTATAAGACAGGCCTCGGTTATTTTCAGTATCCCAGGACTGGTCTTAATTTTCTTTTTTTCTCGATTTTTACCCTGCTTGTTCTGCAGGTCCTGCCACTGCCGTCATTTCTGGTGGGGCTCTTATCGCCGCAAGCGCTTGATGTTAAGACACAGGCCGCTGAATTAACAGGAAAAAAGCAAATAATAACCCTTGCACCCTATATTTATCCGGTGCGCCTGTCCCTGATCCGTTGGACTACGTATGGTTTGTTTTTTTTCGGGCTGAGCCAGGTACTAAATGCCCGTAAGCGTATAGAGATTCTTTGTCTCTGTATCCTGATCACCGCCACTTTTACCAGTCTTTACGGCATTTATCAGGCTTACTCCGGAGATAACATGATCTGGTGGTTTGCCGGATATGGCGGCGATGTCCGTGGCACCTATATCAATAGGAACCACTTTGCAGGATTTATGGCAATGGCGCTGATGCTGGCCGCAGCCTATGCCAGTTCAGTGCGCACCAGTTTTTTGCAGAATAATTTTACTGCCGCCTCCAATTCCAAGGGGGATGCCGCGAAACTGTTGTCGTCTGAACAGGTTTTCAGCAAGCGGGCGCTTATTGTTTTTTGCGGTGTCATGATCGGTCTTGGGCTAGCACTTTCAGCATCTCGGGGTGGTATTATTTCTGCTGCTTTTGGACTTTTGCTCATGGGAACTTTGTTTGTCTACCGTAAAAGCCATAGAAGAAACGGGCTTATAGTACTGCTGCTATTCCTATTCATTGGTGGCTATGGATTTTGGGTCGGGTTGGAACATGCCATTGTAAGATTCCAGTCGGATCAGTTGCAAACATCGCTTGAAGGCAGGTTCCGTTATGCCCAGAAAACCATGGAAGTCTTTAAGGATTACAAATTAACCGGTGTGGGTGTCGGAAACTTTCAGCATGCATATCCTCAATATCAGGCGCCTAAGGACATGGGGCTTCTGATCGATTATGCCCATGACGACTGGGCCCAACTCCTTGCTGAGGCCGGCTTTCTTGGTTTGATCCTTACAGTTTCAGGTATAATTGTTTTTGTCTTTAAGACTGTTCGCCTCTGGCTGGAGAGAAAAGATCATAAGGCGATCGCGCTTGGCGTTCTTCCGCCTGTCATGTTCATAACCGTTGGGATACATTCCTGGGTGGATTTTAACATGCATATCCCTGCCAATATTTTGATGCTGGGAGCAATTCTGGCTGTGGGCCAGGGGGGACTGTCAATCAGAGCCAGGAAGTTCCGCGAGAGGTTTGAACTGCGATTTCAGAAGGTCTATCTCAATATAAAGGGACGCATACTGGTAATTATGCTGCTCCTCTTTATTGCGTGGAGCTTGAGTTGGACAGTGCGCCATTTTGCAGCAGAGAGTTATTGTAATACCGTGCCCAATTCCACCTTGAACAGGGTAGGAAATCCTCCGGCTACAGAGATAGCAAAGGCAATAGGCTGGGATAAATATAATGCTGAATATTGGCATAGACTGGGATTAGCACAGCAGAAGAAGAAGCCGGGCAAGGGGCATGTGGATGACATGACAGATGCCCTGGAAACCGCACTTATGCTCAACCCCTTTTCAGCTATCTATTATCTGGAGTTGGGCTGGTCCTATACCCGGAGATGGCAGGAGGAAGACTTTGCAGAAATGTGGCTGCCCAAGTCAGACCAGGCTATGGATCAGGCAGGCTTTTACTCAGGGGCCAGTGACCTGTGGCTTCATTATGATGTGGCGAACTACTGGCTTATGCGTACCAAGACCTTTGAACCTGCATCAAAGCAATGGGCGGCTGCCCTTGCAAAAGCCGGTATCCAATTCCAGCAGTCCCTTGATCTGCAGAATAAGAATAAGCGTATGAAACTGCTGGAAGATATTCGTAGGGTTGTGTGGAGTTACTATCCTGATGCAGATACCTTTGGTCAGTTGGGATTGCATGTGGGTGGTGAGGAGAAGGGTGAAGGGGTGAGTGGGGAGCAAGGTAAAAAAGACTGAAGGCTGAAGGCCGACGGCCAACGAACAGTAAAAAAAATCTAGCACCCCATTACACTACCCTGGCAACTTAAAAAAGAACCTTAAGAAGCCGGATCACTATTCCTCCACAACATGCAGGTTCATGTGGGCACCGTCGAGCCAGTTGATGTCCAGTTCCTGCATGAATCCGTCAAAGACAGGCCAGTCGTGGGATGCAATGGGCAGATTGGAAGCACAGAGTGAAAGCGGCATAAGACCGTAATCGGTGCGCTGCATCAGCATGATCGCCAAAAGGAGAGATTTTGCTGTTTGATACTGGACGCCGTTTAGCCCGAACTGTTGCCAGGTTGCAGCGTGATCTTCTGTCCAGACCAGGGTTTTCGGTGCGGCCATGGTCTCTGCATTTACCTGCACTGCAACCTGTTCCAGCCCGGTTATGACATCACCTTCCGCAGGGATGTAAAGCATGTTTCTGGCTTTTTTGACATCGTCCATAGAGAGAATTTTCATAACTGCAGGGCTTAAACTGTAATAGAAGCGCCCGTTTTTTACCCCTGGAATTTCTCTAAGATTCCAGATGTCTTCATGGCCGACAATTTTTGCGACAATGGACTCGTCCTCCCAGTTAATAATACAGTCGCGCGGGCCGGGAATTTCATCTTCCCTCGGCAGACCAGCTATAATTTCCAGGGTGGGGGAGAGCATCATCTCTTCAACAAGGTCCCCGGGACACCAGCCAACAGCAGCTCTATCTGAGTCTGCTCTATTTTCAAGACGGTCAAACTCATATACTGAGACATCGTAGCCACAGGTATTGTCCGGCAGATCGTAAAGTATGCGGCGGGCGATTATTTCAACCAGACCCGGGTTTATGCCCCAGCAGAGCCAGTGTGGGTGCCTGGTGTTAATTTCTGAGTAGGTGTAAGGCATGAGCCGGCTGAACCTGTTCTCGTCAGGGTTCTCTGTGGTGCTGGCGCAGGAGTCAAGATAGGCTGTATCGTAGTGGGCAAGATTTTTTCTGATCCTGACGTTGTCGGTGCCTGAACAGAGATTGATAAAGAGAGCGGGGACCGGTAAGCCGGTCATGACTGAGTTGAGGAACTGTGAATCGGTTATGTCGCCGGCAAGGCAGGTGATTCCTGATTTTTGGAGTGGCAGTAAACAGCTGCTGTCTTTATCGACTGCCACGATATGTTCAAAATGAAAAAATTGGTCGCCGCCGAGGCTGATAAGGCTTTTGCCTATGGTGCCTATACCTGCAATGATCAGCGAGCGATAATTTCTGTTCTCTAAGCGTTTAGGTTCATACATTCAAATCTAATGGGAAAAATTTAACTGCTGCCGATAATACCTGGCAAGTTTTAAGATTTTGTTCAGAATGAAATCAGGGTGTCCCGTCTGTAAATTGAACGTAAAAGGCAGACTGGTCATATATGTATTGCGGCGTTATTCCGTTTTTGTGCAGCGCAGTAACGATTTCATCCAGAGAGTCGCTGACAATACTGACATGCAACCGCATGAGCTGGCAATACTGCCTGAGTCTTTCAATTGAACCGGTGACAGCCTGAACCGGGCACCTGCCGCCGCAATACCCGTGTATTCCGCATTTTTTGCACCCTAGATCGTTTTTGTAATGAGTCAGCCATGAGAGGTCCTGCGGTTTTATGTCGGGGGTTCCGTCTGCGGAAATGGAGCCAATGGAATAGTGCATTGGCAGGTCGGCGCAGGAATGGATCATGCCGTCAACAATATCATAGTTGCCGGCCAGTTCAACGCCGCAGGCAGTTGATTCTCTCTTTTTACCTGAAAGGAGGTAAAGGACGAGCTCATTGATATGGGTTATGGGGAGGAGGGCCCCGGTTTTCAGCTTTGCAACGTAAATATCCATGATATACTGCAGATCATTTCCGTAGGTGCCAGCATAATCGGCAAGATGTACAAAAGGTTCAGCGCTCTCGACCCAGTGCCAGAAAAACTGGTCAACCAGGCCTCTGTCATGCAGGTACGTAAACTCATTAAAACAGTCGAGAAGCGACTGCTCTTCGCGCAGGGTCGACCACATGAGAACCTGTCCCTGCCGCCGTTGTTTTATGGCGGCAAGGCCTTCATGGATTCGGCTAAGGTGTGTGCCACGCCTGATGCGTTCGTGCTGTTCTCTGGTGCCGTCAATGGAAACCGAGTAGAGCCATATGTTTTTCAGCAGATCAGGATGGGTCGAAGCTGATTTTTCAAGGAGGTCTCCATTGGTGTAAAGCATGAAGCGCACATCGTTTGTCAGCCCGGCTCCTTTGATGTTTTCAATAAGCTGCTGCATCTTGTCAATCGCAAGCAACGGTTCGCCGCCATACAGACAGACGGTTACTGTTTCATTTTTTTTGTTTTCTTTGATCAGGTTAACGATGCAGCGGGCGTCACGCACGGGGTCTGTGTCTTTAAATGGGGCGTTGTTTCTGAAGTCGGTGCCATTGGCAGCTTCGTTGAATGCAATGTTGATGCAGCCCTGGCAGCGGGCTTGGCAGCGGCCCGTTATTGAAAGATGGATATAGAGGGGGCGGGTTTCAGTATACTTGAATTTTTCCCTATCACGTCCGCGTATTATAAAGGCATTATGGGAGCTGAGATCGCCCAGCTTGTCATGGTGAATGATTTGTGGCCTAGCGGATTCCGATGAATTTTTAAGGGATCTTAAGTTGGGTATGTCACCTGATTCGAGCATAATGGAAAACTGTTTGGAAGGTATATTTTATGGATTATAATTTTTATTGAGTATGGAACAATTCTCATGTTGCTGTCAATAGAAAAGACGCAAGGGATAAAGTGAAAGGTAAAAGGATAAAAACGAGGTGTGAGGTACAAGGCAGGGCTGGTTTCATTCCTTATGGGAATTGATACTGCCAGGAATTTGACTGTTTATATACTGTTTACTTTTAAAAAAAAATCAAAATTGAAAGTTCTTTTTGGTAAAGAGATGCACTGTAGTATCAACAACTTCGGCGTCATACAGGATGTTTTTTTTCTTTGTAATTTCAACAAGGGCAGCAACAGTACCAAGGGTAGGACGGTAGGGGCGGTGTGATGACATGGCCTCTACAACATCTGCAACGGAAAGGATCTTGGCCTCTTTCATTATCTCGTTGCCTGTAATGCCCTTTGGATAACCGGATCCATCCAAGCGTTCATGATGCTGCAGAATAATCCGGGCAATGGGCCACTGGAAATCAATACCCTTTAATATGTCGTAGCCCGTCTGCGGGTGCGTCTTTATCAGGCTGAATTCAAGGGACGAGAGCTTGGCGGGTTTACTGAGAATTTCGGACGGCACTGATATTTTGCCAAGGTCATGGATAACACCCGCCATGCGAATACCGTCTACCTCATATTCAGAAAGCCCCATTTCCTGGGCAATGGACCGGGCGAGATTGGTGGTACGGCGTTGATGTCCGGCAGTGTACGCATCTCTAGTCTCAACGGTGTGAGCCATGGCCTGTATGGTTCCGGCCAGAGCCTTGCGTAGTTTTTCAACACTGGCCTGAAGACCTAATTCGGCTTCTTTCCTGGCAGAGATATTGTGGAAGATGCACTCAACCCCTTCAACTGCACCAGTTTCATTGCATATTGGAAATTCTGATACTTCAAACCAGCAGGGTTTTCCGTTCTTGTGGGGTATCAGTGTTTCGTAAGGCTCAGTCTTGTCACCATGCAAACTGTTTTCAGAAGGAACGTCATGCCTGTCGCTCATGGAAAAATAATGACCGGACTTGTGGATAAGTTCAAGAAACTCGTCCTGTGAATATCCCAGTACATTGGAGACCGAGGAACTGATATAGGTCATTTCACCTTCTGCATTGCAGGTATAGATGAAATAGGATTTTTTCAGGTTCTCCAAAAAAAAAGCGTTGCTGCCATTGGAGACTGGATTGTTCAAGTTGGAAGTCATACCTGGTTTGAACTCACTTTAGGCCGGGTGTGATGCCAGCAGAGAATTTAAAGCATCACTAGATTTATCATATATATATCATATAATTACCCTGGATGCAAAGAATAATGATCCCGGTGGGAGGAAAAGGGTGCCAAGGTGTGAAGGAGATAAAGAACAAAGGGAAAGAGAAGGGAGTTACTGGGAAAATATAAAGAATCGGTAGTGCACACATGTCAGGTAGTGATACCCATGACAGTCGTCTGCAACAGCGTATGAGGATAATACTCATTTTCTTTATCCTTCCAATTATACCCTGTAAAGATTCCCACTAACAACAATCTCAAAGCAAATTTGCAGTCCTAATAATAAATATTTTACAATTGATTTCTGCCATCTGGAGCGAAAGATATTGACTAAGTGTGCAGAAATTAATAGATTATATGAGTTTGTGTAACGACGCAGTTACACTTGAAATTTCTAAAATCTTCCCGAAAGCGAAACTAAATGGCGTTTTCTGATCGATAATGGCTTCACTACTGAGTACTGATTTTTTTCCCAGAAGTCTCACCTGGAACGGTCCCGTCCCTAAACCGTATTCCGCCTATTTTTCTTTAAACCGCATAATGCCGGGTGTTGACAATTTTCACTATGATGTCCACTTAAGCCCGGTTTTCTGTGAAACTGTCTCCCGAATTGTTTTTCATCTGATTTTAAAAGCAACCAGGGCGGATGAAGATCTTGGCATTGAATTTGACTGGATCAAAGACAGAGACGAGCTTAAACTTCTGTGCCGCGATATAATGCTTGATGCCGTAAAAAGAGCAAAGATGGGTGACGGAGAGATACAAGTCGATTACCTGGCCCAGGTTGCAGTCTGTAAGTTTTTTATCCAGGAGGTTGTGCACCAGTTTGAAGAGCTTTTGACCAGGCTTAATAATCTGGTTTGGGAATATGAAAGTACCGATGATGACGAGATGGTGCTTCAGACCCTGAGTCTCAAGGAAAGGGTTGTGGCTATACGCCACAAGAGAAGCGTCATTATCAGCAAAACCAGTAAGGATATTTTCGACTACCTTCTTGAAGTCCAGCAGTCGTTAAAGGAAAGGCGCGAGGCAAATTACGGGGTAGAATCCCTTCTTAAGGATGATATTTTTATCAATCCGCTCCTGCACGTGGAAAACCAGCATGATGACTATTTTATGCTTGAACAGTATGTGCTGCTGGGACACAGGATCGATGACCCAGACAGGTATGATACGCTCCTGAAGCTCGTAACCGATATACTCGCCAAGATCAGGATAACCCAGGAAAAAGAAAAGCAAGACGGGGAAAAGGATGGCGCCCTTGAAAAAGGGACGAAAAGTTCAAAAAAACAGTCAGAAATAGAATATCTCAAAATTGATGGGTGGATCAGGGAGGTTGAAAATGTTGACCTCCTGATCAATTATCTTAAGACAAGTGCGGAAATTCAGGAAACAAAGGGCAAACAGAGTCAGAATAAAGAGGAGTTGCGCACCCTTGAAATAATGGGCAAAGAGCAGAAAAAGCTCTTTAATGCCTTCTATGACAAGTTCAAGCAGAAAAAACTCATAGGCAGGATTATTGCTTCATTTGAAATGAAAGCAATTTACCAGGAATATTGTCCTCCACTTGTACCCCAGCAGGTGCTGCAGTTTCTTGTTTCAAGCGAGGCGAGAAAAAGTGTGGCCGCCCATCTCAAGCGTCTCAAGGTTTATTACGGCAAGTCTATTTCACTGGTGCCCCTGAAAAAGACAATGATGAAGATGGGCAGGTTGAAAGTTCAGCAGCGCAATGAGTATTTCCTGCAATTTCTCAAAGGGTTATTCAGGTATCACCGTGATGTGGAAAATTTTAAGCTTCTAAAACAGGCCTTGGACAGGATCAATCTGGTAGCTGATGATAAGACAATCGCACTTTCTAAGACCAACAACACACTTTATGAATTTCTTCTGCCCCATGAGCAGGTTTTTGAGCTTGATACCAAGCCGGTCACCAGCCATGTCATCATGAAGGCCGATGTGCGCGGTGCAACACTCATTACCAGGCAGCTTGATGAGAGCGGCTTGAACCCGGCCTCTTACTTCAGCCTGAATTTTTTCAATCCCATATCAGAAATTGTCTCACAATACGGTGCCCTCAAGGTTTTTATCGAAGGTGATGCCATTATCCTTGCCATTTTAGAGCGCAAAGATGATGAAGCCGGGAGGTACTGCGTTTCCAGGGCTTGCGGCCTTGCCATTAATATGCTGAACGTCATTCAGAAATATAACGGCAAAAGCAAAAAGTATAACCTGCCCATACTCGAGCTGGGAATCGGCATCTGTTATCAGAATGCGCCACCTGCATATCTGCTGGACGGCAAAAAAAGAATCATGATCTCACCGGCCATTAATCTGGCAGACAGGCTTTCAGGTTGCCATAAGAAATTGCGCCGGGTATTAGATAAAAACAATCGGGAGTTTAACAATTATGTCTATGAATCGGGTAAAAACAAAGACAATGCCTTAAGTGATGATGAGATCATACTGCGCTATAATGTCAACGGTATTGAGTTGAATGAGATGGGTTTTAAAAAACTCACATCCGAGATTGATCTGAAGACCATGAACTGCCTGATCCCTGAGTTGCAGAAAGAGCCGATAATTATTCATACCGGTAAATTCCCCCTGGTCACAGGTACCTTTCAGCGCTTGATCCTCAGGGAGGACTGGGTGCAGGAGCTTAACCCGGTTGACCTGAGAGTCATAGGCAGGGTGAACAGGAAATACTACGAGGTCTGCACGCAATACGCCTTGAAACAATATGTTGAAAAACAGGAGAGCAATGGGGCTGTAGTGTAATTTTTTTGTTGCTGAAGGGGTTGACATTTGGCAGGGACCTTATATCCTTTGCCCGCGGTTTACAGAATAAATTGATAAAAATGTTACCATGTCAAATTAGAATTGTTGGGGAGGTACTAATGAAGGTTGTATGGTTCTCGAAAGTAGTTGTAAGCGGTTTTGTTTCACTTTTTATCGTCGCTAATGCTTTTGCTATTGAGGTAAGCATAGGTCCCGCGGATATGACTCTGCAGACCGAAGCCGCACGTAAGCCGGCTGATTTCCCGCATCGCCAGCACCAGGAAGCATATCCATGCACCGCGTGCCATCATGCCAAGGATGAGATCATGGTGATTGCTAAATGCGCCGGCTGCCATACCAAGAATATAAGCAACCCTGATGTCAACAGCTATAAGAAGGCGGCGCATAAACTGTGCAAGGATTGCCATAAAGAGGTGAATGATGCAGGCAAGGATGCACCTATTAAATGCAGCGGCTGCCATGCCAAGAAAGTATAGTATTGAACTGATTCGTTTTTTTTATTATATTACGTGTATAAAAAGGCTGATCGGGAGCAAAGCGATTAGCTTTTTTAAGGAGTTTATAACGGTTTTATTCTGGCAAAAAGCTGGTATGTTAAAGTGCTGATAGTTTTTATCGCCAAACCACTTGCTTCCTTCTTCTCCCAACAGAAAAATTTCTTTGGAAGGTTTTACCTGTTAGCAGGTATCTGCTGGATTTCTCTGCTCCTTGCCAGTTGTGGTATTTTCTCCACTACCTATGATATCGCCGAGGGAACCGTGGTCGCCGGCTATAAAACGGTAAAGTTTGCAGCCGATGTTACCGTTGGAACGTGCAAGATTGCCTATAAGATCGGCAAGTATACTTTTGAGGTGGTTGCCGCACCCCTGGACTGGCCCATGACCAATGATATAGAGTCCATTGACGGCATGTCACCCAAGGAGGCCATTGAAAAGGGCAAGGTGAAAAATGCACCCTATGTGGTTAAAGGAAAGCGCTATGTTCCCATGTCAGTCGAAGAGGCACTGCAATATTCAGAGACAGGAGTTGCCTCGTGGTACGGCAAAGAAACGCAACGTCAGAAAGGCGGCTCCATGACTGCCAACGGAGAGGCCTTTGACCCGAAAAAGCCGACAGCTGCCCATAAATACCTGCCGCTGCCGATGCATGTCAGGGTCAAAAATCTTGCCAACGGCAGGTCAATGATAGTCAGGGTGAATGACCGGGGGCCCTTTGTTGACGGCAGAGTTATTGATCTGTCCTCGGGTGCTGCAAAACAATTGGGCTTTTACCGGCAGGGCCTTGCTAAAGTGAAGATCGAGACGGTGGAATTGGATTGATATAAAAGGGTTCAAGGAGTCGAGGGTCCAAGGGAAAAAACTTCTCACTATTCCCTAACTCCCTAACTCCGAACACTGGCATAGATTATTCATTAACCTTCAGCGTTGTCGTTTAACAAAACAAAACGACGATTGACACAGTCTTCAGCCTAAACACCTTGTCTCTCACTCCTCATTCCTTTACCCCACTCCGCGAAATCATATCCTGTAGGATTCTGGAAAACACGCAATTCAAACTCTGGCACTGCTGCCAGCAGATGATCGAAGATATCAGCCTGGATTGCTTCGTAATTGGCCCATACCTGATCATTGCTGAAGACATATATCTGGAGGGGGAGTCCGTCTTGGGTAGGCTCTAGATGCCGGACGAGGAACGTCATATTCTGATGTATTTGGGGATGTTTTTTCAGATACGCGATGATATAGGCACGAAAAACGCCGATATTGGTCTGGCGCCTGCCGTTAATTATCAGGGATGTATCAGTTGCATGCTCCTTATTGTAAACCTTTATGTCTTCTTGTTTTTGGGCAATGTAGTCCTTTATGAAATCAAATTTGCTGAAACGTTCGAGCATTTCATCAGTACAGAATTTAATGGAACTCATATCAATATGAAGGGCACGTTTTATGCGGCGCCCCCCTGACTCGGACATGCCCCGCCAGTTTTTAAATGCATCCGAGACAAGACCATAGGTGGGGATGGTAGTAATTGTTTTATCCCAGTTGCGCACCTTGACCGTGTGAATCGATACATCAATAACATCGCCGTCAGCACCATATTTAGGCATTTCGATCCAGTCGCCGATACGGACCATGTCATGACCGGAAAGCTGAATGCTGGCGACAAAACCCAGAATGGTGTCCTTGAATACCAACATGAGGACTACAGTGAAACCGCCCAGAATACTGAGAACACCCCAGGGTGATTTGTCGGTAAGGATGGAAACGATGAAGATACCGGACATAATATAGGCGATAATTTTGACAACATCCAGATATCCCCTGATAGGACGGCGTGAAGCCATAGCGGATTTGTCATAGATTTCACGGATTGCCAGGAGAATGGCATCAAACATCCATACACCTCCCATGACAAAGAAAACCATGGCAAAACGCTTGAAGAATTCAGGTGCCAATGCCTGTTGCGGCAGCAGGAAATCAGCTGCCAGATAGATGACTATGATAGGCATGAGATAGGAAAGGCGCTTGACAAAACCATGTTGAACCAAGGCATCATCCCAGGTGTTTTTGCTGCGCTTGAAGACGATTTCGACCAGGTGGACCATGTATCGCTTCGTGAGCCAGTATGAGATAAGGGCAAGAATTACCAGGATGAGGATGGTTGAAGCCAATCCCACGATATCGCCTATATGCTGCGTAAAACCTTGCGCAACCAAAAAATCTGAAATGAATATGCCCGGGTTCATAATTTTTTTGAAAGGCTCAGAGCGCAGGAATAAGGGTTAAGGGTTGAAAGGGTAAAGGCCATCAGCTCATGGTAAAAGGATAAAGTATAAAGCTAAAAGATGAAATATAAATTGGCTGTATATTTTTTTTATGCCTCCTAATGGGGTGCAAAGGCAGACAAAGCAGTTTTAACATTTAACGATAATGAGCTTCTTGAATATTTCATGAACGAAGAAAGACGGGAGGGCTTTAGATTGATGACTGAAGGTTTTAAGTTTTTTACTATAAGAACCTTTTGCCTTGAACCTTGAACCTTTAGCCTGCTTTTTCAATTGCCTCATCAATCCACTGTTCAATCTGGACCCGCGGCGGTTGGATACCGGCGCTTTTGACCTTGCCATTTATGATGAGTGCCGGTGTTTTAGTGACTCCGTACCGCCAAATTTCGTCAAGGTCCTGCACGTCTTCGATATCCGCAGCCGCTTTCTTTTCCTGCAGTATGTCAATCACCATTGTTTTAAGCTTATTGCAGGTAACACAGGGCCGGCCCAGGACACGGATTGTCAGGCCCTGACCTTCCGGGCTGTCAAGGTTGTGGTAACGCCTGTATTCTTTGCGTAAGGCCTCTTTATAGGGTTTGACCGCCTGCTCCGGTATATAGTTTTTCCGGTACACCTGTTCGTATAAGAAATCTACTGCTTCATCTTCGGAAATATTTTTGTCGGACAATTGAGCCAGGGCTACATTGAGGCCGATCAAACCAACGCTTGTATTGCCGATACGAATTGTTTTCTGCAGCGGAGAATCCATGGTTATTATCAATCGTTTCTTTAATTTACGAAATATGTTGACTAACGTTACCGGATAAATTCATTATAAACATTTAAGCAGAATATTTCATGGATCATTTAGCTAAGACTATTTTTCGCCCAATGCATGAATATGCCTGAGGAACTGTTACAACCCACCTGCTATGAGAACAAACCCCTGTAAATTGCTGGAGCAGTACCCAGGGCCTGTTGTGCAGGCGTTGGCAGCCCTCATGCGGGAGAAATCCTCCCCCTGCTATATTGCCGGAGGAACTGTTCGTGATTGGTTCATGGGGCGGGAGTCAAATGATCTTGATGTAACTGTTGCGCAGGATAGTTTTGGCTGGGCAGAGGAACTGGCCCGGAAACTTGGAGGCACATTTGTGCCCATGGATGAAGAAGAAGACGTGGCCAGGGTCGTCTGGCAGGAAGTTTGCGTTGACATTTCTTCTTTTCGCGAAGGTGCAGTAAATATTGAAGAGGATCTTCTGAAACGGGATTTTACCATTAACAGCATGGCAGTCCCGTTTCCCGCGCAGGTTCCTGCATCCTGGGATGGCATTGAACCTCCTGATATCCATGACCCGGCAGGGGGGCAAAAAGATCTGCAGGACAAGATTTTGCGGAGTACTTCGGCGGCTGTTTTTGTCAGTGACCCGCTGCGACTGCTCAGGGCCTTCAGATTTATGGCAGCGTTCGGATTCAGGATCGAACCGCATACCATAAAGCAGATTCGAGAACACATCCATCTCCTCTTTCTGGTTTCTGAGGAACGTATAGCCTATGAACTTGACGCCATAATGGCAGTACCTGAAGCAATTACGACCATAACGGCAATGCATGAAAATGGCGTTCTCCAGGAACTGGTGCCGGAGTTGTACAGAGGTGTTGGTGTAAAACAGCCGGCAAGCCACCATCTGGATGTTTTTGAACATGGGATTGCCGCCCTCGAGCACATGGAGAAAGTACAAAAAGACCCTGGGAAATACTTCCCCGGCTATGGTGAATTGCTCATCGGTTACCTGCAGGGGAACAGACGAAATATACTGTTGAAATGGGCAGCCCTGTTCCATGACCTGGGTAAGCCAGAAACGCATGAAATCAGGGAAGATCGGGGTGGACGCATTACCTTCTACAACCATGATAAAGAGGGAGCAAGGATTTTTGAAATAATTGCGGACCGTTTCAAGTGGGGCAGAAGTGACAGGGAATATGTTGCCCGCTTTATTTCCGTTCATATGTGGCCTTTTCATCTGAACAATGCCCTCAAGAAAACAGGGTTGACGCCCAAAGCTTATCTGCGCCTGATCAAGACAGTGGGAGATGATTTTCCCGGGCTCTTTATGCTGGCCATGGCAGACAGCCTGGCAGGACGCGGGACCGGCAAACCACCCGGGATGGAACAAGACATGGCCAGCCTGTTCCACGAGGTGGAGACCGTTTACCGTCAAACCATACAGCCGGTACTTGCTAAACGTCTGTTAGGCGGCAGCGACCTGATAGAAATTTTCGGGCTTGAACCGGGACCAAAATTCAGAGAAATATTTGACAGCCTGGAAAGTGCACAGGTTGATGGAGAGGTGCAGGATAGAGAGCAGGCCCTGGCCTGGGTGAAAAACTATATGAAATTACATAATTAATTTGATTTTCTGTTGCAGGGCGATGTAGTATTTGTTCATTTATATTTTATAAATGCAAGCAGCTTAACCGGTTTAAAATTATCAGGTTACAGCATCTCAGGAATACTCGGGTGGGCAATGCCAAAAAAAATGGAAGGGGACTATTTCAGCGGGACTCAGGACCCACATGACATCGAAATTCTTAAAAAACAGATTTATCAGCATCTGTTGATCTTTCAGGGGCGTGATCCTCAACTGGTCGGGGAACGGGATGTCTATAATGCCCTGGCCTACACGCTTCGTAATATCCTGATTGAAAACTGGATCAAAACCCAGCGCAGTTCTTACCGGAAGAAAAAAAAGAGAATCTATTACCTGTCTCTTGAATTTCTCATAGGCCGGACCCTGGGTAATGCCCTCATTAACCTGGGTCTTTATGATGAGGTGGCAGCAGCCTTGAAATCTCTGGGATATGACCTGGATGAAATTCGTGAAATGGAGGAGGACGCCGCCCTTGGAAATGGGGGCCTTGGGCGCCTTGCCGCCTGCTTCATGGATTCCATGGCCACCCTGGGACTTCCGGCATATGGCTACGGTATCCGCTATGAATTTGGTATCTTTTACCAGAAGCTGTTGAACGGCCACCAGGTTGAGAGTCCTGACGATTGGCTGCGCTATGGGACTCCCTGGGAGTTTCAGCGTCCGCACCACATGTTTCCCGTACAATTCTATGGCCAGGTAAAACATTATGAGGATGAAGCCGGCCATAAAAAAGTCGAGTGGATTGATTCTGAAATAGTGATGGCCATGGCATGTGATTACCTGGTGCCGGGCTATCGTAATAATCATGTCAATAATATGCGCCTCTGGACCGCGAAGGCTTCAAGGGATCTCGACCTGACATATTTCAACAGGGGAGATTACATTGGAGCGGTACAGAACAAGGTAAAGTCCGAAACACTTTCCAAGGTCCTGTATCCATCTGATGATATAAGGGAAGGCCAGGAGCTTCGTCTGCGGCAACAGTACTTTTTTGTGGCGGCGACCCTGCAGGATATTATCAGGCGCTACAAAAAGAAGAATGAGTCTTTTGACCGGTTCAGCGCTAAAATAGCAATTCAACTGAATGATACCCATCCAGCCATTGCCATTCCTGAATTAATGAGGCTTTTTGTCGATATCGAGGGGCTGAAATGGGAGAAAGCCTGGCAGATATGTGTAGACACTTTCGGTTTTACCAATCATACCCTGATGCCGGAAGCCTTGGAAACCTGGTCAGTCGAGACCCTCGGCAGGGTGTTGCCCAGGCATCTTGAAATCATATATGACATCAATTTCCGCTTTCTTAAGGAAGTCGCCAAACGTTACCCCAACAATTTGACCATGCAGAAAAAACTCTCCCTCATTGAGGAAGGCAGCGAGAGAAAGATTCGCATGGCATCACTTGCAGTTATCGGCAGCCATTCGGTAAATGGGGTGGCCGAGCTTCATTCCAGCCTTCTCCGCACCAGGATTTTTAAAGAGTATTATGAGATTTTTCCCGAACGGTTTAACAACAAGACTAATGGTATTACCCAGAGGCGTTGGCTTTTAAAGAGTAACCCTGAACTGGCCGGCCTGATCACAAATACCATCGGAGATGCATGGGTTACTGACCTTGATCATCTCAGGGGCCTGGAACCCTTTGCCGAAGATCGAAAATTTCAAAAGAAGTGGGCCGCTGCAAAAAAGAGCAGGAAGATAAAACTGGCAAAATTCATCAGCCGGGAATGCGGTTTGAGCGTTGATCCTGAAAGTATGTTTGATGTCCAGGTCAAGCGGATTCATGAATATAAAAGGCAGCTTCTGAATATCCTGCATGTCATTCACTTATACCACTGGATAATTCATAATCCAGAGACGAAGGTTGTGGGCCGCACCGTTATATTCGGCGGCAAGGCAGCTCCATCTTATTTTATGGCTAAAGGGATTATCAGGCTCATTAACTCGGTGGCAGAGAAAGTCAACAGCGATCCCATGGCAGATGGGAAACTCAAGGTTGTATTTATCCCAAATTACGGGGTGTCCCTGGCGGAGAGAATTATTCCGGCTGCTGATCTTTCGGAGCAGATTTCAACAGCAGGCACCGAAGCATCCGGGACCGGCAATATGAAGTTTGCCTTAAACGGTGCACTTACCATCGGTACTCTGGATGGTGCAAACATTGAGATACGGGATGAGGTGGGCGAAGATAATATCTTTATTTTCGGCATGACAGCTACAGAAGTTGAAAAAGAAAGAAAAAATCCCGGCAGGAGTCCACAGGATATATATCTGTCCAATGCTGCGGTGCGCCGCACAATCGACTCCATCAGGAACGGCTTTTTCAGTAATGGGGTCAAAGAGGAGTTTCGTTCTCTGGCTGATAGTCTGCTGGATCCCCATGACCCTTATCTGCTGCTCAAGGATTTTGAAGATTATGTCCGGTGCCAGAAAGAGGTGAGCCGGGCATATCAGGATGCGAAGAGTTGGTGTCGTAAATCTATCTTAAATGTTGCCAGAATCGGCAAATTTTCCACTGACAGGACTATCCGCGAATATGCCAAAGACATATGGGGGATAAAGATAGAAGGTTAGGCTGAAGACTGAAGGCTGAAGGTGAAAGGAAATAATCCGTACTGGGCACCGGGCTCTTGGGGACTCGCCATGCTCGTGTACCTGATGCTTGGCCAAGATTGTATGGCTAAAGAGTAAAGAGAGTTGGTTGGCGGCAGATTGCAGTTAGCAGAAAAAAGTAAAACAATTTTTTTTTAACCCTTTAACCTTATACCTTTAACCTTCTAATATACCAAAGATAATCTGTTAATAACTCCTCCGGTTGCATTGCTTCCCGGCAAAGCTTGTGGAAAACAGACAAATAGGCTAAAAAGTGCGCAAGGTTCAAGACTATTATTATAAAAAGGCAAAGAAGGACAACTATCCCGCCAGGTCTGTCTATAAACTGGAAGAGGCACAAAAGAAATACCGGTTTATTAAGAGCGGGGATGCAATTTTGGATTTTGGCTGCTATCCGGGCAGTTGGTCCATCTATGCAGCCAGAGCTGCTGGACCCCAAGGGCTTGTTCTTGGTGTAGACCTGCAGGAGGGTAAAAAAGTAAGCATTGCCAACGCAGCAGAGATTATCTGGTTCTGCGATGATATCATGGCAGACGATATTGTCGGAAAAGTGCAGGAAATAAGAAAGACTTTCCGTGTTGTTCTAAGTGATATAGCCCCCCGGACATCTGGTAATAAGTGGGTGGATCAGCAGCAGTCCCTGCACTTGGCGAGACGCGTCCTGGAACTGGCTCAAAAGCTGCTCAAAAACGGAGGAAATTTCTATGTCAAAGTTTTTGAAGGGGAAGATTTCAGGGAATTTGTAGATTCAGTGCGAAAGAGTTTTAAAACGGTTAAGATCGTTAAACCAAAAAGTTCAAGGAGTGAAAGCCGTGAGGTTTTCGTCCTGGGAGTAGGGTTTAAGGACTAGGGTTCAAGGGTAACAGATGTAGTCTTCGGTTTTGTTGATGAATAGAGTTATCAATAGTAGTAAGCATTAATAGTTTTGGATTGTAGTTTTCCGGTTTTCCCCTTGAACCCTTGACCCCTCGAACCCTTAATTATATTAATTTTCACCACTAACCGTTATTCAAGTTTAACGCTTTAAATAGACAAGGAGGTACCAGGAAGTGTCGGGACATTCGAAATGGAGCACCATTAAAAGAAAGAAGGGTGCACTCGATGCCAAAAGAGGCAAGATTTTTACCAGGCTTATCAAGGAGATTACCGTTGCAGCCCGGATGGGCGGCGGCGACCCCGAGGGCAACCCAAGATTGCGTTCTGCTGTTGCAACAGCCAAGTCCGAAAATATGCCCAAGGACAATATTGAACGGGCAATCAAGAAGGGAACCGGAGAACTGGAAGGAGCGGTGTATGATGAGATCTCCTACGAGGGCTACGGTCCCGGCGGTGTTGCTGTTTTAGTGGACTGCATGACCGATAATAAGAATCGCACAGTGGCTGATATACGGCACGCTTTCAGCAAAAGCGGTGGCAATCTTGGGGAGACCGGGTGTGTTTCCTGGATGTTTGAAAAAAAAGGTTCCATCCTGGTCGATAAAGATACCATAGGCGAAGAGGAACTGATGGATAAGGCTCTTGAAGCCGGTGCTGACGATGTTGTTGAAGAGGATAATGTGTACCAGGTGGTAACTGCGCCGGAGGATTTTGAAACGGTACGGGAGTCCCTGCAAGCAGATGGGGTCAAGTTTATTGAGGCTTCAGTTGCAATGATCCCGCAAAATGTTGTTGATATCACCGAGGAAAAACCTGCAAGGCAGATATTAAGACTCCTTGAAAGCCTTGAAGAACACGATGATGTCCAGAACGTCTATTCCAATTTTGACATTTCGGATGAGATAATGGAAGCAGTTTCGGATTGAAGGGGACAGAATTTAATTGTCGTCATACGCAACGTGACGACCATTGACACTGTCCCCGATAATAGAGCAATCAATGTCAAAAACTGAAAGCCTGCGCATTCTCGGGATTGACCCTGGTTCACGCGCCACTGGCTATGGAGTAATAACTAAAAAAGCAAACAAACTGTACTATGTTACCTGCGGGGTCATAAGGCTTGGCAACAAGTACGCCTTTAATGACAGGCTGAAGGTGATATTTGACGGTTTGTGCGAGGTCATTGAGACCCATAAGCCGACTGTGGCGGGAGTTGAGGATGTTTTTGTCGCTGCAAACCCGCGTACGGCACTGAAGTTGGGGCATGCAAGGGGTGCAGCTGTCCTGGCCGCCCTGCAGAATGGTTTGAAGGTTTATGACTATACACCCAGGATGGTAAAACAGTCGGTTGTTGGCTACGGTAATGCTGAAAAAGAGCAAGTTCAGCAGATGGTGCGTGTGCTGCTCCAGTTATCCAAACCGCCAAGTGCTGATGCAGCAGATGCACTGGCCGTGGCCATGTGCCATGCAAGCCAGACGATAATTGATGGGGAAGTGGTATAAGGGAAAAGATAAATAGTAAAGGTTTCAAGGTGTCCAGGTGCCCAGGTTTCGAGGGTAATACTTTTTTAAAATAAATTTAATTTTCACCTTGACCCGTTTTCGGCATATGTGTCAATCGTTGGTTTGCTTTGTTAACCAACAGACTGCCGACGATTATCGAGTAACGAAACAACTCGATGGTTGACAGACAGGCCCCTTGAACCCTCAAAACCTTGGAACCTAGAGTCTAAAAAATCATGATTTCATGTCTGAAAGGAGAGCTTTTCCATAAATCACCCGAAAAGGTGACCATTCTTGTTAATGGTGTCGGATACGAAGTATCTCTTTCAGCGACCAGTCTTGAAAAACTGCCGCAGTTGGGTGAGGAGGTGTTTCTGCACACCTATACCCATGTGCGTGAAGATGCTTTAACGCTCTTTGGTTTTGCAGATACAGATGAGAAAAAAATGTTTCTGCTGCTCATCAATGTATCAGGTGTGGGGCCAAAGCTTGCCTTATCGATCCTGTCAGGCATCAGACCTGTGGATCTGGCGCGTTCCATTGCTACAAAGGATGTAACGAGATTGACGGGATTATCAGGTGTTGGCAAGAAAACCGCTGAGAGGCTCTGCCTTGATCTGAAAGATAAAGTGGGAATTATTGCCGGCGGGGATGAAGAACTACCTGATTTCACAGCAGGATCCAAGGTGGAAGGCAGCAAAGATAAGGATGTCATTTCCGCCCTTGTAAATCTTGGCTATCCCCAGAACCGGGCCTATATTGCCTTATCGGAGGTGAAAAGACGTTTAGCTCCTGAACTCCTTGCAGAAATGCGTGTGGAAGATTTGATCCGTGAAATATTGAGGTCACTGGCATGATCCATGAGGAAAGAATTGTCAGCGGCCAGGCTGAACCGGAAGATCTTACGGTTGACAAAAATTTACGGCCCAAGAGGCTAGGGCAGTACATAGGCCAGGAACTGGTTAAAAAAAATCTGGATATATTCATTCGGGCTGCCAAGGGCAGAAGCGAGGCACTGGATCATGTTCTTTTCCATGGATTCCCTGGATTGGGCAAGACGACTCTGGCCTATATTATTGCCCATGAAATGGAATCAAATATTAAGGTAACTTCGGGTCCGGTCATTGAGCGCCAAGGCGATCTGGCTGCCATACTGACCAGCCTGGAACCGGGGGATGTGCTTTTCATCGACGAAATCCATCGTTTAAATCACGTGGTTGAGGAAATATTGTACCCGGCAATGGAGGATTTTCAATTGGACCTGGTCATAGGCCAGGGGCCGGGGGCCCGTTCCGTAAAAATGGATCTGCCCCACTTTACCCTTGTGGGGGCAACGACCAGGACGGGTTTATTGACACCGCCCTTGCGGGATCGATTCGGGGTAATGCTGCGCTTGGATTTTTACTCTGCAGATGAACTGGTGGAGATCGTTAAACGTTCGGCAAAGATACTGGGCCTTAAAGTTGATAATGCCGGGGCTAAAGAGTTGGGCAAAAGATCAAGGGGAACACCCCGCATTGCAAACCGGTTGCTGCGTCGGGTGCGGGATTTTGCCGAGGTTGGCGGACATCCTGTTATTACAGCAGAAGTTGCCGATAATGCCCTGGAAATGTTGGCCGTGGATAAGAAAGGGCTGGATGATATGGACCGGCGCATTCTTCTGACTATCATTGATAAGTTTGCTGGCGGGCCCATCGGTATTGAGACATTGGCCACCGCAGTAAGTGAAGAGAAAAGTACCCTGGAAGATGTGTATGAGCCGTTTTTAATCCAATCCGGTTTTTTGACTCGCACGCCAAGAGGGAGGATGGCGACTGCTCTTACCTATGAACATTTTGGCCGGCCTTTTAACAGGAAGGAAGATGCTCCAAAGCTTTTTTAATGAGGTAGGGCGTAAGGCGCGTGAGGATCAAAGCATTAAAGGGTTTAAGGGGTCGAGGGGCCGAGGTTTCAAGGGTAAAAAGAGGATAAAGGCTATGGGTAAAAAAAGTGAATTGCGAGATATGCTGGGAGAGGTATAAAACAAGTACACATAGGATAGATAGTAAGTGCAATTACTCCAACACTCCATCTTGTAAACAAAAAGCTGAATGTTGAAAGCTTAACTAAACGGTGCTGCCATGGACAAAAAAATAACCATTCAGGATATCATCGCGATGAAAAAAAACGGTGAGAAAATCTCCATGCTCACCGCGTATGATGCCAGCTTTGCCGGCCTGATCGATGCAGCTGGAATAGATATGGTTCTTGTCGGAGATTCCCTGGGTATGGTCCTCCTCGGCTTGAACTCGACCGTACCGGTGACCATGGAGGAGATGTTGCACCATTGCCGGGCTGCAAGCAGGGGGGTGAAGCGGGCTCTTCTGGTAGGAGATATGCCGTTTATGTCCTATCAGGTTTCGGAGAGCGAAGCAATTGCAAATGCGGGACGCTTCCTGAAGGAGGCAGGCTGTGATGCAGTCAAGCTTGAAGGCGGCAGCGAGATGTGTGGCATTGTCAGGGCCATTGCCACGGCGGGGATTTCCGTTATGGGACATATCGGTTTGACTCCACAGACCGCTTCACAGCTTGGAGGATACAAAGTACAGGGCAGGGATGCTGATTCAGCCCGCAGGTTGCTGCAAGCGGCCAGAGACCTGGAGAGTGCTGGTGCTTTCGCAATTGTTCTGGAATGTATTCCGGCGCAGCTCTCGGAAGCAATTAGTAAAGCTGTTTCCATACCGACCATCGGTATCGGGGCAGGAAATCACTGTGACGGTCAGGTGCTGGTGACCCATGACATGGTAGGCATGTTTGAAAAATTCACACCTTCCTTTGTGAAACAATACGTAAACCTGGCACCGCAGATCAGGGAAGCGGTTGCAGCCTATCACGAAGAAGTAAAAAATGGCAGCTTCCCGGATGAGGAACACAGTTTCAACATGCAGCTTGATGTGCAGAGCCTGCTTGATCAATAAAACAAATTTATCTTTAGAAACAGCATAACGAACTATTATTATGAAAACAGTACAGAGTTCCGAAATTACAGCAGCAGTAAAAAAACTGGCCATGAGCGCTTCATGCGATCTTGAACCGGACATCCTTGATGCTATACTGGCTGCCAGGGACCGGGAGAAATCTCCCCTGGCAAAAAACGCTTTGGATATGCTTGTAACTAATGCCAACATTGCCAGCCGCGAACAGATTCCCGTGTGCCAGGATACCGGGATCGGTGTTGTTTTTGTCAGCATCGGCCAGGAAGTCTTTGTGGAAGGGAACCTGGAGGAGGCGATCCAGGAAGGTATACGGGCCGGTTATGCGGATGGTTTTTTGAGAAAGTCTGTCTGTGATCCGGTAACCAGAAAAAATACAGGCACCAATGTACCGGCGGTCATTCACCTTGAAATGGTTCCCGGCAACATGCTGCGTATCGGTTTTCTGCCAAAAGGCTGCGGCAGTGAGAATATGAGCGGCCTGGTAATGTTGCCGCCCTCAGCAGGTATACCAGGTGTGGAGGAGTATGTGGTGCAGAAAGTCAAGGATGCCGGCTCCAACCCCTGTCCGCCGGTAGTGGTTGGCGTGGGGTTAGGCGGCACCTTTGAGAAGGCCGCCCTGCTCGCAAAGAGATCGCTTATGCGGCCATTGGGGAATCCAAATCCTGATCCCGGGGTGGCAGAAATTGAAGAGAGAATTCTGCAGAGAATCAACAGGGAGGGCCAGGGAGTCATGGGTTGGGGTGGTGTGAATACAGCCATGGCAGTCCATATGGAAACATACCCTACCCATATTGCCAGTCTGCCTGTGGCGGTTAATATACAGTGTCATGCCCATCGTCACAAAGAAATAGAATTGTAAATTCACGAACGAGATTACAATGTTTACTGCGTCATCACCTGTTCCGCATAGCTTTACTATAGCGGAACAGGTTCTTCCTTGTATCCACAGCAGGAAAGCGACCGGAGGGAGACTCCGATCTCATTCGTGAATGAAAGAGATAAGAAAAATTTGGGAAGCAACAACCTTATTCGTGTCGGCAAGAATAATTTAAACAAAATTAGCTGAAATTATTATTATGGACATTGAGAAACATAAACCCACAAGTGACAAGGGATTTTTTGAAAACCTAAAGCCTGTGACCATTCCATTTGAGGAAGGTATCCTGCAAACCTTAAAGGCAGGGGATCTGATCAGTCTGACCGGAGTCCTCTTTACCGGCCGGGATCAGACGCACCGCAGGCTGGTTGCCTTGCTGGATGAAGGCAGGGATCTGCCGGTTAATCTGCAGGGGCAACTGCTTTACTATGTCGGGCCAAGTCCGGCAAAAGAGGGGCAGGTAATAGGTGCAGCAGGGCCCACTACAAGCTACAGGATGGATGCCTATACCCCCAGGCTTTTGGAGCTGGGCTTGAAGGGCACCCTGGGAAAGGGATCACGCTCAATGCCTGTGCGTGAAGCCATGATAAAACACGGGGCCGTTTATTTTGCCACAGTAGGGGGGGCTGGAGCGCTCTTGTCAAAATCAATAATTAAGAGTGAGTTGGTGGCATTTGAGGACGCAGGCCCTGAGGCATTGTTTCGTTTTGAGGTCGAAAATTTTCCAGCGGTTGTCATTAACGATCTGGAAGGAAATGATTACTATGAAATGGTAACCGCGGAAAGGTTGGGAGTAAAATATGAGAAGACCATTTGATGCAAAAGCTGCAGGTAAAACATTTTTGATATGTACACTCCTGGGCCTGATAATTTCCGTGCATTCTGTTGGAGCCCGTGAAATAGCCGGCGTAGCTTTACCTGAGTCCGTAACCATAGAAAATAAAGCGCTGGTGCTTAACGGGGCCGGCATCCGCAAGAAATTTTTTATCAAGGTCTATGTCGGCGCCCTGTACCTTACTGGCAAGCGCACGACTGTCGATGAAATACTGGCTGATCCGGGTGCCAAGCGTATTGCAATGAACTTTCTCTATAAAGAGGTAAGCGCTGATAAACTTGTCGACGGCTGGAATGAAGGTTTCAGCTCCAATAATACCCCGAAAGAACTCAAAGCCCTGCAGGATCGCATCAAGCAATTCAATTCACTTTTCAGCACTGTTCGCAAAGGTGATATGGTACGTCTCGATTACCTGCCTGGAGTGGGAACCCAAGTGTGGTTCAATGACACGCTGCAGGGCGCAGTTCCCGGCGAGGATTTTTCCAGGGCCCTCTTGAAAATATGGCTGGGGCACAAGCCGGCTGACGCAGGCCTCAAAGATGCCATGCTGGGGAATGCGGACTGAGTATAGTGTGATGTGAAAGGATATAAACTAGATGCTGGATGATTGATGCTGGATGCAGGAAAAAACATGTATTGACTATAGCAAGATTGTAATAAAATCTTTTTCCAGAATCCAGAATCCAGAATCCAGAATCCAGAATCCGGTTTCTTCTTTAACCTTTAACTTTCAGCCTAATTTTTCCATCAACCCCGGCAGTCTGTCGAAATACCTGCCGACATCCTCTGGGCGGTGGGCATCAGAGCCTGCCACAAGAGGGATATTCCTTTGTACGGCTTTTTTTAAAATATCTTGAGAGGGATAGGGCTCGTCCCTTATCCTGTACCCTGATGTGTTGACTTCTACAGCCATTTTTTTGCGGGCAGCGGCATGGAGAAGTTCATCGATAAGCCCATGATGTTCAGGTGTAAGTATGATATTTGGATGATGCCGGAGGACCGCATCAATATGGCAGAGCACCTGGCCCGGAAGCTTTTCTACGGCTTCCTTCAGGTCGCTATAATAGCGGCAGACCACTTCATCCACCCCGTATTGATCGAGCCTGTCTATATTAATCTGTTTGCTGCTGACCATATTGAGGTGGCTGGAATCGCTTTCCAGAAAGTGGTAGGAAATACCGATCCGGTCCCAAGTATGCAGGGCAAGCTTCTGACGGATTTCTTCTAAGAAACGCGGGTTGTAGCCGACTTCAACACCCAGGCCGATTTCAATCTTGCCCTGGTATTTTTCCTGCAGTTGTTTTCCCTCTTTAATATAAAAATCAATATCATCTTCTGTGAGCCAGGTGGTTTCAAAGTAATTAATCCCGACCTCAAGATGTTCAAGAAATATGAGTTTCTCCAGGCCGCGATTTATTGCAGCCTGAACGTATTCCTCCATCTCTCCAGAGGCATGATGGCACAGGTGTGTATGGACATGGCTGTCTATACTTGTGTCTATCAGGGGAATTTTCATTTAAATAATTAAAAGTAAAAGGAGACTTGAAAATACAGCAATTAATTGAAAAAAAACTAATCTTAAGCTGCTGCTGACTCAAGGAAATAAATACAGCCAATTGAACGTTAAACGCCAAACAGAAGAGGTGTAATGATACGTTTAGGAATTGCCCCTGGGGTAAAAGTGCAGAATCCCGTTAATATCCGAGGTGTCGCAAAATCTGCCCAGTTCAAACTCCAGGGTGGAAAGGTTTTCTATATCATTTATTTTAAGCTGCAGCACTTTACCGTCAGGAAAATGATAGAGCAGGGTCTGTACTTTTGAGATATCAATTGTATTCGGTAGAAATTTCAATGTGAAATCCTCCTTGCAAAGTTGAACCAGGGTTCCCAAGAATAATTAATGGGAATGAGGTACCCTTGGGGCTCATTCTCAAATACTGTAAGTAGTGCACTGTCAAATGGCAAGGAATTCGGAAAAGAATATTTTAGACAATTAATTGAGATTCACCAGATAATGCATTTGACAAGTTGGGTAATGGATGATTATTATGCAATGTTAAGCTGAAGATGTATTCAATATCTTCCAGGTTTGATCCCCCAATTAGGCAGACTTCCCACGTGAAAAAGTGAGATAGCAGTTTGTTGAACAACGTTAATATTATTTGGTAAGCAAGGAATAAATGATGAATGAAAAAACTCTATTTGGCAAAGAAAAAAACCCAAGCAATATACTTCCGACGAAATATACCCTGGACAGCAATATAAAGTTCCGCTGCCATCCGGGTGTGTCGTGTTTCACTGAATGCTGTGGGAATATCAAGATAGTGTTGACCCCTTACGATATTCTCCAGCTCCGCAAACGGTTGGAGATGGAGGCAGCAGAATTTCTGCATGTCTACACTGAACCGACCTATCTGGAAAAAACTGACTTCCCGGGGGTGACGATCAAGTTGACCGAGGAGGGGCGCTGTCCCTTTATAAAATCCAAGACTGAAGGGTGTATGGTCTATTCGGACCGTCCGAGTGCCTGTCGCTACTATCCTGTGGGTATGGCAAATTTTCACGAGGGCGCCCAGGAGGGACAGGGTGCGGAAGAATTTTATTTTGTGGTCAAAGAGCCTCATTGCAAAGGTTTTGAGGAAGACAAAAACTGGACCATACGTGAATGGCGCCAAGACCAGGGAGTGGACCTGCGCGATACAATGAACAAGGGCTGGATGGAGATAGTCATGCGGAGAAAATCCTTTGGCTTCCAGGCAACCCTGAGCGAGCAGGCCAAGAGGATGTTCTTTATGGCCTCAACGGATCTCGATCAGTTCCGCTCATTTATTTTTGACAGCTCCTTCCTGAAAACGTACGATGTGGACCAGGAAACTCTTGCTAAGATCAAGGACGATGATATAGAACTGCTCCTGTTCTCCTACAAGGTGATTGCTTCCATGCTTTTTGGAACAGAGGACATCAAGGTCAAGCCGGATGTTTTGAAGGCAAAGGTGGAATCCATCAAACAGGAGCAGAATGAGACAGGCAAGACCATGGAGCAACGTGCCGAGGAGGATTTTAAGGAGATCAAAAAAGACTGGGTCAAGGCAAAAGAGGCCCAATCCAACTGAGATATAAAACAGGGGGACAGAATTGAATTGTCAGCATATAAACTGCTGACGATTATCAGCATACGAAAATTGTCGTCATACGATACGAGACGACGATTGACGGCAGATGATTATTGGGTTACGCAACAACCCAATGATTGACAGACAGGCACTGTTCCCTGATTATTAAGGGCGTCGGGATTTCCAGGCGCCCTTTTTTACTGCATACTCTGGAATACCTTGCGAAGTACAGTACGGTTGAGAAATTTATGCCGTATATTCCTATAAAGACCATATACTGCATGCAGGCCCTTACAGAACCCTGAATCAATTGCCAGTTGTACCGGTCCGATTAGCGGTAGAACCTTTTCAACATATATGGCTTTAGCCAGAACCCCGTCCCCTGCAATGGGAGCATCTGGCGTGAGAAGAGCGTCTCCCTTGGTTGTAAAGGTTGTTTTGCCTGCTGCTTTTATTTCTTTGGCAATAATCCGATGCAGGACTGCCGAACCTGTAATATCCATAAAATAAATTATATCTCTGCGTTGCAGAGAATCGGCTGGGACTTTACGCAAGAGCACGGTTTCACCGCTATTAACAAATGGCCTCATACTCCTGCCTGTTACTTTCAAGCGCAGGTCCAACCCCTGATCTAGAATATCAGCAAAGAGAGCATCCATAATAATTTCAGCCTGCAAGACAGGATCTTATCCCGTCAATAATTTCAGGTCCCGGCTTGAAATTGAGTTCATACGCCTTTATGCCTTGCAATAGATCTTCGCAAAAATCCATTGATTTTTGCAGGTCTTTCTCATCATATAAAGGCAGTGAAGAGACCTTGAAAAAGTTGTCAAGGAAATCATGGAGGGATAATTCTTTAATGCGATTCTCAGTGCCGTGCTTAAGGAAGAATATACCACGCAGGGCAGCGCTTTCGTTAATGGCGATACCGGCTTCTCCCGGCCAGGGGGTGCCATACATCAAAAAATCAGGCCCGGGTTTTCGAATCACCATACGGTCATCACTTAAAATGGTGCATTGGGTCTGATTCTGAAAAAGACCGGATATGGTGGTTTTCCCTGCACCGGATGGTCCTGCAAAGAGGCAGCCCTTGCCTTGCACAACTATTCCGGCAGCATGGATCAGTATTCCTTTTCCCACTAAACAATGTATCAGTAAAATCTGGTCCAGGGGATAACGGACCGGGTTGGCCATTCCAAGCTCATTTGAGGACTCTGCAAGTTGTTTTTTGTTACAAAAGACATTTATGTTCTGCCGGTTCGAGTCAATCCTGGCAGTCCATTCAGGGTCTGTATCGGTGCTATCGGGTGATTGAAAGACGATGTACTTATCCGTAGTATCGGAAAGCATCTGCCATGACTCAGGGGTTTCGAATATTTTTGTACAATGGGTGATGCCCGGCATGTCTGCCTTTTCATGAAGAGAGATATCCATGCAATCTGCTGAAGGATCGCTGGGACTTGCAAGAAAATCTTTATATGATGCATCGTAATCGGTAACGATTGGCAGGCTCCTGCTGGAGATATTGAAATGTAGATTTGCTATGCTGAAGTGTATTGTCCTGGGTAAGCCGGGGGCGTACCTGTCAATCATGACCCGCTACCCTTGCAGGGTGTACCTGGAAAGCCGCAGGTGCTGGACGCAGGGCCGCTGGACGTAAATGATTTGCAGCCGACAACAAGAACTTCATCTGCATGAAGTTGAATGGTTTTCAGTTCAGGCTTCTCGTATTTTTCTTTTTTGGCATCTTTCTTCATGGCAGTTAGTGGTCCATAAACGTTCTTGCTATTTTTAACAGCAAATCTTGGATTTATACATTCTTAATGAAGTATATCATTATATCATGGGATTTTCATCAATGTGTAATTTTTCTTTGATCGTTTTCAGGCGGTTTTCCGCCAGGTCGCAGAGGTATTGCGAATGCTTTTGCGCTGAACCGTTTTCCAGTTCAAAAAAGGCCGGGCAGGTACTGCAAAATTTATTCTTATCACATTGATTACAACGGTAGCTGGAACCGGCCTTGATTTTTCTAATTGAATGAATTTCGTTGCGCCAGCCTTCCATAAAATTACCCTTTGTCAGATCAAATGCAGGTTTTGTCAGCATCATGCAGGGCAGCAGGGTTCCTGCCGGGTCAATGTGAAAATGGCTAAGCCCGGCGCCACAGTTATAGAGAAAATCACTTACAGGCTCTGTATTTTCAAGGAGAAAATAATCCTGCCAACGCTTGACGTTGTCCGGATCGGCAAAATCGGCCCTAACTGCGTCAGCGGCATCCACTCTGTGAACCAATGGAGCCCTGTCACCATCAAGGCAGGCGGAAATCGCCGGATCCATCACGAAGTCAACCCCAAATCCGCTGGCAATGTTTTTAATGTCTGCCAATTCACCACTGTTCTGAGCCAGGATCATTGTTTTCAGTTTGAACTTTATTTTTCTTTCATAAAGGCTGCGAATCCCGGCAAGACATTTTTCAAAGGAGCCCTTTACCCTGGTTATCGTCTCATAGCTTTTTGCACGGGCGCCATAAAGACTTATCTCTACAACTTGCGGGGGCAGGTCCTCAAAAAGAGACAGAACCGTGTTGTTGATCAGGGTGCCGTTTGTAAAGACGGTTACAAGCAAGCCATTGTATATCGCTTTTTTGTAAATAATTTCAAAGTCGGGACGCAGCAGTACTTCGCCACCGGAAAAGAGAAGGTGCAGGCAACCTGCCTCGGTTATCTGGTCAATGATGGACAGCCACTGCTCTGTGTCTAATTCATCCTGTGCCGACCGGAACTCTGAAGCCGGCGCCCCAAGATAACAATGAACACAGTCCATGTTGCAGCGCTGGGTAAGATTTATGCTCCCTGTGGCGGGTATGCGTTTGGAAACAAAGTTCTGCTGCAGGGAGATGAAATTCTGCAGGTTTTCCTGACGAATGGTCCGGTTATGCATTGTCATTGTTTTCCGCTGCAAGACCGGTTTCACTTGTCCGGCTGATGAATTCCAGGATGTCTTTTTCCGCTTCCTGCCTGGAAACTTCAAAATGATCCAGAACTGATTCCAGAATATGGGCCAGGCTTTTTGTGCCGTCAAGCTGGTCCCAGATGTAAGCTCCCACGGTGTTGAGGGTGAAAATATTCTGCATGTCAGCCAATTTGCCACGGATAGGAACCAGAATGGTCTCCCCGGCAATTTTACGGGACACTATATTTTCTGCACGCTGATATATACGTGACCAATCTTCAGCAGACATAGGCATAAAAAAATATTGAACGTTTATTTAGTTCACTTTAAGGGCCGGGTCTCCCAGGAGGTTATACATATATATGTGGTAAGGCTCTTCTCCCTTCAGGGAATATGCATAAAATGCCTTGTTGATAGCCCGGCCAAGTGTTGTTTCACCATCGCGGTAAAGGGCCATGTAAAATTCACTGTCAAGCAGCCTGGCTTCGTTGTTTTCTGAAAGGCCGCTTGCGCTCCAGACGGCAGTGGCTCCACCATCGGGCTGCACTACCAGAAGTTCACCCAGTGTATCAAATGCCGGGAAGGTAAATTCACCCAAAGCACAGGTCATGGCCGTAACGATCGGCAAACCGTTGTCTGATACCAGTGTTTCAACATCAGTTGATTTGAGAAGACCGTTCTGTGTAATGCGGTCGGTTCCTGCATGTCCAAAGTAGTTGACCAGGGCTGCCCCTTCATGTAAAGCGGCGAATAATTTCTGACGTGCACTATCTAAAGGATAATCGGAAAGATAAATTTTTTCCAGAGAATATGCGTTGGGTATTTCACGGGAAATCCGGTTGCTGTCACTTGTAAAATCAGCCCCTTCTTCAGGTATGTCTGCCAGCAGTAAAATAGTATCCTTCCAGCTTCCGGACACGTTTTCATAGTTTTTGATTTTTTCAATAATACCAGATAATTCATCAGCGGTGAGTACAGGGAGGCGTCCAATGGCCATGTCCGGTACATTGTCATCATCAACGTCAGCCAGATACGTATCAGATGCCGTGAATCCATGGGCTGTCGGTACGAAGATGGTGGGCAGAAGATTGCCGCCAAAACCCTGCACGTCTTTGTAATCGTAGGTTGCATCCCCGACCAGAACAACGTATTCAGGAGCCTTGCGCCAATTTGAGACTGTATGGGCAAGAAATTTCTTGATAGCCAGGGGCGAATATAAACCATCGTTGAATTCATTAATGACCTGTTCAAGAGCGACTGTTTTTACAGAATGACCTTGCCTTTCCCTGTAGTAGGCAAGTTCCCGGGTTGCATCGATCAGTTCAGCCGGACTTATGATAAGATAATCTACCCAATTGAGCCTTTTCTTCAGGTCTGAGTATGTGTAAGGCATGATCTCATCTGGAGACTTCGCTGCCGTTGCAGCGACTGCCAGGTATTCTGCAACAGGTGACATGGGTCTGAAGCTGATGTGGAAGCCGAATTCCGGGTTACCTGCCACGCCTGTTTTTTTAATGAGTTGCGGCTGAAAGGGGTCTGTTACATCCAGCAGATGAATTCTATCGGTGTCAAAGTTCGAGATGGCTATCTTTTTATTAGCATCCCCAGTGAAATGGAGAGAGTTTTCCACCGCAGTGTAATAACGGTTGTAGCTGACATCAAATGAGTCGACGTAAAAGAGACTGAATCCTGCATCTCCTACCAGGAATCCCTGTATTTCAAGAAGATTTTCTCCATCATGCAGCAGGTCTTGTGGAAACTTCAGTTCACAGTCTAATAAATCTATTCCTTTCCAGGAGCATTCACCTATCCAGGAATCGTTGAGTGAAACCTGGGCCCGGTGGTCAACTCCGGCTCCATCCATGGAACCACCAACAAGATGAACCATGATGCTGGCAGTATCGGCAGAAGCATTAACGCCATGGGTCTGAAAATTAAACTCCATGCTATCCATACCCTCATAACCACTGAGTGCATAGTTCCATATCCAGTAATCATCGGTAATTTCCCATGGTTGGGAGGTAATGGCCCAGATATCCTCTTCAAAATGTTTAACATCAAGAAAACTTTTATCACTCAGTAACGCCTTACCCCGGCGAGTTTCAGTAAGCTTCATTTTTCGGCCGTGCTTGAGGGAAAGCCAGAATACGTTTGTGTTGGTATAAACATCGCTGTGTGCAAATCCGTAAAAATAAATTCCCAGGTTTTTTTTGTCTGCAAAGTATGGAATCACTTGCCCCTGGATGCTTAACTCCAAATTAGTATTTTTGATATGTCTTTTTACATCTCTCAGATCCAGGCTGAACAAATCTGCAATTTCAGCAGCATCAATATAATAGAATCCCGGCTCCGTAATGGATATTTTGAGAGCATCAGGCCGGTTACTGCGGTTGGACTTATTATTAAGGCGGCTATTTTTGTTGGATGCAGCGGAATATTCACTGAGACTTTTACGATGAGATTTTTTTGTTCTTTGCTTGAGTTGCTTTCTATTGAATGATGCAGCAACAGTAGTGCGCGGTGTTCGGCTGAATGAACCGTTCAAACGCTTACCATTGTGCCTTTTGTGGGAGTTAACTGTAAAAGGACCGTACTCAATGCGCTCACCGGTCTCTACAACCTCTTCAAGCAGATATGCATAGGTTTTGCCGACACGGGCTCCTTCATCATAAAATTGGTAATGGCCTCCCTGGGGCGAGATGATGAGTCCTGGTATCAGTTTTTCATTGACCAGTTCGTAGATCAACTGTCCTTTCTCCTTGCGGAAGAGGTAAAAGCCTACAGTGCCTTTCTCAAAGCCGGTTTCCCAGCGAAGCAACACGCGGCCGTTGTCGTCAAAGGCTTCGAAAGAGGAGATGATAACAGGGGTGAAGAGAACCCCGTCTGGATCAAAAAGAGCAGATCCGTCAACCGGGTAAGTCCAGTCAGATGCTTTATCGGTGTCATAGCCGTCCGAGATCCTGCCTATGGCTGTGCCTTCTGTAATTGCGCTCGGATTACTCAGCACATCAAGAAAGGCATCATCCTGCCAGATATTTTGCGTAACAGCAGGTGAATCATCGCCAAGAAAATCCAGAGAAGGTTCGAGCACATAACTCCAGCCCACGTAATCAAGGGTCACTCCACTGTCATCCCGGAGTATCAACTGGTCGGCCCGTTCATTTGCTGTGGCATCGTCAGGATCGCCGAACTGGTCAGAAGGACCTCCAAGATCACCACTGACAGCAAAGAGATAATTGGTGTCAGAACCGGAATCATAATAATTGTTATGGCTGAAGTCGGTGGCATACAGCAGTATATATGCCTTTTCACCGGGATCGAGGGTGAAACCTCCTGTTTCATCAGGGGCATCATCCGGAAAGGTATAGGTGAAACCGTCTTCGTCCGATACCGTATAGCTGGCAATATCAATGGATGCTCCGGATGCATTATAGACCTGGAAATATTCTGTTTCGGCGTCTGTCGCATCAGTGCTGGGATAGAAATAGACCTCGTTTATAAGAACTGGGGGGGCCTTGTAGGTGGCAGTGTCTGTCTTGATGTCATTGGATGAGTTACTGTCACCGTCGTCGGAGCCGTTTGCTGCGACCGAGTCGGTATAACTGACCTGTAAAGTCTCGTCGTGGACGAGTTCCAGAGTACCATCATCGTCAGTAGTTCCTCCACTTAATGTGGCTGCTTTTAAAAGTTGTTCTGTTGTAAAAATAATACTCGTATTCGTTGTACTCAGTGTTGTGGTCAGGGTAATCTGGGTTTCGCTGTCTACAGAGGCAACGGTATATTCGCCGGCATCAGCTCCTGAAAAAATTATAAAAGTATCCCCAGTCAGCACACCATCGGTTACAAAGGTTGAAGAAGCAGAGGTGACAACAGCAGACGCTGATGTGGTAACAAGGTCAGTGGGAGTGTTATTATGAACACCGTTTGTGAAAACTCCGGAACCGGCGCTCGTTTCATACAGTGTGACTGTTTCATTGTCACCGCTGGTTAGACTGTCAACATTAACGGTGACTGAGGAACTCCCTGTATTGTTCTTGTCTTCAACCGTAATATAGACTGTCTGGCCGGCAACATAGAGTTCCACATCTTCAGTGCCCGCAGCATTGGTGAAGTTAACCCTGCCGGCGCCGTTTACATAAAAGAGTTGTGTGGTGGTCGGATATGGGGTACCGCCGTAAGTGTAGGTGGCTGTAACCGTTCCTTCATCAATATCTTCCCAGAGACTGTCGTTGGTGGTTTCAGTACCATCGGAGACCTGTGTCAGTAATCCGGTCGTATTCCTGAAAATACCGGTATTCGGGCCGGTTTCGGTTAAGGTGATGGTTTCGTCATCGTTACCGGTAAGTCTTACGGAAATCGTTTCCGCTACTAACGGGTTTGCGTTGGATAAAGGATGGGTAACAGTAACATAGAGTTGGTCGCTGGTGGCAGAATCATTGGTCAGTTGGAAATTTTCACTCGGTAGCCCGGTTGCCCTGGTAAATTCAATAAACGGTACGCCTGGCCCGACAATATTAGTCTGAGTCGTATAGGTCTTGACACTTGGAGTGGTATAGGAGAACTGGATTGTGTCGCCCGATACAACTTCCAATCCGCCACCCGGACTGGCATGGTCATTATCGGAATTGTTGTAGGAGAGGTCATCGGCGACTGAAGGAAGCGGGTCAGCAGGATAGGTGGTGAATGTAATGGTGTCACCGTGGGCAGGAGTTAAATCGTACAGAGTGAAGGTCACTTCTCCACCGTCAGAGGTATATTGGGTACCGGTAGTAGCTGCAGGATAGGTTGTCTGCTGGACTGCACCCTTGTAAACAAGCCATGTTCCGCTGGGGTTGTCGTATTGAAGTGTCCAGGTAGCACTGTCTGTGGTGGATGAGGTCGTCACATAGGGGAGCCAGCCGTTGGTGGCATCAGATGATACCGGGGTGGTTGCACCGCCGTTATTCGTAAAAAGTCCGCTGTTTGGTCCGGATTCGTAAAGGGTCAGCTGTTCATCGTCGCCAGAGCTCGGGTTGGTCACCGTAACAGTGATTGATTCATTTGTAGTGGAACCCGTATTTCCCGCCGGATATTTCACATATGTATAGATGTTGTCGCCAACTGTGTAAAAGCTGACTTTTTCCAAGGCAGTGTCAACAAACTCAAGCTTCGGCTCACCGTTTAAAATAACTATATCTCCAAAAGTGATCGGGTCGGACGAGGAAAGAAAGTGGAGATCCATCATCCAGTCTTTCTGGAGAGGATCCTGGTTGGAAGCACCGGTTGAAAACACGAACCCAACAGGTGAATTAGGATAGACCACCTGGTTGCTGTTCTCATCATTTAATGCAGTCAGGGGGATCTGCATATCGATCCAATAATCGCCTGAGCTATCTGGGATAGTTGTAACCAGTGAATGTGACAGATTACCGGCATCTGCGACATTATAGGCTGTAAACTGTTCTACCTGCGCAGCAGCAGGGTCGCTTATATTTTGTGTATTATCATTGTTATAGAGGATCTGTAACCGATCATATTGGTTGTTGCCGCTTGCATAGGAGCCCTCAAGATCTATCCAGTATTCCTTGTAGCCGTCATCATCAATATCAAGAAGTACATTCCAGTGATACGATTTAAAATCTGTTTTAGCTGCCTGGGTTCCTGATTTTGGGTCGCCTCTGACCCGCATCCTGAAAAAGAGGTAGTCGTCCTCCATGCTGGAGGGGTCAAGGGGATCATAGGGTGTGCCGCCGTCATAATAACCATAGGATGGGGTATCTTCCGGTCCTGGAGGTGCGCCAGGGGAGGCTGAGGCAAGATCAGTCGCTGCAGGAGGAACTGAAGCAGAGCCGTGGGTCGGATCGGAGGATGTTTCGTGGTCTGCTATGGGCTGTCCCAGATATGTATAGGGGGCTGTATATCCTCCGCCTGTTGTAAAATTAGACCAGGTAGTTCGGGTATCTGAAAAAGCTGCATGTGCCCCGGAACTGAAAAAAAAGAAAGAACCAGCAACGATCAAAAACAGCAATGCAAAAAAGTGGAACGGTTTGTTTCTCGTTTGTTCTTTTTGAATTTTCCTATTGTCTGCAATCATAATAACCTCTAATTTTTTGTATATACGGCTCATTATGAATATGTCAACATAATTTACATCAGACATCCAGCATAATAAAGCAAAATGCATACCACTCTATAATAATTGCATCAGTAAGATCTCCAATGCCTGTGTTTGAGAGGTATGCAGAGTAATTAAGAAAATATTTCTATGAGCTGCAACATGGTGAGCCAGGCGGATTATTGACAATAATTGTCAAAACTGAATCATTCCTGACATAGTTTCTGTAAAATATATAAGGGAGTGTGGGAGCGATGGTTTAAAAAAGAAACAATCAACAGTTAAAAACTCAAAACTGAGAACTCAAATTTCAAAATGTAAAAGGAGTACGAAGCAAAACAAAAAGGGCGACAAAAAAAATCTTGCCGCCCTTTTAAAGAGTGGGGACAGTGTCAATCGTCAGCAGTTTCGTATGCTGACAATTAAATACTGTCCCCTTATTATTAATTGATTATTTTCCCGGCTCCAATGCCTTGGCACGGCCTTCCAGGAATTTCCAGGCTTTTTCCACGTCCTTCTGGGACATGGCCATGAGTTCGTCAGCATGTTCCGGATTCATCATCTTCAGCATGCGGTAGCGGTTCTCATTCAGGGCATACTCGGCAAACGGCATGGAAGGTGCCTTGGAGTCAATGTGCAGCGGATTCTTGCCCTGCTCTTCCAGGTCTGGGTTGTAGCGGTACAGCGGCCAGTGGCCACAGGCAACAGCTAATTTCTGCTGGTCAAGACCCTTGGCCAGGTTCAGACCATGGTTGATGCAGTGGGCATAGGCAATGATCAGAGAGGGTCCGTCATAGGCCTCGGCCTCGGCAAATGCCTTGACCGCCTGGGTCGGGTTGGCGCCGATTGCCACCTTGGCAACGTAGACATTACCGTAGGTGGAGAAGATCATGCCGATATCCTTCTTAGGCATTTTCTTGCCGCCTGCAGCAAACTGCGCTGTAGCAGCCCGCGGTGTGGATTTGGACATCTGGCCGCCGGTATTTGAATAGACCTCAGTGTCAAGGATAAGGACGTTGACATTCTCGCCGGAGGCAAGGACATGGTCCAGGCCGCCGTAGCCGATGTCATAGGCCCAGCCGTCGCCGCCGATGATCCAGCAGGATTTCTTGACCAAATAATCAGCAACATGTGTCAGACGTTTGGCAATAATGGAATCACTGTTTGCAAGAGTTTCTTTCAAAGCAGCAACCCTGTCCCTCTGGGCTTCGATCTCATCCTGGGTTTTCTGGGGTGCCTTGATCAGTTCGTTGGCAGCTTTTTTGGTTATGATTTTTTCAGCAATCGCAGCTTCCAGCAGCTCAACTGCCTGGGAGGCCATCTTGCTGACCGTGTTACGCATACCCAGTCCAAATTCAGCGTTGTCCTCAAACAACGAATTCGACCAAACCGGTCCGCGACCGTCCGCTTTTTTTGCGTAAGGAGTGGTGGGCAGGTTGCCGCCATAGATAGAAGAACATCCGGTGGCATTGGCAATCATCATCCTGTCGCCGAACATCTGGGTGGCAAGTTTGATGTAAGGGGTTTCGCCACAACCGGCACAGGCGCCGGAGAACTCGAACAGCGGCTTCAGGAGCTGGCTGCCCTTGATGGTGGATGGATCGATCTCGCTGTTAGCTGCCTCGGGAAGATCCAGGAAGTACTTAACATTTGCAGATTCCTGCTTGGTAACCTTTTCAGAATTATCGATCATTTCAAGGGCTTTTTTCTTGGCCGGGCACTCATAGACACAGAGAGTACAGCCGCAGCAGTCCTCGGTGAACACCTGGACAATAGCCGTGCGGCCCTTGAACTGTTTGCCGACTGCAGCAGCTGATTTCATGCTCTTGGGAGCTTTTTTCATGTCTGCCGGCTTTACAATCTTCATGCGGATTGCAGCATGGGGGCAAACAAGGGAACAGCGGCCGCACTGGATACAGTTTTCAGGCTTCCATACAGGAACATGGACCGCAATGTTACGTTTCTCATACTGGGTGGTTCCCGTGGGCCAGGTGCCGTCCGCAGGCATCTGGGAGACTTTGATCTCTTCGCCCTTGCCCTGGATCATCTTGGCTGTCACTTCCTTGACAAAGTCGGGGGCATCTGCAGGGACGGTGGCCGGTTTCTCATGGCCGCCTGCAGTTTTAGGGATTTTAACCTCAACGATATTTTTCACTGCAGTATCAACGGCAGAGTAGTTCATGTTGACGACCTTGTCGCCTTTCTTGCCGTAGGTTTTCTTGATTGCGCCCTTGATAGCCTTGATCGCCTCTTTCTGGGTCAGGATACCTGAAATCAGGAAGAAAGCGGTCTGCATGATCATGTTGATGCGGGCCCCAAGGCCGATGGCCTCGGCAAGTTGGATGGCATCGATAATATAGAACTTGGCCTTCTTGGCGATGAGCTGCTTCTGCACTTCGGCAGGCAGTTCTTTCCATACCTGGGTTTTCTTAAAGGTGGTGGTCAGCAGGAAGGTGCCGCCATCTTCAAGGTTGGCCAGCATGTCATACTTGTCAAGGAAGGTGAAGTTATGGCAGGCAACAAAGTTTGCCTTATTGATAAGGTAGGGTGCCACAACCTGGTTTTTGCCGAAACGCAGATGGCTGGTGGTAATGGAACCCGACTTCTTGGAGTCGTATACAAAGTAGCCCTGGGCACTGTTGGGAGTCTCTGTGCCGATAATCTTGATGGTGTTTTTGTTGGCACCGACCGTACCGTCCGCGCCCAGGCCGAAGAACATGGCCCGGTAAACATCGTCACCCTCAATATTGTAGGATTTGTCATAATCGAGACTGGTAAAGGCTACATCGTCATCAGGACCGACACAGAAATGGTTTTTCGGGGCCCAGGAAGACATGTTGTCGTACACGGCTTTTACCATGGCAGGGGTGAACTCGGCAGACCCGAGACCATAGCGGCCGGAGAGAATCATGGGCTGCAGGTTGACGATGGAGGACTCTACAGCCTCGCCCACTGCGGCTCTTATGTCGAGATAGAGAGGTTCGCCGGCGCTGCCGGCCTCCTTGGTGCGGTCTAGTACGGTGATGCGCTGAACCGTTGCCGGCATGGCATTTACCATGGCTTTTACATCAAAGGGCCTGAACAGGCGGACAATGACGAGGCCGACTTTTTTGCCCTGGGCGATAAGGTGCTCTGCGGTTGCAGCAACTGTTTCGGCACCGGAGCCCATCATGACTATGATATCTTCTGCTTCCGGGTCACCGTAGTAATCAAAAAGGTGGTACTGGCGGCCGGTCAGTGCGGCAAATTTATCCATGGTTTCCTGGATAATGCCTGGAACTGCAGCGTAGTATTTGTTTACAGACTCGCGGCCGGTGAAGTAAACATCCGGGTTCTGGGCCGTACCGCGCATCATCGGCCGGTCCGGGGACAAACCGCGCTGACGGTGGGCAATGACAAGATCCTCGTCGATCATTTCACGCATATCATTTTCGCTCAACTGCTCGATTTTCTGGATCTCGTGGGAGGTCCGGAAACCGTCGAAAAAGTGCATGAAGGGTATCCTTGATTTCAGGGATGCCTGGGTGGCAATCAATGCCATGTCCTGGCATTCCTGCACGTTCTGGGAACAGAGCATGCCCCAACCGGTCTGGCGGACCCCCATGACATCACCGTGGTCGCCGAAAATGGAAAGGCCCTGGTGGGCAACGGAGCGTGCCGTGATGTGAAAAACCGTCGGCGTCAACTCACCGGCCAGCTTGTACATGTTGGGCATCATTAAAAAGAGCCCCTGTGAAGCGGTAAAGGTGGTGCATAAAGCACCTGTTGTCAGGGAGCCGTGCAGAGACCCTGCCACGCCACCCTCTGACTGCATCTGGGTTACTGCAGGCACGGAGCCCCAGATGTTTTTCTGGCCTGCCGTGGCCTTGGAGTCTGATTCGGCAGCCATGGGAGTTGAGGGGGTGATTGGATAGATTGTGATGATTTCGCTGGTGGCATAGGCGACATGGGTACAGGCCTGGTTGCCGTCAATGGTTACCATTTTCCGAGACATGTGATACTCCTTGTTTTAAATGAATGATTTAAATTTGCTGCTTATTATTTATGGCTATTTTTGACAGTTCTTCAGCGCTTCATTGTTGAAAAACATGTTCTTGAAAAAGGAAAATCGAAAGTATAAACCGAAAAGAATATGAAATGCCAGTAAATTTCTGTGATTTTTTAAAATTTTCAATTTGTTCTGGCAATACTTTGCATGGGAAAAACAGAAACGTATATGACAGGACCTGTTCCAGGCGCTTTTTACATTTTTGCCGGCCCAATTTAAAATATTGTTTGGCAGGGTATAAACAGGTCTGCAGGAATCACAATCCAGGTTTTTGCAGTTGAACTTTAGCGGCTCTTTAGGTAGCATCTCAAAGCCGAAAAGCTTACAATTTTATTATCGTGATCCGGACACGTTCCGGCGAATTATAAAATGAAATTATCAAAACCGTTTTCAGACAAAATTTTGCAGTCTCTGCTATCAGAACTCAGCGGCAAAGAGTCGTTTGTCTTTCTTGAGTCAACACGGATGACTCCTGAAAACCATCTGTCCTATCTTTTCCTGGATTTTGTGGAAAGGCTGGTTTGCAATCCTGAAGATGATCCGAGGATTTTTTTCAACAGGGCCCAGGAGAAACTGGAGCAGGGGTTTTTTCTGGCAGGGTATATAGGATATGAATTCGGTTATATGCTGGAACCAAGCCTGGCCAGGTCTTTCCAGCCGCGAGAGCCATCGAACAACTCACCTGGACCCTTGCCCCTTGCCGATCTGGGTGTATTCAACAAGCCCGCTATTTATGATCATAAGACTGAATCCTTTACAGGGCGTTCTTCCCGGCCTGCAGGAAATGGTCTGAAATCAGGAGCAACGTTCAGCATTGATAACCTGCGCTTGAACCTGGAAAGGGAAGAGTATCTTGAGGCAATTCGCCAAATCAAAGCCTATATTGCGAGCGGTGATACTTACCAGGTCAACTATACACTCAAGATGCAATTTGACTTTTCAGGGTCAATTTCTGAGTTTTATAGGAGCCTGCGGCGGAACCAGAGTGTTTCGTACGGTGGGATGATTAAAAGCGGTGACACAACAATTCTCACATTCTCTCCCGAGCTTTTTTTCAGAAAACACAGGAATGTTATTGATGTGCGGCCCATGAAAGGCACAATGCTCAGGGGCCGGACCCTCTCCGAGGACAGGAAATTTATTGACTTTCTGCATCATGATATCAAGAACCGCAGCGAGAATGTCATGATTGTTGACTTGCTGCGCAACGACCTGGGACGTCTCAGCCGCATGGGAGGAGTGAGTGTACAGTCCCTGTTTGAAGTGGAAACCTATGAAACGCTGCACCAGATGACTTCGAGCATCAGGGGGAAAGTTAAGCTTCCTGTGCCCCTGCAGGAGTTGTTCACAGCCCTGTTTCCCTGCGGCTCGGTCACCGGTGCGCCTAAGATCAGGACCATGGAGATCATCCGGGAACTGGAAATTGAAGACCGCGGTGTCTATACCGGGGCCATAGGGTTCATGTCTCCGGATGGTGATGCTGTTTTCAATGTGCCGATCCGCACCGTTGTCCTGCAGGGAAGTAAAGGAGAAATGGGAATCGGTTCAGGCATTGTCTGGGATTCCGATCCGGAGGGAGAATGGGAGGAATGCAACCTGAAGGGACGATTTCTTACCAGGCCGGCACCGGAATTCACACTCATAGAAACAATGCTCTGGCAGCCGGAATCCGGCTACTGGTCCCTCAACCTGCACCTGGACAGGCTTGCCGAATCAGCACGTTATTTTTCCTATTCGTTAGAGCTTGCAAAAGCCAAAACAGCCCTTTATGGATTGGCCGAAGAATTTGCCAAAGCCACTGCTGTGAAAAACCAGAGGGTAAGACTTGCTCTGGCAAGATCAGGGGAGTTTGAATTAACGCACTCTGAATTGACTGATCATACTATACCTGAGATTGATCCGGCAGCAGTAATGCAGCAGAAAACTGACAGAGACCTGCCCAGGGTGATTTTCTCCAGCAGGAATACAGACTCAAGCTCACCGTACCTCTTTCATAAAACCACCCTGCGCAAGCTCTATGATGATGAACGCACAGAGGTTGTTGACAGGAAGGGGTATTACGAGGTGCTTTTCGTCAATGAAAAAGGGGAGGTCACCGAGGGCAGCTACACCAATGTTTTTTTACAAAAAGGCGGCAGGCTTTACACACCTCCTGTCTCCTGCGGCCTGCTGCCCGGAGTGCTCAGAAAATACCTGCTGCTGAGTTACCCCGAACTGGTTGTGGAAGAGACGCTTACAAAAAAAGACGTTGAGCAGGCTGATGCCGTTTTCGTGGGTAATTCAGTGCGGGGGCTGGTGAGGGTGGAGATAATTGAAGATTGAAGATTGTAGATTGAAAAATTTGCGGCTTCAAGGGGGGGTGGGTAAAGGTGAAAGTGCCTAAAGTTTAAAGTGCCCAAAGTGATAAAAAATGTATTGGGTATAAATTAAATGTAAGGTTTTTTATGTAAGTTAACTTTAGCTCACTTTAGTCACTTGTAACTCGAAACTTTAATCACTTATAACTTGCTATTTACCCCAGCCGTATCGTCAACGGAATAATGTGCAGGTTTGAGGCCGGGGTCTGGGTGCGGCCAAGCTTCCAGTCAACGCATTTTAATTCTCCCCCCAGGTGTTCTTCAATTTTTTCAACCATACCCCGGATATTGATTAATGGATGACAGGAGAACACCTCCGGCAAGCCATAGGTCAGGTTGCAGGCCAGACATTTTTCCGGCCTTTCATGCAGTTCCAGATCAAAGAACAGCATTTTCCCATCAGAATCGTAATTGTTAAATGCCAGCTTGATATCATAGGCGCCCTCATCAGCATCACCGTACAGGGCATCAAAGAATTCACCGGACAGTTCCGGCGGCAGGAACCCTTTTAAGACTTCCTGGGTGAAAATATCATTTATATCAGTGTGCGTCATGAGCGGGTAACCGGAAATATTCCATTATTTTAGTTATTCATAAACCCACCACCTCTGGTGGTGGACCCGGATAGATTCAACCGATCCGGCGAGAAATTGAACGGGATAATAAAAAACCGAATCGCAGAATATCGAACAAGGAACCGCAGAATATCGAAGGAGTTAAACAAGTTCAGCAACTGCATTTGCTTCTTTTCTCCAGAAGTTACTTGAACCTTAGAGAAGAGTTACTTGAACCTTAGAGAAGATAACTCATGAAGTTATATAGTTTTTCCAGTTGTGTAATTTCATCATTCAAAATTTCTTGTTCGATATTCGATATTCAAACCAGGAAGTAGTTCGCCCCCTTTTAGGGGGCCTCCTGAGGCCTCCAGCTATGCTGGAGGGGATTCACTTACTACTGAATTCACAAAAAATTATACACGCTCTTCCTTGCGGATGCAAACATACAACTGGAATAAAATAGTTATGTGAATGCTTTTGAAAAAAAATGGCCCGACAACTAGGTCTGTGTTACAGTAGCGGCCATGCAAAATCCCCTCTTTCCAGGAAGTACTTTTTCAGAGCCGGGCAAGCCGGATTCTGAAATAAAAAGGACAATCAGCAGGCAGGATCTTAACCCGTCCCAGTATGAGGCGGTAACGCATCTGGATAGCCCCCTGCTTGTTGTTGCCGGTGCCGGCAGCGGTAAAACTCGCACTCTGGTTTACAGGGTGGCGCACCTCCTGGAATTGGGCAAGCTGCCGGAAAACCTGCTGCTTCTCACATTTACCCGCCGGGCAGCCCAGGAGATGCTGTTACGCGCCAGCCTCCTGCTTGATGAATCCTGCCAGGATGTAGCCGGCGGCACGTTTCATGCCATGGCAAATATGCTGCTGAGGCGCTATGGCTATCATATAGGCTATTCTCCCAATTTTACCATCATCGACCGTTCCGATGCCGAGGGTATCATAAATATACTCAAGTCATCATTGTCCCTGGCCGGGGCCGGCAAGAGATTTCCCACAAAACGGGTCATACTCAATATGATAAGCAAGGCGATCAACACGTCCATGGACCTGGAAAGCCTGCTCTATGACGAGTATGAACATCTGGAGGAATTTTTAGGCGATATAATTTTGTTGCATGAACATTACCAAAAGTTCAAGTTTGAACACGGCCTGATGGATTATGATGATCTTCTGGTCAATCTGAAGCAGGTGCTCAAAGAGAATGAACAGGTCCGGCAGGAGGTATCCCAGCGCTTCCAATATGTGATGGTGGATGAATACCAGGATACAAACGCCATTCAGGCGGAAATTGTGCGCCTGGTCGCGTTCACCCATAACAATGTCATGGCGGTGGGTGATGATTCACAGTCCATCTATAGTTTCCGCGGTGCGGATTTCCGCAACATTATGGACTTTCCCCGTATCTTCTCCAATGCCAGGATCATCAAGCTGGAGGAGAATTACCGTTCAACCCAGCCAATACTTTCCATGACCAATGCCATTATTGCACAGGC
>CAMYKS010000016.1 GCA_947259115.1 uncultured Desulfobulbaceae bacterium | reverse complement strand
TTTTTTAATAACTTCAACATTTTTTACCGAAACGACTTGTCAAATTGGTTACATTGTGCAACCTGCACAGCCAATTACCGATACCTGAGAGTTGCTAAGATCCATTTATTGCAAAAAGTCACCACGTGGCTGCATACAATACCGCTGCCGTTATTCAAAGTTGCTTATCTAGTCGTCTGGTAGAGCCGCTCGTGTCACAGCTTACCAGGCGGGCCCTGAGCACCCTGCCCTTTTTCTTCGACTACCTGGAGGAGGAGCAGGCTTTTGCCAATGGAGAGACACAAAAACTGCCGGCGGATAATCTTGGAGCGGTATTAGACTATTATCTGGAGAGAGGGCAAGAGAGTAAACAGCACACAAAAAAACCGGGAATCCGCTGGACTGCGGACTCCCGGTTACGCTTTTTCGGAAAAGCAGGTTTGTTTTACAATTATATTACTTCTTGGCTGCCTTTCTTCTACTGCGGCTGGCGCCTGCCAGGCCCACGAGGCCGAAGCCGAGAAGCAGCATGGTGGCCGGCTCGGGAATATGGGTATAGATCACGGCCGGATCATTGCTGAAGATGTCAAACAATTTTGTAGAAAGATCACCGACACCATCAGGTGTCTGCTCATTGGTAACTTCAGCGTTAAAGAAAATGTCGACAAGAAGACCAAAGTCTGCAGCTATATTGCCGACACAAGGATCACCCGCCCCAAGATCTGCATTGTAAATAACATCATTCGGATCACAGATTGGAACATGAACAGGGGTGAATGGGGAGCCGGGCAGGAAATTCTGACCCGCGTGTGTTTCTAAGGCCGCATCACCTGCGTTGATATTTCTAACATTACCTGCATATATTGAGTAAAACCAACCTGTCGCAGTAGTTGCGCCACCGTTAAGAAAAGCAGGCAGGTCATATTCGAATCCCAGGGACCATACATGGTCTCCATTTGTTACACTATTAACGGAGGCCAGCCGATTTGCAGCAGTAAAGTCATATGCATCTTCTTCTGTGTATATGCGCATTATTTCGTTTGGTTGAGTCAGTATTCCGTTGGGGTCGGTTGTCGGGCCAAATAAAAAGAGGGTTACATCATCTCCTGTTATTGGTAATAGATGAATTGTTGCCTCCACTTCAAGGGCAAAGTAACCGGAGAGTTCCCATTCTGGTGCGAAGCCAGGATTATCTGCGCGCCAAATATAATCACCACCACCGCCAATATTTGTAGTTTGATGGCGAGTACCCTGGACATCTAGAACACCCCAAAACTGGTCGCCGGGATCAACACGATTGGGTATCCCGCCGTTATTATTCACAAAGACCTCATAATTTAAAAATTCGATCCCATGGTATCCGCTCCCTAACGTCGGAATCGTTACCGCCTGGGCCGCACTCACCACCATGAATCCTATGAACAAACTTGCTACTAATACACTTAATTTTCTCATGTCTCTCCTCCTTTTCCGATTGTTAATTAGATAAATAAGTCACAATTGCCTATATAAAAAATATCATAAAAAAATCATTTGATTCTATATTTGCAAATGTTGTGCCTTAATAAAAAAATATCTTTATTTTATAAATATTTCTTTAAGTTGATTGCCAAAAAATTTTATAAATTACTGAAAACATAGTACTTATTTACTGAAATAAAAATGAGTAAACAGAGCATGACTAGTAAAAACAAGTCTGCATGCCATCTTTTGTACCTTACAAATCTACAAAAAATCCCAAAAACCCGGAATATGGCCCTTTAGCTTTCCATTTTTCCGGAATTTTTGAAGAAATCCAATAATATCAGATAGATAAAATGAAACTGACTTCCGGTTTTCCGGAAAACGCCCGATTGCACGTCTCAAACAAAGAAAATCTCAAATAATTGTCAGGCAGAAATCTACGCCGGGGGAAGAAACTTCAGTATAAAGGCAGGTGATGTGCAGGGGCAGAAGGCAGGGAACTCACTCTTTAAAAGCCGGAGAGGCGCAGCAGCTTTTCACCCATACCCAGGAGGTGACTTTTAACGGTATTTGCAGTTTCAGCATCAACAAATGCCAGGCCGGCATTGTTTGGTGCGTCTTTAAACTGATCGTGGCGAATCCACCTGATTTCACCCTTTCCAATAAAGCCGGGGGGCTGAAACTGATCATCAAAGGTAAATGAAATTATCTGATTTATATTAATGGGTGCACTGGTTTCAATGCGCATGCCGCCAAGACTGAGGTCAACCACCAGCGCCTCTTCGTCCAGAATATCCTCGTTTGCTTCCTTGGCCAGACTGTACCGCGACACCGTTAGTTTCTGCATGGTGGGAATGCGGGTATAGAGACGGCGGTTTTTAAGAAGCCTCTCATCACCGTTGCCGTTCAAAGCATCCGGACCAGGGGAATTTTTGCCCCTGACATAGTGATAACACTTAACAAAAAACTCATTTTCACAGAAATGCAGTATGTGGTCACGGGTTGGTATAAACAGTCCGCTTTCAACCAAACGACATGTTCTTTCGCCAAACTTATCCCAAAACGGACAGTAATCATCTTTGGTTGAATTGTTTGTCATTGGGACCGCCAGGCTCGAAATGTTAATTTGTATGTGAAATCAATTAAATACTATGTCGCCCCTAAAGCATATAGAAATTCGCCAATCAGGTGAAGAACATGCAAAAGCATTAGTCCAGGATAAATAAATATATCAATTTAATATAAAGCAATATCTGTACCAGAAAAATTATTTTTTCAAATCATGCCTGTTCAGCTTGTCATACAGTGCACTTTTGCCAAGGCCTAAGGTTTTGGCAATTTTTGAGATATTACCCTCGAATTCTTCCATGGCCTGCCACAGTATGATCTTCTCCGCCTCGGCAAGGGAATCTTTCAGGGGTTGGGAAAAAATATCGACCCCCGGAAGAATGGATGCCTGCTTGTAAGAATCATGCTGTTTCACACCGTTTAATGATAACAGGTTTTCAGTTATGGTATCATTTTTGGAAAGCAGAATAGCCCGCTGGATGACATTTTCCAGTTCCCGGATATTGCCGGGCCATTCATAATGCAGCAGTTTATCAAGAAGCTGCTTGGGCAGAAACTTTATATCCTTGTTAAAGGCTTTCCTGTATTTCCTGATAAAATGCGTGATGAGCAGAACAATGTCATCTTTTCTCTCCCGCAGAGGGGGGAGGTGCAGATTGATGACATTGAGGCGATAAAAAAGGTCCTTTCGAAAGCGCTTTTCCTCAACCCTCTTATACAGCTCAGCATTTGTGGCAGCAATTACCCGGACATTGATTTTGATGGGATGTGTTCCCCCTACCCTGACAATTTCTCCGTTCTGCAGAACCCGCAGGAGGGAGGATTGCATTTTAGGGCTTATATCACCAATTTCATCGAGAAATATGGTGCCGCTATCGGCAATCTCGAATTTTCCCTTGCGCTGGGAATTTGCTCCTGTAAAAGCCCCTTTTTCATAACCGAAGAGATCACTCTCCAGCAGACTCTCGGTCACCGAGGCGCAGTTGAACTTCAGAAGGGGTTTGCCGTTGCGGCCGCTGTGCTTATGAACGAGGTCTGCAACCAGTTCCTTGCCTGAACCGCTTTCCCCGGTAACGAGTATGGTTGCATCTGAATCCGCTACCTGATATATCATTTCGCGAAGTTCACGGATTTTTTTGCTTTCGCCTACCATCTGGTCAGGGCTGCGCAGCCTTTCCAACTCCTTCTTCAGAACATTTATCTCCAGGGAAAGCTGTTCACGGACCCTTTCCGTCTCTTTGATGTTTTTTATTTTTTTCTGCAGGACCTTTGAAAGATTTGTATTAAAGTCTTCTATGGTCTTCTCGTTGGACTTGATCTGTGTGATGTCCCGCATCACCATCATCACAAGTTCATCACCATCGTACCCTGTATAAGGTACAAAGCTGTACTGGATGTGCATGTCCCTGATCTTGGATTGGAAACATCCATCATGTTTTATTTTTGAATCAACGAGTTGGATGGGACAGTTATGTTTACATGGTTCTTTTCGTTCATAGAGTTCTTCAAAACAGGTCTTACCCCGTAAATTACCAAAAACTTTGCGGGCAATTTCATTCATATCCTGGATCTTATAGTTTTTATCAAAGATAAAAACCATGTCGGACATGACTTCATAAAAAAGATGGCGGTTCTTGACCAGGCGGTCAACTTCTTTTCTAGTGGCATCAAGTTCGGATGTCAGTCGTTCCAGCATTCCAACTTTTCCGTTATCGTTAGCGTAATTACTAATTGTAAAATTTTGGCACAAAATATATTGGCAGAACAAGTTCAACAGGTAGTGTTTCCCTGTTAATAATTAAACACTACTTTTAAAATGGTACACCAAGAATGTCAAGAACAATTCCTGGCAGTAAAGCCTGAAAATTATATTTAATTCAAATAGTAAGGATACATTATGGAGCTTTTCGAGATAGTGTTTTTACGGAAACTGCCGTTTCCTTCAAACAGGCTGAAGGTTGAAGGCTGAAGACTGAAGGAAATTTATATGTAATTATAATTGGTTGCATTTAATCGTCTTATGCCTTGAGCCCAGCCTTTGAACGTAAGCAATTTGGGTTTCCGGATGGATACTGAATAACAATATTAGGACTGCCCGTATATTATCAGCCAAATATTCAATCAACATTGTGGCTATAAACTATTTCCAGGTTTAAATATTCTGGACTCCCGCCTGCGCGGGAGTGACAGTGATGTAGGGTTTGTCATCCCCGCGGAGGCGGGAGGTAAGCACCCTTTCAGGGCACTCTTTTTAGTACACCCTTAAAAACAGGGCATAAACCCCCTCGAGGGGTATAAACGACCAAAGGGAGACTCCGATCCAGTATTTATTGTTTTGTAATCATGATAAAAAAAATAAAATAACCTGAGAATCATTAAGAGCCACAATCAACATTAATACGGCAGGATAGCTTGGAGGTTATTGTGGCAGGTGCTGCTGCAAAACAGGGAAAAGGCTTGCCAGAAATTGTTGCAGTTTTTTTTCAGATTCACCACTTCCATCCCAGGAGCCGATCACACGGACAAGAGCTCCCTCGGAGCGGTGCCTGATCATTGAATCGAGAATAAGATAAAATCTGTCAATATACTCATTGGCCACGACACGGTTACGTCCCTGGTACCAATAATACATGATTAATTTATCCATTCCCTTCTGAAAGACGATCCTGTTCACTTTCACTTCACCGTACAGATCCGATCCTGGAATACTGATGGGGACAACCGAAGATTCCACCGGACTCCAACCGCTTCCAGGCATGCAATGCTTGGGGGAGTGGATCATTGACCCCTCACGTTGCTCTTCATAATAGCCCAAATAAAGCGAAAGATTATCGCCATCCTTGTCCCGGTAGTCCCTGCTGATATAACTGCTTACTTTCAGCTCCTGCAGGACGGCTGCAGAATATTCCGATGATCCGGACATGGTATAGGTGCCGATCTGTTGTGGAAAGTTCTCAATATCTGCGGGTAAGTTCACTGCTTCGATGGTCGTGAAGACTCTGAAATAGACTAAGGCTATCAGCAGAATGGAAACCACCAGCCAGAATTGTTTTTTCATAATGTATTCAGCTTATTTTCTATTGCATTCACGAATTCGCAACATCCATTCAAGAAAAACCTGATATTTTTGATCATTTCACACTCTGTCTATCCATGACAAATGCGATACCCATTAACAGAACAAAGGAGACAACAAAAACTCCCCAGCCCGTTAAATCATGAAGTGTGCCTCTGCCCCAGGCCGGGTTTGATTTTGTCAGCAGACCTGTCAGGGTCACCCGGCCTGCATTAGCTGCCACGGCTAACGGTAAAGCGAGCATAACAAGCAAGGCACGTTTCCAGAACGATCGCAGCTGAAAGCTGGCCAGCAGAAATGCCAGGGTGATTAATGTCATGAGCGAGCGGATGCCGCTGCAGGCATCAACCACTTCCATAGTAGTGTGGGGCAGATGAATGACATTGCCGTCACGAAAGACCGGCATGCCGAATAAACTAATGGTGCCTGCCGCTATTTTTGTGGCTACAAGCTTTAATGGGAAAGCGATGGCGTTATACAGTATATAGGGCAACGGTATGGCAAAAAGAAAAAGAGCAATGGGAAACTGTAAGAGCCTGGCAATTTCCCTGCCCTCAAGAAAGAGGACCAGCCCATAAACCAGGATGACAAATGAAACCCTCTGGCTGAACTGTTCCCCTCCCACAGAACCCATTGCAAACAATAATAAAGCCGGCAGGATGAACAACAGGCCTTTATTGCAGGGAATGGCCTGCGCCTGCCGCAGCAAGGCAAACCTCTGTTTAATAAGATAGAGTGCAACAAGGGGTATCAACATGCCATGGGAGTAGTTGGGGTCGGACAATACATCGTGGCCCCATTTTGCCAGGGCATTACCATAGAGGAGGAACAGCAGGATACCAATTGTCGACCAGATGAAAAGAGTCTTCGGCTGGATGGGGTATTTGGACTGATCTGTAGTTGAGTCCGGCATGGTTCTATCTGGAGCCCTTTTGGAACAGAATAATTTTTATTGTCTGAAAAGCAATCAAGAGGTCCATACGGAAACACAGGTTTTTGATATAGTACAGATCATATTCCAGCTTGCGCAGGGCATCTTCTTCTGAAGCGCCATAGCGGTATGATATTTGGGCCCAGCCGGTCAAACCCGGCTTGATATTATGGCGCAGGGAATAATAAGGAAGTTTTTTCTTAAGCTTTTCTACAAAAAAAGGCCTTTCCGGCCTGGGCCCGACAAAGCTCATCTCCCCCTTAAAAATATTCCAGAGCTGCGGGATCTCGTCAATACGCGTTTTCCTGATAAATGAACCAAAGCGGGTGATCCGGCAATCATCCTCCTGGGCCCATACCGGGCCGTTGCTTTCCGCATCGCAGGACATTGAACGGAACTTGTATATCCAGAAAGTTTTACCTCCCTGCCCTACCCTTTCCTGGGAGTACAAAACCGGCCCGGGAGATTCCAACTTGATGATCAGGGCGCTGATTATAATAATCGGCAGGGCCAGTATCAGGCCTGCAAGTGATACCGAAAAATCCATCAGGCGTTTAGCGAGCAGAGTGATTTTTTCCTTTTGAAAACCTTCGGAATAAATGAGCCAGTCCGGATTCATGTTGTTTACAAGGATTTTACCGGTCAACTCTTCGTAAAATTCTATGCCGGATAAAATATTTAAACCTGCAAGTTTGCAATGTACCAGCTCATTGATTGGTGTTTGTCCCCTCCGGTCATCCAGGGCAACAACTATTTTTTCTATTTTATCATTACGTGTGATTTCAGGAATTTTCAAATGATCATCCGAAAATTTTGCACCTTGAGGAAACCTGAAGTCGGGAGAGTTGTTGCCGACAAAGGCAGAAATTTTGTAGCCTGAATCCATTTTGGACATGATTTCCAAAGTTATTGCCTGGGCAATTTTGCCGGTTCCTATTAAAAGAACAGGTTTGGTAAACATCCGTTTTTCGAGAATAAGGCCATAGTAAAAACGCCACAAAGCTATGAATAAACAGATTACCGCATAGGAAATCAAAAAAGTGCCGAATGATATGGTAGTTGAAGGAAAGAGATAATAGGCGCCGGCAAGGAGGATACAACCGAAACCAAAGGCCTGGGTTATGCGGGTGGCGTTTTCAGCAAAAGAACCAATAGAACTGAAATCATACATGTCAAAATAATACAGGCATACCTGGAATACGATGGTGACAAGCAATGCCTTTGCCAAGAGATGCGGCAGTTCAGCAAAATCTGCTGAAGAGGTGCCGAGAATTAGCATTACAGCGTTGATGCTGATGAATATCAGTATTCCCTCACCGATAACAAAAAAGATATTTCTGAGGGGATAATATTTATTGAATAAATACGGCATTACTTTTGTACACCACGTATTGCCAAATTACAGGCTCAGGAAGATTTACGTTTGCCCCATCTCTTTTTGGGTTTCGGCTGCGTGTGATACTGTGAGTATGCGGAAGAATAGTAATCCTTATAACCGTAATAGTAGCCTTGCAGTTTCGAGCCCAGGCGGCTCATTTCAAAGGCATTGAATACGACCCCTATGATTTTATCCTTGCCGATCATTTCAGCCAGCTGCTTGGCATGCTCCCTTCTGGCATAGCCCCAGCGGACAACCAGTATGACCTTGTCGACTTTTTTAGCCAGGATATCGGTCTCCGACGCAGCCTGAATAGGAGGAGAGTCAAAAATAATAATCCTGTCAGGATGATGATTTTCAAGATCTTCAATTAACGCAGCCATTTTTTTGGTATCCAGAAGTTCAGCAGGGTTTTTCGGAGGCTTGCCGCTTGACAATAACGCAAGTCCGGGCATGGAAGTCTGCTGAATAAGCTGCTCAACAGGTGTACCACTTTGCAGATAGTCCACCAAGCCTCTGGAATTTGACATCCCGAGCAGACTTGACAGGCTGGGACGTCTCAGGTCGCATTCAACCAATAAAGCCTTCTTCTCAATGCCCTGGGCGATGCTGACCCCCAGATTAGCGCAGACAAAGCTCTTGCCCTCTCCCGGGATTGCACTTGTCACCAGGATGGACTGGGGCGGTTCACCTGATTCCGGATAAAAAATCCTGGTGCGAAGCATTCTTATGCTTTCCGCCACCTGTTTAGAATTGCCGCCGATAATTTCCCGCAGCTTTATGTCCCAGCCCTCAATTTCTCCGTTGGTGTCGTCCTGTTGCAAAACAGTTGCAGGTGCCTTTTCGGGTATTGTGGGTTCAACTTTCATGACAGGTTCTTCGCGCGGCGAGGATTCCGCCTCCTCATAATCCTGTTCAACAAGCGGCTCATTTTGCCTGCCATCATGATCTTTTGCCTTTTCCAGTGCTTTTGAATATCTGCCCACAATTTTTCTCCCAGTTGTATGGCTTGGTGATAAAGTTTGATATTTTAACTTATTCTTCCGTCATGTACATCATTTTGATATGTCCAGAGAATGGCTCCCATGCATGATAATGCATGGGAATGGCATTTTTTCCATTTGCATCAGGGCCAGACCATATCTTTGTGTATCCAGCCGTCATTCCCATTTTTCTTATATACCTTCAACCAGTGGCCTTGAGATTCTTCAACCCGCATGATTGCACCGTATTCCATATCGGCAACAATATCAACAAGATAACTCGGCCCCTTACGTAAATATCCTTTCTCGCGCTTTAAAATTGCGGTACTGTTTTCCAGAATCAAAATGTTGGCAATCCAGCCCTTTCTGTTTTTAAAATCCTCAACCTGGGACCATTGGCCCTCTTCGTTAATAACCCGCAACGGGTATCCTGGAGATACTGAACGCAGAATGGCATCTTTCATTGAAGGACCTGACCGTATATTAGCTCCACCGACCTGGTCCGTAATGCTTACATATCTGATATCTCCCAATATTTGATTGGCTTTCGGTTCTGCCCTAACATCTTTTACGGGGTAATTTTTTTTTCCGGCTGCAGACATGGTTGGTTTTGTAATACCTGCATTCCTGATTTCATTAGGCTTTTGTCTGATTTCAATGGGCCCTGCAGTACTATCAATTGTGTCAGGACGGCTTTCAACGGCTGCAGACTCTTTCCGGCTTGCAATGATATCATTATCGGCGCTGCTGTGTTTTTGCCCGATTTTATTGTTTTCTGCAGCAGCATTTACTGCGGCAAGGTTTATCACTGATGATGCGGTTCTTACTTCACGTGTGGCACCTGCATGACCGGTTTCATCAGGATATCGTCTTGTTTCAATTGGCTCTGCATTACCAGCAGCCTTTACAAGGTTGCCCGCAATGGAAGCAGTTCCTCCCTGACTTATAGTTCTCTCATTATCGAAGACGCCGGGGTTCAGCTTGATTTCTTTTTTTTCTGCAACAGCATTTACTGCTCCAATGTTTGTCACTGATGGTGCGACTCCTTGTTCACGTGTAGTACCTGTTTGACCTGTTTTGGCCGGATTTTCTTTAGTTTCGATCCGTTCCGGAGCTATGTTTTCTGGAGGGAAACTTTCATTTGCCGGTGCTGCTGTGGACTTTTTTTCAACCATGGGCCTCTTTTGTGCACTTTTCTGTTCTTCCTGGTTCCCGGATGATGCAGCTGTCTTTCCAGGACTCATGTTTTTCTCTGCTGAACTTGATTCTGCCGCACTTTTTCGAGAAAGAAGAAGTTCTTTAATTTTTTTCAAAATACTCTCATCCGGATGAAGCTCTTCAAACCAGGTTTTTATAGGTTCTGCTCCCGGGTATCTTCCCCAATATTGAGTTGTGTAAATTATTGCAAGAAAAAGGGCACAGATTATTACCAAAACAAAGGCTACCTTTTTTGGTGCACTTGGCTTTACCTTTTTTTTCTCCTGGTCTATTACCTCACGTACCGGCTCTGAAAATATTGGTTCCGTAGGTATCGTATCGCTTTCTGCCGGTGCCCTATCAACATCCAGCTGCTCCAGTTCCTTGACGCAATCCATTATAATGTTTTCATCAATAACACCACGCTGCTCTGCAAAACCGGTTAACAGGGCATTATCACATAGTACATTGATGGAACGGGGAATGCCGCTGCTTGCCGCATGAATTTTCTGCATTGCCTTTGCTGAAAACAGGAGAACGGTGCGCCCGGCTTTCTGCAGCCTGAATTTTATATAAGAAACAGTCTCCTCAAGTGTAAGTGGTTCAAGGTTGAAGTGGATGCCGATACGGTTGCGTAATGGATCCATCTTTTTGTGATTCAGAAGGGCATTTAATTCCGGCTGCCCCACAAAAAAAATGCTCAGTACCCCGAATTCAGTATATTCCTGATTGGAAAGCAGGCGGATTTCCTCCAGCAGTTCCAGAGACAGCACCTGTGCCTCATCAATGATCAGCAGGGCAAACTCATCTTTTTCCCGGCACTGTTTCAGATATTCAGCAAGGTTAAGGATAAATTTTGCCTTGTTGCCGTCAAATTCATCCAGCCCGAGCTTAGCTCCGATATAATAGTAAAATTCATCAACGGTAAAATTGGGGTTGGGAATATGACAGATTTGGACGTTGTTTTCCAGTTTTTGTATCAGGGCTTGGACAAGAGTCGATTTGCCGGTACCGACATTTCCTGATATCTGCAGAAAGCCTTTTCGATTATAGACACCATAGAGTAATACGGAAAGGGCCTCCTGGTGTGTTTCGCTCAGGAAGATTAAATCGGGATCAGGGGTAAGCTCAAATGGCTTACGGGACAAACCGTAGAATTTGCTATACATGTGCTAAATAATTACGATGCCCTTATACACCAGTAAAGCAATACCCCCGCCAAGTATTGTCAAAGAGAGGACAAGCATGGTTACCCAGGCAGCTGATTTGAGAAATTGAATTCTTATTTCCCTGTCAGTTCTGATAACCGGGATGGAACAGGCCACGGGCAGATCGAGAAATTTTTCCAGATCATGGGCATCCCGAAAGGACGTGTCCAGCAACTCCAGGCCCAAGGCCAGGGCAGCACCTGCTCCAAGACCAATCCCGAGGGCCATGAGCATTATTGTTACAAAGTCGGGGGAGAACGGTTTTTCCGGGAAATGGGCCGGATCGATAATTTTAAACTGGCTTCCCTTCTGCCTTCTTTCAAGGCTTTGGGCTGAATCAGCCTGGATATTCTGTCCGACAAGCTTTTCATAATGATTGTGGAACTGTTGATAGTCCCTGGTGAGATCCGTCCACTCTGCTTCCCGAACCGGAGCCGCCTCGATCCAAAGCATATACTGTTTGATATGCTCCAGGGTTTTTTCTTTTTCTTGTGTTAACATCACCACGTTATAATCAATATTTTCAACCTGTTTCTGCATCTCATAAAGTTGCGGATCAATAAAATCTGATTTCTTTTTATTTCCGGTATTTTCTGTTTTTGCTTCTGTTGCCATTTCTTCCTGCAGTCTAGCAATCTGGCTCTTTAATCTTCGGACATCAGGGTGTTTTTCCGTGTACCTCGTCAGCAGCATATCGAGGTTAGACTGCAGTTGGGCAATTTGAGCAGCCCCTGATAATACCGGATTACCGCCTTGTGCCATTTGGGATAGCATATCCTTGCGCATGGATATCTGTTCCTGGAGCAGCACTTTCGTTCTTGCCAGTTCCTGCAGGTTGTTCTGATAATTCTGATACTGAATCTGGAGGGCATTCAGCCTGGAAATATTGGGTTCACGCTGGTCCGGCATTTCATTGTAATATTTCAGCTTGTAATCGCGCATGGCTGCTTCTTTTTTGTTCAGGGCATCCTTGGCCATGCTGAGCTCATCCTTAATATAGGCTGAAACCTCGGATACCGTTTCTTCCCGTACTTTTATATTTTCTTCAATAAATTTTGCCGCCAGAGCATTAGTCACTAAAAGAACAGTTCTCGGAACAGAACCCTGGTAAGCCACCTCAAAGGTATTGCCCCTGGTGTCCGGCCTGATCGATATATGATTGTTTCGCATGATTTCAACCACATCCTCCATGGGAAGACTTGCCCGAAGATCCCGGTATAGATCGAACTGTGTGATGAGGCTCTCCAGACTTGTCCGGCTGGTTATCTGCTGGGTTACCGTACTGACGATTTCCTGAAACTTACTTAAATCAGGAGACAATTCTGTTGGATTAATCTTTTGCTGGTACATGATGAGGGAGGAAGAGCGATAGACCTTGGGTGATTTTATATATTTACCCAAACCTATAGCAACAGCAATGAGCAAGCAGAAAATGATAAGTTTCTTTCTACGCAGAAGTATATCGATGAAACGCTTTATTTGTTGTCTTTGGTCTTGATTCAACATATTGAAAATGCCCTTTATGAATTATGGATTTTATGTTCAGTGTATCCAGCGCTTCAGTTCCCTGGAAGCGCCTAACGTTACAAAAAAGCTGTGATTCACATATTCATCGTCACTATCATTAGAAACCACCTGAGTATACATATAACGGCCTGAAAGATAAAACCACCTCATGAAACGATAATGAAGGCTGGCGTTGGCGTTATATGTTTCTTCATCATCGTTATCGGTACTCAGAAATTCGTCATCGCGAAAAGATGCTCCAAGGCCGGCGGAGAGGTTTTCATCCAACTGAAAGTTGGCACCGGCTGCCAGTCTCTTATATTCTGAGAGATCCTCATCGGGATCACCATTTAAGCTCCTGTCATCCAGACCTCCGTCTGCCCCGGCAAACCAGGACCAATGTTCAAAAGCACTGGTATAGTTTATATTAAAATTTCCTGCCGTTTTGCTGTTTTCATTATCCCTGCTGACATATGACGGTCCGGCCGACATGAACAGGGTTTCAGTTGGTGAGAAGGCATGTGTCCAGCCGAGGTTGCCGCTTACCGTATAATAATCATTTTTGTCATCTTCAGGAATTTCAAAGGATGCGGTATCGAAATTTTTTTCAGCATAATTTATTCCGGCAGAGAATGAATTCCAAACTGAATGGGCGTATCCAACACTAAATCCCGCATTATGGAGAGTATAGTCTTGGGTGTCGTCAAAATTTGCATCCGTATAGCTGTATGACAGACTGGAGTTCCACTGGTCCGTAAATTGATATGAAGTCCCAATACTTGCGTTGTGAGATGTATAGTTATCAACGTCAGAATCATCATATTCAAGGATGCGGTTACCATATCCTATGGAGACACTGCCGTTTCTAGCATATTGGTAACCTAAACCGGTGGAAAAAGTATTTGTCCAGAATTTCCGGTTTGTGTTCCTGTCGGAAAAGGCAGGCCCATCTTCCTCTTCATCCCTGGAGTTTCTTGTGCTGGAAGAAGAGCTGTAATCACCCCACAGATCATTTGTTCTGACAAAGCGGTTACTGAAATCCCAACTTAAACGGCTTGACAAATTCCGCCAGCCGTTTGTAAACAGAGTGAAATCACTCCAGGAGAATTTTTCAGTTCTGGCACTGTAGGTAACCGTATGACTTGCACTTAAAGAAAGGCCCCCTTTTTCTCCCTGTGTTGAATGATTCAGAGAAAGAGAAGCATTGGCAGTCGACTCCCAGCGGTCTTTTTCATCATCAGAAGTTCTGTTCACATTGGTATTATAACCTGTTCTCAGGGAAGCACCACCGGATAAACTGGTATGACTGCTATAAGCTGCATTTGCGAATGATACGCCAATGAACAGAACTGAAATGAATATAAGAACAACAACGGTTATTTTCATCTTGTCTCCTGGAGCTATACAGTTATTTTCACTTATCCTAAAAGAATATAATAGTATCTCCATACTCGATCATTATATTCTTAGACAGGTCCTTGCCTTTGACAAATGCTTTATAATCAAAGAAAATCATTTCATCCTTACCGGAAGTTCTGCGTACGATCATAATCTGATCTTTATCAGCCCATTCTCCCAAACCGCCGGCCCGGGCAATGGCCTGCAGGAGGTTAATCGGGGTATTCAAGGGAAACGCTCCCGGGCCATTTATGTTGCCTACCATGTAATATACACGGCTATTGCTTGCGGTCAGGATAACCGTAACCGAGGGTTCTTCTATAATCTCACCAAGTTTTTCCTCAAGTGTTTTGGCAAGCCCCATTGGGGTTTTGCCTGCAGCCATCACGTCACCTATCAATGGCAGTGAAATTCGTCCGTCCAGCCTGACAAAAACCTGCCTGATGAATTCCTCCTCTCTCCAGACATTTATCTCCAGAGCATCGCCTACATCAATCAGGTACTCTGGCAGGGACACTTCTTTTTCGGTGCTCTCTTCAGCTAAGGCCTGAATATTCCCAAGAACAGTAAAAGTTATAAGAAAGCACACAAAAAAAGAAAAAAAATACCCATGCCTTTTCGCAACCATGTAACCCTCCGCAAATATTTTGATTTTATTTTAAAAGCACCCAAACTAATATATTGTAGCAAAATTATGCAATTATTACGCCAAGAAATTTGTTCAAATGTTATTTTTCTTGCTTTCAATCGCAATAAAAATATTCTCGGGCAAAACGAGGCACGTGAGGGTGCCGCCGTAAACCGCCCCGGTATCTATACCGATTTTATTATCATCCACCTTAGGTTTTTCATAGGGTGTATGCCCGTATATTACCTTCTTACCATAATTATAGTTGGAATCTATAAAGTCTTCCCTGGACCAGAAAAGCCAATCCGGTGACTGCTGAGTGAGATGCACACCCGGTTGTAATCCGGCGTGGACATAAATATGGGCTTCATCTTCCCAGTATGGCAAAAGATCCTGCAAAAAGGAGACATGTGCCCCTGGTAGTTTTGCGGCCAGATCATTGAGCGAACCGGGCTCAATATCATAGCTCTTCAAGGTGGCATCTCCGCCCATGTTCAGGAATTCTTTGTGACCATAACCTTTCATGGCTCCTAAAAGCATGAACTCATGGTTGCCCATGAGCGTGATCACCCTGTGATGTTCGGCCCGGAGTTTTAATACAATATCAATGACACCCCTGGAATCAGTTCCCCTGTCAATATAATCACCCATAAATATAATGGTATCATCCTGGGCAATAGGTCTGATTTTTGCCAGCAGTTCAAATAACATATCAGAGCAGCCATGGATATCACCAATTACAAAGGTTTGACTCATAGTAAATTCTCACGCCAGTTTGAATAAAACACAGATAGAATAGATTGTATCATTTGCCGGGATTAAGGATATTTAACCCTTTTCTGCCACAGTATTCCAGTGCAGCAACGATTCACTCAAGCTGCCTCTTGTTTTGAAAACTTTACCATGAAATATCTGAAAAAGGGGGGAACCGGATGAACTGCATCCTTTGTATCTGTTTTCATTCTACTATATTTGATACTGAGAGGTGTACATTTTTTTAATTTCACACCCCAAAAAAATGTCCATAAATTGACTAAGTCATTCCGGCTTTATCAATTTACTGCGAAAAAAACACCGCTTTTCCGATTTTCCGGAATTTTTGTTTTTATTATTCCGGAAAATCGGAATAAACAGCTGCCTCTGAAAACTTCTATTCAGTATTTAAAGGCCGTTATGCCAAATTACGAAACTCACTAAGCGCTCAATTTTAAAAATACAGTTCTTATTTTCCGGGAGTACGCATTATTATTGACTCATCGGACTTATGGAAAACAAATCCTCATTTCCAGGAAAGTCGGTTGGAGAAAAAATCAGGAAGGATGGTACGGAGCAGAGCACCAGGAAAATGTTTTCAAGCGCTGATTGATTAATACATTGACGTGTACTGCCAAACAAAACTCTGACTCTGGGCAAAATTCAGTGCTGAGGGAAAAAATTACTTAGCTATAGGTACTATTATTTTACAGCCATGGTAATGGCAAAATTGTGCAAACGCCAGTAGCAGTCCGTTTTCAAAAACCCTGCCTGCTCAAGCCAGCGAAAATGGTCTTCAAGGGTTACCGGATAATCCTTGGTCATATGCTTATCAAGCCAGAATTGAGGATCTTCACCGTTTGAGGCCATAAATTCCATCCAACTGTTGTATTGAAGTTTCCGTGTATTCCAATCCTCATCAATAATGATATCGTTTAATATGAATGAGCCATTGGGGTTCAGAATGGAATAGATAAGCTTATAGAAGTCTTTGCGTTCACCCCAGGTAAGATGCTGCAGGGTCAGACCTGCAAGAATGATATCATAATTGCTGCCAATTGAGTCAAAACGGTAATCACCAAGCATCAACTCATATCTTCCTCGGTATGCGAAAAGGTTTTGTTCGTAGGATTCCAGCATTTTGGGGGTGAGGTCAAAGCCGACAACATAGGCATTGGGAAGTTTTTTGAGCGCAAGTTCGGACAACATCCCATTGCCGCAGCCAAGATCGAGTACCCTCGACTGCGCATCTGAACTCTCAGGCAGTAATTCATAAATTATTTCATGCTGCTTCCTGTATTGCGGAACAAGCCGTTCCATGAGGTTTTCATACTGGTTGGCCTGGCCTGCAAAATGTCCGATTACCTGATCTGTCTTCATAGCTGTCACCCCTAACCTGGATTTTAACACTGTACAATTAGAGTAGTTAGAGTCATCTGCTGAAAAATATCATATGCATTCTATCGATAAATCATGCAAGCCATGGACCCAAAAAAGTAAAACCTCCAAAGAGTTTACGACAAACTATTGCAGGTTTTTTTTTCAAACAACACTTTTGAATCATTAAAGAATTTCCTCCTCTGCTGAAGAGGTTTTTTATGTAAAAATGCATATCATTTCTGACACAGGGAAACACTAGGTAAAAATACCTAGTTTGTCAAGGGCAAATATAGCGTCGGAGGGTCTACGTGAAATGAAGGTTGTCAGGCACTTGATGGTCGCACGTCCACAAGGTTAAGTTCCCATTTATCCTGTCCCATGTAAGAATTTAAGCGCAATGTAAAAGCCAGGTCCATAAGGCTGTTCTGTGATGCAGCTGCCAGATCGCCAAAACCAAAGCCGATGCCGTTTACCTGTTTGCCGTTGTTCGCAATGGTGAACCTGAGATGCTTGGTGCCTACCAGTCGGGGCTTTGTAAGTCTTTGTGATTTCATACAGAAAACCGGCTCCGGGTTGCCTGATCCGAAAGGGGCCAGGACAGTATACGCTGCAAGAAATTCCTCGTCAGCAAGATCATGTAAAGTTGTTTGTATATCAATATAGAGCCTGGGGATTAAGGTGCCTTTTTCGGATTGTGCCCCAATGGTTGCAGCAAATCGTTGCCTGAATATTTCAATATTTTCAGCGGGCAGCGTGAGTCCCACGGCACCGGCATGGCCTCCGAACCGCTGCAGCATTTCCTGACAGGCTGAAACTGCCGCGTGCATATCAACCCCTTCAATGGAACGCCCGGAGCCCTTAACCAGTTTTTGTGGTTCACCATTATCTTCCGGCGGACAGTCTGTGAGAAGGATGGTGGGACGGTTGAACCTGTCGCTCAGTCTGTTGGCAACGATACCAAGAACACCCTGGTGCCATTCTTTTTTATACAGCACCAGGGAATTTGCAGCATTAAGGTCTTCTCCGGTAACCATATGAGCCGCTTCGGCAAAAATACCGGCCTCAATACTCTTCCTGGCATCATTTGCCTTTTCAAGTTCTGCGGCAAACTGTTGCGCCTCTTCAGGAACGCTCGTGGTCATAAGTTGCACAGCTTTGTGCGCAGAACTGATTCTGCCCACGGCATTGATGCGCGGAGCTATACGGAAGGCTATATCCTCTGCGCTGACTGACGTGCTTCTATTTTTTGCTAGCTTGAGAAGTTTTTGCAAGCCAACCCGGTTGAACTGGCTGAGAATCTCCAGGCCAGCCTTGACAATGATTCTATTGCACCCGGTTAGCGGAACCTGGTCAGCTATGGTGCCGATTGCCACCAGGTCCATGTATGACTTGAGATTCGGGATTCTATCCTCAGGCCAGTAGCCCTTTGACATTAATTCGGCACGCAGCCCCAGCAGCAGGTAGAAAGCCACCCCTACCCCGGCCAGGTTTTTACAGGGGAACGGGCAGTTCGGCTGCAGGGGGTTAAGAATTGCATCGGCCCTGGGCAGTTTTTCGGGAGGTTTATGGTGGTCGGTAATAATCACTCTAAACCCGAGTTTTTTGGCCTCATCCACGACATCAGCATCACTGATTCCACAATCCACAGTCAAGAGAACTCCGGCCTTGCCCCATTGCTGCATATTGTTGTCATGGATTTTTCTGACTGCCATGCTGTTGAGACCATAACCCTCAGTCATGCGGTCTGGGATATAGGTATGCAAAGGCACACCGATTTCGGAAAAAAACAGGGAAAGGATCGAGGTGGATGTTACCCCGTCAGCATCAAAATCCCCAAAAACAGTAACCGGTTTTTGAAATTTCAAAGCTTCCAGGAGAATTGCTACAGCCTCACTCATGCCTTTTATAAGATGAGGACGGGGCAGTTGTTGTAGAGATGGCGCCAGGAAATCTTTAATATTCTGTATATCAGAGAACCCCCTGAAAGCAATGATCCTGGCAATGGTGCTGGGAATACCCAATGCACCGGCAGTTTTCTTCACCTGTTCCTCAGAAACATCTTTATCCATTTGGCGGAACTGCCATTTTTTTTCTGATCGCTGGAAATCCATTTTGTACGTTGGGTAAAATCGGCTTAAAGCTCGGGGCCGTTATGGGTCTTGTAATACTCATAACAGATATTTTGCAGGGCGAAAAAGTTCCTGCGGACAAAATCAGCCTCGTATTGGGTGTCGATATCAAAGGCAGACCCGAAGCAGTGGCTTAAATCCAACTCCAAGTTAAGGTTGACGAGTGTGTGGATACATGCATAAATTTTTGTGAGGTCTCTATAATAGACACTGTTGCTTTTACTTTTTACAATGGCCTTGAAGGCGTTGATCAGGTAAAAAGCGGCCTTGGCCCGGTCAGTATAACTGTGCTGTTCAACTCCGGTTTGATTGGAGAAAAAAAGCCTTTTAAAAAATAGAAGGTTTCTGGCAATATTGCGCAGGTTTTTTTTGCGCCCGGCAATAATGGTCCTGTTTTCATAGAAATTGCCTGCGAGGTTCCAGATATTCTCGTTCAGCTTAAGAGGCTTGCCGGCGATAAAACTGTTGACAATCAGGGGAACATCCTTGTCGCCGATGCGATACGTGTAGAAATTTTTTATGGATTTGCCTCTGTCGGGAATCTCGCCGAGCGTTTCCAGAATAGTCTTGTAATCCTTTCTCACCGTACGGCCGATAATCACGTCAGCATTACGGTTTTTGTTTTCAATAAGAAAATCCAGCTCAAATGAACTGATGAGCGGAGTATCACTGACTATGATATTGACCTGCTTTTCCCATTGATCATTATGGATAAAATACCGCAGCTGATCCCAGTTGACATTTTTTATGGAATCCCAGGAGGAAATCATGCTTTTCAGGCTAAAGCTATCACGGGAAAGATAGTCAAGGTAAGCGAAGAAGAAACTCTCCACAATATTGTCCCGTTCTTCAACAATCACCAGCAATTGGCGGTACTGCCTCACATGTTCTGCAAGTATCCGTTCAAGGGTCTTCCTGTCTCCCCATATAACTATTGCGCCCACGCTCCTTGCCTGCATAGCAGCTTCAACTACGCACTCAATACACGTCTTGCCGTGAAAATTCATATAGGGCTGAAACTCGTTGCCGACCAGTTTCGCCCCGCGTGTGCCTGCTCCTATGAATATAACTTCTTTCACAAATTATTCTCGCCGCTACAGTTAAGGGATCTCCCGGATTAAAAAATTTTCAATGGCCATAAAAATGGTACCCTTTTCCCGCACATCATGCCAGCCGATTTCCGCATCATTGTTAAACCAGGTATACTGCCTCTTGGCATAATGTCTTGTATCCCGGGCCAGCAGGTCGAGAGTTTGCTCCCAGGTCCAGCTGCCATTTAAAAAATTCAGCATATGGCGATAGCCTATGGCCTGCATTGCCTTTAATTCCCTGCCATATCCCAAGGCCAGGAGCTCTTGCACTTCAGCGAGCAGGCCTTGCTCTGCCATGAGCCGGACCCTCTGGTCAATACGCCCATACAGTTCCTGCCGCGGCCGGGTTAAGCCGATCTTGAGAACTTGATACAGAGGACTTTCTTTTCTTTGTTTTTTCAGGTGGAGGGACCACGGTATGCCGGTGGCGTAAAATATTTCCAAGCCCCTGAGGAGCCTCTGGCTGTCATTTGGGTGGATGCGCTCTGCAGATTCAGGATCAACTTCTGCGAGTTCACGGTGCAAAACTTCATTCCCCTCTGTATCCAGCCTTGTGCGGAGATTCTGCTGCAGGGATTTTATTTTTTCCTGCGCGCCGGAGGCATCTTCATCCGCAGTACTAGCACTTTCAGTAAACACGCCCTCGAGTAGCCCTCTGAAATAAAGCCCTGTCCCGCCTGCCAGCAGAGGCATCTTTTTATGTGCCGTGATTGTCATGATGGCCTGACCCGCATCCTCAATAAAACGGCCAAGGGTATAATTATCGTCAGGATCAACAATATCGATAAGGTGATGAGGTATGCGTTGCCTTTCAGCAGGGGTTGGTTTAGCAGTGCCGATATCCATGTGCCTGTATACCTGCATGGAGTCGACACCGACTATCTCACAGGAAAACCGTTCTGCAATCTCCAGGGAGAGTTCGGTTTTGCCCACTGCTGTCGGGCCGCATAAAACGAGAAGTTTTTGTTTTGGAGTGTTCATTTGGATTTAAGTTAAATAACCATACCCAAAAGAGAATGTTTCTAGGCAAAGCGAGAAGGGGTCGCAGACAAAACCAAAGGAGAAATATGTTTTTTGTCATTTCACGCCGCCGAGCACCACTGTCAATCGCCGGCAGTATTATAATTGCCGACAAAAACGGACGAAAAAGGCGTTTAGGTAAGTACCCTTAACAACAGGGTATAAAACTCCGCCTCCGACCTGTTTGAGCGTAACAGTGTGGCTTGATCACATGGTGTCTGAGTTTTCAAACTCCCGGCCGTTTCGAGGAGCACCCCGCAGGTAAGCGATAGACTCCGAGGGGGTATAAACTTCGGGTAGTCCCGCAATGCGGGACCAGCAGTGAAACGGCGAGTGATTGGCTGCCCTTTCTTTCGCCGCTTCGCTGCCGCCGCTTCGCTGCTGATTCGTTTTCTTTGCACCCTTAAAACAGGGCATAAAGGCAAGCAAAGAAAATGAATATACAGAAAAAATGTTTAACTTTATTGTAACACCTCTGTGATTTTCCGCCAACTGACCAACTTTGCGATGCTGATTGTTTATGGGGTAAATAATGTCAGTCCAGGGTAATACGATCAACAAGTGCTCCATATTTCTTGGGTCCGATTCCGCTTATAAGTAAAAGTTCTTCCTTGGCCTTGAAGGGGCCGTATTGCGTTCTTCTCAGCACGATTCTTTCTGCCAACACGGGTCCAACGCCCGGCAGTGCAGTTAAGATGTTTTTATCGGCGCGGTTTAAGGGAATCGGCAGAAAAAAAATATTTGCCACTGCCGGCGGCAGTCTCACTAACCGTGGTTCGGCATCATATTGTATCGCGGGCACCGGGGGGTTTACTTCTTGGGCTGGACCCTCTACGAAAAAAGAACCAATCTCGGGAAAATTGTCTTCAAACTGTTCCGGAGTAAAATGATAGAGCCCTTCCTGAATTTCAGCTGAGCCCGTAAACCAGACATACTTTTCCACATTGTCCACAGGTTGTGCAGAAATATGTCGGGGCACATGTCGGTGGCTTGAAAAAACGCTCACTGCAAAAAGGAGGACAGCCGTGACAAGGAAAACCAGAATATTTTCTGATGAGCTCTTGTTCGGCTGATGATCTGCCGAATGAAGAGGCCCCCCTTTCTTATCCCTGTTTCTGTTCATCCTTCATGAGTTTATAGGTAATGGAATCAACCAGTGCCTGCCAGCTTGCCTCAAGAATGTCATGGGAAACCCCTACTGTACCCCATTCTGATTCCCCGTCCCGTGACTGAATAAGGACGCGCACCTGGGCACCCGTACCATGTTCTCCGGCCAGAACCCGGACTTTGTAATCGGCCAGTTCCATTTCTTTGAGGTTCGGATAAAACCGCGTCAGGGCCTTGCGCAGGGCCTTGTCCAGCGCATTCACAGGTCCCTCGCCAAGGGCGGCGGTATGCACCTCTCCTTCGCTCCCCACCACGATGCGGATGGTGGCCTCATCCTGGGAGGGCTCATCCATGCTGCTTTTCTGGCTGATTACCCTGAACCCTTTGAGGTCAAAATAATGGTGCTTGGTGCCCAGCGCCTTGCGCATGAGGAGTTCAAAAGAAGCCTCAGCCCCTTCATACTGAAATCCCTGGTTTTCAAGTTCTTTGAGTTCCTGAACAATACTGCTGACTACCGGATCTTTGCTGTCCAGATTAAGGCCGAATTTCTTTGCCTTGTACAGGACGTTGCTCTTGCCCGACTGGTCTGAAATAAGGATGCGCCTGACATTGCCCACCTTTTCAGGTTCTATGTGTTCATAGGTGATGGGATTGCGCTCTACTGCCTGCACATGCACCCCGCCTTTATGGGCAAAGGCTGACCTTCCCACATAGGGTTGGTATTTATTATGGGGGAGATTGGCGAGTTCATTGACAAATCGGGCGGTTTCATGCAAACGATCAAGTTTTTCGCCTGCATTGACCTGACATTTCATCTTCAGAACCAGTCCGGGGATAATGGAGGTGAGGTTGGCATTGCCGCACCGTTCACCAAAACCGTTCATGGTACCCTGAACGTGGGATATACCCATTGAAACGGCAACCAGAGAGTTGCCTACAGCTGTTTCCGAGTCATTATGGGCATGTATTCCCAGGGGGATGGTATACCCCTTGCTGTCAAGGTGTTTGTCGACAGCTTCGATAATTGCCGGAATCTCGTTGGGCAGCGTTCCGCCGTTGGTATCGCAGAGCACCAGACATTCAGCCCCTCCCTCCACAGCTTTATCAAGTGTGGCCAGGGCATACTCGGTATTGAGTTTGAAGCCGTCGAAAAAATGCTCCGCATCATAAAAGAGATGTTCAACATGGGGCTTCAGATACTGCAGTGATTCGACAATGATGGTGAGATTGTCCTCAAGTCCAATGCGCAGAGCGTCCCTGACATGTACGTCCCAGGTTTTACCGAAAATGGTAATACCGGGTGTTTTTGCAGCAATCAAGGCCTGCAGGTTCGGGTCCTGGTCAACGGGTTTATTAAAATTCCTGGTGGATCCGAAGGCAGTAAGCTTTGCATGCTTAAGCGTTTGTCCCTGCATGGCCTTGAAGAATTCAACAGCACTGGGATTGGATCCTGGCCAACCTCCCTCTATAAAATCTATACCGAGCTCGTCAAGTTTCAGGCTGATACGGATCCTGTCCTCAACCGAAAGGTTGAAGTTTTCCGCCTGGGTGCCGTCGCGTAATGTCGTGTCGTAAATTTCTATCTTGTGATTCATAATATTTCGTGTATGCAATGGTTTACTGAGTGTCTTTCTTGTCCAGGGCAAAGGCTTCATGCAGCGCCCTGACCGCAAGTTCCGTGTATTTTTCTTCTATGACACAGGAGACTTTTATTTCAGAGGTGCTGATCATCATGATATTGATGCCCTCATTGGCCAGAACATGAAACATGGTGGATGCGATACCCGAATGGTTACGCATGCCCACGCCCACAATGGAAACCTTGGCAATATCGTCGGCACAACTGATATCTTCAGCACCAATATCCGCGGCAACCTTTTTCAATATCTCCAGCGCTTTTTTGTAATCGGTGCGTGGCACTGTAAAAGTCATGTCGGTCAGGTCCCCGGCCCTGGTATTCTGGATGATCATGTCAACAACAATACCGGCATCGGATATGGGCATAAAAATTCTTGAAGCTATACCGGGTTTATCAGGTACCCTGGAAATAGTCAACCGGGCCTCGTTTTTATTATAGGTGACTCCTGAAACCAACATGGATTCCATTGCTTTGTCCTCCTCAACCACCCATGTTCCTTCAGTTTCAACAAATGTTGAACGGACATGCAGTGGAACTTTATAGCGTTTTGCCAAACCAACTGAACGTATATCAAGGACCTTGGCGCCTAAACTGGCCAACTCCAACATTTCGTCATAGGAGATGCGTTCGATCTTACGGGCTGAAGTGCAGATATTGGGATCGGTCGTATATACCCCATCGACATCGGTGAAAATTTCGCATTGATCGGCCTTGAGGGCTGCTGCAAGTGCAACTGCAGTTGTGTCTGATCCACCCCTTCCCAGGGTGGTAATATCGCCATTTTCATCAACCCCCTGGAAGCCTGCGACAACTACAATCCTGCCTTGCGCAAGATGGCCTTTAACCTTATCCGTATCAACAGACTGGATTCTTGCCTTGGTGTGCATACTGCTGGTGCGTATCTTTATCTGGTCGCCGAGAAAAGAGATGGCATCATACCCCGCAGTTTTAACTGCCATGGCAAAAAGAGATATGGTCACCTGCTCGCCGGTTGAAAGCAGAACATCCATTTCACGGGTGTCAGGCTGATCTTGCACACTATTTGCAAGTGTAATAAGACGATCGGTTTCACCTGACATGGCAGAGAGGACGACAACCATCTCGTGTCCCTGGCGGCTGTAACCGAGAACCCGTTCGGCAACGGCCTTTATCTTCTCAGGATTGCCGACCGATGTGCCACCATATTTTTGAACGATTAATGCCATTAATTTATGAACGCAGCATGAAATTAAATTGTAAAACCATAAGACTGCACAATGTAAACTTTATTACCAAAAAAGCAACATTGTTTCCGTTTGGATTGCTATATATAGCGAGTTTATTATATTTCCACCCCAAAAACAAACTTGTAATACAATTCAGATGTTGTTAGAAAACCACAACGATTCTTTTTACAGAAAAATAATTTATGCAGACTAGAGTTTTTAATTTTTGTATGTACTATTAAAATTTCAATTGTGATATGGCAATCATTTATTTATGGAATCTGGAAAAATACTGACAAGCCTGGTTGTATGCCTGACATTCTGGATTGGACTCGTCCTTTTACTGCTTCATTCCAATGGTGAACTCAGCCACAAGGCGATTGCTACTCCCATTGCAGCAATTGCAACAAAACAAAATACTGCCTCCAGCCCCAACCCTATCCCTGATTTACATTCTGCTGTAACAGCGGAAACATCCCAAGCCCCGGCAACACCAGTAACTTCTTATACTGATTATACTGAAATTTCCGGGGAAATACGGCAAGGTGAAAGCTTCGATGGGGCAATGATACGCCTTAACTTAATAAATACCGTCAGAGCAGATTTAATTAAAGGCTTTGCCAAAACCCTTGATTTCAGGATGCTGCAGCCGGGTGACACCTTTACAGTTTTTTTGGACCAGAACAATTCAATTGCCCAGGCAACTTATGCATCCGGACTCCTGGATTTCCATGTACTTGAGCCCGGCGAAGATGGTACCTATCAGGCAAGCAAACAGGCGGTTCACCTGGAAAGCAGAATTGAAAGAATTGCCGGAGTCATTGAATCGTCGCTGTACGCTGCTTTTGCAGCCTTGGGAGAAAACCCGAAACTCATCCATGCCTATGCCGATATATTCGCCTCCAAGGTTGATTTCAACACGGAAACCAGGACTGGAGACAGATTCGAACTGCTGGTGGAAAAATATTACAAGGAAGATGCATTTGTCGGCTATGGGAAGATTCTTGTTGCCCGCTATCAAAATGAAGATGTCAAGTTTGAAGGGTATCATTTCGTTTCTGAAAACACTCTTCCGGGCTATTTCGATGAAAATGGAGAGGCTCTGGGAACCTGGTTTATCCGGTCGCCGATCCCCTTTGGCCGAGTAACATCACGATTCACCATGAGACGCAAGCACCCGATTGACGGTGTAGTAAGACCGCATCTCGGAGTAGACCTTGCAGCCCCGAAAGGTACGCCGGTATTGGCTACTGCCGATGGCAAAATTGAATATATCGGTAGAAAGGGAGGTTTCGGCAAAACAATTATCCTGCACCATAACGGGGGATACAAGACTTATTACGGCCATTTGAACGGCTATAAAAAAGGGCTGAAAAACGGCAGTTCCGTAGCCCAAAAAGATATTATCGGCTATGTGGGCTCCACCGGCATTTCAACAGGGCCCCATCTTGATTATCGTATCAAGTACAACGGTGTTTTCAGGAATCCATTCTCCATTAAATTCAAGGCAAAAACTGTACTGCAGGATGATGAATTGGCTCTTTTTCTCAAAGCAAGCTCCAGGACTGCCGAACTTTTCAACTCAAAAACGAACGGCAAAATATTGCAGGTTAAGAACGTAACCCTGTCCGGAAATAATACGATTTCTTTTCTGTAAAACCTTCAATGTTGCCTATTGCCCCATTCAACGTTGTGCTCGTGGAGCCAGAGATCCCTCCTAATACCGGAACCATAGCGAGGCTGTGCGGCGCAACCGACACTGTGCTTCATCTTGTGAAACCGCTGGGATTCAGCACCGATGACAAACACTTGAAACGGGCAGGACTTGATTACTGGAAATATGTACAAATCAAATACTGGGAAAACTTCGATGTTTTCTTATCAGCCCAGGACGAAAAAAAATTATATTTTTTTACCAAGAAAACAGGGCAGCCATACACCAAGGCACAATTCAAGCCGGGTGATTTTCTAATTTTCGGCAGAGAGACGAAAGGCTTGCCGGAAGAGGTCATAAGGCTGTATATAGACCGCTGTTATACAATACCCATGAGCAACCGGAAAATCAGAAGCCTTAATCTGGCCAATGCCACCGGCATTGTACTTTACGAGGCCCTGCGCCAGCAGACTATATGGTAGAACTCACTACCCTGTACGCCTTCCCGGCTGTTCACATGTAAACCACATTATGGAGGATATATCCCATGCCTGACCGCATCTACAATTTCAGCCCCGGTCCTGCCACCCTGCCCTACGAGGTCCTGGTCCAGGCTGCAAAAGATATCGTCAACTTCAATGACAGGGGAATAGGGCTCATTGAGATGAGCCATCGCAGCAAGGAATTCATCGGGGTTGTTGACCAATGTGAAGCGCTGCTCCGTCAACTGCTGTCCATTCCACAGAACTACAAGGTTCTTTTCCTGCAGGGCGGAGCCTCGACACAGTTTGCCATGGTGCCGATGAATTTACTCGGGCCAGGGAAAACAGCCTCTTACCTCAATACCGGAACCTGGGCTAAAAAGGCGATCAAGGAGGCAAAGTATTTTGGCACTGTTGATGTCGCCTATAGCAGTGAAGACACCAATTTTGACAGGGTGCCCTCTGGCGCTGATTACACCATACCTCCTGGGGCTGAATACCTGTACTTTGTTTCCAATAACACCATATTCGGCACCCAGTTCCAGAGCATGCCGGAAACGGATAAGGTGCTGGTTTGCGACATGTCCTCGGATATTCTGTCACGACCGATTGATGTAAGCCGCTTCGGCCTGATTTTCGCCGGAGCCCAGAAGAATATGGGTCCTGCAGGCTGCACTGTGGTTATTATCCGCGAAGACCTTCTCGACAGAACTCTGGAAAATATTCCCACCATGTTCCGTTATAAGACCCATGCGGACAAAGGCTCAATGTTCAATACTCCGCCATGCTTTGCCATTTATGCCATGGGGCTGGTTCTGAAGTGGCTTCATGCAATGGGGGGACTGCCTGTCATTGAAAAAATGAATCAGGACAAGGGTGCCCTCCTCTACCAGGCCATTGATGGAAGCAGCTTCTATAGGGGACATGCCCGGAAGGATTCCCGTTCTCTGATGAATATCACCTTTAATCTGCCCACCCCTGAACTTGAAGCAAAATTTGTCAAGGAGGCTACAGCTCAGTCCCTTGACGGTCTCAAAGGACACCGCTCTGTTGGAGGGTGCCGCGCTTCCATTTATAATGCCTTTCCACGCGCGGGCGTCGAAAAGCTGGTGCGCTTCATGGAGGAGTTTGCCAAGAACAACGGTTGATTTGCTAATCCTGGGATTGTCGGACCATTGGATTAAATAAAGATTTCATTTCCATACAATTGGGTTTTTTATGCTCTTTAATTATTCGGGTTAACAATACCATGCATTACGAAGGCAACATAATCCGCCCTCCCAGCGAGGCAAACTCTATTATCCTGCAGGTTTCCGTTGGTTGTTCACACAACAAATGTACATTCTGCGGAGCCTACAAGGGCGTCAGGTTTCGTATCAAGGACGCTGCAACCGTAAATGACGATATTGCATTTGCGGCCCGCTATTGCAAAAAACAAAAAAGGGTATTCCTCGCCGATGGAGATGCCCTGATCATCCCTACTCCCAGGCTGGTGGAAATTTTTTCCGCTATCAGGCAAAATCTTCCATGGGTTAACCGCATCAGCCTTTACGGCAACACGAAAAGTATTCTCAGAAAAACGGTTGATGAACTAAAAAGACTCAAAGAGCTTGGCTTGCACAGGGTCTATATGGGGCTTGAGAGCGGCCACGATCCCACCCTGAAAAGTATTAGAAAAGGTGTCAACGCAGAGCAGATGATTACAGCTGCTGCAATGGTTCGTGATGCGGGTCTTTTCTTGTCGGTCACTGTCCTGCTTGGCATTGCAGGTTTGTCGCAATCCCAGCTCCATGCAAGGGAAACAGGCCGGGTGCTGACAAGCATGAGGCCGAATCAGATAGCTGCCTTAACCTTGATGCTTCTTGAAAATACCCCTTTGTGCAATGAAGTGCGCGCTGGGATTTTCCAGCTGCCTGACCAGAAAATGCTCCTTGAAGAACTCAAGATACTGGTGCAATCCATTACTCTTGAAAGGGTTCAGTTTCAGGCTAACCATGCCTCAAACTATCTGCCAATCGCAGGCAGACTGGCAAAGGATAAGGAAGGGATACTGCAAACAATTGCAGATGGGCTTGCCGGCAGGCAAAATCTCAAAGCTGAATACCTGAGAGCTCTCTGATTGCCTTATGAATAAAACGGACCTCACCAATCTATCCCTGCCGCAATTGACTGATTTTCTTGTAAGCCTGGGATTACCGAAATTCAGAGGCACTCAGGTTTTCGCCTGGCTTTACCGGCCCAATGTTACTGATTTTTCAAATATGACTGATCTCCCCAAGGATCTGCGTGAAAGCCTTGCAGCCCGGGCAAGTTTTGCCTGGCCGCAAATAGCTGAGATTGAGCGCTCAAATGATGGCACAGCCAAATTCGGCTTTAAACTTAAGGATGATAATTACATCGAGGCCGTGCTTATCCCTGATGAAGAACGGAATACGCTCTGTGTCTCAGTCCAGGTAGGATGTGCCATGGGCTGTGAATTCTGCCTGACCGGTGGTATTGGGTTCAAACGCAACTTAACCCCGGGAGAAATTGTCGGCCAAGTCATCAGGGCCCGGGACTGGCTCAATGCGACCACTGATGCCACCCCGGGATTAAACAATATAGTCTTCATGGGAATGGGTGAACCCCTGGCAAATTTCGATAATCTTTTAGTTGCCCTTGATATTCTTACCGAACAGCGCGGCCTGGATTTTTCCGAGCGCAGGATCACCGTATCAACCTGCGGTCTGGTGCCGAAAATCATAGAACTGGGGCAGACAACAAAGGTAAATCTGGCGGTCTCCCTACATTCCGTAAATGATTCAATACGATCACAATTAATGCCCATCAATAAAAAATACCCGGTGGATGAAGTGCTTGAGGCCTGCAGGAACTTCCCCATGCCCAAACGCAAACGCATCATGTTTGAATATATTCTTATCAGGGACCTCAATGATGCTGAAGCTGATGCTGCAATGCTGGCACATAAGCTTAAAGGAATACCATGCAAAATCAACCTGCTGCCTTATAATGAATCAGCAGGACTTCCCTTCCGGCGCCCTGCGGATAAGACAATTGAACTTTTTCAGAAAACACTCTGGAAAGCGGGATACACGGTACTGGTCCGCTCCAGCCGGGGAGCCGATATTTCAGCGGCCTGCGGCCAGCTGGCTGGAAAAATGATTTCCTGATTGCCAAATGCAAAAGGCGAAAGATTCGCTTCTAATAGACATGGCTTGTCATAAAATGAAAAAAAAAGTTTATCATCCTGTAATCAAAGTGTAATATGCAATGTGATATTCTTTATTTCTCTGGCAACATGTTTGCAAGCCCAAACCAACTCAGGAGAAAATTATGGATTTGCAAGAAATTATGCGGAAATATTTTAGAATCAGCGTCACGGGCAATGACGACGTTTCCATCAAGATTAATAATGTCCCATACGAGGTAATAGACGTCGGCGACAGCGGTATTGGAATTCGGTTAAGCCCCGAGGATATCTTTATTTCAGTGGAAGACGAATTGCCGATTGAACTGAAAATTGAAGGTATGGTTCATGACCTCCAGGGAAAAGTCGTCCATATCAGCCCTTCGGGACCAGAAGAATTTCTCTGCGGCATAGAATTTACGAATTTTGATAAGAAGACCAAAGCAAAATTACTGGAATACCTGCAATCCTGGCGGGTAAAAATATTCAATGAAGAGTAATTGGCACCATTATTGCATTAAATTATGCGATTTTAATTAATTCTGGTGCCCAATGAATCATAATTTTTTTAATCTATCAAAAAGCAAGAAACATGATGTACTTTACGATTTGCTCGTAGGCAAATCATCTGAAGGTATTATTAGCAAAAAAGAGCTTAATGCATTAAAGAGATTAGTCGAAGGTGTGCCTTCAAAAAAATCTCCTGTTAAAAACAACAACCTGCCGACAAAGACAAAAAAGGTTACTTTTGCCGCAATCAACACCCAAAAAAGAAAGTTAAAAACTACACATTATTTATCCCAAGAGGTTTCTGAAAATTTAAACATGGCCCAAATGACCATCCGTTCGCTTATGCCTGAAGATTTACAATTCAAAATATCAAAGTCAGAAATTGTGAATCAGTCCCTTGCCATGATCTTGCAGGAATTTGCAATTAAGGGAAAAAATAGCAGATTGATACGCACTTTAATGCAGAAAACACGAAACTGAACTGATAGGATCGCTGCGCTATAATAACTCAAATATTTGGAGGCGGTAGAATGCTTGTCATTTGTCCCCACTGCAAAAAAAAGCATACAATTGACGAAAAAAAGATTCCTGCCAATGCGACAAAGGCCCGCTGCACAAGCTGTGGACAGTCCTTTGCGCTTAATATAAAAAGACCGGTCGAGGAAAGGAAACAGAAACCTGTCAAGAAAGGTGATACTGTTGCCAGGAAAATTGGTGTTTCCTTGAGCAAGGGCGGCGTCGGCAAATCCACCACTTCCATAAACCTGTCTGCCGGCCTGGCACTTGCCGGGTTTAAGGTATTACTCATTGACACAGACACCCAGGGACAGGACAGTTTCATGCTGGGTGTAAAACCAAAAGCCGGCCTCACCGAGCTTGTTACCGGAGAACTTTCCCTTAAAGAATGTTTGACCAAGGCCCGGGATAACCTGTGGCTCCTGGCAGGCGGTAAGGCTCTTGCAGGAATCAAACGCATGATAGACCGCAAGGATTATGGCGGCGAGATGACTGTCAGTGAAGCGTTGAAACCTGTGGACAAGATTTTTGATTTCGTCGTTGTCGATACTTCCCCTGGTTGGGACCCGCTGACAGTAAATGTGCTCTTTTATGTCAACGAGTTAATGATACCGGTTGCTCTTGAGATCATGTCTTTGCAAGGACTCAGTGAGTTTCTGCGGTCCATTTCCGCTATTCAGAAATATCGCCCGGAACTCGGTTTGAAATATATTTTGCCGACTTTCGAAGATAAGCGGGTTAAAAAAACCTCGCGCATACTCAATAAGATAAGCAAGATTTATGGTGAAAGGCTTTGTCAGCCTATTCGGTATAATGTAAGGCTGTCCGAAGCACCTGCCTATGGAAAGACCATCTATGAATATGCACCGGGTTGCAACGGAGCCCAGGATTACAGGGAACTGGTAAGAAAGGTCGCCCAAGATCCAAATCTATTGGGGTAATATAATAACAACAAGTTAGTGCTGGATAATGAAAAGCCGTACATCCCAATAACCTGGTGTACGGCTTTTATATTGCGTGAAAGAAAATAATTTCCAACTGCTGTTTTTTCACAGCTGATAAACCAGCCAGACAAAAAAACAAAATCCCACTATCCCTAAAACAATAGGCTTTACCGCAATCCATATTTTATGCATCTCGTCCGGAGATACTTGTTTTCTTTGTCAGCTACCCATGGTGTTTCCTGTTAAGTTCCTATTCCGAAAAATTTTTCTGTAATATTATCCTCTGCTGTATATATAAGCATAAAAATATTTTTTTCCACCACATGGTTGTAAAAAAAATATCACGACATCAAACTTTCGGCCAGATGACAAGCAAAAGTCCGAAGAGAAAAAGCATCGGCCCATTGGCAATATAGACCACATAAACAAGTGGGTAGCGTTTACCCATCACTTCTCGAATCTTGTTCCTGTCAAATATACTGGGTATCCAGAAAACGATGCTGACTACCAATCCGAAGAACATCAGCATTATGCCTGAAATAGTAAGTACCATTTTAAAGTTCCCTACACGGAAATCTGCTGCCCACAACCTGCCTCATCGTACCTTCTTGAGCAGGTTGTTTAAACGATCATACTTAACTAAATCGCCTGTATGAAACTTAGAGCCATACGTATTTTCCAGAATCATTTCTTCCTCGTCTTTATTGACCAGTATAAGTTGGTCTTCTGAAACTTGTTTAATCTCATAGTCCTGCCAGTCATATGTCCGTAATACACCCTTTTTTAATTTATTGGTGGTAGCATTATACCTGACCAGGTCCCCAACTTTATACTTCCCAATATACATACCTCTGCGTTCTTGATATAAATTATTATCCAAGTGCAGGATTACTTTCTGCCCATCTTTAGCTTCCAGGGTGATATTATTGCTGGATGCTGCAACAACAGTATATTGCTTCGATTGCCCGGACTCATCATGCGTCTGCAGTTTGTTGCCAATGGAGTCATAACGCACCTGGTCACCGATTTCGTATTTCCCTGCATAATTACCTGTTACAGAGAGGATATCGCCTGTCTTGTGCTGCAGCGTTATGCTGTTGCCTGAAACTGCAATTACCCTATATTCCTGCCAGCGATATGCCCGCAGTCTTTTGCGGACACTGTCATACCTGACATTATACCCCACCTTAAAATCTCCGGGGTCTTTATCGATTTCAATGACATTGCCGTCATTATCCTGCAGGGTCAGGCCATTCCCGGTTATGGCAATGATCTCGAAAGTTCTATAGTAATTTTTTCTTTTCGCTTCGCTATATTGGAATGCAGTGAAAACAAAAAAGAAAGTCATAAGACAAATAATTCCCGGTTTCTTCATTTGAATACTCCTGTACCGTAGTTTTTCACCAAGTAACCACCTCCAGATCTGCCCCATACCTGCATACTGCTGCAATTCCCTGGCTTGGCGTTAGATGCTTCAGTGCAAACGGTTAATAATGGTTATCTGGTCATTCAATGTCCAGAAATCATAGAGATAGCCGAAACCCAAAAGACCGCCTGTCAAAAGATAGAGTACACCGGTAAACCATTTATTCATATACATCCTGTGTATACCAAATATGCCGAGAAAGGTCAGCAGCAACCAGGCAACTGAATAATCAATGGGACCGGTGGTGAATCTCAGGTCGGCTTGTCGATCCATGTGGGGAATGAGGAAAAGGTCAATTATCCAGCCTATTCCTAAAAGGCCGAAGGTAAAAAAATATATGGTGCCGATGAGTGGTTTGCCATAATAAAATCTATGGGACCCGGTAAAACCGAAAATCCAGAGGATATACCCGATGGTTTTGCGATGGGTATCTGTAGTGCTCGTCATTCTCTTTCCTGTCCTGTTCGAAAAGACTGCTATTTTGTAATTTGAACCCGGCCATTATAAATAATTCCACCGGCATCAATATATTGCTGTAAAACCCCTTTCGCCTTATCTCTCAGTATATCTCGTGTTACAGAAATCGAGCGGGATTGAAGTTTGTGGGTCCAGTTCTCCGGCTTGTCTCCCTCATCAAAACCAATACTTCTGGCATCTTCATCCCTGGCACCACAGACAAGGCTGTTGATACCGGACCAGGGAATGGCCCCCAGACACATGGCGCAGGGTTCAGTAGTTGTAACAAGTTCATAGCCGGGGAGCCCTTCGGCGCCCAGGTCAAAGTTTGCCACCTTCTGTTGGGCAAGCATGATGGCAACAATCTCGGCATGGACCACCGAACAGTTGCTCTGCAGAACAAGGTTGACGCCTGGCGCGACAAGCCGTCCGCTGTGCTGTTCAAAAATTGCTGCGCCAAAGGGCCCACCATTATTATTAATATTGTTGACTGCCAGTGTAATGGCCAACTCCATACGTTCTTCAACAGTATGAAATATTTTGTCAGGTTCCTGAATACACGCACCTACCCAATCGGGCAACTGTAATCTATATGAAGGAAGTTCCATTTTATGGTCCAGCAACTATTAATTTAAAAGGTGGCAATACTATTGCTGCCAAGCAGAGAAAAACTTACAAAACAAGATCAAGTGAATATTATTAGGGAAGAGCATCCCTGTAAACAGAAAACAAAAACCCCGCTGTTTCTTGATACAGAAAAGCGGGGTTTGAAAAAATTGTATATGTAGGCTATTTTTTCTTCTTTTTCGCTGCGGTTTTTTTCTTGGCAGCACCTTTCTTCGGCGCAGCAGCTTTTTTAGCAGCTGCCTTTTTAGGAGCAGACGCTTTTTTCTTGGCAGCGGGTTCAGCCTTCTTCGCGGCCTTCTTTGCCGGCTTCTTGGGCTCCGGCTTTTCTTTGGCTGCAACTTTTTTCTTGGGTGACCCTTTGGCAGCTTTCTTTCCAGAAACGGGCTTGGCTTCTTTTGGGGCTTTATCAGCCTCAAAGGCCCCCTTTATGGCCTTGGTCAACTTTTCTTCAATAACACCACTTATATATTCCTGGGTAAAAATGCCCTCTTTGCGGATAGACTTAGTCGTGTTGCCGTAAACCATTCTCACTTTCCGGCTGCTCACAGCTGCCAGGGCTTTATCTAACCTGATTTTTAATTCATCCGGCTCAATACCTTCAGATTCTCCCAATGGTCCCAGTTCTTTGATCTTGCCTGAAAATTCGGTGATCAATTTAACAAAACGGGGTGCTTCAGCAGCAGAGGCCCACTGCAGGGAGAATCTTGCAGGATTAATACCAATTTCCTGCAGGACATTGAAAATTAAGGCATTCATTCCCATCGCATCGTAATTACCGACCTGGTAATGACATTCACCGAGTTGTCAGCCGCCGGTGAAGATGCCGTCTGCCCCTTCCACAAAGCCCCGCAGGACAAAGGCAGGGTCGACCCTGCCGGTGCACATCACCCTTATTGTGCGCAGGTTGGGTGGATACTGGTAACGGGAGACACCCGCCGCATCAGCTGCAGCATAACAGCACCAGTTGCACAGAAATCCCAGAATCTTCGGGTTGTACTCTTCCTTGCTCATTTTCTATCCTTTAATCATTGTTATAAATGATGCACTTGAAATTGCCTCTGAAAACAGAGTTACGCTGTCTCTTTCTCTTTTTCCGTAATTTCTTTACCAAATGCTTCAATCTGCGACGTAAGCTGTTCGTTGGTAAAACCGCCCATGGAGATCGCAAATGTGGGACAATGAGAGGCACAGATACCGCAAGCCTTGCATGATGCCACAATGGTTTCAGCCTTTGGCCTGTTATTTTCATCTTTGACCATCTGAATAGCCTGATAAGGACAAAGACTTGTACAGAGCCTGCAACCGATGCAGGTTTCCTTATCGATATTCGAGACAATCGGATCAACTGTGACATAGCCTTTAACCAGTGGCATAGCAGCCTTGGCAGAAGCAGCCTGGGCCTGGACTATGATTTCATTAATGGGTTTGGGAGAATGGGCCAGGCCGCAGACATAAACCCCGTCTACAGGAAGTTCAACAGGACGCAGTTTGACATGGGCCTCCAGGAAGAAGCTGTCGGCCGTTACAGGCACTTTCAAGAGTTTGCTCAAGGTGTCCGTTTCTTCGGGAACCATGCCGACACTCAAGGCTACCATCTGCGGATTCGTGGTAATATCATCCTGCAGAATCGGGTCAAAGAAGGACACCGTAAGTTTTTTGCCCTTTGCAGATATTGTGGGCTTATTGTCCATTTCATAAGGAATGAAGAGTACGCCCTTCTGTCTTGCATCCTGGTAAAGATCCTCGGCATAGCCGTATGTCCTGATATCCCTGTAGAGTACTACTATCTGGGAATCAGGGTTGATTTCTTTCACCTTTAAGGCGTTTTGAACTGCTGTATTACAGCAGGTCTTGGAACAGTAATTCAGATCGTCGCCCCGGGAACCGGCACACTGAACCATGACAATTGAATCCGGAGCCCGCTTCTTGCCTTTTCCTTCAAGCTGTTCTGCCAATTCACTCTGGGTAACGATATTTTTGGAATATTTGATCGAATTACCCAGTACAGCTTCTGGTCGGTGTTCGCTTGCACCGGTGGCTATAATGATGACACCGTGGTCCAGGGTTATTTCCTTGGCCCTGGCTCCTTTCCCAGTTGTAATAATTGAGGAGAAGTTGCCGACAAAACCACTGGTCTGCTGCAATTCAGCATTGGTATAAGCTGTGATGAGTTTATTCTTTTTGACCTGTTCAATGAGCTTTTTGGTATGGGCAAGTTTTTTATAATTTCCACCCAGGGAGTCCTGCTTCTCAAGCAGGTAACAGTTGAAACCCTGGTCTGCCATGTCTGATGCCGCGGTCATACCGGCAATACCACCACCTAAAACAAGAGCTGTTTTATTAACCGGTACGGTCTGCTCAGGCAGGGGTTGAATATGTCTGGCCTTGGCCACTGCCATACGGACAAGATCCTTTGACTTATCGGTGGCGGCATCAGGCTCATTGGCATGTACCCAGGAGCACTGGTCTCTGATATTAACCATTTCGAACAGGGAGCGATTGAGTCCGGCATCCTTAAGGGTTTCCTGAAAAAGCGGCTCATGGGTCCTGGGTGAACAGGCGGCTATGACGACCCGGTTGAGATCATGTTCCTTGATTTTGTCCTTGAGTACCTCCTGGGCATCCTGGGAGCAGCTATAGAGGCTCTCGGTATAGTAAACAACGCCCTCCATGTCACCGGCATAGGTGCTCACATCGGGTACATCAACAACAGAACCTATATTAATACCACAGTGACAGACGAAAACCCCTATGCGTACATCGTCACCAATATCTTTCTCATCCGGGTAACTCTTGTGTACAATGCCCTTGCCGCGCTGTTTTTTAATGAGTCCGGAAGCGATTCCGGCAGCGCCGCTGGACTGTGTAACGGATTCAGGGATATCCATGGGGCCGTTGAAGGCGCCGGCAACATAGACACCCTCTTTGCTTGTGGCAAGGGGAGTAAAGGTGTCGGTGTCACAGAAATTGTACTTGTTGAGTTTGAACCCGGCCATGTCGGCCAATTTCTGGGCATCCGGAGGTGATTCGAGACCAACGGAGAGAACTACCATATCATAGGGTTCAAAGCTGTGCTTACCGTCAAGGGTTGAATAGGTTAGACGCAGATGATTTCCCCATGGCATGACATCCGCCACCTTTGCCCGTACAAACTTGATGCCTTTGTCCTCGGCACGCTTCTGGGCAGCGTCAAAATCTTTGCCCTGGGTCCGGATATCCATATAGTAAACGGTTATGTCCGCTTCAGGATCATGCTCTTTGGCAACCATGGCCTCTTTGATAGCGTACATGCAGCAGACGGAAGAGCAGTAGCCGTTGTCACAACCGATATCCCTGGAGCCGACACACTGAATAAAGGCAATCTTGTGGGGATGCCTGTTGTCGGAAAGGCAGCGCACCTCACCGGTAAAAGGACCGGAGGGGTTCAAAAGCCTTTCAAATTCAATGCTGGTTACCACATCCGGATGTTTGCCAAAGCTGTACTTGGCAAGGGTTTCTTCCGAGATACGGCCAAAACCGGGTGACATGATGACGGCACCGACTTCCAGGGTCTTTTCTTCAGGTGTCTGGCTGAAATCAATGGCCTTGCTCTGGCAGACCGGCACACAGATCTGGCAGGTTTCATGGGTCAGGTGCAAACAGCTGCGCGGATCTATATAGTACGTTGCCGGCACTGCCTGGGGATAGTCAATGTGGATGGGGCGGGTCAGATTCAAGCCTTCGTTGTAATCATCCACCTGGTGCCGTGGACAATACTCTGTACAGAGTCCGCATGCGGTACAGTCGTCTGCATTGATATAGCGGGGCCGTTGTACGATGTCAGCTTTAAAATTACCCGGTTTCCCCTTAAGGGAAAGCAGATCCGTATTTGTGAGAATTTCGATATTTGGAGACCGACCGGCCTCAACCAACTTGGGCGCCAGGATTCAGAGCGAACAATCGTTGGTCGGGAAAGTCTTGTCCAGTTGAGCCATTACGCCGCCGATGGCAGGCGATTTCTCAACCAGATAGACGTAGTACCCCAGATCAGTCAGGTCAAGAGCTGCCTGGACCCCGGCGATACCACCGCCCAGGACCATAACCGTCCCTTCCCTGCTCTTTTTTGCTTTAGCCATAACTTTCTCCAATTACTCTAACTGGTTCTATGGATTTATATCGGCCTCTTACTGCCGATCGTACATTTTTCTGTAATGAATCTGTTTTAAGCAGCCGGCTTCCATTCCTTCAGGAATGCAGGCATATGTCCCGCCTCACGGGGACCGATGGTAATGGTCCAATCAGGAAGTTCTTCCTCCAGTTCACCCTTAATAGTGGCGAGGTAACCCGGTATAATCAGTTCACGATGTTTTACCTTATCGGCAATGCCTGATTTATTGATAAACACGGCAATCAGGTCTGCGCCAAATTTACCTGCCGCCCAGGCGGTCAAAACTGAAAGGCCTTCCGTATCCTTGATTAACAGCCATGAAGGGACCTTGCTTCCTTCAATTTCACCTGAAACAATAAAGTAGGTAAGTGAGAAGTTGCAGGTGATAAGAACAGGTGAGTCCTCACCCGGACCGTTGACAGGATAGATGTCTTCTTTCACCACCATGGGCCGCTGCGGATCTGTGAAAATATTCAAGCGTTCGAGCAGCAGCGGGAACAGGGTGTCGCCCTGCAGATCCGATAGAATAACGATACCGGCATATTTTGCCACCAGTACGGAGGCGATCATGACTTCCATGAGCGGATCGTCTGTCATCTCGCATGGAAAGGTGATGGTGGGGAACCCCAGGGGTTTAAATTTCTTTTTGACAGCAGCCCTGCGGGCGGCGATATTATCTTCAAACGCTGCCTTCATGGTGCGGGCGCCGGTATCAATGACCAGGTCTTTCAGGCCGTCATTTAAAAGCTGTTCAGCGATTTCAACGGTATTGTCAAGATTGGTGCCTCTGACACCAAGGGGGCATCCCTGTTCCTTGGCCAGGTTGGCCAAGGCTTCGCGGTTATTACTGTCAGCGCCGAGAAGAAGCGGTTTCCTCTCACCGCAGAGCTTTGCTGCGGCAGCAAGAGTAGACGCATTATCACTGATGAGGACAAGTTTGGCATCGTCGGCTTTATCAAGGACTTTCTGGACCAATGAGGTAAATGCACCTTCGTCACCTTTAGAGTCCTTAACAGCGATAATATCTGCTTTCATAAGGACGCCGACCCTTTCTATGCGGATGGAGTTAAAGCGCTCAATTCTGCCGTCTACCTCAGCAGCAGCCATATCGGTTGTCAGCATTACGCCCAGGCCGGTAGGATTCTCAAATCGCTTCTCATGCCTGAACAGACAGGTTTCACCACCAGCCTTGAAGGCAGTATCACCGCTGCCAAGCGTAATTGTCCTGATGGGCGGTGCTGAAGCCTCGCCGATGGTATCTTTGACTTCGTCACTTACATATGGACATTCGCCGATTTCTATCTGCCCTGCCGCCACTTTCATACCAAATGCCAGGCAGGTCGGTATACCGCATTCACCGCAGTTGGTCTTCGGCAGCATTTTGAGAATCTGTATACCAGTTAGTGCCATCTCTTATCCTCCAGTTGTAAAAAGCAAATTAGTAAATTTGACTTTTGTATTCTTTAATTAAAGCCGTAAAGATGTCGGTCCGGCTTCAATGGGGTTTGTATAAATTATCTCTGCGGTTAAACTGCTGCTTCCATTTCCAATGCCGGGTGTCCTTTCTCTTTGAGGAACTTGAGAATTTCTTCTTCTGTTTCACCCTGCTCTTCGGTGGCGATCATATCAAAGAGTTCCGGCATGCCTTCCTCTTTACAGCGCTCCATGAGTTTGTCCTTGATCTCCTCCTTGAGAATCTTGGGGATCCAGACAAGTCTTTTCAGGCCGCCCTCGGCCAGGAAGAGTTTTTTACTGGTCAGAAAGTGTTTACTGACACCCATAAAGCCCGGGGTCTGCATGCCGCCGCCGGCCATACCTGCCAGGGTGGTAAATTTCATGCCGCTTGGCGTCATTCCCATGTAGTCACGGTTGACAACCATGATACCGTTGCACTGGGGCAGCATGGCGGCAATTGCCTCAAAACAGCCACAGGCGGTCATGGGATTATTCATCAGTGAATAGCAGCTGACTTCAGGAACCGCACCGCGGGACGCCTGATTGACAAACTCATTGATACCGGTAAAATAGCCGTTTGATGGATCGGTACAGTCACCTTTATTAATAGGCTGGTTCGGACCGGTCGGGTTAATCTGAAATGAGGCCTTGCCGTCAAGCCAGTTATAGGCACCGCACATGCCGACGCGCTCAGGAGTTATTACACAGACATGGCTCGGGGCAAATGATTGGCACAGGGTACAGGAATAGAATACCTCTTCAGTCTCGTCAGTCATATTGCCAAGACGTAAGTCGCGTTCCGTGTAGACTCCCTTGGCAAGTTCAACGACCTTCTCAACTTCCTCCTGTATGGTGGAAATCTTCACCTGAACCTTATCCAGGATAGCACCAAACTCCTGATGCAGTTTACCATGCAGCACCTTGCCGATATCTTTAAGTGAGAAGCCTTTTTCAACCGCTGCCTTACCGATCCTGATCCACATGATGTTACGCTGGCCGATATGCATGATGCCCTGGACATAGTTGATCAGGTGATGGAATTGCCGTTCGAGGATGGGCTCAAAGTCGGACTGCATCTCACGCCCGGCCACTTCAACCAGGATAGAAATCGGCAGGTTCTGGCCCGCTTCGATATCTGACATATCAGGACCGTCAACTGTCACCAGGCCGTCTTCAACTTCATCCATTTCCTTGGAAACCAGTACTTCAACACCGGTTGTACGGCCACCGCCCATTTCCATGAACAGGTCGTCTTTCCTGATACGTTCACCCTCAAAGGCCGGGCCAAAGGAAAGCGGAATATCAATCTTGGTCACAGATACCTTCAAGCCGCGAACTTCGATGGCTTTCTGCACAATTTCATCATGGGGTACATTGCTGACAACATGCTCGTAGGTGCAGATACCTGTCGGCAGTACTTCCGGAATATCATAGTCGGATATGGTTGGGAAACCCCAGTTGATAGCACCGGCGGCATTGGCATACCACTCGTCGCTGACCGGGCCAAAGGCCATAACAAAGGCAAAGGTCCTGTCCTTGTTATAGATAAGGTTGCCCTTGTAATCACCGGGCTTCACACCACCAAAGGCCATGGCAACACGGCAGGCAAATCCAATGGCAAATACGGCAGTGGTATAAGATTGGCCAAAAGGTACGAGCCTGGTATTCCAGCCTATCTGTACATCATTAGCGACCAACTGCTCGGCCATGCGGATACCGTCGGTATGATCGTGCATGAATATGTAGAGGTTTTTTTCCTGCAGCTCGAGAGCGATCCTGCTTGCCACCTCTTTGTCCTTTGGAGAGCCCATGATGGCGGCAAAACCCGGCGCCGTACCGTCAACAAACTCAACACCACGTTTACGGAAAATCAGGTCATCGGCAGCGCCGAGCCAGATATTGTCCGCTGTGGGATCCTCTGTCTTGGTATAAAAATTGGGTTCATTAAGATAGCGGATGGATTCGTACATTTCCTCGGCAAAGAATGTTGCCATACCGGCATCCAGTGCAGGGGCCAGGTAAGGAAGCCAGAGATCATCCGTTACCAGGTCTGGTAAAAGGTTACGGCATTCCTGGAAGATATCCTTCATATCGCCGATTTTTTCAACCTTGTAGCCAAGCATACTGTATATGATCGGCAGGAAATAAGCGGTATTGGGAAAGGAAACCTCTTGGTCGGCACCATACTTCTTTAATGCTTCCTCATACGATTCTTCGGCCATGTCCACAATATTGTGGGCTCCCCTGATGGCAGCTGAACAGATGATTTTCGACATTGCAAACTCCCTCTATAAATAAATCATTGTTAAATACTGAATGTTGAATGAAATCGGTTTTGCATATCAACATTCATAAACTTGTTTACCAGATTGTTGTTTTTCATCCTGTCAAGCCATTAACTAATGACTTGGTTAGTGCGATTGCCTTAGGATGCCTCATGATCATGACTTCACCACCGGCCAGCAACATCATGGATGCGGTGACAGCTTCCATCAGTACGCCCCGGTTTTCCTGATCACCGATCAAATCGTCGGTCGGCAGCCTTACTTCCTTGGCCTTCCAGACTTCACGACCGAGATTACAGATGAACGGTACCTGAAGCTTATCATCCTGCTGGGTCAAGGCGGCCATCCTGATCCTTTCCATAACCGAGTAAGTATATTCTATACCATAGCCAAGTGCCCCGATGGACGGATCGATCAGGACAGTATCGAGCTGCATGCCCAGGTTCTCCATCAGGATATTGAGCTGCTTGGCCAGGTTGACATCGATGGGTGATGCAGCGACAACCGGATGCTGAAACGCCATGGCAGTTGCACCGATGGAGCGGTAGTTTGTATCGGTCAGGGGCGCCAGGCATACTTTCTTGTCCCCTATCATGGCGGTAATATCACGCAGGGTTTCTGTATCTTTCTCAGCATTATCACAACCCCAGATGATGATCGGGACATCAACGCTGTTGATTACATCGGCAGCAACCTTGGCGGCATCAGCAGATGGGCGGTCCATACCGTTTGGATCGGTACTGACCAGGGAAAGACAGATAGCTCCTGCCTGATAATCGCTGACACATTTCTGGGCCCAGGCAACAGGATTATCAAGAACTCCTTCAAAATGACGGGTCAATGTATCGGGCCATTCTTCAGGCGCCACATCCATGACATCCATGGCGATTAACGGCTTTCTCGGCATATCGCCTTCGAAGAGCTGGAACGGCATGCTGGTGGAACCACCAACGGTCTCTGTATTATCAGCGTTGCCCAAGGTAACTTCCCGGATGGCGCCGCTGTAATCAATTTTATAATGATCAGCAGGAACTTTAGATGCCCTGTCAGATAATGCCGTTTCCTCTGCAGTCAATTCAGCTGCTCCAACTCCTGCTGGGGCTGCGGCGGCTTTGGGTTTCTCAGCTTTCTTAGCCTCTTCAGCAGCTTTGGTTTCTTCAGCCTTCTTGGCTTCGGCAACTTTCGTATCTTCAGCCTTCTTGGCTTCTTCTGCAGCTTTGGCTTCTGCTGCTGCCTTGTCATCAGCGGCCTTCTTCGCCTCTTCTGCGGCTTTGGCTTCTGCTGCCTTCTTTGCTTCTGCGGCTGCTTTATCCTCAGCAGCCTTTTTCGCAGCAGCTTTTTCTGCGGCCTCATCAACAGCTGGCGCTGCAGCAGCAACCGGTGCGGCAGGTGCAGGTGCAGACGGTGGTTTTGGAGCAGCTGACGGTGCAGGGGCAGCTGGTGGCGCAGGGGCCTTTACACCAGGTTCGCGACGCAGGATCGACTCAGCACCGGAGAATTTTTCCAGGGCCTCAAATTGTTCATCCGAAAGCCCAAATGCTTTTTTCAGAGCCTCCAAACCTCCTCGTACTGATTCCAACGCCATCTGACGTTCTTTTTCATTCATTTCATCTTCTCCCAAATCCTCGGCAGTGACAGCCGGCACTTCTGTTTCGGTTGATACCTGTACAGGCTCCGCTGATGGAGCCTGCAGTGAGGCCGCCTCTTGTTTGGCATTAAGTATTATCTGTTCTGCTTCAGCTTTTGCTGCAGCAATAATATCATCGGTTTTTACTCCCGGTTCACCAGCTGAAGCCTGGAATGAGACTACAGCCTCAGATGGTTCTCCGGCAATTACCGGTCTCGGCAGCAGGTTTGCACGGCTGGTAATTTCCTTCAAAGCACTTTCCCATTCAATGGCCATGATATGAACACCGGCCACGCCCTTCATTTCCCGTACTTCATTAATAATATCAACAGCGATGTTGATGCCTTCGTCTTCCTTATCCTTGGCATCCTTCATACGCTGGATAATATCGTCGGTTACCTCGAGCCCGGGTACAAAGTTTTTCATATACCGGGCCATACCAAGGGAACGTGGCGGGGTGATACCGGCAAGAATGTAGGTCTTCTCGGAAATGCCCAGGTCGTCGCACATTTCCATGAATTTTCTGAATCTTTCTACATTATATATAAGCTGCGTCTGGATAAAATCGGCACCATTGGCCACCTTTTTCCCCAGGCGGGGAGCACGGTAATCGAATGGTTCGGCAAAAGGATTGGCAGCGGCACCGAGAAAGAGCCGTGGTTCATGGTCCTTTATTGCATCGCCGCATTGAAATTTCGGGCCATCCCGCATATCACGCATCATGCCGATAAGCTGGATGGAATCCATGTCAAAGACCCCCTTGGCGCCGGGATGGTTGCCGAACTTCTGGTGATCACCGGTCAGGCAGAGCAGGTTCTTTAGTCCCAGAGCGTTGGCCCCAAGGATGTCACTCTGCATACTGATGCGGTTCCGGTCACGGCATGTCATCTGGATTACCGGTTCAACCCCTTCGGCTTGAGTCAGAAGTCCGGCAGCAATACTCGACATACGGACCACAGCAGTCTGACAGTCTGTAATATTGACCGCATCACAACAATCTTTCACCAAGCGGGCTTTTTTTCTTACAACCTCAGGGTTCCCACTCTTAGGAGGCCCCAGTTCTCCGGTTACTGCGAATTCGCCTGCAGTTAAAACACGTTCTAAATTACTGGCCGATTTCATCGGTAATTTTCCTTTTCTTTAAAGAAATTCAGCTGATACTAACCAGTTTTCTCATCAGTCTATTTAGCTCTCATGATGGGATGCCCCGGTACAGCCGGCATCACCAATTGCCTTGTCGCCGCCAAGATCACGGCGCATTTCCATATCAAAAAGTACCCTTTCACGTTGCTTATCAATACCGAGTTCTTTCCGTTTCTGATCGATCCGCTCTATCATAAGTTTGGCGATTTCCAACGGTTCAGAGGCCACGTTCCATACTGCCCCATAGGTATCCATCATGCCTTCGAGCAGATAGTTGTTAAAGGCCTTGGCACCCGTGGTCGGCAAATTCTGAAAAACAACCTGGGCCCCGCTTGCCACAAAATACTGGCCAATGGCTACAGCCTTTTCACTCATCCACAGTGGTGCTGTGCCGATGGCAGGAAGATCGGATATATCATCTCCCAGTCCACCTTCGCGCACCATTTCAGTGGCGGCTATAAGAATACGGCTGTTATCCACACAGGACCCCATATGCAGTACCGGCGGCATACCCACAGTCTCACATACTTCCCGCAGCCCAGGGCCCGCATGTTTTATGGCTTCCGGATTAACCAGTCCTGCTCTGCCCAGGGCAGTGGCTGCACAACCGGTAGTCAGGACCAGGACATCATTTTTAATCAGGTGGCGGGCAATGATCTCATGTGCTTCATCGGTCAGTTTATAGTTATCGCATCCGACAATGACACCAACCCCACGAATGCGGCCGTTGATGATGTTATCGTTTAAGGGGCGGTAACTGGAGCGAAAGGTGCCGCCCAGCATAGTGTTGATGGTCTCATGGCTGAAGCCGACCACAACGTCCACCTTGGTTTCCTGTGGAATAAAACAATCACCACGTTTTTTGTAGTTGGCGATTGCTTTAGTCAGAATTTCTTTTGCTGACTCAAGGGGGGTTTCTTCTTCAAACTGAATATGCACTGAATCAGGCATTTTGGCCCGGTAGTTGGTGGTGATGATATCTGTGTGAAAGTTTTTGGCTACTTCGGCAACAGACTGCATGACGCACTGAACATCAACAACCATGGCTTCGACTGCACCTGTAGCGAGGGCCATTTCCTGCTGGATAAACCCGGCTGCAACAGGGATGCCGCGGCGCATAAGGATTTCATTGCCGGTACAGCAGACACCGGCCAGGTTGATGCCTTTGGCTCCGGCTTTTTTGGCTAAGCCCAGCATATCTTCCTCTTGGGCAGCAAGGCAGAGGGCCTCTGCCAGCAGGGGCTCATGACCATGAACAGTTATATTAACCTGATCTTTTTTCAAGCAGCCTAGATCAACAATGGCCCGTCTCGGTACAGGGGTGCCGAACATGATATCAGTGAGCTCGGTGGAAAGCATGGAGGATCCCCAACCGTCTGCCAGGGAACAGCGAGAAGCCTGCAGCATGATGTTGTGGTATTCCTGGTCCACACCCATATGGGTACGGTGCATCATTTCAACGACTTCGCGGTCAACGCCGCGTGGAAAAATATTCAGCCTTTTCCAGAGTTCCTGACGCTTGGCAGGAGCACGCTTGGTCATTGTCAAAGGTTTGTCATCCTGGCTACCAAAATCTGCCAGGGCAAGTTCACCGATCTCAACGGCGATCTCATTTTTATCCCTGCCCTCGGTTTCAACTCCAAATATCTCGGCAAGCATATGGAGCTTGCGAACGTCTTTTATCTCATGGGGTGTTTCACCTTTGGCAGTGGCAATAAAACCTTTGACCATTTCCCTGGCATGATCCGTATGGGCTGATGTGCCCGCTGCACAGATCCTGCCAAAATTCCTTGCCGCAACGGTGTCTGCCGTTGCACCGCAGATGCCGAGCATGTCGTCAACACCATCGATAATCTGGCAGGGCCCCATGTTGCAATGACGGCAGCAGGTGCCACCCGAGCCGAAAAGACATGCCGTCATGCCACGACGTTTGACCCGGTCATAGGCAGTCACAACATTTTTTGCAATGTCCTGCTGAAGAACCTCTTTAGTAGAAATACAGGTAATCTCGGGACAGCTATCACATCCGTTTCTTGAACTTGCCATTATTAAATCCTCACAAATTTTTGTTTATCATTATTAGTTAACCAGTTTACAAAATTATATTCTGCTTAATATAATAATGATAATCATTACCAAAAATACCGGCATCAATTATTTAAAAGATTATCTCTTTTTAACTGTTTTTTCTGCCAGATCAACTCTTTTATGCAATTCCTGCTGACATCTTCAATGCCCGCAGAGTGTTTTTCATCAACATGGTTATGGTCATGGGCCCCACACCACCCGGCACCGGAGTAATTGAGCCGGCGATTTCCTTGGCAGCATCAAAATCAACGTCGCCCCGCAATATGGCAACCATTCTGCCGGGATCTTTTGCACTGGGTTTCTCACCTACCCTGTTTACTCCTACATCAATGACACAGGCACCGGGCTTGATCCATTCAGGTTTTACAAGTCCTGGAACACCGGCGGCTACGATGAGAATATCGGCACGTTTGCAATGGGCGGCAAGATCCTTGGTGCGGGTGTGAACTATTGTTACGGTTGAATTGGCGCCTGGACCTTTCTGCAGCATCATGTTGGCAATGGGCTTGCCGACAATATTTGAGCGGCCTACAACAACGACTTCAGCACCACTTGTTTCAACACCTGTGCGAACAATCATCTCCTGAATGCCGGCCGGAGTACAGGGAGGAAATTTCACTTCATCACCACCGATCATCAAACGTCCGACATTGACCGGATGAAAACCGTCAACATCCTTATCCGGGTCAATGGCGTTTAAAACTTTCTTTTCATCAATATGTTTGGGAAGAGGCAACTGCACGAGAATTCCATGGATGGAATCATCGTTATTGTATTTATCTATTAGGGCAAGGAGATCTTCTTCTGAGATATCAGGTGACTGGCTATCCTGCACCTCATGAAATCCGAGGCTGTTGGCTGTTTTTATTTTGAGAGTAACATAGGAAATTGAGGCGGGATTTTCACCTACCAGGATCGTCACCAGACCGGGAATGACGCCATGCTTTTCTTTAATTTCCTTAACCTCGGCTGCGATCTCTTCGAGAATCTGCTTTCTGATCTCGGTTCCACTGATAATTTTGGCGGTCATAACGTCTCTCCTTGGTTCCATCTATTTATAGTTATTAAAAATACTGGTTTGATTTAGTTACATTTTTCACACAGTACTATCACAAAGAAAAATGAATACTTACTCAAAAAACAGGTAGAAACAAAATGATATCAGGAAAATTCGACGCCCAAAGCTAACTAAATATTCTCTATTTTTCAAGGCCGGATTTCAATATTTTTAAAAACAACGAATTATCAATGCCCTAAATTCCACATAGGTATTTTTACCGATTACGATAATAGGTAGTATTACGGATAAAATGTCAAGAAAAAAAGCTTCAGATAAAGTATATTTTTAAAAAAATATGATTCAGGATTGATCAGAGTTGTCCGGGAGAATTCTCTGTGCTATAAATTGATGCCGATTTTGCTGTCACGCAGGTACGATATGATCCTAACGACGAAGGAGAATTATTAGATGAGAGAAAAGGTACAGGAGGCCATAGACAAAATCAGACCTGCCCTGCAAAAGGATGGAGGTGACGTTATCCTGGTTGATGTAACTGACGAGGGCATTGTGAAGGTGCAGCTTACAGGTGCATGCAAAGGTTGTCCCATGTCCCAGATGACGCTGAAGGAAGGGATTGAAAAATTTGTGAAAAGCGAAATTCCGGAGATAATGTCGGTCGAATCTGTTTAGGAAACCCTTTGGGCAACTTCATATCATCATTGACTTTTGAGAGAATTATTTTTCAGCCCGTTCAAGTCGGATGGGCCATCCAGAGCTTTAAAAAGTATTTTTAAGGCAAATTCTCACTGTGCCTTTTAATTTCATTATGAGAAACCGGGTCCACTGAGCCCGGATTCCTTATTTATGATATTTTTCTCCAGCCTTGATTGTGCAGGCCCGGTAGAGCTGTTCCAGTAAAAGCAGGCGGGCCATCTCGTGGGGAAAGGTCATTGGCGATAATGAAAGGACAAGGTCAGCCTTTGCAAGGATAACAGGGGACAACCCCAAAGGGCCACCGATAACAAATGTGATTTTTTTCTGTCCCTGCATCTCCCAGCTTTCTATCTGGGCAGCCAGTTTCAGTGAATCAAGCTGTCTGCCTGTTCGGTCCAGACAGACAAGACAGGGCCCCTGAACATTTTGCAGCAGGATGTCGCTGTCCTTTTCAATCTGTATGGTATCAGGCGTCCCCTTTTTGGCCTTCTTCTCTTTAAGGATTTTAATGTCAGCAGGTATATAATGTGACAACCGCTTGGCATACTCTGCAATACCTGCAGCCAGATATGCTTCCCTGGTTTTGCCTAAAAAGAGAAGTTCAAAGCGCAAACCGGTTCATCCTTTGTCATCTTCCTCTTCGAGTTTACGCAGGGCAGAAAACTTCCTGCAAAACTTATCATAACTGAGTTCTCTATTGATTCCCGGGCAGGACTCCCTGATGATTTCAAAATTTCCCTGTGAGTCAAGCATGCTGGGATGCAGAGGCCACTGGCTGCAGCGCCATGGTTTACCGCTATGGATTGTGCAGCCGTTATCATAGAATATGCAGTGGCCGTCAACTATTTTCATTTGTATGGTGTTGCCGGTTTTACGCCAATACTTTCGGGCTACCTCTTCTCTTGCCATGCCAAGGTGTTCGACCATGCGCTGCTGGTCATTTGTGTCAAGTGAAACAGTGGTTTCCCCCTGGCAGCAGTAGCCGCACTGCTGGCATATAAATATGTCTGAAACTTTAGTCATTTTATGATCCAAACGCTTTACGTTTTAATAGTGTAAAGAATCCGGGCCCTGAGGACCCGGCTTTGACTCGCCTCTTGAAGAGGCTGCTGCCGCGTACAACTTATTTATTTTTTAGGCACAAAGGGACAAAG
>CAMYKS010000015.1 GCA_947259115.1 uncultured Desulfobulbaceae bacterium | reverse complement strand
CCGATGGTACTGCCTGGGCGACTGGGTGGGAGAGTAGGTCGCCGCCGAATTCTTTTTTATAGAAAATCCCTCATTCAGTAATGAATGGGGGATTTTTTTTGTGTTAAAAAAAGAATGTAGAATATAGTTTATGCCCTCTTGCAGGGTAAACAAGGATTAATGAATAATGAAAGTCAGTTCAACAAAATAATTTGACGTTCGACATTCAGTATTTTGTATTTTGTATTCAATATTCTCTTTTCATCCCCACCCTGTAACGTCCTTTACCAGTAACCGCTCCTCAACCCGGGAGTGATGCCAGGAGGGGTATCGACTCGCCCCAATAATTCATGAATTATTCTGGCTGGGCGGGTCTAGGTCGCCGCTTTATATAAAAACCCCCGTGCATCAAATGATACAGGGGGGCTTTTCACTTTCTTCTTTGAATAAAGCAGATTTTAAAACTCAATCATTTTTGCCAGGTGCAGGAATATCCAGGTTGGCAGTTATCTTTATATGCAGGAAAAGCGCCGGTTTTTTTTGCATCTCGAATCCACCTATGTTTATAATGTCACATCATTATGAATTATTAACCTTATATTTTTATTGATGAAAACAAACAACATTCCCACTAATTTATAAAGCAATAATGGCATTAAACAACACCAGCATTAAACAGTTATTTAAGACAGCATATAAATATTTCCAGGCAGGGGACTTCCGGAAGGCTGAAAATATCTGCCTGAGAATTCGCGCCGCTGAACCCGAAAACCCCCATGCCACTTATCTGCTTGGTCAAATTGCGCATCAACATGGTGAACTTGACATTGCCGCTCAACTATTGTCTCAAGCTATCAGGGGAAATCCCAACAATTCATTGTGGTTTTTCAATCTCGGTAATATCTGTCTGAAGCTCGGTAATCTTCAAGCAGCCGAAGACTCCTATAAACGGGCTCTCAGTATCAAACCCGATTATGGGGAAGCACTCAATAATCTTGGGGTTACCCTGCAGGATCAGAACAAATTAATTGAGGCAATTACAATATTTCAACAGGCTCTGCAACTAAAACCGGCCAAGGCCGGATTATACAACAATTTGGGCCATGCTTTCAAAAAACTGGGCAAACTGGCAGATGCGGAGGAATCTTTCAAAAAGGCCCTGGTGCTTGAACCAGACTCTGCAGAGACTTACAATAATTTGGGTATTGTTTTCGAACAACTGGGCAAAATGGCAGATGCAGAGGAATCATTGAGAAAAGCCCTGATGCTTCAGTCCGGCTCTGCAGAGGCATACAATAATTTGGGGGTCGTTCTCCAGAAAAGAGGCAAATTGAGTGAAACAATTGCTGTATTAAATAAATCTTTGAGTTTAAAACCTGATAATGCTGAAGCACAGAATAATCTGGGAATTACTCTCCAGGCACTGGGCAGAACGGAAGAGGCTATAGAAGCATTTAAAAGAGCCCTGGCAGTTAAGCCTGACTTCGCATATGTATACCGACAATTAGCTTACTTAATCAATCAATCCGGCAAGAAATCATATTATCATCCGGAGCATGAAGATATTAAAAAGATCAACATATTGTTAGACAGGTCGGATATTACTGACGAGAATTCAACATACCTTCACTTGGCATTGGGAGAAATTTATGACAATTGCACTCTGTATGATGTGGCATTTCAGCATGTTCAACATGCAAACCGGATAAAAAACAAGACTTCTGCTTTCAATATTGATCAATATAAAAAGAGAGTTGATGAGATAATTAGCGTTTTCAGTAACGATGTTTTTGCACAACCAAAGTTCAAAGGATCCTCCTCCACATTTCCTGTTTTTATAGTCGGTCTGCCCCGTTCAGGCAAAACGCTGGTCGAAAACATGTTAGCAGCGCATGAAGACGTGTATGGCGGTAGAGAGCTCACTGAAATTACCAGGCTTATACACAAAAAAATACCGCATAGTTTAGGAGTGAAAACAAAATTCCCTATTTTTGTTAGGGGGATAGACAGCAAAACAGCAAAAATAATTATTGCTGAGTATGAAAGTTTTTTACAGAACGTTGCAGAAAAGCCATACAAACGCATTACAAATACTTTCACGAATAGTTTTTTGTTACTCGGGCTCATTGCCCTGTTATTCCCGAAATCGAGGATCATATATTGCCGTCGCAGCCCATTGGATAACTGTCTTGCAATATTTTTCAAACTTTTCAAACCGGGCTATGAATATTCATATGACTTATCACACATTGGTTTTATGTATCGCCAATATGAAAAACTAATGGACTACTGGAAAAATACCTTGCCGATACCCATATATGAATTGCAATACAATGAACTTGTTAAAAAACCTGAACAACTCTTTCCCCAACTTATCTCTTTTTTAGAACTGGAGTGGAATAAGCAATGTACTGACATGGTACAAGATTTGATCGCAAAGGAGAATGCTGAAAGACCAGAAAAGAAGTTGACAGAGCAACATCCCCGAGGGATCGGTTGGGCTTCAAACTACAAACGGTTTGTCGCCCCTTTAGAGGAAAGTCTGTAGTATATAGAAATCCTCCATGCCGCAGGGGGGGGTGCAAAAAAGACAAAAATATCGAATAAAGTTTATGCCTTCTTGCAGGGTAAACAAGGGACAATGAAGCGGTTTTAAGTCATTCGCTTAGGTACCCGTTATTTGCCAAACTCATAAGTGGTGGGTTTCGCGACAACTAACAGCCTTGCTTATTAAAATTTTCGGCTGCTGAAAATATTAATAACAACAACCAGCCCTAAAATAGCGGATATCAGGTATCCGACCAGGCCAATGACGGGATAACCGAAAATAAGCGGCTTTACGCCGGTGGTAATAATCATTGAACTGCCGATGATGAGGGAAGCAAGAATTATAGAAAAAGACAGCCTGTTGCTGACGTTGTCCAGGCTTTTTTGCAGGCCGCTCAGGTTTTCATGCCTGAACCTTATGTTCAGCTCACCCTGCTCCACCTTCTGCAGAATGCGTTGCACAGCACCTGGCAGGCTGCTCTGCAGTTTTAAATAAAAGCGGAGTTGCCTGGTGAAGCGCCGCCAGACCTGAGAGGGGCTCCAGCGCTCTATACCCAGCTTATAAATAAAGGGTTCTATTTCAGCTATAACATCGAGTTCCGGATAGAGCTGCCTGGCTGTGCCCTCAGCCGTCACCATGGTTTTGAACATCAGGGCCAGATCGCTGGGCAGCTTGATATGATGGGTCCGGAGCATATTGTTCAGATCCATGAGAAGCTGCCCCAGATCCAGTTTACCAATGGTCACACTGTGATAGAGGTGGAGGATTTCTAAAATATCACGGAGCAGCAGCCGTTCGTTTATCTGCGCAACATTTGCGCCGGTGAGTATCATAAGAAGGTCAAAGACCTTTTCAGCCTCCTTATCAACAATGGCACCAATCAATTCCACCAGTTCATAACGTGTTTCAGGAGGCAGAATGCCCACTACGCCCCAGTCAATCATGCAAAGTTCCCTGCCCTTGACAATGAGAAAATTACCGGGATGGGGATCGGCGTGGAAAAAACCATTTTCGAGAACCTGTTTGACAACCAGTCTGATTCCGGTTTTTGCCAACAGTTCCCGCTCTTCAATATTTTCAGGTTGTAGATTTTTAAGCTTAACCCCTTCGATCAGATCCATGGTCAAGACAGATGACCTTGAATAGTCTTCATAAACTTTCGGAATCATAACATCTTTTTCGCCGGCCAGGCTCTGGCTGATGATTTGCATGTTCCTTGCTTCGAGGGTAAAATTAAGCTCACGCAGCAAGGCACGCTTCAGTTCCTTGACCAGGTTGACAAAATCATAGGTACGGGCAAACTCCAAGTGCTCGGTTAAATAGGGAGCAGCCCCTTCCAGGATCTGGAGGTCTATCTCTACAGTTCGCACGATATCGGGACGCCTGATCTTCAAGGCAACCGGCACATTCTCATCTTTGAGGACCGCGCGGTGGACCTGGGCCAGTGAGCCTGCTGCCAGGGGCTCATCTTCTAAAAGGCTGAATACCTCCTCCAAAGGCTTTTTGAATGCCTTTTTCAGTACACCCATTATCTCCCCGAAAGGAACAGGGGCAACGGAGTCCTGCAGTTTTTCAAGTTCCCTGATGAGATCAGCCGGCAGAAGATCGCCTCTCAGGCTGAGAATCTGACCGAATTTTACAAATGTGGGACCAAGGTCCTCCAGGGCATGACGCAGCCGCTCCCAAGTGCTCATCTCATGAGCCGCGATCCGTTTCCTGCTTATGAGGATCTTTCCGGGCAGCTGCAAGCGCTCGGCCACATCGTCAAAACCGTACTTGAACAGCACACCCACGATTTCACGAAAGCGTCCCAGTTTGGAAAGAGCCAGGATATCCATAAATATCCCTATTTGTCGGCTGCTTTCTTTTCTTTCGGTTCTTCTATGGCTTTAAGACGCATATCAAGGGCTTTCATCTTTTTCTCCAGCTTTTTCATATCACTTGCCTTGCAGATGTCCATATTTGCCAGAAGACCCTTTACTGTCTCCTGCAACCTGGTTTCAAAGTCGGTCCACTGCTTCTCACCACTGTCCAGCAGCTCCTGCCCCATTTTTTCCGCTTCCTCACGGGACATCTTGCCCTCTTCTACAAGTTTTTCCAGAACGTTTTCCAGTTTTGTCTTGGTGACAACCGCAAGTCCCAGGCCGGCAAACAGACTCTTCTTGAAAATTTCAAACATGGCGCACCTCCATTATTTTTTGACAATAGGCACCTCAGTAACTTAACGGTATACGATTCCCTACCCATTAAGCAAGATACTTGAGTATCACGATAATGCTTAATGATACCCAATTGAATAAAAAAGTCCGAGCCCGTTTTTTAAAACCGGTTCAATTCATATAATTCATTAAATATCGTATCGAAATCCATTGGGTATAAAAAAATCTTCACAAAATCCATAAAAGGTGTTTTTGTAACAAATTGTCAAAAATAATTAGGTTTCTTTATGTTCACCACTGCTGACTGTAAAAGCCATGATAATTGAAAATAAAGTTTGTACATTAATTCTGGCAGCCGGCCTCGGCACCAGGATGAAGTCATCGAAGGCCAAGGTATTGCATAAAGTATTGTTCAAACCCATGATCCTGCATGTCCTGGATGCGGTGAAAACTCTCAACCTGGACCACACCTATGTAATTGTAGGGCACCAGAAGGAAAAAGTTGCCGAACTGGTAACAGGCTACAGGGCTGCCTGTATTGTTCAGGAGCAGCAGCTTGGAACCGGCCATGCGGTCCTCTGTGCGGAAAAGGAACTGAGCAGCGAAGGCGGCACTGTACTTATCCTGAGCGGCGATGTTCCCCTGATCAGAGCAGATTCCCTCAGGGCTTTGCTTGCAGCCCATGCGAAAAGAAGACCTGTCCTCACTCTTATGACAGCTATACTGGATGATTCTGCAAATTATGGCAGGATTGTACGTGACAAACAGGAAAAGCTCCTGGGAATAGTAGAGGAAAAAGATGCCACGGATCAGCAGAAAAAAATTATGGAGATCAATGCGGGTATCTACTGCGCTGAAATCCCTTTTCTGTTCAAGGCCTTGAAAAAAGTTGGGAGCGACAATAAGCAGGGAGAGATATATCTGACGGATATCGTCAAAATCGCCATCGATGAGGGACATGATGTTGCAACGTTCTCCGGGGCCGGTGGAGAAGAAGTTCTCGGCATCAACTCAAGAGATGAATTAGCCGAGGCCAATAGGTACCTGCAACTTCAAAAAAACACGCAGCTTATGGCAGAAGGCGTGAAGCTCATCGATCCGTCAACGATCTTCGTTCAACGGGAGGTTGTTATCGGAAGAGACACATCTATCCATGCAAATGTCCGGATATCAGGCAATTCCATTATCGGCATTAACTGCACCATCGGGTCCGATGTGGTTCTGCATGACTGCCAAATCGGGGACAATGCTGTAATCGAACCTTTCTCCGACCTTACATCCTGCACTATTCAAAGTAATGAAACTGTCAAAACACACACCACCATGACACGGGCTTGAGACACCTGAACCGAGTAAACCTTCTATCGGCGGCATTGTAGATAGGGAACGCAGTGAGACTTCGGATAGGGAACGCAGTGAGACTTCGGATAGGGAACGCAGTGAGACTTCGGATAGGGAACGTAGTGAGACTTCGAGATAAGTGGCCTTAACAACAGGGTAAAAATACCCTTACGTACTGGGTATAAACACCCCTCGTAGTCTATCCCTTACCTGAGGGGTATAAACTCCGACTTCAAAAACTCTACAGCAGCGAATATTACGCAGGTAACAAATTGATATTATTTGCCTTGCTGATGCTGGAGAGATTTTATAGAGTGCCCCTGTTTTACAAGCAAATTTTTTATATTTCTGCTAGAAATACGGTTTGTTTACCACAGGCCATGGCATTAGGTATATGATAAAAGTTAACGAGCAGACAATTCCGTATCAGGAACGAATAACAATAAGAAACCTTATTGATACATGTAAGCCAGGAGCGGACCTTTTCATTGTGAACGGCTTTCCGGTTTCTCCTGACACCCTGCTCGCTGATGGGGATATCTGCTGCCTGATCAGGCGTGGTGAGACCCCGACTGCAGAAGAGATGGAGAGTCTGCTGATGGCCCGCCATACTCCGGGAGTGCATGAAGTAGTCAGGAAAGCAACGGTGGGCATCATGGGGTTAGGCGGTCTCGGTACAGTGGTCGCAGGAGCCTTGGCCCGTATTGGTTTAGGCAAACTTATCCTGGCTGATTTTGACGTGGTGGAGCCCAGCAATCTGAACCGGCAGCACTACTTTATTTCACAGATTGGCATGCGGAAGACTGTTGCCCTGAAGGAAAACCTTCTGCAGGTGAACCCCTATATCGATATTGAAGCGGTGGACGGCCGCTTAACGGAAGAATCAATCCCTGTGGTTTTCAAGGGGGTTGATGTTCTGGCTGAATGTTTCGATGATCCGGTAATGAAGGCTGCTGCCCTGCGGGCTGTATTGACTAACATGCCTGCTATCGGTTATGTAGGAGCGTCCGGTCTTGCAGGATACGGTGATAATAATAGTATCCGGACGCAAAAAATTGATCATGATGTTTATATTATAGGAGATGGAACTTCGGCAGCCGGTCCCGGTCATGGCCTCATGGCCCCTAGAGTAGGAATTGCCGCACATCACCAGGCAAACCAGATATTGCGCATCCTGCTCGGAAAAGATTAGAATGTATATTTAAAAATTTTATCAGCTGATTCCTGCTCTTCTCCCTGCCGGAAGAAGCTTGTGTAGAAAACATTAAGGTTTACCATGAAAATTACGTGTAACGGCGAAACCAAAGAAATTACCCCAGGCACCACCCTGGTGTCTTTTATACAGGATATGAATCTCAACCCTGACACTGTTGTGGCAGAGTGTGACGGTAGGATTGTCAAAAGGGATGAGTATGATACTCTTGTGTTTTCCGATGGAAATGTTCTTGAACTGATCCGTTTTGTCGGAGGGGGATGAGATGCTGAAAATTGCTGACAGAACCTTCCGCTCCCGCCTTTTCCTGGGAACTGGAAAGTTTTCCTCTGCCGAAACCCTGAAGAAAACCATTGAGGCCTCGGGCAGCGAAATGATTACCGTTGCCCTGCGTCGCGTGGATCTCAACGATCCTGCCGATGACATCATGAATGTGCTGGACAGGGATAAGTATCTCTTTCTGCCCAACACCTCCGGCGCCAGAGATGCAAAAGAGGCGGTCCGTTTGGCCAGGCTGGCACGTGCCGCAGGCAGCGGCGACTGGCTGAAGCTGGAAGTTACGCCGGACCCGCGTACCCTCCTGCCGGATCCCATTGAAACACTCAGGGCCACTGAAGAATTGGCAAAGGAAGGCTTCATCGTCCTGCCCTATATGAATGGAGATCCCATTCTGGCCCTGCGCTTGCAAGATGCAGGAGCGGCTGCAGTTATGCCGCTAGGCGCACCCATCGGCACCAATCTGGGCCTTATAACGAAATTCCAGGTGGAGATCATTATCGACCAGGCCCGGGTTCCGGTTATAGTTGACGCCGGCTTAGGTGCTCCCTCAGATGCCGCCCTGGCCATGGAGATTGGTGCTGATGCAGTCCTGGTCAACACAGCCATATCCGTTGCCGGAGATCCTGTCAAAATGGCAGCAGCCTTTGCCGGAGCTGTGGAGGCAGGCCGCGCTGCCTATGAAGCAGGCCTTGGCAGGAAAAGTGCAGAGGCATCCGCCTCCTCCCCTTTGACCGGTCTGGATTTTATCAAAACCTGAAACTCTGTTTGTCGGCAGCGTAGATAGCGAACGAAGTGAGGCTTCGTGATAAGTACCCTTAAATACAGGGTATAAACACCCTTAAGTACAGGGTATAAACACCCTTAAGTACAGTGTATAAACTCCGACTTCGATAGAACGATGCGGAAAGATATTTACCACTTAACGTATTTACATAAATAGGCCCTGTTGCCCTTTGAGAGACTTTTTACGAGTTCACCAATGTTTACAATACCACCATTTGCCCAACTGAAAGCCAAGGTCGGTTTCTGCACCGATGCTGATGCACAACGCTCTTTGCGTGCAAATCACTTGAATATTGATGACCTTGCCGCCCTGCTCTCACCTGAGGCTGACAAACATCTTGAGGCCATGGCTGAACGCTCCGCTGATATCACGGCCCAGCGCTTCGGCAAAACCACCCAGATCTATGCCCCACTGTATGTTTCCAGCTTCTGCACCAACCGCTGCAGCTACTGCGGATTTGCCGCTGACAATAAGATCGAGCGCCGCATTCTCTCCCTTGAAGAAGCGGAATCTGAGGCCATGCTTCTGCAGCAGCGGGGCTTCAATCATATCCTCCTGGTATCCGGAGAGGCCCCGGCAAAACTTGGCGTCGAATACCTGGAAAAACTTGCCCTGCTTTTACGTCACCGTTTTGCCGCCATTTCCATCGAAGTGCAGCCCCTTGCAACCGAAGAATATGCCAGGCTTTTTGCTGCGGGAATAACTTCAGTGGCCATTTACCAGGAAACCTATGACCGAAAAACTTACAATAAGGTGCATCTCGGCGGCATGAAATCCGACTTTGAGTTCCGGCTGGACACCCCGGCCCGTGCTGCTGCCGGCGGCATGCGGGAGGTGGGTATCGGTACCCTTCTGGGACTTGCAGATTGGCGCACCGAAGGGCTTGCCCTGGGCTTACACCTTGCCTGGCTGCGCAAAAATTTCTGGCGTACCGCCATAACGGTTTCTTTCCCAAGACTGCGCCCCGCTGCCGGCGAGTTTGAACCGCTATGCACGGTAACGGAAAGAGACCTGAGCCACCTCATATTCGCCTTGCGCCTTTTTGATCCTGACGTTGGCATCATCCTGTCCACCCGCGAGGAAGCCCGTTACCGAAACGGCATGATAGGCCTTGGCCCCACACGCTACTCTGCAGGTTCCTGTACGGCCCCTGGGGGATACTCTGATCCGGAAATCAGCGGTGAACAGTTTGCCATCGGCGATCACCGATCCATCCAAGAGGTCTGTGCCGCTATCAGGCAAAAGGGCTACGACCCTGTACGCAAGGACTGGGACGCCGGATTCCAGCTTCACTAAATTACGCTGTCCCTTATCATGCTACAATACAGCATGTTGCCCGATTGTAACTCCCATTGAAGACCTTGCCTTGTCCGGTTTTGCTTATATTTCTTATTTCCGCTGAGGAAATTTGTGCTTATCAGGCATGCGCAGGTAAACTTCTCTGCTGGAGAGGAATAAAAGATGTCAGATGGGAAACAGATTCCATCCTTCCATTCTCAATAACACCCTGGATTCCAGGGAATGCAGGCTTAAACCGGCCCTGCTTCACCTGAAATTCCCAGGGCAATAGATTGAGTTTCTTAAGCTGTGGCACCTTTAAAGTGTGTGTAAAGATCCTTGACCCTGTTTCTCAATTCATGGATCTTCTCTGAGTCCTCTTTGTCAGCCCAGCGGGGTTCACTGATAGCATAAATGCTCTTGTGAAGATAATCGAGAAAATCTTCCCTTGAAGTGCACCATTCATCCGTGCACGCCTCTCTAATCCCTTCCACCTCATTGATCTCGTCTTTGAGCATATCAACGGATTTTTCAAGCCCGGAAAGAAATTGTCGATGGGCCATCAGCATTGAATATTCCATGTCTTTCTGACGCAACATAATAATCACCCCCTTAACCTGTTTAGGATTGTTGTTTTCATCCTTTGCCGCCAGGTATATTCACCCGGCAGGTCAGCAGCATTCCTCCATGATGAAATTTTTATGGCCGCTGTCAACCGTTACGAAATGGATTCCCTCAGGCTTAGGAAGACCGGCTATTTTCCATGCCTTCATGGGATTGATAAATTCCTCGTTCATGCAGTTACGCGGCTGCTTGAGGTTCTTGCAGACATAGTTCAGGATCGGAAATGCTTCAAATTTCCGGTAATAATCACGCAAGAATGTAACTATGGCCAACTTTTCTTCCGTCAGATCGTCTATCCCTTCCCTTCTGGCCAATATTCTTGCGGAGTCCTCATTCCAATCCTCAGTGTTCACAAGGAAACCATCCTCATCTACCCGGATAGAAATTCCTTTTTCTTCGATTACTGTCATATGAAACCTCCCGACGCAAATACGTTTCTTTGATTCCAGGAAAATACCAGCAAATTACAATTCTTATTAATTAAATTTATTCACGATTAGAAAGTTGTCAATTAATCTCTGTTCAATATGGACACCTGCGGGCTCATTATATATAGTTATTTAATTGATACTTTTAGTCTTATGGAAATCATCTCCCTTTTTATTTAGAGGAGACTCGCAGGAGGGCTATTTTATGGATTTGAAGATCAGAATCGGCGGTGAGACAGGACAGGCCTGGAGCTTATCGGCGGAGTCCTGGCTAAACTTTTTTCACGCTGGGGTCTTCACATTTTCACCCACCAGGACTACATGTCCCGTATCCGGGGTATCACAAGTATTACCAGATCAGGATAACGGAAAACCCCAAAAGCGCAATCACGGACAGGGTTACTGCTCTTTTTTTCTTCACAAACAGGGAGCACAGGGAATTTCCCTGAACAGTTCCCATAATATTACACCTTCAGGAATATCATATGCAAAGATGCAGCTGGATCATTGAAGATGAGACATATATTGCCTACCATGATAGGGAGTGGGCTGTGCCGGTCCACTCTGATAACAAACTCTTTGAAATGCTCATCCTGGAAGGAGCCCAGGCGGGTTTGAGCTGGCTGACCGTTCTAAAAAGACGGGAAAGTTACAGGGAGGCTTACGAAGGGTTTGATCCAGAGAAAATAGCGCAATGGAATCAGGCAAAGATTGAAATGTTATTGCAGGATCCCGGCATCATCCGCAACAGGCTCAAGGTCGAGGCAGCAAGGACAAATGCCCGGGCCTTTTTGAAGGTTGTGGAGGAATTCGGCAGTTTCAATACCTTCATCTGGTCATTTGTTAACGGCAAGCCCATCCAAAATTCCTGGAACACGATAAAAGAAATCCCGGCCACTACCCCTGAATCGGACACAATGAGTAAGGAGCTGAAAAAAAGGGGCTTCAAGTTTGTCGGCCCGACGATCTGCTACGCCTTTATGCAGGCAGTCGGCATGGTGAACGACCATACGGTTGACTGCTTCAGATATAAATCACTCCCCCAGGAGCTTAGGTAGAAAAACGGATCATGAGGGCCAGTTTTTCACTAAAGAAACAAGTTTCATGTTTGCAGGTTTCTAAAAAAACCAAGTTGAAATTTATATGAAAAAATTCCGGGAATGGCGGTTAATCTATGCGGTTTGCTGTCTCGTTTATTGGGGCTGGATGATCAATGTAGGCACCAACGAATTCGCTAGGATTAACGGGCAATATCGCCTGATTGTAGAGCAGCTTGATGGTGAGCGCATCAGGACTAAAGCCCTTGAGGAACTTAAAACCGATTGCAACAAAGAATTTACCCTGCGAGCCGACCGGGATGAAGATGCCTGTTTAGCATGGCCGCCTTCGGTGGTGAAGGCAAGGGTAAAGGCAGTTGAACAGCGCCGCATCAGGGCCAAGGAGCGGGGCACCATTAAGCTGGTGTTGTTTTATACGAGTTTTGTGTTCTTTTTTCTGCTTTTCCCACCGTTACTGATTTATCTGCTTATTGTCGGGATCATCAGGTTGTTCTTAAATATTAAAATCGTCAAATAATTATCCCGCATTATTAACAAGTCGAGACTGATAGGAGTCAGAACTAAAAGACAGGGCAAATACATTTATCTGCTGAAAACAAGCATAACACATTAATGTCCCAGCAAAACTCGACTCCTGAAAACTGTTTCCTCGATAATACAGGGAAAATACAATCCAGATTATGGTCGATGCAGTTCGAACGCCGTCTTATTCTTTTTTGTATTTGATTATATGTACAGGAACAGAAAAATCATTTTCCCGCTTCCAGGTAAACGGACTCCTGACTATTGATATAGTCACGCGTCAACGGTGCTGCATCGCGTTGTTTGGCGACCTGCATCTGAAATACCATCTGGCTGCCGGTCCTGAACATCATACCGACACTGACAAGATAGAACTCCCACATCCTGCAGAAACGCTCATCATACATGCGGGCGATCTTGGCGCGATTCCTTTCAAAGCGGTTGTGCCATTCACGCAAAGTATCCGCATAATGGACCCGCAGGATTTCAACATCAGTTGCCCAGAGGCTGTTCAATTCCAGAGCAGTAAAAACCTCTGACATGGCTGGGGAATAGGCGCCGGGGAAAATATATTTCCGCAGCCAAGGACTCGCGGTTCCCGGTGGGCTCATATGACCGATGGAATGGATCAGTGCAACGCCGGAATCAGTAAGCAGGTCGTAAATTTTGCCAAAAAATTCACCATAATGGCGCACACCGACATGTTCGAACATACCGACGGAGATAATCCGGTCAAATGGTCCCTCAATCTCCCTGTAATCCTGAAGCTTGAACTGGACGCGGTCATTCAGACCAAGATCTTTTGCCCTTTGAAGCGAAAGCTCATACTGTTCTTTCGATAAGGTAACCCCGACGACCTCGACATCGGCTAACGATGCAAGATAGAGAGCAAGTCCACCCCAACCTGATCCTATATCAAGTATGCGCTGGCCAGGTTCGAGAAGCAATTTGCTGGCAAGATGGCGTTTCTTGTTGAGTTGCGCCTGCTCCAGCGTCTCGTTTGCATGCATATAGTAGGCACAGGAATACTGCATATCTTCATCCAGAAAAAGTCTGTAAAAATCATTTGAAAGATCATAGTGATGGGCAACATTTTCCTGCGCCCTGCCAATGGGGTTATACTGCTGGAAGGCGCGAAGTTTTTTTGAGATTTTGCGAAAAAAAGCCTGCAGAGGATAAGAACCAAGTGCGAGACGGTTAATTGAAAAGAAACTCAAAAAGTCCGCCAGGGTGCAATCCTCAAAGGTAAGTGTGCCATCCATGTAGCCTTCACCGGCACCCATTTCCGGATTGAAAAACAAGTTTGAATATAATGCCCTGTCATGCAGCCGAAAAGTCACCACAGGCCCCGGACTGCCGGAAAAGACATGATGCCTGCCATCGGCGTCGATAACATTCAATGTGCCAGTCTTGACAAAACCTTTTAACATGTGGGAGAGCAGGTACATTGAAATTCCTCATTCAGAATATACTATTCTCGGATTTTCTACTATTGACTCCGAGGCAAATTGCAGAAGCTGTAAAAACTTATGAAATTTTCTATCTCTATTCCAGTTAGATAACAATCAAATTTTTCTTCTTACCCTACAGAGTGTTTTTCGTTCGACAATAGCAAAATTCATGGATTTACTTTATTGCAGCAGCGTTATGATTTTACATATAGAGTAAACTTTACTTGTTAATATCTTCAAATGTTGCCCTAAACCCCAGCCGACGTGCGCGCCAGGCCAGATCTTCAATTGATGCTTCATCAAGAAACTTTTTTTCCGGCCCCTTTTCCGAATCAGACTCAAGCAGACTAACCAGCAGTGTTGCCAAAGGCCTTATAGCACTGGCCTTGGCTCTCCCTGTGTTTTTCCAGCGTGATACAGTGACCTCTGACACATGGCAAATATCATGGGCAATTTCCTTTTGGGTGATTTTTGCTTCCATGGCTTTTTTTATGATCATATCAGCATTATAAATTATTCTTTCTTTTATTTTAGCAGCCATAATTCCTCCATTAATTTATTAATTAGCTAAAACTTAACGCGCCGGGTTAATAATGTCAAAAAAATTAACCTGCAATGAGGCAAGAAAAAAACAGGTCACCCGATTTCACTCTCCAAAGTGATTTTTTTATATATGCCCCATTGCTGTTCTTTATACAGACAAAAACTGGGTGTAGGCTACCGGGGAAAAGAATTTAATTGGGGATAATGGATTTACTGAGGTACAATTAGCCCGAATATTTCATGAACAGTTTTGAAAAATGTGGGTTTGCCGAAGTTGCTGATTGTGTTTATTTTATCAGGATACAGAATGGCTGGAATAATGCGTCAAAAGAATAATTCATTAATTTTTATAAGCGCTGGAGCGCTTTGTCTGCTGTGGGCCATGATCCTTGCCGCAACGAGCGCCAAGGTCGGGAGAACCTATACAAACCCGGTCCTGGTTGAAACTTTTGTCATACAAAGGGAGCAGCCCGATAATTTTTCAGGTGTGCTCGGCATAGGCGACCCTGCCGTATTACTCCATAATGGCACATACTACCTGTACCCCACCGGAGATAACTCCGGCTACGATGTGTATATCTCTGCTGACCTGGTAAACTGGAAAAAGGGCCCAAGAGTTTTTAAGTCAACCGAGCCGGGAGTATGGGCTCCCGATGTTTTTTACAATGCAAAGAATCGGAAGTTCTACCTGTACTACACGGTAAACGGCCGCATCGGGGTGGCAATATCCGACCGGCCTGACGGGGTGTTCAAAGACCAGGGGACATTGATTGAAAATGCAATAGATGCGCATATGTTTCAGGATGAGGACAGTCAATACTATCTCTACTATGTGCAATATCCGGGATTCAGAATCCATGTTCAGCCCATGGATTCGCCGGTGCGGAAGAAGGGTGGCCCAATCCAGATCATCCAGGCAACCGATGCCTGGGAAAAAAAGCAGGCGGCCCTGACCGAAGCCCCCTGGATGCTTAAACACCAAGGTGCTTATTATCTCCTTTATTCTGCCAGCGGCGCAGACAGCCAGGATTACGCCATCGGCTATGCAACCGCGTCAAGCCCGCTCGGACCTTTTAGCAAATACTCCGATAATCCCATTATTAAAAAGGCAGACGGTATCTTCGGCCCGGGACATTGCTCAGTAACAAAATCCAGCGATGGGCAATTATGGATGGTCTACCATCAGCAGAAAAACGGTGCGCGGGGGTGGAACCGGATTATCTGCATCGATCCTCTCCGCTTTGATGAAAAGGGTATCCTGCGCGGCAGGGCAAGCCGCGCGACACCTCGGCCTGCACCCAATGTAAGAGGATGAAAAAGTGAATAAATTTATACTTTGTTTCCTGCTTTTGCTGATACTCAATAGCGCTTTGGCCGGTTTACCTCCCAAGGTATGCGCCCAGCATCAGATCGATCCGGAAACCTGGATCGAGATGCGGAAAATGTTCCGGCCCAAGGGGCCCGCACCGACTATTGAGGAGGACATCGCCGCACTTGGAGGACCAGAGGCAAGGCGGGCCGGCCCCAGGCTAATAGACCGGGGACCTGCAGCATTGCCCGCAGTGCATAAAGCACTGCAATCACCCGAAGTGGAGTTGCGGCAGGCCCAGGTCCTTCTCCAGGTTATAAGAGATATTGGAGATAAGAGCTCTGTTCCCGTTGTCCTTGAGTTCATGAAAAACAGCAAGGGAATTCTGCTGCGCCGCGATGCTCTTCTTGTCCTGGCCTTTCTCCCACCAACCGAAAAATCTGCAAACCGCATCATTACAATCAGCAAGGATGAAAGTGAAGCATGGTATACACGCCGCATGGCATTTTCCTGGTTCGCGCTGCACCGTGATCCCCGGGGCAGGCTTTACGCGGAAAAGTTCCTTGCCGACCCGGATCCGGAAAAGCGGGCCGCCGGTTTAATCGTCCTGGCCCATCTGGGTGATAATAATATTCTGGAACCCTTAAGCAGCATGCTGGCAGCCGCTCCCCCGGCCAATTACCGCAATGGACTGATGCGCGCCCTCGCCCAGTTGACAACACCCGAGGAATTCCTGTCCCGTGCACCTGCCTCCCTGGAATGGAGCCAAGGCTACAGGGATTCACTGCTCTATACGCGCTACATAACAGCAGAGCTGGAAGAGAAAATACCCTTCTGCCGGGATATGGTCCGGGCCCAATCTCCAGGTTACCGTGAACTTGGCGTTCGCTGTCTCCTTGAAAGCGGCCATGCCATGGATCTGAGACCTTATGCTGCCGTTGATCTCGAGGCCCCGGGCCATGATGCATTGATACGTAATGAAATACGCAAGGCCGGTTGGCGAATTATTGATACGGATGAAGAATTCAGCATCATAAAGAATAAATGAGTAAGGGCTGCAATATATGGCATGTGTACATGGTTCGTTGCAGTGACGGAACGCTGTATACAGGGATTACCAACGACCTTGAAAATAGAATCGAGGCACACAATTCCGGCAGGGACGGCGCCCGGTACACAAGATCCCGCCGTCCTGTAAAGCTGGTCTATTCAGAACAGGCCGGATCAAAGTCATCTGCTGCCAGGTTAGAGTACCGAATAAAAAAGCTGCCGCGTGGGAAAAAGGATGCGTTGGTCAGAAATAAAGGGTGAGGAGTGAAGGCTTGATGCTGGATGCTGGGCAATAAAATTATGAATAATGAATGCAACATAAACTGTAGGGTGCATGCAACCGAATACGACAAAAAATAGATACTAGATACTAGCCCGAATATTTCATGAACAGTTTTAAAAATAAGTTTAAATGTCTGTTTATGTGGTTTAAATTATATATTTCTAGTGTATTTGTTCGGTTACAGTTTGTACCAAGTGACTGAATAGATTTTTTTCAAAACTGCTCACCCTTCGGGCAAGCCGATACATCCGTATAGCCTGCAGTGTTATGCGTTTCGCATACTAAAGTATCGAAGTCTCCCTTTTCGGTCACTTATCTGCTCAAACGACTTACAATTTGTCTATCCGGCGTCTCGACTCGTGAAAAATGCGGGCTAGTTGATGGCAAAAAAAAGCAAACTGCCTTATGATGGGCCGCACTTGATATTCAGTACCGTGCAAAATAGTATCAGAACATCAATGGTCAGGATCAGTCTGACGGTGCTGCAGGCCGGCCTCAAAATTATCTATTAAATACCAGGAGCGAAAACCATGGGCAAAGAACATAAATCTATTAAGGCGGAAAAGAAGAAACCGGCCATGTCGCCAAAGGAAAAGAAGGCAGCCAAAAAAGCAAAGAAAGCGGCCAAGAAAGCCTAAGCTCTTTATGTCAATAGCAATGATCTGTCCCATTCACCAGTCTGTCACCCCTTAGAAAGCCTCCATGAAACCGCGAGTAAGAATAGCTGCTGCCAGGACCCCTGATGGAGGCAAGATGGTACTTTATCGGCACGACCGTGATTTCACCATCGTAGTCGACGGTGAGGATCTGATGCTCAGTCGGCACCATGAATCGGAATTGGAGCTGGCACGGCTTGGCTGTGCGCACCTGGCCGCACGCAAGGCGCCCAGCATACTCATCGGCGGCTTGGGTATGGGCTATACTCTACGCCAGGCTCTCGACATGCTCAGCCCCGGCGCTGAAGTGGTGGTGGGTGAACTGTTGGATTCTGTTGTCGAGTGGAATCGTGAGTTCCTCGGGAAGCTCAACGGTCAGCCGCTGGCAGACACACGTGTTGACCTCAATACGGGAAATGTTGTCGAGCTCATCTCACATTCTAAAAGCAGATTCGATGCGATCCTGCTGGATATCGATAATGGCCCCAGCGCCATGACTTATTCCGGTAACAGCCGTTTGTACGGTTATGACGGAATTTTGTCCTGTCGCCGCGCCCTGCGTAAAAAAGGATGTCTGGCCGTGTGGTCGGCTGGACCATGCAAGGAATATGAGGAACTCCTGGTGCATTGCAGTTTCCACGTGCGCCGTTACAGGGTCCCCGCCTTCAAGGGAAGTAAGTCGCAAGCGCGTTTTGTCTGGGTTGCTTCGGAAAACAAGAGTATCCTGCCACCCGGTGGCGGCGAGCCGCGCCAGGCGCGTAGGAAAGGAGCCAAGGGAAGTCGCAGACGCTAGTGAAAAATCCAGGAAAAACAAGACAGGACGCCATAGCGTGAAACTACCATGGGAAAAGGATTGCCGGCCATTGATGCTTGCCCCCATGCAGGGATTGACAAACAAGGCCGTACGAACCTTGTTTATTAACCGGGTTCGACCTGATGTGGTTTTTACTGAATTCATCCGGGCCCAGACGGACATCAAAAAATGCATCTCGGAAAGCGACCGCCGTGAAATTGAGAATGAGTGCACTACAACTCCGCTGGTGGTGCAGCTGATCGGCAGCAACATCAATTTCCTGGTTGGAGCTGCCAATACGGTTCAGGAGCTTGGCGCAGAACATCTGAATATCAATCTTGGTTGTCCATACGGAAGGATGACACAAAAAATGGCGGGAGGCAGGCTCCTGAAATCGCCTGCGGAATTACCGTTAATGCTCAAAAGTCTTAGGAAAAAGTTCCTCGGCAGCTTATCAGTAAAGGTACGGTCCGGTTATGATGATCCTTCCCAGTTGCTTTCCCTGATACCCATGTTTGAAGATTGCGGCATTGATTTTCTGGTCGTTCACCCGCGCACCGTGCAGCAACGCTTTAAAGGTCTCGCAGATCATAATGTGACGGCAACCGTGGTGCGGCAGACCTCGTTGCCGGTTATCGCCAACGGCGACATATGGACAGTGGCTGACGGGGACAGGGTTCTTTCCCAGACCGGCGCCGCAGGCCTGATGCTCGGTCGCGGCGCCATAGCGGATCCATTACTCTTTGAAAGACTGCGCGGTAATTATTCCGCTTTATCCACTCCCCAACAAAGGACTGAAGAGGTGCGGGATTATCTGCAGGATTTGTTTACCCGTTACCAGAAGTTATTCTGTGGTGACCAGCAGGTACTGTGGAAAACGAAAGAGGTGCTCACGTATATCAAGGACCCCTGTTTTTCAAAACAGTTGCGGAAACTCAAAAAAACCAGGTGCCTTAAAGAGTTTTCAGAACTATTGCGTAATATTTCATAATATAAAAATTCCCATACAATGAAAAAACAAAAATCAAAAGGGTTGGTTTACTCCACTGATACGGGCCGAACCTGCACCGGCTGCGGGTATCCGGTTAAGCAGTGCTGCTGCAGCAAAGAGAAAAATTCGCTTCAGGGTGATGGCATTGTGCGCATAAGCCGGCAGACCAAAGGCCGTAAGGGCAGCGGGGTCTGCCTGATAACCGGGACAGGCCTCGACGGAGCGGAACTCAAAGATCTTGCTAAAGAGCTCAAGAAGAAGTGCGGATCAGGCGGGACTGTCAAAAACGGGATTATTGAAATACAGGGAGATCATCGCGATGTACTGGTCGAGGCCCTAAGAAATCTGGGGTTTAAAGCTAAACCGGTGGGTGGCTGAAACGGCACTGCTTTTCTGTATTCAGATAGTAAAGCTAGCAAGCCTTCTTTTATAACCATATCTTATTGCAGAAAACGGATTGAGCGAAAACCATGACGCAAAGCAAAACAGACCACCCCGGTTTTGACCGGAGGATGAGCAAGGATGAAATAAACGCTTACCCCGTTAAGCGCTGGACAGGGCGGATAAGCGTTGTGCGGAACAGGGCCGGGTTGTCCGCGGCAATGGACAGGCTTGGCGGCCAAAGCCTGCTCGGCTTTGATACGGAAACGCGTCCGGCCTACAGAAAGGGGGAAAGTTACCTGCCTTCGCTGCTACAGCTAGCCTGCGATGACGAAGTTTTCATCTTCCAGCTCAAACACCTGGGCCTGGCCGGGCCGCTGCGCACGATCCTGTCCGACCCGGCCATTATCAAGGCCGGAGTTAGCCTGGACTACGACATCCTCGAGCTAAAAAAGCTGGCCCCTTTTAAGGCCGCCGGGTTTATGGGTCTGGGTAAACTTGCCCGGAAGGCGGGCATCAAGAACCACGGCCTGCGGGGCTTAGCCGCAGTGCTCCTGGGCATTCGCATCGCCAAGGGGGCGCAGACCTCCAACTGGTCTAAGGATGTGCTCACCCCGCAGCAGATACTGTATGCGGCCACTGACGCCTGGGTGGGGCGCAGGCTCTACCTGGCCCTGGAGGCGCTATGAGTCCGGGCCGGCACAATGATCCGCTGCACGGCATTACCCTGGAAATGATCCTCACGAGGCTTTTATATCACTACGGCTGGGAAAGACTGGGCGGCATGATCAAGATCAACTGCTTCATCAAGGATCCCAGCATTAAATCAAGCCTGAAGTTCCTGCGCAGGACGCCTTGGGCCAGGAAAAAGGTCGAAACCCTTTACCTGCGCACCAAGTTTCCCGGGAGAACAGAAAAAAGGAAGGAAGAAAATGGTTCAGATCGGCAGGATAAATAAGCTTGCGGTAAATAAAATACGGGACTACGGGGCCCACCTTGATGGTGGTGAATCAGGGGATATTATCCTGCCCAAAAGGTATGTGCCCCCAAATTGCAGCCCGGGCGATGAAATCGAAGTCTTTGTTTATGTAAACAGGGAAGGCCGCATGCGGGCATCCATCCAGAGACCTTATGCAACTGTCGGCCAGTTTGCCAAATTACGCGTGGTTGCAAACACAGCATCGGGATCCTTCCTGGATTGGGGGCTGCAGAAAGACCTGCTTGTACCCAAGAAAGAACAGCACGGGAAAATGGAGGAAGGCAAATCATATGTTGTCTTTGTCTTTCTTGACGAAAAAACCAGGCGCATCACAGCATCTGCAAAACTGGATAAATTTTTAAGCCCGCAGCCGCCTGACTATGATGAGGGAAAAGAGGTGGACCTTATCATATACGACAAGACAGACCTGGGATATAAAGCGGTTGTCAACAATTCCCATGGGGGCATGGTCTATAAAAACGAAGTGTTCCAGAAGCTCCATATAGGCCAGGAGCTCAAAGGTTACATAAAAAAAATACGGACGGACAACAAAATTGACCTGAGCCTGCAGCCATCCGGCTATCAAAAAGTTGATGCTGTCTCAAGGGCCATTCTTAATACGTTAAAAAAACACGGTGGCAGGATCGCAGTTACTGATAACAGCAAGCCGGCAGAAATCTACGCCCTGTTCGGAGTGAGTAAAAAAACATTCAAAAAGGCAATAGGCGCACTCTATAAAAAAAGGCTTATCACCATTGATACCAATGGAATCAGGCTTGTTAAAACTTAAAGACAGGATTCAAGATGCCGGCAGCCTATGACGGCAACCGTGAAACAGTCAGCATGCTTTTCACCACCATGTCGATATTGACAGGCGTAACGACCATGGGCAGACGCTGTCGGGCACCGTTGCGTTCGCTCTCCTCTATTTTTTCTTCCTGACAGCAGCAGCAATGCCTTCAGTTTATTAAAGAATGCTTCTGCCAAAACGACACCCTGTAGTATTCTCTTCATGGCCTGAATTATTGGAATCGGGATCGAGTTCAGGCCCGCATTATTGACTTTTACGCTTTGAAAAACGATTATAACAGCAGAGTATGGCTTCGGATATTCTCCAGCCCTTGCATACAAATATACAGAGGGTCCGTCTGTTTGCTTGTCAGCTTTACGAAGAGTTGATACATTTAAAAAATCTAATATTTACAGTAAATATGATTGCGTTGATTATAATTATCATTTTCGGGGAACCACGAAAATGTAATCAGATCAAAAAAAGGCAGGGAAGACTATAACGTGAAAAAGTGGAGCATCAGAGACATCATTGATCTTGAATACTTTTTTCACCAAGATGCTGTTTCTCTATCTGCCGAGAACCAGCAATATTTAAATGAGCGGGACCGCAATACCTTCCTCAATTCATTTAAGTCCAGCATAAAAGAAGCAAAAGAAATGGATCGGCGGGTTCTCATCAAGGCCTGGCTGGACCGGAGGCGAGAGGAGGAAATAAGCAAAACCGCTGTTCTTCCCGGTGAAAGTTTTGAAAGTCTGTACAGTTTATTCAGAATGCTCTTTGTTTTAGCCGGCTTTATTCTCGGAGGCGCGGCGGGACTCTCATTTCTGAGCTATAGCGGTGACAGACCTTTAAACGTCTTTGTCTATCTCTCTGTTTTTGTCCTTTTGCAAATACTCCTGCTACTGCTGCTATTTGTTCTTTCCCTCTACAGATTGAAGAAGATAAGTTATTGGACTTCCTCGCCACTGTATAGATTTATAAGCAGATTCATGCTCAGGTCACTCTTCTCGGTCCAAAAAAAGATTTCTAACAAACTGGGTGCTGAAGGACGGAATAAGGCCGAATCGGTCATGGGCCTTATAAACACTAAAGGCCGAACCTATGGTTTTATTTTTTTCCTGCCGGTTTTTATTCTGACCCAGCTCTTTGCCATAGGTCTTAACCTGGGGCTGCTTGCCACAACCATATTTAAAGTCATCACCGCCGATATCGCCTTTGGCTGGCAGTCCACACTGCAATTGAGTCCTGCGGCAGTGCATTCCCTGGTCCAGAAAATCGCCCTGCCGTGGTCCTGGTTGGTGGCAGATGGTCTTGCCTTTCCATCACTTGCGCAAATTGAAGGCAGCCGCATCATCCTGAAAGAAGGGATCTATCATTTGTCGACGCCGGACCTTGCTTCCTGGTGGCCTTTTCTCTGTTTAAGCGTACTGTTTTACGGCCTCCTGCCCCGCCTTATCCTTTTTCTGGGAGCTGTTGCTACATTACGAAGCAGACTTGCCGCGCTTAATTTCAGACAGGGAGCCTGTGAACAGCTGCTGCTGCGCATGACCACTCCCATGGTATCGACCCACAGTCGTAAGCTTGATGGTGCAGACGGTGCAGCAGAAGAAGCGGCAGCGGATTTTTCCGGCAGAGATTCGGCAGCTGCAGATAACAGGAATGGGGGAAAGGACCTCCTCGTCATGATCCCGGATGATATTTTTGATGCCTGTCCACGGAAGGAAATTGAGTCTGCAGTGCGGAGCAGATTCGCTTCTTCCATAGCGCAACTCATCAGAATAAATGAAGATTATGAGACTGATACGGAAATACTTGCAAACCTGAAAAATAAAGACCGACCGCTGGAAATGGATATCCTCCTCATCCAGGAAGCATGGCAGCCGCCCATAGTGGAGTACATAAACTTCATTAAAAACCTGCGCCAGGCCATCGGTCTTGAACCCTGCATCGGCATTGGACTTATAGGCAAGCCGCTGTCAAACACCATTTTTACTCCGGTGCTGGATGCAAACCGGAAAATCTGGTCCCGGAAAATTAGCGCGCTGCGGGACCCCTGTATCTATGCGGTGGGGTTGGTAAACCATGCGTCCTGATTTTATTCCGGAATTCGCCATAGTCGGGCACCCCAATGAGGGTAAATCCTCCGTGCTCTCGACCCTGGCCGAAGATGACAGTGTACGGATAAGTGGCACGCCCGGCGAAACGGTGATATGTCAGCAGTTTCCAGTTATTATTGACGGCCGGGAAATCATCAGGTTCATAGATACCCCTGGATTCCAGAATCCCAGAAAAATACTGCACCAGCTGCAGAGCTTCGGGGATGAAACAGATGATATCATTGGAGCCTTCAGGGATAGAAATGGAGACAATCCGGAATTCAGGGAAGACTGCGAACTCCTGCTTCCTATTACCCGGGGGGCCGGCATTATTTATGTTGTAGACGGCTCCAGGCCTGTACGCAGTGTTGACAGGGCGGAGATGGAGATTCTGCGGCTCACCGGTCTGCCCCGCATGGCCATCCTCAACAGCAAGGATGCCGGGACCGATTTCCTTGAACAGTGGAAAGATGAATTCCGCAAATGCTTCAACGTCTTCCGCGTTTTTAATGCGCACACGGCAAATTATGCCCAGCGCATAGAGCTGCTTGAGAGCCTGAAAAATATTGACCAGGACTGGCAGGCAACCCTTGACACAGTCATCAGGGCATTCAAAAAAGACTGGGCCCAAAGAAACCTTGCAAGTGCCTCCATTATTACGGAAATGCTGCAGGAATGCCTGGCATATAAAAAAGTCAGAAACCTTGCAGATTCCGGCGATGCAGAAAGCATGCAGGCAGACATGTTGAAAGAGTACGAAAAAAACATCAGAAAAATTGAATCCCGGTCACATCATAAGATCAGGAGCCTCTTTAAACATACTGTTTTCAACTACGATCTGCCACCCCGGTCCATCCTCCATGAAGACCTCTTCAGCGAGTCCACCTGGAAACTTCTCGGTCTGAGCCGCAACCAGCAGATTGTTGCCGCAGGCATCGGCGGGGCCGGCATCGCTGCAGCCCTTGATGCAGCAACCGTCGGCACAAGTTTCGGACTGTTTGCCACCCTGGGGGGGCTTGCCGGAGCCACATGGGCGGCATTGGGTGGAAAAAATCTGGCCCGGACCAGAATCCTGGGCATACCTTTAGGGGGCCGGGAAATACAGATCGGGCCGGTTGAAAATATCCAGTTTCTTTATATTCTGCTGGACCGCAGCCTCATCTATTATGCCCATATCAGCAACTGGGCCCATGGCCGCAGAGATTATGATGCCGGCAAGGTGGACCAAAAGAAAGATACAGCCCCAGGCGGCTATGTTGCCCAATGGGACTCCGGTGCCAGGAGCATTTGTAATGGATTCTTCAAGGAAGCAACAAAGAAAAATGGCAGCAGCCAGGACGCTGTGGCACAAATGAAAGATTTTCTCATTGCTCAATTGCAAAAGATTTCCCACAGCGAAGATGTCACGATGATGTAATACTTCCAGGCGGAATACCTGTAAAATCAGGGACTGCAAAAGTAATTTTTATATCAAATAATCCATAGATCATCTATGCTATAGTTATGGTACGCAGAGAGAATAAAAAATTGAAGTCCCCTTTTCCCAAAGCGTGGATTTCCCAAGGTGCATACTGCCCATGAAATTTGACGAACTGGGGCTCAGCCCCGAAGTTATGAAGGCTGTGACCAGGATGGGTTATACTGACCTGACGCCCATCCAGGAGCAGACCTATACCCTGATCCGTGAGGGGAGGGATCTCATGGCCATGGCCGAAACAGGCTCCGGCAAGACCAGCGCCTGCGGTATCCCGATTTCCGACATGGTTGACCCCAATATCCCCGGCATCCAGGCCCTTATCCTGGTCCCCACCCGGGAGCTTGCCCTGCAGTATGTGGACGAACTAGACCTCATCGGCAAACATACCGGCATTGCGCACTTTGCCATCTACGGCGGCTTTTCCATGGATATCCAGAAGGCCAAACTGGAGCACGGTGTCCATATCCTGGTGGCCACACCGGGGCGGCTTATCGATCATCTCTACAACAGCACCCTCACCCTTGAGAAGGTGCGGATTGTGGTGCTGGACGAGGCCGACGAGATGCTCAAAATGGGCTTTGTCGAGGATGTCAACTTCATCCTCTCCTGTATCATGAACGACTACCAGACCCTTCTTTTTTCAGCTACCATGGCTGGTGAGGTCGAGGAACTGGCCAACACCTATTTAAAAAATCCGGTGCGCATCGAGCTGAACCTTGAAGAAGTCTCGCCCCAGTCCATCACCCACCGCTTTCGCTTTGTCTCTGAAAAAAACCGTCTGCAGGTGCTGAAACAGTATTTTGAAGAAGAAAAACCGGCAGGGGCGATCATTTTCTGCAATTCACGACGAAACGGCGAACTCCTTTTCCGCAAGCTGAAAGGAGTGGTGGACTCCCTGGAGTACATCCACGGCGGCCTGGACCAAAGCAAAAGGACCTCGATCTTCAATCGCTTCAAGCAGGGCAAGATCAAGGTAATGATCGCCACCGATGTCGCAGGCCGCGGCCTTGATTTTTCCCGGGTGACCCATATCTTCAATTACGATTTTCCCGGAGCATCTGAAAACTACGTGCACCGCACCGGGCGCACCGGACGGATGGGCAGAGAAGGGGTGGCGATCTCCCTTGTCACCGGCCGGGATCTGTTTGCGGTCAAGCGCTTGTTCAAGGAAAAGGGTATCCAGTATGTTTGGGACGGCAAGGTGCCTGACTTGAAGAGGGCTGCGAAAAAAAAGGCCGACGGTTCAGGCAGACGTTTCGGCGGCAAGCCTCCCGGCGGCGGCAGAAAATCACGGCCCCCGCGTAATTCGCAAAAGAAAGCAAAATCCACGCCCCAGTCATAATTGCCTTGGCCGGACCATTGATACCCAGCTATTTCGTGGGCTATCAAATGGGATCAGGTTTAAATTATTATCATATTTTATAACTTTAAAATAAATGGCTCTCATCAGTTTACAGAATATTTCGCTCGCCTTTGGAGGTCTGCCGGTTCTTGACAGGGTCAGCATGCAGATCGAGGCCGGCGAACGGGTCTGCCTGGTCGGCCGCAACGGTGAAGGAAAATCGTCCCTCATGCGGCTCATTGCCGGCGAACAGCCACCGGACAGCGGTCGCCTTATCAAGCAGCAGGGAGTGAAAATCGCCCGGCTGGACCAGGAGGTGGAGGACTCCCTGGACTCCACTGTCTATACCGTTGTTTCAGGCGGGCTTGGCAAGTATATGGCTTTGCTGGAACACCACCGCAATGTGAGCACCCGGCTTGCTGCAGACAGCAGCGAGTCTCTGTTGGCCGAACTGGCAGATGTTGAACACGAGATGGAAACTGCCGGTGTCTGGCATTTACGGCTGCAGATTGAAACCGTACTGTCCCGTTTGCAGCTCGGAGCAGACAGGAATTTCACCGAGCTTTCCGGCGGCATGAAGCGCAGGGTGCTGCTGGCCCGGGCTTTAGTGTGCGATCCGGATCTGCTGCTCCTGGACGAGCCCACCAACCATCTCGATATCGAGTCCATAACCTGGCTGGAAGAATTTCTGCTGGCCAGTTCCTGCACGCTTCTCTTTGTCACCCATGACCGTGATCTGCTTAAGAAGCTGGCCACACGAATACTGGATCTGGAGCGCGGCTCCATCAGCAGCTGGCCCGGTGATTACGATACCTATCTGCGGCGCAAGGAGGAAATGCTGGCTGCAGAGAACGGCCAACATGCCCGTTTTGATAAAAAACTGGCCCAGGAGGAAGCATGGGTCAGGCAGGGGCTCAAGGCGCGACGGACCCGTAATGAGGGGAGAGTGCGCGCCCTTATTGAAATGCGCCGCAAACACGAAGCCAGACGGCAGCAGGTGGGTAATGTCAGAATGGAGATCACCGAGGCCGGGCTTTCCGGCAAGCTGGTTGCCGTACTCGATGATGTCTCCCATGGATTTGATACTGGCAATGTGATCAGTAATTTTTCAGGCACGATCCTGCGTGGTGACCGGATCGGCATTATCGGCCCCAACGGAGCCGGCAAGAGCACTCTGCTGCGTCTGTTTCTTAATGAAATAAGTCCGGACAAGGGCCAGGTACGCCTGGGTGCCAACCTGATGCCGGTTTATTTCGACCAGCAGCGGGCCCAGCTGGATGCAGGAAAAACCGTTATAGACAACTTGGGTGATGGCAGCGATTTTGTCGAGATCAACGGCCGCAACCGTCACATCATCAGTTACCTGGGCGATTTTCTTTTTACCCCGGACAGGGCCCGTTCACCGGTAAGCATCCTTTCCGGCGGCGAACGGAATCGTTTGCTCCTGGCAAAGCTCTTTGCCAGGCCGTCCAATGTTCTGGTGCTGGACGAACCGACCAATGACCTGGATATTGAAACCCTGGAACTGCTTGAAGAACTTCTTATGGAGTACAAAGGTACGGTACTTGTTGTCAGTCATGACAGGGCTTTTCTCAACAACGTTGTAACCAGCACCCTGGTCTTTGAGGGAAAAGGACGGGTGCAGGAGTATGCCGGCGGTTATGATGACTGGCTCCGGCAGAGTCCCGCTCAGCAGGAAAAGGTGGCACCGGTTAAAAAAGAGAAAAAGGAACGCTTTAAAGCCAAACCCATTGGTCCCCGCAAGCTGACTTTCAAGGAAAATCGGGAACTGGAAAAGCTGCCCGGCCGGATCGAAACCATGGAGCAGGAGCAGGGTCGGCTTTACGAAGCAATGGCCGATGAATCCCTTTACAGAGAATCTGGAAATGCAGTGGCCACTACAGGTGCCAGGCTGAGAGAGCTGGAAAAACTGCTGGAAGAGTCATATGGCCGCTGGGAGGAGTTGGAAACCCTACGGGAAGACTATCTTAGTAAATAAATGGGGTTGCTCTTTCCAGAAGCAAATTGATTTGTATCTGAAAAAAAAAGCGCTTCATCTCCCCGGCTTTTCATCAAGTGCTTTTCTCACAGTACTGACTAAGCTTCGCCGGTCCAAGGGTTTCATTATGAATCCCGAAATTCCTAATGCTTTGGCCTCTTGTTCTGAAGACACCCTTGTGCTGAAACCTGTACAAAGGATCACCGGAATATCCGACCTGATTTTACGTATTTCGGCGATCAGTTCAAGGCCAGACATCTCCGGCATTGATTGGTCGGTGATAACAAGATCAATTTCGTCCGGGCATCTCTTAACTAGGGCAAGGGCCTCAATGCTGCTCTCTTTGGTAATAACTTTAAATCCCTGCTGCACCAAGATGTTCCTTCCCAGTTCAATTATCCCTTCTTCGTCATCAACCAGGAGAATCCTTTCCGTCCCGGTTGGAAGAGACGCTTGGGTTTCCGCCAATGCAACTTCTTCAGCCTCGAATGCAGGGAGATATATGTGAAACACACTCCCCATCCCCGGTTCACTGTCAACCTTTATCATACCCCGATGCGCCATTACAATGCCGTGTACCATTGAGAGCCCCATGCCGGTCCCTTCACCAACCTCTTTGGTCGTAAAAAAAGGATCAAAAATCCGCTCAACAGTTTCAGGGTCAATACCTATCCCTGTGTCGCTGACAGATATATCCACATATGTACCCGGCACCATGTCCCCACGGTGGGACAAATCCTTATCTCCAAGAACCGTCTGCTTGAGACTGATTCCAAGGATCCCATTCTCCTGCATGGAATGGACACCATTGGTACACAGATTTATCAATATCAGATGGATCTGGGTCGGGTCAACAATGATTGTGCCACAATCATTATCAATATCCTCTTGTATCTCTATGGTCGCCGGGATGGTGGAACGCAGCATACTGATTGTTTCTTTGACAATATGAACCGGACTGATCGGCTGAAAAGTCTGATCAACCTTGCGGCTGAAAGAAAGAATCTGCTGGACAAGGTCTTTGGCTCGCCTTGAGGCGCTGATCACTTTCTTCAGTTTCTCATGTATCCGGCTCTTGTCCGCCACTTCCAGTATAGCCAACTCGGTGTTGCCTATTATTATTGTGAGAATATTATTAAAGTCGTGGGCTATACCGCCGGCAAGGGTGCCGATCGCTTCAAGCTTATTGGCATGCCGTAACCGGGCTTCAAGATGCGCCTTTTCTTCCTCTGCCAGTTTTCGATCAGTAATATCTTCGCCGGAACTGAGAGTTCCTTCTATGTCACCTGCATCGTTATAAATGATGCTGTTATGCCAGGCGATCAATCTTTCATCACCGTTCCTGCACAAGACCGAATTCTCAAAATATTCAATCGGTTCCAGATCACCGGACATCAGCTGGTCAAAAACTTTACAGGTGTTCTCCCTATCCGTTTCCGGGATAAATATGTCAAACCAATTCCGGCCAATAATGTTTGCAGCCTCATAGCCTAATATTTTACATCCTTTTTTGTTAATAAGGCCGACTGTTTGATCCCTGTTCAAAGCAAGGATCATCACTCCTGAGATGTCAAAATATCTATTGGCGCGGTCTCTTTCCTTGCGCATCAAGACCTCGGCCCTTTTCCGTTCAAGGACTTCAGCCTCTAATACATTTTTGGCTCGCGACAGATCGCCGGCATACAGCTTGGTTTTCTCAACACGGCCAAGAAGAAATGCAAGGTAAGAGATACCAAAAACGAAAAAAAGAAGTATGACACCAGGGACACCAAAAACCTGCCAGGTTTTAAATTCCAATAAAAACTCCGGTGCCGGTACGCAATATACCCTCCATGTCCTGTCAGCAACACTGACATCTAAACTGTAATAATAGCCTTGCCTGATCTTTTTCTCATCCGGATCAAAGGCAAAGGGCGCTGTCCTTTTACGGGATGCATGAAAACCCAGAATACGTTTACCTGGGTTTGTCTCGTTCTCATCGTAAATGTACAAATCAAGACCCTGGGGAGATAATATCGACATGGCATCTTCCAGCAAATCACCAACACGGAATACTCCGAGCACAAAGCCGATAAGCGCTTTCCGGCGTGTTGCAACCGAATCGACCGGCAGGTCACTTTTGTAAACTGGCAGTGAAACCAGAAAGGCGAACTGCTTCTCTTTCTCCTGCACCAAAGTGATCCGTGATGTGGCAGTTACCTTTCCAGTGTCCCTGGACAATTGCAAGGTTTCCAAACGGTCGGGGTCGGAACCCAAATCATAGCCAAGAGCCAATTCATTATCAGCCAAAGGCTCGATATAGTAAACCGGGAAGTACTCTTCGCGTTTTTGGGCCGGGATCATTAGCCCCTGCTCTTCCCTCTCGGTTATATGATAGTCCGAAAATCCATCCTTACGGGCGGATTCTTCATACTCTTCCCGCTCTGCATCAAGGACACGCGGTATCCACTCCAAGGCATGAAGACCCGGATGATGTGAGACAAGCGATTCGCTGAATTTTCGAAATTCCTGCCGTTCTACCTTTTCAGAAGCATTGAAAAATGCAGCAAGGGAGACAACTTCATCTATACTGTCATCAATTAGATCCTGAAACGTAAATATCCTGTCTTCTGCCTTATCTTTTAAATTCAAGGTTATCTTTTCATGTTCTGATTCTCTAAATGAGATGAATGCGATATACGTCAGGGCGACCCCGAAAAGGCTGAGGAGCAGGAGAGAAACAATGTGCTTTTTATTAAGATTAATCATGGAAAACCAAGCCAATAAAAATTCCGCCCCATATTTCCAGTGAGGAGACTTTACCTTTTTTAGCAATGCTGCAAGCCATATCAGCTATCTTAGACTGCTGTTGATTATTGTTCAACTGAATTGAGCGTTTCTTATTTAGGAGATCCGCGTTACGATAGCGGATCGAAATATGGAAAATAAGATGAATATATCCGGAAAACAAAAACAGCAGACCGCTTTTCACAGCCTGACCCCTGACAGGATTATCACCCTGGTGGAAAAAGGGCTGGACCGGCGCTGCACTAATCTCTGCCGGCCTTTGATCAGCTATATCAACCGGGTTTATGAACTGGAGGCTGAGGATGGCAGCGGCCTGGTTGCCAAGTTCTACCGGCCCGGTCGCTGGTCCCGGGACGGGCTGCAGGATGAGCATGATTTTCTCCTTGAGCTTGCCGGTCAAGAAATTCCGGTTATCGCACCACTCATACTCCGGGACGGCACCAGCCTTGGCAAGCATGACAACATATATTTTGCCGTTTTTCCCAAAACAGGCGGCCGCAGCTATGATGAATACAATGATGACCAGTGGCTGGAACTGGGCCGCCTGCTGGGCCGCACCCACAACGTCGGCGCCATGCATCTGCCCAAGGACCGGCTTACCCTGGCACCGGACAGAGCAACCCGGCAGCAGGTTGATTATATTGCCACAGGCAGTTTCATGCCTGGAGATTTACAGGGCCGCTTCAAAGACCTGACCGACGCCCTTATCAATGAGATCACACCCCTGTTCAACATTATTGAGATGATCCGCATACACGGTGACTGTCATTTCTCCAATCTCATTTACAGGCCGGGTGAATCCTTTTATATCATAGACTTTGACGATATGTCCGTGGGACCGCCGGTGCAGGATTTCTGGATGCTGCTCCCCGGCTACCGGGAAGACTCCCTGGCTGAAATAGAAATATTCCTGGAAGGCTACGAGATGTTCAGGAATTTTGACAGGTCCAGCTTGCAGTTGATCGAGCCGCTACGGGCCATGCGCTATATCCATTACACGGCCTGGTGCGCCCACCAGTTTGCCGAGGACGGCGAAACCAGGGTGGATGCGAATTTCGGCTCCCGCCAATACTGGCAGACCGAGATGGATGACCTGCAAGACCAGTTGGAGAGGATAATCAAAGGCTGAAGGGTAAGTTAAGGTTCCAAGGTTCCAAGGTTTCGAGGGGGCAAGGGGGTAAACTACAATTCTAGGACCCTGTCAGAGAGTTATAATCGTAACGAATAAATGAGGAATTGAGATCAATTTTTTGGAAAATTGATGCGAATAGCAGCGCTATTTAAAGAAAATTCACGGAAATTTGAGCCGATTCTCTCGCTTTTGCAGTATATTTGCAATTTTCCGACAGGCTCCTCGGTTTTGGATTAAAGATGCAGGGCAGAGGGTGAAAGGAATGAACGGTACAAAACGAGCAGATATAAAACTGGGAGTACAGGTTTCCATAGTATTAAAGAAAGATCAGCGCTCAGGAAAACTGACTGCCGGGATAGTAAAAGATATCCTGACGAAATCCCCAATCCATCCCCATGGCATCAAGGTCCGGCTGCAGAGTGGCGAAGTAGGGAGGGTTAAAAGCATTGCCACAGAGATTCCCGGTCAGCCATAATGTATGGATTGGGGCAGGCTCGCATAATTTGTAGTATTTGGCACACGAACTGACAGATGTGAACTGATGGTTTGATTAACCATGATAATCCATATTTTCCTTTCTCATAAAATGGATGATAGCCAGTATAAACTGATTATAAAAATTGTCCGAGCCAGGTTGTAGATGTTGGCAAGTTATCTGCAATTTTGATCTACTCTTCAATTTCGGCATTCTTTCTCACATTTTCAAAAAATCGAATGATTTTGATGCTATCCAGCAAGGCAGTAAACTGAAACTAAGGGGAATTAAAAAGCTTCTTGAAAAGCGAACAATAGAAATACCAGTTGAAGTTGAAGGCAATACAATCATTACCATTCTGGACATATCTGACCGGCAATACAATTACTTAATTACAGGTGGAGCATTAAATTTCGTTAAAGAGGAACTACAAGGCTAATTTTTAATTAAGGAGGCTGAAATGGCGGAAACAGTCAATGTAAAAAACATTGGTTTGCGGGGAGTAACTGTCGCAGACTCCAAAGTGAGCTTTATTGATGGAGAAAAAGGAATCCTGATATACCGGGGATATCGAATTGAGGAACTAGGCAACAGTTCAACTTTTCCAGAAACTGCTTTTCTCTTGTTAAATGGTGTCCTACCGGACAAGGAAGAGATGAATGAGTTTAATGGAAAGCTTTTGGAGGCAAGGAATATTCCTGATTTTCTATTGGAGGCAATGATACAATTCCCTCATGATGCCCACCCAATGGATGTTCTGCAGGCATCAATTCCCATGCTTGCAACCATTGATCCTGATTTAAATGACGAAACTCGCGAGGGAAATATCAGAAAAGCGATCAGGCTGATTGCCCGTCTTCCTATCGTGGTGGCGGCGTGGCATCGGATTCGTAATGACAAATCCCCCTTGCCCCCCGATTTATCTTTGTCCCACGCCGGCAATTTTCTCTGGCTCCTCAACGGTGAAAAGCCAAGCGAAGAAATGGCAGGTGATCTCGATACTTGCCTGCTTCTTCATGCTGATCATACCTTTAATGCCTCAACATTTACATGTCGACAAGTCGTCTCAACCAAGGCCCACATGTATTCCGGCGTAGCAGCCGGTGTTGGCGCATTATCCGGCAGCCTGCACGGCGGCGCCAACGAAAGGGTCATGCAGATGCTTCTGGCAGTCAAAAACGAAGATAATATCGAGCAATGGGTACAGGAGAAGATTGCCAGCGGTGAAAAAATAATGGGCATGGGTCATGCAGTATACACAACAACCGATCCACGAGCCAGCTTCTTAAAAGAAACAGCCCTCCGCTTGAGCACTGAACACGATAAAGATAATTTTGTAAAACTCGCCATTCAAATAGAAGAAGCAGCTATTAATGAGTTTTCCAAAAGGGGCAAATCTAAAATTAAGGCCAACGTCGATTTTTACAGTGCCACAGTATACAACATGATGGGCATTCCCCTTGATATGATGACACCGATTTTTGCCATCTCCCGCGTCGCCGGCTGGGCGGCCCATATAATTGAAGAAAAAACAGGCGAAGCCCAGGAAAAACCGGCCCTTTATCGCCCCAAAGCAGAATACATTGGTCGATACTGTGGTCTGATGGGCTGTTCTTATGAACCACCTAAAGAACGAGAAGACTAACTAACCGGGTCATAAATCATGGCGTTCAGAAAATAACTGCTATGAAGGTTGTGTTTCAATAAACAACGAGTCGTTTAAGATAGCCAGTATAAACCTGCATCACAGAGAGTGAAATGGCAGATTCAATTAACACCTTACTTTCATTTCTCCATATCGCTTAGTTCAAGGTTGAGCGCCTGCATGGAAATCAGGATTTCCTTAAGTGAAATTCCCAATGATCCCAACATGAAAAGTAAGCTTGCTGCGAAAACTATCTTGCCGGGTAAGATTTTACCGCCAAAAAGCAGAAACATGCACAGTACGCATAAAAAAAGGCTGCCCACGCCTAAGAACTGCATATTCCTGATAAGGACGACACGTTTTTTCAGAATGACAATCTGGCCTTCAAGGATATCATCGGGGCTTGATTTGTATTGTGCATGCAGGCTGCGGATGCGGGAACCAAGCGCCAGAAACCTGTTGGTGTAAGCAACCAGCAGCAGTGATACCGCGGGGAAGAGCAGGGCCGGGGTGGTGAGGGTTATTTCCATGGCAAATTACTTACTGGTAGAGAAAGTTAAATGATTAAGCGGCGAATTTGAGGATTTCAGCAATGGCTGCCTGGTCGTATGTTGCATCAATTCCCCAGAGTTTAGCAAGCCCGGCGCCGTTTGCGGCAATTTTTTCAATGTCGCCTGCCGGGATGCCGACATCCTTGAGACGGATGGGAGCCTGGATTCTGGCAAACCATTGTTCCAGGGCCTCAATTCCTGCGTCTGCACTGTCAAGGCCGAATATCATTGTTGCAAAACGCTCAAAAGGGCCAGGATTCCTGGGGTGAAACCAGCGCATAAATGCGGGAATGACAATGGCCAGGCCCGCGCCGTGGGGAATGTTATACATGGCGCTTAAGGAATGCTCTATCATGTGGTTGGGGAAGCTATACTCCTCCACGCCTACCGTGGTTATGCCGTTGAGTGCGAGCGTTGCGGCCCACATGAATTCGGCCCTGGCATCATAGCTGTCGGGGGTTTGTAAAATCTGCTCAGTGGTTTCCATGACAGTTGTGATAATGTTTTCCACCAGCCGATCCTGGAGAAGGGGCGCTGATTTTCGGGTAAAATAGGCCTCGATCACGTGGGCGATGGCATCCACTGCACCATAGGCCGTGTAATCCGGCGGTACCGAATACGTAAGCTCGGGATTAAGAATGGAGACCTGCGGGTAGACCAGCGGTGAAGCGATGTTGTACTTCTGTTGCGTCTCTTCGTTGGTGACCACAGCGTTGCCGTTCATTTCACTGCCGGTGGCAGCCAGGGTCAAAACTGAGTAAACCGGTAAAGCAGCGCTGACCTCCTGGCCTATAAAATAGTTCCAGACGTCGGTATTGCCCAAAGCCCCAACGGCAATTGCTTTGGCCTCGTCCAACACCGAACCGCCGCCAACGGCAAGTACTGCATCGACATCTTCCTCTATGGCAAGACGCACGCCTTCTCTGGTGTGGGACAACAGCGGGTTGGAGTTTACGCCGCCAAATTCAATAGTACCAATGGCATGCTGTTCAAGGCTCTTTGTTATGCGTTCGAAAAGACCTGAACGCTTGATTGACCCTTTGCCATAGACAAAAAGTACCTTGCGGATGCCTGCCTCGGTCAGGATTTGTCCAATCAGGGTTTCTTTGTTCCTGCCAAAAATAATTTTTGTCGGATTGTGAAATTCAAAGTCAAACATACCATTCCTCAGCGTGAAATATTTTTCTGGATATAACTGTTCTTTGCAATTGTTGTCCCTGGCCTAAACTTTTCCTTGCATAATTGCCATGGCCTTCTCAACATCAGACTTGCAGCCGATGAAAAGTGGCACCCGTTGGTGCAGTTCCGTGGCCTTGATATCGAGTATGCGCTGTCTGCCGTCGCTTGCAGCACCTCCTGCCTGTTCAACTATAAAGGCCAGCGGGGCTGCCTCGCACAGGAGCCTCAGTTTGCCATGGGGCTTATGGGAGTCCCGGCTGTCCGCCGGGTACATGTAGATGCCGCCGTAGAGCAGGTTGCGGTGAAAATCAGCCACCAGGGCTCCAATGTACCTGGCGGTATAGGGCTTGCCGCGTTCATTTTTCGAGGATTTGAAGTAGTTGACCACTGCCCTGGTGCGCTCATCCCAGTAATCGGTGTAGGCTTCGTTGACTGAATAGATCCTGCCCCGTTCAGGCATGGTGATATTCTGGTGTGAGAGCAAAAACTCACCCACAGACGGATCAAGGGTAAAACCATGCACCCCTTTGCCGGCGGTATATACCAGCATGGTGCTGGAGCCGTACAGAAAATACCCTGCTGCCACCTGCTCGTAGCCGTAACGCAGAAAATTATCCAGTATACCGCAGCCCGCATCTTCAATTTTACGATGGATTGAGAAAATGGTGCCGATACTGGCATTGGCATCAACATTGGAGGAGCCGTCCAGGGGATCAAAAGACAGGACATAACTGCCCCTGGGCATATTTTCAGGCACTTCTATGACGTCGGCGTTCTCTTCTGATGCCATGGCGCAGAGCAGGCCGGAGCGTTCCATCCTGTAGATAAGCGCCTGGTTGGCAAACTCGTCCAGCTTAACCACCTTTTCTCCCTGCACGTTGACATCACCGGTCATGCCCAGAATGTCTGCCAGGCCGGCCTTGTTGACCTCCCTGGAGATAAGCTTGGCGCTGATGATCAGTTCACTGAGCAGCCGGGTAAACTGCCCGGAAGCAGCAGGGCATTCATCTTCACACAGCAGCAGGTGCTCCGTAATGGTAGTGCCGAGCCTGTAGCTCTGGTTGGCGCGTTGAATGTCGGTCAGCGGCATGGAAGGCCTCCTTTGGAATTTAACAGGTTAAGTGGAAGCATCCTCCCACCCTTTTCGTGCCGGACATCTGGTTATAGGTTTCAACAGCCTTGGAGCTTCTCAGGGCAATAAATTCCACTGCACTCTCTGCAAGGTATTCTTTCAGGTTGGCCGCGGGCCGCATCACCCCCATGGCTCCGGTGCCGCAGATGATTATTTCCGGCCCTGTTGCAAGAAGTTCCTGAATATCCTCTATTGCCAGCACATGCGCCTGTTTGCGCCACCATGGACTAAGAATTTTTCCGTCCGGAAAGATGATAACATCCTTGGTGTAGGTTGAACCATCTATTACCATGCGGCCGAAATTGTAGGACTCAATTGCGGGCATTTTAAAATTCCACCATGTCACGGTGACCGAAGGTTTTCGTATTGTCCAGCATATATCCCCTGGTCGGCACAATTCTGAAAATTACCAGGTCGGGGTTGGGGGGTATCTCCGCCATGCCGGGAAACTTTTGGATCATCAGGTCCAGTAATCGCATGGCCTCTGTTTCCAAGGTAATAAGGGAAGCCTTGCCCTCCATCTGCACCCCCTGAATAGCCATGAAATCCTCGTAATTTTCATCAACCGCATAGGCCACTGCTGGAGTATTGAAAATATTTTCCGCCTTGCGGCTCTTTTTGTCAGTGACAAAATAGGCAATGCAGCCCTCGGATACATAGCCGACGGTATGCACCTGGGGGGTGCAATCAGCGTTGACAGTCCCCAGCCTCATGTAGGGATGGGAGGCAAGATACTCTGAAATTTTTGTTTTTATCATATCCATGGCTTTTTCCTCTAAGGAATGAAATTACCGTATAAAGCTACATCAGCATCAATTAACAGTATGTTACAGTTTGAAAAAGGCAATATAAATAGTATACATTAGAAGCTGAGAAAATATCAGCCCCGTCAAAATCATTCGATGGACAGGTAACGCACTTGGAATATAACAATTTTACTAGGCCCTGTTGCTGAATGCGAGACTTTTTAAGAATTCAGCAGGATTCTTCAATTTTTGAAGACTTGTCTGACTTGGGGTGAAGGAAGGCGGCAGGTGGCGCAAAGAGAAGTGATGTTAAACAGTATCTGGCCCATTACAATACTTGCAGCCGGCTTATATTGCGCCATTTGTCTTTACCTGTTCCTCATGCAGGCCAAGCTTCTCTACTACCCTGATGTCCCTTCAAGAAAACTGACAGCAAGCCCTGCTGATATCGGCCTGGAATACGAGTCAGTATCCATCACTACCGGTGACGGCATTGATATCCATGGCTGGTTTATGCCTGCTCAGCAGGCCAGGGGGGCACTTCTGTTTTTTCACGGCAATGCCGGGAACATTTCCCACCGGCTTGATTCGCTTAAGATCTTCCATGATCTCGAACTTGCGACCTTGATTATTGATTACCGTGGGTATGGACGCAGCCAGGGCTCCATTTCCGAGCAGGGAACCTATCTCGATGCTGAGGCGGCCTGGAACTATCTCACCCAGACAAGAAAAATTCCTGCCCACCGGATCGTTGTTTTCGGCAGGTCGCTGGGCGGACCAATAGCTGCATATACAGCTACCCGGCAAACACCCGGAGCACTTATACTCGAATCAACTTTTACTTCTGTACCGGATATGGCGGCCCGGTTGTACCCGTTTTTCCCGGTCCGCTGGTTAAGCCGGTTTCAGTACAATACAGGGAAAATGCTTTTGTCCGTCTCCTGCCCGGTATTAATTATTCATAGCCCGGATGATGAGATAATTCCCTTTGAGAATGGACAGAAATTATTGCTGAACGCCAAGGAACCAAAAGAAATTCTTAAAATAAGCGGCGGTCATAATGAGGGGTTTTTGGTCAGCGGCAATACATATATAGTTGGTATAAGAAGCTTTATTGAGGCAGCTCTTCCTGTGCCGCAGTTAAACGGGAAGAACGCTATTGAAGAATAACATAAAATTATTCTTCTTCTCTTGAATATTTCGGCATAAGAAGAACAAGGAAGAAAAGAGCCAGGGAAACAGGAGGAACCCAGTACAGAATACGGATGAATGTTGCGGCCATATCAAAAGTTTTGCGGCTGGCATAGGGGCCGATGGGGTCATTTTGCTGGGGTGCGGTGAAGGCTTTTTTATGGGTTCTCCGGGCCAGGGACATGCTTAGATTAGTGATTTTTTCGTTATGGGGCAGCAGGGAGCCAGCGGCAATATACATGACCAGGAAGACATCTCTTTCTTTTTCTGCATACTCTGTAAACGAGATGCCATAATAGGGTATACGGGCTATGGAGCCGTACAGCGTGCAGTTCAAGTAGGCTGAAGTAATAAATAACACAATGATAAAAAAGAGGATTATTGATTTCATTTGAAAGTTAAGCCACCTCTATAATCTTTCGATGTTTTTGTTTAATTAATCGGTAAATACCCTCTCAGGGCTGTCTTTTACGTATCCCTTGAAGGTAGTACGAAGTCCTACTTTTTTTAAAAAAAACTCTCAGCCGACTGCTACTGCTTTCATAATCAACTGTAATTATCAGGCTCTGTTAATGATTATGGGACTTTCTACGATTACATCATTAATTGAAACCTTGAAAAATAAAAGATTTTTTTGACAAAACACGACAGATATTGCTTAAAAAGGAAGGTGAGAAAAAATTAGGGTGAAGGACCTGCAATATTTTTATGATCAAGTAAAGGAGTTTTAGTGCTATGGGCGTTCTGGATTATTTTAAGTCGATTCCCACCATGACCGCTGATGAAGTGCGGTTGTTTCTTTCTGAAAAGCTTCCTGATGCATATAACCTGGTGGATGTGCGCCAGCCAAGAGAATATGAGAGAGACCATATTCCAGGTGCCAACCTGATACCCATGGCGGAACTGAAGGGCAGACTAAAAGAGATTGACCCTGCTAAACCGACCATTGTCTACTGAGCGGCGGGGGTGCGCAGCCGGTCGGCTGCAACATTACTGCTCGGGTCCGGGTTGAAAGATGTATACAGCATGGAAGGCGGCTTACGGGCCTGGAATGGAATGGTGGCCCACGGCCAGCCCGAGGCGGGGATGGCCTATTTTTCTCCGGCGGCCGATGGCGAGGATATTGTGGGGCTGGCCTGGTCATTGGAAGAAGGCTCCAGGCTTTTTTACCAGGCGGTTTCCGAGCACTTCAATGATGATAAAGAAACGCAGCAAATGTTCAGCTGGCTTGTTTCTGCTGAAAAAAATCATGAGAAACACCTGCTGGAGACCTATGAATCACTGACAGGAACTCAGCCCGATTTTGAAAAATTGCGGGCCAAGTTCAGTGACTCTTTGAATGGAACAGTCATGGAGGGGGGCATTCCGGTCAAAGAGGCCATTGCCTGGATAAAAGGCAAAGGGGTTTCCGAAAGCCTGGAGTTGGCCATAGCCATGGAGGTCAATGCCTATGACCTCTATATCAAGATGAGCCGGGTTACAGAAGATAAGCAGGCAAAGCAGATTTTTGAAAAATTATCCGCAGAAGAACAGGTACATCTTGAGAAGCTTGCGAGTCTCCTTGATGATCGAATCTGATCCAGGGGCACTTTTTAAGTGCTTTAAATTGGAACATGTTGATTTTAATATAAAATATTTTTTTTTATGGTAGAATAATTAAATTGTTTTCCTGAAAGCCTAATCTGCCTTTTCAGGCAGTATAGGCGCATTCAGGGTTATAAGGTTTGACTCAGAAAGTTTTTTCAAGCCGGTTCTGTAACATGTGCAGCCGGTATTTGCGCAGTATGGAGATATGATGGTGCGTTTTATTGGTAAGAAACTGAGCAGAACGATACTGACCGTTCTTACACTTGCCCTTGTTTTGCCCCTGGCAATATTTATAGTTTTTTCAGCTGCCCACCAGGCCAGAGATATGATTGATGAAATGTCTCTTTTTGGCGATGATCTGTTTCACACAGTGTATGGAGGCATAGAATATCCCATGTCGGTCGGTGACAGCGAAGCGGTCCGTGAGCAGCTACTCCAGATGAGCAGTAATATTCGGGATGTCCAGATCTATATCAGCGACCTTAACCAGAGAGTCACTTATGCAACCGAGGCCGATATGATCGGCAAAATTATTGATGACTCCATTTACAACCAAGCGGTTTGGAGGGAGCTCATTATCCAACCGAAAAACAATGGGATTTTGAAGCGGAGTTTTGAGGAGCAGATAGGTGAAAACCGCTACCTCAACATGGTGCGGCTCGTAAAAAATCAGGAAAAATGCCATCAATGTCACGGATCAGAGCAGGAGATCCTGGGATCAATGACTGTAAGGATGGGAACAGACAGAACCTATGCCAATATTTATGCCCATGTCTGGCATAATTTTTTTATCGGAGTTTTGGGAATAGGGGCAATAATTGCCTTTGCCTACCTGTTACTCTTTCTGCTGGTGACAAAGCCGGTGAAACAGTTGGCCAAGGAGTTGGAGGAACTGCCGGAGAAGATAGAAGAAGGCGAATACGAGGCAAGGAAAATAATTACCCGGGAAGATGAAATCGGGTGCCTGGAAAAAACTTTCTATAAAATGCGCAAGGAACTCTTTGAAAAGAACGCCATAATAAAAAACACCAATAAAGAGCTTACTGCCGCCAACAAGGAGCTCGAGGCTTTTTCCTATTCTGTTTCCCATGATCTCAGGGCGCCGCTGAGAAATATTGACGGTTTTTCCAAGATCGTTTTGGAGGAATACGGTGACAAGCTTGAAGGCATGGGTGAACATTACCTGAACCGGGTGCGCAACGGCGCCATAAAGATGTCCCAGCTCATTGATGATATGCTCAGTTTTTCGCGGGCGGGCAGGGCCGAATTGCGGTTGGAACAGGTCAGCATGAACAAACTTATCAACAATGTTCTGCGGGATTTCTCCGAAGTGATCAAGGACAAGAACATTGATGTCAAGGTTGAGGATCTGCCTGAACTGCTCTGTGATCAGAAAATGTTCCAGCATGTTTTTGCCAATCTGATATCAAATGGTATCAAGTACAGCAGTGAAGTGGAGAGGCCAAAAATCAAGATTGGTTTTGATGAAGGGCTTAAGGCATTTTATGTCAAGGACACCGGTATAGGTTTTGACATGCAGTATCATGACAAGATTTTTCAGGTCTTTCAGCGTTTGCAACTGCCGGAAGAATACGAGGGCACGGGCATAGGGTTGGCCATTGTTAAGCGCTTGGTTGAGCGGCACCACGGAAAGATTTGGGCAGAGTCGGAACCGGGTTCCGGTTCTGTTTTTTATATACAGTTGCCGTTGGACGGCATGGGTTTATAATAGACAGAGAAAGGAGGCTTTGCCCTGGGGCAGAAACTATACCAGAGTCCTAAACAGCAAGGAGGAACAATATGCTTACAAACCAGGTGAATGAAATTTTACTTGTGGAAGATAATCCCGATGATGTGGAGTTGGCGCTCCATGCCCTGAAAAGAAACAATATATTAAATCCCATAGTAGTGGCTCGGGACGGACAGGAGGCTGTCGATTATTTGTTTTACAGCGGCAAATATGAGGACTCCAGACATGATGCACCAGCCCTCATACTGCTTGATCTGAAGTTGCCCAAGATGGATGGTATTGAAGTTTTACGGAAAATCAAGGCAGAGGGGGCTCTGAAAAAAGTGCCGGTCGTTATCCTGACCTCCTCCAAAGAGGAGAAAGACCTGGTGGAAAGTTATGACCTGGGTGTAAACAGTTATATCAGAAAACCTGTAGATTTTGACCAGTTTGTAGAGACGGTGCGCTACATCGGTTATTATTGGTTGTTGCTCAACGAATCCCCCGTTGAAGGATAACGTAGATTTGACAAAATTATCTGATCAAATGGATGAGACGTTAAAAAAAATTGAGGTTCTTTTTATTGAGGACAACCCCGACGATGTGGAGCTTGAACTGTATGAACTCCGCAAGGGCGGCTTTGAAGTCAGCCATCATGTTGCCAGGAACCGGGAGCAGTTTCTGGCAAGTCTCGAAAACCTGAAAGCGGATATTGTTATTGCAGATTATTCCCTGCCTGATCTCACAGGCATTGAGGCAATAGAAATTCTTCAGGAAAAGAAGATAAAACTTCCCGTTATTCTGATTACCGGGATGGGTAATGAGCAGGTTGCCGTGGACAGCCTCAGGGAAGGGGCAACGGATTATATTTTAAAGAAAAATATTGCCGGATTTGCGGCACGGGTCTCAAGGGCCCTTGATATCTGGGCGGACCGGCAGGCCATCGAGGTTGTTGAGGCTGAGAAAAAGAAACTGCAGCTGCAGCTTTTTCAATCCCAGAAAATGGAATCCGTCGGCAGGCTGGCCGGTGGTATTGCCCATGATTTTAACAATCTGCTCACCGGTATCATGGGCTATGCAAGTTTAAGCCTGAAGTCCCTGCCCGAGGGCACACCTGTGAGCAAGAACATCCAGACCATTATTGATGTCTCCAAGCGGGCTTCACACCTTGTAAAGCAGCTCCTGTTGTTCAGCAGGAAAATTCCCCTTGAGTTCAAGATGCTGGACATTAATAAACTCATTGAGGAAAATGTCGGCTTCATCCGGAGGATGGTAGAGGAGACTGTGGATATCAGATTGGATCTGGACCCTAATTTGCCCATGCTGAAATCCGACCAGGGACAGCTGACCCAGGTGCTTATGAATTTTGCCATAAACGCCAGGGATGCCATGCAGGGCAAGGGTGTCATTGCCATCAAAACACAGCGTATTTCTTCCGATTCTGAGCTCGTTGCCAAAAATCCAGTCTCTGGAGCCAAGGAGTATATTGTAATATCGGTGAGTGACACCGGATGCGGCATTGACAAGGAGGAGCAGTCTAAAATATTCGATCCCTTTTTTACCACAAAAGAGGTGGGTAAAGGCACAGGCCTGGGCCTGGCAATAGTGTACTCAATTATTTCAGGGCATGATGGCTGGGTTGATGTACAGAGTGTTATAGGTGAGGGTGCAACATTCAGGGTTTTTCTGCCGGTTGCTGCCGAAGGGAGCATGGAGGCTAAGGACGCTGCGACACAGCAGCAGGATTCGTACCGTCAGCTGATAAGTGGCAAGGAAACCATTCTTATTGTAGAAGACGAAGAGGTGTTACGCTCCTTTTCTTCAGAGATGCTCTCGGATTTGGGATACAATGTCCTTATTGCTTGCAACGGCGAAGAAGCCCTGGCTGTGTATGCTGAAAATCATGACATTATAAACCTTGTGGTCTCCGATATGATAATGCCGAAAATGTCAGGCCTGGAGCTTTTCAGCGAATTGAAACTCATCAATCCTGCTATGAAATTCATCCTGGTAACCGGATATTGCCTGGAAGAGGCTGAAGGCCATGTATTACGCAATATGTCGGCGATATTGATGAAACCATATACTACTGAAAAGATTGCCGCCCTCATCCGTAAAGTCCTGGATGAATAGTTTTTCCTATTTTCCCCCATGTTGTTTTTCTAGTCCTCACTCATAAGAAAATTTTCCGGGACAGAACAGCTGCAGCTTACTGTCTGAAAAGACGGAATCGGTAAAATATATTGCGTAACACCAGGGCTGGGTAAATACTATCCATGGAATATTCAGGCTGAGTAATTTTTACCCATTTTGCCTGCGGTGCAGAAACAGGCCTGCATTGCTTGAAGGCACGGAAAATTTTTTCCGTAATGATTTCAGTGAATTAATTTTTTCTTCCTGTTTTGGCACGGTTTGTGAATATATTGAGTACAAAGGCACAAAAGGAAAAATTAATCTCTCTCCTTTTTTGTACCTCCCCTTCCTAAAGTGCAAAAACCCCGACCTCCCACCCCAGGTCGGGGTTTTTGTATTTTAGTCGTTCTGTTATTTTGTTTGGGGTTTTGAAAAAAAACGCAGGGATTGAAGCATTTTGGCGGGGTCCGTTGTGGGAAAATTGCACTTGAAGTTTATGCATACATACGCAGTAGCCTTATTATCAACGGCATACATGAATTCGATAAAGTTTGCATAACTGATTATTTCAGGTTTTTTCTCACCTGCCGGCTTGAAAAGCAGGACCGCATTTGGGAAGTAGTTTTGGCGCAAGGCTTTCAACATTTGTTTGGTGCCGGCAGCGTTCTGCTCACCCACAATGACAACTTCCTGGGAGGGTGCCAGGGCGAGGTCAAGTGCCCCCAGAAGCATAGGGAATGCAAGGGGAGAATCCTTGGCCCTGGAAGACACTAATCTGCTTATTTTTGCTCCCTTTTCAGCAAATATATGGTTGCCGGTCAGCCTGCTGAGTTTAAGCAGATTGTACATGGCGACAGCGTTTGAAGATGGCAGGGCGGTATCAATGGTCTCCTTGATCCTCGGGAGCTTAGATTTTTTATTGTCGGTTGTCAGGTAAAAGCCACCCAGCTTTTCATCCCAGTAGTTTTCAATGAGATCATCGGTCAGGCCCAGGGCCAGCTGCAGCCATGTGGCGTCAAAATCCCAACCATAGAGCTCAAGCAGTCCCCAGGTCATAAAAGAATAATCAGCAGCGGTAGCTGAAAGTCCGGCCCGGCCTTGGCGCCAGCGGTGCAAAAGTTTTCCATCCTGGGAACGCAGATTGTCCAGGATAAATTGAGCTGCACGTTTTGCAGTCTCACCATATTCGGGCTCAGCAAAAACCTGGGCGGCTCTTGCAAAAGCAGCAATCATAAGGCCGTTCCAATCGGCCAACACCTTGTCATCGCGTTCAGGCCTCGGGCGGGTATTGCGGGCTGCCAGCAGTTTATTGCGCATACCTTCAAGTCCGGTGATTTTGCCTGCAGCCTCCTCAATATAGAGAATATTTTGGCCTGTTTTTTTCCCGGCAACAGGATCAATATAATTACCATCCTCTTTAATATGGAAGACACTATTGACCCTGGCAGCCTCCTGCTGACCCAGGATATTTTTGATTTCTGCTGCCGACCAGAGGTAGAACTTGCCCTCTTCACCCTCACTGTCCGCACTTTCAGCAGAGTAGAAGGCCCCGTCTTTGGCCGTCATATCCCGTAGGACATAGTCCAGGATCTCTTTTGCAGTGGCGGCATATTCTTCCTTGGCAGTTGCCTGGTAGGCTTCCAGGTAGGCAATTACAAGTAAGGCCTGGTCGTAGAGCATTTTTTCGAAATGGGGCAGGCGCCACATGGGGTCAGTGGCGTAGCGGTGGAAACCATGCCCAAGTTGATCGTATATGCCTCCCTGTCGCAGAGCTGTCAATGTTTTCTCTACCATGGCAAGGGCATCCTTGTTGCCGGTACGATGCCAATACCTCAGCAGGAACAAGAGGTTTTGCGGTTTAGGGAATTTGGTGCTGCTGCCAAAACCGCCATATTGCGCATCAAAATCCTGCAGAAAGGCCTGAAAGGCAGCATCAAGATAGGTGGCGTCCATATCCCCGCCAGGAAGTTGGATCGTAGAAGAAATAATTGCAGCATTGATGCTGTCGGCAGATTTCAGAACGGAATCATTTTCCTGGGTCCAGAGTTCCTTGACCCTGGGAATAAGTTCCAGGAGACCGAGGCGGCCAAAACGGTTTTCCTTTGGAATGTACGTTCCGGCATAAAAAGGTTTGCCCTCAGGAGTAAGAAAAAGTGTAAGCGGCCACCCACAGGATGGTGACAGGAGATGGCAGGCTTTCATGTAGATTTGGTCAATGTCGGGACGTTCCTCCCGGTCTACCTTTATGGGAATGAAAACGTCGTTGATAAGGGCGGCAACCTGGGGATCGGAGAATGATTCCTCCTCCATGACATTGCACCAGTGACAGGTTAAGTAACCGATGGACAAAAGAACAGGTTTATCTTTTTTCTTGGCCAGGGAAAAGGCTTCCTCTCCCCAGGGATACCAGTTTACCGGGTTAGTTGCATGTTTTAAGAGATATGGGCTTGATTCATCAACAAGGCGGTTGGACGGCTTGTCTTCACACCTTGCAATGCTGGCCATGCAGCTTAATAAGACAAACGTGACAAACGAGACGCTGAGAAAAATGTGGAGGGTATTTTTGTATGTCATGGGATCCTGTGCAATTAATTGTTTATTTTCCGTCTGAAGCTTCACTGCTGCTCTTTTTTTTCTGATTGTCCAAGGGGTTTAAGGATATTAAACGGCAGCATAAAGGTATCTTTGACGATGTTTAAAAGCGCATCACTTATGGCTTCAGGATGCAGGGGTGTTATAGCCGGATCAGTCAAATGACCTTTGACTGCAACAGGGATGCTTACCATACTGCCGTCTTCACCCGTAACCGGCTGCCCTATGATCGGTACTTTGGACACTATGGTGTCAAAGGTTTTAAAAGGAGAAATGAGCAGTGTCAGGTCAGTATCATAGTCGTCCAGGTGGATTACACCCCGGGCAAAAAGATTCAAACCTTCACCTCGAACAATGGCCCGGTCAAAAATAAGGTTGTTGGCGTCTATATGCGTTTCAATATCCATTTGGGAAAAAGGAAACCCCCTTTTGCCGCTACTGTCCACTTCTTCTTGAAAAAGATCGGTTATGTTGACCACCTTCAAGATCTTGGAGAGGGTTTTTAAGCGCAGAATGCGGCCCTGGGAGGATTTAATATGTATCTTGCCGCTGTGCCAGGTGTCTGATTCCTTCAGGAGATTTGCCTGCAGGGAAAATTCTCCTTCAACGATGTCCTGTTGCACACCAAGGCATGGTAATACCTTTTCCAGATAAAATGTCTCATTCGGAGCAGTATGGAGTTCAAAGTTTTGTCCAAGGTTGTCATTTGAATACCAGAAGCCCTTGAAGTCCAATCCGCATAGTTTTGCAGAAAATATTTCCGTTCTTGATATTTTGTCAGGCGCGATTTGCAAATCACCATGCACATCATAGAATCTATGGGTTACAGTTTGCGCTTCATCATATGGTGTGGCACTAATACGCTTAAAGGCAAAGGAGTCAAAATCAAACCCGATTCTTCCGGTGATATCCCAGCCCTTGGCGACCGGAAGTCCTGGTTTCTGGTCAGAATGTTTCTGTAAAAAAACATTCAACGTCTCCCGCATGGCCATTGACATGCTCTTGAGTGATGTTTTTGAAAGGAAGGGTGAAGCAAGAGAAATATCAAGCTGCAAACCATCTTTTTCTGCTGCAAGTTGGCCTGAACCGTTTATTTTCTCAGAACCAATGGCCAGAGCTAAAGCAGGGATTCTCAATTGTCTGCCGATGCCGGCCATATCAAGACTTGTAATGACAAAGGGTTCGTCACTGCTGCTTGTCTTCATAAGTAGATTTCCGGCTTTCAGAAGGCCTTCAAAGCGTGTTGCCTCAGGCCGGTCGGCAAAATAATCGAGCGCGAAATCTCCTGAAATAGTGCCTTCAGTAAATGAACTGTGATGGAAAAGGGCATCAATGGTGTTGGCGTTTACAAAGCCATCCCATGAAAGCAACAGACTGTGGGGTGAACGGCGCCAGAAGTCGAGTTCCAATCGACCTTGTTCCCCGGAGGCGTAAAAACTCAGTTCATTAATATGCAGATGTTCAGGTGAATTCTCATAATCAATTTTTGCCATGGGCAGTCTGCCCCCATCTAAACCTTGAAGGATCGCTCCTGAAACCGCTACAGTTTCCCCCTGCCAGCTGACTTTCATGTTTTTCATGGTGCAGGGGATCTTTGGTCGCAGCTTATCCGGAAACCACCCTTTGCTGCTTAACCAGCTTGCCAGTTTGGACTGCACAGGACCGTTGAACTCAATCATGCCATACCAGTTTTCCAGGAGGTGATGTTTCAGCAACCCTTTAAGATTGAACCCTTGATCGAGGAACCGGATATCTGCATCCTGAAGATCAGCCTCATTATGGCTTATCTCCGCCCTTAGTTTGTCGGTGCTTATTTGTTCGGGCAGCAGAGGAGTCGTAATGGCCAGCCCTGAAGTATTCAAGGCCAAGTCATACTCCCATGACCCGGGCTTCATGGGCGGGCCCCGTAATGATCCGCGGGAAACTCCGATGGCGCCTTCTATGGAGGCAAGAACAGTATTAATTTTTTGAGGCATTACTTTCGTCTGCTTCAGCATTGCATGGAGTGGCGCCCCTTGCAGTTGTCCCTGTATTTCTTCAATATGCAGTATTGTTTCCCCGGTCAGCCAGGATACATTACCGCTTGTGCTACTGATTTTCTGCTGTCCGATACGCCCTTTTGCCTTGTGCCAGCTGACATTTCCGGGCCTGACTTGTAGAGCGCCACTGCTAACGGAAACAGCTTGGGGAAGCGGCTCATATCTGGTTTCAAGCTGCATGTTCTTTACATCTACCCGGGTGATGATTTCATTAAGTGTATCTCCAAGATGTAAAGTTCCGGAAGCTTTACCGGAAACCTCTGTGAATTTTTCGAGCTGCCGCTGAAAACCATTATGTTTTACAAGCCGTGCGAGAATTGGAGGCAGAGCTGCCAGGTCCGCGTCGATATCGATAACGAGCTTGAAGGTAGCACCCAAATTGCCAAGATCTAGGAACAGTTCAGCATTATGTCCATAACTGTTCCCAAGTTGGGCACTGAGACTATGCCCTGTCAGGATGGAATCTTTGATCTGGATGGGGCCGCTGGCCTTGGTAAGATCAAGTGCTGCCCCGGGAACATGGATATCCGTGTTCAATAAATCAGCTTCGATAATCATGGCATCCAGGTTTTTTAAATCCATCACTGGGCCTGAGAAACGATAGGCGGCAGAAAGGGCCCGCCCTTCCAAGACAATATCAGTTACAGTTTTAGCTATCTTGTTTTCACCCCAGAGGGTCAGGATATTCCGGCGTAAAGCCGTCAGATCCAGATCACTGCCGATGAGGTCAAGGGTCCAGACAGAATCTGCAGCGGGAGATTGTCCTTCACTGTTTTTTACTGAAAACTTTCGTTCAATTTCCCCGGATATGTTCATCTGGGGATCCTTAATTTCAAGATCATGGATGTCAAGGTGCAGAAGCGGTCCGGACTTGATAAATTTCAGGTCGGTATAACCACAGGCTAGGAGTATTTCACGATCCCCATGTTTTGCTAATAAACTGGGAAGAGTCCCATGCAGGTTTCCTTCGAATTGTTGCAGGCCTTTGCCGGCAACAGTGCCAGCGAGTCTGGCTGGAGATTCAACAGGTGTCAGACGGCCATTAAATAAGGCATTTACCACTTTATGCAGTTTTACGTCCTGTGCATCCAGTGAAAATTTATAGTTCCTTTCTGGGATAGTGAGGCTACCCGCTACGCTTATTTTTTTACTGAAGGGGGAAGAACCGTTAATATTTACCTCAATTTCCTGGGGCTGCAGTTTAAGTGCGCCGCGAATATCGCTGAATGTCAGAGAGCCTGAACGAAGGATATCTCCATATTTTTCAGTGGACTCAATCTCCAGCACCCCTTTATTAATGATAAGTGTAACCTCGGGTAAGATGCGTTGCGGAGATTCCCGTGGCAGAAATGCTCTCCTGTTGATGTGAAACCGGGGGCTGTTCAGGACGATTTTCCCCGGCTTGTCGGTTTCTCCCAGTATAAACTTCCAGGTTGGATAAACTTTTACCTTGGGCAGGAAGAAATCATAATGGCTGTCGGTTAAACTGGTATCGGTGAGAGTAAGGTGGGGCAGGGGAAGCCAGACCCAATGCATTTTCTTTATGGTGACCGAGGTGGCCAGGCTTTTGCTTATCTGCTCGCTTATGGTCATCCGGACCTTGTCGAGAAAAAATAAACGTGGAGCCAGGCCAAGAAAGAAAACAAAGGCTATGATGAAGAAAAATATATTGCGGCGGATTTTTTTCATATACTATGTCACCCAGATAACAGCACCCGGGGATTATTTTAAAAAATATAGTGGCCTGCCAGCCTCAACTAATATGCTCGTAACAGAAATAGCAGGTCGTACACTGAAACAATAATACCTGTTCGCATTGCATATCCAATTTATTTCATACTATAAGACTTGCAGGATTAATGTTTCAATAAATAGTACTCATGGATCTGAAAAAAATAAGGTTCAGTGCGGAGATACCTTATGAGGTATGTGAGTTGCCGGCTTCATGAAAACTTTTCGCATACAGCTATAATGCATGTAATAATCCGAGATTATTGGGCCCCGCTGATGTCAATGAGTAATTTAGGATTGCGCCGGGACTGAGGTATGTACTTTGGCATGAGGATGTGGTAAGAATCACGATTTTTAGAATAACAACATAGGATAAGGTCTTGCCACTTACGGTTTATGTGACGGCAGATGCTGATAATTTTATTTCAGTACAGAAAACCTGGTCCTCAGGGCCAGGTCAGAGACAGTGGGCTCAGCCTTAATCTTGAAGAGGCTAGTGCAAAAGGCACAGA
>CAMYKS010000014.1 GCA_947259115.1 uncultured Desulfobulbaceae bacterium | reverse complement strand
CACGTCGTCGTTGCACTGGTCACCTGGTCCACAGCCCACCGGTACTCCGGTGCAGCTACCAGCTAAACAATGATCCGGTGAGGCTTCAGATCCCGTCTCAGACGTACAGGCATCACCGTCCTCACAAGGGGTGGAATCCGGTAATGCAACCGGATCGGCACAAGTACCATCGTCATTACATGCACCCTCGTCACAGGGGTTGTCCGGGTTATCGCAGAGTTCAGGGACACAGATACCACCCAGACATTGCGGCAAACCACTATCCTCATAAACACAGCCTGTTTCCAGATTTGAAATATCCGGATTACAGGTATCGATAGTACACACATCACCATCATCGCACACTGCGTCATCGGGTGTATTTATACACTCCCCAGTATCAGGGTTGCAGGTATCCGTAGTACAGGTAGCGCCGTCATCACACCGCGTCTCCGCGTCCCAGCAAAGATTGGTGTTGGTGATGGTGCAGACGATGTCGTCGTCCGGATCCACCGGAACAGTAAGCGGCCCTGCACCGGAGAATGTCAAAGGAGCCCCGCCATCAAACGTGGTCAAGCCCGCATCAACACAGGAAATCGATATCTCATAGGCGCTAAGGGTGGTACCCGTTCCAGCTGTCTCGCCCACCGTGTGGTCTGCACCGGGAAAGTTCTGCGTCCCGGCACCGACTAAAACAGGACCCGTCGTACCGCCATCGGTGACGTCAGGCGCCTCGTCAACACCGTCGATCTGCAGGTTGAACAGCCCCGGAGCGTCGAAGGGGACCAGGTCTTTGACCACTTCGATTTGCGCCTGTTCCAAAAAATCGATGCCGATGATGTTCACCGCTTCGCAGGTGCACTTCGCTGTTGTTTCAGCCGTTACGTCTGCCTCATCGATACAGCTCGATTTATTAGTACCGCCGTCCGAGCGGCTGTTGGACCAGACGGTGCAGGAGGTCACGTCAGCGATAAAATCATTGTCATTATCCTGACAGACGATACTGAGTTCTCCGGTGATGAACGTGTTGTTAATGTTCTGTTGGATGTCACCACACATGTCACCTGGATCCTCTGTTATTTCACCGTTGTAGAAAGGTCCCTCACCGTTTACCAGATCGAGGTCGGTGTTATCCGCCGACACCGGGTGGAGATAATCAGAGTAGCAGGATCCACCCAGAGCATTTGGAGTTCCTCCATCCTCGGAGATGAAAACGCCCACATCCCAACGCTCGTTTGATGTGGCGACGAAATCCCCCTTCAGAACGACGTCGATAACCTCACCTTCAAGGCAGGTGGCTGGCCCGGAGACGACCTCATAGATGGCAAGCTGGACATCGTTGGATGTACAATTAAGATCATTCACGCTGGCGGGCTTTGTTACATTATAGCGGTCCACCATGCACTCACCATTCGTTGTTCCGCCATGGACGGCCGCCGCCTCCTGTACACCAACAAACAGGAATGTTGCTGCCAGAAAGATGCTGCATAGAATCAGCCTGGAAACGGCTGACACATTTTTTTTCTTCACTTTATTTAACATAACGACCCCCCTTTTTTGTTGGGTGTCTCTGAACCACAGTTTTCATAACGTATTCACAGATCTCATTCATATGACTTCCCTCCTCTAGAACTTTCAGGCCGACAATGAAATTCACCTATTTTCCCATTTTCAGTAAATTTCTGGCTGACGACCCCTAAAATGCAAAAGCCTCCAAGGGGATTGTATAATCCCAGTGAAGGCTTGCCCTATATCAATATCACAAAATACCTCTCCCATCTAACTTGCCCTCCCCGGTGCAGAAGTTAATGGAACTGATGTTTGAATCGATATGTCTAATATAAAAGATTTATATAAATATATTTTTTAGTTTTTTTTACTATACAAGTCAACAATATTTTATAATATTTCCACAGGTACAATTAAGTTGCTTATTGCCCCCAAAAAAATATACAAATAGTATATATTAAAGCGGCTGAATTTTCATCGGACATGGAGGTTTAAATAATGGGCAGTGATTTACAGGATATTTTCCAACTGGCGGCAAAGTATTGTTATAAAAAATATAAGAAAAAAGGGGGTTCCCAGGCTGAAATTGCCGCTAAGCTTGGAATCACCCAATCGTATGTATCCGCTGTTATGGGCGGCTCTAAAACCGCATCTCTTGAATTGCAGAACCAGATAGCAAACATTCTGTATGGCCCATTTGAGGAATTTCTTGCTGTGGGCCGCAGGATTCAGAACAATCTTGAGCCTGAAATCGAAAAACAGCCGGAACCGGATGATGGTGTGGAAAAACTGGTTACCCAGCTGACCCATTACATAATGGATCATCAGCGCATAGAAAAGGAACTTGAATATACCAAAAATTTCTATGAAGAAATCGTTCAGAATCTGCAATCCGGCGTACTTGTCACAGATAGGGAAGACAGGATAACTTTCGGCAACCGGGCAATATTTATGATAACCGGCATCCCTCGAGAAAAATTATTAGGAACCAATATCTTCCTTATACCAGATGAATTTCCCGGTTTGGAGTCAATAGAATTCATAAAAAAATATTTAAAGGCCAGAAAATATTTAGAGCATTTTTTTTATGATAAAATCCAGATTATGACTCCGGCTGGGCGCGAGGTGTATCTGTCCGGGTGGCTTATTCCAAAGGTCAATGACGGGGAATATAACGGTATGACCTGTATAATTATGGACAAAACGAGGTCCCAGGACTTAAGCAAACTTTTCAAGTTGACCCTGGATAAAAATCCTTACGCCATAGGTATAGCTAAACAGGTTAAACCGGGAGTTTATGCAAATACCTATTTCACCAATAAAAAAATGCGCCAATTATTTGGCCAGGAAAACTTGCATCCCATGGAAATTACCATCCAGGAGTCACTGGACAGATGCGGAAAATTTATCGTCAATAATAAAGAGTGGCGCCAATTCCTGCAGGAACATTTTGCAAACAGCACTAAGGCATCCATGATAATAAAACATACCAACAGCAGACAATACAAATGGACCAGTGAAAATCTGGTGGATAATGACGGAAAACCCTGGGGCCGCATGGCAGTTGTTAAAGAAGTGGGCAAGAGTAGGAGAAAAGGTGATTAAAAAAAATGTCCAAATTTTCCTAAGGTGAAGCCATCCAACACATAAAAAAAGCAAACTATTTGTCAGGATGAATGATTATTAGTGCCTAACCTCAAATTGAGTGGTGTACAGGAATCAGAATGTGAGAACCTGATCCATGGCAGCCATTGGTTTTCAGTCTGATTTCTTCAACCGTGCACTGGTTTCCGGAAAAAGAGAGACATCGGTGTGGGGCAGAAAAAGTGAACCGATATACTGATCTTTAAAGTCCGTCACCTCGGAAAGTTCGAAACTGGTCATATTCCGGACCACTTCAACAACGTCCCGCCTGATATGGTTGCTCATCTCGCTCATCCAGCTGCCCAGCAGGGAGCCATTCCCCACATAGAGTACCCTGCCCGGATCAACTTCGGGCAGGAGGCCTACGGTCATGGCGCTGTCCAGGTCTATGTAGCTGCCGAATGCACCGGCCAGGATAATCTGTTCCAGGTCCGTAACCTGCAGGCCCACGCCCTCGATGAGGGTTTTGCATCCTGCATATATGGCGGCTTTTGCCCTGATAAAGTTTTCGATATCCACCTCATTGATAACAATATCCGAATCACCGCCCGCTTCCGCCTCCCAGGTCAGGACGTACTCATAACCGCTTCTCCCCTCCCTGATCCGGGGGGTTTCCAGGTTGCGGTTGAACTTGCCTTTACCATCGATGACCCCGTACTCGAACAGGGTGGCAACAATGACCAGCAAGCCGGAGCCGCAGATGCCGATGCACGGTTTATTGCCGATGGTGATGTTCATGGGCTCATAGGTAGCCGGATTGAGGCCGAAATCTTCGATAGCTCCGGCAGCAGCCCTCATGCCGTGGGTAATGCCGCCCCCTTCAAAAGCCGGGCCCGCGGAACACGCTGCACATACCAGCCAGTCCCGGTTGCCGATAACAATCTCGGCATTGGTGCCGATGTCCACATACAGGGTAACAGCTTCGGTGCGGTACATTCCCGAGCCCATGACCCCGGCTATAATATCCCCACCCACGTAGCTGGAAATTGACGGATATACCAGGGCAACCGCCCGGAGCGGCAATTCAAGGTCAATGTCCCTGGCCCTGATGGGAGGGAAGAAGGTTGAAACGGGAACATAGGGAGCCCGCCTGATATTATGGGGCTCCAGTCCCAGCAGTAAGTGCGTCATGGTGGTATTGCCGGCCAGGGTAATTGAAGTTATCTCGTCACGTTCGACATCGTTTTTTAACAGCAATTTTGCGATGAGGCCGTTAATGGTATTGATCACCAGTTCATGCATCAACTGCAACCCCTTGGGCTTTTCTGCATGAACAATCCGTGAAATAACATCTTCACCGTAACTTATCTGGGCGTTGTAATCAGCCCTTCTTGCCACCAGTTTGCCGGTCTGGTGATCCACCAGGCTGCCGTGGACCGTGGTTGTGCCGATATCAAAGGCCAGGCCGTAATTCCTGTGCGATACGTCGCCGGGCTGGATATTGACTATATGTGACTTACCGCCTTCGCTGACAGACCTGCTGAGTGTCACTGTCACAACAAAGTCTTTGGCGCGCAGGGCGGAACGCATCTTTTTAAGCACCGGCAGGGTGGTGATCATGCCCCGCTCGTTATGTTCATTTTTCAAACCCTGGATGATGCGGCCGGCATCGGCCTTATTGTCATCATGGGTGGGCGCGGAAAGGTGCAGAACCCTTTTTTCAATGGGCGGCACAAAAACACCTTCCTCCTTCAGATCTTCAATATTGAAAACGTGCATGCGGGCCTGGTGCCTGACCGGCACCTCTGTTGCCATGGAACCGGCTGCCAGCTCGGATTCAGCTGTGACCCTGAGGGTGACATTGCCGTCAATGATGGCGATACAGGCCTGGCGGTAGCCTTCCTCATATTCGGCCTCGCTCAGTTTTTCGCTCTTGCCCCCTGCCAGGGTACCGCTCTCCAGGATAATCCGGCACTTGCCGCACACACCGCTGCCGCCGCACGAAGCATTTATATGCACACCTGCCAGGCGGGCGGCCTTGATCACTGAAACCCCGGATTCTACTTCAACCTGGCGTCCGCTTGGCATGAAAATAACCTGAAAATTTCCTTTAGCGTTTTCTCCGTTCATATGTCCGGTGCCCGTCCCAATATGGTCTTTTTTGCAATCTCCGCGTTATGCAGCAAGCACATTACAGTTTATGTAACAACGGGGATGTAATAGCCTTGTTTAAGGTTTCCATCAAGCCGGCTACCCGTTTATTTAGTGATATTGCCGACCATGGGCTCTCTTTTAGCATACCCCCCGTAACTTAAGGTAAATTCTCCATGCACGTTGTATACATTATACCCGGCAGTGGCCCATGCTCTGAAACCATCGGAAATATGGCTCGCATTGATATAGCCCATCTCTATCAGGCGTTCTGTGGCAAAACCGGAACGTCTTCCATCCTGGCAATAGACATAAATTTTCCTGTCTGTATTCTTGATTATATTCGGCACAATCCATTCAAGCCTGCCCCGTTCAATATGCAGGGCTCCGGGAAGGTGCGCCGCATTAAATTCAGCTTCGGACCGGACGTCCAGCAGAACAAACTCCGCCTCCCCCTTGTCCACAATTTTCTTAAAATTCATGGCCGATACAGATGGCTGGCCGTCCATTACTTTTTTGTGCAGGTTAAGAACATTCTGTTTGACCTGCTCTAGTGACAGCTCCCGTGCCTGCATGGAAAAGGGACCACATAACGCCATAACTGTAAAAATTACAAATATTCTCAGGGTTGTTTTCATTGTTTGAATCTCCATAGCTTGAATTCAAGATTGTTAATAAAAAAATGCGGCAGCAGAATAGTCGTCATAGCGTACCACAATATTGATTGTATGCTGGCCTTTTTACCAGGTAAAAAAGTCACTGGCAACAGTATCTTTTATTTAATGCTTCCGGCTGAAATACCGGGGCAAAGATCAATAGCAAGGCAACTTCGAAGAATAGCAGTTCAGCCGATATTTTTCTTTTCCAAAAATTCAGCACAATATTTTGCAGCCCGAGCGCCGTCCGCGCAGGCAGTAAGAACCTGGTACATGTCCGTTTCGCGAACATCGCCCGCTGCAAACAGACCCGGGCAGGAGGTCATAAGCTTGCCATCCGTTTTCAGATATCCTGCTGTGCTTGCCTCAACGGGCAGGTGCAGCATTTTTGTATTTGTGCGCCAGCCCACCGCAAGAAAAACCCCGTCAACTGCGATGGTTTTTTTGTCCCCCTCCCGCCCTTCCAGCACTATCGCCTCAATTGCTTCATTTCCTTTATAGTCGATTACTTCCCGGCCCGGGAGTAAAGTAATATTATTGAGTGCTTTAATGCCTTTGCTGAGTGCTGCGTCCATTTGAAACTCCTTGTTCCGACTCACTAACAGCACTTTATCCGCTATGCGCGCCAGCGTCCTGGCATGCTGTCCGGCTCCGTTATCGCTGCCGATTACCGCCAGAGTTGCATTTCTGCCACGGTACAGAGGACCATCACAGAGGGAACAGAAGTGAACGCCCTTTACATTGGCATTGGGCACAGAAAGTCTTTTGGGAATCCTGCCGGTGGCGACAATTGCAGTCCCTGATGTATACTTTTGCTTTGCAGCATCAATTCCAATAAATTGCTCTTTCTCTTGGCTGAATTGACTTAAGCGGATCATTGTAAAAACGGCACCCTCCTGCTGCGCCTGCTGAAAAGCCTGGACACCGAACCGGGTTCCTGAAATACCGCCCGGAAAACCGGGATAGTTCTCCAGGCTTTCTATCATATAGGTATTGCCGCCGGGGATATCACCAAAAACCACAACTTTTAATCCAAGCCGCACCCCGTACAAAGCAGCAGTTATTCCTGCGGGTCCGGTACCAATAATTATTACGTCATAATGGTTTTTAGTCATGGCAATTCAATTGCCTCCATGTTTTTGTTTTTTATTCCTAATATAATTTAACACCAAATAACAGGAGGTGTATAAACTGTTCTTGCAATCAAAGCAGTCAGAGAGTCAAATGTAAACTCATAATGTTATAATTTGACTTCGTTGCTATCGAGTGACGGTCAATTCCGTTTTATGAAAAAAACATCTGAAAAAGCATATGAAATATGAACGTATCGTTTCCTTGACTCCTTCCATCACTGAAACACTGTTTGCCATGGGAGCTGAAGATCGTCTAGTCGGAGTGACAGATGCCTGCGACTATCCTTCTGAAGCAAACTCAAAATCCCATGTCTGCTCCTGGTTTGATCCGGATATGGACCGCATTGCCGCCATGAAGCCGGACCTGGTCATAGGGCTGAAAACAGCCCACAACAAACTAGAACCTCTATTAATAGACAAAGGAATCTGTCTCATTCTATTCAACCCTGCTACAGTTTCGGAGACGCTGACCGACATGATATTCCTGGGCACTTTGCTGGGTATAGCAGAAGCTGCAGAATCATTGGTCAAAGGCCTCAAGCACCGGATGGAAAAGCTTGCCGTACAGGTTAAGCAGATTAAACCTGAAACGCGCCTGACCGTGTCACGTGTGCTTGACATAGACACCGAACAGCTGATAGTGGCCGGACCGAAATCGTTCCAATACGACGTGATCAAACAGGCCGGCGGCATAAATGTTACCACGGATATTGCTGCAGCATATCCAACAGTCTCATTCGATAGTTTTAAAAAATGGGATCCGGATATGATTTTCCTTTGCGGCACGGACCAAAGTTACCTATCTCGGCTGCAGGCTGACCCGCAATGGCAATCACTTGCAGCTCTTCGCAATAAAAAATTATACATGTTTGACTGCGGCCTCACCTGCCGCACCGGCCCCCGGATCTTGGACATGGCCGAACTGCTGTTCCAAACACTCTATGGTTGATGCGTTCCAGGGTGGCCAAAAGCCCAAAGAACTTCATTGGGAAAATAGTACAGCAGAATGCAGCAGTTGCAGCACCCTTTTAAAAAAAAATTACTGAAGCTGGGAAAAATCACCTACGGTTGGATGAAACTGTTCCCGTTGTCCCGGCCATGCGTTCATCATTCTGGATGGTGATGAAGCGCCCGCCGCATTCCTTGCAGGTCCGCAGGTACCCTTTTTCCTCCTTATCACTGATTCGGCATATTACATTAAATTCCACCTGAAAACCGTGTCGCTCGCCGCAATGCGGGCAAAATTTCGTTGCCATACTCAGGACTCAATTCTAAGATTTTGTTTTACTTCTCCGGGTATCTGCATGGTATTGCCTGGAACGTTTATACAATACTATCCGTCTTGTTAAATGTGCGGAACCAAGTCCACCAGTGAGATGGGGCAAAGCTGTACTATTACCTCAAGACAAACGGCAAACAGGGCGTAATTGTCAAGAAGCATAAATACTTAACAATTATAAGCGACTAAAACGGCATCCAGATCTTTTTCCAGGGCCTGCAGTTCTTTGACCTCTTCTTCTGAAATTTCTGCCGGATCAAGTTTCTGGTCCCATGCCACGACACATTTACCCAGCTTTTTTTCCAGGTCATTCAATTTCCTGAGATTGGCATCGTCGAGTTGTTTCGCTTGAGGACTCATGGCGCACTCCTTCTGTGAAGATCTTGTTCTTGAAGATATTTCCAACGTAACAAGTAAGATTAATATATTAAGCACTTGGCCAAAATATTGTCAAGCAGTTATATATATCTGAAGTGAACGAAATACTGCCTTCATTGTTCCACTTTGTGGTATATTGACATATATGCAAAATTTACAGATAAACAGGATGAATACATTGTTTAAATCCAGCAATCTTGGAAAGATGTCCCTCGCCAACCGGTTTATCAGGTCGGCAACCTGGGAGGGCATGGCTGATGATGTCGGCAAATGTTCCCCACGTTTGATTGAACTGATGACAGAACTTGCTAAGGGCGGCGTTGGTCTGATCATCACCGGACACGCCTATGTGCATCAAAACGGGCGTCACTCACCGTGGCAGTTAGGCATTGACAGGGATGGGCTGGTCCCAGGCCTTAAAAACATGACCCGGGCTGTTCATGAGCAGGGAGGCAAAATTGCCGTACAGCTCGGCTATGGCGGAGCCTACCTTTCAAAGTCGCGGTTGAGGTCTCTCACCGGAACAGATATCCAGGAGGCGGTCATGGCTTTTGGCCAGGCAGCAATGAGAGCCAAAGAGGCTGATTTTGATGCTGTGCAGATCTTCGCAGCCCACGGTTTTTTACTCAGCCAGTTTCTTTGCCCAAGGTATAATGACAGGACAGATGATTACGGCGGTAACATACAAAATAGGGCGAGAGTACTTTTGGAAGTACTTGGTGCCGTCCGGCAAGCTGTCGGGCCTAACTACCCAGTATTAATAAAACTGAATGCACAGGATTTTGTGGAAAACGGCCTTATTCTTCAGGATGCGATCCAGGTTGGCTTGATGCTTGAAGAAGGAGGCATCGATGCCATTGAGTTAAGCGGCGGTCTGCTGAACAACCCCAATGTTTTACGGACTCATATCAGTTCCGATGCTGATGAGGCCTACCTTCAAAACGAAGCCAGGGAGTTTAAAGAAAAGATCAAGGTACCGCTCATCCTTGTTGGCGGTATTCGCTCCTATTCCGTGGCTTGCCGGCTTATTGAGCAAGGAGTAGCAGACTATATTTCCATGTGCCGGCCATTTATCTGTGAGCCTGACCTGGTCAAGCGTTGGCAGTCAGGGAATCGAATAAAAGCGGCCTGCATCTCATGCAATAATTGCGTTGAGCAGGCCAAGGCTGGTCATGGCATTTCCTGCATACCGCTACAAGAATCAGAAACAGAAACTTTTTTCCCACAAATGACGGAAATTATTCCAGCGAGTTCTCCCCATCCGCCTGGCACGAACTACCGGATTTCAATCGGCCTTGAGCAGGTTGCTGCCGGGTTCTCACCTGTTATCAAAATCGAAATGGAGTTCAACGATAAAGTGCTGGGACAACCGCCCTATTTCCCATTGAACACCGATGATTATGAAAAGGTAAGCAGTGTGGTAGCGCGAATTCTTCACGAGTCTGGTTTGCTGAGCTAATAAAGAAAAAGGAAACAAAAAATTTATGGTTCGAACACGATTCATAGTGGCGGGAAGTTTTATCGACGGCAGCGGCGACGGTGTACGCAAAAATGTATTTCTGGCAGTGAAGGACGGCATCATTACCGCCATTGGCCCGGCAGCAGACCTTCCCCACAATGACGGGACTGTAATCGATGATTTCCCGCACTGTACCATTGTGCCGGCGCTGGTTGACTGCAGCGTCACTCTGTCGAGCTCCCCTTCTGTGGACAGGAGTGAATGGTTATCCACTGAAGAGGCCGGCTTTGTGAAAAAGTCAGCCTTGATGGCGCAGCATATCCGCTACTGCCATTCACACGGAGTGCAGGGAGTGGCCGCCGGCGATGTCAGTATCGACCTGGTGGAGCACCTGCAAAAGGAAATGGCGCAGGAGAACATCATTGACATTCGAACATCCGGCCGGGTTTGCCGGAGCAGGCAGGATTGTGAAAACGGCAAGCCGACAGGCACCGATTTTCTCAAAATCGGTTATTCCGGCAATATCGACGAGGAGGAAGCTTCTTATCCCCGGCTTAACCGGGAAGACATTTACCGTATTATGCAGCAGAGAGGCAATAAAAATGCGGTGGTGGTGGCCAATGGCCGCCATCAGGTGGAGGAGGCACTTGAGGTGGGATGCGATGCCATCGAACAGGGATATGTTATGGGTGAAAACAATCTCCGGAAAATGGCGGAGAAGGATGTGCTATGGATTCCCAGCGTCATAAGGGCCAAAAACAGTTTGGACCAAGCGAGCAGCGGCGGGGATGTGTGCTGCCGTTTCTCCATGCGTTATGCGTTACCGGGAAAGGCGAATCCCGGCGCCGAAACTTTCTGGAAAAAGATGCTCGCTGAACAATTAACGCAACTGAGTTTGGCCAGAAAACTGGGCGTAAAAACGGCAGTGGGAACCGGAGCCGGAAGTGTCGGTATACTCCATGGCGAGTCAATGGTCGAGGAAATGAAATTGTTCATCAAGGCCGGCTATTCCCTGGAGGAAACCATCCGCTGCGCCTCGGAAAATGGCGCCGGATTCTTCGGTATGGAGAACCTGGGAGCACTGGGTGTCGGGCGAAAAGCGACATTCCTGATTGCCAGGGGCATGGCGAAACTGCTGCCAAGAAAACTCTCCTATCTCGAAGGCATCTATGTTGACGGCGCCCCCAGTATCACATACAGCAAAAATCCTGTCATGAAGGCGTGACAGGAGCATTTGCAGTACCGGCAAAAGTTAAACGATTTCAGAAACGGGTCAGGTTCAATTAACATTGCAGAATATCAATATGGTAAGCCTGATAATCCCATGCTCGTTTTAACTCACCCGGTCTAAAGGACTGCAAACGCCCTTCCCTCAACTGTTCAGCACATGGGTGTATATCATTGTAATTTTGACATCCTTATGTCCCAGTAATTCCTGCACAGTTCTGATGTCATACCCATCCTCCAGCAGGTGGGTCGCAAAGGAATGACGGAAGGTGTGGCAACCGGCATGCTTGTATATTTCTGCGCCCCTGATTGCTTTCTTAACCGCCCTCTGCAGGACAGATTCTGAAAGGTGGTGTCGCCCTATCATTCCGGAGCGCGGGTCCTTCGACAGCTTGCCCGAAGGAAACACCCACTGCCAGCCCCAATCACTATCTGCACTCTTGTATTTGTTTCTCAGGGCATTGCGAAGATGAACCCAGCCAAGACCTTTTCCCAAATCCCTCGTGTGCATCTTTTTAACTTTCTCCAGATGATACTGTAATGGTTCCACCAGGGAGACAGGCAGAATTGTCACCCTGTCCTTTTTGCCCTTACCGTTTCTGATGGTAAGCTGTCCATAGCCGAAATCAATATCTTTAACACGCAGCCTGAGGCATTCCATCAACCTGAGTCCATCACCGTAAAGCAGGCTTGTTATCAGCCATGTTATACCATCAAGATACGCAAGAACCTTTGCTGTCTCTGCCCTGGTGAAAACAACAGGCAATCTTCTGGGTTTTCGGGACCATCTGATCCCATCAATGTTTCCAAGTTCCATCTTCAAAATATGACGATAGAGGAAGACCAGGGCATTCAATGCCTGTGCCTGTGTTGATGCAGCATATTTCCTATCAACTGCCAGGTGGGTTAAAATAGGCTGCCAAGCTCTTCCGTAAACGCGATCCCCGCTTTGCCGGTTACGGACGTTACAAGGAGCGGCACCGCAAAGAACGGGCCCGGAGGGAGGGCCGAAGCACCAAGTTCAAAACCTGTGACTTCACCTTTGCCGAAGATCTTTCCCACTGTATTTGTCCCGCCGGCAAGAGGCTGTACCGGAGCTGTGTCAAAGCCAATACAAAAGGTTTTCTGTCAGCACGGTTCAAAGGCCCGAAATCAACCTGCCTGCCTTGTAAACTTCGGACACAATGCCTGATGAAACCGGATAAAACAGAAGTCCGCCAAGTGGCACACTTCTATGGCAGAAGCGAAGAAAAGAAAAACTCCTCTACCGAGAAAATGAAACGCAAGATCGACTCAGCCATGGGTCGGGCCCTTTATTCCATGCTCCTGGCAGTAGCGGAGCCGGTCTCTGCCAACATCCTCAGTACCTTGGGCCTGGACCGCTTCACCCTCCGGGGCAGAAGGAAGGTAAATGCCCAGTGGAACATCTTCTGCATGGTCCACAACCTGAAAAAAATCCACCGATACGGGCCGGGATATGTTTAAGAGCATACCAACAGGCAAATCAATGTGAATAGATATGGCAAATACGTAACTGGATTGCTAGGATTATTGCTTTATGATCAAGGCAGATGGCAGATGTATCCAAACCCTTGATAGCTTCATGAAAAATTACTGGGAAAAGCCGATATGCCCCGGAATAAAGGTAAATCCGGGTAGGCTTTTTCTACAGACTCGTTATACACTGAAAAACTAAGACGTATGATCATGAGTATCTTTCCAATAATGGAGGATGTCTTAGATGAAAATTAAACACTTTCTTTATAATGCGTTTCTTGTGGAAGATGGCAATGCAAAGATTGCTATCGATCCGGGACAAAACCTTTGGTTGTTTAAACTTTGTAGTCTTATCCCAAAATCGGAATGGAAAAGTATTACACATCTTTTGATCACTCATGGTGACCCGGACCACCATTGGCAATCCGATCGAGTTGCTGAAGTTTCAAAAGCACATGTTGTTTGTGGTAAAGAATTAACTAAAATTGAAAATGGAAAAACGCTTCTTGTGGCGCCACGCGGTAAAGAATTAACATCTTGGATTCCCTTCGAAAATGCTCATCCTCTGGAAGTTGGAGAATCCGTTTCTTTAGATGGTGTTGAAATTGAAGCTGTAAAATCAGTACATGGTCCGATCGTCGTCCCATTTTTTGGATTTAAGAAGAAACAGTATCCTGGACCGGGAGAAAGAACGGGACTTGGTTCTATGGGTTTTAAAATTACTATAGAAGATAAAACCATTGTGAACCTTGGAGATTCACTTCTGCAAAAAGAGTGGGAAGGATTAAAACCGGATATTTTAATGCTTCCCATTGGTGGAGCGGGAGAAAATGTTTGGACAATGGATGTAAATGATGCCCTGGAGGCTGTGAAACTTATATCGCCAAAGAAAGTAATCCCATGTCATTATAGTGTTTCTTTTTTCTGGATCAAAAATATAAATCCAGCAAATGACCAATTCTTCAAAAGTGAAGTAGAGAAACTGGGGATTGAGTGTTCTATTATGAAATATGGTGATGAGATTGCAATCTAATAGTTCTGGGAATGATTGTTATAGATCCCTAATTGAAAAAAGCATAATAATTGAGATACGACATGAATAGAATTCTTCTAGCAGGAGCAACAGGTTACTTAGGCAGATATATTGCCAAAGAACTTCTAAAAAGGTCTTATCCCCTTAGAGTGCTTGCTCGCAATCCAGAAAAACTAAAACAGAACAACATTAAGATAACTGAGATATTTCAAGCTGAAATAAATCAACCAGATGCTATTAAGGGTTGTTGCAAGGATATTGATGTCGTTATTTCAACAATTGGTATCACAAGGCAAAAAGATGGTCTTACCTATATGGATGTTGACTATCAGGCAAATATGAATCTTTTGCAGGAGGCGAAACAGAACGGAGTAAAAAAGTTCATATTTATTTCTGTTTTAAACGGGGATAATCTTAGAAATTTGAAAATATGCGATGCAAAAGAACTTTTCGTCGAGCATTTAATAGAGTCTGAATTGGCGTATTGCATCATTCGCCCAAATGGTTTTTTCTCAGACATGACCGAGTTTTATACAATGGCAAAAAAGGGACGAATCTATTTATTCGGCGATGGAGAACTGAGAACGAACCCGATACATGGCGAGGACTTAGCTATTGTCTGTGTGGATGCCATTGATAAGCCTGATAAAGAGATCAAGGTAGGTGGACCCGAAACCAAAACGCATAATGAAATTGCGGCCATAGCCTTCGAGGCTCTGGGAACAAAACCGAAAATAACGCATATTCCTAATTGGGTACGCCTTGCCATCCTCAAAATGGTTAGGTTATTTTCAGGAAGCAAGGTTTATGGACCAATAGAATTTTTCATGACGGTCATGGCGATGGATATGGTTGCTCCTGAGTATGGAAGACGCACATTAAAAAACTATTTCACTAATCTGAATCACCAAAATGCATAACAAATAGCTGCACAAGGATTGCCAGCACTGTCGCGCTGTCAACCTGTGAGCTCACACGTTGTGCGACAAAAACATTGATAATATGAATTTCAAACAGGTAATAGAAAAGAACGATACTCCACAAGGGAAAATCTTTGACCTTTTTATTCAATTTTTGATCGTTGTTTCACTCGTATCTTTCTCAGTCGAAACTCTTCCCAATTTGTCAGAAAAAACATTATCAATTCTTAAATATATTGAAGTAATCACAGTCATGATCTTCACCGTTGAATACCTGAGCCGGGTGGCTGTGGCAGATAAAAAGCTAAAATTTATTTTTAGTTTTTTCGGACTTATAGATTTTCTGGCAATCCTCCCATTCTATCTCCAAACAGGTATTGATTTAAGAGCGATAAGAATTTTAAGACTACTTAGGTTATTCAGAGCTTTCAAATTAATACGGTATAGCAAAGCCATTAATAGGTTTCATAAAGCCCTCATAATAGCCCGAGAAGAATTGGTTCTCTTCGGCATTTTAGCAATTATGGTGCTATATTTTTCCGCTGTAGGTATTTATTTTTTTGAAAACAAAGCCCAACCAGAAGCATTTTCCTCTGTTTTTCATAGTTTATGGTGGGCACTATCAACCCTTACCACTGTCGGATATGGAGATATTTACCCTATAACAGCAGGTGGGAAGATATTCACTTTTTTTGTTCTAATGGTTGGTTTGGGTGTAGTAGCTGTGCCAACAGGTCTTGTAGCGTCAGCATTATCAAGCGCAAGGGATCTTGAAGAAAAAGAAAGAATCAACGCACAACAAAACGCTACCTTTAGGCTAAAAAAGTAGGGGTAACTGCCGGAAACGCCTCTGGCCCGCCCCTCGACTTGTTAGCCATCATAAAACTAATTTCTTCACTTGAAATACATTTGAATAAGTGCTAAATTATGGTCTGAAATAAGTGCTAAATTTAGCCCATAGGAGAATGTCATGAAATCTGTACTTGCAAATTGTTCAGCCAGCATAACTGAGCTAAAAAGAAACCCGAGCGCCCTCATAGATCAATCTGAAGGTGAGCCCATCGCCATATTAAATCATAATCAACCAACTGCTTATCTAATACCAGCTGCAACCTACGAGGAGCTCATGGAGAGGCTGGAGGATTATCAGCTCGGCCTTATCGTAAAAGAAAGGCAAGATGAAAAAATCAAAGCTGTAGAAGTTGATATAGATGAGATATAAATACAAACTTAAATTTCTGCCAACCGCCCTGAAGGAATGGAAAAAACTAGATTCATCCATTCAAGGTCAGTTGAAGAAAAAACTAATAGAGCGCCTACAAAATCCCCAAGTAGCCGCAAGCCAACTTTACGACTTCGAAAATCACTACAAAATCAAACTGAGAGCCAGTGGTTACCGCTTAGTTTACGAAGTAATTAAAAAGGAAGTTGTTGTCCTGGTTATAGCTGTTGGGAAAAGAAATAAAAATCTCGTTTACAAAAAGGCCTCCAAAAGAAAAAAAGCTAACATTCGCTGAAGATCGACGCGCTGGAACAGCGCGCGTCTTAGCTCAAAAGTTATGCCTACTCCAATTAATTATAACGCTTGACGTTATACGTTATGCAAATTAATATATAATTTATGATACAGTCATTTAAATGCAAGGATACCGAAATAACATTCAACAGGTTTTTCTCAAAGAAATTCCCAAACGATATACAGCATGTGGCTTTGCGAAAACTCCGCATGCTAAACCGGGCAACAATACTAAATGACCTGAAGGTCCCCCCTTCCAACCGCCTAGAACAACTAAAAGGCAAAAGAAAAGGACAGCATAGTATTAGAATCAATGAGCAATGGAGGGTGTGCTTTAAATGGCGGAAGGGTGATGCATTTGACGTGGCAATAGTCGATTACCATTAGGAGGTTGTAAAAATGAAAAAAATGAACCCATTACATCCTGGCGAGGTTCTGCTTGAGGAATTTCTGATTCCTATGCATTTAAGTCAGAATAAAATTGCCAATGACATCGGTGTAGCACCTCGCCGAATAAATGAAATTGTACATGGCAAAAGAAGGGTTACGGCTGATACAGCGCTTCGCTTGGCCCATTACTTTAAAATGTCGCCACAATTCTGGCTTGGTCTTCAGATGGACTATGATCTTGATGTTGAAGAGGACAGACTTGCTGGCCGTTTACCAAACGAAGTAAAAACATACAAAGCAGCATAACCAATCGCTACCTTTAGGCTAAAAAATGAGGGTGGTTGACGGAAACGCTTCTGGCCCCCAAGTTAGCTCAAACGATGCGGCTCCAAGCCCGGACACGCCTGATGTTAAGCGGCTGGAGCATCGCGCTGTATCTTTTCTATAAAAGGAAGCTCAGTATGAGTGGTTTCTTTCAGGGCCCTTCGCTTATGGCTCATGTGTTATTCACAGCACTCGTTCTCGGATTCGCGGGTCCCTTTATCATAGACCTAATTCCGTCACGCGTGCTAGGTTTTGTCTTAATATTAGCACTTGCTGCGTTATACTTGCTTTTGGCATTGCTCTGGGCAAGCCGCCATATGCTTTTTGGTCGCGGGACAAGTAAAGAACACTCCCTGCAGAGCGATAGTTCTGAAGGGAGGAAGCCTTAATGGGATAGCGCTGTTCTTGCGAATGTACGACAGCACTAATCCTGCTATGAAATAGTGGACACTCAGTTAAGTCGTTGTTATGAAAACGACAGGAGGAAAACATGAGTGTTCAAAACAGAAGAAAATACGATTCAGATTTCAAAAGAAACGCCGTCCTACTCAGTGAGGAACCGGGACGCACGGTCTCTGAGGTGGCTGAGAATTTAGGAATCAATAGTGACCTTATATACCGTTGGCGTCGCCAGATGCGTGAAAGTGGAAAATTAGCTTTTCCTGGCCATGGGAAGATCGCCCTCACTCAGGAGCAGAAAAGAATTCGGGAACTAGAGAAGAAACTCAAAGATACCGAGATGGAGCGAGATATCTTAAAAAAAGCCATGGCCATCTTCAGCAGAGCATCGAAATGAAATTTACATTCATTGTGAAAAATCGCTCGTCATTTCCGGTGAAGAAGATGTGCCAGGTATTCGAAGTTTCACAGAGCTGATATTACCGTTGGCTCAAAGCCCCGTTATCATCTCGAAAAATAGAGAATGACAGGCTCCGAGCACGAATCAAGGAATTATTTGCACAGCACAAAGGGATGGCAGGCAGCCCAATAATAACTGCAGACCTTCGTGAAGATCCTGAGTTTTCAAGAGTAAGCAGACAGCGAGTTGCCCGTCATATGAGAGATATGGGCCTGAAATGCCGAACGGTCAAAAAGTTTGTTGTAACGACCGACTCAAAACACAATGAGCCTGTTGCTCCCAACCTGCTTGATCGCCAGTTCACGGTCCCCACCCCGGACACTGCCTGGGTAAGCGATATCACCTATTTGAAGGTTGGAAAGAGATGGTATTACCTGACGGTATTCATCGACCTGTTTTCTCGAATTGTTGTTGGTTGGGATCTGAGTGCATCACTTGAAAGATATTCAGCCATACGTGCCCTTAATAAGGCAATTCTCAGGCGCAGGCCAGGCCACCAAGGCCTCATGGTGCATAGTGACCGGGGAGTTCAGTATGCCAGCAAGGATTTCAGAGCAGTGTTGCAGAAACATAGTTTTGTTCAAAGTATGAGTCGGAAGGGCAACTGCTGGGATAATGCGGTGGCAGAATCATTTTTCCACTCGATAAAGACACCAGAGCAGAGAAAACCGGGACAGATCTATTTTCCGATCATTCAAAATTCAAACTGTCTCCCTAACCCGCATTTTTCACGAGTCGATACGCCGGATAGACAAAGTGTAAGTCGTTTGTGCAGATAAGTGACCGAAAAAGGAGACTTCGATACTTTAGTATGCGAAACGCCTAACACTGCAGGCTATACGGATGTATCGGCTTGCCCAAAGGGTGAACAGTTTTGAAAAAAATCTATTCAGTCACTTGGTACAAACTGTAACCGGACAAATACATTGGAAATACAAAATTTAAACCACAAAAACAGATAGTTAAACTAATTTTTCAAAATTGTTCATGAAATATTCGGGCTAACTGTTTGACTTGATGAGAATCGATAAACCCCGATTCACAGGTATAAACCCCGGGGTAGATAAACCTAGGGATTGTTCGACTAACCCGCATTTTTCAGGAATATATCTTGCTTCGGCTCCTCAAATAGCCTGGTGCAGCTATACATCATGGAGGAATCGTTTCCGGCTCATATTAAAAATCAGGATCAACCAGTCCCAGTTTAATGGCAAACCGGCCAAGCTGCACAGGTGATTTCAAGCCCAGCTTTTCCATGATCTTGGCTCGGTGTGATTTAACCGTGCTTGTACTGATGCATAATAAATCGGTAATCTGCCTGGTCGAAAACCCCTCTGCAATGAGCTGGAACACCTCCCGCTCACGATTTGACAGTTCCTCATACCTTTTTTCTCTTGAAGATTTCTTATGGGGGGAATATTGGGAGTCCTCAATTTTTTGAGATATGGCGGGGCTTAAAAAAGTCTCATTTCTCATGGCACCCTTGATTGCCTTTATGATGTCCTGGCCACTGGACTCCTTCAGCAGGTACCCTGAAATCCCAGTCTCCAAAAGCTGGTGGATATAATGCTCGTGGGAATACATGGACAGTATGAGGATCTTGCAGTCAGGCAGACTTTTGCGTACTCTCTTGGCTGCCTCAATTCCATTCAGCAGAGGCATGGCAATGTCCATAATAATAATATCGGGCACCAGTTCAAGCGCCATATCAACGACAACCTGGCCGTTGATTGCCTCGCCGATTATTTCCAGGTCCGGCTGCTCTTCCAGCAACCGCGCCAAACCTTGCCGGACAATGGTATGATCATCAGCAAGTAGGATCCTGATGGGCTTTATCATTTACACCCCTGCTCCTCGTGTAAAGGAATTTCAATGCGTATTCTGGTACCCTCTCCGGGTCTCCCCTTAAGCTGGAAAACACCTCCGAGCAGCAGGGTTCTCTCCCGCATGCCGATCAGCCCCAAGCTCCTCTTGTCCTGATTTTCTATTCCTTCATTGAAACCTACTCCGTCATCCTCGGCGGTAAAAATAATATTGGGGTAACTCTTGATTATTTTGCACTTGAAGGTCTCGGCTCCGGAATGTTTCAGGGTATTGGTAAGTGTTTCCTGGCTGAACCTGTAGAGTGCTGTTTCCAAATCCTTGTCCATGCGCTTATCAAAACCAATCATCTTGAAATGTATATCCAGGTTTGAATGCTCCCTAATTTCCTTGAAATAAAGCTTCAGGGCAGGTTCCAAGCCAAGGTCGCTTAAGAGGGTTGGGTGTAAATTATAGGAAAGACGCCTTATTTCCGACGCAGTCCGCAGCAGCATTCTCCTGGTGTCATTCAGGTCATTCTGCAGTCCGATTTTATCAGCAGGAATTTTCTGCTCCAGCCTGTCCAGGCCTAATTTCACAGCAGTAAGAGACTGGCTCGTCTCATCATGCAATTCCCGTGCGATACGGCGTCTCTCCTCTTCCTGGGTTTGGAACAACTTTTCCGTCAGTTGCCGCAGTTCTTGACGATGCTGACCAATTGTTTCCATCAGTTTGGCGTTCTCGATGGCATTGCCCAGCAGGTTGCCAAGAGAACCCAGCAGATGAAGTTCCTGGATGCTTAATATTTTAGATTTCGTGGATCCAAAGCCGAAAAAACCGACCGTTTTTCTCTTTGATGTAATGAGATAGCAGGTAAGCCACTGGGGAGGCTCAGCGCCAGCGGTATAACGAACCTTAAATGATGGAAAGGATGTTTCCGGCTCAAGCTCTGTCTTCTTTTGAACCAGATATTCCATCAGCATGATATCTTTGAATTTTATCTGTGCCGGATTTTTTTCAGTTGCCTCCGGCAGGCCGAAACCGGCTTTCATGGTTGGTGTATGATTCTCATCTTCAAATAAAAAAATACCCCCTTTCGTGATGGATAGATTCTTGCGGACTCTTTCAAGAGTGAGTTTCAGGATGCTGTCCAAGTCCATGGTGAAATTGAGGACCACGGCGATACTGTTCAGAATGGATAGTTCCCTGTTGCGTTGCTGGATTATCTCCTCTGCCTGCTTGCGCCTGGTAATATCTTTGATAATTCCCTCATATTCAACAGCACCTGTTTCAGGGTTTTCATAACGTCGGCTGGAGACAAGGGTGTGGATAGGCTGCCCGTCAAATTTGCGGAAATCAACTTCAAAATCCTTGACGTACCCGTCACGGTTCATCAGGGTGACAAATTTTTCCCGGTCCTTGCTATCCCTATAGAGCCGATAAGCCTGACCGATTTTCAACAGTTCATCCTTGTTTGGATATCCCAACATATCCAAACCGGCCTGGTTGACATCCAGAAGGTTTCCTTCCAGAGTGGAGGTATAGATCATATCATGACTGCCTTCAAATATCCGCCGGTATTTTTTCTCACGCTTGACGATTTCTTCCTGTAACCTTTTCAATTCGGTAATGTCTTTGAATATCTCAAGTCCGCCCATGACCTCGCCGCGCTCATTCCTGAAAGCAGAGGTTGAGCAGATAACCGGAATCTTCCTGCCCCTAATATCAGTAATTTCATATTCCCGATTGTGGACATCAACGCCTTCGTTAATTACCTGCCTGAGAGCATTGCCGGAACCAACACCCGTCATTCTGAACACATCGTCGCAGTACATGCCGATTGCATCTTCGGCGTAAAAACCAGTTATGTTTTCGGCAGCCGGGTTGAAATAACTAATGCGCCAATCTTTATCAAAGGTGAAGAGGCCATCGGGAATCCTATTTAATATTTGGACAAAACTTTCCTCTTTCTGGAACTGCTGCTCAAACGCTTTCCTGTTGAACTCCCTCAGTTGCTCAGCTATAAAAAAATTATACCCTCTCGGGTGCAGACTTCCCTTTTGCTTGAAATAATCACAGGAGAGGCAAGTGGATATTTTTTCGAAAAAATCATCAAATATATAGTTGCGGCAATGGGTTTGGGGAATCAGCCAGCAGTCAATGTCCTTATCGCCATGGGCATCACAGAGGACCTTGAAGCAGTTAAAAAACTCCCAGCATGGCTCCCCTTCCTGCAGGCATGGACTAGAGGGCCGCTTTTCGTGCAACAAACTCACAATGCGGGTCTCCTTTGGCCTGGCAAAACGTCTCTATTGCCGTATATTGAAAACAGCCGTCGGGGTATTCAGCACCATAGACCAGGTCCATAAATGCGGCGGCTACACCTCTTAACATATAACATTTCCCTGCATCTGCCTTGCCGTAGGCATCCCAATACCCTCTGGCCTCATATGAATCACTGGCGCGGACAACCAGTTTTTCGTGCGGAATCAATTCTTCCACTGCTAAATCGCCCCATCCAAAAGCTATTGCAATTGAGACAAAACAATAGATCTGGTCTTCAGTATGTTCAATCATGGGCTGCACTACTTCGTCCCACTCCCTGGAACTTCGGATGCCCTGGAAGGTCGCATAGCCGCATTCCTGGCCGGCAGCCACCAGCAGTTTTTCAGCGCTTCCGTCTTGGCCCATCTTTCTTTCAAAACCAAAAGAGATCTTGTTGTAGTACTCCACCGGTATCATGGACAAATACACGCCGAACAGGGGTATAATGCCTTTTTCTTCCCTGATCCTGCTGCCATGCATGACAGCGTGTACTATTTTGTCTGTATCAATAGCCATTGGATTTCCTGTAATTTTTCGTAAACGTTGAGCAGCACCACATCTGCTTTGTCATCGGCCTGTTCGCTTAACACCAGTACAGCTCACAGACCTTTTTCGCGCACCTGCGGCACTGCTCAACGTTTACAGGCCGTAGTAGGTTACCCCACTTTTGTTGTTCATTTACCCCATAAACGGTTACACACCTTTCCAAGATGGAGTAACCCATTATAAGGAGGTTATTTCTAGGCGATTACCACTTCAAAAACACATTCCCGGGCCAGGGTCATTTTGCACTGGAGTTCATCGACCCTGTAATAGCCGATATGCTTATCATAAATCACCGCAAGAGCACCGGCAATCCAGCCTCTGGAAAAAAAACAGCCAGGAGTCTCCCTTTTGCCGAATTTAGCCAGCCAGCCGGTAACATGATGACTGTGGGGGCTGACAATCCTGCCGCCTTCCGGCTCTATTTGGGTGAAATTTATTATTCCAAGCCCACAGTATTGATAACTGGTAGAGGCAAGTTCCAGTTTTGATTTGGTCGTATTAATTTTGGGGTGATGCTGCAGGAAGGAAGTGAAGCCGGCATAGCTTGATTCCTCGGCCGCCTGGTAGAGAAGCAGAGTCCCGTCACTGCCGAGAGAGGACTCCAGTGTTTTCTGCAGATTCATATTATAATGATGGCAATGGAGGGCAATGGGCAATCCCGACAGAAATAGTTCATGCCCCTTGCGGGCAAATTTTTCAGGCCAGTTGATGATCATGTATACTACCTAGCGAAATGCTGTATTGAACGTCTAAAGTTGTTATTAGTGTCTTTTTCATAACTACTCACAGGTATTACTTAAAGATACAAAAAACTCTATGATGTAACTGCTCAGCAGCATTCCAGATGTGTGCAAGCATGTCGGAGAACTATAGTAAGGCTATGTGAGCCGGCCTGATCGTGCACAGATGGGGTGCTGCTGAGCAGTTACTATTTCTCAATTCCGACTCTGGCATTGACCCCTTTATTATAATAATGCTTGACCGGCCTCATCTCGGTTACCAGATCCGCCTTGTCAATAATTTCAGGCAATGCGTCCCGGCCGGTGATTACAAGCTCCAGGGCTTCAGGTTTGCTGGCAATGAGATCAAGGAGATCTTGCTTCGAAAGAAGGCCATAGGTAACCGCCACATTTCCTTCATCAACAATAATCACATCAAACCGTCCCGACTGCATGGAGGATTTCACCCTTTCAAGTCCATTGCGCGCAGCTTCAATGTCTGACGCAGCCGGTTTGCCGTTCAGGAATCGCGGCAGACCATACTGTTCCACCGTTATCTGGTCGGCAAGTCTTTTGAGGGCATTGAGTTCACTATACTGTTTCCCTTTGACAAACTGGGCCAGAAAAACCTGCAAGCCGGCTCCTGCGGCCCTGATTGCCAGGCCAAGTGCGGCTGTTGTTTTTCCTTTTCCGTCGCCGGTATATATATGTACGTATCCTTTCATTTAGTTCCTGCAGTCCATATTGTCAGATATTCTGCCTGTTCCAGTTCAATATATGTAAATCTATCCATCTGCGGGAATAATTGCCATAACAATCTAGGGATTTTAGCAGTAATGGTAATGCTGTAGTTAAATATCGAAAAGAATAAACCAGCTCAAAAATAGCTGTACTCCCGTCAAACGAAAATGGCCATGTTTATTACAATAAGCATCTTACTGATTGTGAAAATAAATATTCTGCTCAGCATAATTATTCTGTTTTCTCTTTTGAACTAGGAGCCAATCTCCCAATATAATCCTGCACAATAATTCGGCCGGGAACCGGCTTTTCATTAAGCAGGCCATTTTATTCCTCCCAGGCGCAATCACAGGGAGTATTGCTGAAAGATCGGTCAAGCTGAAAATAATTTTGTTCATTTTAATAAAAAATCATCCTTTGGACGATATACAAGAAATGTTTTTTTGATAACTATAAAGAAAAATCGGAGAAATGTAATACAGACACAGTCTCTCCCAATTCCCATCTTTAATGTTTATCGGGTAGTTGGAGGTTTTTGCGTCACATGGATTGGTTAGAGGTAGCAGTTTGAAGGATCATGAAAAATGCTGAATAAGGAGGAATGGATGTTTCAATTTGAGACGGAACAAAAGGTTTGCGAAGTTGGTGGTGTCAAGTTTGGCGGACAGCCGGGAGAATACCCGACGGTTACCTGTTCATCAATCTTTCAGAAAGGAGACAAGGTCTTTGAAGGCAAACGCAAGGAAGGGTTTGACGAAAAAAGGGCTGCAGAACTTCTGCAGACCCAGGACCGACTCTGGCAGGAAACCGGAGTGCCCGGTATGGCCGATATAGTTGCCAATACAGGTGCGGAATTCAAGACATATATCGACTTTGTCACCTCTGTCAGCGATATGCCTTTTTGTGTCGATGCCTGGGTGATGAAACCCAAACTTGAAGGCGCTGCCTATTGTGCGGAGAAAGGCCTTCTTGACCGCATGTTTTATAACAGCCTCACGGTCTGGGAACAGGACCTTGAGACGGAAATAAAGGAAATAGCCGACATAGGGGTCAAGCATGTCCTGCTTGTGGCTTTTGACCAGGAAGACCAGATGCCTCCGGGCAGGATTACAGGAACACAGAAGCTCCTGGATGCTATTGACAAAGTGGGCGCAAATTTCGAGAGTGTCTTCGTAGACACTTCCGTCATGAACGGCCCGGCAACTGCCCTGTGCGGTTTGGCAAACAAAATGATCAAGGAAAAATGGGGTTTTCCCACGGGCAGCGCTCCGAGCAACGGTTCGTACATGTGGAAACAGGCACGGGAAAGCTGGGGCTTCAAGGGATGGGCTGCCGCAGATGCGGCCCTGGAGTCCCTTGCCTCCTTTTTCTACCACGACATGATATTTTCCGGCCCCATGGCAGGCGCATCGAGGGTTATGCCCGCAGTTGCCATGGCCAATGCTTTCCAGGCAACAGCGGCATTCAGTGAAACAGGGCGACTGCCAAAGGATCCGAATCATCCTTTGTTCAAACTGTTCCCCGAATTTGTGGAACAGCTGAAAAGTTCTCTCTAGGGGTTACACAAGTTTTTTCAAGGAGAACAGAAAGAGTGGACGAAAATAATGAAAACAGCTGTGAGACACGCCTTTCTGCAGATGAAAAGTATGATCCGATTCAACCCCGCAGAGCCTCAGGAAAAGCACCCGTTCTTGTCGAAATAATCTGTGAACGTGTCCATTGCGTCCTCTATGATTTTGCGATTAACACAGTAGATATGATTGCGGAAAAATTCGAAGGTCTGATCGATATTCGGACAGTAATCAGGCAAGGGGACGAAAAGGATGCCAAGTATTTTCTGACTTTATGTGAAAAGGCCGGGAAGATGTTGACTGTACCAACAATCCTTATAAACGGAAAAGTAATCTTTTCAACCGTTCCGCATCCCACTGAGCTTGAAAAGGCAATCGAGGATGCATTGGCCCAGAAAGGTTTTTTACGTAAACAATAAATCAATAAACAGATAACCTTATTAAATAATTTATAAGACTGGAGGAGTCATGGCAGAGCTAACCGGAAAAGAAAGAGTAATGAAAATGTTCAAAAATGAGCCGATTGACAGGATGCCCTGTTTCAGCGGCCAGGGAGCCGTCACTGTTCAGGCCATTGAAAAAATGGAGACGCAGTTTGCGAAAATCCATAAAGACGCCGATTTGATGGCCGGCGCGGCCCTCACCTCTGCAAAAATGTGGGACCTGGACGGACTTGCTATCCCTTTTGACATGGCGGCAGTGGCCGAGGCCATGGGGAGGGGAGTTTCACTGTATGATGCTGCCGAAGGAATCATCTATCCGACTGTTCCCAACAAGTGGAAGGACCTGGATGAGATTGACATCCCGGGTGATTACATGAGCAAAGGCAGAATGCCGATCATCGATAAAGCTTTTGATATCCTTAAAAAAGATGCGCCGGACCTGGCGATTGGCGCCTGGGTTCTTGGGCCTTTTACCCTGGGCGGCCAGATAATGGAGCTTGATATCCTGTTAAAAGGGTTGAAGAAGAAAAAAGATCAAATAGAAGAATTCCTCGGACAGGTAACCCAGGTCACCGTAGACATGTGCAAACATTATGAAAGCCTTGGTGTTGATTTTATCACTGTCAGGGAAATGGGGTCCGGGACCGATCTTCTTTCTCCGCGCATGTGGAAAACTCTCATCCAGCCGAATCTCACCAAGGTGTTTGATGCCATCTCAATTCCTTCTGTAAATCATATCTGCGGCTCCACTGACATGATCATCGAGATGATGCACGAATGCGGTGCCGATGCCATAAGCGTTGATCAGAAAAATGATCTTGTCGAAACCCGGAATAAACTGGGCAACGATATTTTGATTTTCGGTAATTTTGACCCATACGGCACCTTAACAACAATGGAATCCACAGCTGAAGTCGCCGACGTCATAAAGAAATGCATTGATGACGGTGTTGACTCTGTATGGCCCGGATGTGATATCTGGCCTGATGTAAAAAAAGAAAACATGGAAACCTATGTGCAAACTGTACATGAATATGGCCTGAAGCCTTCACCAGCCGTAAAACGAATCTAAAGGAGAAACAGACATGGCTACAAAAGAAGAAATTTTGGCAGAGTTAAAAGAAGCAGTAGTTGAGTATGAAGAGGACGATTGCAGGGAAGCAGCCCAGAAGGTCCTGGATAATCCCGACCTTTTAACCCCTATGGAAGGGGTAATGGATGGTCTTGCAGCCGGCATGGAAAAAGTCGGCGAACTTTTCGATTCCCACGAATACTTTGTCCCCGAAGTGTTGATGTGCGCTGATGCACTCTACGCAGGACTCGACATCCTCAGGCCCCATGTCAAGATTGATGTTGATGCCCCAAAAGCATCGGTTGTTCTCGGCAGTGTCCAGGGTGATGTGCATGACATCGGCAAGAACCTGGTGAAGATGATGTTTGATATTGCCGGTTGGGAAGTCTACGACCTGGGCCGCGATGTACCTCTGGAACAATTTGTTGAAAAACAGCTTGATACCAAGTCGGATGTTCTGGCCATGTCCGCCATGATGACCACAACCATGCTGGGCATGAAAAAGGTTATTGCCATGGTTAAAGAGAAAAACCCGGACTGTCTGATCATGCTGGGCGGCGCACCTCTGACCAGAGACGTGGCTAACCTGTTCGGAGCTGACGGCTATGCAGAATCAGCAGGAAATGCTGTTTCAGAAGGTATTAAAATGATCAGTTCGCTGCGGAAATTCCAGAAGGGAGATGTCCCGGCGTAGCTGGACGATACGTATTTTTGTACCCGTAGCATAAATTATTTTTCACCATCCAGCGGAATTGTCTAGTCATAACATGGCTGGATAGTGGAATTTGGCTTGCAAGAGTGGTGTACGCAGTTTTTCCTGTAAAAAATAAAGCTTTTTTGCAGGGCATTACTACCACTATATCCCGGCATCAACCATAACAGAATAAAAGAATGTAAAAGGCAACACTAAGAGGAGTAAGAAAATAAATGAGTGATGATAAAGTAATGGTGATATTTCAGCCTTCCGGCCGTCGTGGAGAGGTGCCGAAAGGTAGTAATATAATTGAGGCTTCCCGCCTGCTCGGGGTTGACATTGAAGCTCTTTGCGGCGAGAAGAAAGTCTGCGGCAAATGCGTAGTACGGATTGAAGAGGGACATTTCGAGAAATATAACATTCAGTCCAGTATGGATAACGTCAGCTCCTGGAAGGAAGAGGAAGCCAAGTTTATCAATGAGGAACGCAAGAAAAAAGGGTTCCGCCTCGGTTGCGTTGCTAAGATCAACGGTGATATCCTTGTTTTCGTGCCTGAAGAATCCAGGGCTGGAAAACAGATAGTGAGCAAAGCGGCCCGTGATATACATATTGATCACAATCCGGCAGTCAAAGTCTATACCGTGCAGCTGCAAGGGCCTACTTTTGAAAATAAAATCGGTGATTTTGAGCGGCTTTGCAACGGCCTGGAAAGGGAGTACGGACTTACAGATTTAACCATCGATATCCTTACCCTGCGCCAACTGCCCATGGCTTTACGTGAGGAAAATTGGCTGGTAACGGTGAGCGTCTGGAATGATACGGAAATTGTCCGGGTAAGACCCGGACGTATTGAGGCCTCCTACGGCATAGCGATCGACGTTGGTACCACAACATGTGCCGGATATTTGTGCAACCTGCAAACCATGGAGGTTATCGGCACCGCCTCGCTCATGAACCCGCAGTGTAAATACGGTGAAGATGTCATGGCACGGATTACGTTCAGCATGACCACACCGGACGGCCTGCAGAGGATGAGCGATGATATTATCGAAGGACTGAATGACCTGATCGGTAAATCAATCGCTGACACGCACCCGCCAAAAAAGAAAAAGAAAAAGAAAAAAGGCGAAAAAGGACCAGATGTATACGAGGAAGTGCCTGAAGAAGGCAAAACCTATCTCCGTCTGGCGAAAGAAGACATCGAAGACATTACCATCGGTTTCAACACTGCCATGAATCATATCCTTCTCGGCCTTAATCCTGAGTATGTCGGTCTTGCCCCCTTTCCGCCGGTTATCCACCACAGCATAGATATACGGGCCCGGGATTTGAAATTAGATATCAATCCTTCCTCATATGTCTTTGTGCTTCCAAACGAAGCCGGTTTTGTCGGCGGAGACAACGTCGGCGTGCTGCTTGCCGAAGAGCCATATAAACATGATGAAACACAGCTTATTATCGATATTGGCACCAATGGCGAATTGATACTGGGAAACAGGCATAAGTTGGTCTCGTCATCCTGCGCCACAGGACCGGCAATGGAGGGCGCCCAACTGAGCTTCGGCATGCGTGCCGCACCAGGCGCCATCGAACGAATTGAGATCGATCCGGAAACCCATGATGTTGATTATAAGGTCATCGGCCGGGAAGCCACCCGTAAATTTTCAAAGCCTGAGGAAATGAAGGCCAAGGGAATCTGCGGTTCCGGTATTCTTGATGTGCTGGCAGAGCTTTACAGTTCAGGGGTCATTACCAAGACAGGCGTTTTTAATAAGAAAGCCCTTAAAGGTCATCCACGCTACCGTAAAAATGCGGATACCGGACAGCCTGAATTTATTCTTGCCTTTAAGGAAGAATCAAGTATCGACAAGGATATTGTTATCACCCAGAAGGATATCAGGCAGATTCAGCTCGCAAAAGGTGCACTGTATGCCGGTTGCAAGCTGATGATGAAGCGTATGGGTGTAGAGAAGGTTGATAAGGTTAAAATTGCCGGTGCTTTCGGTACCCATGTCGATCGAACCAAGGCGCTTGTTATGGGACTTTTCCCTGACTGTAAGATTGAAAATATCTTTGGAGTCGGCAATGCCGCCGGCGATGGCTGCCGAGCTGCCCTTTTAAACGTGCAGAAGAGGGTGGAAGCCAATTGGTGCTCCAGGAATGTTGAATATCTGGAACTGACCGTGGAACCGACTTTTGAGCAGGACTTCATGGAAGCCATGCAATTGCCTCATATGGTGGATAAATTCCCAAATCTTGAAGGCGTTGTGCCGGATTATGTCCTGAATCAGGGCCCCAAAGGCCCGATACGGCCGGATAAAAAATAATTCTTATTTACTGCCCGGCCGGCATCATGCTAAATGCTGCCGGCCGGCACATTTCACGAATTAGACAGGCAGAAGGAACCAGAATGGAAAAGGTCACTGTTTCAGTTAACCCGGGAATCTGCGGATTTAAATGCGAGGTAACTGCTACCCGTAAGTCAAAAAGAGCAGCAACCATTGAGATCATTGGCTCTGAATGCAAATTGATCAACAAACTCGCAGCAAACATCTCGGACATAACGATTGATGATCTATTCAAGCCCCATACGAAAAATTTGATTTTCAAGAGTACGGAAAAGGCTCATTGCCACCTCTGCTGTCCGGTTCCCATTGCTATCATAAAAGCTACAGAGGTTTCTCTGGAACTGGCATTGCCGCAGAATGTCCTGATTGATTTTGATTGACTACAGGAGAAAATTTATGGCACGGAAAGGTAATAAAATTATCGAATTATCAAGACAGAATATTAGTACGCACACATACTTCCGTGATGAAATCAGTATTCCTGGTGATATTCTTAAACGCATTACTGACAAAGGCAGAGAATACGGTTTTGAAACCGTCAAGCCTTTCCGGGTGGAGAATTTCGAACTTGCCCAATGGGTAGGCCTGAAATGCCGCTATGGCTGCAGTCAATTCAACACGAACTGGTCATGTCCCCCGGCGACTCCTGACCTCACACAGGCCCGGGCAATTATCTCCGAATATTCCATTGCCCTCCTCCTGGTCGGTTCTCACCAATGCACTAATTTTCATATAAATAGCAATAAGAAAAGAAGTGGACAGGTCCGATTCTGGAAGGGGACTGTCAGCCTTGAACGACAACTTTTTCTCGATGGCTATGATAAGGCATTCAGCCTGGTATCCGGAGCTTGCACATTATGCAAGAAATGCACTTACCCCGAAGCATGCCGTTTCCCCACCGAAAAACGTCCAACCATTGAGTCTTTGTCGATCGATGTAATCGGGACCCTGAAAAATCTCGGAATCAACACCAGGGTCGCGAAGGACCCGAAGGAGTTGTTTAAATATTACGCCGTGATCTTGTTGGTGTAAATCCAGCAATAAAGGATTAACCAAGACATACTTTCAACGGTCGCATGTAATTCTAAGCCTATCAAAATAAAAGGAGGTGATTGTCGGGAAAAAATCAGAATAGAAACCTTATTTATTAAATAACTGAAAAAAATTGGAGATTCTAAATGGCAAAACAAAAATGTATTGACGCAGTGAGAGGCATGAGGACAGCATCTGCTCCCTGGGTACCATATGCAGGGATGCACTGTGCTTTTGTTATCAATGAACCAGCTGACAAGTATCTGCAAGATCCTGAAATTTTAGCCAAAGGTCTTGTAGAAACAGCCAAAAAGTATAAGGCGGACGGAATCCCATTGCTTTTTGATCTTTCCGTCGAAGCCCATTCTCTTGGCTGCGAACTGAAATGGTGGCCGGATAATGTGCCGTCGGTAACAACCCATCCCTGTTCCGACAAAACCCCAACCGAGGCAGGTTTACAGCTACCGACCAAAGACTCGGGGCGCTGGCCGGTAATCTTTGAAGCTGCAAGAATCGCCAAGCCACAACTGGATGAACTGGATTGCGCCTTAATTGGCGGTATATGCGGTCCGTTGACACTTGCTTCCCATCTGGCGGGTGTACGCATTTTCACCGATGTAGTAAAAAATAAAGAGTTTGCTGCTGCGGTTTGTGAATGTGCCGGCCAGGTCGGCGCAGTTGCCGCCCAGTTCTATGCTGATATGGGCTGTGATATTATTGCTATAATCGACCCCGTAGCCTCCCAGATCAGATCAGAAACATTCCAGGAATTTGTTACCCCGAATGTAGAAGCTGCAATTAATGTGATAAACGATGCTGGAAAAACATCCTCATTTTTTATCTGCGGCGATGCCACCAAGGTAATGAAGGACGTCTGCGAATTAAAGACGCACGGTTTTGCAATTGACGAACAGTTAAACATGAACTTTGTCCGTGATCTGGCAAAAGAACACTGTAAAGGTTTCGGCGGCAACCTTAAACTGACACTTGCCCTCAGCCTGGGACTGCTTTCACCCCGTGAGGATGCTATTGTCAGCCTGGCCGCAGGGGGGCATATCGGCTATACTTTTGCCCCTGGCTGAGACATGCCTTATGATGTTCCGGCGGAACATATAGAGCAGGTACTCGAAGCTAAGGAATGGTATGAAACCTATTATGCCAAGTATCCTGAATCTTGGTAGAAACTTGTGTAAAGGAGACTTGTATAATGGCAGAAAAAATTCAAATTGATGTCTTGACCCTTGACAGTGTGCAGTGTGCTGCCTGTGGATACATGATGGAATCCATCGCGGCTCTGCCGGATGATATTCAGGATATGATTGAATATTCGGAATGGTCAATCAAGAATAAAGAAGGTATTGGTAAATTTATGGAATTAAAGGGCAAGGTCCTGCCCAGCATTTGCATCCAGGGGGATCTTGTCTTTGAAAGCATTATCCCCCAGTATGAGGAGCTCATTGATGAAATGGCGAAACGTGCCCCCGATGAGGCAGTTAAAAACAGACTCATGTCACTCCGTGACGAAGGATTCGACTTTGCCAAAATTGCAGAGAACCTTAAAAAGGCCGGTGCCGGCCTGAAAACAAAGGCTGGTTGAGTTTCTTTGAATTGAGCGATTATTCGTCCAGGCCTGGCCAAATAATCATGTAACTCAACTGCCCCCCATTCGGGGACTCAGTTTAGTTCCCTCTTGTGGGTGTAAGTGCCTTCACGAAATAGATTTCTTGAAAAAAACAAGCAATCAATTTCTAACGCACTAAAAGTGATTAGTCTTTTGGCCGGACTGAAAAGCTGTAGATGCAGTTTTTCAGTCCGGTCTTCCCTTGTGATAATCATTATTAAGTCTTAATTTATAAAAGATGGTCATGGCAGAAACAACAAAAGTCTTTCTTATCACCGGTTTTCTGGGAAGCGGCAAAACTACGTTGCTCAACAGAATTATTGCCCGCTTTCCCAAGAACAAAAAACTCACCATTCTGATGAACGAATTCGGTGAAATCGGCATTGACGGTACCCTGGTGGAAGGCGATGATATAGATATGATGGAAATCAGCCGTGGTTCAATTTTCTGCGTCTGCGTCAAAACCGATTTTATCAAAGGCCTTTATGAACTGAACACCAAAGTCAAGCCGGATATCCTACTCATGGAGTCAACAGGAGTTGCCAATCCCTCGGACTTGAAACGGGACTTGCAGCTGCCGATATTCAACGATCGTTTTCAATTTAAGGAACAATTCTGCATTCTCGATGCGGTTCATTTTCAAGATGCCTTTGAGGCATTTGCCTCCCTGGAAAAACAGATTGCCTCTTCCACGTTTTTTATCATCAACAAGGTTGATCTTGCAACACCTGAATCCATTGACAGGGTTAAACAAATTGTGACTGAATTTCATCCTGACCCTGTATTTATTGAAACAACATACTCCGATATACCCCTGGAGCAGTTTTTTTTCGAGGAACTACGGGAAGCGGACAGCAGCCAGCCTCCAAGCCCTGCTGAAAGCACTCAAAGATTTTTGTCTGCTTCGGAGCTCGAAACATATATTGATGACCTTTTAGACCAACCCGATCTTGAGATAACACCGCCGGATGCATTGGCCTCGGTTACCTACAAATGGTCAGGTGTTGATCTCAGCAAGATAAAAGCAATGGCGGACAGCCTGCCTTCTTCTGTGGTGCGGGCCAAGGGTTTTGTTGAGGCAGAGGGCAGCATGTATATTTTCAGTTATGTCATGGGAGACTGGACCTTAGAGGACCCGGGAATACCGTCAGAACGTATAAAGCACAAGAACATCGTTGTTTTTATAGGTCCTATAGACTCCATGGAAGAGATCGGTAGAGTTGTCGATACAGACAACTGGTCGAAAGGCGAAGTGCTTCAACCCAAAGGCTTGAAAGACATGTTGCACATGAATATGAAGGACGGCAAGAATGGCTAGCGAACCTTTTGAATATACCCCCCAGGCAGCCGATGTTTTTACCCAGGAAGTGATGGCACGATCGGGTCAGAATCTTACCGCCTGTTACCAGTGCAAAAGATGTGCTTCAGGGTGCCCGGTTGCCGAAGATACCGACATGGTCACCCCTAACCGTCTGATCCGCATGGTTGTGCTTGGGGATATTGAAAATGCCTTAACAAACAAACTGACGTGGAAATGTTTGTTCTGTCATACCTGTGGTACCCGGTGTCCCAACAACATCAAAACAGGCAGAATTGCCGACACACTGAAGAAAATGGCACTTGATGCGGGCATAGATCCGCAGCAGCCGGAATATAAGAATTTCCACAGGGCCTTTTTCAACTACAGCCTGCGCTGGGGCCGTATTAATGAAATAGGCATGATGGGTGAGTTTCAGCTGCGTAACATGTGGGATCATCTCAAAAAGGGAAATTACGTCGCAATTCTTTCCGAAATCATGAGTAAATCAACTTTAGCCTGGAAGATGTTCAAACAAAAACGGTTGCATCTCTCATTTCATTCAAGCAAGGGGCGTGACGAAATTTCCCGCCTCTATAAAAAATCGTCAGGTCGAAAATGGATTTAGCATATTACCCGGGATGTTCACTGTATCAGTCTGCCAAGCTCTACAATCATCAGATCAAGCTGGTTTTGGGCATGCTTGACCTGAAATTGAAAGAATTGGAAGATTGGAGCTGCTGCGGCGCAACATCGGCCGGCAAGATTAATGATTTCATGGCTGTTGCCCTGCCTGCCAGAAATATTGGGATAGCTGAGTCCACAGGATTATCGGAACTGGTCATACCCTGTTCAGCCTGCTACTCCAGGACTATGGTGGCCCAGAAACAGTTACAGGATTTTCCATTGTTGAAAAATGAGATCAATTTTGAATTGTCTAAGAAAACCACAGGCAACATCAAGGTATCCTCTGCCCTGGACGTATTGAGAAGAGAGATAAAGGGCAGCAGGTTCAAGTCAATTCCCCTGCAGAAACTTGAAGGCTACAGTCCTGCCTGCTACTACGGCTGTATGAATACAAGGTTTCCCTATGATGTGCCCATTTCAGATAATGTTGAGAATCCCCAGGCCATGGAAACGGTACTTGAGGCTACCGGAGTGAAGGCGGTGGATTGGAATTATAAGACGCTTTGCTGTGGAGCTTCGTCGGTTATCTATAACCCTGAAGGCGCCCTGGATTTGATGGCAAAAATCATGCGGGATGCAGTTTCAAGGGATGCGGATTGTTTCGTGGTCAACTGCCCTATGTGCCAGATGAATATGGAATCCCAACAGGATAATTTCTGTGAAAAACATGACATTAAGGAACGTTTGCCCGTCTATTTCATCACAGAGTTGATTGGCATGGCTTTTGGGTTGAGCAAAGAGGAATTACAGCCAGGCGATGATCTATTCATCAATGGAATGGATTGGACTGACCTGTGCGGAGATTCGGTGTAACATGGAATCAGGACCTCAACAAATAGGCTCAGTTGTTATCGTCGGGGCAGGCATCGGCGGCATGCAGGCAGCCCTGGACCTGGCTGACAGTGGATTTATGGTCCATCTGGTCAGTAAGGATTCAGCTGTTGGCGGGACCATGGCTATGCTTGACAAAACCTTTCCCACCGGAGATTGCGCCATGTGCATGATCTCTCCCAGAATGGTGGAAAGCAGCCGGCATCCGAATATCAAAATCCATACCATGGCACAGGTCACTGAGGTTTCCGGGGTAGCCGGAAATTTCACCCTTAAAATCAGCCAGAAAGCACGCTACGTTGATTCTGAAAAATGCACCGGCTGCGGTGTTTGTGAAACCAAATGTCCCAAAAAAGTTCCGGGTGAATTCGACCAGGGACTTGCAAAACGCAAGGCCATATTCAGTCTTTTTCCCCAGGCAGTTCCGAACACCAGGGTTATTGACCCTGACCATTGCCTCTATTTGACAAAAGGCAGATGTCGGGCCTGTGAAAAATACTGTGATGCCAATGCCATCAATTTTGATGACACTCCTCAAGAGTTTAATTTAAAAGCAGGTGCCGTGCTGCTCACTCCAGGCCTCGACACCTATGATCCGACGATCCAGCAGGAGCTGGGATACGGCAGATGGCCCAACGTTGTGACTTCATTACAGTTTGAACGGATTCTTTCTGCATCCGGCCCGTTCAAGGGTGAAATAAAAAGGCCTTCGGACTCCAAGCACCCTAAAAAAATAGCCTGGATTCAATGCGTGGGCTCCCGCGATCCCCACAATGCCAATCCGTGGTGTTCATCGGTCTGCTGCATGTACGCGACCAAACAGGCGGTCATTGCCCGGGAACATGACGCCGAAGTAACCCCGACGATATTTTACAACGAGAAAAGAACCTTTGGTAAGGATTTTGATAAATATGCGGACAGGGCCAGGGATGAAAATAACGTCCGCTATGAACGTGCCATGATTTCAGCTGTCTATGAAGAAGCAGGAACCGGTGATCTTTTCATGCGGTATGTGGACAGGCACGGCAGCATGAAAGATGAAAACTTTGACATGGTCGTACTTTCCGTGGGCCTGCAGCCCAAAAAGGATGCCCTTGAATTTGCCAGGATCTTTGATATCAGCACCGACGAGTTTGGACTTCCCAAAACCTCCCGCCTGAGTCCCATAGAAACGTCCAGACCCGGTATTTTTGTGGCCGGAACTTACCAGGGGCCGAAGGATATCCCGGAAACCGTTGTCCAGGGGAGTGCAGCGGCGGCGGCAGCCATGGCCATCCTGGATAAAAGCAGAGGGAAAGAGGTGGAAGAGGTCTCTCTGCCGCCGGAGAAGGAAACCGGTGCCGACGAACCCCGGGTTGGTGTCATTGTCTGCCACTGCGGCATAAATATTTCCCAGACCGTGGATGTGGAAAAGGTTGCGGAAAATGCAGCAAAGCAGCCGTCAGTGGCCCATGCCGAAACAGTTATTTACGCCTGTGCCCCAGACGGACAGGAAAGGATAAAAGAACTCATCAAGGAAAAGGGCTTGAACCGAGTGGTTGTTGCCTCCTGTACGCCGCGGACCCATGAACCTCTTTTTCAAGATACAATCAGGGAAGCCGGCCTGAACAAGTATCTTTTTGAACTTGCTGATATTCGTGAACAATGCTCCTGGTGCCATATGGGACAGAATGAGGTTGCCACCCAAAAGGCCATTGAAATTGTCAATATGAATATTGCCAAGGCCAGTCTTTTGCAGGAGGTCAAGTCCGAATCGGTTCCGGTTACTCCTGCAGCTATGATTATCGGAGGGGGTATTGCCGGGATGACGGCAGCCCTTTCACTGGCCGAACAGGGTTTCAGCGTTCATATCGTTGAGAAGGAAGCCCATCTGGGCGGCCTGGCTGCCGGCGTATTGCATACACTGGAGGGAGACAGTATCAGGGAATTGGTGCGCCGTAAAAATCTTCAGATTGATGATCATCCGGCCATTACAGTGCATGTCAATGTCCAGGTCAGCAAAACCGAAGGCTATGTCGGTAATTTTAAGACAACCTTAAGCGACAGCAGCCAAATTGACCATGGTGTAATTGTGATAACCAGCGGCGGCAATGAATATATGCCCACCGAGTATGGCTATGAAGAGTCGGATAATGTCCTCACCCAAAGGCAATTTGAGAGGCGTCTGGCAGAAAAAAAATTGCAGAAAGGAGACCGCATTGCAATGATCCAATGCGTCGGGTCCAGGGAGGAACCGCATAACTACTGTTCTCGTATATGCTGCCAGGATGCCATTAAGAATGCCATTGCCATCAAGGAAGGGACCCCTGACGCTCAGGTAGTGATATATTACCGCGACATCCGGACCTATGGTCTGCGGGAAAGTTACTATGCAAAGGCCCGGGACCTGGGTGTACGATTTATCAGGTACGAGGTAGACAATAAACCACAGGTGATGCCTGATGGACAGGAATTCCGAATCAAGGCCTATGACCCGGTCCTGGAAAAGGAAGTAATCATGACCAGCGACTATGTGGTCCTGTCCACCGGTCTGCGACCCCAACCTGCCAATGAAGAATTAGGCAAAATGTATAAGTTGACAAGGAATGAGGACGGTTATTTCCTGGAAGCCCATGTCAAGTTGCGCCCTGTCGATTTTGCCGGTGAAGGACTTTTTGTGGCCGGCCTTGCCCATGCCCCAAAGAATATTGACGAGACCATCAGCCAGGCCCTGGCTGCAGCAAGCCGCGCAGGAGCAATTTTGTCCCAGAGCCAGCTTGCAGTCTCCGGCATTATTGCAAAACACAAGCGTGATAAATGCATGTCATGCCTGGCCTGCTTCCGTGCCTGTCCGTTCGACTCCCCCTTTATTGATGAAGACGGCAGGGTTAGCCATAACGAAGTTAAATGTACTGGCTGCGGCATCTGTGCCGGTATTTGCCCGGCAAAGGCATTCCAGGTAAACAGCTTCAAAGATGACCAAATAACGGCAATGATTGACTCTTTGACTGACAGTGTGCCGATCCACCAAGCAGCAAAAAACAGCATGGAAAAAAACGATGACCCAAACTGCAACTGCAGCTGAAACGGAACCTGAAAAAACCGTTAAAGCCTTAACAACTGATAATATCCCGGCGGCCTGGGAGGCTCAAATTCTGGCTTTTGCCTGCCATTACTGCGCTTTTGCCGCAGCAGATCTGGCGGGAGTAATGCGGCTTTCCTATTCGCCGAATGTCAAGATTATAAGGCTGTCCTGCACAGGGAAGCTTGATCATTCCTACGTGTTGAGGGCATTTGAAAGAGGGATTGACGGTGTCTTCGTGGCCGGCTGACTGGAGGGTCAATGTCATTTCCTGGAGGGAAATACCAATGCACGAAAACGGATAGAACATTTGCATACCCTGTTGGCCCAGGTCAATATTGAACCGGCCCGGCTGGAAATGTATAACCTTTCGGCTGCCATGGGTCCCCGGTGGGCCGAGATCTGTACCGAATTCACCGACAGAATTAAAAAACTGGGTCCCTCGCCTATCTGGCTTGCGGGACAGAAGATGAAAGAAAAGGATATAGGCAGATAACATCAAACCAATGTACAAAATGAACGTCGAGGTAAGCGAAGACTCCGACATTGAACGTTGAACACCGAACGTCCAACGTTGAACATCGAATGAAAACAACTGCTAATATTAGAGTGAATTGTTTTCAGTGATAAGCTTGCAATTTGTTCAGTCATTTTATTTTATATTCAAAATTCGATGTTAAACGTTAGATGTTGGACGTTCATAGTGTTCGACGTTCTCTATCTTTTTTAAAAAAAACAGCCAGAACGAAATAATGCCTAATCACTTGAAACGATTACAAATAAATGGGAAATAAAATCTTATGATAGTAGGACAACAAAAGCCTCTCGCAGAGATCTGGGAGATGGTCAGGAAGCACCGGAAAGTTCTTGTTCTGGGATGCAATTCCTGTGTGGCTGTCTGTCACCAGGGCGGCACCAAGCAGGCGGAGGTTCTTACCTCCCTGCTGAGGATGCAGGCTACGCAGGAAGAGGCTGAAATAGAACTTGTGGATGGCGGTATCGAACGGCAATGTGAGCATGAATTTTTCGAGTCTGCCCGGGATGCAATTTCCCGAACCGATGCTGTTTTAAGCCTTGCCTGCGGCGTCGGTGTCCAGTTCATGGCGGAAAAGTTCCATGCTACACCGCTCTACCCTGCCCTAAACACTACTTTTTTAGGGGCTGTTGAACGGCCCGGCTTTTTTACTGAAAAATGTCAGGCCTGCGGCAATTGCGTACTGGCGACGACCGGCGGAATCTGTCCTGTTTCCAGGTGCGCCAAACGGCTCTTGAATGGCCCTTGCGGCGGTGTTAATAAAGGCAAATGTGAAATAAACAAGGAACTTGACTGTGCCTGGTGCCTTATCGTCAACCGCCTGGAAGCCCTTGGTAAGCTGGATGATTACGAAGACCTCTTTCCGTTGAAAGACTGGTCAAAAGATCGGGCCGGCGGACCAAGAAACTTTAAAGTTGAGGGGTATCTACCGTGAGCGTCAAGACGGAGAGTAAACTGGAACGTATATTGGCAGCCGGGCATCTGGCAATAACTTCCGAGTGTGGTCCCCCGCGCGGCAGCGACCCGGAAGTGATCATAAAAAAAGGTGAATTGCTCAAAGACCATGTGGATGCTGTAAATGTGACTGACAACCAGACGTCGGTGACTCGTCTCAGCAGCCTGGCGGCCTGCATTCACCTGAAGCTTACGGGAGTTGATCCTGTGCTGCAGATGGTCACCCGCGACAGGAACAGGATCGCCCTGCAGAGTGACATCCTCGGGGCTGCCTCTTTTGATATAAACAATATCCTCTGTCTTTCCGGTGACCACCAGATTTTCGGAGATTGCAAGGAGGGCCAGAATGTCTTTGACCTTGATTCCATGCAGCTGCTGCAGACAGTCAGACATATGCGGGACGACGGCAAATTCCTGAACGGCGATGATATCAATCGGCCTCCCCGGATGTTTGCCGGCGCCGCAGCAAACCCCTTTGCCGAGCCCTACAAGATACGCGTTCCACGCCTGGCCAAGAAAATCGCCGCAGGTGCTGAGTTTATCCAGACCCAGTGCATATACAATCTGGACAGGTTTGAAGAATGGATGAACGGGGTTTGTGACCGGGGCCTGCACGAAAAGGTTTATATCCTGGCCGGGATTACCCCCATGAAATCCCTGGGCATGGCACGCTACATGAAAAAAAACGTGCCGGGCATGGATGTCCCTGACCAGATTATTGATAGGTTAGCAGGGGTTCCCAAGGAAAAACAGGCTGAGGAAGGAATTACTATTTGTCTGGAAACCATAGAACGCCTTAAAGAAGTGAAAGGTGTCAGCGGATTCCACATTATGGCGATTGAGTGGGAGGAAAAGGTGCCGGAGATTGTCGAACGTGCAGGGCTTTTTCCAAGACCGAAGGTCAGTGACGAGTAAAGAATCCGGGCCCTGAGGACCCGGCTTTGACTCGCCTCTTGAAGAGGCTGCTGCCGCAAAGGCACAAAGTAAAAAAACGATGCACATAGGGAAGACAGAGTTCTTTGTATTCTTATGAAAAGTATCAAGTCCGCTTTAAAAACTTTGTGCCTCTGTACCTTCTGCACTAGCCTCTTCAAGATTAAGGCTGAGCCCACTGTCTCTGACCTGGCCCTGAGGACCAGGTTTTCTGTACTGAAATAAAAATAATCCAAGATGATATGTGGGATGATATGGCATGCAATAAAAAAATGATTATCGAGGTGATGTATAAGGCTGATTACTGTCTGCTTTGTTACTATATGGATGAAGCGGTCCGCGATATCCTGCCTGATTATGCCGAGCACGTGGAATACCGCAGGGTGGATTTTTTAAAGGGAGAAGGCAAAAAGCGGTTTCTGGAGCTTTCAGTATCATTATTCGGTGAAGACGGGGTCTACAAAAAAATGCGGATCGCCCCGATTCCATCCCTCTTTATCAACGGGGAACTTTTTTTCGATGCCATCCCACCCAGGTATATGCTGGAAGAGGCTATAGCAGAAGTGCTTGCCGGCAACACAGACACGGCGAAACTACAATGAAAAAAGTCGTTGTCGATGTTCTGGTAACCGATCCCAGGCAATGACTGGCCTGTGTCTACATGGCAAAATCGGTAATGGATTTACCGGACGAAACAAAAGAACTGATTGACATAAATGAGTGGGATATGCGCACCTTGGAGGGTAACCGGCGATTCCTTGAACTCAAGGCAAAATCGTTGCCCTCCATAGCCCTTGACGGAGAGTTGGTTTATGAAGCACTGATCCCGGGGCAGGAAGAATTGACAGCTGAGATTCGGCGGCGTTATCAATTGAAAGAGTAATTGAAGTGACGAGGTTACAGTATGGAAAAAAGCAGGAATATAAAAGTTGACAGCCCGGTAAAATTAATTTTTGTCGGCGGTTTTCTTGGTTCCGGCAAGACAACGGCCTTGGCTGGAATAGCCAAACGCTTGCTCAGTCTAGGCAAGCGGGTCGGCATTGTTACCAATGACCAGAGTGATAATCTGGCAGATACTGTTATTGTCAGGGAAATGCTCGAAGGACTGGGAGTGCCGATCGAGGAAGTCGTGGCAGGATGTTTTTGCTGCAAGTTCGAAGAGTTGATCGACAATATTGAAAAAATTCTGGTCCACAAACCGGATATATTACTGGGAGAGCCGGTTGGCAGTTGCACCGACTTTGTGGCAGCAGTGGCAAACCCGATAAAGATTCATTACCATGAAGCCTTCCGCTTTGCGCCATTTTCCACCATGGTTGATCCGGACAGGGTTCGCGAGTTGCTGCTGGCTGAAACCGAGAGCAATTTCCCGGAAGAAGTAGCCTATTTGTTCGGAAAACAGCTGGAGGAGGCGGATATTCTGGTGCTGAACAAAATTGATCTTTTGGCAGAAGCGGAAATAAAAAGGTTGGTTTCTGCTTTAACCGAAAAATATCCGCAAAAGGATATCCTGACAATTTCCGCCAGGGATGGAGCCGGGGTCGAAAAATGGCTGGACATTCTGCTTTCAGGCCGTCCAGGTGCAAATACCGTCTTGAGTCAAATAGACTATGACAGATATGCCAGAGCCGAAGCAGTCCTTGGCTGGCTAAACGCTGCAATCAAGATTTCTTCTGACCGGTTATTTACCGCCGATAAATTTGTCAATGACCTGTTTATCGAGCTCCGGGAATCCTTTAAACAGGAAAAAGGAGAAATAGGACATCTGAAATCAGTTTTCACCAGTGGCGGGAAATCATTCTGGGTCAACCTGACGAACCTGACTTCGGAGCCAATGGTAAGCGGTGAGCCCATGGCAACACTCTCCAAGGGCTCCCTTATTCTCAATGCCCGGGTGCAGCTTGATCCGGACAAACTGGAAAAAATAGTCAGGGAAGACCTGGCTGCGGTTGCAGAGAGATTTGGCGTAAAAGCGGAAATAGATGATCTCCAATGTTTCAGCCCCGCATATCCCAATCCGCCTCACATGGTTCGGGAGAGCGTGGACTCTGAAGGTAAAAGGGAGGGTGAACCATCATGATGAAAATTGAAGTTATCGGTCTTGAACCCCCCTGTAAAAAATGCACCGAACTCCTTGAAAATGCCCGGAATGCAGTTGCGAAGCTTGGCATTGAGGCTGAGGTTGTGAAAAAATGGACGCTTTCCGATGAAATGAGGGAAAAGTACGGCCTGTTGCTGAGCCCTGCCCTTGCAATTGAAGGAATCGTTGTGGCCCAGGGCAAAGTATATAAAACAGAAAGAATTATCGGACTTTTACAGGGATAACCATTGGCTGAATTATTACAAACTGAAAAACTGGCGCCGGAAGTTTATAACAATATCTTAATAGGGGGATATTATTGGGGTTATAAATAAATAGTAATATTTACAATACCAGGCAAGCCATGCATATCACAGAAGGTATAATAACCGGAACACCTGCGGTCATTTACACTGCTGCCGGAATAACTCTGGTAGGTTACGGCACTGCGAAAATGAAAAAATTCGTGGCGTTGTTTCCAGAGAAACGGCCCCTTCTCGGCATGGCGGGCGCCTTGATTTTTTTCATCTCCCTACTGCCCCTTCCCGCTTTTACCGGGACAACCTCCCACCCCTGCGGCACTCCTTTTATTGCTATTCTTTTTGGGCCTGCTATTGGAATTGCTCTGACCGGCGGCAGTCTTTTATTACAGGCTGCATTTTTCGCCCATGGCGGTTTTGGAACCTGGGGCGCAAATGTTGTAGCACTTGGTCTTTTTGGATGCCTTTCTGGCTGGTTGGCTTTTTATTTAGCAAGAAAAATAGGTTTTCCTCTCTGGGCTGCCGGATTTGCCGGCGGCCTGATTGGCGAGGTGTCTGTTTACATGAGTTCCGGTCTTATTCTGGCACGTGAACTGGCCAATGCCCCGACCCCTCAATATCCATTTGGCGGTTACTTGACGGTAATTTATGCCGCCTATCTACCAACCCAATTACCCATTGCCATTGGTGAAATGGTAATTACGGGACTTGCATTACAATATATTTACAGACAGAGACCCGAGGTTCTTGTTGACCTTGGACTGGTAAAAGATGTTTCTGAACGATCTGGGAAATCCGGTGGTATTGCCCTGTGGCCATTATTTTTAGCAGCTACTCTGGTTATAATGCCAGGTGATTATGCTTTTGCGGCAAATGAAAAAGCAGTACCCGCTAAAATGGAAAAGTCACAAATGCAGGAACCGTCAACAACGAATTCTTTTTCCGGCATGGACGAGGCTGTCAATGAAAAGATGGCTGAAGATGCCGGTCTGAAACCAAAAGACCCTCTTATAGACACTGAGTCTATGGGAGATTTATGGAATGCGATTCTGCTTATAGCCGGCGGTGTTTGCGGTTTCGTTATAGGCCGGTGGTGGCACCTCATCAGTAAGAAAAAAAACCTGGGAAGGCATCTACCAAACGATGCCTGAAATTCTCAGATTAAAGTCGATCTTTCAAAGATATTGAGAGGTATTTGTATTGCATATCAACATCGACACACATATACAGGCTTACCATGAGTGTAGCGCCTCAAAAGGGCTTCATTGTCTGGATGCCCGGATCAAACTGATCCTTTTGGTTACAGCCATAGCCCTTAATATCTATTTTGCCCAGTTGTGGCTCTCTCTCTCTCTTTTTTTTGCAGGGACATCACTTGCCGTCTGGTCACGCATTCCATCACGCCTTTTCCTCCTTTTCTTTATTATACCTGCATGGTCAACCTTAATTGTGGTTGGCGGATTCACAGCCGGTTTCGGGACCACACCTTTTTTTTCCATGGGCCCTGTCACCTTTTACCGGGAAGGGTTTCACCTCGGACTTGCTGCTGCTGCCCGGGTGGCCTGTGACATGTCATGGATGGCAGCTGTTTTTCTGACAACACCTTTCAGCAGTCTTTTAAAAGCGCTCAAATGGTTTCGTGTGCCGGAGGTTCTCCTGGAAACCATTGCCATGGGCTATCGCTACATGTCGCTGATCATGAAGGAATTTACTAAAATGAAGAACTCTGCACTGACACGGGGCGGTTTCAAAAGTTATGGTATAGCGCTGCAGAGCACAGCAAAAATCCTCGCGCAGGTAACACTGAGAGCTTATGACAGAGCCACTCGAATACAGGAAGCGATGATCAGCCGGGGAGCTTACTCAAACAACAACATTGATAAAACAGTTAAAAAAGATAGCAGCATAGATCATTGCCCGAACCAGTGTGACGTAACCCCGGAATATAAAGACCCTGATGCTCCTGTTGTCCGCTGTTCAAGCCTTACCCACGCATATGGTGATGTCGTTACGCTGCATGAAGTATCGTTTACTGTTCATAAAAAAGAAGTTGTTGTTTTATGCGGGCCTAACGGTGCCGGCAAAACAACTCTGCTTAAACTGCTTAGCGGTCTATTAACCCCTGCCGGGGGAGAAATTTATTTGGAGGGGGAACGCCTTGAGCGGCAGATACGAAAACAGATATTCCGGTATATCGGCTTACTTTGCCAGGATCCAAACGACCAGCTTTTCTGTACCCATGTAAGAGAGGACGTCAGTTATGGCCCTACCAATTTGAACCTGCCGGCAGATTCCGTCAGACAGCTCGCTGATACCGCCATGGAATTAATGGAGGTGTCGGATTTAGCCGACCGCCCTATCCATCGCCTCAGTTACGGGCAAATGAAGCGTGTCGGGCTGGCCGGCCTGATTGCCATGAAACCTCCCCTGCTACTGCTCGATGAACCTTCTGCAAATCTTGATCCGGCGTCTACCAGCCAACTCATACATCATCTTCAACATTTAAATAACCATCACGGCTATACCTTTATCATAGTTACTCACGACATGAACTTTGCGGCCCAGATTGCCGATAGAATTATCGTTCTTGATGAGGGCAAGATAGCGGCGGATGGTACGGCGCGAGAAATATTAACAGATGAAAATCTGTTAAAAAAATCAAGGCTGGAACCACCTATTCTGACAAGAATGTTTCAACACCTGCTAAATGACCCTGTAGATCGTAATAAAATACCTTTAACGATTGAAGAAGCCCTCCTTTTTTTGAAAAAAGAAACAAAATAAAAGATGTAGCAAAGATAGTTTAACCATACTTTACAAAACTTAAATGCCTGAGATAATGGAAAATTTTACACCTAACACAAAATGCACTGATAGTTTAGTTAAAAGAGCCAGTGATTTCATGACTCTGGTTCAAAATCTTCCTGTTGCCATATACCGCTGCACCCCTGTTCCCGATTGCCAACTTGTATTTATCAATGAAGGGATAAAAGAGATTTCCGGCTACCCTTCATCCCATTTTGATGAGCAGAGTCAAAATTCATTCTGTAGTATTGTTCATCCCAACGATGTTGAGATTATGAAAAATACAGTTCGCAATAGGGCTGTTCAAGGTAAAATTTTTGATATCGAATACCGGATTGTACACGCTGACGGCTCAATTCGCTGGGTCCATCAGAAAGGTCAACCTGTCATTGATTCCACCGGCCAAGATACATTTTTCATCGGCGCCATATTTGATATTACCCAGAACAAAAGAGCCCTGGAAACATTCCGGCTGAATGAGGCGAGGCTTAGCACTCTTCTTGACCTCAGTCAAATGACAGGCGCACCTTTGAATGAAATAACAAGTTTTACACTGGAAGAGGCGATTCGTTTAACAAGGAGCAAAGTTGGGTACCTGGCCTTTGCAAATGAAGACGAAACCATGCTGCGTATGTACTCCTGGTCTGTTGATGCCATCAAAGGTTGCGCCATCAAGCATAAGCAAACAACGTATCATATTGACAAAATGGGCCTCTGGGGAGAGGCCATGCGGCAAAGAAAACCCATTATCACCAATGACTATACAGCTCCACACCCCTTAAAGAGGGGGCAGCCCCAGGGACATGTAAAAATATCGCGGCATATGAATGTGCCGGTCCTCGATCAGGGCAAAATAGTTATTATTGCCGGAGTTGGGAACAAGGAAGCCCCTTATGATGAATCCGACGTGCGCCAGCTGATCCTGCTGATGGAAGGGATGTGGCATATTATTCGAAGAAAGCAGATAGAAGAAGAACTTCGGGAAAGTGAAGAAAAATATAGAAGTGTTTTCGAAAATTCCGGTTCTCCTTCTGTTATAGTTGATGAAGACCTGACCATTTCCATGGCTAATCTGAAGTTTGAGCAGCTCATAGGGTATTCACGCCTGGAAATTGAGAATACAATGAAATTTTCTGACTTCATTGCAGATGAAGACCTGGATAAGATGAAGCGTTATCATGCAGAACTTAAAAATAATGATGAGCAGGCCAGGACAGAGTATGAATGCAAAATAGTTGACCATGATGGCTCTAAAAAAAACATCGCTATCAAATTGGGAATTCTCCCTCACATGAATAGATTTATCGCTTCATTTTTTGATATCACCGAATCAAAAAAGGCAGAGGCGATCTTGAAAGAAAAAGAATCGTTACTGCGCCGCGAAAACAGCCTGCTCAAATCTTCCATGCAGAAACGCTACGGGTTCGGCAATATTGTCGGCAAAAGCGAAGCAATGCAGGCTGTGTATAATGCAATTGTTGAGGCGGCCAACTCAGATGCCAATGTCATTATTTACGGGGAATCCGGGACAGGAAAAGAATTGGTTTCCAGAGCCATTCATGAAATGAGCACCCGCAGGGCGCAAAAATTCGTTGCCGTCAACTGCGGTGCCATCCCGGAGCACCTGCTGGAAAGTGAATTTTTCGGCCACAAAAAGGGGGCCTTCACAGGCGCGCACGCGGACAAAAAAGGTTTCATGGATATTGCAGATAACGGCATTTTATTTCTTGATGAGATCGGCGAGATTAATTTGCATATGCAGGTAAAACTTCTCCGTGCAATTGAAGGAAACGGTTACACTCCGGTAGGAGGCTCCAGAATCATCAAGCCCAATGTTCGTATTATTGCCGCCACCAGTCGAGACCTTGCAGAACAAGTAAAAAACGGAATGATGCGCAAGGATTTTTTTTACAGAGTACATGTTATCCCCATCCATCTTCCTCCTTTACGAAACCGAAAGGATGACATTCCACTGCTGATTCAACATTTTTTAAAAGAATTTAACTTTGATAAGGAGAGCAGATCGGTGCTCACACCCCAGGTCATGAAAGCGTTACAGGATTATGACTGGCCCGGCAACATCAGAGAATTGCAAAACGTCCTGCAAAGACTTATGACGATCAGACGGCTTGATTTTAATCTACTGCTGGATGATTTAAAACCGGAGGTTGAAGAATTATCCCAGGAAAACAGTTTCTCCCAAACAAATGGGCTCAAGTCATTAATGGAAAATTATGAAAAGCGACTGATTCTGGCAGCGCTCGAAAAAAACAAATGGCGCCGGCTAAAATGTGCCTCTGAACTGAATATCAACCGCAAAACCTTATTTAAGAAAATGAAACAGCACGGGATTAATTAACCCCACAATGTCTACACTTGACCCCATTTTCCTGTAGGCATTACAGAAAGGCGACCTACAGGAAACCCTTAACTATTTCGGGGCCAAAAAGCCCCGAAATAAACTTGCCAAAATTCGTATTACAAATAAGCAAAAACCACGCTTAGCCCATTATTATCAAATACTTATAGTCCATATCCAGCTTTTGGCACGCTTTTTGTATTAGTATTGAGTAATAGACTTGATATCTCATTTTGCTGTGTAGCGAAAAAAGCCCGCTTTCTGGAAGCAACGGTTCTACTCTCAAGATCAAATTTCCAGGTCGAAAAGGCTTTTTACTTTAAACAAACATAGGACCCCCACATGAAAATTACACAAATAGCAGGTTTTTTGGGTTGCGGCAAAACGACTCTCTTATTGAAGCTTTCTCGAATGTTGCTAGGCGATAGCGAAAGAAAAGTAGCGTTGGTCGTCAATGAAATTGGTGAAATTCCGGTAGATGGCAAAATCATGGAAGAAAGCGGTATGCAGGTTAAGGATATCGGCGGCGGCTGTATTTGCTGTGAAGTAGCCTCAAGTTTTGCCAAAACCCTCACACAGCTCTACAAGTCTTACAAGCCCGATCATATTTTAGTTGAACCCACAGGCGTTGCTGTGCCTCACCAGGTGAAACTGGCCGCGAGCATGGCTGGACGGGATGCAAAAATTTCCATGGGCCCGGCCATAGTTTTATTTGATGCCACCCGTCCGGCCGAACTGCTGGATATGGATATGCTCGGCACCCTCGTTACGACCCAGATAAAAGACGCTGACATTATAGCGATCAGTAAAGTTGATGCGGTTGATGCTGCAGCGGTAAATGATTCAGCAGAACGCATCCGCAAGTATAATTCCAAGGCAGATATCGTTAATCTTTCTTCTTTCGATGATCTTGGCATAGATGAACTTGCTCAACGTATCATAGACTGGAAGGAGTAATTGGATGGATTCACCAAATAACACGGAACATGGATGCTATACCGAACATGGTGTCAGTGGCTTTGGAGTAGCTGCCAAATTGAGCCGCGAGGATTCCATGGATAGTACTTTTGTGAAAGCAATGGCCGAAGAAATGATGTTGTCTATTGCACAAAAATGCATGGATTCCGGGGCCCGTTGCATAGGCCATATTAAATCTCATATCAGAACCGAAGCCGGGACGATCAAGGCGGACACCATTGGTGTAACTCACGGCACATACTCCTCCGGCAAATTAGACCATGCCGTAAATGATCTCTACATTGCCATTAACAGCATAATCCAGGGGATAAAAGAAGATGTTGTTAGAAAAGCCACCCTGGACGGCCTTCATGAAGTTGCTGAAGGAAAGGGAGTAACAGTGGTTAAAGAAAAAGAACACACCTATTTCGATGAATTTGATTTTGTCGCATCCAAGCAGGAGTACATCAAGCAACTAGAAGAACAATTATCTGCGGATGATTAAACTTCTGCCCAAGGAAACAGATGAGAATTGTCAGTATATCAGGGACCATTGACAGCGGTAAGACTACTGCCATAAAAGAGCTTATTACCATTCTTACCGCTCAAGGAAAAAATTCTGCGGTTATTGTCAATGAGGATGGCGAGGAAACCTATGATGAAGAATTTATCAGCAGTCAGCAAATCTCGGTGGAGCATTTACGTGGAGGCTGACTCGGGTGTTCCCTGGCTGCCAGTCTGGTCGAGCTGAAAAAGAAACTTAAAAGGTCCCTGAACCCTGATTTTCTTTTTCTTGAACCTTCTGAAATGATCGTCACCAAGGAACTCCGCAACGTAACAAAAATGGGCCTCAGAGACATTCAATATGATATCGGCCCAGTTATTACTTTGATTGACGGGCCTTCTTTTTCCTTTAACTGGGAAGAAAGGCCAAAACTGCTTCTAGGACAAATGCAGGATGCAGACAGAGTCGTGATAAGCCGCACGGATTTGGTCGATGCAAAAGAGCTCGAACACATTCGTGGCACTTTAAAAGTTGCATCAAACATTCTACTGCTGAGCACCCATTACAGCTCCTCCATAAATGAACTGGCGCAACAGATATTATCGATGGACCAAGAGACATAATGCTTGGCATAAATATAGACCATACGGTCACAATAAAACAAAAAGGAGACAGATTATGACAATGACATCATTAGAGAGAATAGGGACAGTTCTGTCGGGCGGCATACCGGATCGTGTACCGGCTGCTCCTCTTATCTGCGGAGCTTCCCGCCGGGTATACGGAACTACCTATGCGGAGTGGTCACAGGATGGTGAGTTGGCGGCTAAATGCATGCTGCAAGCCCATGAACTTGTCGGTTTCGACGGCATTCTCGGTTTGGTCGACCTGTCAGTTGAAGCAGCCGATTTTGGCCAGGAAATGGTCTATCCTCTGGAGGACACCGCACATCCCAATTATGATAATCCATTTATCACCGGCCCGGATGATTATGCCAAGGTTGAAAGAATAGATGTGGCAAAAGCCCCTCGCATGCAGGAAATGATCAAATACATGGACATTATCTGTAATGAAAGGGCTGCAGATACCGCTATCATGGGATTTGTCTACGGCCCTCTTGGCATCCTCAATATGATGCGCGGCGCCGAAAAACTGTTCAAGGACTGCTATAAGCATCCTGAAGAGGTTATCGCAGCAGAAAAAGTAATCACCGAAGTCTTGGTTGATTACATCAGAGCTTTAGGTAAAACCGGCGTCCATGCGATAGTTCTCGATACATTATTTGCTTCCCAGTCGATCATGAGCAAAAAGATGTGGAATAAGATGGAGGCGCCTTTTGCTAAAATTCTTGCCGATGAAATCCGCGCCAACAATATGATGGTCATGGTTCATAATTGCGGTAACGGTATTTATTTTGATGTTCAGATTGAAGCAATGGAACCGGTGTGCATCTCATTTGCCGAAACGACTGATGACTGTGAAACAATGGTAGAGGTAAAAGAAAAATGGGGCAAGAAAACTTGCCTGGCCGGCTATGCAAGCCCCGCCACTTATGGATTTTTAGGAACTCCTGAGGAGATGAAAATGGAGTGCAAGAAAGAGATAGAAGAACTCGGCAAGGATGGAGGATTTATTCTTGCAACAGGCTGTGAATTTCCACCTAACGGCTCCCTGCTGAACGCTATAGCCATGATGGAAGCCGCTGAACTTTACGGCAAATATTAAACGTTCTTTATTTAGGCCCGGGGTGTTACTTAAGCTCCGGGCCTAAGCCCCATTTTTTTCTTGCCTGAATTGAGCGATTTTCAATAAAGTTTTTTATTACAACCCCACACACAGAAAATTCTGTGAGAGGCATTCCTATGGCCTACACTCAAAAAAAATAACGATATGGAGACTCCGTGCAGAACATTCATTCTAAAACAACTTCCCCAAAAAACTTGAACGGCATTGCCATTGAAGATTACCACATTACAACCGAACCGTTTTATGTTTCCACGGGAAATGAAATAAGCCTTTTTGAATCCGCCTATAGACTGAAGATGCCCGTTCTGCTCAAGGGACCCACCGGCTGCGGTAAAACAAGGTTTTTAGAGCACATGGCCTGGAAGCTTTCCCGGCCGCTGGTCACCATTGCGTGCCATGAGGACCTGACCGCCTCCGATCTGGTCGGCAGGTATCTGCTCAGAGATAATGAAACTGTCTGGCAGGACGGCCCCTTAAGCCTGGCCGTCAAACACGGCGCCATCTGTTACCTCGATGAGGCCGTGGAAGCACGGAAAGACACCACTGTAGTTATTCATCCACTGACTGACAACAGGAGGATACTCCCCCAGGAAAAAAGAGGATTGCTGCTCGAAGCCCACCCTGATTTTCTCCTGGTCATGTCCTATAACCCAGGCTACCAGAGTGTCATGAAGGATCTTAAGCACTCTACCCGGCAACGATTTCTGGCAATTGATTTTACCTATCCGCCAAGCAAGGAAGAACAGGCCATTGTTATGGAAGAAGGTCAAGTCGATGAAAACACCGCTGAACGTCTTGTCAAACTGGGTGAGATGGTTCGCAACCTGAGACAACAGGGCCTTGAAGAGGGCATCAGCACCCGTTTGTTAGTCTATGCAGGCAGACTTATTTCAGACGGTGTATTACCAAAAGAAGCCTGCCAGGCTGCTGTTACCAGAGCCATGACCGACGATATGGAATTACAGGAAGCGATTACTGAAATCATAGCTGGCATTTTCTGAAAGAATGATTCTCCAGGACTTTCACCAAAGCTCTAATAAAATAAGCGCCGCCGCCAAAAAAGCCTATGAAGCTGCCAGGGCATCTGTTGCCCACTTGCGCCCTCGCACTTCCAAAGGTTTTCTGCTTGAAGTTGAAAGAGAAATCCGTGAGGCTGAAAAATCACCCGATAAACACATCATCCTGGCTGAAGCAAAACAAATCAGCCTGTTGAACTGGGCTCTTGTGCTGCCCTTTTTCAATGCCGTAAAAAAAGTCCCGGCTGATAATTTGATTTTACAATTCTCGAATCTGGTCCAACAATTGGCAGTTCATGATATTGATGCGGCAGTCACCTTCCTGAAACGTACACCTGTTGCTTTAGAAAACCTTGAAGATCAGCAGGATTTGATAACATGGGGGAAACAGGGGCTGCGCGCCTTTGAAACAGCAAAAGACAAAAAAAAGATGTGGAAGGCTGTCAAGGCATACTTTATAGAGGCATCAGATGCAAACTGCAGATATCCGCTCGACAGATGGAGTTTTTTCCTTGAACAGGCAATTCGCATTGCAGCCGTTTCGGTGGATGCGACTGAAGGTTTTATCCAACACGGCAACCGTGTCTGTTTGCTCTTGAATGAAGATGAAACGATCCGCTGGATCGACAAAGGGCTTGAAGGTTGTGGATCGGAACAGGAATTGATTAATTATTTCAATGGCACTTCCTTGAAGTCGGTTGAAGCAAGCGATTGCCTTGTTTCAGGAGTTCCTTTGAAAAACAAGCGCAATACCCTGTCAATGATTTGCGAAGCTTTACTTGGGCAGCCGGTCAAACTCCGTTCAAATTCTGTTCTGCTAGGATGCAAGGGGTTTAACGGTGGCGCCGCAACAGACGGTCACAACATTTTTTTACCCGACATGGCACCGAGTTTCGGGCTCTTCAAACTCATGGCCCTGCATCAGACAATGTTGCTGCAGAGACACCCTTATACCGACCTGAACGGAAAAATTCTTACTGATCCGACGCAGATACATCTTGATGCAGATAAACGGTTGATACGGCAATTACCAGGTCTTCTTCATGAAATAAACAAATACTCGGCTGATCATCACATCGACCAGCACCCGGAAAAACTGGGCAGAACAGGACCGGTGCCGAAACCATGGTGGGGAGATATTCTTCCTGATCTTATGAAAGAAACGGATGAAACCATCACTGCGATCAAAGAAAAGGCTGCTGAAAAATATGAAAACATTCCGCCGGAATTGCTTGAAAGCCTGCTTACCTCCATGCTGGCCGGAGGTGAAAGAGAACAGAATGCACTCTGGAAATTGCTTGGCGAAATGCTCGATGACATAGATTTTGATTCTCCCGATCCCGAAGAACTGCAGGAAAGCGTTAAAACTTTTTTTTACAAGGAATGGGACCGGAAGTTATGTGATTACAAACTTGAATGGTGCCAGGTCAGACAAAGAATTGCAAGAGAAGACCCTAATGATTTCATTACTCGGATTAATGACCGTCTACGGGGCATTATCTTATTGATTCGCAAGCAATTCATGAAACTCAAACCGGAGATGTTTCGTAAATACAGAGCACAGCCCACTGGCGATGCTCTCGATATCGATGCTTTAGTGGAGGCACTGGTTGATATGCGTTCAGGTGCTCCAATGTCTGAAAATGTCTATATTCGCCGTGATAAAAGAATCCGTGATGTATCGGTGTTTTTCCTCGTAGATTTGAGCGGTTCAACCGATGAAGTATTTAATGGCCGCAGGGTCATTGATGTTCAAAAAGAGGCAATGGCGATTATGGCTGAAGCCCTTGAAGCCCTTGGTGACCCATATGCCATATACGGATTTAGCTCTGAGGGCCGTTTCCGCGTTGATATGTTCAACGTCAAGGACTTTAATGAACCGTATGACGAAAAGGCCCAATATCGGCTCGGGAACTTACAGCCTCTGGGATTGACCCGCATGGGCACTGTGGTGCGGCATGCAACGTATAAACTTGAGGAAGTATCATCAACTATAAAAATACTGATAATCCTAACCGATGGCCGACCGTATGACATGGAATACGGCAATCTTGAATATGCAATTTCCGACACAAAAAAAGCTATTCAAGAGGCTCGCAGCAAAAATATTCACCCATTTATTATTACATCGGACAAAAAAGGCAGCGATTACCTGCAGATGATTTCACCGCAGACCGAATGCGTGATTTTACCGAAAGTTGAACTGTTGCCTACGTTGCTGCCGGCTCTCTATCGAAGGCTGACAGGGTGAAGACAGGTAACTGCTCATCAGCACCACATCCGGAATCTCCCTGCAGTCGCTTACCTGCTTCGAAGTCTGCGCTTATCTGTCATCGGCCTGTCATCATACTGATGTATAGCGGGCAGACCTCTTCCGCGCATATGAGGTGCTTCTGAACAGTTACAGTCCGGAATATTTTGTACCTTTAAGCTCATTTACGAAGATAGTTTAAAAAATAAATTCATTAAGATCGAAGGAAACAACGGAAAAATTATGAAAAAAAAGCTGCAGGATATTGTTAAAAAGGCCATTGAACTAGGTGCAACAGAAGCAAAGATAATTGATACTGACGCTATTGTTTTTGATTCCCGCTCTTTTCTGAAATGCAGATTCGGTTGTGATCGATGGGGCAAATATTGGACATGTCCTCCTTACCTGGACATCTCGCCGGAAAAATTCCAGGAAGCCTTTTCACAATACAGCAAGGCATTAATTATCCAGACCCCGGATCCCCGCAAGGGCCAGGATGTTGCCGTAAAGGTCGAAAAAGAGGCTATGTTTTCCCACCAGTTCATGCATGCCTTTGCAATGATTCTCTGCGTCTGGTGCAAAGAATGCTCTCATCCGGAACCATGCCGCTTCCCGCTTATGGCGCGTCCATCCATGGATGCCTACGGGATAGATATCGGCAAAACAGTAGAACCGTTAGGGTTAAAGGTGGAATTTGACAAAAAAGGAGAACTCCTGCCCTGCTGGTACAGCATGGTTCTTTTGGATTAAATACGTAAAAATCATCTTTTAGGCGATAACCAGAACTAAACATCACTGTTAGAGTAACTATGTAATTTATAAAAAATCCTTTCTGTTCCTAACCCAGACAAACTAGAATTTCCAAGATACTAAAATGGGTATCTGTCATACTAATCACAGAGGAGAATGACCATGTTTTGCAATCAATGTGAACAAACTGCCAAGGGTGGGTGCACTGAAATTGGAGTATGCGGTAAAAACAAAGATGTTGCAGCACTCCAGGATTTACTGACGTATGCACTCCGCGGACTCTGTCATTTAACTGTTGCTGGGCGTTCTGTAGAAATAAACGACGCTGATATTAACCGATTCTCACTGCAGGCAATTTTTTCAACTCTCACCAATGTAAACTTTGATCCGACCCGCCTGGAAACTCTTATTAGAAAGACGGTAGAAAAACGGGAAATACTTAAAAGCAAAATAACGAGCGCCGGTGGCAACACCTCCTTTGATGATCCAGCAACAACCTTTCAGCCTGCAAAAGACATTGCCGGCCTGGTGGAACAGGGAGAAAAAATTGGTCTTCCCATTGACTGGGACAGGGACGAGGATGTGAAAAGCCTGCAGGAAATAACATTATATGGCATCCGCGGTGCTGCTGCATATGCTGATCATGCTGCAATTCTCGGCCAGGAAGACGATGCAGTATATGCCTCTTTGCAGAAAAAACTGACCCAGATGACAGATAAAAGTCTTGGTTTGCAGGATTGGCTGGAAATTGCACTTGATACCGGCAAGACGAATTTCAGGGCCATGGAATTATTGGATGCCGGGAATACAGGTCATTTTGGACATCCCGAACCCTCACCTGTAAGCCTGGGGCATAAAGCCGGCAAGGCTATCCTTGTCACCGGGCATGACATTAAAGATTTGGAAGACCTGCTTAAACAAACGGAAGGGAAAGGAATTAACATATATACTCACGGCGAGATGCTGCCCTGCCATGCCTATCCGGAGTTGAAGAAATACCCTCATTTAGCAGGTCACTTCGGCACCGCCTGGCAAAACCAACAGAAAGAACTGCCCGCCTTTCCAGGTCCCGTTCTCTTCACCACAAACTGCATCCAAAAACCTGCATCGAGCTATATAAATAACGTTTTTACAACTGGCCTCGTCGCCTGGCCTGGAACCACCCATGTCAAAAACGGTGATTTTGGCCCGGTGATTGAGAAGGCTTTGCAGATGCCAGGTTACACTGATGACAAAGACGCTGGACCTGTATGGGTGGGTTACGCACGCAATACAGTTCTTCAGCAACATCCCATGGGGAGCGTCATTGATCTGCTGGTTGACTACCTCAAATCAAAAACAATCCGGCATTTCTTCCTGGTAGGCGGGTGCGACGGGGCTAAATCAGGCCGCAACTATTACACGGATTTCGTTGAAAAAACCCCTGATGATACCGCTATACTTACCCTGGCCTGCGGCAAATTCCGCTTCTTCGACCGCGATCTTGGAGCAATAGGAGGGGTACCGAGACTATTGGATGTAGGCCAGTGCAATGATGCATATTCAGCCATGGTCGTGGCCAATGCCCTGGCAGAAGCCCTGGAGGTAGGAATTAATGATCTCCCCTTATCTCTGATCCTTTCCTGGTACGAACAGAAGGCAGTGGCGATTCTTTTGACACTTATTCATTGGGGGTTCAAGGACATCAGGCTTGGCCCGACTATGCCGGTATTCCTGACGCCTAACGCCCACAAAGTGCTTTTCGAAAACTTTATTAAACCAATCAGCACACCGGAGGAAGATATCGCGGCCTGTTTAGGGTCATAACTATACCTAGAAAGAGGGCTGCCGGAATACTTACCTGCAGTCCTCTTCTCTTGGAAGAATGAAAAAAATTGCCAGTTGCAAAGAAAAAGGAAGAATTTCAAATGGAGAAGTGGAAAAAGTTGAATGCAGAAGCCATGGAGTATTACCAGAAAGGTGATCTGGCCATGGCGGAAGAGAAATTCAATGAGGCTCTTAAAATTACGGAAAAATTCGGATCCGAAGACATCCGTTTTTCGGAATGTATGGACAACGTAATCTGGATGTACCATACACTGGGAAAAGTAAACAAGGCAGAGGCAATGATCCGGCAATCACTGGCTATTCAAGAAAAAGTGTATGGGGCGGACAACCAATACATTTCCTGGAATTTGAGTCTTTTGGCTCAAATTTGTCAGGACCAAGGTAAATTTGAAGAAGCGGAAGGTTATTTGCGGCGGGCCATCGCGATTGACGAAAAATCGATAGGCTCCGAGAGCCCGAGCCTTGCGACCTACCTGCGACAATGCGCCAATATATTACGGCAATTAGATAGAAATTCGGAAGCCGTTGAAATGGAAACTCGTGCTGATAAAATAAAGGTAAAACAACCTTCGACCTAATCCATTTAAGCGGAGATATTTTCCCATTTTTGTCTTTTTATTAAAGTATTCTTACCTCCGTACAACTTAACGAGCAGAACAAGGTAAGAAAGCGGGCGAGACACTTACCTGTCTCCTGATCCAGTGATTATCAGATGTTGGCTGACCCTTCTGCAACTAGTTTTGTGTGTCCTCTAAAAAAACAGATAGCAGCTTATGATTTACACAAATTATAGAAGAAATAGTTTGTATCATAAATGTTTAGCTCATCAGTGAAATAATGGACGCAATTACTATAACGAAATCAATTGGCTACTTTCTTTTGGCTGGTCTTTGCGAGATTGGTGGAGGTTATCTCGTTTGGCAGTGGTTAAGAGAAGGCAAGCCCATGGTTTATGCTTTCTTCGGGGCGATAGTCCTGGTAATTTATGGAGTGGTTCCTACTTTGCAGCCAGCCCATTTTGGGCGTGTTTATGCTGCTTACGGTGGCATTTTTGTTGCCTTGTCAATCCTTTGGGGGTGGAAAGTAGACAAGATCGTTCCAGATAGGTTCGATATTGTAGGGGGCATAGTAGCGCTTATCGGTGTCGGAATCATAATGTACTGGCCGAGAAACTAGTCTCAGTGTCATACGGAAAATTCTGCGAAAAGGAGAACGATATGGGACTCTCGGATCACCCGACTGTGAAACGTTACCTGGAGCAAAAAAACTCATCTTCCAAAGCTGCTGTTCAGCAGATCCTCGATAGCGATATGCTTAAAAAGCTGGCCGTGGAGTCCGGTGCTGACGATGCTGGACTTGTTTCTATAGATGACCCCTCACTGGCAGATCAGCGGCAGGACATTTTATCCACCTTCCCAAAATGCCAAAGCCTGTTAAGCATCGTCTGCCGCCTGAACCGTAACAATGTCCGCTGCATTGACAGAGCGGTTTCTGATACTGAGTATATACTGACTTTTCACAGGGTTAACGAAGTAGCCCGCAGGATTACAGCGACCCTGGAAAAAGATGGAATAAATGCGTTATACCCGGCCAGCGGCTTTCCAATGGATATGTCGAAATGGCCCGGAAAAATGTGGTTTGTATCCCATAAAACGGTGGCCCAGGCAGCCGGCCTTGGTGTTATGGGCTTAAACCGCATAGTTATCCATCCCAGGCTCGGCAACTTCATTGTTCTTGGTACTGTTCTGCTCGACCGTGATGTATCCGCCATTGATAATCCTCTGGATTATAACCCTTGCATCGACTGTAAACTCTGTGCAACAGTATGTCCTGTGGGCGCCATCGGAACAGACGGTTATTTCAATTTTGCCAACTGCATGACTCATAATTACCGTGACCGCATGGGCGGCTTTCAGAACTGGGTCGAAAACATTGTAACAAGTAACAATATCAAGACATATCGCCGCAAGGTATGCGACAAGGAAACGGTATCCATGTGGCAGTCTCTCAGTTATGGCATGTGCAACAAGTCTTCCTATTGTATGGCTGTTTGTCCTGCTGGCGATGATGTAATCGGAGAATTCCTTGATGACCGGAAAAAATACATTACTGAAGTGGTCAAACCATTGCAGCAAAAAGAGGAAATCATTTACGTTGTGCCCGGAACTGACGCTGAAACTCACGTAGTCCGAAAATTTCCGAACAAGAAAACACAAAAAGTCTCCAATGGCTTAAGGCCGGATACAATTAAAAACTTCCTTGCAAGCTTGCCGGTTGTCTTCCAACGGGGCATAGCAAAAAGCATGGATACGGTATATCACTTCCGTTTCACTGGAGACGAGGAATGCGAGAGCACAATAACAATCAGGGACAGTTCGCTCATTGTTCAGAATGACCTTGTCGGCGACCCTGATATCCTAGTCGAAGCAGATGCAAGAACCTGGCTCAATTTCCTGGCCCGTGAAAAAAATCTTGTGGCTGCCCTGGCCCAGCGGCGCATAAAGATTAAGGGATCGCCGCGTTTGATGCAATCCTTTGCCAAATGCTTTCCATCCTAAATGAACAAGGAACAGCCTGTGTCTGGAATGCAAGTCTGCTTGAAATTGTCTGGAAATCTGATTATTTTAATTATTCTTGACTTAACACTTTGGATTAACCTGGCCTGATTGAAAAGACAGATAAATGATTACCCACTCCCCCCTGACTGCACCATACGATATTCAACACCAGGCAGACCTTATCATTCAGGAATTCCTGCAACACGCTGCTTCTCAAAATCCTCCACCGGTGGATTGGACCTTCATTAAAAAATCCGCTTCTCCCCGACGGCAGGATGCCGGCAGCAGGCAATCTATCCGTGTTGCCGAACGGAATGGCACTGTCCATCTCTCCATCTGTTCCGACGATTTACTTGGCATCACGGTTGGCGCTTTGCAGGGATGGCTGGAACTGGAAATTGTCCATGCCATGGTTGAGGCTGACACAAATTTATACCAATTCAATTTTCAAAACCATATTCTACCATTGATGCCGCTTTCCGGCAGCGCGCTTTACTTCATACGTGAGTTGGTGGATCATTTGAGTCGCGCTTTGAAGAGGCTGGAGACGACAAAAATTCTTGCTGGAATGGATCGGGGACTCCCACAGGTTTATTATTATTTTTATACAATAAATCCAACTGCAGAGGATAGAAAGCTATACAAAAAATTCATGCCGCACAATTGGACGAGGGCCAGCCATCTTTGTGGAAAACTTGTTGATTACATTGCATTATCCTACCTGACGGATCAGGGCATCGGATTTTCTCATTCACTGTTGCCGGACTGGCAGAAACAATATGGATTCACAGAAAAAGACCAGGCTTTCATGGAAGATATGGTATTTGTCGCCGGTCATTATCAGGATCGCGAATTTTCGTTTCGCCTGGTCGAGATGTTTAAAATACTTAAGGAAACCTTACTTATTGCCGGCAATGATGATACAGCTGCAAGCAATTCAGGACTCATAATGTAACGTATTTGCAATAATTATTTTCCAGCAGCAAGCGCTTCCTTTAAAAGGTCTCGCAAGCAGTGAGGGAATCTTTTTTCAAAGGCATCATTGATCCTGTTTTTGTGATTTACAATGCACTCGCAGCAAAGGCCATGTCTTTCACAATCGACCTTCGGGCAGGAGCAATACTCATTAATCTTTTCACGAACCGGACAATGAAGCGTTTTTTTTTCCATAATAAACTTTTCCTTTTGTATGAATTTTTCTAAGGGCTCAGGCCCAAAACCTTGCTAAATAGCATTCTTATCATATCATGAGCATCGGCATTATATACTGTGAAACTCTGAAAAGTGAAATATTGGCCTTGACCGCTGACATTTCGGAAATCAGCCATCTTGAATCCATGCCCTGGGGTTTGCATATCGAACCGGACCGGTTGTTGGCTGAAGTCATCCGGCAGATCGAACTTCTTGAGGATAAAGTAGATGTAATTGTTCTCGGTTATGGCCGCTGCCAGGCCATGGACCGGCTGGGCAATGATTTCAAGGTCCCGATTTTGCGGCCAGAGGCTGAAGACTGTATCGGCGTCCTGCTGGGTCAACAACGCTACGAAAAGGAACTGCAGCGATGTCCGGGCACCTGGTTTCTCTCTCCAGGCTGGACCCGTATGGGTACCGACTTTGTATTCCATGAATTACAACTCAATCGCACTGGCAGTAAAGAAATTGACCCGCTGCAATTTGCCCGCCGCCTGCTGGAGGGCTTCAGCCGCGCCCTGTATATTGACATGCAGACTGACGACGGTTCTGAAACCCTGCAGCCCAAGGCCCAACAAATCGCTAACGATCTGGGCCTGCGGCTGGAGAAAACCAGCGGGTCCTACAACTTGCTGGAGCAGGTTATCCGGCAGGCACTGGCCATTGTCAAAGAATCAGCACCACAGTCAGCTAATGAGCAAGGAACTTAAATTCAACCAGGCCGGAAGAGCAAACGATGACCAATTGGATTGTTTCGCAGAGCCCTTCCAACCACAAAAGCCTTTTGCTCCAGGGGTTGTTGACCGGATGGCCTCCATCACCGTCACTGGAGATGATTATTTTTTCCACATCTTTCTAGGCCTGAAAAAAGATTTTCACAAACTCAACCACCTCTGCAGCGTCTTCTGCATAGCCGTCAGCCTCGATAATATGAGCTGCTTTTAGGGCATTAACCCCGGCGCCTCCTACAATTATTTTCACCTGCTCTCTCACACCCGCTTCTTTCAATCCCTGCACAACCTTTTTCGCTTCTTCCACACCTTCATCTGTCATAATTGAAATTGCAATAAAGTCGGCACCTTCCTTGGCAGCCTGCAGAAACTTATCGCTGGGTACCGACTTCCCCAGATCCTTAACCTCAAAGCCATTGGCTCCCAGGGTCATGTGGACAATATTTTTGCCAAAATCCTGCATATCGCCGTAGGCCAACCCAATTACCCCCCATACTTCCGGTTTTGTTTCCATGGAAACAATTTGATGTTTTATCTTTGCAAGTGCTTCGTGAAAAATACTGGATGCTTTATACATATCAGGATACAGGTGCTCTTTTTTTTCATAGCGCTTTGCGACCTCGCCCAAGCCGGGTAAAAGTCCGTGCAGAACAATATCTCGGGACGTTACACCTTCCAGTATGGCCTGTACTGTAAGAGAAATAGTTTCTTCCTTGTCAAGGTTGGCTAAAGACTTCGCGACTTGTTCCAAAATCATTCAAGTTTCCTTTAATTTTGCTATCGGCCACATATGGACCGTATGAGATTAATCTATTGGTATATCACACCATGCTTCTAAAAAAACATGCTTACTATATTGCGTCACGACCTGATTGATGTATTGCATTTCCTCCTGTCGTTTTGCCGCCAGGAAGGAATCGGTAATGGATAGAGGGGCGAGACTCTGGTTAATGATCCAGGCATAGGATGAAATGGAGGCCCGTTCCAGGTCTTTTTCAAGCTGCCTTGCTTCATGCACAGGTGTCATTTCCGCCAGGGTTATTATCAATACTTTTGTATACTCCGGGTCGCGCATACGGGGGAGGAGTTTCTGCACCGCATGCGGCAGTTGCTGCGTCGTGCGCTCCACTTCCCGATGATACGCCTGGGCTGCGTCCAAGAGCAATAGTGTATGTCCGGTGGGGGCAGTATCAAGCACGATGAATCCATGCTCTCCCCGGTCAACCAATTGGGCAAAGGCCTGAAATACTGCAATCTCTTCGGTACAGGGCGAACGCAGATCTTCTGCCAGCAGTTTTCTGCCCTGCTCATCCAGATTTTTGCCGGCTTCGGCCATAACCTTAGCAGTATATTTCCTTGTCTCTTCTTTAGGGTCTATCCTGGCAACTGTCAAATTTTCCATGGTTCTGCCAAGGGAAAAATCGAGGTGGGCTGCCGGATCGGTTGTTGCCAGCAGAACAGCATGTTCTGCCTGTGCCAGGTATTTTGCCAGTTCCGTAGCAATGGTTGTTTTACCAACCCCTCCTTTACCCATTGCCATAATGACGCCCCTGCCCTGCCTTTCAATCTTTTTAAATAGAGCGACAGCTGCAGGGGGCAGTATTTTTATAGCATCATCTTCAATAGTTGGGACATCAATTGCTGCACCAAGCATTGCCTGCCAAAGGTGACGTAACTTTTCGACTCCTAATGGCAGGAAGGGCAGCAACGGCGTCTCTATACGGTCAAGTCCGGATAAAATGTCAGGCAATACAGCAAGTGCATTTTGGCTGCGCTTATGCCAGGCTTGAGCCAACCGGTCTTTGGAGGAAGAAATGAACACTCCGTTAATGACAAGTTTTTGATTGTCCATGCCCAATGCAGAGAGTTCGATACTGGTACGGACAGCTTCATCCAGGCTTGCCGTTTCCGGCCTGCAGACGAGTACCACGGTTGCCATTTCAGGATCAGTCAATGTTGCAATTGTATTCTTGTACATCTGGTGCTGCTGGGTCAGGCCGGCAAGGGGACCAAGGCAGGAAGTGCCCGTGATATTAGTTTCTATAAAGCCGTCCCAGGCGGATGGCAACTGCAGGAGACGGAGAGTATGCCCTGTGGGCGCAGTGTCGAAAATAACATAATCAAATGCCTGCAGCACATTCCTGCTTCCAAGCAATCCGGCAAATTCATCAAAAGCGGCGATCTCCATGGTGCAGGCCCCTGAAAGCTGCTCTTCCATGGCAGCCAGGGCAATTTCCGGAAGTTTGCCGCGGTATGGCCCGATAATTTTTTCCCGGTACCTGCCGGCCGCCTCTTCAGGGTCAATATTAATGGCCTGCAGGCCCGGAACTTTCGGATGCTCTTCTGGAGATGTCCCTACCTGTACGCCCAGAACATCGCTTAAGTTTGAGGCGGGATCGGTGCAAACCAGAAAAACCCTGTTTCCCTGGTCTGCCAGGGCAACCGCTGCTGCACAGGAAAGTGATGTTTTGCCTACACCGCCCTTCCCTGTGAAGAAAAGAAACCTGGTCGGCTTTATTAAAAAATTCATTTCGTTAATATTCACTCAGGATCCACGCCTGCCAGCCTGGCCAGTTCACTACGTTTGGGATAAATATTTCGACTTACTATCGCTCCATTTACAAGGATCAGGGGCAGGCAGAGATCACCTGCAAAAACCATGGCATCGGTTACAGGTATGCAGTCGGCAAATTTATCAGGCTGCTGCGCAAGGTTGTAACGCTCTACCTCCACACCTTTGCCTTTCAACCAATCCAGGTCTGCAGCAAACTGAACGAGTTTTGGATCTACATTGGGACCACAAACTCCTGTAGGACAGCACATGGGGGGATCATAAATTTCAATTTTAGGCATTGTGTTGTGATCTTTCATTAATTTTATCACTCACAGAAACTGGTGCTTACTTCGATTATTTTATAGCATGTGTTTTTTTGCGGTTTTTTGCCTTGTGCAAAGCATCCAAACGCGTTCTATCGTCCATCTGTGACCATTGGGTAATTTCCACAATTGATCGAAAACAACCCAGGCAGATTTTTTCAGCATTTAAATTACAGTTTTCTATACAGGGAGACTCGACACAGTCGTTATTCTGATTCATAAACTTAGCTCATTTCCGGTTATTTTCGGGTTTCATATCTTTTTGCCCACATGTCAAGAGCCAATCTTAACCTGACAGAAAAACGAATACCATACAATTTGGTTAGGATCTATTTGTGGTGCTCATCCCCTTTTCTCATTTTTACAAAGCTCCAATCCAACAGTAATGACCATAATGTCCATAAAAAAAACGTCCTTCATACCGGCATTCAAAATCTCTCTCCAGGAGGTATCACTTTCTCCTCATAGAAGCAGACATTACAACTCAATGTTGCCAGTGACATTTAAGTATTTTAATTTGGGTAGATGAATTTACCAATGGGCATAAAAGCGGAGCGTAATCCACCTTATGTCTACGGCATTTTCAATAATCTTTCAAAACGGTACACCCGGACAATCCTGATTCGTTTTTTATCCCGCCGGTATACGATCCGGAAAGGCGGGTGGATCAATTCTCGAAGATATTCAAACTCAAACTCGGGCAGCACTCGCCCCATGTCCGGCTGCTCTTTTAACAGTTCTATATCTTCAATAATCCTGACCACCAAGCGTTTGCCGGTGTCGGGAATGGATTGCTCTTCATAATAGGCGAGGATATCCTGCAGATCGCTAACAGCAGAATCGGCAAAAGTAACGGTAACTTTAGGGATCACAGTTATTTCAATCCCAGCTCTTTTTTTACCTGCTGCAGGGTTTTCTCGTGCCCTTCTTCCTGGTCAACCATACCTTTTATAACCGCCCGCATGAACAGACGTTCTTCTTCGGCCGCTTCAAAATCCTGCAGGTTCTGAACAACGGCCACTCCCCGTCCCCGGCTGGTGAGCAGGACCGGACGGCGCTCCTCGGTGACATGGCGAACAACCTTACCCGGATTGACCTTTAAATCACTTAATGGAACGATATCTTCAGAAAATTTCACATTCATACTGGTCCTCCTTAGAGAGATGCTAACAGATCTTATTATAGTACCTGTTAAGAGGTCCTGCTAGTAGCAATATAAAAAAACTTTTAAGGGTAATTTTATAGAGTTGCCAGAGCCCGGTACAGTTTTTCGAATTTACCATAAAAGTTAATTAAAGGACAAAGGGGACAGATTCGAAATCTGTCCCCAAAATACTTAAACAAGCTTCTCAATACCGCTGTAAAAAAAATAGCCGGCAAAAAAAACCAGGAAACAGGCGCACCCACCTATTAGCCTCCGGTAGATTGTATCGGTAAAAAAAGACCGCCCCTTGGCCACACTGAATGAGATCAGTGCATACCATGCCAGGTCTGCCAGTATGTGCCCGACAAAGAATGCAATAACCCCAGCTATGCCGAACTTGACAGAATGCATGATGTAGCCGAGGCCGATGGTTGCCCACCAGATTGTCCAGTATGGATTTGCCAGGCTCATTAGGATGCCGGTCATGATCAGGTTCTTGGGTTTCTGTTCCTCGCCGGTCAGATCAAGGCGCAGGAACGGAAGACTCCTGAACATGGAAATTGCCATCCAGAGCAGGATAACTCCGCCGGCCAGGGCAATCACCACAAACACTTCTGCTCGTTTTAAAAATGGCGCCAGGCCGGCGAACAGAGCCAGCACCATACCCAGTTCAAGGATACCGTGACCGAGGATCACCAGGGGCCCGGTAACTGCGCCGCGCTGGGTGCTCTCACTCACCGTCACAGTGAGCAATGGACCGGGCATTAACGCTCCTGAAAGGGCAATCAGGAACGAAGATGAAAAAATTATAATAAGACTGAGGGTCATTTTAGGAGTCGTTTCCTGAAAGTATTTTAAACTCAAAAAAAGTTATGTTTAGCTTACTCTAGCACCAGAGTACACAAAAGAAAGGGTGTACCCTATTGCTGATTAAGCTTTTTTCCATTCACGAGACCATGGGCCGTGTCCAGCACCAGGCCTAACAAAGTACAAAGGTCAGGTTGCCGCAGGCGACGGGACGATCATTTGCCAGGTGTTGCACGGAAACATCAAACCAGACGAATGTTACTCCCTGTGATATGGGTATAGCTCACCATCGAATCGAATGCATAAAGGCCGGCATGGCGCGTCGTGAACGCCAGTTCCCGCTCCTGCAGCGAGGAAGCAAACTGTTCAAGCAATGCAGTAACATCCACCTGCTCAGAATCAGTCAGATCTCTGGTCAAGTAACCGAGGGTCAGATGAAACTTGCCTGTGTGCAATATACGCTCACCTATCTGACTGGTTAAGGCTGCAAGAGTCAGATTCGGGATTCTGTCAAAATCGACATTCAGATAGATAAAGAATTGATCATAAAGCTTCATGTTTCCAATTGATATCTGGAATGACGATTCTTCTACTGGCAGCTGTAAATTTGCCTTGGCAATTAGACGGGAATAATAAAGTACTTCGTCTGTGTCGATTTTAGGATCGAGACGTTCGATAATCCCCGTCAGGGTAATGTGAAAGGTATCAGCCGGTAAAAACAGAAACGCATTGTCCGGCCCGGATTCGGTCAGTTTCTGACGGAAATGGTTAATGTCGATACTGATTAAACGGATCAATTCCTGTGGCAGGAAGATTGCGATAGTTAGACCGTGATAGGGATTGAATTGCTTCCCACCCGGGCCATCGCCGATTTTCATTTTCCTTTGGCAGGCAACATCTGTAACAGCGGCATCGGCTGGTAACTTGTATTTTTTTTTGAATGCCTCAAAATAGGATTCAGCCAGCGCAGAGTTTGTCAGGATTCTCTCAACTGCAATATCTTCATCAAAGGAGCCATGTATCATTCCCGCCTACCTCCTCAGGAAAACTGCGCCGCAAAGATAGCCTTTACCGCTTACATACTCAAAGTTTAACCTCTGCAGTGGGTCATCGAGATCAAATCCAATATTCGAAGCGATACTGAGTATCTCGGTCATCGAATAGAGACGTATATTCGGGATACTTTGATAGAAGTCCGCCAAGCTCTCGCGATCATATGACCTTAATATACCTTCTTTAACGACCTTGTCCTCGAATCGCGTTTTCTTGTCGCCATTTGCATGATACGAATGAATAGCCTGCATGGAGAGAGAAGGTTCGCGCCACGGCTTCTTAAAGATCAAGAGTAAAATGCCGCCAGCAGCAAGCGTCCTGTAGGCTTCAGATATGACATTTACAGACTCCCGGTGTGAAAAGTGCTGTATGACGGAATTGCAGATAATGAAATCAAGCCGGTTATCATTAAATGGGATACCATGATCTATTACGTCATGACAGACGTAGCGATCCGAATTTTTCACATACTGCATTTTTGCCAGATTTATGGCCTTGCGGTCGACATCCACTCCAACAACATCCCAGCCGTAATTCTTTGAGAGGTAGTCGGCAAAATAATGACTGCCGCATCCAAGGTCCAGCCCACGTATCTTCGATGAAACAGGAAGATTCTCTTTGAGTATCCTTATGAAGGAGAAAATATTCTGAATCCCATCAGCCTGTGAACACTGATATCTGTGGCCATACTGTTCCTCGGTGATTCTTTTATTATTAAAACAGAAAAGCCTCGAATGGATGTTCCTGACGGTGGCGTAATATTTTCTGGAATCCTTCTGAAACCTTGATTTTTCAAGCATTACTGTCACTTCTCACAAGGCTGTGTTTTTTCAGTCAACACGGCATTGAACCAGGAGGAAAAACTTTCGAGCAAGGCTATTCCGTTCTCGGTGCTGTTTTCAACAATGAAGGAGTTTTTAACACTGAATCCCCATTCGTATTGCGTCGGTCGATAGAAACCGAACAGTGCGACACGTTTATTCAGGATGCTTAAAAAGAATGAAGGTTCAAAGTCATAGAGATAGATATGCCCTTCGGTCACCCTGCCGGTAGTGATGAGATCTGTCCATGACAATATGGCGTTGTTGATCTGGCTTTTTTCTGATTCGACCGCTTTGCGGTCTTTTTTATGTATAATAAATGGTTCAGCTTTCGGGTTACGAATTATGATGCGGATTTTTTCAGTGCCTTTCAATTTAGGCCGGATGTGCTGAAAAAAAGCCTGCGAAGAATGTGAGAAAATGTCCAATGACTCGATTTCCCCTGCTTTTTTCAGAAAGTCGTTCAGGGCAACGCTCAAATCGTCATAGGAGTTAATATCACCAAGTGCAGCTCTTTTCAGGGCCTCATTTTGAAATAGCAGGGGAATTTCCCAGCCAGCCTTCTCGAATGACTTGACATGGTCAATAATTTCATTTTCATAGACCTTGTCACGTAGAGGCTTCGGTTTCAAGTCATAGTAGACGCAACGCAGATCCTTAATGTCGAATGGCAGCATGTTGCCCTTTTCGATCATCATGACAACCGGGCGTCCGGCAAACTGGGCAATAGCCAGTTCATAGAATACATTGGGGTTGTATCCGGTCAACACGGCGATACACAGGTCATCGCCGAGTATAGCATCGAACATCTGCTTGGATATACGTCCCGGTTCATTCAGTTGATCACTGCGATAAGCGTCGAATCCGCACTTCTCCATTGCAGGCTTGATGATGAATTCGAAAACATCATCCGCATGTTCCCTGACTTCGGTCCCTTCAGCCCCGATCGGGCTGATAATAAAACAGCGCTTATTCATAAATGATAGTGATAGGTAATCGTTTTTTTCGCTCACGCTGAAAATCGGAGCGCCCATATCACACCAACCCAAATATTGACGTATAGATTATCTATAATGAATCACTCGGCAGACTGTCAACGAAAAACCAGACAGAAAGCAACACAAAATAAAGAGAAGCTCCGGCAGCATATATACTATACCCAGAATAAAAAATGATTACCTGTGCCGGGCCATTCTTTGCCGCACTGTTTCAAACAGGATAATACCGGCAGCAACCGAGGCATTTAAAGAATCCAGGGAACTTTGCATCGGGATGGAAATATTGAAATCGCACTGTTCGGCTACAAGGGGACGCAAGCCCTTTCCTTCACTGCCGATCACCAGGCATGCAGGAACTGATAAATCACTATCATAAATCGGTTGGGAACCATCCTTTGTTGCTCCGAATATCCAGATACCGTTTTTTTTAAGTACCTTAAAACTGCTGACAAGGTTGGTTACCCTGCAGATATCAATATGGAACACGGATCCGGCAGAGATTTTTATCACTGTGCCGGTAATCGAGGCACTGCGGTCTTTGGGCAGAATGATGCCGTTCACACCTGCTGCAACTGCTGAGCGGATTATGGCCCCAAGGTTGTGGGGATCCTGTATGGAGTCAAGGGCCAGTAGGAGCGGAGGTTCGGCCACCTCCTGCAGATTTCCCAAAAGCGTATCAAGTGAAAGCGTTGGCAGTAGTATCCTGGCTCTGACACCCTGGGAACGTTCATGCTCAGATTGTTCGTCAGGTTTCCCATGGCCTGGTTTGGTCTTAGCAGGAACTCGACTGACGGGGACAGCATTCTTTTGCGCCAGCTCTATTATCTGCTCCAGTTTACGGCCCGATTTATCGCTGTCGACAAATATTTCTCGAATTGCCCGGGGACTGGCTTTCAGGGCCTCAAGTACGGGATGGATACCATATATACTTTCCACAGCTTTTGCCTGGTACCGTGGGCGAGTTTTTTTTGTATGGATGCTGCTGCGAAATTTCTGCGAGGAGGATTTTGCCATGGGACTTAAAAAATGAGGTTGAGTGGTTCTCCGGATAAAGCGCGTCTGTTTCTGCTTCTTGCGGCAATGATAATTGCTTTAAGGACTTCGGCAGCCTGATCTACCTCATCATTGATTATGACATAATCATACTGTCCAATGCGTTTCATTTCCTCTTTGGCATTTGCCAGGCGAGTTGCAATGGCTGCTTCCGACTCTGTGGACCGCCCTGCCAGTCTACCTTCAAGTTCTGCAAGAGAAGGAGGTGAGATAAAGACAAAAATGCCTTCAGCGCCTAATTTTTCCTTAACCTGGCGGGCTCCCTGGACATCGATGTCCAGAATAATGTCTATTCCCTTCCCTGTCGCTGCCTGAACCACGCTCCTGCTTGTGCCATACAGATTGCCATGCACCTCGGCCCATTCAAGAAAAAGGCCCTGCTGCCGTATGGCTGCAAAAGCATCTTTATCTATGAAATAATAATCAACACCCTCCTGTTCTCCTGGGCGCGGCAACCTGGTGGTATGGGAAACAGAAAATGCAACATTCGTCATTGCCGCGATAATTCTCTTGAGTATCGTGGTCTTGCCGGTACCTGACGGAGCCGAGATTATGAAGAGGTTGCCGCGTTCCATTCTATGATCTAAAACTCATCGACCGGTGTGCTTTGCGCCACAGATGCCGGGGCAAAACGCTGGGTTATGGTTTCAGGCTGCACAGATGAAAGAACAACATGGTTGCTGTCCATTATAATAATGGAACGGGTTCTCCTGCCTTCCGTCACATCAAGGAGACAATTGTTTCGCTTGGCCTCGTCCTTTAACTTCTTCATGGGTGAAGAGTGGGGATTCACCACAGCCAATATTCTGCTCGCTACTATTGAATTACCGAATCCCACATTGATCATTCTGCCATCCATATGCTCATCCCCTACTCCAGGTTCTGTACCTGTTCGCGTATTTTTTCAAGATCATTTTTCATACCCACAGTCAAGTGAGCTGTTTCTGCATTACTGATCTTCGAAGCGATGGTATTTACTTCCCTTAAAAATTCCTGCACGAGAAAATCGAGTCTTCTGCCAACCGGCTCCTCAAGTTCGAGAAAACCTGCAAACTGTTCCACGTGACTGCGCAGCCTGACAATTTCCTCACACACATCCGATTTATCAACAAGGATAGAAACTTCCTGGGCTAAACGCATCGGATCAATATCTACACCGGCTAAAAGAATGTCAAGGCGTTCTTTTAAGGCGGTCTCCCTTTTTGACATGATCTGGGGCAGGGAGCCCTCAATACCGTCTATTTTCTGCTGGAAGCTGTGCAACCGTTCCAGGAGGTCTTTTTGGAGTATCTCTCCTTCGCTCTGCCGCATTTTCCGGCATTCTTCCAGTGCTGCAACCAGCGCCTCTCTTAAGGTCGGCCAGAGTTCCTCCAGAATGTCTCCCCCGGCTTCTGCATCGAGGGGAGTGATAATGTCACGGAATGATGCCAGCATAGTAAGGTCAGGCTCGCCTGGAATTGAAAGTTCTGCGGCTATTTCCTGCAGGCAGGAGAAATATTCCCTTGCCAGGGAAATATCCGTCTTCAGTCTTGCTGTTTCAAAACCTTCGTCATTAAAAGTAACATACACATCAACGCGCCCCCGGGTATGGCAGGAGGATACTTCCTTCTTGATTCGATCTTCCAGGCTTATGAACCGTCTCGGCAACTTAATGCCCGTGTCAAGATAGCGGTGATTGACAGCGCGAAGTTCCACAACCCATGAACATCCTTTGCCGCTTGCTTCTCCCCGGCCAAAGCCGGTCATACTTACAGGTTTTCCCATGGCAACTCCTTCCAGCATGCCTAAGCTTGTGCGTTATTGTCTCTGAATATACAAATACGCTTATTCAATTTATTTCAGTTAACTATACTTTCAGGGTGACACTTTTATGGTGCTACCCTTACTTAAGAGTAAAACCAACCTCTCTGCAAAACGCTCTGCAGAAAAGACAAGTGATTCCAGGTCAAGGAAGTCAAGCACATGATGATCAAAAAGAACCTTGGCTTTTGGTTCAAAACCCTCCTCGGGTTCTTCCTCCCAGAAAAGGAGATATTGCGGCACCATGGGCAGAACCGGAACAACCAGTGAAGATGTGGCACTGGAACTTAGATCAGGCGGCCCACCATATCCGTCAAGCTGCTCCCCCACGTCTTTTAATGCATGTGCCGTTTTACCAGACAATTGTTCGGCAATTCTCTTTTCACAATAGGTTGCCAGCGTTTTTACCTTGGAGATGGAATTGGGCAGGCTTTCCATGCCGATCCACGTTCCATCCGGCTTTCTGCCCCCGCATGAATGCACGTAGTTGTAAAGAAGGATCTGATCCCTGGGATCGACAACTGTGTCATTATTCATACGTATTTTCGTTTTCCCCAGCATAACATCCTGGCCCAGATACCGCAGATGCAACGTTTCAGGATTGTCCTGATTCCAGTCAGCACCGAGGCCGGAAGCAATGGGGCCAAAATCCAGGGGGCTCACTTTTCCCTGCAGGTGTTTGACCAAGGCCAGATCATGCTCCTCTGCCACCTGTTCCGCCAAATTCCCCATGTCTTTAGCAGAGTTTGACATTCTTGCCTCAAGTCCCTGCAGGTCAATATACGGGCAAAGGGCTAACTCAGCCCCGGCCCGCGTCACAGCGGCAGCAAAAGCAAGGCAGGTCGGATGGCCGCAATCTCCACAGTTTGTTTTAGGCGTTCTTTGTACTATTTCCAAAGGGTTCATATGGCAAACAAAAATAGTTTCATGGTCGCAGACAACCATTGGTATTATTATTCCATTCCATGGACGGGTTCAATTATATTACAAAAATTTATTGCCGACAACTTACTGGCTCTCCTCAAAAAATACAAAAGGTAATCATATGCTGATACACATTATCACACTTAGGGCCACCTAAGTTTATTCAATAGCCCAAAGAAAACCATTGACAGACCGATACAAGAGTCTTATTTTCTGAGCAACTTACACATTAAATTATAGAGTTGTCTTTTGGTCTCAATGTACATTTTAATCCTGACAGAAATCTAAATTGACCCTATTCCCTTTAACAAACAAGAAGAATCAGCCTTGAAACAATGTCCTGAATGTCATAATCAAAGGAGCGTGCCATCTGCTCCACAGAAGCCTGGAATTGCCATTGTCGGCAATATGAATGTAGGCAAATCCAGTTTGTTTTCCTGGCTCTGCGAAACAGAGGCAGCCAGCATGAATTTTCCCGGCACGACGGTCTCACTGACTGCAGGGCAGATAAAATCCTTAAATGCCACCGCCTATGACACCCCGGGGATTTACTCAATTTTTTCTGCCAATGAAGATGAAGTGGTGTCCCGCGACATTATACTACCCCAACAATCCTTTACCCCCATTTCCTCAATTCTTCTTGTGGCTGACGCCAAAAACATGAAACGCTCCCTGGCCATTGCCTTACAGTATGCGGAATACGGCCTTCCCATGCTCATCGATATCAACATGATAGATGAAGCTGCTGCCAGAGGAATTGAAATAGATTCTGAAAAACTCTCCAGCATTCTGGGCCTTGACGTCTGCACCTCCATTGCCAGAGAAGGCATAGGTATACGCAAAATCCTGGCAAAGCTAAAATCCCCGCGTATCGCGAATAAACTCGTCAGTTATCCTGACTGGGTCGATAATTTCATTAATATCATTGAAAAACTCTGCAAAAATTCAGACATCTCTCCCAGAGTCATTGGCCTTCTGCTTCTTGCCGGTGACAGATCAATAGAAGGGTATCTGGCCAAAAAATTCGGGCCCGAACTCCTCGCTGAGCTTAAGGACCTGGCCGCAGACTATCGCAAGGAGGATACTGAAACTTTCCGCGCCCTGATAGTCAACCTGTACAACAAAAAAGCTGAACAGATCGTTAAGGAAATCCAGGAGGTTGAGCCTCCTCGCAAAAACCCGTACCTTGTCACCTTTGGAGACTGGTGCACCCAGTTGCGCACCGGCATTCCCATTGCCTTAATTGTCCTGGCCCTGGTCTATCTTTTTGTCGGCTCCTTCGGAGCCACCTTTCTGGTGGACTCGATTAACGGATTAATTTTTGAGGATCATCTGATTCCCTGGACTGCCAAAATTCTTGAGCCGATCCCGAGTCAATTTTTCCGTGATATGTTTGTAGATCCTGATTTCGGCATTCTGCCAACCGGTGTTTTTCTGGCCCTGGGGCTTGTTATGCCGGTGCTTTTTTGTTTTTATCTCATTTTTGGTATTCTGGAGAGTTCCGGGTACCTGCCCCGTTTATCAATTCTGCTTGATAAAGTCTTCCGGAAAATGGGCCTGAACGGTAAAGGAGTCATACCGCTTGTCATGGGTTTTTCCTGTGTCACCATGGCAATTCTGACGACACGCCTGCTTGACACTCAAAAAGAAAAGAACATTGCCACCTTTCTCCTGCTGCTGGGAATGCCGTGTGCGCCTTTGATAGCAGTAATGTTCATCATATTGGACAAAATGCCGTTTACTGCAACTCTGACTGTTTTCGGCATCATATTCATACAAACTTTTATTGCCGGTTTTGCCGCCAATAAGATAATCCCCGGTCAAGGCTCCCCCCTTATCTTTGAAATTCCGCCCATGCGCCTGCCCAAACCAATGCAGGTCGTTAAGTCGGCAGCCCAGAAAACCTATTTTTTCATCAAAGAGGCTGTACCTGTCTTTGTTTTCGCTTCTCTTCTTGTCTTTCTCTTTGAAAGGGTTGGCGGCTTGAAAATTGCCGAGGATATACTGCGCCCGGTCATCCATAATCTCATGGGTTTGCCGGAAAAAAGCGTCCAGGTCTTTATCAAGACCATCATCAGGCGTGAATCCGGCGCCACGGAGTTGGAACATCTAAGCGGTATCTATACCAACCTCCAGCTTGTGGTGAATCTGTTGATCATGACTTTCCTGACCCCGTGCATCAATGCTATATTGGTTCTTTTTAAAGAACGGGGACAAAAAACTGCGTCCCTGATAATCGGCACAGTAATAATTTATGCCATCCTCATGGGCAGTCTTGTCAATCATATTTGCCTTGCCCTGGGAGTAACTTTTACATAATCTTATGCTGAATGATAAACGTTGAAGGCCGCAAGGTTTTACAACAGGAGCCATACCATGCTGAATGAAAAGCAGGAAGAAATCCTTGAATCAATCTGGTCTGTCGGCGACAGGCAGAACAATTCTCTCGAGGCCATAAGAAAAAGATGCACTGTAAAATTCACTGACGCCGACCTTGACGACCTTGAACAACAGGAATTAATCATTAGGGAAAAGGACAATATAAGCTTGCTCGATAAGGGAAAATCCATTGCTGAGATAATTATCAGAAGACACAGGCTGGCCGAAGTCATGGTTTCCAGTATTCTCAAACTCAAGCAATCGGACATGGAAGATATTGCCTGCAAAGTTGAACATAGTCTTCTCCCAGAGGTTGAGGAGTCAATCTGCACCCTGTTGGGACACCCGGAATTCTGTCCTGACGGCAAAAAAATCCCCAGGGGCAGATGCTGTTTAGGCAAAAGCAAAGTTATTGACAGCAGTGTGGTAAGCTTAAAAGAACTGGCCCCTGGTGAAAGCGGCAAAATCACCTACATCAAACCTGATAACCATTCAAGCTTTCACCAGCTTATTTCATTCGGGCTCCATCCCGGTGTGGTAGTCACCCTGCATAGAAAGAATCCGGCATTCTGTATAAAATTTGAGAATACAGAACTTGCTCTTGATGAAAATGTTGCGGAAAATATTTATGTCTGGAAATTGACAAATGGAGATCTGTAGCACAAAAACCTGTCCACCCAATCTTTTCGTTTAGGTGGCGTGGTCTTCCCGCCGCCTCTTGCGCCACTGTTCAAGCACTTATATTCATTCCAAGATTTAACCTCTATATTTCACTCCTCGCAGTAGAGGATTTCGTCGAGCCAGCGCTTCGGAATCTCACGGCCTTCGCTGTCCTGCCTGCGGGTTGCCACACCTCCAAGTGTATGCGCCCTACCGGGCGCCCACAAAAAAAGGGAGACACCATGTGGTATCTCCCTTAATAAACAGCTATCGGTATAATAAAACTTACTTCATTACTTCTCCGGAAGCAGCACCCTGCATTTTGACCTCAACCTTCTCGGTCAGGCCGGCATAGTATTCACGCAGGATGACCAGTACTTCATCACGACCGAAATGGTCAACCACCTCGGCGCCCTCGGAAAGAGCCTTGCGCAGCTTGGTACCGGAAAGGATGACACGATCGTCCTTACCGTGGTTGCAGGTTCTCAGGGAAGCCATGCCGTCACACTTGTGGCAGTAGAAGGTCCAGTCAATTTTCAGCGGCTTACACTGCAGAGCTTTGCCTGGATCGGAAGGAGTCGGGATCTCGTCAAAGATGGTTTGAGCTTCGAACAGACCGTAGAAATCACCAACACCTGCGTGGTCACGACCTATGATCATCTTGGTGATTCCGTAGTTCTGGCGGAAGGTGGCATGCAACAGGCCCTCACGTGGACCGGCATAACGCATATCCAGTGGATAACCACCCTGGATAACGTTGTCTTTAACAAAGTAGTTCTCAACCAGACAATCGATGGCTTTAACACGTACTTCAGCAGGAATATCACCAGGCTTCAGGTTACCTATCAGGGAATGGATCAAAACACCATCACAAACCTCAATAGCGATCTTGGCCAGGAACTCGTGGGAGCGATGCATGGGATTCCGCAGCTGCAGGGCAGCAACGTCAGACCAACCGCGCTCTTCAAACATGGTACGGGTTTCGGCAGGGGTCAGATAAACACCCTTGTACTGATCAGGATACTCGCCCTCGGAAAGAACTTTAACCGGACCTGCGATATTCACTTCTTTCTGGGACATAACCATCTGCACGCCGGGATGATCTTCCATGGCGATCTTCCAGAAAACGTCATCGGCTGACTCTTCGCCATGGCCTTTGAAAACTTTTTCACATTCCCATTTTTTGTCAGCTTCGGTCATTACTGCTTTCTCGCTGACCTTCATAGTGGCGTAAATGGTGCCACCATTTTCCAGGGCAATCTCGTCACCAACGTTAATTCCATCAGCATCAGCGGTTGAAATATCCAGGGTGATAGGTAAGGGCCAGAAGGTGCCGTCAGCCATGGTGTAATTTTCGCAGACGCCTTTCCAGTCTGCCTTGGTCATGAAACCATCAAGCGGGCTGAAGCCGCCAATGCCCATCATGATCACGTCGCCTTTAGCGCGGTCGCTGATCTGAATTTTTTTAAGACCTGCAGCTTTTTCCTGCTCTGCAATCAACTCGCTGCCATGAAGCTTGCAGCAGACCAAACCTTTTCCGCCATGTGGGGGTACTAATTTCGACATAATTGTTCTCCTTGATCAGTGATTTATAAATGATAATAATGGACAGTGAATAAACTGAACCTTGATTCATTTTCGGGCCCAACATTATATAGTGGAGGGGTAATTGTCAAGAAAAAAAGTGGCGCTCCATGAGACTTCTCCTGAAAAATTCCATAATTCTTCGACAGGTATATTTACCCAATATGTATGTTAGACTCTCACCCCTCTGCTTCCTAACAACTTGACAGTATTATGTATTACCTGTATTTTGAAGAATTGCTTCGTTTTCATTGAAGCCGGGTTTTAATACCGTTTTGTTAATTAAATATGCCCACTTAAAATTTATTACCTTGATGTACTCTTTTTTTTAATATAAAAATGTCTTTTCGATTTTTCAGAACCGTATTTTTCTGCACGATAGCAGCGCTATCCCCTGTTAACAAACCAGTTATATTTTCTATTAATGTAATGAAATCTTATAATTACATGAAAATAATATTCATCATCATCTGCTTTTCACTGTTCCCGGGAATGTCCGGTTCCACCTCGGCCCAGGCCGCCGCCCAGGTAGACCAAGCAGACGTAGAGCTTGCCGGCCTTTTCAGTGTAGAGGTAGCCAAGGAGCCCATTTATCTCATCCTGGTTGAAAAAAAACTGCAGCGGTTACGGGTTTTAGAGTATGATTCTGAAATCAGGGTGGTAGCGGAATACCCCTGTGCCACTGGAGAAAATTTCGGTCTAAAAGAAATCAGCGGCGACTCAAAAACTCCCGAAGGAATCTATTTTATCACCCAGATTTTCCGTGATGATAAAATCACCATTTTCGGGGATAAGGCCTTCCATCTTGATTACCCGAATTATTTTGACCGGGAAGCCGGTAGAAACGGCGACGGCATTTATATCCACGGTACCAACAAGAACTTGGAGCCAAACAGTACGAACGGCTGTATTACCCTGGCAAACAATGATCTCGATGACCTGGAAAACTACCTCAACCAGATAGTAACTCCTGTCGTAATTGTTTCAGATATTGATTCCATCGTAAAATCAAAAAATCAACTCTTAACGGAAAATGATTTTAGCCTGGCAAAATCTTTACTGCTGACCGATGAAATTAAACCTGAAAATGTAGAATATGATTACCTGTATATCATTAATTCCGGTAATCAAACTGTAGCTGTAAGCGACTTCATTTACCGTCCCTTTAAACGCTCGATCATGCGGGGAGCAAGCCGGACCTATCTCGAATATTTTCCGGGCCGGAGCTGGACTGCGCGCAAACGCATCTGGCGTGTGAGTCCTCTCCAGATTTATCCTGAAGCACCTTTCAAGGTTGCCGCCCATCCCCTTACCAGAGACGAGATACAACTTACAGAATTCGCATCAGAGGATACCGCTGCTGTGGTGGCGGCATTAAATCCCCAAAATGTACCTTTGCAAAGTTTCAAAGCTAATGAACATGTAGACAGGACCCAGGGGTTTGCACAGACTGAATCTGAAATTGAAAAAAAATCTGGGCTCAAAGAAATTACCCCGCCACTTGAAAAGAAACGCCAACATGTTCCGGCGAGGGCTCAAATCACTCAACCTACGCCTGCACCAATAACGACTGCTGCAAGCAAAATCGAGCAAACGCAACATATTATTGTTGCCGTACCTGATATTCCAAAGGATAAACAGCAGATTACGGACTTTGTTGAAGACTGGCGCCAGGCCTGGACTTCACAGAATATTGACGCCTATATCTCCTTTTATGACAAAACCTTTAAAAGCGGCGGTAAAAATCTTGCACAATGGAAAGTGCATAAAGCAAACCTCAACAAAACGTATGCGTATATTGCTGTGAATATCTCAAATACAAAGGTGAACTGGACTGATGAGGGGGCAACTGTATCTTTCAGGCAGGAATACAGCTCCGACCGATACAGTGCGACAGGCAATAAAACCCTCTATTTAGTGAACAATGATCTCGGCTGGAAAATTAAGCGTGAGGTATACTCCCGTAACTAGACAAAGGAAAAAACCCCTTGGAAATGAGGCTTTTTAAAGTACAGCTTTTATGGCTCCTGCTGTTTATTTTTATTTTTCATGCCAGCGGTCGGGCCCAGGTGGTCAACAAGTTTTTTCTTCCCTCCACGGGTTATGAACCGAATGTCTATTGGGCATTGGGAAATGAATCGGGCTTACCCATGACGATCATTAACAACATACCGGGAGGCATGCCCGGAGGTCACCTGCCAGCGGATTTCTATGAGAATATAGTCCTGAACAAGGGTAACCTTATTGTCGTGCCAAGGGCAAACTTTTACTCCCTATTGTTTAACCGGAGCAATGGGTTGGCGGATGGAAAAAACAGCAAATTCAGTGAAAATGATAATATAAATAAAAGCCATGGTGAAGAAATCTCCGTGGTCCGGAAACATCTCATTGCGGAAAGCTCTCTCTTGTTCAACTCGTATGAAGGTCCTGATTTTTATGCCCCGGTCTGGAACAGGAATATGAAAAATTCCGCACATAACGTTCAATCTCTTATTTATGACGCAGAAGTATATCCGCTGCCGGAGCACCCCCCTGAGGGAGATTCAACTATGATGGCGGCTGTAATGCCCCACAGTGCAGCGGTACAAAATTTCACAGCAAATGAACAATTAGCTGCCAGACCCCGGATTGTTACAGATACACCACCTGAAATCCCAATGAATTCAGCAGCCAGAGATTTTGTCCCGCCGCATGAAAATGCACAACAACCTGTGCCGGTACCTGCTCCTGTAACTCTACCGACAACTGAGCCGGAGAGGATTACTGCAAACAATATCGAACAACCACAAAAAGTTATGGCTGCAACCTCTGACACTTCAAAGGACAAGAAGCAAATAATGGACTTTGTTGAAAGCTGGAGGCAGGCCTGGGTTTCAAAAAATATTGACGCCTATATCTCTTTTTATGACACAACCTTTGTGAGTGGTGGCAAAAATCTTGCCCAGTGGAGGGCACATAAAGAAAGGCTCAACAAAACCTATGCATTTATTGCTGTTACCATATCAAATCCAAAGGTGAATTGGACTGCTGAGGGAGCAACTGTTTCTTTCAGGCAGGAATACCGCTCCGACCGATACCATGCGACTGGACCCAAGATCCTCTTTTTAGTATACAATGACCAAGGCTGGAAAATTAAGCATGAAGTTTCCCCCTAGCAACTAGATAATGGAGAAAACCCCTTGAAAAAAAGGCAATTTACAATACAGATTTTATCACTCCTGCTGTTTATTTTTAGTTTTCATGCCAGCGGCAGGGCCCAGATAATCCACGAGGTTTTTCTTCCCAATACGGATCATGAACTTAACGTCTACCGGACGTTCGGAGAAGAACCGGGGAAGACCATCATGATCATTGGAGGTATACAGGGGGACGAGCCCGGAGGCTACCTGACAGCAGATCTCTATGCCGATATTCACCTGAAAAAAGGCAACCTCATTGTCGTGCCAAGGGCGAACTTTTACTCCATATTGTTGAACCGGCGCGATGGCTTGACAGGTGATATGAACCGCAAGTTTGGTGAAAACGGCAATATCAAGAAAAGCCTGGATGAAGAGGTTGTCGTCGTGCTGAAGCACCTTATTGCTGAAAGCGATCTGCTGCTCAACCTGCACGAGGGTTCCGGTTTTTATTCCCCGGTCTGGATAAACAATGGGGAAAATCCCAATCGTTACGGTCAATCTATTATTTATGATGCAGAAGTATATCCGCTGCCGGATGACCAGGGCTCAATCAACCTCGGTGGGCTTGCCAGAAATATTATCAAAAAAGCAAACAGCCAGATTGAAAATGAACGGTATTATTTCAGACCCAATAACCATGACACAATATCAGATAAAACCATCCATCCAGAGCAAAGGTTATCAGCAACATACTATGCTCTGACCCAGGCTCATATTCCCGCCTTTGGGGTTGAGACTTCCAAAACGATAAATAATCTGGAAACAAAAATCTCCCTGCACAAGCTTATTATCAACACCTTCATGGAGCAGCTCGGTATTGTTTTAGACTCACCGGGTTTAAACTTGAAAAAGCCCGAACTAGACTACCTCCTCATAAAGATCAATGACGGGCCTTCTTACGCCATGCCCCATGGTTCAACTCTGAAAATTGAGCCAGGTGACGAGGTTCTGGTTACAGATATCATTGCAAATTACAAGCGTGGAATGGTTGCTGACATTGACGGCTTGGGCAACAGAAACGACACTCATATTCCCTTCAGAATATCAAAGGACACCAAAGTCATCGTACGCAAGGATTCGGAAGAATTCGGCTGGGTAGCACTGGATACAGGAGTTATGGATGCAGCCCCAATTGAAGTTGCCGCCAACGTTGAGCCTTCAGCAATAAAGGCGGAGGAGCTTGTTATAAATGTCAATGATACACTCCAAACGCTTTCCGCCGGTGCCACACTCCACATTGAAAAAGACAGTCGGCTGATCCTGAAGGGAATCAGGACGAATCTGCCCCATCTGGACAGTGAGGTTATCATCAATTTTAAAGGTTTCGCGCCGCCGAAATCAGTGAATGACGGAAATGATGTAGACTATCCAATATACACCAGCCAGGATCTATGGTCCCGCTATTCCGTCAACAAAAAAGGGAAACTTTACCCGGTTATAGCCATCTATAATGATGAAACAATCGGTGAATTCTGGGTAGAACTCACGAATAATTAACTACATTTATGTGTATTGCGGATATGTCCATGAAATCTCTCCAGCAGATGTTATTTCTTATTGCAGCGACGGCAATCCTCCTGCTCCATCCTTTACAGTCATCGGCGGGCCAAATTGAAGATCTTATCAATAATGCGGAAGCGGGACAGGTTGAGGCGCAGTTCCAATTAGGTGACGCTTACTATTCCGGCACGAACACCCAAAAGAACCTGAAGCAGGCTTTTTTCTGGTATGAAAAGGCTGCCGGGCAAGGACACCCCAAAGCCCAAAGGGCCTTGGGAGCCATGTATGAACTGGGCAACGGCACATCTAAGGATCCGGAACAGGGGGCATACTGGTATCGTAAGGCTGCGGAGCAGGGCCTGGCCAGGGCCCAGACAAACCTTGGTATTCTTTATGAAACAGGTGTAGGCGTATCCCAAAATTATGATGAGGCCCGCAGCTGGTTTACAATGGCAGCGGAACAGGGATATGCCAGGGGGCAGACCTATCTTGGACGCATGTACGAACTCGGCCTAGGTGTGTCAGTTGACTTTACACAAGCGTTTTACTGGTACCAAAAGGCTGCGGAACAGGGATATGCCAGAGCCCAGACAAACCTCGGCGCCTTATATGAAGCCGGACAGGGGGTGGAGCAGAACTATGAAAAAGCCGCAGCCTGGTATTTGAAGGCTGCCCGGCAGCTCTACCCCAGGGGACAGTTTTACCTGGGCCGCCTTTTTGAACAGGGCCTTGGAGTCAAAAAGGACCTTACCCAGGCATCAGACTGGTACACCCAATCTGCGACATTGGGTTATGCCAAGGCCAAGGTACAACTTGATAAGCTGGGACAGGTAAATTACACAAGCGTTGAAAAAAGCAATGAAGTTAGATCGGATTCAGATGCTCAGCCCCATGCAGACCCATTACCTGACGCACCTGTAGAACCTGAAGAAGAAAAATCTGAGCAGGAACCTGTCCCTGCAAAGGACAAGTATTTGGCTGCAGCTGAAATGGGAGACCCCAACGGCCAAAACTCTCTTGCCCTCTTGTATCTCAACGGCGATGAAGGATATGAAAATGATTTAGAAAAAGCAGTCTACTGGTTTCGCCGGGCAGCTGAAAATGGAAGTGTTGACGCCCAGAACAACCTCGCCATCCTCTATTTAAATGGCCAGGGGGTTGAAAAGGATCTAATTGAAGCTGCCTTCTGGCTGCAAAAGGCTGCTGAAGCAGGTAATGTAGCAGCCCAGAGCAACCTGGGCCTGATGTACTATTATGGTGAAGGCCTGACAAAAGATTACCAACAATCAGCTTACTGGCTTTTAAAGGCTGCTAAGCAAGGTTATGTGGCGGCCCAGAACAATTTGGCCGTCATGTATGCAGATGGCCTTGGCGTGGAACAGAATAAGGAGCGTGCTATATACTGGCTGCAAAAAGCAGCAGATCAGGGCGACCGGACTGCTCGCAAAAATCTGGCCATACTCATTGTGGATAAACCGCAAAACTCTGTTAACAGTTTATTACAAGATGATGCCCAGCGTTCAGTCGCCTTCAGCCCTGCAGCTGGAAACAAAAATGTAGAGACTGCGGCTGTACCCATCCCAAAACCAAAAACTGATCCCAATTCACGCCAGGCGGCACAAATACACTTTCATAACGGCAACCAGCATGCCAAAGATGGACAATATGATTCAGCCATTTCTGAATATAATAAGGCTCTCACCTTTGATCCTGAAAATTCCAACACCTATGAAAACCTGGCAATATCCTATGCCAAGGCCGGTAATTTCCCGGATGCCGTTAAAAGCATGCAAACAGCAATTAGCTTAAGTCCAGATGATGCCATGAAATATTCCACGCTTGGAATTATCTACCATTCAGACAAAAAGCTGCAGGAATCCTTGAACCAATATATCAGAAGCGTTCGCCTCAATCCTGGATTCGGTGAGATGTTTTATAATATGGCTGTGATTTACAATGAATTGGGACAACTCAAATCAGCCTATAGATCCGGCCTGCAAGCCCGGAGTCTTGGCTACAGGAGCAGTGAATTATTGCAGGAGTTGAAAAAAAGGGCACCTGAATTATCGGATATCTCCATAGCAGAAAATTCCACTCTTCATTTGCGGCATATTGTAACATCAAACGCTGAGGAGGCAGAACTTGTCTTGGAGAGACTGCTCCAGGGAGGAGACTTTATCCGACTTGCAGCCCAGTTCTCTCTGCAGCCATTCAACCTGAACGGGGGTTATATAGGTCCCTTTAATCCCACAGAGCTCTCTCCGGCAATCTCAGAGATTGTTATGCCCCTCTCTCCACTGGCATTTAGTCCCGTGATTGAAACCAGCACCGGGTTTCATATCTTCCAGAAATTCATGGTCGATGCAGGCCTTCTAAAAGCCGGGCCGTCATCTGCCTTAGAGTAAACTGCAGGTATACACTCCGACTCCATGTTTTTTTTAGCGAAAAAATTTCGGTTCAGGGACTTCACCGTATGGTTTACATGTGGTGCAAATACAAATAAATTTTAAAAAAGGACCAGCGGACAAGCTTTCTCTTTAAATATTGGTCACAATGTATTAATTAGATATCCAATTTTTCGAATATCAATTATAAATATAATTTTACAATTATTTTTCTACAGGGCAGGTGATTTGATTATGGCAAGGGTTTTCAACAATAATAGCGCCACCGACGCAACCATCAGGGCTATTGACCGCAAACGCGAACAGGAAAGACGATTTATGCTTTCCCAGGCTTTCAAAAACGCTGAGGAACTCTCCACGCGGCTTGTCCAGCGGCTCATTGATCGCCATATTATTGAAACAACCTCGGAACAGACGATGCGGGATTTATTCTCGGATCAGTTCCGCTCCATTTCCAACATGGAGGAATTTGATATTCAATTTAAAATTGCCCCTTTGCGGAATCTCACTACTGATCCCAATTTTATCAGTCTGTACCTCACACAGTATATTATTGAGAATCTTGTGGAGCATCCCAAGGTGCAAGACGTCTTTGGCGACGACCTTGAAATTTATCGCGCTGTTGATTCAATTCTCAGCAGGATAAGGCCCTCATAACTTAACGCGGCAATTTCTTTTCAGCCTGCTCCCATGCAGCTTTTACATCCCGATGCTACTCCTACTCTTGTTTATGCCAATAAAAAGGGTGAAATAAAAGATTTCCCCGGACTCCTTATGGCAGGAAGAAGTGGCAATACCTTCTCTAAACCGCTTCTCGATGACTTCATCCCTCTCCCGCAAGGCAGTGAACTCTTCCTGCTGCCTGACAGGATACCTGTTGGAATCTCCTCAACAGACGCTGTCCCGGTTCTTCTTGACCACGACCCGGATGCTCCAGGGGAAACAATTCAGGCTGTTGCGGCTTTCATGGCTCCGGCCCACACTGCTATTCATAGTGCCGCTTATAAGCCTGCCGGCGATGACCTCGCCCCCCTGCCCCTTTTTGCTTATACAGCCGTTGGTTGGCATAAAGACAGATTCTGGGTCTCAGCCTTCCGCAGTGATCCTGACAGAAGGCAGGATGCGCACTCTTTCGATCCTGAAAAAATAAAAAAGAAAACTGTCCGGCAGCTTAAAAAAAATACTAAAAACAGGCTCATTCAGCACCTGGGAAAATGTTGTCTTACCTATGGGTGTCCTGCTGCCAGAAATTATTTTCTCGGGCGCTGGGAGGCGCCTCTGCCAACCTCGCCACTGTGCAATGCCAGGTGCGTGGGCTGTATTTCATTGCAACCTTCGGGATGTTGCCCTGCAACACAGGACAGGATACAATTTGTGCCGCGGGTTTCTGAAATTGCGGCAATTGCCGTGCCGCATCTCAAAAAGGCGCCTGGCCCGATTGTCAGTTTCGGTCAGGGTTGCGAAGGGGAACCTCTCCTGCAGGCCGCCATTCTGGAAAAAGCCATACGTTCGATACGTTCCCAGACTGGGCGCGGCACGATCAACCTCAACAGTAACGCGAGTCTGCCTCATAAAATCAAGCTGCTTGCAGAAGCCGGGCTGGACAGTTTACGGGTAAGTTTGAACAGTGCCCGGGCTTCCTGTCATGAATTATATTACCGGCCTGTGAATTTTACCTTCAGTGATATTCTGGAAGCCATTGCTATCATGAAAAAGGCTGAAAAATTTGTCTCGCTTAATTATTTTATTCTACCGGGTTTTACTGATAATCCGGAAGAATTTGCAGCACTCTGCAGCTTAATAGATACACACCAGCCTGATATGATCCAACTACGGAATCTTAATATGGACCCGGACTGGTACCTTGAGACAGTAGAACATGATTCAGACACACCTCCCATGGGCATACGCATCTGGCTTGCAGAATTGAGGCGACTCTTCCCAGCTCTGCGCTTCGGGTATTTCAACCCCTCTTTACGCTGAAAGCTCCCGGTGTACGGGGTGAATTTTTCATGGAGCACTCTTTGCTGCGATTCTTTTGATTATTTCCCTGTTACCCAGGAACAATCCTAAAAATCAAGGGAATTGCATTACGTTGACACATAATGGAGCATAAAATTGATATGTTTGATGCAATTTAATTGACCTTTGTGTATATTTTAAATTATATTTAGGGAATGATTCCCATGTGGTAAGGATACTTTATGGAGGTGTGCCGTGAATGAACTTGACAACAATATGCGATTAACCAGCCAGCGTCAGGTTATTATCGAAGAGCTTAAAAAAGTCAAATCGCATCCAACTGCCAACGAAGTCTATGATATGGTGCGTAAAAGATTACCCAGAATCGGACTTGGTACTGTTTATCGTAATCTGGATCTCCTGAGCGAAAAGGGTATTATCAATAAACTCGAAGTTGGGGGTGAACAAAAACGCTTTGATGGTGATACTTCCGAGCATTATCATATTCGTTGCGTGAAATGCAACCGGGTAGAAGACATATTTATTGAAAGATATAAAGAGCTCGAAAAAGATGCAGCTTCATGCTGCGATTATACGATACTGAATCACCACGTTCAGTTTTCCGGTATTTGCAGCAAGTGCCTTCCCGACGCATAATTTTTATCCGAAGCTGATCTTGGCAAATCTTCGTTTCCCCACCTTGATCAATACATCATCCGTCGGCTGCACACTGTATTCTGTGTCCAGCACCTTCTCATTATTCAGGGAAACCGCCTGTTGTTTTATCAAGCGGCGCGCCTCAGAGGTAGATGCAGTCAAGCCGGCTTCCACAAGAAGTTTAGGCAACCACACCTCTCCATTTGCTTTTTCCAAGTTCAGCTGCGGAATATTTTCAGGCAGGCCATGATGCTTAAAGACCTGCTCGAAGGACTCCTCAGCCTTTGCAGCATCTTCTGAACCATAAAACCTGGCGGTCAGTTCCCGGGCCAGCTTTTTCTTTACATCCTTCGGGTGTATTTTCCCGTCTTGTAAATCCCCGCCTAAAAGCTCAATATCAACTGCAGACATATCACTCAACAATTCATAATAGCGGAGCATGAGAGTATCGGAGATCGACATTACCTTGCCGTAGATATCATTGGCCTGTTCCGTAATACCGATATAGTTACCCAGAGATTTGCTCATCTTATTCACCCCGTCAAGGCCTTCAAGAAGGGGCATTGTAATTACTGCCTGCGGCTCCTGGTTCCAGGATCGTTGCATATCCCGCCCCATGAGCAAATTAAAGAGCTGGTCTGTGCCGCCAAGCTCAACATCGGCCTCCAGGGCAACAGAATCGTAGCCCTGGATTAACGGGTACAAAAACTCATGAATGCTGATAGGCCTTTCATTATCGAACCGTACTCTGAAATCCTCCCGCTCAAGCATGCGGGCAACGGTGAGCTGCGAGGCAAGCTTAATCATATCATAGGACGTCAGCTTCCCAAGCCAGGAACTGTTGAAGACCACTTTAGTTTTTTCAGGATCCAGAATCTTGAAAATCTGTTCCTTGTAAGTCTCGGCATTTCTTTTTACATCATCATCGGTCAAAGGCTTTCTGGTTTCCGACTTGCCTGTCGGGTCGCCAATCATGCCGGTGAAATCACCGATTAAAAAATAAATATCGTGGCCAATATCCTGAAAATGCTTCATTTTCTGGATAAGAACCGTATGGCCGAGGTGAAGGTCGGGTGCCGTGGGATCAAAACCGGTCTTGATCTTCAGGGGCACTCCGCTTTCACTGGATTTTTTCAACTTGCGTACCAGGTCTTCACGGGATACCACATCAACGGCACCTCTCTCAATCAGTGATATCTGTTCATCAATGGTATAATTCATAGTTCGTCAGATGTTTAAAAAACTTATTTTCTCAATATACAGGCTACTTGGCGTATTCCACCGCCCGAGTCTCTCGAATAACCGTAACCCGTATCTGACCGGGATAGGTCAGCTCTTTTTCTATGGTTTTGGCAATATCCATGCTCATTAATGTTGCAGCAGAGTCAGAAACATCGCCGCTGTCTACAATGATACGCAAATCTCTACCAGCTTGAATGGCATAGGATTTCTCCACGCCCTCAAATGCATTTGCAATTTTTTCCAGATCCTCAAGGCGCTTGACATAGGTCTCAAGCATTTCTTTGCGTGCCCCGGGACGTGCTCCTGAGAGTGCATCGGCAGACTGGACCAGGACGTCAAGAACACTTTCAGGTGCTACATCTTCATGATGTGCAGCTATGGCTTGGATTACGTACTGGGGTTCACCGAATTTTTTAGCCAGGTCGCTGCCGATAATTGCGTGGGAGCCTTCAACTTCATGATCGACCGCCTTGCCTATATCATGCAGCAGGCCGGCTCTTCTCGCCTGTTTTGCATCAACCCCCAATTCATCCGCCATGATACCGCAGAGAAAGGCAACCTCAACTGAATGCTGCAGCATATTCTGCCCATAACTTGTCCTGTATTTCAGGCGTCCGAGCAGCTTAATCAATTCGACATGGAGGCCGTGGACTCCCACATCAAAAGTAACCTGTTCGCCCGCCTCCCGCATGGTCACTTCAAGTTCTTTAGCCATCTTTTCAACTATCTCTTCAATGCGGGCCGGGTGGATCCTGCCGTCCGCGATCAACTGCTCCAGGGAAAGCCTTGCAACTTCGCGCCTGACAGCGTTGAAGCCTGAAAGGATTACAGCTTCCGGGGTGTCGTCAATGATAATATCTATGCCGGTTGCAGCTTCAAGAGCCCGGATGTTTCTACCCTCACGTCCAATTATGCGCCCCTTCATCTCCTCACTGGGTAAAGGCACTACTGAAACCGTCCGCTCAGCTACATAATCTCCGGCATAGCGGGAAATTGCCAAAGCCAGTATATTTTTGGCTTTCCGATCCGCCTGCATCTTCATTTCATTTTCAATGAGGACCAGCTTTTTTCCGGCCTCAAGACGGGCCTCACCCTCGATGCTCTCCATGAGCTGCTTCTTGGCTTCTTCTCTGGATATTCCTGCTATTTTTTCAAGTTTGAAACGTTGCTCTTCAATTAAGGCTTCTGCTTTTTTTGTTCTTTGCTCAAGCTGCTTTTCCTGTTGCACAAAGGACTGCTCACGACGCAGCAAATCCGTTTCCCGTTTATCCAGCAGGTCAATCTTGCTTTCCAGCTGGTCAAGTTTCTGGCTGAGGCGCTTTTCTTCCTGGGTGACTTCTGATTTTCTTTCGCGAATTTCCTTTTCAGCTTCCTGTTTAAGCTGATAGGCCTCATCTTTACTCTGTAACTGGTTCTCTTTCTTTATCTGCTCTGCTTCGCGAATTGCCTTTTCAATGAGCTGTTTGCCCTGGCTTTCAATATTTTTCTGATGTATTTCGGTAAACCGTTTGCGGATATAAACACCGATTGCAATACCGGCGAAGATACCGGCGAGAACAAAAGCCACTGCCTGGATTGTTTCACTAAATATATTCACGGAGCCAAACCTCCCGATTGCATTAAAGCTTTTTCGTCCCCCTGTTTTAGCGCCAAAACATTAAGACGCAAACAGGCAGGAAAGCTATTGTCGGAAAATACCTAGAAGAAAGAAAATGAGGAGGACAACATACTTAGCAGTTGCCGGCAAAAGAGTCTCGGATGAGAACTCTGATTTGCCGCTATGTGTCATCACCCCGAACGATAAAAAAAGTCACTTACTGTTGCATGAGCAACTTTTTTACAGGGATGATTATTATACTTAAGCTCCCCAAAACCATTAACGGGAGTTCAACTGTGAAAATACCTATAGAACAATTGCCTTATACTTTAACTTTTTCAGGTGTGGCATGCGTTACTTGCTTTTTTATATCAACCTGATCTTTCAGGAATTGCTATTGCCAGTTGATGACTCCCGATTTTTCTCTAAGTTCCTCGAGTTTCTCTTTTTCAAATGGCTGGGAAACAAATCTTCCATTTCCCCAACCTATATATTAAACAGCCCGGTTTTAGTATAAATCCGAGATGTGGTACTCTTTAATAAAGACCCCCGCCCTGCCGTGTCAACAGAAAGATAGAACCTAACATATGCTAGGTGGGCAATACTCATAACCCCTTCTAGTAATTTCGCCTAAGCGAATTGCTATACAGGATAAGCGGAGGCGCCCTATCTTTGAGAGTTGGCTCAAACTTTACCTGTTAATCACCAACAGCGCAGGGGAGCGTTTTTGTAATTCAGTCAGCAGTTATTTCAGTATCCCTGAATTTTCTACTACCTCCATAAGAACATTTTTAATCATTCTGAGCAAGTCTGGATTCGCTTTCACTGTTACCTGTTTTATTGAAATCGGTTTGTGTTTTACTGTCAGGTGGCAGAGAATTTTCGATTATTGCCGTCAACCTCGCAACGAGCTCGCTCATCTGCTGTTTATATTGTTCAAAATCCCTTTTCAAGCTCACATACTTGCCAGCCATATTAAGACTGGTTAAGACTGCAACCTTATTTGCCGGCAGCAAACTTTTTGAAGATTTTGAGTTGTTCTCAATCTGCATTTTAACCAAATGCAGAATTTCTTCAATATCTTCCTCAGGAACATCGGTATACAATGGATATTCCTGGCCGAGCACCTCTAATTTGACCAATCGCTCCATTGTCTAAACCATTAATCAAACTTCAATTATTAAGCAAAATTCCATAATTTCTGTCGTTTATCGCAATGCCGGCTCAGAAGATTGTTCTGAGGCTACATTAAAAAGTGACGAGGACTTTTTGGACAATGCTTTAGTCTTTTTGTCCCCTGATTCACTCATTTTTTTCTGTTCTTCCTGATCAAATGCTTTTTCCCATTCATCAATTCTATCGAGCAAACCGCTAACCCGGTTATGCATCACACTTCTATCATCCTGGAGGTTTTTTACCATTTCCTGGAGGTCAGTAATTTCCTGCTGCTTTGCCTGTAGTTGGTCATACATTTCGCTATTCTTGTTCTTTAACTGATTGTGGCTGTCAATCAGCTTTTCAACATAGAGCTCCAGCCGCGCCAAATCTTCGTTATGTTCCATTTTAGAAAATCTCTCCTCTATCAGTCACGTTGAGCACATCTGTCGTTTGTATTTTCCCCGAAAAAGGCTCAAATTCCCACGTTGTAATTCGTATCAAACACTCTCATCCAAAGAAAAGTTTACCTTATACTGACTTTACTAAATCATACCCCTGCAGTAATGACAAAGCAAGCTGTTTATGGCTACCCTGCGCCGATTCTACCGTAGTTGCATTCCTGATTTTTTTTCAAATCCTAACAAAGTTCCAGCTTACAGGATGTCCATCATTATAAGGCATATACCCATGGAATATTTGGGGATTATCGTCAAAAACCAGCGGCAGAAAATATCGATCTCCCGCCCACATGGGCAGTGAATCCAGAGACTTAATGGAAACCCAGCTCAAACTCCCCTCATCATTGGATGTAAAAGGAGTGCCGCTGAATCGGTCAATTCTGAAAATAAAACCCAGCCAACTTTCACCTTCGGGACCGAATCCGGTCCAGTTAATTGTGCCCCGTAAAAGAACTTCTTCACATGCAATTCCTGCCTCTTCCATGATTTCCCTGCGCATGCAACTCATGACGTCTTCATTGGCAAGCATCTTGCCACCCAGACCATTGTATTTGTTCAAATGATGATCATTCTCGCGGCAGTTGCGATGTATGAGAAGGGTTTGTTTACGGTCCGGGGACAGGACATAACCAAGGGTTCCTACAATTGGGCAGTACATCTTTTTTTCAACCAAACAGGGAGTTAAAGTGGTAATTAAATTTTTTCCACATCTTTAATAAAATACCCGGGATCAACTGATATATCCGCCAGACCCTACTAATTTAGATTCTTCAGCCGCAGCCTTAAACAATGGCTTATTCCATTCTGCATTCTTAACAGAATCCAAAAGCATTTTCTGCAGGGAGTGCACGAGATCCATGCCGGCTGTTAAGTGAATCCCTAATTTCTTATTATTCAGAAACGAAAAAACATATTTGCCTTTAGACTTCTTTTTTATTTTCAATGTGGAAACCAGGATGGGCTTGTTTCTTAAGGCGGTACAATTATCATTATCGCCATCATAAGAGCTGGAAAAATCCGCCTTTGCCAATGCCGCCTCATGTTGAAATTTTTTCACGGCATCTATGGCATCGGGCGACACCTGTACATCTGTTGCCAATTCGTCTTCAATTACTTTATCAATTGCTGTCATAAATATATGCACAAACCGACGTGTAAGCCAAAACCGAAAATCAACACGGGAAGCATGGCCTCTCTTTTCGGAAATGCAAAACAGCAGACGATCTTCAATAGTGTTAAATGCAAATTTAATCTGTAATCTCCCCGCCATCCTTGCAAACACCTCTATTCCTTATTCATTACAAGGAGCCTGTCGAAGAATTCCCAATCTACTGCAAAAGCGAGAGAATCGGCTCAAATTTCAGTAAATTTTCTTTAAATAGCGCTGCTATTCGCATCAATTTTCCAAAAATTTGATCTCAATTCCTCATTTTTTCGTTACGATTACAATTCTCCGACAGCCTCCTATTGCCCGTAATATTGCCGTTACTTTTTTTATGACCTTAGTTGCCGGAATTATGGCTTGTCAAGTCTATAATCGGGATTATTCTATTAAGGACACGAAACACAATTCGCGCCCAATTATTCCACATACTATCCTCACAAAATAATTGCGGATTTATCATAATATCGATATGTTAAAAACAGGGAAATTTATACTTCTTTTTTCAACAGGGGAACTCGATGAAAACCTATGCAAAATTATGCGCCATAGTACTGATATGTATTTTTATACCACTTGCCGCTTGCACAAAAAAACCGACTGTTTCTGATTTCTGGATGGATGAAACCTATGTAGGGCAACAGTATGGAAGAATTTTAGTTATTGGCGCAGCAAAAAAGATAACGTACAAAAATCTTTTTGAGGGAGAACTTGTCAACCAATTGAGAAGCCTGGGAATAGAAGCTGTTCCCTCCTATGAAATACTGCCCTATAACAGCATGCTGACCCGTGAAACGGTATTAACTGCGGTTAAAAAATATGATATAGACAGCGTGCTTATCACCAGCCTGGTAGACAGCACCAAGAAAACTGTCTATTATGCTGTGCAGAACACAAATCCTTACATTTACTATAACGGCCTTTATGATGCAATACGCCTGCCTGGCAGAACTGCTGCATATGATGTTGAAATACTCTTTCTCAAAACAAACCTTTATGATGTGAGTTCAGAAAAACTGGTCTGGTCCGTAACTTCAGAGTCAGAATACAGGTACAGTATAAAAAGCTTGAATTCCGCCATTACACTTGTAATCAATAAACTGCGGCAAGATGGCCTGATTTAGCTGCATCAGCATTGCTCGGTTACTCATGACATGAACCTCCCTGCGGCAAGCCACGGGGTACCTCAACATGGATATTTCTCAAACTAACGCTACAGGCCGCTGGGTATTTACCTAAAAAAAACAAAGTAAACTTCCTTTACTTTTGTGAATTTAATTTACAAAAAACAGTAAAGAGATTTTCCATTCTCACCTTAAATTATTGCCAACATACCCTCCCCCAGCACTTACCCTGCTCCTGATAAATATTTACATCCCAAAACAAATTTCCATATTATCACCTTAAAATTATTAGAAAAAAAATATACCAACCTGAACAGTTCAGAATCCTGGGAAACCTTATATAGAGCAATATTGTTTTGGTGAAACTACTTGGCACCCTATTTGCTATTGGTTAGGTAAAGCGTCCCTTTTCCGCAATCAAGGCGCAACCGGACTCAATTGGTAAAACGGTAAATTAAACCAAAGTATCAGCCAGTAATTTTTTTAAGTAAGGAGGTACTCGTGAATATGCAGGCAAATACAAATACTTCAAGAATTTCAAATATGGTGAGTGAGGCAATTAACACTTTGATAGTTGCATCAGGAACAGTTGCGATTATCTGGATATTAGCATTTCTCATTGTAGCCATGATTAACAAATGATCTTATTAACTCAAAAATTTTCTGGCGCAACTGCAACAAGAATAAAAAACAGTAACAACTCCTGGCACGACCGCAAGGGGTCCTTTGCCACGATAGCGTTCTTCATTGCTTCTGGTGATTGACAGCTATCAGCGCCCCCCAAAAGCTCAGACCAGACACAACCCTGGAAATTCTGACAAAGCATTGCAAAGACCCCTGCATCTCCTCAAAAGCCCGTTTCCGTCTCCCCCGGAAGCGGGCTTCCCCTTTTGTAATAGCAGAAAAAGCCCAACTCGTAATGCGTAATAGGTCAGACTCTCTCTACTGCCGGAGCCGGCGATAAACTTTTATTAAATCATGGCCGCCACCTGACTTTTAATGGTTAAATATTCGGGCTAACGAATGCAGGGTAGATGGACCATACCCTGACTACTCCATTTGAATGTCAGTATTCCAGCCTGACGTCGTTATTCAGGACAGTCACTTGATCTTTTCCTCCTGTTCCAGCCTTAATTTATGTATGGAGTTAACCAGTTCTTCCTCGGAAATGACCTGCTTAGCAAGCAGGATGTCAAGCAAGGCCTGGTTGACAATGATCTCTGTCTTCAATATCTCCTCTGCCGAGGCAACCTTTTGTTGATTGATCTGTTCTGCCATTTAAAAACCTCTTTACTAGCCTGATATTAATGAAATGCCATGACTAACGTAGTCTTGGCTCCTGCCTCCAATTTACTATCCAAAATTTATACGGTTGTCCGGTACGACTGATTGCACCTGATGACTCAAGGCAAATGAATATTCTGAGTCGTAATACAATCGACATCGCAATGCTTTCTTGTGAAGAGATAGCAAGGAGAATGCCAATCTTAAGAAAACCCGGTTAACTGGTTGTTATGTTAGATATAAAAAATACAAGGGAGTGAAATTGTTTCTTAACTTGACTTCCATTTGTGTATGATATTCACTACAACTCACAAACAAAGAAGGTGGAAAATAATCATTATTCCTATACATATTATAATGTTATGCTACATGTATGGAATACAATACAGCGTGATTTTTTTTATACCTGTTGTATTCATGCGCAATAAAGCAAAGGTCTTTTATCCCCAAAGCTTTTCCTATGTATGGGATGCTGCCTTTTAAGCCAGGAACAATTTCTCTTAACAGAAGAGCTTTTGTGAAACCGGGATTTGCGCTTTCTGTATGAGTAACAATTTTAACTTGAAAAGATATCTTCCCTAAGTTTGGCCATGGGTTGATAAACGGACAGTCTGAATTATGAGTATTGCAAAAAAAGCTAAACCACATGCAAGCATGTAAAAAATATCAGCTGATGATTTATCACGTTGTTTTTTTCAGGAAACGACACCACTGTCTAATCCTGTAAAACGTCATGTATCACATCTCTTAATTCAATCATCAGGTACGGCTTAATGATGACTCCTGTAAAACCATAATCCTTATAATTTGACATGACCGGATCGTTTGAATAGCCGCTAGCTACGATCACTTTTGCCAGCGGATCAAACGCCAATAACTTCCTGATGGTTTCTACCCCTCCCATACCCCCCGGGATTGTCAAATCCATGATTACAAAATCAAAAAGTTTTCCTGTTTCCCGGCTTTCTTTATAAATTGTCAGGGCTTCACTCCCTTCTTTGACAAGCACTACTTCATACCCCAAATGGGTGAGCATCTCCCGGCCCAACTCTCTGACCATGTCCTCATCATCCATGATAAGGGCTCTTCCTTTATACCCTCCTTTTTTCACAGGTTCAGGGGTCAGTTGCCGTTCTATCTCCTGAGCCACTGAAGCGGCAAGGTAAAGAATAAATGTTGTCCCTTTTCCCGATTTTGATTCCACCGCAATATATCCGCCATGCTGAAGGATTATGGAATGGGTTATGGCCAACCCGAGACCGCTGCAGGAATGCCGACACCGCAGTCTTGAATGGAGATCTTGACATAGCGGTCCTTATCAATCGGTAATTTCAGGTTAGCGGCATCAGGTATGTTCTCGCAGTCTATTTTAATAATACCACCTTCCGGCATGGCATGAATGGCATTGAAGATCAGGTTCTGGATGACTTGACTCATCTGGCCTGTATCAATCTCAACCGGCCAAAGGTCTACTGGGAAATGATACTCACATTTTACATTACTGCCCTGTAAAACAAAGGCGCTGGATTCCTTTATTACTTCAGCTATTGAGGCGATCGTTTTAACCGGTTCGCCGCCCTTGGAAAAAGTCAGCAACTGATAGGTCAGGTCCTTTGCCCGCAGAGAGGCTTTCTTTGCCCGTTTTAATAATTGAAGTACTTTTTCTTCATCAGGTTTGATCAAAAACTGCGCCAGATCGATATTGCCAAGAATGGAAGCAAGAATATTATTAAAATCATGGGCGATCCCCCCTGCCAGGACTCCGATAGACTCCAATTTCTTTGTTTTGATGAGTTCCAGTTGCATTTTATGTTTTTCGGTAATATCTCGAAAAACCCAGACAAAACCGACAACTTTACCCTTTTTATCTCTGACCGGAGAGCAGCTTTCAGCCACAATTTGTTCTTTCCCGTCTTTTGCAATAAGGACCATGGGACTGCCAGAATAGGCGTTCATGCCTGATTTCAGCACATTATCTAACAGGGACCCAACAGATTGCCGGTTATTTATATTGATAAAGTTAAAGACTTCCTGCAAAGATCTGCCAATTACCTCATCCTGAGACCAGCCGCTCAGTTTCTCCGCAACTCTATTGAACAGGATAATGGTGCCCTGTGTATCTGTAGTGACAACTCCGTCTGCAATGCTCTGTAAGGTAACGTCGAGCTTTTCCTGTTCCGAGGCAAGTTTTTCTTCAACCTGTTTACGCCCAGAAATATCCTTAATAACAAATTGAATTTCATCGGTTTCCTGCTCAGCACCTCCTACCAGATCCCCATCTATTCTCACCCAGAAATGAGCGCCGGATTTTTTCCGGAGCCTGATTTCGCTTCCCTGTTTATTTCTGCTGGCGACAATAAGATGTCTGAGAGAGTAGTAAGTGTCCTGGTCGTCAAAGAAAATGCAGGAAGAAAAAGGGTTGTTCAGCAAATCATTCTTATCAAAGTTCAGCATCTCAACCAGGGTCAGGTTTGCTTCAATGATCATGCCTTTTGAGTTGACCGTGACATAGCTCACCGGGGCGGAGTTATAGAGATTGGCATACCGGTCGCGGGACTCCAGTAATTCAACCTGGGTTCGGAGGAGCTCTTCGTTTTGCAGCTCAAGCTCTATCTGATGCGTGCGAAGCTCCTGCAGCAGAGACTGGAATTCATCTGTTGGAGTTCCCGGGTGATCATCACCTTTGAACGCCAGAATCTGCTCTGTTCGTTTCAGCAGTTGATCTCTATATAGTTTTTTATTACCAGATTTCACGCTGCGCCTCTCTCCACTCCATCTCCGGATTTATTAGAAAATTTGCTGTATTTTTACCACGACATGCCCCCGGCGCGGTTATTATTCCTCATGCTGTTTAAATAACAGTTCATTGGGCGCTTTCCTGTATATCAGGGTATTGTTCATACAAAACTGTTTATGCTTTTTTCTTTTTCATTTTGAGCAATTTTTCAATTTTTTTTTGCTCAGCGATCTCACCTTTAAACTCCTTGTCAGCCTTGGCCAGATCCAATATCCCTTTCTGCACCATGCGCTCAAGGTCCCGGTTTGATTTAACAAGCGCGTCTGCCACTTTTTTCTGCGCGCTAATGTCCTCAAACGTAATCACCACGCCGTCAATCACATTGTTTATGGTGCGATAGGGCCGCAAGCGCATACGATAAACCTCCCCATCCTTGGATTTGACTTCTCTCTCCAGTATTGCCAGGTCCTTGAGTACCTTTGCCGCATCTTTAGTCAAGTTCACATCAATCAGGTTTATGGCAAAATGCTCCAGAGGACGGCCCACATCTATTAATTCCAGATGAATTATCGTGGTTGCTGTAGGTGTAAAGCGCCTTATATTCAGGTCAATATCCAGGAAAATGGCGGCGATCTCGATACTGTCAAGCAGATTCTTCAGATCATCATTAACCTTTGACAGTTCATCTATGCGGCTCTGGAGTTCCACGTTGACCGTAACGGTCTCCTCGTTTAATGATTGCAGTTCTTCCTTGGAGGTTTCCAATTCCTCATTGGTGGATTGCAGTTCCTCATTGGTGGACTGCAGTTCTTCGTTGGTGGATTTAAGCTCTTCATTGGATGTTTCCAGTTCCTCGATGGTGGTCTGCAGGTTTTCCCTTGTGTACTGCAATTCCAACTCAAGCTTCTCCTCTTTCATGCTTTTCTTGGAGACTTTTGGCCGCTTTGCTTTGACTTTCACGGTTTTCGACGGCTGGGAGGTCTCCTCAAATATGACCATCTTTAAGCCATTCAGGCCGCTTTCCGCCAGAATCGGCCTGACAATAAGATCAAGGTATACATAATCACCGTTTCTGGGGACTTGCAGGCCGCTGTATATGAATTCCTTATTGCTTACAGCAACGCGGCGGATAGCATTTGCCAGTTCGACTTTGAATCCCTGCCTGGCCATCTCGATTACATTGACGCTTACTTTTCCGGCGGCCGGCTCCAGAAATTTGCCGGTGCGGCCGTGCACATATATAATGTTGTTAGCATCATCAATTATTACGCAGGGCGGCATGTCGCTTTCCTGCAGGATCGATTCAACCAATTGATGGGCACTGAGTGCCTCAATTTTATTTATGGATTCCGGTTGCAACCCGGTTATCTCGGTATGATGGACAGGGGCTGGCATCGACAGGCCCAGAACTTTTTGATCATCTTTTGGAGAGATCGATTTCTGTTTGTATATTTTCCATTTCCTTTCCACGCTGGTAAAGAAATTCGTGGCCTGGCCGATGGTCTCTGAAGAGCCGAGAAAAAGAATGCCGCCCGGCTTCAAACTGTAATGAAAAATGGACAGAACCCTGCGCTGCGCTTCCTGATCGAGGTAGATCAGCAGGTTCCGGCAACTGATCAGGTCTAGTTTGGTAAAGGGGGGATCTTTGAGCAGGTTCTGAGAAGCAAATATAAGTTTTTCGCGAATTGTTTTTTTTATCCGGTAGTTTTCATCTTCTTTGTGGAAATAACGTTGCAAACGCTCCGGATTGACATCTGCTCCAATACTGTTCGGGTAAAGACCGGCACGGGCCGTTTTAACAGCCTCCTCGTCAATATCAGTGCCGAATATCTGTACATTGAAATGATGATTTATATGCTTTCGACACTCCTCCAGAAGGATCGCTATTGAATAGGCTTCCTCGCCTGTGCTGCAACCGGGAACCCAGACTCGCAATGTATAATTGTCCGGCTTTTTACTGAGCAGTTCAGGCATAACCTTGTTTTGAAGCACCTCGAAAGCCTTTGGGTCCCGGAAGAAATTGGTGACCCCTATTAAAAGCTCCTTGAACAGAATGGTGGTCTCTCTTTCACTGTCACTGACATAGCGTACATAGTCCGAGATATTGTCTATCTGATGAATATGCATACGTCGCTCGACCCGGCGGCAGATCGTATTGATCTTATAGTTGGAAAAATCATGACCGGTTCTTGATCTCAGCAGGATATATATTTTCTGCAGGGCGTTGGGGATCCTTTCTGTATCAGCGGGAAGTTCAAGAGGTTTGCCCTTGAGCACATGTTTCATATAGCTGATCAGCTGTTCAGGCATCTTAGCCGGAGGCAGAATAAAATCGACAAGATTCGTTGCCATGGCGCTGCGCGGCATACCGTCATACTTGGAGGATTTTTCATCCTGCACCATGGCCATGCCGCCCTCACTTTTAATTGCCCGCAGACCTATCGTGCCGTCTGTACCGGTACCGGAAAGGATAACGCAAACTGCATTGGAGCCCTGATCGTTCGCCAGGGCCCTAAAAAAGGTATCAATCGGCAGGTTGAAGCCCCGCGGTTTCGGCGGTTCCAGAAGCTGAAGTGTACCGTTTAAAATGGAAATATCCTTATTGGGGGGGATGACATATACAGAATTTGGTTTTACTACAGTGCCGTCTTTTATGGCAGAAACCGACAATTTTGTTTTTTTCTGGATTAATTCGGGCAGAATGCTTACGTGGGTGGGGTCAAGATGGGCGATCACCACAAAGGCCATGTTGCTGTCAGGCGGCATGGCATTGAAAAAGGCCTCAAAAGCCTCCAAACCTCCGGCTGAGGCACCAATGCCCACTATGATTAGTTTCTTATTAGAGGGGGGAGAGTCTGTCTTTCGGGCTTTGGAAACAGCCGCCTTAACTTTCTGCTTGGCAGCGGTTTTTTTCCGGGCACCGGTTTTAGGGGAGGCAACTCCGGATTGTTTTTTCTTTTTCGTAACCATTTACTCTCTCCTGAATAGTATTGTCTTCCCCGCCCAGGCGGGAGGAAAGCGACCTGGGGGAGACTCCGATCAAGTTCTTCAAGCTGAGTTTAATTAGCAGGCACTTTATAAAAACATTACACCTACTCCTGATGCGCTGATTTTTGATTGCTCAATTAATTAAAGACTATACATTTTTGTTAGAAAATTCAATGGTCATTGTAAAGCCGGGTTGCATGAAATTGCTATTTTCTCCATGATAATTTAAGGAGTTACCATTTTAAAAATTATACTGGGCATTAAGGTAAAGCTCCACGAAAATGTCATACACATGCACGTGAAGAAAAACAGTAAAGGGATAAGGCGTTCTTCAATGCCGGGTAACAGGCCGGGAAAGAAATAGAAGATGTTTTTGACGTTACGGTGATACATTACAGTAAATATTTTGAGATGGAGATATTAAAAATGGTTCCACCCTTCGGGTTTGGCTCTACCCATACTTCGCCTTTATGAAGTTCAACAAGTTCTTTCACTATGGTCAGACCCAGTCCTGTGCCATGAATTTCCCCGACATCCGCATGCCGCTTGAAAGCGCCAAAAATGTTTTTTGCATCTTCGTTTTTTATGCCTTTGCCGTCATCTTTTACAGAGAGGATGTGAAAATCCCCTGTTCCTGTATAAGCAATTTCAATTCTACTTAGATTTTTACCCGCATATTTAAAGGCATTATCTATCAGGTTTCTTAAAACTCTGAGAATAGCGATACGGTCAGCGTAAATCGTCTCCGGAAGATTTCCGGGCTCTATCCATTTTATAGAACGCTCATGCAACTGTGAGGAAAACTCTTCCCGAATCATTATAAAAATCTTTTTTAATGAAATTTTTTCTATGCTAAGCGGAGTTTCTTTGGCTGCCACAAAAATATTGATCGTTTCAGCAAGCGTTGAAATTCTTTCCGCTGAAAGCGCAATTTGATCACATAAATGTTTCCCTTCTCCAGGCATCTTATCTTTGTACTTCTTGCTGAGAAGTTTGGTCAGACCATGGAGACCATCTGCCGGATTCTTAAGGTCATGTGCCACCGAATAGGCAAATAATTCAATTTTCTCAGAACTGCTTTTTAATTCTGCTTCAATCTTTTTGTAATGGGTAATATCTGAAAAGACTGTGGCAAACTTGCCTTTTTCAGGTGAAAAAACCGAGACATGGAAATGTTTTTGCAGCGGCGGGAAAAAGGTTTCAAAAACGATTGATTCTCCAGTGGAGGCAACCTTGGCAAAAACATCCAGAAAGGGCGGCTCGCCTGTGCCGTAAAGTTCCGAGGCTAAGCGGCCGATAACATTATCTTTTTTAAGGCCGGTAATTGTTTCATAAGACGGATTTACGTTCAGAATTCTATAATCAACCACGCTGCCTGCAAGATTATATACTATTTCATGCTGGCACACCCCTTCATTCATTGCGGTGTATAAGGACTGGAGTTTGTTTTCATTCTCCCGCAATTCCTTGGCTACCAGCTTTAGACTGGTGATATCACTGATGGCAAATCGAATTTGCCTGTTGTTTACATCAACACCTTCCACCGTGGCACCATCAAATTTGCTCCAGAAATAGCCGCTCACTTTTTCCCGCAAACGTAATTCAATGGAATGATGCCCCTTAATATTAAGATGATTATGAATGTACTTATAGTATTTGTGCTGGTCTTCAGGCACAATATAATCAGATAAGCGCTTCTTGATCAGGAGAGATTTTTCAATGCCTAACATATTCGTCAATGTCAGGTTGGCCTCGAGGATCAGTCCTTTATTGTTTATGGTGACATAACCGACAGGAGCGAAATCATAAAGATCGGCAAAACGGTCATTTGATTTCACCAGTTCCTGTTGGGTCAGGCGCAGCTCTTCGTTCTGCATTTCCAGTTCAATCTGGTGTATCTCCAACTCGTGGATAAGTTTTTGTACTTCCTCTTGGGACAGGTACTTCTTTCCTTTGGTTACCCTTTGCTGTACGTCTGCGATCCGCTTATGAAGCGTTTTCTTTTTAGCTAATCCGTAAACCTTATATACTGGTTTTTTTATGGTAAATTTGTCGTTCATAATTAACTACCCCGCAGCAAGCCACAGGGTATCAACTGTCGTCATTCCCGAAGTCTGTTGATCGGGAATCCAGTCATTACTTAACATTTTACATTCCTGGTTACCCGCTTTAGCGGGTATGACAAACGCACCAACCCCCGGGGTATTTTCCCTAAAAGAGAATAAAATAATCACAGTGAAACAGTAGATAAGGTCATTTAAGAAGGCTTCCGGCGTCATGGATGTTCCCCGCCGGCTTTATAGCTTAAAATCTTGAAAATATTGCGTCACAAGTCCTTCTTCACAAACCATTCTTTTTACAATTTCAGCCACGCCATCTGTAAATCCATCATGCCATCCCGTAATGAATGCACGGGACTCTTCAGGAGATAAATTGTTTTTTCTGCCTGCGAACAAAGCATCCGTGTATATTTTGTTTATTCTCCCGCCTGTTCTTTGGCCATCTCTGAATCCCAGGTCATAGCCCTCTTGCCTGTAACCTTCCATGTTGCTCTTTGATCCTCCTCGTCTTAGATGGATGCACCGCCTTTACAATCAGTTCAAGCAAGCCTTAAAAAATCATTTCAAGATTTTTTCAGGTATCCTTGCCTCTGCTGATGTTAAACGACGCTCCCAATTGTTCTTTCCTGCGGCCGCAAGTTGTTCTTTTCCTCTGTTGGCGACGGCATAGTAGCAAAAAAATTCTTCCACAGGTGTGTTCAATGCTTTTTTCACTATTGACAGCATGATCTCCAGTTCAAAGGGTTTCTGTATGAGAACAAATTTTTTCTCAAGGAAAGAGGAATAGAGATCAGGGTGCGAGATTACACCGGACATGAAGAGTGTTTTTATTTCCGGAAACAGGACGACAAACCGCTTAGCTAGATCAATTCCGGTTATACCGGGCATACAGACGTCTGTTAAGAGGAGATCAACTGCTGCATTTCCTGTTTTAACCAGATCTAAAGCCTGATGACCGTTAGAAGCACAGAGTGTATTATACCCTGCCATATTTAATGATTCCTCAACGATTTCAAGTATTGCAGGTTCATCATCAACAACCAGAATTGTATGGGCATTTTTTTTCTGCATCAATATCTCCACTGTTTAGCCAATTGATAAAAGATTGTTTGTTATAAAGACCCCGACACCTTGCGGTTTGGTAACAAAACACAAATTCGCAGATGATAAAGCCTATGGTGTAACTTCATTATTCCTCCGGTCAGAATGTTTTTTCAGATACTTCAACTTTATTGCCTGCCCACCATTATTTTTTTTTCTGCGCTCAAGCGGAGGATCCAGACTCTCCTCATTAGTCGCCCTACCCCCGTGTTCACTTCCATTAGCCTCCTTACCTGAAAATAATGGCATTCCGAGGATGTTTTTTGTCAGTGCCAGGATTTCTTTGCCGGTACATAACTCTTTGGAGATGAAATGGTTGGCCCCTTCCAGAATCGCCACTTTTCTGTATTCGGATAAGTCATATTCCGCTAAGATAATTATGGTAGTGGTTGCATCCATTTCTCGTATTTTGCCCAACAGTTCCAAACCATCTTTACCTTCCCGTTGATTTACATTCAGGAACAGAATATGCGGCTTGAAATTAAGCATTGCGGTCAGGCATTCTTCCTGGTTGAGGGCAATTTTAATGTCAATTTCCGGAAACCGGCTTTGCAGGAGATTTTGCAGAAACTCGCAAAAAAATGAATTTTTTTCCAGCACTAATATTTTGCTCATTATTTTCACACCTGAATATTGATGACTCTTGATTCGCGGCAAGTCATGACTTCATGCAGTTTTTCATTTGCCTGAATCTGCAATTTCATTCTTTACTTACTAAAACTGAAATGATAAATGGAGATATACCTGTATATTTAACTCAATAAGACAGTATATTTTATGGGGGGCAGGTAGAATCGGTAAAGATGCTCTTGCAGAAAAGCACGATTGCTGAGTTTAACCAACTGGACAGGAAAACTATTGTAAGGTATACGCCTGATGGATACCAAACAGCGAATCGTTATTGCCGAGGACCACACAATTCTGCGGGCGGGACTGCGGGCTCTGCTCGCCACCCAAAAGGATCTTGAAGTTGTTGGAGAGGCAGGAGACGGACGGGAAGCCATCCGCGTTGTGGACAAACTTTTGCCGGATCTTGTGTTAATTGATCTTTCCATGCCCAAATTGAACGGCATGGAGGCAATACGAGAAATCAAGAGCCGCAATCCTCTGATAAAGATAATTGCCCTCACTGTCCATAAAAGCGATGAATATGTTCTGGCCACGCTGGATGCCGGCGCCAACGGTTATGTCCTGAAGGATGCCTCCCAGCGTGAGCTGTTCCTGGCAATTCAATATGTAATGGACGGGAAAATATTTCTCAGCCCGAGCATTTCGGAAAAAATAGTTGAAGTGTATCTGGAAAACAGAATGGAGGGAAAGGCCATCTCAGCATGGGATAATCTTACCTCCCGGGAAAGGGAAATCCTGAAACTGATTGCCGAAGGCTACAAAAACAAAGATATTGCCGATCATCTTTTTATAAGTAAAAAGACCGTTGAAAAACACCGGGCCAACCTCATGAAAAAACTCGATCTCCATAATACAGCAGCTCTTACCGCTTATGCCATCGAAAATAAAATTATTTAGATCTGGTCAGAGGATTTTTTAAAAATACACTATCACTGCGCGGTCTTGTTAGATTTGCCGGGGCTGACTGAAATGTCGTCCGTATTCAAAAACATTGCCTTCATCGGCCATGAGACCTGAATTTTGGTGCCGACTCCCGGTTTTGACAGGAAACTGATGTCCCCACCTGACAACAGGGCGCGTTCGTGCATACTGGCGAGCCCCATCCCTCTCTTGTCAGAAGTTCTGGCAAGAACTTCTTCAACAATAAAGCCGCAGCCCTCATCTTCAACCAGCAATTCCAAATGGCCCCGGCTCTTCGTCAGTTTGAAACGGATATGTTCGGTGCGGCTGTGTTTTGCGGCATTATTAAAAGCTTCCTGCAAAATTCTGTAGATAACCGTTTTCATCTGCACCGGAATGTCGGATTCTTCAACATGTATTGCAGTCTCAACATCAATATCACTATAAACAGTTTCGAATTCACGGCAAAACCAGGAGATAGTCGCTTTGAGCCCCAGGTCATCCAGAATAGAGGGACGCAGGTCCATGATTATCCTTCTGACTTCCTCGATGGTCTGCTGGGTAAGGGGAACAATCTTTTCAAGAGACGTCCGGGTAGAAGAGAGGGCACCTGTCTCGATGGATAATAACGAATTTTCAATACTGAATTTAATGGCCGACAGAGCCTGGCCGATACTGTCATGGATTTCATTGGCTATGCGTTTTCTTTCCCTTTCTTCGGCTGACAGGAGTTGAGTTGAAAGAAGGCGCAATTCTGCATCGGCTTTATCCCTTTCTTTTTCTGCCCGCTTACGTTCAGTGATGTCTATCACAGTGCCAATCAGGAAACCGGGCCTGCCATCTTTGTCCCGTTCCAAGTCTGCACGTGCGTGCACCCATATGACTTTACCGTCCGGTCTGACCATGCGGTGGTCAATGTTGTATTCACGTAAACCCTGCATGGCTGAATTGAGATTCTCTTGCACGAACTGAATATCATCAGGATGCACCATTTCCACGATCTGTTCAACGCTCGTAATCATTCCCGGATCAATCCCATACAGGTCGCACAATTCCCTGGACATCACTATTTCATTCGTCGTCAGGTTCCAATCCATGAAGCCCATACGCGCGATCTGTTCGGCCTTGATCAGCCTCCTGCGGTTCTCATTGAGCGTTCTTTCTACCAGCTTGCGCTCGGTGGTATCCCGGTTACTGGCGCGAAAGCCTAAGTACTCGTTTTCTTTTGTGTATACCGGCTGGCATGCATGTTCTATCCAGCGGATATCTCCATTTGGTCTCTTGATGCGGAATTGCATTTCGCGCAGTCCGACATCCTTATGGGACTCATGATCATGTTCGTCCCACATATCCCTGTCTTCAGGAACAATGATTTTCCTGAGTAAACTTCCATTTTCAAGAAACTGCTCTGCCTTATAACCGGTAATGCGCTCACATGCAGGGGAAACATAGCGGAATGTGCCGTCATGGTCTGACCACCATTCCCAGTCGTAAGTATAATCAGCTACTATTCGATAGTTTATCTTTGCATGGAGTAATTCCTTCTCCGCCAGTTTACGCTTGGTGATATCGGATATATTTCCTAAAATGATTTTTCTGCCCTTAAAATCAAGAGTCGAGTTTCTCCCCTGCAGGTAGATAGTGTCGCCGTTTTTTTTCACCCCCCTGATTTCAAACTCTTCACCTTCATTGTCCTGCGCTAGTGACATTTCTTTAAATTTCTCTTTGTCCTGGGGATGGATTAATTCTAATATGCTCGTGTTCTGCAGTTCATGTTTTTCATAACCGAATATTTTTTCGAACTGCACATTATTGAACACTATTTCCTCTTTATCAGTCATATGGACACCGGTCAGCAGAGCCTCCACCAGGGTGGAATATTTGACCTCGGAATCTTCTAACTCCCCAGTCCTGATTGCGTACATTTTCTTCAGTTGTTCGTGGGACTTCTGTAATGCCTTTTCGGCATTTTTCAGATCCGTTATATCGCGGGTAATTGCAAGAAGATGCTCTTCATTCTTATACATTATCAGTGCAGACGAAACTTGAGCGGTCAACAGAGAGCCATCCTTACGCCGGAATTTGGCCCCAAAATTCTCTACCTTCCCATCTTTCAAGAGTATGTCAAAAAAAAGTTTGCGGTTTGCCAGATCGTGCCAGGCATTGATATCAAAACCCGTTTTACCGATTACCTCACTCTCGGCATAACCCATCAGCTTGAGGAAACTATGATTTACAGCAATGAACTTTCCGTCTTTCAGTCTGTTGATATTAATGGGATTAGGACTCGTTTCAAAAATGGACCGGAACAGATACTCGCTGTCACGCAGCGCTATATCCATCTTCATGCGATCGGTAATATCTTCATAAATGGATACTATCTCTCCGGTGGGAAGCCTATATATATAATTTTCCCGCCAACCTATGTTATCCTCACCATCAGACATGGTAACAGTATGGTTTTCGGGTTTTCCTGTATGCCAGACACGTTTTAAAACATCCAGCAATCCGTGTTCTTTAATTTCCGGAAAAACATCCAGGAGTCTTTTCCCTGTTAATTCTTTACTGGTTTCAATTAACCTCGAGAGCTCCGCCTGGTAGGAATGGATAATAATGAAATCCTCACCATCATCAATCGCCTTATAAATTCCGACACCGCTTTTCATCAATTTCAGAACATTATTGAAACGCTTATCTGTAGTCCTTAAATTTTCCTCCACCTGTTTGAGCTTGGTAATGTCGGTGATCGCTATTCGAAAATGAACGGGATTTTCACCATCAATATTCATGGGAACAGAGTCCAACTTTGCCCAGAATTGCCGGCCCCCGGTTTTCATCATCCGCAGTTCACATGAAATCCTCTCATTATTTTCAAGAAGGTTTTGGCGGTATTTATAGTAAATATCCTGGTCATCATCAAAAATGAACCGGGAAAACCGCTTGTTGGCCAACTTTCTCCGTTCTGTGTGCAGCAAATCAGCCACGGTTATGTTCGCGCCGAGGACTAATCCTTTATCATTGATTGTAATGTAACCGACTGGAGCATTGTCGTAGAGGTCAGCATAATGGTCGCAGGATTCCAGTAATGCCATCTGAGCATGGCGCAGTTCCTCGTTTTGCATTTCAAGCTCAATCTGATGGACCTCAAGTTCGTGTATTAAACTTTCAACTTCCTCCGGGGTTCTCGTTATCTTGCCTTTGTGTTTTTCCCGCAAAACATCCTCGGCCCTGTTGCGCAGCGTTCTTTTGCGCTCGAGTTCTTCAGCCACCTGTTTCTTCTTGTCAATCTTTGCTCCTCTACTCATAAAAGATACTCCAAGGGTCAGTAACATGAGCTAAACTATCTTGATTTACTATTGCGAACATTTATCGAACTCTTGCAGCTTAGTTGTTTGCTGCACTATGATTTGTGTAAATATTCACTCATTAAGATCCATGGGGTAAATCCGTCTTGCTGGCATTATTACCCCTTTACGCGCACCCGGCATAACTCATATATCTAACTTTGCCAAAGATCGGCCGCTTCTGCCATGGGTTTATTTTTGTAAATCCGAGTTTATTAAACAGCTCGAAGGGTATGCATTTGCGGTTTCTTTTGTAAGCACCTGTCCGGCTTCAATTACACGCTGCAAAATAAAAAAAAATTTTACGTGATAAATGGGATTTTACCCCGATTTATGCAGCAAAGGTCCTGAGATATTGATACAGCATGAGGTTTCTGGCACACTAGACATCAAATGCATATAATGTAAAAATTGAGCTGCATGACAAAAAAGCATGCACTGGTCCGTGAAGGTGTTTGTGCAGATATGGCTTGAATCGTCTGACCGGCATTGAGGAGATTTATATCAATCGAACTTTCTGCCGGGATCAATAAACCTTAATAATGACATCATAAGACAAGGGACATGCGCTTATCAATATTTGCCAGGCTTGTAATCAGTTATCTCCTGCTGTTCAGTATGCTTGCCGGGGTCAGCCTCTATTTCATCTACCATCTCAGCAGATTTAATCAAACAACCCGGTCGATTATCCTGAACGATACATCAATCCTCGAATACTCCAAGCAACTTTCCGATGCCCTGCTGTCAGAGTCCCGTTATGACCGAAAATTTGTTATCTTAAAAGATGAAGCGCTCTATGAAAACTACCTGCTGGCGGAAAATGAATTCAATCAGCTCCTGAAAGAAGCTGTCACAAAAACAACCTCAGAGGAAATTATACTTTTATTCTATACAATCGGTGCTCAGCACCAGAAATTTGGCCGTCTGGTTTCCGAAGAACGAGAACTGATAAGAAATGCCAGATCATACCCAGCGGAACAGTATGCGGCAGAAAAGAAAAAAATTGCCGATACAATTATTGAGCAGCTGAAAAAAATCAGGCATTCAAGTGAGAAAAATATATTTACCAAGATTGTCAATTTAAGTGAAAGCGGTGATAAAGCGAAAAATGTTGCCATAATGATTTCAATTTTTGCTTTATCAACCGGCCTGATTGTTGCTTTCATTATCACCAGGAGCATTAAGAAACCATTGGATGTGATGCGGGCAAAAACAATAAAAATATCCCAGGGAAATTTCAGGGGGGATCTCGAGGTCACATCACCACCTGTTATCGCCGAACTGGCTGCAGCTATTAACACCATGTGTCATAAGCTGCAGGAAGTGGATGATATCAAGTCCGATTTCTTTGCGCATATGTCCCACGAGTTGAGAACGCCCCTTGCTTCTATAAAAGAGGGAACTTCAATGCTTCTTGAGGGTCTTGGCGGAGGGATAACTGCAAAGCAGCAGCGCATTCTTAAAATAATAGTCCAGGCAAGCAATCGTTTGATAGATTTGGTAAATTCATTGTTGGATCTTTCCAAAATGGAAGCAGGGATGCTGAAATATCAATATGCAGCAACAGATCTTTACTTTCTGGTAAACAAATCTCTGGAAGAATTGACGCCTTTAGCCGAAGCAAAACATATATATATAGATAATAAATGCCTGGCCCTGCAGACTGTTAACGTTGATCAGGAGAGGATGCTGCAGGTTTTACGAAATATTATTGGAAACGCTATCAAGTTTACCCCTGAAGACGGTTCTATAAAACTTGAAACCCATGAAAAGGAAGATTTTGTTGAAATTGCAGTGCATGATACAGGTATCGGCATACGTGAGGAAGACCTCGGAAGAATATTTCATAAATTTCAACAGATAGTTGCGGCAAAAGGTGAAAAGATAATGGGAACAGGGTTAGGATTGGCTACTGTTAAACAGATAATCCATGCTCATGGAGGAAAGGTTTGGGCAACAAGTCAGGAAGGACGGGGAAGTACGTTTTATTTCACTTTACCGCTACCATAATAATTGCTGTTCTCCTCAACATTGTCGCTTGTGCTCCGTTACAAGACAAAAACGCTGTCTCAAAAGCGCACGAGCAGTTGGAGCAATACAGGGCAAGTATGGCAGACGGTTTTTTCGAAACCATTATTGTGCAAAGCGAACAGGTCCTCGAAGAAAGTGAAACGGAACCTCCGGCAGATGTGGCTCTTTATATTCTGGGTGAAGTTTATGCACACCATGATTATAAAAGCAAGGATTATGCTTTGTCACAATATTATTTTGAGAAGCTCATTGAGAATTTTCCTGATTCTTCGCTTACCTCGGAAGCAAAAACCTATATCAGCTTATTTGATACTATTGCGACCAAGGAAAAGTTGACCACTGCGGCAGAAGAAAAAGCATCGCAAAAAGAAATAATTGTAGAAACCAAGAAAAAATCTGTACCGCTTTCTACGCCGCGTAAAATTGTTACAAATCAGAATTTCAAAAAAGCTGTGCAGGAAAATTTGCTGATTTTGCAGGAAGTCGGCAAAAAGAAGCCGGCAGATGAGGCGCTCTATAATCTTGGCCTCATATATGCTCATGTTGACAACCCGGCAAAGGATTACAAGAAATCGCAGAACTACTTTCATGCCTTAATCAAAGAGTTTCCGGATAGCGAGTTGGCTGAAGAGTCGCGAATTTGGCTCGGACTTTTTGGAACCATAGAAAAAATACAGCAGATTGATATTGATATTGAGCAGCAGAAAAAACAACTAACCCGCTGACAGATATATATTTACGTTATGGCGAAAACTAAAATACTGGTCGTTGATGACGACAGAAACCTTTTAGACCTTATTCACATGAGGCTGGAAGATTCAGGATATGATGTCGTCGCAGTTGATCATGAAAATGCGGCAAAAGAAGCTGCCATCCGGGAGGTTTTTGATGTTGCAGTTATTGACTTGCAGCTGGTCAAGCAGGATGGCATTTCATTAATGGAGGAACTTCGACTTATTCATCCGGATATGCCGGTGATCATCTTGACTGCCCACGGCAGCATAGAAAGTGCGGTCGAGGCTATGAGGCGTGGCGCCTTCACCTATTTGACCAAACCTTTTGACTCCCGGGAGTTGATTTTGCAGATTGAACGTGCCCGGGAAAAAAATCAACTGACGAGGGAGATCAGCCGCTTAAAAGAGCTTCTGGAGGAGCGGTTTAATTTTGCAAATATTATTGCCAAAAGTGAACGGATGCGGAGCGTTCTTGATAAGGTTGCACGAATTGCCGACACAGAATCAAATGTCGCTATTTACGGAGCCAGCGGCACAGGTAAAGAACTGATAGCCAAGGCGATTCATATTTCCAGTCAGAGGAAAGATTTTTCATTCCTGGCAATTAACTGTGCTGCTATTCCTGAATCATTGCTGGAGAGTGAACTTTTCGGATTTGAGAAAGGAGCCTTTACCGGTGCAGTGAAAAACAGTAAAGGAGTTTTCACCAGGGCAGATAAAGGAACTATTTTTCTTGATGAAATAGGTGACATGCCTCTTTCTATTCAGGCGAAATTATTGCGGGTTCTCCAGGAAAAAACATTCGTTCCATTGGGAAGTGAAGAACCTGTCTCTGTGGATGTCCGTATTATTGTAGCAACCAATAAGGATTTGAAGGAGGAGGTGAAAAATGGGAATTTCCGTGAGGATCTATTTTACCGGATCCATGTCATTCCGGTTGAGCTCCCCCTTCTAAAGGACAGAAAAGAAGATATTCCACCTCTTGTTGATCACTTTATCCAAAAATTCAGTGATCTAATGGGGAAAAAGGTTAAATCCATCACTCCGGCTGCAATGCAGAAACTTATGCTTCATGATTGGCCGGGTAATGTCAGGGAGCTTGAAAATACCATTGAATATGCCATTGCCATGACAAACAGCAATACCCTTAAAGATGATCTTATTCTACAGGCAAAAACGGGTCATGACGAAATGCTCACTCTTAAGGAAGCACGCGCCGGATTTGAAAGAAAATATCTGCACAATCTTCTTAAAATCACCAACGGTAATGTCAGCAAAGCAGCAGAATTAGCCGGAAAATACCGGGCCGATCTCTATAATCTCATGAAAAAACATGCTATTACGCCCCAGGACTTCAAACTCTAAATTCAAGATCACAAGCCTGCTGTTCCACTCATTTTTCACTTCTGAAAAATATTCTCGCATATATCTGATTGCCTGGAGCTGAAATAGTTTTTTCTTATGGAAAACGATTTTCCCGAGCAATTATCAAAAGCTTTACGCGCTTGAACCTCACAGGTAAAAAAAGTTTACCTGATGTATTGAAATGCATACATATCAGGTAACTTTATAAGATGTATAGGAATAAAGATCATCCCCCTTTTTTTCTGTTTACAAAGTGTATGGAATATCATGCACAATTAGAAATCACGCCTAAAGACAATATCTCGCCTTAGTCTTTTTTTCTTTATTAAAACAATAGGTTATTATTATTTTTTACCATTGGCATCCTTCTTGCTATCTACTCCCATGACACATGCCAGCATAGCAATGCCGATTGTATTACGGCTCAAAATATTTATTTGCCTGGGCGTATTAGATGCAATCAGTCCCGGCATGCAAATATATTTGCAATAACCACTTGAAAGGGAAACTTCAACAAACAATCCGTAATTTGACCTTTCAATATTGTAAAGAAAGGAGGTGATGCCCATAATTGAAATGTATGTCTATCCTTTTCGCCTGAAGTTGAAGGGAAAAATCAATAAGGCTTATTTTCCCAAATATTGAATGTATGAGTCATGCAAAAGAATAAGGAGGGAATATGAAGAAAATTTCGATTCTAAGTGTCTGTATCATCGCCCTTGCAGCATTCGCCGCCTGGGCACCTAATGTCAATGCATATGAAACGTATCAATCGGCGGACGATGTGGGTGATAACTGTTCCGAATGTCATCCCGGGTTCCAAAATTCGTCGGATCCTACACATCAATTGCATGTATCTGCAATGACCGGCAACTGCGCTCTATGCCACCCAAGCAACCCAGGCAGCCTTCCCGTGAGTACGTTTGAAAGCAGCGATGGCATAAGCTGCATAGGTTGTCATGGCCGGGCGGAAGACCAAGCCGGCGGGCAGGTCACCGGGGCTGGTCTCCGCCAGCGCCACACGGATGAAGGGGTGTTCTGTGGCGGCTGCCATCAAGATAACGATCCCGATACCTTCACCACCGTTGGGGAGAACGTTCTGCCACCTTACTATTCTAGAGACGACGTGAATCTGATTGATCCATGCCTGGTGGCCTCGGTAGATGGTGGCGAGGATTACAGCGATAACGGACAAGGCCTGGACAACGACGGAGATCTGCTCTACGACATGGATGACCCCGATTGCGTAGCGCCTGAGTGCACAGTTGATGCGGACTGCGATAATGGCGTGTTCTGCGACGGTGCGGAGACCTGCGACGCAAGCGGCACCTGCCAGCCGGGAACTACTGTCGACTGCGATGACGGCGTCGGCTGTACCTCTGATACCTGCGACGAGGTCAACGATGTATGTATGAGCACTGCGGATGATATTTCCTGCGACGACAACAACGTCTGCAACGGCAGCGAAACCTGCGATCCGCTCAACGATTGCCAGCCGGGTACACCGCTGGATTGCGATGATCTGGAGCTTTGCACAACCGACAGCTGCGATGCACTGTCCGGTTGCGCAAATGTACCGGCGGAGTGTCCCGCTGGTCAGCAATGTGATTCCGGGACCGGTGCATGTGTAAACATACCCCAGTGTACAGTTGATGCGGATTGTGATAATGGATTTTTCTGCGACGGTGCGGAGATCTGTGACATTGCTACCGGTACCTGCCAGCCGGGGACTCCAGTCGACTGCGATGACGGCGTCGGCTGTACCGCGGATACCTGTGACGAGGTCAACGATGTATGTATGAGTATACCGGATAACATTTTCTGCGACGACAATAACGTCTGCAACGGTAGCGAAACCTGTGATCCGTTCAACGATTGCCAGTCTGGTTCAGTGCTGGAGTGCGATGATGGGAACCTTTGCACAACCGGCAGCTGTGATCCGGTCGCCGGCTGCATCTTTACGCCGCTGGAGTGTCCTGCCGGTTTGCAATGTGATCCTGGGACCGGTGAATGTGTAAACATACCCGAGTGCATAGATGACGCAGACTGCGATGATGGCATGTTCTGCAACGGTGCGGAGACCTGTGACACCGCTACCGGCACCTGCCAGCCGGGTACACCGCCCGACTGTGATGACGGCGTCGGCTGTACCGTGGATACCTGCGACGAGATCAACAATGCATGTATGAATACGCCGGATGATTCCGTCTGTCCTGACGACGGGTTGTTCTGTACCGGTGAGGAGATCTGTGATCCTGCTGCAGGATGCATGAGCGCGGGCGATCCCTGCCCTTCAGGGTCGACCTGCAACGAGGATACGGATATCTGTGATATGGTAACGAACAGGGTGACGATCTGTCACAAAGGGAAGAAGACAAAAACGGTAAGCGTGAATGCACTTCCCGACCACTTGGCCCACGGGGATACCCTGGGCCCATGCTCCGACGACGATGATAGTGATGGCGACGATGACAGTGATGGTGACGATAATAGTGATGACGATGATGATAGTGATGACGACAATGACAGCGGCTTCAATCCGCCACCTGATCATACTGATGAGGAAGACGGGGTCATGCACGCGCCCGGCAAGGACAAGCCGTTCAGCAACGGCTGCATTTTCTGCCACGGTAGCGAGCTGACCGGACCAGATTCCGGTGGCGTTGCCCCGTCATGCTTCACTTGCCACGGGAACGAGTGGGATGAAGACGAAAATGATGACGGTGATGACGATGACGACGATGATAGTGATGAGGATTGAAGCAAAGAGAGTCTCTGAAAAAAAAGTACGTGTTCTGACGACTAATTTGCAATAATCTTAAATATCCAACCAAGAAGGGGGGCCAATCGGCTCCCCTTCTTTATATTTGTAGAACAGAGTGTACCCTGGGAGCTTATCCTTACCGAGATAAAACCCACTCTGCCTTGAGGCTTTTCGACACCATAAACAAGCATGGTGTCATTGTTGAAACCAATGGCTTCATTTCTATTTTCATGACAATTGCCTCACCCATACAAACCAATTTTTAGTTATGGAGTTAGTCCAGGCCTAAAAGGTTATATGGGGTTGACTCGGTTACAGCAGCCTGACCCCGGTTCGGAGGGCGGGAAGGGCATAGGTCCTTTCCGACCCCTATCATGGTAGCAATGTATACCCAAAAGAAGTTCCTCTTTTATCCACTGAGTTTTTCGTTGACAGCTTTTCCAGTCATTCATTATAGGTAAACTTTGAAATAGAATTCAGGATGGTTTTAGATAGCTTCCCCTTTTCCAACGCAGGCTGAAAATGTGAGTTATTCAAGCACTCTCAGTAAGTCACAAAAAAAATTCCATGACCGGGTTAAAGAACTCTTTTCCCATGCCGATGTTGAGATCAACGGTCAGCGCCCGTGGGACATCCGGATCCATAACGACAATTTCTATGCCAGGGTATTAAGATCCGGTACTCTGGGACTTGGTGAATCCTACATGGACGGCTGGTGGGATACTGATCAGCTTGACGAATTCATCTGCAAACTTCTCCGGGGCGATCTTCGTAATAAGATAAAGGTGATTGATGATCTTATTTTAAGCCTGCAGGCCAAGTTCACTAACCTGCAAAATCCCACCCGGGCCTATGAAGTGGGTGAACACCATTATGATATCGGCAATGACCTCTATGAGTCCATGCTGGACAGGCGCATGATTTACAGCTGCGCCTATTGGAAAAACGCTGCCGACCTGGAAGAGGCCCAGAAGGAAAAGCTTGACCTGGTCTGCCGGAAGCTTGAGCTGCAGCCGGGCATGAAAGTGCTGGATATCGGTTGTGGTTGGGGTGGCACGGCCAAATTCGCGGCGCAAAACTACGGTGTCGAGGTAGTGGGCATCTCCATCTCCAAAGAACAGGTCGACCTGGCAAAAGAACGTTGCAAGGGGTTGCCCATTGATATCCGCCTGCAGGACTATCGCAGCCTGGATGAATCATTTGACCGTATTCTCTCCATCGGCATGTTCGAGCATGTCGGATACAAGAATTACAGGGCCTTCATGGCAAAAACCAAAGATCTCCTGAATGAGAACGGTCTACTGCTTCTGCATACCATAGGCAGCAACAGGACAAAAAGAACCGGTGATGCCTGGATGAACAAGTATATTTTTCCAAATGCCATGCTGCCCTCTGCCAAACAGATTACACAGGCATTTGAAAAGTTATTTGTGCTTGAAGACTGGCATAATTTCGGCCCCGATTATGACACAACCCTGATGCACTGGTTTAAAAATTTCGACAGCAGCTGGCATTTGTTTCAAGATAAATACACCGCTCGATTTTACCGTATGTGGAAATTTTATCTTCTTCTCAGTGCCGGGTGTTTCCGGGCCAGGCATAACCATGTATGGCAGATTGTACTTTCTCCCAAAGGTTTTCCCGGGGGATATAAGGGCCGCTGTACATAGGATCAGCCCATGGACATATTCGAATACCGACCAAAGATCTTTGTTGCTTGAATGAAGATCAAAAGCCTAGTATATTTTTTTCATTGTCCGCCTCCGTGGTAAGACCCGTCTTTAATTCAGAATATCACAGGAAGCTTATTTCTTGATACGCTGGAAGGTGATTTTTATCTCGTTATCAGGTCTTTAAATATAGAACCGCCATTTTCAAAATTAAAATGCTTTTCTTTTAAAGGTTTGTGACAGGGGGAGATGTCTTTGACTTCATTATAATCTGCTACATATTTTTTTGAAATATGTAGCAACTGCAAAATTCACATATGACAAAAATTATATTTCTACTATGCATGCTTTCAATTTTCGGTCTTATAAATAATGCCTTTTGCCAGGATAATATGCCTCGGCCGAATTCAGTTTCAATTGCTAGTGAATCAGCCGGCAGGAATGATAAACAGAATGCAGAATCTGATTCAAACAGGTGGCAGAAAATTTGGGGAAAGAAATCAAGAGATGCTCTGCTCCTGGGAATGTGGAGTTTCCATCTAAGAGGCACCGGGGAGTATTGGAATGATAAGGGAGGCAGTAACGAGCAAAACCACTTATTCGGCATACAGTATTACGGCTTAACCACCGGCACATTTATTAACAGCCATGATGATCGAGCCTGGTTTATAGGTCTTGCGCGAGAGGTGTATTCCCGGAAAATTTCTGCTGATACGCGTCTTGATATCGGCTATAAATTCGGCCCTCTTTTTGGATATGGCGACGACCTGCCCAGTGTTGGCGGAATGAGCTTATTTGCAGCCGGCACTTTCGGCATTTCATGGCACGGATTAGGGATTGATTTAATGATAATTCCAGTCGGTGTTATTGCCGGCAGTTTTAGAATTGATATTGAGTAAAAATAAGGTTGCATGAAACCAGCCTTGGGTTCACCTGTTAAAAGACCCTTTAAAGCAAAGTCTTCACCTGCTTACAACATCAATCATCTTGTATCATAAATCCAGCACCTCTGGTGTCCCCGGATTAAAAAATATCTTTGCACTGTTAATTTCTGTATTGCTTTTGATCTTAATGGATTCAAATTGACCATCAGTCGGGATTGTTTTTTACGTACAAAGAAAACCAAGGGCTATCATCTTATTTATGCAAGCCATTGCAAAACTTCATTTTTCGTCGGTACCTTGCCGACACACATTATCTTCCCGTCTATGACGATGGCCGGGGTGGAGAGAACGCCGAGTTTTGCCATTTCCGCAAAGTCAGCAACTTTCAGAATTTCGGCGTCTATCCCGGCATCAGCAACCGCCTCTTTGACAACCGACTCTGCCTTGGTGCAATTCGCACATCCCGGACCGCATACCTGTATCTTCATATATCCTCCATCGGTTGAACTCAAATAATCATATTAAATAAATAGCCGACCAAAAGAATGCCGCTGCCGACAACTCCGATAAATACCGCAATCATCGTCGGCTTCAGCACTTTACGCAAAATCACCATTTCCGGCAGTGACAGGGCTATGACACTCATCATAAAGGCCAGAACGGTTCCCAGGGCTGCTCCTTTACCGAGCAGAGCGTTAATAACGGGAACGATGCCCGCCGCATTGGAATACATGGGAATACCGATGATAACCGCAGCAGGCACGCTCCACCATGCATCTTTACCCATGACAGATGCCATGAATCCTTCCGGGACGTATCCATGAATTCCGGCCCCTACTGCTATTCCAGCCACGACATAAATCCACACTTTAGAGACAATATCCACCACCGCTCTCCTGCCGGCACGAAGCCGCTCATCCCAGCCGAGGTTGTCAACCGGGACTTCATCAGCATTGGTGCGAATTTCAAGCACCCAGTCTTCAATATGTTTTTCCATACCCAGCCTGCCGATCAGCCATCCTGCGACAATGGCAACCAGCAGTCCGGTGACCAGGTAGAGAGCCGCTATTTTCCAGCCCAGTAGGCCGTATAGAAGAATCAATGCTATTTCGTTGACCATGGGGGCGGCAATGAGAAAAGAAAGCGTCACCCCAAGGGGAATTCCCGCAGTCACAAAGCCAATAAAAAGCGGCACGGCGGAACATGAACAAAATGGCGTCACGATACCGAGCAATGCTGCCAGCACGTTTCCCAGGGACTCTTTCTTGCCTGCCAGAATTTTCCTTGTTTTCTCAGGCGTGAAAAAAGTGCGGATTACACCCACGCCATATATGACAAGCGTCAGCAGCATGAGCACTTTTGGAGTGTCGTAGAGGAAAAAATGAACCGCCTCACCAAGGTGGCTGCCCTGCTGCAGGGAGAAAACAGTATAGGTGAGAAAGCCGGCAAAAGCAGAAAGCTGCCGATACACTAAAAACCAGAGACCGACAGCGACGGCTGCCAGGATTATTTTATAATGCAGGTGCCTTGTTTCCCGTTTTGCGTCCTCTGCAGCTCCGGGTTCACTTTCCGGGCAGGGACATTGGATGTTTTGTATTTCCTTCATGTTTTTCGTAATTAGAGGTTCTTTAACCGCATTGAAGCGTTTCTTTTTTTGCCAGGTGTGCCTTTAACAACCGCTGGTCAGCTACGGCCCCGGCCTGATCGCATACCATTGATGACAGCAGGGCGAAGAGGGATGCTCCATGGGCAAGACCGTCCCTGTTAGTTCTGTAATACATCCAGACGCCCTGGCGCCTGTCAATAACAAGCCCGGCATTACGAAGATATGAGAGATGCCGTGATACCGTTGACTGCGGCAGGTTCAAAGCGGCCATGATGTCACAAACGCATAATTCCCGGGTGCTGACAAGAAGCGCCATAATCCGCAACCTGGTTTCATCGCCCAGGGCCTTGAATATTTGAGCTGTTTCCTTCATGCCAACCAATATATCCGCATAAACGAATATGTCAACAGTAAAATTCGATGAAAAAATGATGTCATTGAAAATTAAAGAATTTAAAAAATAAAAAAAGCCGGATCGAGATTTTTGGTTCTCAAAT
>CAMYKS010000013.1 GCA_947259115.1 uncultured Desulfobulbaceae bacterium | reverse complement strand
AACGGAAGCAGCGTCCGGCCCGTCGGGGTTGCTGGTGTTGTCCAGTACATTGCCTGTCTTGACCGTATCCTCAGCAGTGGAGACAGTCTCGTCACCGTCCGCCAGTTCGTTTTGTGGTGGCAGAGGAGGTGGCGGAGGTGCATCATTGTCCAGGATAACTCCGGTGCCGGAATCAGCAATAATTATACCCCCGGTATCGGATATGGAAGCATTGACAAAGAAATTCTCATTATGTTCGTCAACAGTATCATCAACGGTATCTGTTCTAACCTGGAATGAACTGTTACCGGCCGGAATTTCAATCGGGCCTGTTACAGGTTCCCAGCCATCACCGTCATTGTATTCAAATTTGACTGCGTGATAATCCTGCGGGTCATAAGCAGAACCCTCACTCATTCCAAGATTCAACTGGGCACCATCCGGTGCATTACCAACGGTGACTGTAAAGACTCCATCGTCTCCTTCGAGAATATAGTCGTCCGAAACATAGACAGTAATTGGCGGCTGCGGTACTGGTTCAGGTCCAGGTTCGGGTCCGCCAGTATCAGGCTCAGGTTCGGGTTCAGGGGTGCCTTCATTAATAATACCTTCTCCTGTGCCAACAACAGGGTCACCACCCTCATTGTTCAATGTAGCATTCAGGAAGAAATTCTCGTCTCCTTCAAGCAGTTCGTCAACCGCAGTGTCAGTCCGAACCAGGATTTCATGATTCCCTGCGGTTAAGTTGATGGGTCCGCTTATATCCTGCCAGGTATCTCCATCATCAATGGAATACTCAAATATTGCAGCATTATAATCAGCCGGAGACTCAGCACTGCCGTCTGTTAAATGTAAGTTAAGCTGCGCGCCATCTGCAGCTTTGCTGACAGTAACCGTGAATGTTTCAGTACTTCCCTCAACCTGTGTATCATCAGAAACTGTAACTGCAGGAACATCATCGTCAACAATTGTGGCCATGGCTGAACCGGAGGAAGATGCACCATTTGCATTAACAACTTCTGCAGACAGGGAGAAGGTTTCGTTAGGTTCGTCAATAGCATCTGCGACTGTATCGGTCCGGACAAGAAGGGTATTGGTACCGGCTGATAATGTTATCGGACCGGTTATATCCTGCCAGCCGGAACCATCATCATACTGGAACGTTCTGAGGTTGTAGTCGGAAGAAGCTATAGCGCTCCCGTCACTCAGGCCAAGGGTCAACTGAGAAGCCTCGGAAGCATCAGTGATGGTAACGGTAAAGATCGCATCAGAACCTTCGGGTACCTGGCCGCCTTCAGCATTAATTGCAATTGATACTGAAGGTCCCGGAGTTTGATGTGCCCCGGAAATTGTATCAACCGTGTCGCCTGTGTATTTTGTGGTTTCCAAGCCGCTGGTAACCTGTCCCTCATAAGTGGTTCGGGTAAATTCGGCAACCGGATGTCCTCCGCCGGCAACACTGACCCCACCTGATGCAGGCGCCTCTAATTCTACAGTCGGATCAAAATCATCAGCTAGAAGAGCTTTCTGAATCTGCTCTATTTCAGCTGCTGCCGCTGCAATATCTTCAGTGGTTGCACCGCCAAAGATATCCTCATCTATGACTATATGGCTCATCCTGCCGATGTCTAACTGTGACTGCACAGGATCATCCATAATAATTGAAACCCTACCATCGCTTTCAGTAATAATTCTATCATGTGCAAAAATAGGGCTATTGGGACCAAGAATACGCTCAGTTCCATCAATTGATAAGGCTTTTACATTGCCATATAAGATGGCAACTTTACCAACAACTTGATTGCCATTCGTAATGTCAGTTAAATTTTCTGCTGTAGCCATGACTGTTACTCCCTTTATTATTTAAAGTATGAAAAGAATCTTTATAGATTGTGCGTACTTTAAATATATTTCGTTATGGCAATAAATCTATTGTACCTTGGTACTAGGTTTTTGTTTTTTATAAGAAATCCAATGTGCATATAAAATTTTTAAGGTTTGTTATTGTAAATATCTGCCATGCTTTATATAGATAATAATTCAATTTAATTATAATGTTTGAATGCTGCACCATGGGTTGTGAAGTGGTCTTTTATTAAGAGTGTTGAGAAAAAGTCGAACCTTGAAACTGCTTCGAGCATCCTTCAGGTGGCAGATAAAATAGAGCAGGAATTCATGAATTGGGTCAGAATGAGAAAAGGGTCATTCATGATTTCCCTCCTATATGACCCTTGAAATAAAAGTGGAGGAGGAAGAAAAAGCCCGGAAGAAAAGATCGCTTGAAATTGAACTGGAAGGGTAGTTGGCGAAGAAGATCAGAGAAGCTTGTAGATACATTGATTACAGCTTTAACGGTACAAAAATGTACACGGAGGAAATGAGTAAATGGGTATCATAAATCTGTTTGTGTTAACTGTAGTAGTGCTTTGTTACTCAGCTTCAGGTATTGCGGCAACTTTAATTGAAACAATGGGCGCCGGAGGCAGCACAGAAAAAACGTGGATTGAAGGTTCTAAAATGCGCATCGAGAGCAGCAATGACCCCAATTATATGCTTTTCCATGCCGAGACCGGGAAAATGTATGCCATAAATACCGAAGAGAAGGAGGCGCTTGATTTGAGCACTGCTTTCCGTGGTGGTTCCAGCAAGCCGGCTGCAAAGAAATTTGATGCCAAATTTATCAAAGTGGGGCAGGGGCCGTTAGTTGCTGGTTATGCCACCGAGCATTATCAATTTATTGTCAATGGCAGAAAATGCTCAGACGAATTCCTGTCTAAAAAAGTGATGGACGACTTTCGGTCATTGAAAATATTTGAGTCATTGGAAAAAGAGGTGCATACCGAAAATATGGATTTCGGTATGGGAATGATGGATCCCTGTGATTCAGCTGAGGTCAGCTTTGAAAAAACATACCAGAAACTTGGCTTTCCCCTGAAAACAATGGACAGTAATGGCTCCACGGACTCTGAAGTAATGCGGATAAGCAGCAATGCATCAGTCCCTGCAGGAGGTTTAGACATACCGCCTGGTTACAGAGTGGTGGACATGGAACAGAAGATGCAGGAATCCATGCAGGGGAATTTCCCTGGTCAGCCTGGAAGGGGAATGCCTTCGCAGGAGGGTATGATGGGCGGCCAGGAGATGGACCCGGAGAAATTGCAGCAGATGCTCCAGGAGATGATGCAGCAGATGGGCCAGGAGAAATAGTCAGGTTATTAGAGCCGGAAAATGCCGGAGCAGTGTGAACTACTCCGGCATTTTCTGCTATGTAAACGCTGCAGAATGTTATTCGCAAAATTGATTATGCAGCGGGAAGACTATAGCCGATGTCAGGCATTTCCTGCTGTAAGGTTTTACCTATCTTTTTCAACAGCCTTGCCTCTATCTGCCGGATGCGTTCCCTTGATATATCAAACTGTTCGGCAATGTTTTTTAAAGAGCGTGAATCATCCTGCAGCAGTCTGTCTTCGAGAATCACTTTTTCTCTGTCGCAAAACGAGTCCTTTTGTTTATTAAGAAAAGCCTTGATTTTTTCTATGACTTCCCTTTTGGCCGCGATATCTTCAACTGAAGGACCCTCCTGGGCCAGAAGATCTTTATGTTCCGTTGTCGAGTCGGGGCTGACTGGGCTTTCAATGGAAATGTCAGGGCCGTTGAACCGCTGCTCCATCTCAATGATATCCTTCTCCCTGACATCCAAACGCTTGGCCAGTAGGCTGCTTTCCGGTTTTATGCCATTTGCTTCAAGGTGTTTTTTTTCTTTATTCAATTTGTAAAAGAGTTTTCGTTGAACCTGGGTGGTGCCGAGTTTGACCAGACGCCAGTTGTCCATGATAAATTTCAGGATATAGGCCCGAATCCAAAAGGTAGCATAATAGGAAAATTTAATACCCCGGCTCGGCTCAAATTTATTGATCGCCTTGATAAGACCGATATTGCCCTCCTGAACCAGATCAAGAAAGTTGTTTGTCCAGTATTTTTGAAAATCTCCTGCAATTTTTACAACAAGGCGCAAGTTGGCAGTAATTAAATCATTACCAGCCTGCAGGTCACCATTATTCTGGTACCTGTGAACCAGATCTTCAGTATCCTCAGCGTTCAGGAGTTTGTAGGAATTTACATCCTGCATGTATCTGAACAGGGCCATTTGGTTTTGGGATTGCAAATCCTTTTTTTGGTCTTCAATGGTATCATTCACTTTTTTTACATTTATACTCTGGGTATTCATATAATCAGTTTCCTGTTATGAGTTATCTTGACTTGTTGTTGATTTGATTACTTAAACGATATCAACAATCGTGCCACTGCATGAAAAAGTTTATATTTTTGTAATTTTTGGCAGTATTAACAGTGAGTAACAAGACAAGTTCCGGGCAGAAAAATTCCAAAATGATACTGCGGTGCATGGATATTTTTTATCCAGGCTATAGAAGGAAGTAGAGAATATTCTTTACTTTGGATGGTATTGGGCAAATGGGAGAAGCGTGGTGCACATCCCGCTTACCCATTTGTCTTCATGCTACGCTGTATTAATAATCCCTGATTGTTTTTTCTCCTTCACATATCTCTTCAACTGTTTCATTGATCAATTGGCCATTGTCCCAATGCCTTTTAGTTATCTTGCGGCAATTTGTCTGCGGAGATCTTTGTGCCGGGATGGCCTCTACAGCTCGTCCCTGATCATCCACATAGATTACTCTTTTGTTCAACATGGCCGCATCTCTGGCAGCCTGATGATCCTGGTCAACAGCGTTACCGGCAATAGCCCCGAAAACAGTGCCGATTCCGGCTCCAAGCAGGGTGGACTCCGTATCTCTGCCTATGGCCTGACCCAGGAGAGCACCTACACCAGCGCCAATTGCAGCACCTTTCTGTGTATTGTAGCGGTCCTCTGGTACTGTTGCACAAGAGGCGGAAAAAAACATGACAGCAAGAAGAACGATAATGGCTAAACTGTGTTTCATAGGTTTGCCTCCAGTTTTTTCATGGGGCTATGCTTGCCCAACAAATGAATTTATCTACAGTATAAATATTTCTATAATAATAAAAATATTGACGAGCACCTCAAATATAAAGTCTACAGATTTTCAATAACTTTTTGCAATTTTGCCTGAACCTGGTCTGCAATGCCCTGCAACTGAGGATTTGCTATGGACTGCATGGAAGCAATCGGATCAATTGCTGCAACCTCAACCTCGTTGTTGTCATTTTCCAGGACGATGACATTGCATGGCAGCATTGTACCTATTTTCTCCTCTACCTGGAGAGCCTGGTAGGCAAAGTGGGGATTGCAGGCTCCAAGGATCTTGTACTTTTTGAAATCAACATTCAGCTTCTTTTTGAGGGCGGCCTGTACATCAATTTCAGATAAGATGCCGAATCCTTCTTTTTTCAGTGCAGCTGTTACCCGTGCTATTGCTTCATCAAATGAGCAGTCCAGAACAGTGTTAAAATAATATCCCATGGATATCCTCCTTAGCTTTGATATTTGCTGAAAATAGTACTCTCCATTATCTGTTGATGAAATAAAGATTATTAAAATTTCGTAATAATATAAAAATAAGTATATAATATTCAAGCAGTTTGCAATATATGTCTGCAATAAGTAGATTGTATCTTACGAAAAGGATGGACACCATGTTGACCCAGGAAGATATTCTGCAGTTCAAAATTTTCGAGGGTATAACCCTGGAAGAACTTGATGCTGTTTCTGAAATAAGCCAGAAGATTTCCTACAGTTCAGGTGATATAATCCTTGAGGAGTCAAGTTACGGCGCTGACTCTGATTTTTTTGTTATTTTGCAGGGCAATGTTAAGATAGAGCTGCAGGCCAGCCAGGTACAGTCTGGAAGAAAGGCAAGCAAGAGGCTTGCTGTTTTAAAGAGTGGCGATGTGTTCGGTGAAATGGGATTGTTGCGCAGCAAACGCCGTTCTGCGCAGGTTTCTGCTTACAGCAATCTGACGGTAATGAAAGTTAACCAGAAGAAACTTTTTCACCTTTTTGCGTATAATCCGCGCCTCGGTTACCTGGTTATGCGAAATCTTGCCTCCATCCTGTCCGATAGAATAATGGAAATGAATTTCATGTGGCGTGATGATATTTGAGGAAGAGAAAATACATTTGCATTAATGATTTATGTATTATAGTGTTACGATTTGTTTTTAGTACATATTTTCAGGTAGTTAAGTCCTAAATAATGTGGGTGGCTCTTAAGGTGTTTTTCACTGATTTATGCCAAAAGGAACTATGCAAAAAAAAACTGTACGTTGGCACAAAAGGCTTGGCGCCTATCTTCTGGCAGCCGGACTTGTTGATGAAGAGACCCTCTCCAGGGCACTTGAAATCCAGAGAAATCAGAAGCCGCCCAAGACAAAGATTGGCAGAGTGCTCATCGAAATGGGCATGACCGACGATGTCAATATTGCTAAAACGCTGGCCAGTCAGCTGAATATCGACTTTGTAAATCTTAAGAATCTGAAGATACCCAAAGAGGTTCTAAACGCCATTCCGGCAAGTATTGTAACCTCCTCCATGATCATCCCGATCAGTAAAAAGGATAAAAAACTGACCGTTGCCATGGCAAACCCCCTTGAGCAGTATGTCATAGATGACCTGCGTTTTATTACTCAGCTGAATGTTGGTATTGCCGTGGCACCTGAAAGTGAAGTGTTTGCTGCCATTGAAAAGCACTACATCAACAACGTTGATGATAAACTGGTTGACGAAAGGGATATTGATGCCTTCCTGGAGATCATTGAGGATGAGATAGGTGCTGATGAAGATGAAGACATCCAGGATCTCATCGGTCTCACAGAACAGGCTCCGGTGGTCAAATTCACCAATCACATCATTGCCAATGCCATCAAGTATAAAGCAAGCGACATCCATATTGAACCGCGTTACTCCGATACCATGATCCGTTACCGTATTGACGGTATTATGAGGGAAATACTGCAGGCCTCTAAGAAAAGTCATTTTTCAGTAGTCGCACGAATTAAAATCATATCCAACATGGATATATCCATCCGCAGAAAGCCCCAGGATGGCAGATCGAGGATTAAATTCGGCAACAAGGAATTTGATCTGCGCATGTCGAGCATCCCAACCTCTTATGGTGAGAAAGTTACCATTCGAATCCTTGACCCGGATGGAGCGAACCTGAAGATTGATGACCTGGGTTTCCCTGAGCGCGATCTGGAAACATTCAAGGACCTGGTCCACAGACCGCAGGGCATTATCCTGGTCACCGGTCCCACAGGCAGCGGTAAGTCAACAACCCTGTACGCCTGTCTCAACGAGTTGAATACCCCGGAGGTTAATATCATCACCGTTGAAGATCCGGTGGAATATGACGTTGCAGGAGTCAATCAGGTACAGATCAACCCGAAAGCAGGTATTACCTTTGCCTCCGGTCTGCGCTCCATACTGCGGCAGGATCCTGATATTGTAATGGTTGGGGAAATACGGGATAAGGAAACAGCCACCATTGCTTTCCAGGCAAGCCAGACAGGCCACCTCGTGTTTTCTACCCTGCATACCAACGATGCCCCGTCAGCGGTTATCAGGTTGGTTGATATGGGCATAGAACCGTACATTATATCTTCAGGTCTGAGTTGTGTCATGGGGCAGAGACTTGTGCGGAAGCTCTGTCCCGTATGCAAAGCCCAGGATCCGAAATCAGAGGAGTTGGTTCAGCGCTATAATTCTTATTTGCCAGTTGAAACCAACCCCGTTTTCTGGGTAAGCAAAGGCTGCGACAATTGCCACTCCATTGGGTACAAAGGCAGGGTAGGTGTTTTTGAGGTCTTGAAGATGAGCCGAACAATCCAGGAGACTCTTTCCTCAAGGGCGACCATGACCGATCTGCGTAGGGTTGCTGAAAGTGAGGGATTTCATATGCTGGCCTACGATGGTTTGCAAAAAGCCATAAAAGGCATTACCTCCCATAAAGAACTGGTTCGCAATGTATCAATACAGAACCTGGATGATCTGTTACTTGCTATCCATCAGAATACAGATGCATAACAATAAAACTTCCTGCGAGACTTTCCACTCACAATCAGCCTTCCAGCTTTAAGGCTATTATTTTACCCTGCAAGTTATAAGTCTTCTTGCTTTTAATTTATTAATAATAACAAAATGTTATTTTATAATAAATAATATGGATATGTCGGAGATGGCAGGAATAATTCTGCCCGGCGATAACATCTTGCAGTCTGCAGCAATTGGACTCAATCAACAGATGCTGCCCGTATTTCTGGGTTTACTTTTCGCCGCAACAGTCGCCTGGATTTTTTTAAGCACCCGGCTTTATACGGAACTCAGGCAGAACCACCACAGGCTGTATGAAACATTGGGGCGGCCAAAATTTTTCATGCCCAGAAGTATTGCAACAAATTTTAAGGTTATCAAGTATTTAATGAGGCGTGATTATGAGGCAACAGGTGATCCTGTTGTGATACGTTTATGCCAGGGACTTCTGTCTCTCTTCTACATTTATATGATTTGTCTGGCAGGGAGCTTAGTTCTCATGTTGGGAAAAATAATTTAGATCTGGTTTGGGAAAAAGTATCTTGGTACGGGGAACTGGCTTCAATTTCAAAAAGATTATGCTGCGATACAGTTTCCGCTTCTATTCTTGGACCGATACAGGGCCTGGTCTGCAGCCGTTATGACAGAAGTCGTTTTGGCCCGATTGTAATCCATCCGGGTCAGCAAGCCCGATGCTGACTGTCACAGATACCTTTGGGGCTTTTAGGTGGTTTTTTAGGTCTGTTTTTGTCGCGCAATACAAACTGGGCAGTTTCAATGGACTGTCTCAGTCTCACCAGATGCGGTAAGACATCATCTTTGGATTTGCCGGAAGAAAGAATTGTTTTCACCGCCGTAACGATACGATTTCCAGCCGCCACCCTCGCGTCTGAGATGTGACGCTATCATAAAGAGAACCTGGAAACAACCAGCCATTGTAAAAAACTTTTGTCAAGCCAAACCAGTCCGCTATGCCGCCTATTCAGGTTATCAATTAAGCGCTCGAAGTGATAAGTGAAAGTTTTTTGAGATGCATGAAAACAGTATTGACTGAACTGCTTTTGGGCAACTCATGGGTGATTAATCTCTCCGCGTGAATGAAATAAAAATTACCCTGCAGGATTCTTTTGAAATACTTCTTTAGGTGGGTGGTGATTGGCGTTTGAGAATGGGTGGCGTGCAGGACTTTCCAAGGATATCACAATGTGGAAAACAGTTAAGGCAATCGATAGGAAGGATTTTAAAAAAAAAGCCTCACTGCATGTTATGATGCTCAGGCGTCATGGGCGATGGAGGGCATGCAGTGAGGCGTACATAAAAGAATACTTCTGAATATTAAAGTACCACAATGTAGAAATTATGCCAAGAAAAAAATTGCCATTTTTTTTATGGCCAAGAATTGCATGAAAGGCGTAATTCATAACTAGAATATGCACAGCGATGAATGTAATACTGCAATGGGGAAAAGTTGTAAAAGAAATTGCCGCCTAATTTGTCCAGGGTGAAAAGGAAATAAGATTGCGGTTCCAAATATGATAGATGTTCAAAATCATTGCCTGTAATTGACTATGGTTTGAATGATATTCATAAGTTCTCCTTGCATACATATAAAAATTAGCTCCAAAATTTCTTTTGTGGATGCGCTTGGGCGAACGCGATAGAAGCCACAGGAGGAAAGAAATATTTGAAGCTGATTAAAAAATTAAGAATGATTCTCAATACGTCAAGAGGTCAAATCCTTTGTAACATCAAAAGCTCAAGGGAAAAGTTTTTTTGTGGGTGATGTAAGTGAATACAGCACAAAAAAAGTGCGCAGAAGAAGGTTCTGAGAAATATATTGAGTAAATTTATAAAATGGTAAGGGCTGAAGTATGTCTCTGAATTTTCCTGCCGGACCAATATTCCGAAATGGCGGAACAGTATTCCGTTGTTCCGGAAAATGCAGTCCAGGTTTCCGGAAAATAAAGTGCGGGTAAATTTGTTGCCTTTAAGTAATTACTAAATAACTATTTGTTTTATATATGTAATTTTAAAATAAATGCAATTGGTATGAATATTGCAAATAAAAGAGTAATTGGAAACATTTACCGAATTATAATTAGGAAATAGTACAACTAATGGATAAAAAAATGAGAATTAAATTTCTGTCAGTTTTGGCTTTCGGGATTTTTTGCATGGGTGCTGTTGGTGTTGCCAGTGCCGGGTCTGTTTCCGTGTTATACATGGATGGAACAATCCAGGCTACTTCAGGAATTGCAAATTTTTCGACCTATGGTGACATGATGGACGGCATGAAGATTGTCGCCACCTTTGGAGATGATACCACTGAAACACTGTTCTGGGGAACTACAGGGGCAAATACTGGCGGAGTTACTGGTACAGGCTGGAGTTTGTCGCTAAACGGTAATTCATTTACTACCGATTGGGATCTTACAACCACAGGTGCAATCATTAAAAGTTTTTATATGGATGCCGGACTTGGAGATACAGTATTTGATACGGTTTACAGTCCTGAAGCATCTCCAGGTTCAGAAATGGGAGAAGCTTTCAATTTTGATTCTGCAAATTCTCCGTGGGATATTACGGCAACTTACGAAAATATTGTCAGTGTCGGTGGCATTATTTACAATGACCTGTATAGGAACCTGAACGTTGAATTTACCAATTCAGGGTATTTTGCTCCCTTTGCAGGTGTTACAGCAGCACCTGTTATTCTCAGCTTTTCGGCTGATACCGACAATCTGGCAATCCCGGAGGATCTTACACCCGTTCCTGAGCCGGTCACCATGTTACTGTTCGGCACAGGTTTGGTAGGTATGGCCGGTGCTGCAAGAAGACGGAAAGAGATTAAGCAATAAAACCTTCCACCATCAAAAGACGGGGCCACGGGTTATACGGTCCTGTCTTTTGGTTCCCAATGCTGATAGATAGAAAAGCCAAGAATAGAGCCAGGAGCCTGTAGGAGAATTACCAATCTACTGCAAAAGCGAGAGAATCGGCTCAATTTTCCAAAAGTTTGATCTCAATTCCTCATTAATAGTAGCGATGACTGTTATGAAGGGAAAAGTTGTAGCTTTTTACCAAGCAAAGAAAGCCATCATACACCGGAGAGGAAGCCGGTAGGTGTATAAAGCATCTATTATGGCAGGACGGTTTAAATCTCGCCTGATAAATTTCTGAACAAATTTTTAGCGCTCTAAAATTTCCGGATTCCTGGAATCCGGAAACAATTTGCCGGAAATTCCGCATAAAATCAAATTCTAATTATTAAATTTTATTTCATAACTATTTGTAATTATGGAATGTGTTCCTGTTCAGTATGTTGGGAATGATTTTTGCATTATAATATACAATTCATTGTCATTTACATAAAATAGAAATGTGAGGGGAGAAATGGTACGAACGATTCAACTGGTGGTATCATTGGTGGCGGTGCTGGTCGCTACAGCTGGGCAGGTACAGGCAACAAGCATCACAACTTTGTTTGCCAGTGATAACATAGGCCAGACAGGCGGGAACATCTATTTTGACATTAATGTCTTGAATCCTGCCGGGATAACCATTGAGAAGCTGTTCACAAACACCGGCGATCCATTTACGACAGGGCAAATAAACGTCTACACTCGACCTGGAACTTATTCAGGATTCGAGACCAATGTTGCCGGATGGACACTGGTCAGTTTCGGTACCGGAACTTCAGCGGGCCTGAACAATCCATCGGAGTTCGACATCACAGATTTTTTTCTTGCCCAAGCGGTTACTGGTATCGCCATCGAATCTGAGGATGGAGTTTGGGCCCATGATTACACAAACGGTGATGGTTCAAACCAATTCTACAGTAACAGCGACCTTTCATTGACTCTTGGAAGTGCAACGAATTTGCCGTTTTCTGATGCGAACGGTTTTTTCAGTCCCAGAGTTTGGAACGGAACCATCGAATATACAGCTGGTGCTGCTCCCATCCCTGAACCAACCACCATACTCCTGCTTGGCACAGGCTTAGTTGGTGTTGCTGGTGCTGCACGGAGAAAGAAGAAGAAACAGGCTTAATTTATTTTCTTATAAATATGAAAAAGGCAGGGTCGATTCGGTCCTGCTTTTTTTTTAAAAGCGAGGGCGGAGGGCCAAGATGCCGCTATAAAGGGGGAAATATATATTTCCGTGAAGTAAAGATAACCAACATACACCGGACAAGCAACTGCAAGGTACCCTGATCATCTATTGTGGCAAGTTATCTGCACTTTGAATAATTCAAGATAATATGCCATATTGTTGACTGGATTGGGCTTTCAAAAACAATAACCAATGGCAAGGATGTTTTATATATGATGAAAGCGATTATCAGTATAATTATCATGCTCACAGTTATGCCTGTTTCAGCAACAACAGGACTTGTCTTATTTGATCCATATAATTGGGGAGGCCCACCGACAATACAGAGTATTTTGGGAATGTCATTTTTTGGTTTGATTACTGTCCCCCTCTGGGTGACATATATACCGTCTCTTATTCTAACTCCAATTATCATGAGTAAGCTTGCTCACAATTCTTCTTTTTACGATAAATCTCATTGGGTGTTTTTTTGTTTATCGCTAGCTTATGGTTCATTAGCTGGAGTTTTTATACTATCTCCAGCTATATTAATGGCATTATCAGAATCATTTATGCTCGCCTTGAACTGGGCTTGGGCAGGAGTGATTTCAGGCACAATAACATTTACAGTGGTTGCATTCTTATACCGCATGAACAAACCGGCATTGCAACCTGTATAAGATAACAAACCATATTCTTCACTGAAAACTCCCAAGACAGGGCTTAACAATGGCAAGGATGTTTCACTCCACATCTGGCATGAGAACTGATTATCGCAGTAGTAAATATGTTTAACAAAATCATTGAGAAAATATTTCCCAAAGACTCTCCGATTGAAGAGTGGTATAGAGTCAGCTTCAATGATGAAGAGGTGTTTATTGAAGCTGAACCCCCAGGAAAAAAAGCATGGCAACAATCTTTTCGGTGGAACAATGTAAAAAATATATGTTTTAAGGCAGAAGCTGATATTGTATCCGATGGTATCTATGTCTTCACTACTGACAGAGAAGAAAGTTATGTAATCCCTGCTGAGGCAAAAGGGGGATCTGAGTTTTGGGAAGAAATCCTCAATCGAGGATTATTTGACTCGGAATTAGCAGTTGAAGCTGCAACATCAACAGGCGGGCTTTATTGTTGGCCCGATGAGATAAAATAACAAACCATATTCTTAACTGAAAACGGCCTAGAAAGGGCCCAACCAATGGCAAGTTGTTATTAATAAGCAGATGGATATTAATGTAAAAGAATCTTTAATAAAACCATTAAGCCCTAAAGAATTACTCCTTACTCTGAGCAGGGGTTATGCAATACTATATGCCCTCTTTGGTTTACTTTTCGGACAGTTATTTTTTGAAACTTTTGATATTCCATTAACTATTGCAGGTATATGTGGAATATTAGCAGGTAGTTTTGGGGGAACTAATACTAAATTAAATGGTGCCAAGAAAATTACAATAGTTTGTTGTACTGGCGGACTGTTGGGGGTTTTAGGGAGTACACTCAAGTTTTATTCGGAAGGTCACAATGGCTATCCATGGTTTGTGGTTGGAATTTTTTGTTTTGCACTTGTTATAATTGCTTCTTCAACCATAAAATATACAGCAAAACTAACTCCTGAAGCATAAAGATTCACCTAGTTGAAAAATCAAAAATCCTGCAACGAGTTTACACTTTTCCCACCTTCCCCAAAAGTGAAGCTTACATAACATTATCTTCACCTGCCGACTTTCACTATCTGCTATGAAGGTTGAGTTTCAACAAACAATGAGTCGTTTAAGATAGCCAGTAAAAAAGGAATAGTAAATTGTATTTCCTATCATTGGAGTTCTTAGGATTTATCGAGCGCACTTTTCTTTTAATTATTTCTTTAAGAGATAATAAAGAACCGGTACTGTCATGCGGGATAAAAACAAAGAAGCAATTTCTCCTGCCATCAGTGATATAGCCAACCCTTGAAAGATGGGATCAAAGAGGATGACCCCGGCCCCGACAATCACCGCTGCAGCGGTCAACATCATAGGCCGGAAACGTACGGCCCCTGCATCAATCACCGCTTCTGCCAGCGGCATATTTTCTGCCAGCCGAAGTTCTATAAAGTCCACCAGGATGATGGAGTTGCGCACTACGATCCCGGCGCCGGCGATAAAGCCGATCATGGAAGTGGCGGTAAAAAAGGCGCCCATGGCCCAGTGGGCAGGGAGTATGCCCACCAGTGAAAAGGGAATTGCTGCCATGATAACTAAAGGCACTGTGAAGGACTGGAACCAGCCTACCACCAGTATATATATCAGTATCAAAACAGCACAAAATGCGAGCCCCAGGTCACGAAATACCTCATAGGATATATGCCACTCACCGTCCCATTTCATGGCTGCATTACTTTCAAAATATTGCAGCGAAGTGGTGTACTGTTCGACTGCCTCCCCTTGTTCATCCTTGAGCTCTGAAATTTTTTCAGACATTTTCAGGATGGCGTACACCGGCGATTCTTCATCGCCTGAGACATCACCGGTCACATAGATGACCGGCATGCCGTTTTTGCGATAGATTGATGTTTCCCGTGGGATCTCAACTTGCTGGACAAGTTCTCCGAGGGGTACCAGACTGCCCCTGTCACCAATGAGTTGAATGGTGAAAAAATACCCTGGTACATCCGGGGCTTATATTAGGAAGTTAGTAGCACTTTATGACAAAAATTGTCATTCATGCAAATCCAATATCGGTTCAGTAACCTGGAAAGAAAATGTATCGGAACTCAAAATAATAATAACTATCTGAAACATTTAGTATTTCTTGTAATGCTGAGAGGAAGCTTACAAGTGGCTTAATTCTTGCTTTAGTAATATGGTTTGCACGAGTCCTTCCTGATAGATATTATTCAAGCCCCTGACTATGCAGACCCTATACGAATTCATTTTATTAATGAAAAGGTGAAGGCAGTTGTTGGTGAGACGTGAAAATTACGTATGGTGTCCCGGCATTTGTGGAGTTTGGAATTCCTAAAGTTTAGCGTTGACTCGAGCCCATGCACCAGGAACAGATGCCCCACACTTCCCGGCCCTATTGAGCTGGCAGAATCCTGGTCGACGTGTTAAATTATATTGTTAATGTCACCATGTTAAGGAGGTTGTATGCGTAGGTGTAGAATTCCGTTACCGTCCAATACACGTAGTACGACGAGTCCGATTGCATCGGTATTCCCCAAAGTTCTGTTCCACGTGGTTTCCCGGTCGGTTGCCCGGGGCGGTGTTTTTCTCATTATCCTGTCCTTTTTTTCCTGTTTGCTGCTACCCAGCTCCTCACAGGCTGCCACAGCAACTTATCGATGGCAGCGGGATTCCGGCACCTCGGTGGCCGGGGTCACCACCAACTGGTCAGAGGCATGCGGACCGACTGCCATTACCCCCTATTCCATGAAGAACACCCTGATGTCCAACGCCTTTAACTGCGCCGATGCCAGGATCAAAAGCCCGGGCTCGTCCTATCCCAACTTGATGCATGTGATCAATTCTACCACTTATGTGGTCAACACCCAGGTCACCGGCATCGACATGACATGGTGGCTTAACCGCTTATATTCGGGCTCTAACACTATGCGGTTTGAACTGGGCCTCATGCAAAGCGGGGTTTTCACCTCCTGGGGCTTTGTTGACCAGGTAATGTCTGGAACAGGCGGTGCCCTCTATACCCTTGATTTCAGCGGGGTGAACGGACTTGCGCCTGCCGGCTCCTATCTGGCCGTCCGGGTTACCAAGACTTCCGGCAACTGGGGCGAAATCTGGATGGGATCTAATCATTCTAACAGTGGCACCATCCGGGTTGATGAGGTCGCCTATACTGCGCCCATTGTTACGGCCTTTGATGTTCCGGCCGCCTCCACTTCCCGGACCGTGCCGATAACCACCTTTACCGCGGTTGATGACGTGGCGGTTACCGGCTATATGGTTACCGAATCAGCCACTGCGCCGCTGCTTAGTAATCCCAGCTGGACCCCCACCCCTCCGGTCAACTATACCGTTAACCCGTTGACCGATGGCAGCAAAACCCTCTATGCCTGGGCCAAGGATGGCACCAATGTTTCGTTGAGCGTCAGTGATACGGTGCTGGTCGATACGGTAAACCCATCCTTTGCAGGACTCACCGGCGCGGCCGATGCCGGCACCACCCAGTCGGTGGATCTCATCTGGAGTGCGGCCACGGACTCCTCCCCACCCATCACCTATAATATTTACTGGGCCACAAGTTCGGGCGCCCAGAATTTCACCACCCCCAATGCCACCTCTTCCAGCGGCACAGGGGGAACCGTCTCCAGTCTGACCGACGGTCAGATCTATTATTTTGTGGTCAGGGCCGAAGATGCCGCGGGCAATGAAGAGACCAATACTGTGCAGTACTCCGCCACCCCCACTGATAATGTTGCCCCGACGGTGACTTTTTTCCAAATTCCGGCCTCGTCCGGTTCTTTGACTGTTCCCGTCACCTGGTTTCTCACCTCGGACGCCACCGGAGTCACCGGTTGGATGGTCACTGAATCGGCCGTCGCACCCGGGGCCGGCGCTGGAGGCTGGCTGGGCTCTGCTCCGGCCACCTTTACCGTGGCCGGCGACGGCAACAGGACCCTCTATGCCTGGGCCAAGGATGCGGCGGGCAATGTCTCCACCAGCCTGTCGGATTCGGTGGTAGTGGATTCCATCAAACCTACGGTTGATGCCTTTGATATTCCGGCAACCTCGGCCTCGCTTACCGTGCCAATCACCACCTTTACCGGTTCGGATAATATCGGGGTGACAGGGTATCTTCTCTCCCATACCTCCACCGCGCCGGGAACCTCCGAATTGGGCTGGAGTGGCTCCGCGCCCGCCAGTTATACTTTCTCGTCAGAAGGTGATCAGACCCTTTACGCCTGGGTGAAAGATGCAGCCGGTAATGTCTCGGCTGCAGCGGCCAGCGATACCGTGACCATAACCCTGGCGCCGCCCGGCACTACCTCCTATTACTGGCGGCCAAGCACCGGTGCAAGCATCGGCGGCATGACCACCGACTGGGGAGCCTGCGGCAGCGACCAGATAGTCGGCATAGGGAATTCTACGGTCACAACTACCATGAACAGCGGGGGGTTTTCCTGTGCTGCTGATAAGGTTATCAGTACTACAACCAGCTACAATCTCAACACCCTGCTGATCAAAGAAAATCCCTATGCTGTCGATACCCTTGTCAACGGTGCCATGCTGGATTTTTTCCTGTATCAGGCAGTGTCAACCAGAACAATCAACTTTGCACTCGGGTATGTGCAAAGCGGCAGCTTCACTTCCTGGGGATCGGTAAATCAAAATACCCCTTCTGCGGGTTGGGGCCAGAGATTCGGCCTTGACATCAGCACTATTTCCGGCACCGCCCCGGCCGGATCGCACCTGGCATTGCGCATAACGGGCAGCCGGGCCCAGGTCTGGTTCGGTACCGACAACCGGGCAAGCGGCGTTATCACAGTTGATGAAGCGGATGTAACCGCCCCTACGGTCACCGCTTTTGACATGCCGGATACCTCGACTACTCTTGTTGTGCCGGTGTCCACCTTTACGGCCACCGATGATGTAGAGGTCACCGACTACAAGATCACCGAGTCGGCCACCTTGCCCGGGGCCACGGGCTGGACCGACAGTGCGCCATCCAGTTACACCGTTGCCGCGGAGGGCAGCTACACCCTCTATGCCTGGGCCAAAGATCGGGTCGGCAACGTCTCGGCAAGCTCCATTGACACCGTTGTTGTTGACAGCATCGCCCCGGTGTTCGCCGGACTCACCGGCGCTACGGACGCGGCCCAGGGCGGCCAGGTCAACCTGGCCTGGAATACGGCAACCGATGCCAACGCTCCCATCATCTACAATATCTACTGGACAACATCTTCCGGGGCCCAGAATTTTACCAGCCCCAATGGTTCCAGCTCATCCTCCAGCGGAGAGGCAGTCAGCGGTCTTACCGATGGGCAGATCTATTATTTTGTGGTACGGGCCGAAGACCCGAGCGGCAATGAAGAGACAAATACGGTGGAATTCTCCGCCACCCCGACCCCGGACACTACACCGCCTGGAGCAATTGCCGATCTTGCCGTTTCCTCATCAGCTGCAACGATCAGCTCCCATGTCCGGATGCTGACCTGGACGGCTCCAGGTGACGACGGCAGCTCAGGCACTGCAGCAACGTATGATATCCGCTATGCAAAGTCAGAAATTCTCCTGCCGGCAGACTGGGCAGCCGCCACACAGGCTTCATACCCTCCAATGCCTGCAACTGCAGGGGCTTCCGAATCATTCTATGTCTGGGATCTTGAACCAAACACAACATACTATTTTGCCATCAAGACCTCGGATGAAATGTCCAATGAATCGGCCCTGTCAAACAGTCCGGACGGCAAAACCGGTCTGCTGATGGAATGGAACATGGTTTCAGTTCCGAAGCTCCCCGTGCCGGATGATGCTTATACGGTTTTCGGCAGTAATGCCGGGAACGGCCCGATGTACTCCTGGACACCGACCGGCAACCTGATTCCGGCACCGGCTGACCCGTATGATGACGGTTTCTGGACCACAGCAACTACCATCGTACCTGGACAGGGAATTTTCCTGAATTCCAGGGTGTCGAATACTCCCACCCAGGCAACAGGAACGACAAATACTGCACCGACCACAACTTTAACCCTTGCGCCCGGCTACAACCTGATCGGCAATCCATATGAAGGCACGGTCAATTTGAGTGACTGCAGCATCACCAACGGCACAACAGAGACCTTTGCCAATGCCATCATAAATGGCTGGGTCGATAATGTCATCTTCATCTGGGATGGCTACACCTATCTTTCAACCGCCTGGGATTCGGCAATCCTGGAACCTTGGAAGGCATATTGGTTACTTGTTCCGGATCCAATGGCTGTGGATATTGATCTGATTATTCCTAAACCGTGATGATACATTGAGGATGACCATGCATAGAACGAGATATCAACTGATTGTCTTTTCCCTTTCAATTTTCCTGACAACGTCTGCCTGGGCCGATTCTGACTGGAAAATTACCTTAAAGGTTTCCGACGCCTCTACATATGGTTACTGCGTTGCCGGAGTGAAAGAGTCCGGGGCCACCGATGGCTATGACAAGCTCTGGGACACGCGTGCCATGCTGGGCACTTTGAAAACGATGTATATCTACAGCTACTTTCCCCATCCGGAGTGGAATGAACAGGTGATTAATTTCGGTGAGGATATCAAGGCGGCAGGTCCTCATAAGGAATGGCTCTTTGAGGTGGATTCCAACAGTAATAGCCGGCTTACTATTGAATGGCCCGATCTGGCAGCAAAGATCGGCGAGTATAGGGCCATTCTCGTTGATCTGGACGGCAGTGGCGCAGAGATCGATATGCAAAGGGAACCTTCCTTTACCTTTCAGAACATACCGGCGACAAAAAGACAATTCATGCTTATTGTTGATGAACCGGAAGCCCCCGAGCCCCGCGAGCCTGACAGTCTATGGTTCGAGCTCAAGAACAACAAGGTCGCTCTGCATTGGACAAAATCAAATGATCCCTCTGCAAAGGGTTACCGTATTTATCGAAAAATTAATGATGGGAAGTATCGAAAAGGAAGACGGATTAATCTCAGGAAGGATTTTTACCTTGATAAGATTTCCCAAAAGCTATTAAAGTCACTGGGGACAGTAACTGTTCGATATAAAATCTTAACATTTGACAGGAAAGGAAACGAAATTTTTACGAGCAATGAGGTTGTGGTGTTACTGCATGCGAAATAAAGGGTGCTGCAATCCGTTTTTCCCTGGAAAATAATAAGGAAGTGAGAAAATGACTTTTTACGAAAAAACTATTCCATCAGCTTTGTTGATAGGCCTGTTTTTCTTTTTGTTTGTATCAGTTACCTTTCTTGATAAGGCATGGGCACCTCCGCTACCGCCGTCAGCCAATGCCTACACTACTTCAGCACATGGTGATATTACCATTGGAGTCAAAAGAACTGCAACAGAGTTGACCAGTTACTCCAGGGGCAACTGTGCCCATTGCCATGAGCAGCATGCAAGTATTGCGGGTGTCGAGCCGGACCCTGTTGGTGGCGCGCCAAGCCCCTATGCCCTGTTTGCCGATCCGAATCCGACCAGCCAGACAACAAACTTCTGCTTTAACTGTCACGTCACTGTCGGTGCCGTGCAGAGTGGCGGCAGTATAACAAATTATAATTACAACGTTAATTTTGGTGGCGGCCCGGTGGCGGCACAATCAATCTATGACGCATTTAATCCTGCCACCGGAAGCGCCCATAATCTCAATCAGATCTCAACCTTCATCCAGACCCAGTGGCCCGCTACCTTTGGCACCCAATCAAACCCATGCGGCGGCTGCCATAATCCACATATTGCCAAGAAAAACAATCGCACAGGCGTTGCCTATGATGCCACCCAAGCAGCCATTTCCCGACCCACCGACCATGAGGATCTGTGGGGAAATGATGCAAGCGAACGAATGAATATCAGCGCCGGCGTTAACACTTACCGGGCTCCCTTCTTTGTCGGTGCCAATCCGGCTGTAGATCCGACATTGCATGAGCCCGATGGCATGACACGCTCCATTCTTTCAGTACAGGTCCAGGGTTCCACCACCCCGGACTACAACACATTCTGTCTGGATTGCCATGTTAATGCTATCCCACCCTATAATGCCATCAACTGGTCAATAACTGGCGACCAGCACGGGCACCGCAGCGGTAATACCGTCAATGCCCCTCAAGTTCTCCGGCCACCGTACACCCTTGACGGCACAAACGGCACCGGCGAGGACCTGCCGACCAATTTCGTGCTCTCCTGTCTCGATTGCCACGAGCCCCATGGAACACAGGGGGCCAATAATATCTACCTTCTGCGAACTACGGTGAACGGGATGGTAGGCGCCGCCTTTTCAAGCCCCACCGCCTTCTATAATTTCTGTCAAGGGTGCCATGTCACCAACGGTCATGGGTTCCCGCCAACCGCCGGTTGCGGCGGGTTAGGTTGTCACATACATGGTCAGATTTTTTAACCTGGAGAAGGAGGGTTTGAGGAGCTGTTTGAGATTAAAATTCCTCTGCTGTTTTTTATGGCGCTCAGCTGCCGGAATGCTATCTGGCAATCCCCAATTCCCCGACACCAGAGGTAATTCTTCATTTTGGGGACCTGGCTTTTGTTGCGCCAGTCTCCTGTTTGTCATTTTATCAAACCTGTTTAAATAATCATAACTCGCCACAGGCCTCCTGTATGTCTATTTTTCCTGGACGAGTGCGGCAGCAACTGCCCTTGCTTCTGCAATCTGACGGACCAGGGAGGGATCTGCAGGTACAGCTATCGGCAAAGGGCCTTTCATGTTGGCCCTTTCTCATAAGATTGGCGTGATAATCAAGACAGGATAAAGGTTTATTTCATATCTCTTTGCGCAAGATTTTTATTGCCGCTGAGCATAACCTTCCGGTAATTGTTTTTAGGCACGGAAACCAAAACACACGGGGTGGTAATTACCTGCGCCTGCATGGTGTTTTCTGCTGGTTCCATAACCTTGACCGGCAATACCAAAATGTTGTTTTGGTACAGAGCAGGGCCCTCTTCCAGCAAAAGACCATGGCCGGAAGTAGGCTTAGTTCCTAAAGACAGGAGAAATATCTGGTGGGTATTGAAGTTAATGTCAGGAGTTTTTTGTACTGAGGCACCGATACTGTTTGCATGAATTTTATTAAATATTGCCTGCAGCTTTGTTTGACCGGTAACGGCATATATTCCCGCATCATGGAACCGGCAATGCAAAGAGCTGTATATATGAGCAACAGGCACATTCTTAGCGGCTTGGCAACTTATAAGTGAACATGCCGCAACAGTGATAAAAAATATCGGCCAACGAAAGGGTTTCAATCCAATCTTCTCATAAATGTATTATTGGTAATTACCTTACGTCTGAAAATGTGTTGCTGCTTGCTCTTGTCATTCTCTGTATTGGACTGTGCAACATCGTCGGTAACAAACCCTGAAAATATATCAGCAGTAAAATTTAGATTGGCTATATCCCGGTTGGTTACCTGGATGGGGGAAAAATAATCCAGGGAAGGATAGGCACCACAACTTTCACCATATTGACAGATAATAAAGTCATTATCCACATCGGACCCGGCTGCTATGAGATACGTTCCAGGAGAGACATTTTCAAAAACATAGCTGTACTGACCATTGCCGAGAGGGGTTGCTTTTATGTCATCGACAGGAAAAATATCTTCATCATTCAACAGGACATATAATGTTCCAGCATCCCCCTCTGCACCCTGGTATGAAACCGCCATACTCACTGGAACAATCGTTGGATTGCCCTGGCTTACATTGAAAGTTATCAGGCCTGTATATATGCTGCCGGTAAGTCCTGCCCGGTCCACACTGACACGGTATTGACCTAGTCCGTTCTGGTCCACTGAAATGGGGCTTACGGTCAACCAGCTTGCATTATCGCTAAATGAGGTGATTGAAATTGCATCTGCACCGGTTTGTGTGAGGGTTAAGACAGCTTCACTTTCCCCGCTATTTAAAGATATTTCAGTCGGAGTCGAAATCAGCATGGAAGGTTTATCTCCGCCTTGGGCTAACTGTTCAACAGCCTGCACTGCCTTTAAAGCATCAATAATGCCATACCCATATATGTCGTCCCTGCCCGGGCTTCCAGCGTCATTGGTCATGTCACCATTTTGTAAAAGGGCATCTACATCGTCCGGGCGGAGGTCAGGGAATACGGCTTTCATCAAGGCAAGAACACCGGCAACATGCGGGCTGGCCATAGATGTTCCCTGATAAAAAGAATATATAAAGTTATTGGTGCCGCTGGTGTCATCAATTAAAGTGCTGAGGATACCGTCAGCATAGCCATCGGTATTCTGATCTATCTCGCTATTGCCTCCGGGAGCTGCTATATCAATGCGTTGACCGAAATTTGAATACGGCGCCCGGTTGCCGCTATAATCGGTTGCACTTACCGAGATGACCCCATCGAACGAAGCAGGATAGAAGAGTTTCTTTGTGTTTTCATTCCCTGCGGCAGCCACAATAATAACACCTGCATCCCTGGCCTGCAGAATTGTTTGCTGGGCAGTGCGGCTGTAGTTTCCTGCAAGGCTCAGATTAATAATATCCGCTCTTTTTGCGGGCAGGGAGCCGCTGTCATTTGGGAGGCCTGCAGCATAGCGCACTGCCTGGTCAATGTCATATGCTTTGCCTCCGCCATATCCCAAAGCTCGCAGGGGCATTAATTTGGCATCCCAGGCTACTCCGGCAACACCAAGATTATTATTTGTGTGGGCCGCTACTGTGCCGGCAACATGAGTTCCATGCCAGGAGCTTGAGCCGCTGTAAATTCCGTCACCAGGATCGTTGGGATTGGAATCAATGCCGTCTCCGTCGAGGGCAATTTCCGGATCTGAAATAAAATCATACCCTTCGACGAATTGTCCCTGTAGATCAGGATGTGTTAACACAACACCCGTATCGATAATTGCCACAGTCACGGCACCGGTGGCAGATGAGCCGGTTGTAATATCCCAGGCCTGGGGCAGGTTAATAAGCCGGTAATGCCACTGAAACGCAAAATACGTATCATTGGGTATCTGTGTTGCATGGTAGATGTAATTTGGTTCTGCATATTCGACATCCTTCCGGCTATTGAGGGATTTTATGTTTTTCAGGGTCTGATATTTTTCATAAGCAACAGGATTTTGAGCCGCAAACTCATCATGAAAAGGGTGGAGGGTGGGGTTGCTGAGAGCCTGCAAAGTGCTTTTCAACCGGCTGTTGGCTGGCTGTCCAAAACTGACCAGCGTGGCCCTATCGGTATCTTCATGCTTTATGCTCATTGCTTTATTTTTGCCTGCTGAACTTAAGTTTTGCACGAAAGAAGCCGGTTTGAACTGAGCAATTGCTTCATTTGCTACAAAATCAGCCCCGCCACCCCTGCGAAAGGCACTGCCCGTCACATCAGGGCCAAGGCTCAATACGTACTTTGAAATGCCGCTGTAGGCCTCAACTTGGATGAAGTAATCGTCCTCCTGGGTGGAAAAAACAAACTCAAACTCTCCAACTGAATCTGAAAAATCTATGAGATTTTCTTCCGAATCATATAAATAGAGGTCGATATCTCCCTGATAGGTGTCAGCACCGTCAAAATCAACCACTTGTAATGTGATAAGCTGATCGGCATCGAGGTGGACTTTGTAAACATCTAACGTATCGCCGATTTTTTCAAAATTGTCGCCAGGTACATTAGTGCCGTCAAAACTTGCGAAACCATTAAGTTTTACATGGTTCGAAATATCCTGGGCAGTGGAGAATGTATCATTACTTTTGAAAGCGGGTTGTGTATTCGGATCATTCGTATCGCTGTCACTTAAAATATTTGCTGCAGAGGAAATTGTGCCTGAAAGAGAGACCCTTACCGTATCAGGTGTGCAGGTAATGTCAATTTCGGTGATGTCCTCTGTTACAATCCCTGAACTATTTGCACTGGAACAAATCTGTCCGTCCGGTTGCTGAGAGACTGCAACATTATAAACCTCGCCCAGTGGCAAGCGCGTATTGAAGGTATAGGTACCGTTATTGGTGAGTACGACTTCATCGGTGTCATTGTTGAGAAGACTCAAGGTGCCTGTCAAACCTGCAACTGTTCCACCTAGGGAAAACAAATCAACTGGTGTTGGAAGAGTGGTAGTTGTTGTAGTTGATGAGGTACTCGAAGTTGATGTGGTGGATGAGGGTGATGATACGGTGGTTGAGGTTGTCGTGCTGGTGCTTGTCGTTGTAGTCGAGGAGTCGTCATTTCCCCCGCTGCTTCCATTGCAGGCACTCAGATTTGTTACCAGGAGTATAACCAAGCCGAACCGAACGGAAGTGCTGAACAGATTTTTAGAAAATTTCCTGCCCGCCATAATAGGATCCATATATGCTTATTGTACCATTAAATAGAATGTAATAATATAATGGACTTTTATTGTTTTTGTAATGATTTCGGAAAATCAGGCCCAGTAAGAGCAATACGGGATGCGATTGTCAAAGCATGAAAAATAATAAACGCAACCATTATTCTCTGTAAATACATATTAATACCCCACCCAGTAAAATAACAACTTTTTTTCCTTATAATCAGAAGAACTGAGTTGTTGGCGCCATCATGGCAACGAGATGCTCCGCGTAATATATCCGGGTTATAAGTAAGTGCTCAAGCCATGCCGGAGTGTAGTTGTGAACTTGTAGCTGCAGGCGCAAAATTATATGATTTAATTTGATATGGGACGAGATAATACTATTCTGGCAAATTCCTCTCAAACCTGTAACAATAGTCTTGTCTGTTGCCGTACGATCTTATATTATGCAAGATGTTTGCCAACGGTACAGAAACAACTCGACCATGAGAATGGGTGACAATAATGATTGATACTACAAATGAGGATCCTCAGGCTCCTGAGTTTGGTGATGATTCTGGAGCGGAAGCTGAAAGGGAAACCGCTAATCAGGGGCTTGAAGAAGAACCCCGGACAACATCCGGCAAATTCAGGGAAGCAAGCTATGTTGTGCTGTTTATTGCAGCAGTTTTTATAATTAATGCCATGGAGACCGGCAGTTATCGTACACCATGGCCTGTGGCTATCGTGACTGCGCTGCTTGGGTTCGGTTTATTCGGCTATTCCCTGTTCAAGAAACCCCGCAGCGACCAATGACATTTCCTTCACAATTCCTCTTGCTGTAAGGGCGTTCCTGCCGCGGCCGGCAGCTTACCTTGCCCTGGCTTCCTAAGTTTCTATCTTCAGCACATATAAATTTCCTCATTCTGCATGGATGCTTTTTTCGAATTCCTTTGATGTAAGTCAAGGTGTAGGGTGCGGAGTATATGGTATAAAAAAGGCATAATAGTTGAAAAATCGATACATATATTAAAAGAGGGAAACGCTATGATGAAAAAAATTGATTTAGATCCGGCGAGGAATTTTCATCCTGAACACATGAAAAAATTCCTGGTCCATGATTCGGCCTATTTCAGGATTATAAATTTCAACCTTGGTGCCGGAGTTGTTTTTCCTGTCCATTCCCATGACCTTGACGGCCAGCTTTCCATCCTGGTCATTGAAGGGGAGGGCGAATTCCTTGGCAAGGATGATGCAGTCATCCCTGCCAAGACCGGTGATATCCTCATATCCGACATACAGGAACCCCATGGGGTAAGGGCCACGACAAATATGCGCATAATAGTGACCATAGCACCGCCTATTTAAACAAAGATTCTTGCAGTTGGCGTTTGGCAATCCGCTTGTATTTTAGTAAGGTGCTGCGTTACCCTGTAAAATGATCTTCCTGAATTGTTTTTTACGGTTTCAGGAATATAGCGAACATATAAAACGCACTTTATGCCGGACGACACACTCTATCCATTTGTTGCCAGAAAAATATCCATTCAAGGGCATACTCTTTCCTTTTTGGACCAAGGGCAGGGAAGGGTTATTGTCATGCTGCACGGCAATCCGACCTGGTCTTTCTATTACCGTAACCTTGTAAATCTTCTGCAGGACAATTACAGGGTGATAGCTCCCGACCATATGGGCTGCGGCCTTTCCGACAAACCCCAGAATTATTCCTACACCCTGAAAACCCATATAGACAACCTGGAAATCCTTCTAGCTGAACTCAAGGTGGATAAATTTTCACTGGTGGTTCATGACTGGGGCGGCGCCATAGGCATGGGATTGGCGGCCCGCTATCCGGAGCGTTTAAAGTCACTCGTCATATTAAATACGGCCGCCTTCTGTTCCAGGAGGATCCCGTTGCGGATCAATATATGCCGGGCCCCGATTATCGGAGACATCATTGTGCGGGGATTCAATGGTTTTGCCCGTGGTGCTCTGGGCATGGCGGTTGTACATAAAATGGCACCTGCGGTTGCCCGCGGCTACCTCGAGCCCTATGATACCTGGGCCCATCGTGTGGCGCTCCTGCGCTTTGTTCAGGATATCCCGCTGTCGCCCAAACATGATTCCTGGCAGACCCTGGTAGAAGTTGAAAATGGCCTGGCACAGTTCCGCAATACTCCGATGCTTATCTTATGGGGTGGCAGGGACTTCTGTTTTAACCATCATTATTATGAAGAATGGCTGCAGAGATTTCCCGCAGCAGAGACCCATTTTTTTCCTGATGCCGGGCACTATGTTCTTGAAGACGCCCTTAGTGAAATTACTCCCTTGATCTCTGCTTTTTTTCGCAAACATATCACACAATGAATCACAATATTGCGCAGACGCTCCCGGATATTGCCAAGGCCTATCCCCTACGAACCGGCTTGATATGTAAGGCAGGTAAGGGCTATCGCTCATGGACATTCAAGGAGATGAACAATACTGCCGACTGGTTTGCCAACAGGTTGACTGAGCGGGGAGTGAAGAGGGGTGACAGGGTCATGATTATGGTCAAGCCCTCCCTTGAATTCATTACACTTACCTTTGCGCTTTTTAAGATCGGGGCAATAATCATCCTGATAGATCCGGGTATGGGGTACAGGAATCTGCTGCAATGCATCGGACAGGTGAAGCCCGAGGTCTTCATAGGCATAGCCAGGGCCCATCTGTTCAAACTCGTTTTTCCAGGCCCTTTCAGGACTGTGCGTATTTCTGTCTGTGTCGGTTCTGCCTTTGCTCTCTTCGGTCCTTCTCTTACGTCTGAAAAGGCTGCAAGGTCGTCGTCATATGGAACTCCGTTTCCCACTGCGGAAATGCAGGCCGATGATCTGGCTGCCATACTTTTTACCACAGGCTCCACCGGACCTCCCAAAGGTGTGCGTTATGAACACTCGGTCTTTCAGGCCCAGTTGAAACTTATCAGGGATTACTATCGGATCGGGCCCGATGATATCGATCAGCCGGCCTTTCCACTTTTTGCCCTTTTTTCAACAGGACTTGGCGCCTGTTCCGTTATTCCGGAAATGAATGCGGCAAAGCCTGCAGAGGTTAACCCAGCCAAGTTTATTGAGACAATCAATACAAACAGGGTCACCTATTCGTTCGGTTCCCCGGCCATCTGGAATGTTGTCAGCAGGTACTGCATAGAGCAGGGCCTGACGCTGCCGTCAGTAAAAAAAATCCTGATGGCAGGCGCACCTGTGCCGGGCGCACTGCTGGCAAGAACCGTGGCCATTCTCCCTGATGATGCAGAGATCCATACCCCGTATGGCGCCACGGAGTCTTTACCCATTGCTTCCATAACTGCGCGGGAGATACTTGCCGATACGTGGAAAGAAACCAGGAAAGGCAAGGGTGTCTGCGTCGGGAAACCGCTGCCGTCAATCACCATTAAAATAATTGCAATCGCCGACAGGGCCATCCCAAAGTGGGATGATTCTCTGCTGTTAGCGGAGTACGAGACGGGAGAAATAGTGGTTAAGGGGCCGGTGGTCACCAGGGGATACGATAATAATGACAGAGAAAACCGGTTGGCAAAGATTGCACAAGGTGATGAAACCTGGCACCGTATGGGCGACCTGGGATATGTTGATGGAAAGGGCAGGGTGTGGTTTTGCGGCCGCAAGGGCCACCGGGTCATAACCCCAGCGTCCACCATGTATACCATTTGCTGCGAAGCAGTATTTAACGAACATCCGGCAGTCTTCAGGTCGGCCCTGGTTGGTATCGGCCCAGCAGGAAGTCAGGTGCCGGTCTTGATTGTCCAGCTGCATGACAAAAACATGAGACAAGAAACACTTGTTGCAGAATTACTGGAGATAGCACTCCATAATGAACTCACACGGTCAATAGAGAACTTTCTCGTCCACCCGGATTTTCCAGTTGATATCAGGCATAACGCCAAAATTTTCAGGGAAAAACTTGCCTTGTGGGCGGCCAGGAAACTTGCGGCAAAAGGCAGCAGCTCTGAGGAACAGGCATGAAAACACTTGTTATAGGCGGAGGAGGATTTGTCGGTTCAGCCATTGTCCGGCAGCTGGTTGATAAAGGTGCCGAAGTGGGGGTACTAGGCCGCAATCATTATCCGCATTTGGAAAAACTTGATGTGCGCCAGTTTCAGGGTGATATACTTGACAGTGATTATTTGATTCGCTCCATGCAGGGATATGACACGGTTTTTCATGTTGCGGCCAAGGCAGGTATCTGGGGGCCGAAACATGAGTTTGAACAGGTCAATGTGGCCGGTACCCGGAATGTTCTGGGGGCATGTTTTGCCGCTGGAGTTGAAACCTTGGTATACACCTCAACACCCAGTGTTGTCTTTGACCGCAAGGACTTGAACGGAGCCGATGAGACAACTTCTTATGCGCGCCGGTTTTTATGTTATTATGCTTCAAGCAAAGCCGTGGCTGAACAGATGGTGCTGGTTGCCAACTCCGAGGTCTTGAAAACCTGTGCCATTCGTCCACACCTTGTCTGGGGCCCGGGAGATCCGCATCTTATCCCCAGACTCGTGGAAAGGGGCAGGCGCGGGAAATTGAAAATTGTGGGCAATGGCACCAATCTTGTGGATATCTCGTACGTTGATAATGTTGCTCATGCACATGTGCTTGCCGCAAAAAATTTGAATTCCTCTGCAACTGCTGCAGGTAATGCTTATTTTATATCCCAGGGCGAACCGGTTAATCTCTGGAACTGGATAAATGAACTTTTTGGGCGTCTTGGGATTGAGCCAGTCAGAAAAAAAATTGGGTATGGGACTGCGTATGCGGTTGGCACGCTTCTTGAGGGCATATATATGTGGTTCAGCATGGAAAAGGAACCGAAAATGACACGTTTTTTAGCAGAACAGCTGGCCAGATCACACTGGTTTTCCATAGACAGGGCCAGGCGTGATCTTGGCTATAAACCCCTGGTCTCAACATCTGCAGGCTTGGAACGGGTAGTGGAATGGCTTTCGGCCCGGCAAAAATAAATCAGTAGACAGATGAAGTATGTAACGAAATTTATATTGGTGCTGTTTCTAAGCGCCACCTTCCTGCACCCTATCTACAGGGTCAACCCTGCAATGGCATTTACAGTGGGTGAGGAAAGGGAGGTTGGTGAGCAGCTTCTCACCATGGTGCGCAGGGGATTCAATCTCCTGGATGAGCCTGACATTATCCAGTATATCAACAAATTGGGCCAGGAAACCCTCGCAGTGGCAGGGTCCCAATACTTCGACTATCATTTTTTTGTCATTAATAACAAGGAACTCAATGCCTTTGCAGCTCCTTCAGGGCTTATATTCTTTCATAGCGGCCTGATCGAATCCCTGGACAGTGAAGGGGAACTTGTCGGAGTTATGGCCCATGAAATCGGCCATGTGGTGAGCAGGCATCTGGCAGGCAGAATAAATAAATACGCCAAGATAAACGCGGCATCCATGCTGGGCTTGCTCCTGGGAATTGCCCTGGGCGGCGGGCCGCTGACAGAGGCCGTCATAGCCGGCTCTGCTGCTGCGGGCCAATCTGCAGCCCTTTCCTTCAGCCGTATGGATGAGGAAGAGTCAGACCGGCTGGCGTTTAAATGGATGCAGGAACAAGACCGTGATCCCAGCGCCATGGTGGACATGTTGCATGAACTTCATACCATGAACCGCTACCGTATGGGATACGTCCCACCGTATCTCCTGACCCATCCAGGCCCTGGTGTCCGCATGAGCTATATTCAGGACCTCATCTTGTTCAGTGAAAAAAAACCGTATGAAACGGTTGATGAGTTCCCTTTCCGCAGATTTAAAAGCAGGGTCCTCAGCCTGACAAAGGAACCAATGCAGCTCATTTTCTATTACCAGAACCTGCTTGTCTCCATGGCTCCCAATTCAGAAGCCGCAGCTATGGCACATTACGTTCTGTCCCAGGCGTATCTTGCAGCAGCAGACTACGGCAACGCTGAACAATCCTTACGTAAGACCATGGCATTTTTTCCTGACAAGCCCGTTCTAAAGGCTGACATGGGTGTTATATATCTTAAATCAGGCAGATTAAATGAAGCCCGGGACTTGTTCCAGGAAACAATAAGGGCTGAACGAAATAATGGCTATGCGGCTTTTCATCTTGCCCAGGCCTTTGAAAAAACCGGAAAGCTGCAGAAGGCTATCGAGCTTTATGAAGAGCTGTTGGTAGTGATGCCTGATTATTCAAAATTGTATTATCAGCTGGCCAATGTCCAGGCGAAATCAGACAGGCAGGCAGAGGGATTTTATTATTACGGCTATTACTACTGGTATGAAGGAGACCTGATGAGTGCCAAAAATCACTTCTCCAAGTCTGTAGCACTCCTGCCGCCGGAAAGCAGAAAGAAGGCCGATGCGGAAAATATGCTGCGTAAAATTGCCAGGTTTACAAAGGAAAAATAGGGCGTGATTTGATGACCGGGTAAGTTTTTTTTAAAAAATCAAGCAGACAAAACATGGAAATTGGCGTATAGTTTTAAGTAGATAATTTAATTCCAACATATAACATGGTCCTTTTTTCGCCACCCGGAAAGATGGATCTTGAGGAAAGTATTCAATGGCCCGAAAACAATTCCTCACAACCATTTTATTGATATCAATTTTTGCAGTTCTCTTCCTTCCTTTCTATACCAACTTTTACCTCTATCCTGCCTTTACCCGGCATATTCTGGCTGATGCAGAGGACACTGCCACCAAACTGGCAAACCATATAATTCATTATGTGGAAGAACCGGCAAATGTATTGGGCTATGAACATATAACCGCTGATGTTCAAGCTGAGATTGCCGAAATGCTCACGGATTTCGTCTGCGAAAAAGTTAGAATATTTTCGCCGGACGGGGAGATTATCTATTCAACAACCCCTGCTGAAATAGGCACATTCAACACCAGGGATTATTTCAAGTCTGTAGTAACAGAGGGAACAAACTTCACCAAGGTAGTGAAGAAGGACAATAAGTCCTCTGAAGGCCGCATCGTAACCGTTGACGTGGTGGAATCATATGTCCCCTTAAAATTCGCCAATAGGATCGTTGGTGCCGGTGAGGTCTATTTTGATATCACAGAACACCGTAAAAAGATTGAAGCACTCATTCAACAGTCATCCGTCATTGTAATTCTAGTCACCTGCACCCTGCTTATTGCCGTTCTTGCCACCCTGTACAGGTTGAACAAAAACATGATCGCCCGGGAACAGGTGGAAAAAGAGCTGGCACGCCACCGTGACCGACTCGAGGGACTGGTTAATGATCGCACGGCGGCACTGCAAGAGGCCAACATCCTGCTGCAAGAAGATATTAATAAACGGCAGCTGGCGGAAAAGGCCCTGCGGGAATCTGAAGAAAAGTATCGCGGGCTCATAGAAACAGCAAGTGATGCTATTTTTGTCATGGATGCTGAAACGGGGAAAATAGTGGATGTCAACAGGAAAGGGCAGGAACTTCTTGGCAGGTCTGCCGATGAGATTATCGGCTGGCACCACTCTCAATTGCACCCCGCAGATGAAACTGGAAAATATACTGCGTTGTTCAAGAAATTCGCCAGTCACATCACTCCACCTGATACAGCCTACCATGTGCTGCATAAGGACGGGTACCTGATTCCCGTTGAAATAAGCACCAGTATTATGGAACTGGGCGGCAGAAAAATCATCCAGGGGATTTTCAGGGATATACGTGAAAGGCTTATGCTGGAAGAAGAGATCCAGAAAGCCCAGCGGCTGGAGTCTGCCGGAGTACTGGCCGGCGGCATCGCCCATGATTTTAATAACTTGCTCACTGCGGTTCTCGGTAATATTTCTTTAGCCAAAGCTTTTATCGAACCCCAGGGCAAGGTCTATGAGAGGCTGACGGAATCGGAGAAGGCCATCATGCGGGCCAAGGATCTTACCCAGCAACTCCTGACCTTTTCCAAGGGAGGAGTTCCCATCACCAGGACGGTGGATATCTCCAATATGATTGTTGAATCTGCTGAATTTGTCCTGCGGGGGTCAAACCTGAAATGCGAATGTTACATTGCCGACAACCTGTGGCCTGTTGAAGCAGACCTTGGACAAATAAACCAGGTGATACACAATCTGGTCATCAACGCCTACCAGGTTATGCCAGCCGGCGGTTCCTGCAGGCTGGAAGCAAAAAATATACTGATCAAGGATACAGACCCCATTCCGCTGCAGGAGGGCAGGTATATTAAAATTTCAGTCCATGATAACGGCAGCGGTATTTCACCTGCACATTTAAACAAGATATTTGATCCTTTTTTTACCACCAAGGAAAACGGAACCGGCCTGGGATTGCCAACAGCCCACTCGATTATCAAAAAACATGGGGGGCTGCTTACGGTTGACTCTGAAGTAGGGAAAGGCTCTACGTTCCATGTCTTTCTTCCTGCCTCTGACAGAATTATACAGTCTGATGCTGAGGGTGAGGGACATCCTGAACTACATATGGGTGTGGGCAGAATTCTACTCATGGACGACGAGGAGTTCGTGCGGGAGATAGCAACCCAACTCCTTGAATATCTAGGCTATACGGTAACAGCTGCGGAAGAGGGAAGAGCGGCTCTTGAGCTTTATAAAAAGGCCTTGGAAAGCGGGGAACGGTATGCAGCTGTCATAATGGACCTGACAATTCCAGGTGGTATGGGTGGTAAAGAAACCATACAAGCGCTTAAAAAAATAGATCCAGGTGCAATAACCATCGTTTCCAGTGGCTATGCCAACGACCCAATCCTGGCGAATTTCCAGGAATACGGTTTTGATGGTATGGTGCCCAAACCCTACAAGGTGGAAGAATTAGCCGAAACACTCCATCAGGTCATCAGGCAAACGGACTGAAGAGTCAGTCCTTACCTGTATACTTCATGAAAAATTCAGGCTAAGCCATTGTCTCTTTTATTTTTTGCATCAGCTCCGACATCCTGAACGGTTTCTTAATATATTTATCATTTGGGGCCAGGAGAATATTCTTCAGGGCGTTGTCTTCCTCATAGCCGCTTGATATCAGGACTTTAAGATCAGGCTTAATCTTTTTCAACTTCATGTAAACCTTGTCACCCGTCATGTCAGGCATCTGGATATCCAGTATAACCAGGTCAAGATCAGCCTTGTGACGCTCAATAAATTCCAAGGCCTCGACGCCTTTGTCCGTTCTCAGAACATTGCATCCCTGGTGCTTGAGAAGGCTTGTGATAATTGACAATACCTGGTGTTCGTCATCAACAACAAGAACTTTGAGATTGAGAAGCTCAGCGGCAGGCTTCCCGCTTGGCTCCGTGATATCAGTATCGGGAAGTGCTCTGGGCAACAGCACCTGGAAGGTGGTTTGGTCTGAAAGACTTTGCAGGGATATGCAGCCATGATGATTCTCTACTATTCCCTTTGCTGCTGCCAAACCCATGCCTCTTCCGGTGAACTTGGTGCTGAAAAAAGGATCAAAGATTTTATCTGTAAGATTTTCCGGAATAGTTGAACCGGTATTGGCTACGCTGAAAAGAACGTAATCTCCCGGTTGATGGATATTGTTTGACCTGCAGTGCCATTTATCCTGCTTCGTCAGGTTGGCAGTATGGATATTCAGTTTCCCCTCTGTTTTTTCGAGGGCCTCAAAACCATTAATTATTATGTTCATGACAAGTTGATTGATCTGGGTCGGATCTCCCAGTACGGGCCAGAGATCATCTGCAAGATCCAGAGCAACTTCTCTCTCTGCAAATTTTTCACTCTGTATCAGAGGCAGGGAATCATTTATCTGTTCGTTAAGAGAAATTAACTGGTCCAGGTACTTGCCGCCTTTGGCAAAGGCGAGAATCTGCTTGGTCAGGTCCGCCAAATGTTCACTGCCGGCAATGATGGATTTTGTCTGTTTCTTGCTGATATCGCTATCATCTAAACGGATGTTGAGCAGTTCGGCATTTCCCAGGATGGAGGTGAGAATGTTGTTGAACTCATGGGCCAGGCCTCCGGCCAGGGTGGCAATGGACTGCTGTCTTTGCAGATCAAGGAGCCGGGTGTCGGCTTCTTTTTGTTTCTGCTCCCTGGCCAGCCGTCTGGATATATCACGTCCAAGTTCAATAATGCCGGTAATCTTGCCGTTATCATCAAAGATCGGGGAGGCCTGAATTTCAAATGGAACCGGGGCTCCATGTTTGTCGATATGCTGGTGCACAACAGTATGACTCTTGCCTGATTTGAGTACCAATTTGAAGGGACATTCGTATTCAGGTCCTGCACAAGGAATGTCTTCATTATGGCTCAGCTTATGGCACAACAGGTTTTCCACGGGGTGTGAATCGCTGAAGTAGAGATCCCTGGCAGACCTGTTCAGCATTATGACATGGTAATTGGTGTCGATGACCAGTATCGTATCACTGATACTATCAAGCAATGTCTGCAGAGTTATTGGTGCTGCGCCGGAAAAAATTTCAGGTTTCTCCTGAACCTCAGTCCCTGGGCCAGGTTGCTGTCGAGTTCTCACAAGTTCAGCAACGTTCTGCTCAGAAAGGCCTCCATTTTTCCGCTGCAGCTTTGCAAGGGACTCCTGTGTTTCTTGACGTTTTGCCTCAATTTTCAAGGCAAGGAGAGCAGGGATTAAGAGGGCGGCAGCACAAAAAACAGATACCGTTTTTACAAATTCCCAGTTTGCAGCATCTGTTTCAGGCTCAAAACTTGAATATATCTGTGGGCTGATAAGGGGCTCCAGCCAGAATTTCCAGGCAAGGATTGATATAAAAACTAGAAATAGCGGCAGCAGGTATAAAAGGAAGATATTTTTTTTCATATGAAAAGTTTTTAATTCTTACCAGGATTACAAGCGGTTATGACAATATGGAGCAAGGATTACCATATTATGTCTGAACCGCTTCCTGCTATCATGGTTTCACAAGATTGCAAAACACAGCATCCTTACCTGATGAGAATCAATATTACCACATAGTACTTTACAATGAAAAATAATTTCGCTATGTAGATTTTATTCAGGTAATACCTCCGCGGACAGGGGTGCTGCAGCTGATCCAGAGGATAAAAAAGGAATATCCCCGGATCGAGTAATATCGGTACGGGGATTTTTTTATGAACGGCCGGCCCAATTGCATGTTATGGCGAAGTAACTTTTTTCAGGCCGGCAGCAGAGGCAATGGTATGCACAGCCTTTGCACCTGGGCTGACACAACATCTATAAAAGTGAAAATTGAGCACTTATAAAATGAAAAAGAAAACATTAGTATCATGGAGCAGCGGTAAAGACAGCGCCTGGGCGCTTCATGTGCTGCGCCAGCAGGAGGACATAGAAGTTGCCGGGCTTTTCTGCACGGTTAATAAAAAATATGCACGCGGTGCCATGCATGCCGTCAGAAATGAGTTAATTTGTCAACAGGCAGAGAGTGTAGGCCTTCCTTTGCAGCTTATACCGATCCCATATCCATGCAGCGATTCCGATTATAAAACAATTATGGGGGATTTTATTGCACAGGCAAAATTGCAGGAAATTGACTGTTTTGCTTTTGGGGATTTATTCTTAGAAAATGTTCGCAGCTATAGAGAAGCAAGTTTGGCCGAAACAGGAATTAAGCCTCTCTTTCCATTATGGGGAATAGCGACAGATGAACTGTCAAAAGAAATGATCGGCGGTGGTCTGCGGGCTAAAATTACGTGTATTGATCCCAAATATCTCCCTGTTGATTTTGCCGGACATGAATACGACAATGCCTTTCTTGAGCAGATTCCGGACTCCGTTGATCCATGCGGAGAAAACGGTGAATTTCACAGTTTTGTCTATGATGGCCCCATGTTTAAGAGCAAAGTGCATGTTCAAGTGGGTGAAACTGTAAGCCGTGATGGTTTTGTCTATACTGATTTACTACCGGATTAATGGGAGTGCTGTAATTGAATAAGGAGAAAGGCTCTTGACCAAGAGTAAATAATTAAGTAAAATTAAAAAATTCAGGTGCTCGATTAAGAGCGCAAAAGGGAACTCCGTGTAAATCGGAGACGGGCCCGCCGCTGTAACCGGAAACGAAAACCGCAGCATGTCACTGTCTACTTTATTCAGATGGGAAGGCGCGGCAAGTAGGATGATCCGGAAGTCAGAAAACCTGCCTGAAGTTGTTGTTCTGTATGCCTCCGCGGACAGAGGTATAGCATGAGATCTAGAGGATAAAAAGGGACATCCCCGGATCGATGGAAATCGGTCCGGGGATTTTTTTTACCCGGACGCCTAATTAATTTTACTTTAAGGGGAACGGGTATGAAACATGAACAGGCGCAGTTGAAAATGACTCTTCTGCTGGTCAAGGATTGGGATGGGTTCCAGGTTGCCATGCGCTCAACAATGCAGCCTTCAGACGACATGAAACAATCTGTTTGGAGGAGCAACTGATGAACAAAACGATCCTTTTTACAACCATTGCAGTCCTCATGACCCTTCCTGCCGGAACTATGGCAGAGGAGAGAGAGGAGCAGAGAATTAAAACACTGGATGAGGTAGTGGTGACAGCCACAAAAACCGAGGAAACAAGGCAGGATGTACCCAACGCGGTCATACTAATTGATCAGTATGATATAGAGGATGCCCCTGCCGTAAGCATCGGTGAACTGATGGCAAATGATCCTGGTGTTGACTGGCGGACCCAGGGAGATTCCGGTGGCGCAGCGCAGACCATTCATATCCGCGGTATGAGCTCCAATGCCACCCAGGTGTTTATTAATGGCGTCAATATCAACTCGCCTTCTCTCGGTCTTGCCGAAGTGGGACGGCTCCCTGTTAATAATATAGCCAATATCGAAGTAGTCAAAGGGGCGGGATCATTACTATACGGCTCCGGTGCCATGGGCGGCACGGTTAATATTTTTACCAAGAGACCCAGTCGTGATATTGTGGATCTTAAGGTGGAAGGCGGGGCAGGCGCCCAACAGACCAATCACCTGGGCTTTGAAAACGGTCTCTTTTTCAAGAATGACCTGGGCTATTACCTGACAGCAAACTATGATGAAACAAACGGATTCCGCCCCAACTCAGACCTTGAACACAAGGATATTTCATTAAATCTTGTGCTGGACAAGGGTGATAAGCTGGACTTGAGCCTCTATGGCCAGTTTCTTGACCGCGATTTCGGCAGGCCTGGAGTTAAACCGCCAAAAGGTACTGATACGTATTTTATTGGTGATGTCGCTGTCTATAACAGAGAATCGGCCAGCCTGCTTGACAAGGGATGGGATGAGGACGGATTGCTTGTCCTTACGGCCAAGAGTAAACCAAATGACCGGGTCAATATCACTTTGATGGGTGACGTGCTTTCCCAGGAAAACTACAACTATCTGCGCTACGTAAACAGCTTTGCGGGCACCCTGCCCGGATCCAAGTCCTGGACTACCAATACGGTGTATGAGGTGGAAGGGGATGTTGATATAACCGTTACCGACAAGGGGCTGCTGCTGGTCGGCGCTGAATATAAATACTACGACTGGGAGAACAAGAGCGTTGACCTTGATACCACCGGTTCAGCCCTGGATGGCACTAAGGATACCATTGATGAGAATCTGCACAGCACCGGCCTTTACGGGGAAGCTCATTACCGCTTCATGGAAAGTCTCAAAGGTCTTGCCGGCATCAGATACGAGGATCACTCCGAGTTCGGTTCCGAATATCTGCCGCGCTTTGGTCTGGTGGCTGAACCCAGGCAGAACACCATAATAAAGGCCGGCAGCGGTAAGCATTTCAGAGCACCGACTCCCAATGATCTCTTCTGGCCCGATGACACCTTTGCAAGGGGCAATCCTGACCTTAAGCCGGAAACCGGCTGGCATTCGGACATAACCCTGGAGCAATCACTGATGCAGGACAGGGTCTTCTTCACAGTCACGTATTTTCATTGGGACATTGATGATAAAATCCAGTGGGAACCTGATTCGGAAGGCGTATACACACCAATGAACCTGCGTTCCTTTGATGCCGACGGCCTGGAGGCAGGGACCCGCATCAGAATTCTTGATAATCTACAGCTGAGTCTGGACTACACCTATATAGACGCCGACGAGGAAAGCCGGGCATTTCGTGTTATGGATTATGGCTTCCCGCCCGATTTTCCGCCGAATTTTGAGTTTGACTGGGTGAACCGGCGAGCTGCTTACACACCGGAACATCTTTTCAAGAGCAGGCTTGTCTACTATGCTGATTTCGGCTTGACCGTATCGGCAGTTGCCCGCTATACAGGGGACAGGGTGACATACAGGACCGAAACAGACGGCGTTTATCCCAATACAAAAACTGTTGAATATGAGATGGACAGCTACTGGACCTTTGACATGAAACTGGTACAGCAGATAAAAGAGCACCTGTTTATCACCCTGTTGGGTACAAACCTGTTTGACGAGGGATACGATACCTTTTTAGACTCTTTTACAGACTACAGTACATCTACCACCTCAGTGGAAGGGTATCCGGGGGCCGGCAGGTCTGTATTTGTAAAACTGGCTTATGCATATTAACTTTGCCTGATACATAGTAACTTCATAACCTGTAGATATGTACCCTGGGATGCTGAAACCATGATTGATCTTTTCTTCCGCGGCGGCCCGGTAATGTATCCATTACTGGTTTGCTCCATCCTGGTGCTGACAGTGATTATCGAACGTCTGCTGTTCTGGATCACTGTTGAACTGAACCGCAACAGAGAACTCATCGAAGATGTGCTGGAACTCTGCCGCCAGGGAGACTGGGAAGCGGTGCGTACCAAAGTGTCCGGCTCAAAGGATTTTGTTATAAGGGTCCTTGTCAGCGGCATTCTCCATCGGGAATTTTCCATGACAAAGGCCATGGAAGCTACGGCTGCCGAAGAAATACGAAACATGCGGCGCTATATGGGAGTCCTTGACACAATGATCACCGTAGCGCCGCTTCTTGGCATTTTTGGTACAGTCATTGGTATCATTGCCTCGTTTGAGGCACTGGGTACATCTGGTATTGACCAGCCGCAGGCTGTGACTGTCGGCATTTCCCAGGCACTGATCACTACGGCAGCAGGCCTCGGCATAGCGATCCTTTCCGTTTTTCCATATAATTACTTTAATTCCAGGGTGGAAAAGGCAGTGCTTAATATCGAGAAATATGCAACCAGCCTGGAAATTGTTTACGAGAAACTGGAAGGCGTCCAGGGGGCTTCAAAAGAATGAAGATTCCGAGGGGGTATTTGGGGTTCAAAAAACCGCGCATAGAGATGCTGCCGTTAATTGACATCGTCTTTCTTCTGCTTGTTTTTTTTATCTATGCCATGCTTTCCATGGCCGTGCACCACAGCCTGCCGGTTTCCCTTCCGGTTTCCTCTGCAGCCGGTATTGACACTGAACTCAGCATTACAATAACTGTACGCTCTAATGGGGAGATTTTCCTTGATGAAACAAAAGTGTCCCTGGAAGAAATGCAGGCTGTATTGTTGGACAGGACTCGAAAGGCAGACAATGATAAATCTGTGCAGGTAGACCTGTTTGCAGACAAGGATCTTTCCTATCAGGAGTTGTATGGAATCCTTGATGTGATTAACATTGCCGGGATAGCAAATGTTTCATTACAGGCCGCAGGCCATAAATAACAGACCCCGAATGCTCATTGCCGCTTTTCTGGCAGTTGCTCTCCATATAGGTCTTATCAATTTTGAATTTAATCCTCAGCCGGATCTAGCACCAATTGCAACACTTCCACATTCTGTAAGCGTTTTTCTCAAGCAGAGAAACAGGGTTGAAACACCTGTAGAGCAAGACGAAAAAATACAAACTGCTGAACCTGTATTAGAGGCACAGCCGGCAGCAGCAATAGAACCGGCAAAACCTGTTTCGCAAAAGGCCTCTCCTTCTGTAATAAAAACGGACATGCCACTTAAACAACCGATCCTGTTAGAAAAAAATGCAAAAAAAACTGTTGTTGAAAAGAGTATGCCTGTGTTCCAGGGCTCAAATAATATTGAAAAAAATGTAATGCCTGAAGCGGGCGGAGCTGCAAAGGTCCGGGAATCCGCTACCCCGGCAGAACCTCAAACTGCACAGGAAAATGATGGGGCAACTCTGCCGGGAACGCTGCAGATGGCATATCCACGTTACCAGTTGAACGATCCACCGAAATACCCCGGCCTGGCAAGAAAGAGAGGTCAGGAGGGAACAGTCATCCTGCAGGTCCTTATAAGCAGGGAGGGCGGGGTTGATGAATTGAAAATTGAAAACTCAAGTGGTTTTGTACTGCTTGACCGTGCTGCAAAGTCTTCGGTACAAAAATGGAGCTTTGCACCAGGAAGGCGGGGTGAAGAGAGGATACCCATGTGGGTCAGGGTTCCGGTAACCTTTAAACTAAAGAAATAAAAACGTAATGTTTTATTCAGCTTCTGCACATAAATTAAAAATAATGATTCCTGTGTTCTGCTTCTGCATGCTGCTGACTGTGGCAGCCTCTGCAAAATCGATCACTGATCCGGTAGGCAGGCCTCTTGTGGTCCCTGAGAATCCTACGCGGGTTATTGCGCTTGCTCCAGGTATCACTGAGATTATTTATGCTCTGGGACAGGAAAAAAGACTCGTTGGAGTGACCCAGTACAGCACATATCCCCCAGAGGCAGAAGCCCTGCCGAGAGTCGGCTCATATGTCCGTCTTGATATTGAAAAAATTGTCGCCCTGGAGCCTGATCTCTGCCTGGCCACTAAAGATGGAAACCCCAAGCATATTATCGATAAAATCGTTAATCTCGGCATACCTGTCTATGTCATTAATCCACGAAACCTGCAACAGATCATGGATACGATTACCGGGCTAGGATCTCTGTTACATGCAGAGCAGGCTGCCGCAGACTTGGTTGCAGACATGGCAAAAAGAATAAAACAGGTACAGACACAAGTTAAAAAGGGACAACACAAACCGCGGGTATTCTTCCAGATCGATGCAGAACCGCTCTTTTCAGCAGGCACCAATACCTTTATTCATGAACTGATAGAACTGGCTGGAGGTATTAACACAGCAGCAGGGGAAGTTCCCTACCCGCGCTATTCCTGGGAGGATATCATTGTGCTGCAGCCCGAGATGGTTCTGATAAGTTCCATGGCAGGAGGGTTGGCGCCGGAATATCTTGTCAGGTCCTGGAAACAATGGAGCCTGTTGTCAGCGGTCAAAAACGAAAAGATATTTGTTGTAGATGCTGAACTTTTTGACCGTCCAACCCCCAGGCTGGTTGACGGACTTGAGGTCATTGCAGCAATAATTCATCCAGAACTTTTTATACAACGCAATAAAAAAACCGAAAAATGAATATGCCCATTGGCAGAAAAATACTCCTCACTTCACTCCTGCTCAGTATTGTTCTCATGGTAAGCAGTATACTGGCGATTTCCGCAGGGTCATCGGGCCTTCATTTTTGGGAAACCCTGGCCATCCTTGCAGGGAAGGGCGAGCCCGATTCTGCTACTGCAACAATCATCTGGCAGATACGTCTGCCCCGGGTAATTCTGGCTGCATCGGTCGGTGGAACCCTGGCCCTTGGGGGCCTGGTATTTCAGGCTTTACTGCGCAACCCCCTGGCCGAACCATATATTCTCGGCATTTCAGGCGGTTCTGCCATAGGTGCCATCATGGCAATGCTAATTGGTTTGTCCTATTTTCCCGGTGTGGCAATTTTCTCATTTACGGGAAGTCTGCTGGTGCTGGGATTTGTCACCCTGCTTGCGGGCAGCACCCTGGGAAACACCATGCTCGGTAGAGATTCCCTTCTGCTTGGCGGAGTAATGATGAACGCCTTCTGTGCGGCGGTCATTATGTTTCTCATTTCCATGACCCGTTCTTTTCAGGTGCAGCATATTCTCTACTGGTTGATGGGGGATCTGTCTGCACTGCAAAAAGGTCAACTTCCTATTCTACTCCTGGTGCTTCCCTGTTTTGCGGTTATTTATGTTTTGGCGCGTCCCATGAATCTTCTCCTGCTTGGCAGGGAAACTGCTTCTGCCATGGGTATTAATGTAAAAAATACCGTTTTGCTGCTGCTTGTCATTACGTCCCTAATGGTAAGCGTTATTGTCAGTCTGTCAGGACTTATCGGTTTTGTCGGTCTGGTTATTCCCCATATTTTCAGACTGATCTTAGGACCTGACCATCGGCTGCTCGTACCATCCTGTATCCTGGGTGGTGCTTCCTATATGATTTTCTGCGACCTTTTGGCCAGGGTTCTGCCTTCATCCGGCGAGATGCCTGTGGGCATCATCACAGCCTTGATCGGCGCCCCGCTATTCATCATATTATTGCTGAGGCGCAACACATGAATAATATTCTAGATATAAGAAATATATCATTGAATTATCGAAATAAAATAATTTTATCAGATGTCTCATGTGAAGTGAAAAGAGGAGAGTTTTTCGTCATCATAGGTCCCAATGGTGCCGGCAAAACAAGCCTGTTGAAGATTCTTGCCGGCCTGCAAAAGGCCCAACAGGGTTCAGTCTTAATCAAGGGTAAAAACATTTCTGCATATACCCGGCGGAGCCTCTCAAAAACAATGGCCATTGTGCCACAGCAAATAGAGATAGGGTTTCCCTTTAGTGTAACAGAAACTGTTATCATGGGTCGCACTCCGCATCTCGGCATATTGGGGATGGAAAGCGAAAAAGATTTTGCCATTGCGCAAGAGGCCATGGCATTCACTGAGGTAACGCACCTTGCTGAGCGGAAGCTTTTCCAATTAAGCGGGGGGGAGTTGCAGCGTGTGATCATTGCCCGAGCCATCTGCCAGCAGCCTGACATAATTCTGCTTGATGAACCAACCACAGCTCTTGATCCCGCACATCAGCTGAAAATAATGGATTTGATGGAAAAATTCAGGAGGGAACATGGGACTACCATTATCATGGTTTCCCATGACCTGAACCTGGCATCCATGTACAGTGACAGGCTGCTTCTGCTCAAGGAGGGCAGGGTTGTTAAAACCGGTACCCCCAAGACCGTTCTTCATAAAAAGCTGCTTGAAGAAAGTTACGGATGTGAGATGGAAATTGATGAAAGTCCCTTGGGGCAGGTTGCCAGGGTGACTCCGGTTCCGGATAAATATAAGCCGCTTTGAAGAAAACTATCTGTTTACTTTCCCGCAACTGTTTTTGAGCATTAATTACTATTCTATACAGGTTTGGCAGACAGTAGATAAAAAAATTATGCTGCAAATTGATACAGTCAATCAACAAAACAACAGGCCATCATGTTAATTCTAGGTGTTGATACAGGCGGAACGTTCACAGATTTTGTCCTGCAGTCTGAAAAGGGTCTTGAAACCTTTAAGCTGCCGTCGACGCCTGATGACCCTTCCCGGGCAATTTTGCAGGGGCTGGACCATTTTTTTGGCCGCCATCTCCCGGAGGATCTGGAAATAATCCATGGCAGTACAGTGGCCACCAATGCCTTTCTGGAACGAAAAGGGGCAAAAACGCTGCTTGTCACAACCCATGGTTTTGAAGATGTTCTTTTCATCGGCCGTCAGAACAGGCCCAAACTCTACGACTTCAATATTACCCGGCCGGCAGAAATAATACCCCGGGACCTGGTTGTTGGGGTTAAAGAGAGGATGCTCTTTGACGGCACTGTTTTGAGACCACTTGGAAAATCAGTTGGCAAACGTTTGCGCTCCATTTGCCGCAAGAAAAAGATCGAATCCGTTGCCGTCTGCCTGCTCCACTCCTATGCCAATGATACACATGAACAGATAGTAAAAAACGAACTTTCCAGTCTGGATATCCCCGTAGCCCTTTCCTCTGAGATCCTGCCGGAATTCAGAGAATACGAACGGCTGACCACTACCCTTATCAACGCCTATCTCGGCCCGGTAATTTCCTCATACATTAAACGGCTCGCGGACCGGCTTGGCTCCGTATTCCTGCATATCCAGCAGTCAAACGGCGGCATTCTGCCTGCCGTTGATATAGAAAAACGCGCAATTTATACCCTGCTTTCCGGTCCGGCGGGAGGAGTGCATGGGGCCCATCAACTGGCCCGGGAAATGAAACATGACAGGATCATTACCTTCGACATGGGGGGCACCTCCACTGATGTCTCACTTTGCGATCAAACCCCGACCCTGACCAGAGACCACCGGATTGACGGTTACCCTATCCGTATCGAAGTCATGGATATCCATACCGTTGGTGCAGGGGGAGGTTCACTGGCCCATATTGACTCCGGCGGACTGCTCAAGGTTGGGCCCGAGAGTGCCGGCGCCAGGCCGGGCCCCATCTGTTACGGTGGAGGAGGCCAAGAACTCACGGTAACCGATGCTAATCTTTTTCTCGGTCGCCTGCTGCCTGACCGTTTCATGGGCGGTACCATGGTGTTGCATAAAGAGAAGGTTATTGCCGCCATGTCAGAATTGGCAAAGCGCTTAGGGCTTGAGCCTGTTGCAGCTGCTCTGGGCATTATCCGTATTGTTAATGCCAGCATGGCAAAGGCAATGCGGGGTGTTTCCCTTGAAAGGGGATATGATCCCAAAGAATTCTCCCTCTTTGCCTTTGGGGGCGCTTCCGGGCTGCACTGTTGTGAACTGGCCAGGGAATTGGCAGTCCACAAAATCATCATCCCGGCCCGGGCCGGTATCTTGTCTGCCCAGGGTATGGTCTTTGCTGACCCGACCCTTGATTATCTGCAGGCCCTTTTTCTGCGCGGCAAAGAATTGCACAGCCCTGTTCTTGCCGATACCATGGGAGCACTTGTCAATAAGGGGCGTGCTGAGGCAAAAGCTCTATGCACCAGTGGACATGCAGCTGATATACATGTTTTCAGGTTTTTAAACTTGCGCTACCAGGGGCAATCCTATGAACTTTCCATCCCATACGAAAAAAACTTCATAGAACTTTTTCACCAGGTCCATGCGCATAATTTCGGTTATAGATTGGAAGATACTCCCCTTGAACTGGTATCAATACAGTGTACGCTTAAGGTAAAACGCGAAAAGCAACCGCTTCCCCGGCAAAAAAAGACTGCGCATAGAAAGTTCAAACCATTCAGTGAACAGCCAGTCTACTTTGATCGTATAGCGGTCAAGGCGCCTGTATTTTATCGGGCCGACATGGATGCAGGCTCAACCCTTGCAGGCCCGGCGCTGGTTGTGGATAACTATACGACCATACTGCTTCCAGCCTCTTTTTCCCTGGAGGTGGATGAGTTGCATAATCTTATCATTCAAGGAAATTATCGTGAAAATCCTGGTTCTTGAGCCGTATTACGGAGGCTCTCACAAAAATTTTCTCGATGCTTTACAGGAAAGTCTGCCTATTGATTTTGTCCTGCTGTCACTGCCGGCCAGGAAATGGAAATGGCGCATGCGTTTAGCTGCCCCATATTTTGTTGATAAAATTGTAGCGCTTAGCAGGGAAGCAGAGTTTGATGCTGTTTTCTGTTCATCATTTGTTGATGTAGCCGCTTTACGTTCTCTTCTGCCACCTGCAGTGGGCCGATTACCGTTTTATACCTACTTTCATGAAAACCAGTTTGCTTACCCGGTTCGCCAGGAGGATGAACGGGATTTTCATTTCGGCCTGACTAATCTCACCACGGTCCTGGCCTCTGACAAGGTGGCATTCAGCACCGGATATAATATGCAGACCTTTATAAGAGGTGTGGAGCAGATTCTGCGGATATGCCCTGATATGAAGCTTGAAGGGGTTGTGGAAAGAATTGCAGCCAGGTCATCTGTTCTCTATCCGGGAATAGATTTCAGCCAAATAGACTGCGCCGCCCGTACCCAGGGAAGAAGCTCCACACCCCCGGTCATTGTGTGGAACCATCGCTGGGAGCATGACAAGAATCCTGAATTCTTTTTCAGCACCCTTTTTGAGCTTGATGCACAAGGATTGGATTTCAGGCTGATCATCCTGGGCCAGTCTTTTCGAAGAAAACCGGAAATTTTTTCCGTGGCACACGATAAACTTCGCCATAAGATGCTGCATTACGGTTTTGTGGAATCACGGGATGAATATGCGCGTCTGCTGGCAACAGGAGACTTGGTAGTCTCAACAGCAGAGCATGAATTTTATGGCATATCCGTCATAGAGGCTGTACGGGCAGGCTGCATGCCCTTGCTTCCCAGACGTTTATCCTATCCTGAACTTTTTCCCGCACAGTTTCTTTATGAAAGCGGAGACCTGTCCAATAGATTGAAATCATTTCTGGATGATCCTGGAAAAATCGACAAGTCAGCTGCAATACCTTTGACGGAACGTTTTTCCTGGTCTGCACTGAAAGAGAAATACAGTGCATGGTTTTCCGATTTCAGGGGCGATTGCTAAGCCGGATTTAAATCCCCAGGGCCGCCGCCGCCTTTTCAAAATCATTGGATTTGATATAAACGATATACCCGAAGCTTCCCTGGCCGTCTGTAACGCCGCTGGCCGAGTAGACATTAACTTCAGCCTCAAATATCTTGCGGTGGATTTCCGCCAGTGCCCCAAGTTCAGCATCGCCCTGGACCAGGAAAGCGTAATGGGGTCCGTCCAGGTGCATGCCAATCTTGCTTGCTTCATGTTTTAACTGCGCCGGATCATCAGGGAAAATGGTCAGTTGGGTAACGCTTGGTCCCACAGGAACAGCAGTAAAAGCCAGAAGATTGATGCCCAGGCCGTCCAGATGTGAAAGGAACTTGTAGGCTTCGCCGGGTTGATCAGCAACAGTTACGTGATAGTATTCCACCTTAGAAATTTTGAATTCCATGGTTTGGCCCTCCAGTAAGCGCTTTGCATAGGCAGAAATTCAATATTTTTCCACGATTTTACGGAATTATCCGCAGGTAATGGCTCTCTATATAATCACCATTCATGAAAACTTTTATCCTGTCAACAAAAAACAGTCCAAAACATTTCATGCAGTGGAGATCGTAACCGTATAGTAATTGTATGTTGATTCACATTAGTTACCAGAAGGTTGGACTTATATCTGTCTGCGAGTTCAACGGTTATAATCTAAATATCGGTTGTGATTTCCATTATGCCGCAGAAATGATGCGGGATTAACACAGCCCCTTCTGGTCTGGTATTGAGTTTGTTATGTGTCATACTCTTTCTTTCGTTTCCTTTTCATCTGATTCGTATATTTTCGTTTCATACGGCTCATTGAGAAACTGAATTGAAACCACAAGATTATAAATACCTTTGTTTTTAATCTGAATTGATGCCACAATATTGTCACCACTATAGGGGCTATCGTAAGAGCTAAATCCGGCTAAAGCATTTGGTGCCAATAGAAGAAATAAGATAAATGAAATACTGATTAGTCTACCCACCCTGTACTCCTTTCCTAGTTATTTGATTTCTGTTTCAAAATATTCCAATATTCTCTCTATCTCTGGTAAACAGTTTTCATCTACTTCCTTAATGTCAATTGCTCCTGATTTGATGCCAAAGGCTACTGGGAAAATGGGGTCGTCTATCGTATATGATTTGTATAAATTACGGGCTATATCATTATGATATTCATGGATTTTTTCATTTATATCCCAAACTGTTATCTCACCTTTTTTCCATTTTTGATATTTCTCGAATAGCTTGTCAATGCATCGACCAAGGTCGATTTCATAGGCTTTTTCAGCTAAAGAATGAAGATGTTTTTTCTGTTTTTTTGTAAGATTTCTCATATGTTTTCTTGGGTATCGTTTGAGCTAAATTGCACGTTGTTCCAACGCGTCGTTTTTTTCGATTGTTATATTTCATTTATTGTTTGTTACCAAAATATTTCAAAATATATAATTGCAGCAACATTTAACAAAAGAAAAGGTACAAGTATGTATCTGGTTGGGGGGCTAAAAAAAAGTTTAAATAATAGCCCAAAGGATAATTGCAGACCTATACCACGTGACCCTAAGTACAATCCGACAAGTAGTAGAGCACAAATTGCTAAGCCAATTACAGTTGTTAATGTTGAATGTGGGTTAAAAGCCTTGGATTCAGGGAAAAATCCAGTAACTATTTCCATAAGTATTGCGAAAAATACGCTGAAGAAAATAAGCCATTTGCTTAACAATATTTTTTTCTTAACTTCCATCGGAATAGTAAATATCGTCAGCCATCAACCGACGCGAAAGGAGCGGTAGCGACTGTAGCGGTGATCTTCCCTCGATAAAACGGACACGGATAGGTTTATGTTACCAGTTGCTCATATTCAGCAGGAGGATAGTAACCGATCCCTGAATGCAACCTCTTGTGATTGTAAAATTGATTTATGTAACTATTCAAAGAATTCTGCAATTCTTTTTCATTTTTACAAGGGGCCTTTTAATGGATGACCCCTCTAGCTGAGCTTGAGCATTGGCATCTCCTGACTCAGCTTTTTGTATGAGAGTTTTATATATCATTTGAAGATAACGATAAAATCTGCGGCTTGTCCGCAGCATTTTATCGTTGAGGTTTTGTGTTGTGCCCCTGAAATCCTTTGTTTCTTAAAAGAATACAGGAGTAAAGATTGTTATCCCTTTGTCATGTTTTCATCTCCAGTAGATGATTGGAACCCGGGACATCCATCGTGGGCAGGGGGAGGGACGCTGGACATCCGGACTGATTAATTTCTCGGCTTGTAAGCAAGAGTCTGGAGTTCTTTTATACTCTGCTTGTCGACAAGCTGGATGACATTGGTTGTTCCTGTCTTTGTTGAGTGACGGCTGATCGTGACGATAAACGGTTCTTCCGGATCAATTCTCTTCTGTTTTACCGCTCTTTTGTAAAAATTCAAAATCGCCTTATCGCTGTCCTGGTACTTTCTGTCGACTAAAACTGATTCGACACCCCAGACAACGGCCAATCGCCGGTATGTTTTTTCATTGCTTGTAACGGCAATAATGCTAACCTTTGGACGCTGACGGGCAATCATCAATGCGGTCAAGCCTGTTTCGGTAAACGTGACGATTGCCGAAACCCCAATTCGTTGGGAAAGGGCAATTGCTGCCGCCGCCATAGCTTTTCGGTTGTCCCGCATTTCAATTTCAACAAATTCTCGATACCATGGATAATCTTCCTCTGTTTCGTTTATAGTGGCAGAAATGACTTTTACTGCCTCTTCGGGAAAATCCCCGACAGTTGTTTCATCAGAAAGCATCACTGCATCCGCGCCATCCAGGACCGCATTAGCAATATCAGAGACCTCGGCCCTGGTAGGGTACGGTGAGGACACCATTGACATCAGCATCTGGGTCGCAATGATCACCGGCAATCCCTTTTCCCTCGCCTTTGCAATGATCTGCTTCTGTATAACAGGTATGACATATGGTCCCATCTCAACACCCAGGTCCCCCCTGGCAATCATCAAACCATCCGCTCCGAAAATAATGTCTTCTATGTTTTCCAGGGCGGAACTTTTTTCTATCTTGGCAAAAACAGGTACATCCTCTCCTGCCATTTTAATAAGCTCTTTGGCCTCTCGGATGTCATCAGCAGACTGAACAAAAGAGAGTGCTATGAGATCTATTTTTTGGGATATGCCGAATTTAATATCTTTTTTGTCTTTTGGGGTGATCGCTGAAATCTTGATCTGACCCACAGGAAGGTTCACACCTTTTCCAGTGGTAAGCTTCCCCCCGGTTAAGATTTTTACAGTGACCTTATCGGAATCAATACTTTCAACAGTTGAACGTATAGTACCGTCGGCAAAATAAACCTGATCACCAATGGACACCCCGTCAAGGATTTTGGGATAGTTGATGAAAATACTGTTCTGTGTCCCTTTGGGAGGGTTTTTTCTCCAAATATAGAGAAGATTGTTTTCAATCAACTGAACAGGTTCCATCGGCTTTACCCGGATTTTGGGTCCGGAAATGTCCTGAAGCAAGGCTATTGGCCTGTTAAGCTGTTCTGCAAGGCTTCTTGCATCTTTGATAAGCTTTGCATGAAAGTCATAATCACCATGGCTAAAATTGAGGCGAAAAACATTAACCCCCAAGAGTATCAGTCTTTCAATAATGGCTTTATCGGCTGTTGTTGGTCCCAGGGTTGCAATTATCTTCGTTCTGGTCATGTAATCTTCTTCATCGATGATTTGTTAAGCTTGCGCCGTATCCGCTGGTCTTGAGGTTGCAGAATTGATTGGGGTCAGAATAAAATTAAGCTTATTCTTCACGGTTTCTCAGTTAATTTTACTCTGCCCCTGATTATAATATTTGCAGTTTAGTCGGATTAAGTTTTTTCGGTTTTTGCAACGATTCATTTGAATCCGCTAAAATTCGGCAAATTCCCGTCAATTTAAGGAAGGTCAAGCCCCGCCTCTTCGTAAGCCTTTGAGAGACAGTCAGGGCATATCCCATGGCTCATCTCAGCTCCAGTGTGTTTGTTGATGTAGCTCTCCACGCTATTCCAATACCCCTTGTCATTTCGAATTTTCTTACAATAAGAGCATATCGGCACTATGTCCTGCAGATCTTTGATTTCTTGAAGTGCTCGTTCCAGCGCAACGGTTCTACTTTTAAGATTAGCTTCATATTCCTTGCGTTCAGTGATCTCTTTAGAAATGCATATGATGTAATCAACCTCATTATTTTCGTCAAAAATGGGCTTCACGGTAGTCAGGTAATAGGTGTCGCCACTTGCTTTCGGCACCTTCACCTCAATGTTCTTAGGAATCCTATTTTCAAAAACCCACTTAACAACTGCAAAACGCTTTTCAGCCTCGTCGTGAGGGAAAAAATCCCAAATGGTTTTACCAATAATATCAGCAGGGATAACGTTACCGTCGAGACCTGCTGCAAATTGTCGATTTACATAGAGGTATTCCCCTTTACGATTAAAACTAAATATAGGATCACTAGAATCATCAAGCAAGACGCGATGGCGCCTTTCCCTAAGCTTCATCCGCTCAAGCTTTGCAACGAGTTCCGCTTTTGTCATGTTTTGCATTTTGTTGTTCCTTCAAAACATTACCTAATCAACAAGGTGTCATAGAATTGTTTTTTGTTCAAATATTGAATTCAGGAAACAGTGGATTTACTTTTACAATAAATGCCTAATTCCCGTTTCTTTTCTCGTCAAGTAGTTGCGCCTAATCGTTTTGTTGGGCCACGACTGTGGTCCATGGCTTAATCTTTGTCAAAACACGACCCATCTTACGCTCGGCAACCTCTGTGTCATGTGCTGCTTGTGCACGTAGCCAATATCCGTTAGAAAGACCGAAAAATTTACACAACCGTAAGTCGGTGTCAGCCGTGATGGAGCGTTTGCCCGCAACAATTTCACTTATGCGTTGTGCTGGCACACCGATCTCTTTAGCCAAACGATACTGACTGAGCCCCAAGGGTTTTAGAAATTCCTCAAGAAGGATTTCTCCGGGAGTAACAGGTTTAAGTTTACTCATAACTAATTCACCTCAATGGTAATCCACGATTTCAACATCTTCAGCTCCAGCGTCAGTCCAGCGAAAACAGACGCGCCATTGCTGGTTGATACGAATGCTGTATTGACCGGCCCGTTTCTTTTTTAATGGCTCCAGTAGGTTCCCGGGGGGCATTCTCAGATCTTCAAGATTTCCTGCGATCTCAAGTTGTCTCAACTTTCTTCGGGCAACCGCAGCGATGTTTGCAAATCGTTTAACACGGTTTCCTTTCGTGAGCGCGGCGGTATCGGAACACTTAAAGGATCGGATCATAAGACATATATTAACGTGTTGCGTGATTAACGTCAAGCGTGATTAGGTGGTGGCGACGAACGCTTGAGCTCACAGGTTGACAGCGCGTCAGTGCTGGCAACCCTAGCAATTTGTTGGGGCTATTCTTTTTCAGAAGTATATTCTACGGTCTTATTTCTCCCAGCATTTTTAGCAACGTAAAGAGCTTTGTCAGCTCTCTTTATGAGTTCCATGTATTCTTCTCTAACCTGCTGTCCCATTACTCTCTCTGCAAAGCCGATGCTCACTTTCAGCGGTATACCTTCGGGAGGGTTGTTTTCTATAGCTTTTCTAATTTTTTCAGCAATATTTACTGTAGCGCCGTTTTTTGTTTGGGAGAGCAGGACAATGAACTCCTCACCACCATAACGTCCGACGATGTCGGAGGTTCGTAGTTCTTTTTTAATGATACTGGCTGTTTTTTTGAGTACAAGGTCACCAACTGAGTGACCATAATTATCATTAATTGATTTGAAATGATCCAGGTCAATCATCATAATTGCCAGAGTGGATTTTGTACGCTGGGCTAGATACGCAAACTGGATAGAAAGAGTAAAAAAACCACGCCGGTTAAGAACCTCGGTCAAATCATCATGGGTGGATTGCAAAGCGAGTTGTTTATTCTCCTTCCATAATCTGTGAAGTGTTTCGCTGAGGAGTTCCAACTCCGGTGTTACATGGCAATGCTTGTTGAACATGTCAATGAACTGTGAAATATGTGATTCATATTCATCCTCAGGATTGGTACCACCTGCTAGAGGGCCTAGAAGGTGAAATAGGACCTCGAATGCAGGATGCAAAAGGTAAAATTCCATCCGGTAGGCAAGTGTGAAAGAATTTTGAATACTGCAATTTTCTTCGCATTGACTAAGGAGACTCCGAGAACGTGATAAAGCATTCGTTAAATCTGTAATGACTTCCTTTGGTTTTTCAAATAGATTTGGCATATCTGAGAAAACCTCAAAGAGTTCAGTACGTTTCCAGAAGGAAATGTGTTCGGCTTCTTCTTGTGACATTTTTGCCCAGAAAGCGGACAATTCTTTATCATCAGCCAAATTACTGAGTTTTGCGTAAACATCTCTGGCCGTTTCATCAATATTACGACAAAGCTTGATGATCTCCATAACATCTGTTCTCTTCATTTTTCAGCCTCTATTTTAAGCTTTCTGCCCCAACGATTAAATTCACCTGCCCCAAGGGTAACTCGAGGCTAGCCGGTTTAAGTAAACACCTAATTTGTCAGTGCCAAGAGAATGCGTGCCCTTGGGGTCAGCGTGGAATGCCTGGTTAGCAGTTTTTTATTTAATCATAGGTTGGCCGACTTTTTCCTCTAAAACTGATTTAATTGCAGCGAGATTTTGTTGGGTTAAAAGTGCAGGTAATAATTCCTTCTTACCTTTGCATGCTGTTAATTCAAGATACAAATAATTAATATCATCTACTTCTGAATGTTCCCAACCTTGCATTTCATTCCATCCTACAGTCCATCTGCCAAATGTTATTTGAGTAATACCATCTTTGGTTATCTTTATTTGGAACGAAAAGGATTTAATTGTGAGAAGTACTGTAAAAATAATAAATGCAACAATTATGACATTACCCCACAAAGGAATATTTTGATAACTTCCTGATATGAAAGGACTATAAAAGTTAAAGTACCCTGGAATAAAAAGTATCAAAAGGATTACTATTAATATTGATTTTTTTTGATTCACCTTTAGGATCAAATAACTCTCCTATTGCTACTGCTCGTTTGAGCTCAGTTGGCGGGCCAGAAGCATTTCCGTCAACCACGCCTGTTTCTTCCCGTCAAGGTAGCGATTTGTTGTGCAGGTTCATCTTCTTTGAATATGTTCCATACCGCCAACATCCCACCTGAAAGTACTTTCCAGAATTCCTTCCGGGCACACGGTCGTACATGTCAGGCAAAAAATACACTCAGTTGACAAGACCCTCTTGCCATGGTTCACGTACTCCATGATGTTAATGTCCATGGGACAGTTTTTATTACATGCACCGCACTGAGTGCAATTATTTTCTTCCCCTGCAATCTTAAGGAGAGAAAACCGTGAACTAACCTTGAGAATCGCAGTGATCGGGCAGAGATATTTGCAGAAAGCCCTGTTGTCCTTGAGCATATAAGCCAAAGCAATAGCAGAGGTAAAGTAGATCACATTACCTGCACCGAGCCAGGCCAGGGCTTCCATTCCATTTGGGGGTGGTCTGTACTGGAAAAGGAACCACAGTGCCAGAACCAGCAGCAGGCTGAAAGCAAAATGGACATATCGCATTTGTTCCCATTTTAGAGCCAGTCTGCCCAGTCTGTTCCGCTTGTAAGGTAGATAATCAAGGACCATGGCAGTCCAGCATGACCAGCCGCAGTAGCCCCTTCCGAAAAGGACCGGCCCGGCAATTTTTGCCACCAGGTAATGTATAACCGAGCCAGAAAATAAGCCGGTCAGCAGGTAGAAAAAGAAACCTTCCAATTGCATGTTTTCCTTTTTAATGATGCCCAGGAAAAACAGCATGTAAATACCAACAAGCAGTTGAGCAAAGCGCCTGCCCGAAGGTTTCTTTTTTCGTGGTAATAATTGGTATAGACCTATTCCGACCCCAACCGCTGTTCCGATATAACCGAAATTGAACAACAGGAATATATTGCCGGTAGCCTGCCATAAAATAACGGCTATTAACCAAAAAGAAACAAGAAGTATTAACGGGACTCTGAGTTTTTTCAAATTATGTACATTTCCTATATATTTCCTAATGCACCTTAGATTAACATTGGGCTGCACAACGAGTCTGTAGAAAAAGCCTATCAAGATTTACCTTTATCCCGGACAAATCAGCTTTTACCAGTAAATTTTCATGTGAAGCTATCAATAGTTTGGATACATCTGCCGAAAAAAGGGGTCACGAAAAAAGGGGTCAGGATTGCGTTATTGCGTTATTTGTCTTTTGGTAATTTAATCAACTTTATTATATCCGGCTTGTTTTCTCTTATTTTTTTTACAGCTCGGCTTATATTCGCCGGATCCCTATTCAACAAACTTGCAACTTCTGTCAGGTTGGAGGAAGTCTTCTCTGATGCCAGCCAGCCTATAACGCCCCTTGCTTCAGATAACCTTCGGTTACGGGATTTGCCTGTCAGATCATTTTTCGTTATCGAATACTTATTACATACAATGTCAACCAGTTTATCCAATGAAACAGTCTTCTGGGGAGATGGACTTATATTGAGCACCTTGCCCAGAAACCGTTCATCGCCAAACACCCGGGAATCATGTTCGCCGGTATAAAACTCTTTTCGCTGTTCTGCTTTATTGGTATCTCCTTTTAAAACAAACAAAAGATAATTTTTACGGCATGTTTTTAGCTGTGTACCAAACTGTCCCAAGACGCTGTCGGTTGTCAGGAAGGGCAGGCTATCAAGGCCCAGGTAGATTCGATGACTGCTCCAGGGATAGTCAGCCGGGTCTTTGACAAGGTTTGCCCGTAACGGATTATTATGTATGTAACGGACAAGTTCCAACAGATATGCATCCGCATCAACGAGTATCGTCTTATAGCGGCCCTGGAAAAGATGTCCGATTCGGTTCTTTTTTTTGTTGATATATTTTGTATTACGGAAAGAAAGATTCTGCATGATCTTCGAAAGGGGCGCGTCACTTACCTGGATGACCAGGTGGACATGGTTGGTCATTTAGCAGAATGCATGAAGCAGATATGTGAATCTTTCTGTACCTTCCTGCAGCAGGAAAGAGAATCGCGCCCGGTCTTTCTTAGAGAAAAAAAAGCCTGTCCACAATTGCCACGCAAGAGAACATGATAGACGCCGTCCGGTACATGAATGCGTGGTTTTCTTGCAATCCATTCCTATATCTCAAATAACGCAAGCCTGATAATCATATAAAAGGCACCTCCCAACATAGTCAAGAAATAAACTCCCTGCTATGCTGAGTATGAAAGTATCCAGCAATCAACTCAAAGGG
>CAMYKS010000012.1 GCA_947259115.1 uncultured Desulfobulbaceae bacterium | reverse complement strand
ACAATTTCCACCATGGGATCACTAAGCTTCACCCCACGCATGTATCCGGAACCATCGCGGCGTTCATGGTGGTCCCTTGCCACCTTGGCAGAAAAATTAACCATATCCTTGGTATAAAAACAAAGCAAGACATAACCGGCAACAGGGTGCTGGAACAGAATATTGCGCTCTTCCTTGGTCAAGGGCTCACGCTTCATGAGAATATCGAGCGGCACGCAGATTTTGCCCAGGTCATGGGACGGCCCTGCTGTGGAGTATTGTATGCGTTGCTGGAAATCAGGCACCAGGATCTTGGCCAGCAGGGTCGACAGAGCAAAGATCATCAGCATATGCCGGTAGGTATGAAAATCATGCTGCCGAAAATAATCCAGTGACTCAAGAACCGGTACCGGCAGAATCACCTGTTCCATAATATTTAAGACTTCCTCGCTGTCCTCATGGTTGTCAAAAATGATTTTATAGGGCGGCCTGGCAAAAAAATTAAAAATATCCTTTTTCACAGAACCGAACTGCATGAGGGACATGCTCTTAGACGACGGAGCTTTATTGGAGGCAATGACGTCCTTGACCACATCCTCGGTCAGTGTAACCCCTGCGGGCACAAGTTCCTCGCCGTCCAGGGTATGAATGGGATACTGCAGTAGAATTTCAAACATGAAGACCTTCCAAATTTACTCTTTTCCTTGCCAGGGCCTATAAAAGGCAAAACAATATAAATTTACCTCTTCTGCGTATTTTGACAATAAATAAAAATAGTAATGCCAAACATATTTATTCAATTCAGATGCCAGAATTTAATACATGCGGCAATGTATAAACAAGCCTGTTGCTTTTATTCACCTCCACTGAACACTCCGGTTTCCTGCCGCTAAAATGGGTTGCGAATTGACAGTCTGCTGGCTATAGTAGTCCCCTCCTTTGCCTTGGCTTATAAGGCCGGCAATGACAATGTTTTTTTATTTTAACACAATGTGTGCGCCTGTAGCTCAGCTGGATAGAGCAACGGACTTCTAATCCGTAGGTCGCAGGTTCGAATCCTGCCAGGCGCGCCAGTTATAGAAAGGGATTAGCCGTTTGTGGTTAATCCCTTTATTTGTTTTATTGCACCATAGGGCCGCTATAGGGTCAATTGACAAGAAAAGATAAACACCTTTCAGGTTTATGTAATAATTCAAATCTACTTACTTTGTACAACTTTTGGGCTGGCTAATAGGGCAATAAAAAACCCCTCCGGAAGGAGAGAGGCTTTAAGATGTGTACAATGGATACCTTTACACTTTAAGAACCATTCACAACTTTTGCTGGATAGCAGAAACCATCAATCGTTGTTTCCCAGCATATGAAATGAAAAATCCCAAAAAACAGGGGACAAAGGATAGGTCTTTTCTGCTTGACACTGTCAGACATATCAGCAGTTATTAGTAGCTTTAATTTCAGGCTACTGGATTGGCACACAGCTTTTGGGGATTTTTGATCGATTAGTATTTGTAGATAGTTCACCGGCTGGATTTTTTTTACAGGGAGCCCTAGTAACTATTAATGGTAAATTTATTGTGCCGAGCCGGGGCGGTTTTAAAAAACCGCCCCGAATTTTAGAGCAGGTTAAAAAGTGATTACTTATCACCAATTCGAAGATGGAATTGATTCCAGAAGCCTTTCCACTCGACACCTAATAGTTTTCCGTACCTACCACATGGCCATAGTGTATCAATGTAAGTTCTTGTCTCAAACTGGGCTGAAAAAACTTTTAAAACTTCTTAATTATATGGCTCATATATCCTTTCTTGGCGTCACAATCACCGGTACATGTATTGCTAGTTGGAGTGCTAAGATAGGATTTATCACTGCACTCGCGAGAATTGGAAATGTCGGGTGATTCAAGCACACGCCTTCTTCAATAGCGTTAAGTGCGTCTAAGACAACTATTTGGCCCGCTATTGCCAAACTATGGTAAGACATAAATACTAAGACGGCTATTAGAATCCCTAGAACTTGAAGTGCAGTTAAACCTAGAGCTACTGCTAGCGCTTCCAGAGCTGACCAAAGTCCTGCCGCTTTAACCCATTTCACCGCGTCAAAACCAGCAAGCAGAAGGGGCCATGTGGCAGATAATCCCAAAGTCCCAAGAATATCACGAAGTCGAATAGCGCAGTCCCGATCCATACAAACAGTAAGAGCAATAGGTATAGCCTCAATCCCAGCGATTCTGATCTCTAGGTCGCCAAGATTTTTTATTTTCCAATCTCCAGTCAGGACACACCTCATTGCTTGAGTCAGCGCTTCGGCTTGGTCGCCTCCGGGTGGCGTGGTAAAAATTCCCATCTGCGTGGCGATAAGTTCTGTATTTATCGTCATAGGTCCTAAAGGGGTGGGAATAGTCCCTTCTGACACTTCGATGCAATGAGTTATCTCATGTACGACTTCTCTAGTAATAGTATCAATGACTCCCCAAGTGCTTATTATAATATCCTCAAACGCTCTTGATGCACACCCTAGCTCACACCCTAAAATCTCCCATGCTGGTCTTTCTAAGCATGCTAGACCACAAGCTGCGGCTTGGTCTGCAGCTGTAATTGTGGTGTTAATCCATCCTTCAACTTCTTGATCAACAGTTTCAACAATACGCTCAGTCGTGCATTCCTCTTCTGGCTGCGACGGCGCCTGCGAGTAACTCATTTGTGAATTGCTAGCTTTTAATAATAGGTTAGCCACTCTTTTACTTATGGTTGCATTTGTTGAAGCAACGTGACCAAAAAACGACTGGAATATCCCATGACGGAGAGAAATAGCTGCAGCTTGCAAATACTTATCTTTCTTAAGAGCTTTTACTAACCTTCCGATATTCTGTTTGGAATAGGTGAATGGCCCTTCCTGTCCGATGCGAAAGTGTTTAGTGTCCAGTAAGATTTCGCCTCGTTCACTCTTGTAACGAACGATTGGTAATCCTGCACCGATTGAAAAGCTTGCTGAGCCCTCCGCTGTTGAGAATCCTGCAGGAATGTCGACGACCTCCTTTGTTGACGTAGAAATAGACCGAACAACCAGCTTTCCGTATCGATTAAGACTTATACCTTGATGGATACCTCCTCTATGGCAATCATTAATCATATTACTCACCCCTTTCTGAATGTGTTGATTTCAAAATAGTTCTAACTTGCACTTAGTCCATGTTTAAGTTGGAATATTACAAAGGCCTCCAATGAGATATGTCAATCTCAATGAAGGCCTTATAATGGCAACTTTACAAAAACCTCTCTCATTGGTGGGCCCTCCAACCTTGAGGTTTGTTTATGGTAATGTTTAAAAAAACGATAAGAACCCAAAGGACTTTGTCAAGCAAAAAACAACACAATTAGCTTGTTAGGAATTGCTATTATTTGAGAAAATCTCTTAACTGAACTGTGATATTTTTTTGCAGAAGAAAAGGTAGATTCATAAGTAAAGATTACTTGCCACCATCTAGCATCTTCTCTAAACAATTACCGCTTTCCCTTCATACTGGCAATAATAACCCCTAAGGGGAAGAATCAATATAGTATATGGACTTTGGAAACTGTAGGGAAAGATTATCAATAATTAGATCAGTACCCAGTTTTTCATTTAAAGAGTCAACAGCAGACTTGACCCCCTGCCTTATCACGCTCTAAGTACCAAGAGATACGTAACTGCCCCAAGTGATAATATTTTCGTAAATGAATGATTTTTTCTTCGATATGAGAAGGTACTCTTAACTTGGGATTACTGGGACAAGGCTTACCGTTTATGAGCCCCTCGTCACCTCTGGCAGCATATGAGCGTTTCCATTTATAAAATGTTTGACGGGATATACCGAAATACCTGCATGCTTTCGATACATTCCCAGTTTTTTCTGCATAGGCGAAAACACGTAGCTTGCGTTTAATATCTCTCTGAGCGTTTGTCATAAGCACGACCTCCAGCTGGCAGACTAAAACCTTTAAAAAAACTGTCAACCGAAGTCGTGATTTTCAAACCTAAATTTATGCATTTAGAATCTTTTTTGCCTCTGCAACATTAATACGGGCTTTATGGCCATGCTTTTCCAACAGTGAAAGCAAATTGCTGCCATTTAAAAGAGTGAGAGGTTTTTCTTTGGCAAATTCATAGGAGTCCTTGCCGTAATCCGATGTCGTGACCAATACACCTTTTGTGGCACCTTCATTCATTACAGTGCCATACAAATCTCTAACAGCGGCCACTCCAACCACATTTGTGTATCGTTTTGCTTGGATAACAATTTTGCCGCCCCTGATTGGGTCAGGATCAAAAGCTATAGCATCAACGCCGCCATCTGCACTTGCTTGAGTAACCTTTACTTCTCCACCACTTGATGTAAATTCTTTCTCAAATAATTCTCTGACCAAATGTTCAAAATCATCCCAATGCATTGCCGCGAGATTTACAGAATCATCCAGATTACCAACTACGTTTCTGCCGCTAATAAATCGTTTGTCTGCTTTGTCTAATCGGATAATAGGAGGAATTGGTGTCAGATTGACAAGGCTAACGGCCGCAACGCCCTTCATGTGTTTGAATGTTGCTTTTGGATCAACCTGCCCTAAATCAAAGGCCACAAATTGGTCCTTGTTCGCCATTATGGACATGATGACTTTTGTTTCTTCAATACCAGTTGCCGGGTTTGTGTTGGTTACGAGCCCGTTAAAAGCAACCGCATCCAAAACATTGATAACATCAGCTTCAAACAATTCATGTATTGTGCGAATGCAAATTTGATAGATGACGCTATCATAAAGTTTTTTCCGTGCCGCCTGAGTTAAAGATTTCTCTGAAACTTCATCGCGTGATTTGATATATTTATAAGATTCTATCGTAGGTAGTTGGTCTGGTGCTGGTAGATCATATTCGACAACTGCTATTCGGCTGTCTTCTCTATATTCAAGCACCCAATTTTGTGGAAAATAATATGGGTATTGCGAGTTGTTTAAAACCAAATCGCAGTATTCTTCAATTGCTCTGGCATCTTTTTCTTTGTATCGTGACTTGATATTTTCAAGTGCCTCGTTATCTCTATGTTTTTCAACCTCAAACTCTTTCTTTTCGTTTTCAAAGCTTGAAACAGCTTGATTAAATAACAACTCCCGTTCTGCATTACTTCTACTGGTTTCTACTTTTTGTTTTTTCCACTTTTTTACCCGTGCCTCAAAATCCTCCTTTATGGCTTTGCCCCGAAAGAGTTTACTAAAAAAACCATATTCATTTTTTACTTTTTCGAATGCTAGCTCAATTGGTGGACTCAATTTTTCAAAATCAGTAGGCCTCCCAAACGAATTTAAAACTATAAAATCAGGCTTTGTTGAATCATTGAAAAGATTGACTGGTTTTATTCGAAATGCGTCCTTACGCTTTATGGCATTCCAATCAACTGTGTCGTCAACGTTTAATGTATGAACAAGGATATTGTTGAGAGACACAATAGCCTCTTGTGCCTCCTTGTTTAATTCGTCCACTTGATCCGCACGGTTTTCTTTATGTTGTTTGTCAAGGTGTCGTCGATACTTGCTTTCCCAGCTACGCAAGGTACCTTCAATTTTGCCCCTCAACACATAGAACTCGCTTGATTTAAGAGTCTTCGAAAGGTGCATTTTCTCAAAATCCAAATCTACGCCGAAACTTGTTGGGGTCCCCCTCGAATTATAGTTTTGATATGGATCTGATACTTCTATTTTGCCGTTGAGCAGCTCAGGCATGCTGTAATCAAAACTTAATTTTGTTACTTTAGCCATTTTTCTCCTTCTCTTGTTTCATTTTTGAAGCCGAACGTTTAACTCAGCGGCTGGTTCCAAGCGCTCGACGCGTCACCACCCCGTGCTTCTTCCAGTCCTCTGAAGTGCCGTGTTAACCGTTCTCTGTATCATCTGCTACAAGGTCGAGCAGACTTTCTAGTCGTCTCTCAATGTGAGTTGTGCAACATGCTCTTTTTATTTCTTTGTCGTTTTGTAAAGCCCTTAATTCTTCTCGTACAATTGAGGCAGCTTCCTTGATAAGCTCAACAACAATAGGAGCAGCGGTGTTACTGTAGAAAACATGCCTAACGTTGCCATACATTGTTTGCCCACCAGGTGAGCCTAAATAAGCCAAACTAAGCCATTTTAAAATTTGGACTCTTATCTCTGGGCAATAGAGCAAACCACCTACTTCCTTGAAAGAGCGTAAAAGCTCTCCGTGTGAATGATAGCTTCCCCAATTGTAGCCGACCTGTTTCATTGACTGCAAAATAGCGGCAAAAAAATCACGGAGATGCGCTTGTTTCAAGTAAGGAATAACTCCGGCAGCAAATGAAATACGTATTAAAAGTCTGTTTGGCCCATGTCTTGTGATTTTTTCTTGTAGATGAGCAGCCAATGACAATTTAACCGGATTTTGGGTCAGTGAAGAAAGGTAGGTTAGAAAAGCAAAAGCGTTTTGCCTAACAAGTTCAGATTGGTTTTCGTCGGCGGCAACAGCAGCAAGGAACTTGACTATTTCCTCTTGTCTTGGTTGTGGTGCACCTTGGTAATCTTCAAGCAGACTCGGGGCTGGTGTGGCTGGGACAGGTTGTTCAACTAATTCTTTTACATCAACAACCCTAATAAGATGGATGGGGTCTTTTGCCAAAACAACATTGATACATGTCTGAAAAATGTACACACAATCTTCTACGCCTGCTTCATATTCGTCATCTTCGTGCTCAAGATCTCGCCTAATTTCGTAACACCTTGAAACCCTCCGCCATTCTGGCCTACTTAGCAATCCAATACGATGCGCCAAATCTATAAGTTTTGCAGTAGGATAGTTTTCAATGTCCTCAGCTTTAGATACGGGTGGTAATTTGTATTGTTTTGCAGCCTCTTCGGCTATATCCACACCGGCAATAACAACTTTTTCTCTCAGGTCATGGATAGAGGCATTAAATAGCCTTTGACACGCACTACTTGGGTCAACTGCAATAAGCCGATGGACTCTGTTGATAAGGTCTTTGGCTTGCCATGCTGGCCTAATTTGTTGAAGCAGGGCTGGGACATCAGAGGCTTGTACAAGTTCAACAGTTGGTGATGGGACAAGTTCGTTCAATTTTGCCTCCATTTTTTGCTTTAACGGTTAAAATTTATTATTGTGCCAAATGGTAATTATATCTAGTGTTACCTGATATTGTTGACTAAAACTTGCCATATTGTTAATTTTCGCCTTAGCCCGTAAGACTTAATCTTACAAACTATATTGTTAAGTCCTGTTTGTAGACCATTTTGTTATAATCAATCCTTTTCTGAAAGACAAACCACAAAAAAGCTTCTTTTTGAATGGCTGGTGAGAAGTGGGTGCGGGAAATTGGGCAGGTCGTTAAGGTGGGGTCATCAAATCAGGAATGCAGTCATACAATTTATATAAATGCCTTAAAGTTCCCCAATTATCAAAATTCCCCGAAGGGAAGAATCAATATAGGTTTCTTGACTTGAGGGAGGAGCCATTAAAGCTACTAAGCAACAACTTCCCCCTTGTCAACTAGCTGGTATCAGTGCATGGAGTGGTCAAGAAAAAATGGACACTTTTCTTAAGCCGCTTTTTTCATTGCCATCACTTTTTCAAATTCTTTCGGACTCAGATACCCAAGGTAAGAATGACGGCGCCTACTGTTGTACCACATTTCTATATAATCAACGATATCACGCCGAGCCTCTTCCCTGGTTGAGTATGTGCAATCAAATACACGCTCTTTCTTCAGGCTTCCAAAGAAGCTCTCGGCCACGCTGTTGTCCCAGCAGTCTCCTTTGCGGCTCATGCTGCTGAGCATGTCATTTTCTTTCAGCATTTTTTGAAAATCTTTACTGCAATATTGGCTGCCGCGATCCGAATGAAAAATAAGACCTGGGGCTGGGCGACGGCGCCAAATAGCCATACGGAGCGAATTGATAACCAATTCCTTTCTTATCCTGGTACTCATTGACCAGCCAACAATTTGGCGTGAGAACAAATCCAGGACAATCGCCAGGTAGAGCCAGCCTTCAGCAGTCCAGATATATGTGATGTCAGCGCAATAAATTCGGTCGGGCTCTGGCGCCTCAAAATTCCTCTCCAACAAATTCGGCGCTACCGGCATGTCATGCTTGCTGTCTGTGGTCGCCTTAAATTTCTTCTTCTGCTTGGCCGCTACCCCGGCCAACTTCATAAGGGTTCCTGCCTTGGTGCGACCGCACGATTCACCTTGTGCTTCAAGATCCTCGGAGATTCGGCGAGCGCCATATGATTTTTTTGACTGCCGATGTATTTCTTTTACTTTCGGAATTAATCGCTCACGTTCTTGCTGCCTTGGTGATTTCTCCCTTTTCTTCCAGGAATAGAAACCACTACGGCTGACTCTCATTACTTTACACAGTAGGGTCAACGGATAAACCTTCTTCTCAATATCAATAAAATGATATCTCAACCCTGTTCTTTCGCGAAGAAGGCTGCTGCCTTTTTTAAGATTTCACGCTCCATCTTCAGTCGCTTGTTCTCTTTCCGAAGACGTTTTAATTCGGCTTGCAGAGATGCCGTGCTACCCGGATCGCCGCCATCTTCTTCAACCTCTCTTCTCCATCGACTAAGCAGATTTGGATTCACTCCTAAATTCCGGCCGGCCTCAGCATATGAGTAACCTTGCTCAGTGACGAGCTCGTATAGTTACTTCTCTTTTTCTTAGACATTGAACACCTCCAGAATGATAATTAATTCACTCTTAAGAAAGTGTCCATTGAAACCCTACCACTTCAGTCCTTGCCGAGAAGCAAAAGGGGGTCTTGCAAAATAACATTTTATCTTGCTCGTTCATTATGAACTGTCTACCACATCGAAGCTCCCATTTTCAATCACTTATGCATTCAAACACCATACTTAATTATTCCATCCCAAAATACTCAAAATACTGCCCCTACTCCGTAGGTCGCAGGTTCGAATCCTGCCAGGCGCGCCAGTTATCACCTCTGCACATAACACCACTCGAAGCTATAGTCATAAACAAGTCCCCCACATCGTCATCCCGTTTCGTAGGATGACTGTCAATCATCAGCAGTTTCGTTTGCTGATAATCTTGCCAGGCATACAACCCTATATACCATTCAGCCCCATAAAAAAAGACGGGAGCCTAGGCCCCCGTCTTTTTAATTGTTACGACGTTTCCCTATACGATAATACGAAAATCAGGTAATCGGTGTGGGCACATTGTCACCATGGCATTCCATGCAGTTTTCCTGGGTGGTTATGCCGTTATCTTTCAGGTTTGAACCGTGGGCCGGCTTGTACTTGCCGTCAGCCCAATCATTGAGAAGCTTAGCGGTATACATTGCCACGTCGGCCGAAATTCTGGCACATCTCTCTTTACGCTGCGGGCTGAAAAATTTAACGCCCTCTTTTTCCATCCATTTGCCCACAGAGATGTGGCAGAGGGGAGAGTCGCTCCGGTTGACATTCTTGAAGCTGCCTTTGGGATTGGCCGGTTTATATATGGGCAACTCGGTGCTGGCGTAATAGGCGATTACATCGTTTAATATTTTCTCACCTTCAGGACCGGCAATAAAACCGGTGGCAATACCGGCTCCGGTCATGGTGCCGCATAAGGTACCCCAGCCTACTGCTCCGCCGTGCCCCCACTTGAAGGCATCCAGCGGAAGTGAGGCATAGGGGTCGCCAATGGATTTCTGCAGTGGCTTCAGAAGACCTTCTACGACCGCCTGGCAGCAGAATTTGCCGTACCAGGCATTATACGCTATATCGCCCACTTCCTGCAGGTCGAGCTTTTTGTATCCCCAGGGAAATTGTGCGGCCTCAGTTTTGCCAGGCCTAATCAGGCCTGAAGCGCCCACGGAAACTATGGCAGCACCTGCTGCAACCTTTCCTGCTCCAACCAACAAATCCCTTCTTGAAATCTCTCTTTTTTCATCTTTCATTGTTGTCATCCACCTCGCTGTTTTTGACTCCTTGTTAAATCTATCCAATGCGGACTAGACCATGCCTGACCTTCTGAGTTCCAAAGCTGGACAGGAAAGCGGAAGGACCCGAATACGTACCCGCAAATTATGGGGATATATTTGAGGGCACACAAAATTTCACTGCCACATTGTGGCATCACATGGCTACCACATTGCAGCAGGTGTTACAATGTGGCAAATTGTCGCAGTTTTATAATAATTTAAACATGTTATACGGATAACTATTCTCAGAATGCTCTACACTTAGCCATGGTTCAACTATTTTTTCTATACAGATTTTTTTTGAAGCGCCTGCCTCATCTTGTCTCTTGCTATTTTTTGCAACTATTGGTAGCAAGTAACAAATAATCCCAATTATAAACTGTCTGTATATACCTTGGAACTCAGGAAGAAAACATCATGCCATCCACGCAGAACATTGCCGACCTGGGAAAAAAGATCGCTGAACTCGAAAAGAAAATAGAGTTATTCCGCAAGGAGAAAGAGAGCTACCGGACTCTTTTTGACTCTCTCTTATTCGGTATCCAGGAAGTCGACACAAAGGGCATAATAGTTTATGCCAATACAGCACACCATAGGATGCACGGCTATGAAGACGGGAAACTGATCGGTAAGTCAATGCTAAAACTTTCGGCAATAGATTCAGAACGGCATGAACTTGCAGCATATCTTGATTATCTGGTCCGGGAGCAGCCGCTTCCCACTCCATGGTTCGGCACGAATATCAGAAAAGACGGTACCCTGCTGGATATAAAAGTGGACTGGAACTACAAACGCGACCGGGATGGAAATGTTATCGGCTTTATCTCCCTCCTTACAGACGTAACTGAAAAATTAAAGCTTAAGAAAGACCTGCAGGAAAGCCGGACAAGGTTCCAGTCCGTTTTTGAACATTCCCCCCTTGCCATAATGTATACCGATGCAGAAGGCGTCATTATTAACTGTAATGCCAATGCCACAAAACTTTTCGGGGCCCCTGAAAAAAAGCTGATCGGCTTTTCGTATAAAGATATCAAAGAGGAGGGCATGCAGCATGCCATAGCCGATGCCCTGGCCGGTAAAAAAAGCGAATTTGCAGGGGAATATCTTACTGTGACAGGTAATGTCCTCACCCAGATGAAGGCAAATTTCAGTCCTTCTTTTAATGACGATGGCTCTGTCTCAGGTGTTATCGGTATATTCGAGGATATCTCTGACAGTAAAAAAGCGGAATTGGCGATCATGGAAAGTGAGGAGAAGTTTCATCTCCTGATGGACAGCCTGGATGCCATAGTGTATGTCGCAGACATGGATACCTACGAGGTCCTCTTTATCAACAAGTATGGCCGGGAGATGATGGGAGATATTTCAGGAAAGATATGCTGGCAGAATCTTCAGGTCAACCAGACCGGGCCCTGCGATTTCTGCACCAATAAATATCTCATTGACGCTGACGGCAAACCCGCTCCAGCTTATACCTGGGATTTTCTGAACACTCTTAACGGCCGCTGGTTTCATATAATTGACAGGGCTATTAAATGGACAGATGGAAGAATTGTGCGGCTTGAAATTGCAACGGACATCACTGAACGCAAGGATGCGGAAGAGGCGCTCAAGGAAAGCGAGGAGAAATACAGCAAAATTTTCAATAATGAAATTGACGCTACCGTCATATTCGATGCAGAGACGCAGGATATCATCGACGCCAATGAAGCATTTCTCAAACTCTATGGGTATACCCGGGAGGAGGCTCTACAACTTGAAGCAGCCGATATCAGTGCCGAACCGAAAGAAACAATTGCCACCATAAAAAAAATTGCCAGGGAAGGAAATCAGCGCATAAGGAGAAGGATACATAAGAGGAAAGACGGCAAAGAGATCATGGTGGACCTTGGTGCTGTCCTTATTATGCTCCGGGACAGGAAGGTCATCTTTTCCAGGATCCGAGATATTACAGAGCACGTTAAAGCTGCAAAAGACCTGCACGAACTGGAAAAACGCTTCCGCACGGCCTTTCACACCAGCCCCGATGCCATTAACTTCAACAAACTCGACGGCACCTATGTTGAGGTCAATGAGGGTTTTACCGCACTAACAGGTTATAGCCGCGAAGACGTTATAGGCAGATCTTCCCTGGATATCAACATATGGGACAACCCGGAGGACCGCACAGTCCTGGTGGATGAGTTGCAGGAATCAGGCCAGGTGACAAACCTGGAGGCAAATTTCCGCATGAAAGACGGCACCATAAAAACCGCCTTGATGTCGGCAAATTTAATTCATCTGAAGGGTGAGCCGCATATCCTTTCCATAACCAGGGATATTACGGCACGTAAAAAAGCGGAGAGGGATAAAGCTAAACTCGAAGCCGAGCTGCGCCAGGTTTATAAGATGGAGGCCATCGGTACCATGGCAGGCGGCATTGCCCATGATTTCAATAATATTCTTACCATTATCCTCGGCAATGCCGATCTGGCCAGGTTTGTTATCAAGGAGGATGGTCCCGGCAGACAATATGTTGACCAGATACTGAAAGCCTCGGGGCGGGCCAAAGAGATGGTGCGCCAGATCCTGGCCTTCAGCCGCAAGACTAAGCAGGATTTGGTGCCGGTCAAACCGTATCTGGTTTTCAGTGAAACACTCAAGCTGCTGCGCTCCACCATACCATCATCTGTTCAAATCCATCAGGATCTTGACTCGCAGTGCCGCACCATAAAAGCAGACCCCACCCAGCTCAATCAGGTTCTCATGAACCTTTGTGCAAATGCGGTTCATGCCATGGATGAAAAGGGCGCACTCAAAGTATCCCTGCAGGAGGAGAAGCTGGGAGAAGATGATACCAATCATAAAACCGATATGCAGCCCGGCCCCTATGCCCTGCTTTCTGTTAGCGATACGGGCAATGGCATTGAACCCGAGGTGAAAGAGCGCATCTTCGATCCATTTTTCACAACAAAAAAAGTCGGCGAAGGAACCGGCATGGGGTTATCAGTGGTGCACGGTATTGTCGAAAACCACGGAGGCATGATCGCGGTTGACAGTACCCCGGGCAAAGGCACTACATTTAAGATTTATTTCCCGGTAGCTGAAAAATCTGCAGTTGTGGCCAGGAATATAGTCCCGTTCCAGTACAAGGGGGATGAACATATTCTTTTTGTGGATGATGAGAAGTCGCTTGTGGAGTTGGCAGTTGAAATGCTCCAGTTGCACGGCTATCGGGTAACTTCGAGCACTGACAGCAGAAAAGCCCTTGAAACATTTGAGGCAAATCCCGATGACTTTGACCTGGTTATTACCGACCAGACCATGCCAGCTATGTCAGGGGTGGAATTGTTTGCTAAACTCCTCAAAATAAGACCTGATCTTCCGGTCATTCTCTGCACCGGCTACAGCTCAAAAATCTCTGATGAAAGGGCTAAAGAATTGGGTTTTGCTGATTATTTTCTGAAACCTTTTGACACAGAGAAATTGGTCCGCTCAGTCAGAAAGGCAATGGACAGCCGGAAATAACAAGTTCAGCAGTTGATCAACTGTAACTCAACAGTATAGAATACCATATTCTCAGAGCGGCAATTGCAATAAGAACTGCAAGTATCCGCTTGAGATAGACAAAACTGACTCTCGTGCTCACCAGGCTGCCAACAAGTGTTGCCGGGATTGTTGAGACCAGGACCGGTATGGTATAAAGCCACTCGATCTGTCCGCCCAACACCTTGCCCAGAAATCCGGCAGACGTTGCCAGGGTGACAATTGCCAGGTTGCTGCCAATGGCAATTCTGGTCGGTATCTGCACATAGGAAGTCATTAGCGGAATCAGGATAAATGAGCCGCCCTGGCCCACCATACCACCCAGCAAGCCAACCCCTGCAGATGCCATAACTGCCCGGGATCTCCTGAACTCCAGGGTGCTGATATCGGGGTTTTCACTGTCTCCCTTGACCGGAACAAGGATAAGCACGGCTGCGGCCAGCGCCAGTGCGGCAAAAAGTATCAGCAGCAGGGAATTGGAAACAAATTGGGATACATACCCTCCAAGGAAGGACAGCAGAAAAATTGGTAATCCCATGTACCTGAACAGCCGCCCGGAAACAAAATTGAATTTCTTATGATACAGCGCACCAAACAGGCAGCCGACAAGGCCCTGTATGATGGTCAGCCCGGCCACGACCTTCATCGACAATGGTTGGAGCCCAACCCAGGCCGGCAGGAAAATCAAGATGGGGGCCATGACTATACCGCCGCCTATGCCCAGCAAACCGGAAAGAAAACCGGAGATAAGACTGGCAAGACCAATGATACTGAAAATTGTCACAACAGCTTTGCTTTATATTATAGGTATTATATATAGTTCAAGGCCAAAACAATAGATAAAATCTATAACGCTGCAGCGTACCTGTTTTGTCAATATTTTCCTTTGCCCCAGTTAAGACATTATTGGACAAATTCCCCATAAAAGGTTATAAATAATGAGTAATAATTTTGAGTTACTCTTTTTATGAGGCAGATATGCCGGACTGTGAATTACTGGTCGAGTGTCCTTTTTTTAACGACAAATTAAGAAAAATGCCCAAGGCCTCGGACATGATGAAAAAAATGTACTGCAAATGGCATTATGCCAAGTGTGCCCGTTACAGGGTTGCAACTGTCATTGGCAAAAAGGCAATACCGGATGACATGTTCCCCGGCGATACCCGCAGATCGAGTGAAATGCTCATCCAGTACGAGAAAAAATAATCTTTCCTCCCTTTCGTTTTCTACCCCTATATTATTTTCCAGCAGTGAGGCAGGCATTTCAGACAACTAAGTTTACACCTTTCTCTTCCTGCCAACATTTCCCCAAGACCTTTTTTCATTATTTTTCCCTACAATAACAGCATATTGATTTGTTTCCCATGCAACTGGCATAAACTTTGCCTTAAAGAAGGCAGGCAGGGGAGTAAGTATGATAAAAGCTAAGACTCGTGGGTTTTATGAAAAAGAAAATTCTCATCGTCGATGACAGTCCGGCCATGCTGCAGATTTTGTCCAGCTTCCTGCAGCAGCAGGGATATGAGGTCGATACTGCTGAGGATGGTCTCCTGGGGCTGGACACCCTGGAATCGTTCCGGCCGGACATCATGTTTGTCGATCTGATTATGCCGAGAATAAACGGCGATAAGCTCTGCCGCATTATCCGCAAAATGCCGGAGTTTAACCAGGTTTCGCTGGTCATTATCTCGGCAACCGCTGCTGAAGATAATATTGATTTTGTTTCTCTGGGGGCTGATGCCTGCATCGCCAAAGGCCCCCTGCGAGAAATGCTGGAGAGTGTTTCCCAGGTCCTTGAGCATTTGCAGAACGATGAAACCGAGTCCCTGGCAGGAAAGATCTTCGGCAGTGAAAACATATTCGAGCGCGACATAACCAAGGAATTACTGGCCTCCAAAAAACACCTCGAAGTCACCCTGGACAACATGGATGACGGCCTGGTTGAATTGACAGAGTCAGGCAAAATTACGTATGCCAATCATGCTGCCACGCAATTACTCGGTTTGCCTGAAGAAAAAATTCTTTCCTCTTTCTTCCCTGATATGTTTACCGCCTCCCAGCGCCAACTGATAAATGCGATCCTTGTCCGGCAGGATTTCACCATTGCAAAAATAGGCGAAGATGTACCCGTCATTCTCCACGACAGATTTCTGCTCATAAAGTTTGTTCCCTTTCAGAACCGTGATGTAAAACATTTTATCATAATGGTTCAGGATATAACCCGCCGCAAGAAGGCTGAGCTGGAACTGAAGAAACATGAACAGGAGTTGGAGAATCTGGTGCAGCAGCGTACCGCAGCCCTTGAAGACACAAACAGAAAACTGCACCTGGCACTGCGCAAAGTAAAACTCCTGGGCGGCATGCTGCCGATTTGCTCTTCCTGCAAAAAAATACGTGATGACAAGGGCTACTGGAACCAGATCGAAGTATATATCAGGGATCACTCAGAAGCGGAATTTACGCACTCCATTTGTGAAGACTGCGCAGAAAAACTCTACCCGGGGTTTGATTTCAAAAGAACGGGCTAGGAGCCTGTGGGGGAATTACCAATCTACTGCAAAAGAGGGAGAATCGGCTCAAATTTCCGTGAATTTTCTTTAAATAGCGCTGCTATTCGCTTCAATTTTTTAAAAATTTGATCTCAATTCCTCATTTTTTCGTTCCGATTATAATTTTCCGACAGGCTCCCAGCAGTCAGCATTATCCAAACAACCGGAGTAGTGGGGTGATGGGGGAAATTCTTCCCGTGCCCTATTATCATCCTTTTCACCTTTTGTTCTGCACTCTGCATCTCTTTTTTATTCTCTCTCAATAAAGCTTTTACTTTTAGCCCGAATATTTCATGAACAGTTTTGAAAAATGCGGGTTAGTTCTAAAAGTACAATTGATCGCCCTGCAATAATGCATTACTATCATTTTTTAGAATACCGTTTGAAATACAATATGACCCTGTTCATGAGATATAGGCGTTAACCCTTATGGCATGGTGATCATTGCCATGATAACAGCACTATTTCTCATGGCACCCTGCAGTAAATAAAAACCTGCGATGGAAAAGGCGTTGACGAAATGGACAAGACCCATGGGCAGGCAAGGAACAGGTTTTGAAAGTAAAGAAAAAGCTGAAATCAGCTTGATATCTTAACGTAAAGCGGTGTAATAGTTTGGAGCGCATGGGTATGGAGCAAAACCTCATTCCACGACTCCAGTAAAGATGTTTTAAAACTTTGAACCTTTAATTAATTTTTTCATGTCCGGATCTTCAAAAAAAGTCATCTTCGCTGCCCTGGTAGGAAACGGACTGATCTCTGTGACAAAGTTTGCAGCTGCAGCGATCACCGGCAGTTCCGCCATGTTTTCCGAAGGCATCCACTCAGTGGTTGACACCGGCAACCAGGTATTACTCCTGCACGGCATGCGCAAGGCAGGCAAACCGGCCTGCAAGCGGTTTCCCTTCGGCCATGGCAAGGAAATATACTTCTGGAGCTTTGCGGTGGCCATCCTCATCTTTGCTGTGGGTTCAGGCGTATCGCTTTACGAAGGCATTCTCCACACTATCCATCCTGAACCCATGGGCAAGCCTATGGTCAACTACATAGTCCTTGGCCTGGCGCTTTTGTTCGAAGGTGTGGCCTGGTATTTCGCCCTCACCGAGTTCACCAAGGCCAAGGGCAAATGGGGCTACATAGAGGCTGTGCAGCGCGGCAAAGACCCCACCATGTTCGTGGTCCTGTTCGAAGATTCTGCTGCCATGCTGGGTATCATTGTTGCCTTTGCCGGAGTCTTCCTCGTTGACCATACCGGCATCCTCATCTTTGACGGTATCGCTTCCATCATAATCGGCCTCATCCTGGGCGGCACTGCAATCTGGCTTGCCTATGAAACCAAGGGACTGCTCATTGGCGAAAGTGCCAACGAAATGGTAATAAAAGGTATTCGTGATATTATTCTCAAGGTTGATGGTATTGACTGCATCAACGAAGTACTGACCATGCACATGGGCCCGAATTATGTCCTGGCAAATATCAGCATCGACTTTCGGGATGATATCACGGCAGGTGACCTGGAAAATAAGATTGCAGGGATCGATATGCAAATAAAGGAAAGCTTCCCCACTGTCAAACGTGTCTTTGTGGAAGCGGAGGCAAGGCGGGGTAAGGCAGACGACTCCTGAACTCTAATAATCACGGCAAAACTTTAAAAGAAGACGATAGAGGGTTATCATGGCAGGCAAAATTGAACCGGAAAAAGGAAAATGGTACTACCGTTTTGACCAGGGTAAGAATTTCACAGTAACGGATGTGGATGAGGTTAAATGCGTGGTGAAAATCCAGTACATGGGCGGCAAAACTTCTGAAATACCCTTTCAGGAGTGGGACAAACTGAAACTGCAAAAGTCTGAATAAATAGAAACAAGGGCCAAGGAGTCTGGGTAAAACTGCTGTTAGCTCCGGGTTGCAATAAAAACCTTGAGCCTTTAACATTAAGCCTTGCGCCCTGCATCTTTAACTGTTTTCTTTTAATTTTTATAACTGGGTGAAACTTCATGCTGAAAACAAACATCAAAAAACATGTTCCTCTGCCAAAGGAAACCCCGGCGTTTTTCTGCGGCAACTGCGGGGTGGTCTCACTATATGCAGCAAATGTGTGCAATCCTCAAGGCAAAGTAAAAAAGATCGACTGGTGCGGCTCCAAGGACCTGCCCAAGGCAAAACTCTGCAAGAACAGTGTTAACAATGAGCGCTACCGCTGTAGCAACTGCGGCAAAGCTGCGATCAACTCTGCCCTGCTCTGTGAACCTGAAAAAATGGAACCGCCGGAGTAAGGTTGAGTCAGGTAGGTGATTTACTGCTCAATGGGACAGTAAACTACTGAGGCACTCACTGGGAAAAGCAGTTCTCTCAAAGTCTCATAATTTTGACCGTAAATAATGGAGGATATCATGAGTGATGCTAACCTTGGCATAATCATTCTGTGTGCGGCAGCGGCACTTATTATTGGAGGAGGAATAGGTTTTTTAATTGGCAGTCGTTCAGGTAAAGAGAAGGAGCGTATTGAAGAATTGGAGGAGCAGCTTGAGACGGCCATGAAGGACATGGAGGTGTACCGCGTCCAGGTTAATGCTCATTTCAAAAAAACCTCTGAACTGTTTCACAATATGACCGACAGCTACAAGGCGGTATATATGCATCTGGCCGATGGTTCACAGTCCCTGTGTAGTGCGGAGTCAGCAATGCTAAGGCCTGCTGACAACGGTTTTTTAGCTTTATCCCACGAGGAAAAAGAAAAGACCCGGAATGAGGAAAATTCAAGGCTGGGCCCTAAAAAGCCTTTAGCCCCTGAGGAGAACGCAGCATCGCCTGAAACTGAGTCCCACGAATTCAAAGAGGATCAAGCAGCCATGCCCGAGGATGATCTGCACCGCGAAACAGTGAAAGAACCTGAAGGGTTCGTTAATCTTGAAACTGAAGAGTTTTACGAACGGGAAGAACATGCCCAGGTAGATAAAAAGGCAGAAACTGAAGAGTTTGCCGAACAGGAAGAATATGCCCGGGTAGATGAAAAGACCGAGACTGAAGAGTTTGCCGAACAGGAAGAATATGCCCGGGTAGATGAAAAGGCTGAAACTTCAGATGCAAGTTTCCAGCAAGAAACAGATGCGCTTAAAGAAAAGAGGGAAAGCCTTGTTTGAAGATTAAAGGCCACAACAGGAAGAGGAGAAGAAACCACCATGTGCATTGATCTGCAGGGGAAAGTCGCCCTGGTCACAGGGGCAAGCAGAGGAATCGGCGCCGCAATCGCCCGGGATATGGCTGACCACGACGCAGCAGTTGTCATCAATTACCTGCAGTCGCAGGACAAGGCGGAAGCCCTTAAAAAGGATATCACCGAAGCCGGCGGCAAGGCAATCACTGTCCAGGCCGATGTCCGCGATCGCACGGCTGTGGACAGGATGATAGCCACAGCGGAAAAAGAACTGGGCCCAATCGATATCCTGGTAAACAATGCCAATATCAGCTTCCCCATGCAACCCTTTGCCGAGATGGCATGGCCCGAAATTGAAGCCAAGCTCTCCGGCGAGATAGGTGCCATGGTGCACTGCTGCCAGGCGGTTATTCCCGGAATGCAGCAAAAGAAATACGGTAAGATCGTCCTGGTGTCGAGCACCCTGTCCCGGGAGCCGGGTCACGGTTTCGCAGCCCACTGCGCTGCCAAGGCGGCAATGGATTCCCTGGCCCGGACAATGGCCCTGGAACTTGGGTCGTCTAATATCTTTGTCAATGTGGTGGGACCAGGCTTAACCAGAACAGATGCCACAGCGGGCATGCCAGCCGGAGTATTCACCGAGACAGCAGCGCACACACCGCTGCAGCGGGTGGCTGAACCGGAGGACATCGCCAATGTTGTAATGTTCCTGGCCTCGGATATGGCCGATCACCTCACCGGGCAGTATATTCCGGTAAACGGCGGAGGTTTTATGATTTAGTGCATTCGGAATGCAGAATGTCAAAAACTTAATGAATACAGCAGACTAACGCAGACATTTTCTGAATCATTAATCGACTTGCTAAATGATTTCTCCACACATCCGTGGGTATGTTTGCGTCAACAATTAATGTATTCACAATATAGTAATCTCCAAACCATATAAAGGATTAGGCATATTACAATCGTGCAAATGATAGCTATATGATCTCTTACAGTCGTCAGAGATCATGTCCGTGGTTGTCTGCGTAAATCTGCGGTTAAAGACAAAAAAGGAGAAGAATAATGAAAGTTCTTGTTTTGTATTTCTCAAAAGGCGGCAATACTGCAAAACTTGCCAAAAACATTGCCAAGGGCGTTGAAGCCGGTGGTGCGGAAGCAGTGATAAAAACAACCGCTGACGTTAGCACGGATGATTTTCTCAGTGCAGCCGGTGTCATTGCCGGGTCCCCCGTCTATTTCGGGATCATGGCAGCAGAACTGAAACGCATTTTTGATGAATTTGTCTCCACGCGGCGCAAGATGGAAAACAAGGTAGGTGCGGCCTTTGCAACCGGTGGTCATCATACCGGCGGCAAGGAAACAACCATGATGTCCATTATCCAATGCATGCTGATTTACGGCATGATCATTGCCGGCGACCCCATGGACGCTTCAGGACATTACGGTGTGGGGTGTGTGGGAGCGCCTGACGATACTGCAGCAGGGGACGGCTTCAAACTTGGTAAACGTGTGGCTGAACTCTGCTCCAAACTCCAGGATTAAAAATGAAGTGCCACAGGGTAGAGGAGGATGTGAATTCTTAATTTTGCTATTTTGAGTTCTCCGTTATGATTCTGTCATTTATTAATTTTCTTTTAGCCTTGCATCCTCTACCCTGGCCCCTTGAACCATTTTTACCCACATAATAAAAAATTACCTCTTGACCGACCGCACCTTAGTGCGTTACAAATTAATGTAAAGAGTATCACACTTGTTTAAAGTCCTGCCGCTTTACCCACCATTCCCTGGCTTTACTTAAAGCTGGCAGGCACAATTTGGCTATAGCCACGCAGTACTTCTCCACCAAACCAACAAGATTTAATTCTTAGAGGAAATGAGGGATTGCGTGGCTATTTTTTTGCTTTTTTTCCATGCATTTCTGCACGGTTTTAAAAAGAACTTTACCTAAATTGTCCAAAGGCCTGTCAATTACCCAACAACCTTCTTGCAAAGGTGTTGATACACTGAAAACAGCTTATTGTTATTAAACGTCATTAACTGGAGTAATGGAGTGCTGCTTGCGGCATAATACTTTGCAAATAAGCAGTTTACGGTATTCCTGCACTCCTGCTTAACATCTTTACGCTTTCCCCTGCAGCCTTCAGTCTTTAGCCTTTAGCCTTATTCCTCATAATGAATAAATGTGAGCATACCTCCGGGATATGCATGCTCGTTGGTGATATGGTCAAGCCGGTGGCAGTGAAACGGCCATGTGCCGGGATTATCTGCATCAAACACAACATCCACGCGCTGGCCCGGTCCCACGTTGATGGTATCAACCTGCTGCGGTTCATCCACATAGCTGCCGTCCCGTGCTACCACGGTAAACCTATGGGAATGGGTATGCATAAAATGCTGCTGATAGCCTGCATTGATAAAACGGATGCGCACCTTGTCGCCCTTTTTTACAATGACCGGCTCGGTGAATGGAAATGCACGGCCGTTGATTGAAAATCCGTCATACACCTCCCGGCGGGCCGGATAGGTTTCCGGATACCAGTCGCGTTTCTTCTTTTTTATGGTCCCGGAGTCATGCATGGGCGGCGAATCGCCATGCAGGGTCATGACCCCGTGCTCATCATGGCCTGCGGCCGGCTCCGCTGCCTGGTGCACATGCACGTGGGCGGTCGGCCATTCGTCCAGAAGCATTATGTACTCCCGGTCATAGGCCAGTTTCTCCTTTTTCGGCTCCACGATAAAGGCACCGTACATGCCCATGTCAACGTGGTGAGCGCTGTCCACATGGCAGTGATACCAAGAGGTGCCGATATTGGTAACTGTAAATTCATAGGTATAGGATTCACCCTTCCTGATCGGCTTCTGTCCGAGGAAAGGCACCCCGTCCATGGTTACCGGCTTGGCCTGGCCGTGCACATGCAGGGTATGCTCGCCGTCCTCAGTCTCATTTTTTACAATGATCCGGATGCGGTCACCCTCGGTGACCCTGAGTGTCGGGCCGGGAATCTTACCGTTAAACCCCCAGCCGCGCATGGGCTTGCCCGGAAAGATCTCAAAACCCAGGTCCTTGATAGTAAGTTGGAAAACCTTGACCGGTCCTTCGGCTGTATCAACCATCTCATATTCCAGTTCTTCAAGGGGGTTTTTAGTACCGATCACCGCATCGTAACCAGCCGGTGTCTTAACCCTGATGTATTCATACGGTTCTCCGCTTCGGATAAACGGAAAATCAAACACCACCCTGTCTTCCAGGTCGTCTTTTTTAATTGCAACCCGCAACTCCCAGTGCCCACCCATGACCATGATAATATTGCCTACGCTGTAAAGCCCGCCACCCTTTTCCGTCACCTCAGGTGAGGAGAAAGCGCCATGCCCCATTTCCGGCATCCAGGGCGTTATCGTCACGGTCGCACCTTCAATATCAGCGTGGGCCCTGTCATGCACAATAAGATCAAGGCTGTTGACACCGGTCTTCAGCTTCGTATCCGGAATTACCATCTCGACACCGAACAGGCCTTTTTCCGTAAACATCAGGGTGGAGCCTTCAATATGCTTTGCAAAATCAACCTGGTGGTGATCAGCCGCTGCATGCTCAGGCTGCTGCATTTCATTGCCCGCAGTGCAACCGGCCAGCAGCAGCACTACAATTGCTATTATACCCTTGCCCATAAGCCTACCTCTCCATAGATTGTGAGGAAAAAGTACCACACCTGTAATAAGCCTGTGCCGGGGTGGATCAACTTTTGCCCCTTGGCATCTCGCACAGAAGTGCCATAACCTGCAGCTGGGCTTCGGCCAACCGGTGTGTATACTTCATCACAGCATCGCTTTCCGGCGTCGTGCCGCCCTTATGCATTTTCATCATGGTCTTCCCTGACAGCATGTCATTAAACTAAGCCTTTCCGTTTTTAATAATCATGTTGCCATGTTCCACCGCCGCTTTATCCAGACCTCCGGCCATGTCAACATTCCCCAGCATAACCAAATTGTAGCCTTCCAAAGTCATGCCCTGATTCCATGTCCATGGCTTGCACCGATTTGGTGGAAAGAGATATTGCCATCATGAACAGCAACCCTAAAAATAAAACCCTTATCAAAACTTTAATTGCCTGGTACATGGTGTTCCCTCTTTTATACTATGTAAAATTGAGGTCCGTCAGCTGGTGGAACAAGCGGTAACCTCTGCAACCCAAAACCAATATATACTCATTTAAACCATATCTATTTACAGAACTTAAGCACTATTGAACCAAGTGTAAATTCCCTTAATTGCAAAAAAACAATAAAACTGGAGTATTTCTATCAATTTAATAAAGTTTTAAAAAGTGAGCAGCGTCGAGCTGTCAATTATCTGCTTAATTGCTGTGGTATTGGGGCGCTGAAAAAAACAGGAACCTTGCTTCGGTTTATATTGCCGCTTTCGGCTTTGCTTGCCGTCACACCTCAACTTGTTTGAGCCGCCGCTGGTGCTGAACCCCTTAATATTGCATTACAGTATGCAGTATATAATAGATTATTCTCTGCAGCACCGGCAAGCACCTTTTGCTGGGGGTTCTAAAGAAGCACGCAGTTTTTTACCTTACCACTCCCCCCACTGTATTGCTCCCTGACTCCTTTATTCTCTTGCTGCCAAAAATTGTCATAGAACGTACTTTTCCCGCCATCCTACAATGCTGCACCCTCAATGGCGCCCACAACAACTAAGTGCGCAACCAACTGAAATTAATTATCTTTTTATAATTTTCAGGTTTTTTCCCATGTTCAGGCTCGTTTTTTGCATCATAGAAATGGTCTGCAGGAACTCATCCTGGTAGATACCCAATGGCCCCCTGGTTGCAGACCATTACAATGCATGAAAGGGGAGCATCTTTTTCTTCCCCTTTCTGAGATTAGCCCTGTTATTTAACGTTGCGCGGTCACATAAACGAACAGGAGGCAATCAAGCCAGAGAACAGGGAGGGAAGGTCATGAAGAAATGTGCAATCATAAATGAGTGTCCTTTTTTCAACGATCAATTGCCTAAATCGCTTACTGCCAAAGAGAGAGATGAGTTGAAGACGAAATTCTGCGGCGGCGGCAGTGAACATTGTGCCAGATTTCTGGTGGCAGAGGTCCTTGGGGCTGACGAAGTGCCTGCAAGTCTCTGCCCGGATGATTTTTACAAGGTAAGCGTAATTCTCGAAATTCCTTAGAAATCAGGCTCCACTTGTCGTTTGGCATGGGTCAGCTGAATCGACTGATGACAATGAACGAATGAAGATAATCGTTACCAGCAAAGCATTGAGTGACGATTGTTTATGCCCATAACACGAATGGATCAAACCCCTGGTTAGCACACATTCTGCTGATCCCATACCGGCCCTTTTTATTATATCCCCGGTTTTTTTCTACATTCCTAATGCTGCAAATCCCTTAAGCCTCCAATATTATTACCTCCGCGCGCGCCGACAAATCAACTGCAATGCATGCCGCACATCAGCTTTTTTGTATTTAAAAGGGGCATTAAAAAAATCTAAGCCTGCAGTTAACTTTATCTTTCCGTTTTACCAAGAATATATTATCCGGCTGCCGGTTTTTACTTGACTTTATCAGCAGCCGCTTCTAGTAATTTTACAAAGCCATTCCCCTGTAATTAATTTTTTAAGGAGAACATATGGAGGCAGTTCGACGCAGGCTGCGGATCTTTTTGGCTCTCTTTCTGCTTGTCGCCTCAATAGGCACGATTGGTTTCATGAATTTGGAAAATCTGTCGTTTGCCGAGGCCTTTTATTACAACATCGTCACCATGTCTACGGTGGGCTACGGCGACATTCACCCGACCAACCCGGCCAGCCGTATGTTCGCCATACTGTTGATCGTCATGGGCGGCGCCACGTTTCTCGGTGTAATTGCCAATGGTACTGAATTACTCCTGGTTAGGCGAGAAGAGCAAGGCAGAATCCGCAAGGTGAACATGGTGCTTGGTGTTTTTTTCAGCGAGGTGGGGGACAGGCTGTTAGTTTTGTTGTCCGGCTGTGATGACTCCATTGAAACGGTCAGGGAACACCTTCTTGTCAAGGCCCAATGGAAACATGAAGACTTTGCACGCACGCTGAAAAAAATGAAAAACCATCACTTCAAGATCGACCATGAGCAGGCAGACCTGCAATCCCTGCACGATTTTCTCCTCACCAAGAGAAGCTTTCTGGTGAGTCTGCTGGAAAACCCGGTGCTTATTGAACAAGAAGGTTTCAGCGAACTCCTGCTGGCTGTATTCCACCTTGCCGACGAATTGGGCTGTCGGCAGAGTATTGCCAATCTTCCGGCAACCGATATGAAACATCTCTCCGGAGACATGAACCGCGTCTACCAAAAACTGGTTGAGCAGTGGCTTGTCTACCTGCAGCACCTAAAAGAACAGTATCCATACCTATTTTCATTGGCCATCCGCAAAAACCCCTTTGACCCGGATGCCAGCCCGGTTGTAACCCAATAGAATGACAAAAAAAGTACCCCTGCATCTGAGGCTTTTCCCCTCACAGTAAATTTGCACCTGGATTTATTACCTGCGCATAATTACAATACGTCCCATGCACTCCAAGATCCTCCACCCTATTTCCCTGCTCTGCCTCCTCGCCCTGCTGACAGGCTGCACACCCGACTTTACCGCCCCTGGAACTGCTGCCCGGTCTGAGCCCCAGCTTAAACATACATCGTTTATTTCCTTTGACGGGACTGAACTGTCCCTGCGAACCTGGCTGCCCCCGGCCGGAATGGGGGGAGCCAGGGCCATATTTATCGCAGTGCACGGTTTTAATGACTATTCCAACTTTATTAAAACTGGAGCAGAACATTTCAACACCCACCACATCGCGGTTTACTCCTATGACCAGCGCGGTTTCGGCAATACCCCGGAAAGGGGCAAATGGAGTTCCACCGAAGCCATGGCTCTGGACCTGAAAATCCTGGTACGGCTCATGGCACAAAACTATCCCGACCTGCCTGTTTTCCTCCTTGGCCACTCCATGGGAGGGGCTGTGGTTATCACGGCCTTAGCCGGAGAGAACAACCCTGCTGTTGCCGGCGCCATTCTAATCGCCCCGGCTGTCTGGGCCCGTTCCACCATGCCGTTTTACCAGAATGGCGCACTCTGGCTTGTTGCCCATACCATCCCCTGGTACAAGGTGACCGGTGAAACACTTGACAGGAGGGCGTGCAGTAATGACGAAGCGCTCAGGGAGCTGGGTCGCGATCCGCTGGTTATCAAAAAAACCAGGTTTGATACAATTTACGGCCTGCAGGGCCTGATGGATGAGGCCTATGAAGCTGCAGACAGCTACAGCCTCAAAACCCTCGTTCTCTATGGTCATCACGACCAGATTATACCGCGGGAGCCGGTTCTAAATGCCTTCCAGCGTTTTGCGGCTGAATCTCCAGGACAGAAACAGTTGATCATCTATGAAAATGGCTACCACATGCTGCTGCGGGACCTGCAGGCTGAAAAAGTCATGCAGGATATTGTTGCCTGGATTAACGAATCATGAATCAGCCATAAAGACCAGCATACGGTTAGAATTTTTCCTTGCATCATTTCCATAGGCCAATTCCCGCATCTTTACCTGGACATTGGGGATGAGCCCGTTATGCTTATTTTCAGCAAAAGCCTTCCATCTCTGTGCAGAAAAAACTATCTGCAATCATAGTTTGTTTTTTGTAGGATTCATAGTATATTTACAACCATTTCAACTTGTTTGGTATACTACGTTGTGGTACAAACGACTCAAATCTACTGGCAGTTTAATGATACATAAAAAGACAAATTCGCACCTAGTTTCTCAAGTAATAATGTATGGTTAATGGTGTACATTCCCGGTTAAAGTGGCAATGATTTACCAAGCTTTGATGCGGTTGCAAAAAACAATTTTCCGCCCAGCCAGCAATAATTTGTAAAAGAAATATAGAGATGTATTCCGGCCCAGGCCCAAATTTTATTTCTAAACGGTCAGACTATTATGGAAAAAAGAAACCTTAGGCGAATCCCTGTCAGTTTAGATGCATCCCTTGATTTCGATGGGGTCAGTTGTGATGCTTTCATCGGAAATATCTCAGAAAATGGCCTCTATACGGTGGTGACTGATCCACAAAACGCCGGCCTGCAGCTGCAGCAGGAAACCGATGTCCTGTTGAGTTTTCATAGTCCCGCCGGTGAAATCATTAAATTACACTGCATAAAAAAATGGTCGAACCAGTCCTCCAACCATGATCGGACAACAAGGCTAGGGCTGGAACTTCTCGATGCTTCTCCGGTTTATACGTCTTTTTATCAAAACAAGTACTACGAAATAAGGAATGATATATCCCGCAATTCAATCGCGGTCATCGGTATGGCCTGTTATTATCCGGGAGCGCCCGATTTAAGCAGATTCTGGGAAAACATCCTGGCCCGGCGCCGTGAGTTCCGCAAAATTCCCGATGTACGCATGCCCCTTTCCGAGTATTACGATCCTGACCCTGCTACACCGGACAAAACCTATGGCACCAAGGCAGCTGTCATCGACGGCTTTATTTTTGACTGGGCTAAACGCGGCATACCGAAGTCGGTTATTGAATCTTCTGACATTGCGCACTGGCTGGCGCTGGAGATATCACTCGGGGCTCTGGAAGATGCGGGCTATAGCCGCAAAACAGTGCCAAGCGACCGTTCCGGAGTAATACTCGGAAACACCCTTACGGGGGAACACAGCCGATCAGAAAATATGCGTCTGCGCTGGCCCTATGTGCGGAAGGCCCTCATTGCAGCTGCGTCCCAGAAAGGGATGCCCTCACATATGATTGATGAACTGGCGGAATCCATGGAGGGATATTACAAGTCCGCCTTTGCTCCGGTGACAGAAGACACCCTGGCTGGAAATCTTTCAAACACCATTGCCGGAAGAATCTGCAACTTTCTTAATTTTAACGGCGGCGGATATACTGTTGACGGCGCCTGCTCATCATCGCTCATCGCCGTAACCACTGCTGCCTCCGCATTGTCAAACGGCAATATGGATCTCGTCATCGCCGGCGGGGTCGACATCAGTCTCGACACCTTTGAATTGGTTGGTTTTGCCAAAACGAATGCCCTGACCAGAGAAGACATGCGGGTTTATGATCGCAGTGCCAGCGGCTTTATCCCGGGCGAAGGCGCAGGCTTTGTCGTTCTGAAGAGGTTGGAAGACGCCCGTGCTGACGGCAATTACATATATGCCACGCTGCGTGGCTGGGGCATGTCATCCGACGGCAAAGGCGGCATGACTGCTCCAAAAGCCGAGACACAGGCAATTGCCATTCGCCGTGCCTATACCCAGGCAGGATACACCCTGCATGATGTTGACTTCATTGAAGGCCACGGAACGGGAACACCGGCAGGTGATAAGGCAGAGCTCGAAGCTATCGCTGATGCCATGCAAGGCGGTGCTGAGATGCCTCTGCGCAGCTGCGGCATTACCTCACTTAAATCTATTATCGGGCATACCAAGGCAGCCTCAGGTATCGGCGGATTCATCAAAGCCGCCCTGGCGGTCAACAGGCGTGTCCTGCCTCCCACAGCGGCATGCAGTGAAAGGAATGTCATTTTTGACCAAAAGGCTCTTTCTGTCTACCCGATTTTACACGGCGAGGTGCGCAGCCCGGAAGATGTTCTTCGTGCCGGTGTTTCGGGTATGGGCTTTGGCGGCATAAACTGCCATGTAACGCTGGAATCCGGGTATGAGCCTGCGGAAAAACTTAAACCTGCCATTGCAGAAAGGAAACTTCTCGCGTCCCCCCAGGAGACGGAGCTCTTTGTATTCTCCGCCGATTCAGTAGAAAAACTGGTCAAGAGGATACGTGCAACTGCACTTATTGCCGATGGCATCAGCATGGGTGAAATGGTCGACCTGGCCAAACATCTGGCAGCTGCGGCAGCTCACCAAGATAATGTGCGAGCATCCATCATTGCCTCTACTCCACAGGACCTTCTTGATGCCCTCAGGCGCTGTGAAGAGATGCTGCTCGAAAAGGGCGACCGGCAGGGGCAAATACTGGGCAGTTCCCAGCAGGACATTTGGATCGGCAATGGCGTTAAACGAAACCGTGTCGGTTATCTTTTTCCCGGTCAGGGCTCGCAGCAGCTTAATATGGGTCGAATTCTGGTAGAGCGTCACTCCTGGGCCCGCGATCTTATAGAGCAGGCCGATGGGTGGCTTCCTGAACCTGGAGCGCAGGCTGTGAGTGCTGCAATATATAAGCCTGTCGACCGTGTCCCGGGAGCCGAGCAGACAAAAAAATGGAGGGAAGAACTGACCCGATCGGAGATTGCCCAGCCGGCCATCTGTTTAAGCTCCCTTCTGTGGTTGAATTATCTGCAGCGCCTGGGGATCAGCCCAACTGTTACCGGGGGCCACAGTCTCGGGGAACTGATGGCCGTCCATGCTGCCGGAGTGATAGATGCAAAGGAATTGCTCGGTCTTGCAGCACTCCGGGGCCAGGCAATGGCAGTCCGGACAAACGGCGACAGTCCCGGAACCATGGCCGGTTTTTCATGTGATCGTAAGACACTTGAGGATATTATCAGCCAGGTCGAGGGCTATGCTGTCGTGGCAAATATTAACAGTCCCTCGCAGACAGTTCTCTCAGGTGAGGCCTCAGCTGTAGAAAAAGCAACGCTGCTGGCAGCTCAAAAGGACATTCAGACGAAAATACTGCCTGTTGCCAATGCCTTTCATTCGCGCTTTGTAAATGATGCCGCAGAACGGCTGCGGAAAGAGGCTCTGATACCTGAAAAAGTTGAGAAAACAGGGGTGCGCTTATTGTCCTCCATTGACGGGGCTGAGATTCAACCTGGAACTGATCTGCGTGACCATTTCGCCCGCCAGGTGACTTCACAGGTAGACTTCATCTCATTGACAGAGAACATGAAGACCGAATGCGACCTCATGCTGGAGGTTGGCCCGGGCCGCGTCCTGACCGGACTTGTTCAAGCCACTACCGGACCCACCGGCCACCTGTGCTTTCCTGTTGAAGCGAAGGCCGCTGAAGAACGATCGCTGAATACCTTTCTGGGGGCCTACTTTGTCCATGGCGGAGAGATCAGGTGGCCTGTATTGTATGAAAACCGCCTGGTACGTCCTTTTGTGCCGCCATCTAAACGATTATTTATCGACAATCCCTGCGAACGTCCCTTGGTTTCGGCAAAAGGTGAACCGGAACCCAACCGTTACAGTGATTTTGCATTTGGCAACGCTGTCACAGAAACGGCAGATAGCCTCGGTCTCTTCTCCAGCCAGCAGATAAATTTCATTCAGAACCTGATAAGCTCAGAACTTAAAAGAAATCCTGCCGTGTCGGACAAATCTGCAGAAACGCTCCTCCCCGGACCTGCAAATGTTATCCCCATATCATCTTTGCCCATTCAGGAAAATGCATCCCGACCTCCGCTAGATCAGGGAAAAAGTCCGGATGTGCTCCTGGAACTGGTCTCAGAGATGACAGGGTTCCCGCTCGAATCAATATCTCTTGAGAAACGGCTCCTTGATGACCTGAATCTCGACTCCATAAAGGCGGGACAGTTCGTTGCCAAGGCGGTGAAACTCTTCGGGGTGGAAGGCAAACTTGATCCTACAACCATGGCTAACAGCTCCCTGCAGGAAATCTATCAGGCAATAGCGCAAGTGGCACCCGCTGCCGCTCAAGTTAGTGCCGTACCTGCTCTGCCCCAGGCAGATCCCGGACTATTGCTTGAGCTTGCCTCGCAAATGACCGGTTTCCCGCTGGAATCAATATCTCTTGAGAAACGGCTCCTCGACGACCTGAATCTTGACTCCATCAAGGCAGGACAGTTCGTTGCCAGGGCAGTGAAACTCTTCGGGGTGGAAGGACAGCTTGATCCTACAACCATGGCAAATAACTCGATCCAGGAGATCTATGAAAAGATCAGGGACCAACTCCCTGCAGCCCCCGTTCCCAGCGAGCCTTTATTGACCCCACCCGGACAGCCGGAAACTGCTACCTTGTCATCTTCCGACCGGCAGGACAACTGGGTGCGGAATTTCATAATTACCTATAAAGATCAGGAACTCACGCCCCCTGCCCCTGTTGCAGACACACTTTCCCGGCTCTCAGCAGAAAACAAAGAGGTCTTTATTTTCACGGATGAACCCGAAGGGCAGCTGCCACAGAATATCAAGGCTGTTCTGTCAGAACACCGGATCAACTTTGCCATTAAAGAATATGAACAGATCGAGGCAATGAACCTGCAGGATAATAACGATATTGCAGCATGCATCTATTTACCGCCGGTTCATGATACCCGTGAAATTCCTTCAGCCGAACAGGTCCGAATTATGACGCGCCGGCTGCATGGTATTGGCTGCGTTATCACGGCCTTAAAGGGGAAAAGCCCCAAAACTGCCCATGCAGTCGTGCAATTCGGTGCTGGAGAAATATTTAATGTTTCCGGTGGCGACTCCGCTTGGATATCCAAAGGCAGTGCCGCTTTTCTTTCGAGCCTGCATTTTGACAACCCCGGGGAAAAAATCAGGCTCCTCGAGTTGGACAGCCGGATTGATGCCGCTGGCCTGTTGCACAGGATCACGGCAGAGCTTGCTGCAGATGAACCCTTCGGTCTTGCCGGGTATGACAGGAACAATGTCCGACGTATCCCCATGCTGGAACCTGCAGAATCAAGGGCATTCCAAAAGAGGGCAATCCACTGGTCCCATGATGATGTCCTTCTGGTAACAGGTGGAGCGAAGGGAATTACGGCGGAATGCGCCCTGAGTTTTGCCCGGGAAACGGGTGCAAAACTGGCCCTGGTTGGACGTACGGTCTTCATGCATAACAATACCGAAATGCAGCAAATCTTCAAGCGCTACAGGGAAAACAATATCACCTACCGTTATTATGCCTGTGATATATCCGATGCCACAAGCGTACAAGACCTGGTGGCCCGTATAGAACAGGATCTCGGTCCAGTAACCGGGGTCATCCACGGGGCTGCGGTGAATAAACCCAGGCGCGCTGAGCAGGCATCCCTTGAAAGCGTGCTGGATGAGGTCTCTCCGAAACTCCTTGGTGCAATAAATATCTGCAATACTCTCAGGGTCAAACCGCCAAAATTATTTATTGGATTATCCTCAATTATCGGGGTCACCGGTATGATGGGAAATGGCTGGTATGGATTTTCCAACGAGGCCATGGATCTGCTGCTCCAGGAATTTGCAGCGACGACGGACAAAACAGAGGTCATATCGCTGGCGTACAGTATCTGGGGCGAGACAGGCATGGGAGCCCGAATGGGCAGCGTTAACACCTTGCAATCCATGGGCATACTCCCGATACCAACAAAAGGAGGAGTAGAGCGCTTTATGCAGCTTGTCATGAACGATCCCGGAGAACACCAGGTCGTTGTTTCAAGCAGATTGGCCGGCCTCAATACGCCCATGAAACATGCCATCCCCAATTTAGAAGATGCACGATTTCTTGAAGATATCCTCTACTATGAAAAGGGTGTTGAACTTGAGGCAAAGGTTCTTCTGACTCTAGAAAAAGACCCCTACCTGAAGCATCATTTATTCAACTCCACCTACCTCTTTCCCACGGTTTTCGGCCTGGAAGCCATGGCGCAGGCAGTGACCCATGTAACCGGAGTTCAGGCCATAGACCATGTAACTCTCGAAGATGTAAGGCTGAGTTATCCCATCACGGTGAGCCCTGATGATCTAACGGAAATACATATTTATGCTCTTGTTAATGAGCTTGCAGGCAAGGATGAGGCAATCAGGGTTAAGGTCGGCATCACGGTGGATCAGACAGGTTTTAAAAAGAACCACTTCGAGGCTACCTTCGTTCTTGATACACTGGCGCCTCGCGAAATATATGAAGAAGCATTTCCTGAAACTGTGCTTGATATACTACCGCAGGAAGACCTTTATGGCCATATGCTGTTCCAGGGCGAGATGTTTCAGCAGATTCAGTCAGTCCGATTGCTGGAAGAAGACCGTTGCTCCTTTGACTCTGCTGAACAGTCGCAGACAGAGGCCACCGATACCATTATGCCGAAATTTTACTGTGGCGACCCCTTCTTCCGGGACACGCTGCTCCAGTCAATTCAAATCTTCCTGCCCGATGTAACAGCCCTGCCGGTGGAGATTGAGAAATGGGAAATTTTCCGGTGCAATGGAGGGGAAAATAAGATTCATACAGTAGAGGCGCGCTTACTTGAAAGAACCCCTGATATGCTTGCTGGTGAAGTAGTAGCATGTGATGAAAAGGGCAGGGTTGTTGAGAAACTTCATGGTTACAAGGCAAAAATCATTGAGAACAAGAAAAATGCTCCAGGCATCCATGACCTTCTGGCCCCTGATGCCTGGGATGAAGAGCTGCTTAACGGCATACTGCAGAGCTACGGAAAGAAATTAAATGTCACTCCTCCAGTTATAGCAGTCAGGCACCAATCAGGCTTTCATGGGCTGGACAAAGAGCAGAGAAGGAATATTGAAAATGATCTATTTATCAGGGCATATGGAAAGCTCAAACCCGGCAACCCGATACTTCCAGATGACATAACCGTAGCATGGACAGAGCAGAGCAAACCGATAATCCGGGGAAATGATGACATCGGCATTTCCTGCTCCCATGAAGACCGTTTGTGCGTCTGCTCTGTCGGCCGGCAGAATCAGGGCATTGATATAGAAACCATCAATCAACGCAATGAACAAGAATGGCGTGAACTCCTTTGCCTGACAAGGGAGCCGCTCCTGGAGGAATGCACAAATCTGGATACGTCGGTGGATCATGCCGGAACCAGGATATGGTGTGCTCTGGAAACTCTTCGCAAGGCGACCAACATGGAAGAGAACGACCTCGAACTGGTCGACAAGATTGATGAGTGCATCATATTCAGGGGGGGCGCTGTGACCATCCTGACATTGCCTGTTAAATTGCTGCGAGGCAGGGAACGTATTCTTGCCTTTACAGCAACTAACGAAGAGAACCTGAAAGAGCATGAGAGGCAGACGGAAGATGGAAAAATACTGCGAGCAAGCATACCCTGGGAGAGTTTCATTTATGATGACAGACTGGAGCGCAAGGTTTTCACCTGTCAATTACCGATAAGCCTCCGCGATAACGCAACCATTGGCGGGGGTGTCTACTTCGCCAACTATCTCCACTGGCTCGGGAAAGTGCGGGAAATGTCATTAAGACCCATCGGAGAATATATTGCCGACGAGTTCTACAACGGCCATTTCATGGTTACAAACCACAGCAAAGTGGATGTTGTGGGCGAAGTGAGAAACCATGATGACCTTGAGGCACGATTATGGATTGACAGGGTTTCCGGAGACAGGAATTCCACACTGCTCTTAAAATGCGAGTGGCGCAAGCGCCTCTCCCATGGAGATACAAAAACGGTAGCATATGGTGAGCAGCAGACTACATGGGTCAGAGTGGTTGGGCATGGCATTGTTGAACCCGTTGACTGCCCCCATTTTTTTCAAAACTATATGGAAGAAAGTGGTATTATGCCGATAAATAATTCCACACCCATAGCACCTATGGGAGTTGACCATGAGAACGCAAATTTATCCGGCTTGGGTGAGCTTAAACATGAGACAACAGCAGGAATAAACGGAACAGCCAGTCTGTCGGCAATGGCCTTTGACACCTCAATGGAAAACTCCAATCTGGCGCAAAACATCTATTTTTCAAACTACTTTATATGGCAGGGCCATGTGCGGGACCGGTTTTTCTTTGATATTTCTCCTGAACAATACAGACAGATGAATGGCAACGGGCAACTCCTGTGCCTGAACAGTTCAGTAAAACATCTGCGTGAAGCAATGCCCTTTGACCGAATTCTCGCAACCATGTATCTGAAAAAATTATATGAATGCGGCCTGGATTTATATTTCGACTACCATAAAATTGCCCCATCCGGGGAAAAAGAAAAAATCGCCTTTGGCGATCACACCCTGGCGTGGGTGCACGTTGACCCTAACGGTAATTTTAAGCCCCGTAACCTTCCACAACTGTATACTGATACCATGCTCAACCTTCATGGAGTAGGGCATGGATAGTTTGGATAAGACCTTTGTCAAGGCCTTATTCAGTTCTGTCTACTACAGGGGGTATAAGGAAATAGAGATTTATGTGTTGAACACCTTACTGCACATATTTCAGACCATGAAAATCAACGATTATCTGCACCAGGATTTCCGCACAGTCGACGAAATTATTGGCCGCTTTGGCCTCCATGAACAGTCAGGCCCCTTTTTGCAGTGGGCCTTTGACTACACTGCATATCTGGGATACCTGGAGCGCAACAATGATGCCTACCAATTAATTAACCCCATTACCGCTATAAACAGAGAAGAAAACCTGCCTCAGATATTGCAGTTCATTCCCTCTGCTGACATTTTCATAAATCTGATCCGCATTATCGAAACGGGCATCAAGGATTTTCTTGAAGGCTGGGTAAAAGGCGGGGATTTACTCTTTGGTGATGCAACCATTGTAAATCTCTGGAATTCTAATTTTAATAACGATTTTTATGGATACGCCGTCGTTAATCATGGTATTGCCTACGGCATTACAAAATGGTTTTCACAAACAAATGGCAGCAGCATGCTGGAAGTCGGGAGCAGAACCTCAGGTGCTTCTGCCATGACCTTTCAGTTGCTACGGGATAACAACCTGCTGGATTCGCTGCATACAATCGTGTTGACTGATATGGTTCCGACTTTACTGGAGAAGGGGCGGAGCAATATCAAACTACAGGTCACTGATCCCCCCCTTTATGAGCAGAGAATTCTAGATATCAATAGCCCGATCGACGGTCAGGGCTTTTCAGGGGAAACTTTTGACATTATTTTCGGGGTCAACGTCCTGCACGTGGCTCGGGATCTGTCTTTTACATTACAGGAACTCCGTAGTCATCTCAATAAAGATGGTATGCTTATCCTGGCTGAGACAACACGGCCTGCCGCAAACAGGCCCATGCACCACGAATTCATATTCAATCTGCTGGAAAACTATCATGATGTAAAACTTGACCCGGAAATGAGGCCGCAGCACGGATTTCTGACAAGGGAGCAATGGTTGAAAAACTTTCATAAGGCCGGCTTCAGGAACATCGAATACCTGTCAGAACTTGATCATTATGACAATATCAGTTTTGACCTGAAACCGCTGCACTCGTTCCTCGTATTAAAGGGACAGAAGTGAGCATAAAAAACAGATTCTGCCCTTTTCCTCGCCCTGTCAGAAGAGATGCTACAGCACTTTACAAAAGCACGTCACAGCCAGCATGGAAGAACCCGCTGATATGGCAAACGTTCTCAAACACACTTTGATTAGACCTGTTATAAATTTTTCACTTTTACTGCCGCATGTACAAAAATCTTAGTTAACAGATCAATAATCAAAGGAAATAATAATCCGGTCAAAGACGCTTCCATGGCATCATCTCAATATGACTGCATTATCATAGGGTCAGGTATTGGCGGACTTTGCACCGGGGCGGTACTCGCCCGCAGAGGAAAAAAAATCTGCGTTCTGGAGAAACAACACCAAGCAGGTGGCTATGCTGCACATTTCAAAAGAAAAAATTTTGAATTTGAGGTATCCCTGCAACAGATAGGCGGCATCAACAAGACCTTCCTGAAATATATCCTCATGGACAGCGGCATTTCCGCCAAGGTCAAGTTCAAAAAACATGCATACCTATACGAGGCCATCTCCGAGCACGATGAATTAAATGTACCCAATGGCAACATCAAGCTTTTAAAAAAAATCCTATACGGAAAATTTCCCAGAGAGAAATTCGGCATCCGGCTTTGGTTTTTCCTTATCTGGAAGATAGGCAGGGAATCATTCTGGTGGGATAGGGCGGTCCGCTCCAAATTTCTTTTACCCCTACTTTACTTTATTGCACCGATCCTTTTCCCCTTTATCACTTTCTCCCACAAGATCTCCCTGCAAAAGGTGCTCGATCTTTGCACCAAATCCACACCGCTCAAGGCCATCTTGATGCAGCTTCTCAAATATTATGGCAATTCCCTGGATATAGCCTGCCTGCTGCCCCTCATTGCAACCTACGGCTACTATTACGACGGCGGGTATTATCCAGAAGGAGGCTCAAAAGCTATCTCTGAGGCTTTTGTTAAAACCATAAGGGAAGGCGGAGGTGACGTTTTCACCTCTAACGAAGTTGTCCAGATTATCACTGAAGACAACAGGGCTGTTGGCGTTAGAACAAATAAAGGAGAAACTTTCTTCTCTCAGGTAATCATCTGTAATATCTCTCCATTTAAGGTCTATGACAGTCTTTTGTCTGGCTGGAAAGGCAGCCATAAACAACTGGCGATAAACAGAAAGATGCTGATCGGCCCTACCATGTCCAACCTTCACTTGGGTCTCGATATCCCGATAGCTGAATTGAACCAAAGATTTGCAAAATCCTATATTGTTATCCTTAATAGCGGCACAAGCTCTCCGAACACTTTGGCCTGCTACAGCAATATGGATAGCGGAATCTGCCCGAAAGATAAATCAATCCTGTCTGTAACTTACATGGATAATTATGACACATGGGCACAACTTTCAACAGAGGAATACCGGAAAACAAAAAAGAAGGAATATGGCAGGGTCCTGGCTATACTGGAGCAGCACCTTCCCGGCATCTCCAGCCATGTTGAAGTTGCAGAACTTGCAACGCCTATGACCATGGAGCGCTATACCGGGAATCCCAAGGGAGCAATCTACGGATTTGCTCAAAGCATAGGCCAGGCAGGTCTTGATCGTTTCAAGAATAAAGGGCCCCTTAAAAACCTCTACTTCGCCTCGGCTTGGACATTCCCGGGCGGCGGTTTTGAAGGTGCCATGAGGGCTGGCCATAAAGTTGCCAGAGAAATCTTCAGCTCTCTATAAAGATAACACATCAAAAAATAACATAGGGTATTCGGAAGTAAAATACGATATTTTTGTATCAGGATTCTGATAGGCCAGTAATAAATCGTTATTAGTAAGTGCAGTAAAATTTCAGAGCCTAAATTTAGAGAAATTATGCTTTTGTGTCAGAGGCCGTGGCAACTCACGATACAGGAAGCCCGGGTTTACAGCTTTCAGCGCTTTTTCGTTAAGCCTATCTAAGGCAGCTACGCTTAGTCAAACTAGTATAATGATATTTCATGACACATCAGGATATCTTACTCCAAATAATTGATGCCCACGGCGATCAATCACTGTGGAAGAATCTAGATGCCATCGAAGCCGACATCTCTACCTGGGGTTTCCTGTTCACCATTAAGCGGCGGCCTGTGCTTAACCATGTCAAGGTTACAGCCAAGACTCTTACAACACACCTTATCTTTCAGGATTTTCCCTCCCCTGGGTTAACCGGTGAACTCATTGGCAATGATGAAGTACGCTTCCTGGACAATAACGGAAAAATTGTGGCACAACGTCTCCAACCCCGCTCCGCATTCAAAGGACTCAGGCATTTTATGTATTGGGATGCCCTCGATTTTATCAACTTCGGCGGATACGCAACATGGAACTACCTTGTCACACCGTTTCTCTTTCTGCGTGAAGGGTTTCAAATCGCAGTGCTTGAATCAGGACCTGGCACACCTCAGGCATGGGTAAAGCTCTCCGTGACATTCCCGGACGATGTGCCGGTCCATTGCAGGAAGCAGATATTCTACTTCGATGACAACCGCCATCTGCGGCGCATTGATTACACCGCTGAAGTGGTTGGTCATTGGGCGCACGCCGCCCACATTTGCAATAATTACAGGGATTTCGACGGCTTCAAGGCACCAACAACGAGAAAGTTCTACCACTCTTATGGGGCAGCAGCCCCCTGCCGGGTCCGACCCTGGTGGGCTTAAAGATTTATAATATCCGCCCGATACATGTCGCATAATTACACAGTCATTATTCTGATTACATAAAGGACAGTGTTGGAAGGAAAGTCACTTCTGCCTTAAACTGAAAGAGAAACGCTTATGAGTATATCAGTCATACTTGCGCACCCGGATAAGGAGAGCTTTAACCATGCCATAGCAGACACTGTGGCAGGACAGCTCAAAAAAAGCGGTCATGAAATTTTTTTCCATGATCTGCATGCAGAAAAATTTGATCCGATACTTCCCACGAATGAATTCTCCAGGTATATTTCCCTGCCCGCGGAAATAGAAAAGCATTGCAGTGAAATTATCAGAGCTGAAGGTATTGTCATCATTCATCCCAACTGGTGGGGGCAGCCACCGGCAATTTTAAAAGGATGGATCGACAGGGTCCTCCGTCCGGGTGTGGCCTATGAGTTCATTGAGGAAGACAAGGGTGAGGGAATACCAAACGGTTTACTGAGAGCTGAACAGGCACTGATCTTTAATACTTCGAATACTGAAACTGAAAGAGAAAACAGGGTGTTCGGCGATCCCCTTGAAGCAATCTGGAAAAACTGCATATTTGATCTCTGCGGGGTGAAAAACTTTTACCGCCGCACCTTTACCATCATGGTAACGAGCACTGAACTCCAAAGAAAAAAGTGGCTGGAGGAAGTCCGAGAAACTGTTGCAACGTATTTCTGAAAAAACTATAACTTCCACGTTTTGCATTATAATTTTCTATTTGACAAATTGACTCCATGGAAGCATTATAGCTTCGCAAATCATGAACTGGTATCGCATGGCATTCCGTAATGCCATCCTGCACAGAACTTAAAGGCATTATTTTCTTCACAGAATTTGTTCAATGTCAGGGAAACGAGACAAGATTATCCAATGGATTTCACTGCTGGCAGGCGCTTGCATAGCCCTGCAGATAGCAATTATCCTTTCCAAGGGCGAAGCCTTCTGTCTGAATGATGGCTGCAGTGTCGTTGAAAAGCTAACCACCATTCCGCCCCTCTACATAAATCTTGCCGGACTGCTTTACTTTATGGCGCTTTTTGGGGCCTGCCGTTGGTCCATGCAAAAGGACAGTTTTTTTGCCACACCTCGCCTCTTGTTGTCACTGGGACTGGTTGTTGAGGGCGTCCTCGTAAGCTATCAATTTTTTATAATCCAGACTTTTTGCTCCTACTGCCTCATTATCTTCTCCATTATAGTTCTACTCAACATACTCTACGGTTGGAAACAGATAGGCTTCGGCCTACTGCTGTTTGGTGCTGTTATTGCATCCTTTGCAGTCCTTAATTTCAGTCCTGCTTCGTTGCTCGTCCTTAAAAACGAGACCCTTGCCTCCGGCACATATGCATTTAAAAAATGTACTGCCCCGGCCAAAAAACTTTACTTCTTTTTTTCAGCTGACTGCCCCCATTGCAAAAATGTTCTCAAGGTCCTAAAAAACTGTAACAGCTGCGAGTTTCATTTCAACCCGATTGATAAAAACCAGACCCTGGACATTGCCGGGCTGGAATACTCCAAGTCATACAGTTCCTCCTTGAACCGCATAGTTCTCTCCATGCTGGACATAACCACAATCCCGGTTCTGCTTGTGCAAAACACCGATGGTCTTACATTTATCAAGGGTGAAGAAAGCATTATCCGCTTTATAAGCCAGGCCTGTTTCCGCCAGGAGCAGGGAACGTCAACTGACGCACCTCTGTTTGAAGAGCCGGCTGGCATGAATCTATTTGATGCGCAGGAAGGGGAATGCGCCATCGAGGTGGAATGTACGGACGAAAATGAGGAAATCCAGAGTCCGTTTACCCGGTAGTGGACATGCTTCCATCTCTTATCCCCAAAGGTTCAAACAGGAATTCTGCAATCGGGCCACAGCAGGCGTGCCGGGCCTCCATTTACCAGTTCAGCACATAACGCAGGTACACCTTTATGCCTGTGACGATCTGCACCATGGCCAGCAAAAGAATCAGCAGATTGTTAATACCATGAATGGCGGGAAGGAATTTGCGCGGCTTTGGATTGAGGTAAATGAAAAAGCCGGAAAAAAGGCCGAATACCCCAAGGGGCAACAGTACCATGGCAACTGTTTCATGCAGCCCCATGTCAGGGTTAAGGAGGTAGCGGTTGACCATGATGAAACCTGCTGCGATACCGCCAAGCATGGAGATAAGGGCGATTGTGCCTGCAATAACGTGGCGCTCCCGGAGAAACCTGGCAGATTTATTAAAATGCAGGCTTTGAGCCCGCTGGAATCCCAGGTAGGCAGCGTATAAGGCCAGCAGAATAGCAAAAAGCTGGGCAGCGGGATGTATACTGAGGATAAGCGTCATAGTGGAGCCCTCCAAAATCCTTTACTTTTCTTCTTCCAACTGCTCGGGTATATTTCTAACTTTATACATTGCTTCACTGATTGCAAGGCCGATTATTAACGAGTGCCTGTCACTTCCTTGGGGAGAATATGAACAGATGGCCTACGATGAACAACTGGAACAAAGGGTCAGGGCTCTGCTGCAGCAAACCTCAGGCATAGAAGATAAAAATATGTTCGGCGGTGTAGCTTTTCTTCTGCACGGCAACATGGCCTGCGGAATTTTAAATAATGATCTCATTGTCCGTGTGGGGCCTGAAGGGTATGAAGATGCGCTTGCCCTCCCCCATAGCAGAAAATTTGATATTTCGGGCAGGGCCATGAAGGGGTGGGTTATGGTGTGCGCAAAAGGACATGACTCGAAAAAGGATTTAGCATCCTGGGTTGACCGTGGAATTTCATTTGCCGGGTCCTTGCCGAAAAAATAAACGCTTAATCTATCTTTCCCGCCCATGTGGAATTTTTCGCAAACGTTACTATAGTCTCTGTATATAACATTAAAAACTACAGCAAATATTTTTAGGAATCACCCATGAAGATTCATAATAAGTCAAAAACAATTGCGGTTCTCCTGCAGACTGCTTTATTTTTCATAACCCTCACTGCCAGTGCAGCAGAAACGCTATCAAAGACCCCTGCAGATTATGAAGGGCCTTTCTACCCGGTCACCAAACAGCAGGATATCGACAACGACCTGGTACATGTTAAAGGCCAGACGGGAGTTGCCAAAGGTGAGATACTTAACCTGTCCGGTGTAGTTGTCAACACCGGGGGAGAAGCCCAAGCAAATCGTATCATTGAGATCTGGCAGACCGACCCCCAGGGCAGATACAAACATCCGGGAGACTCCACTCCGGGAGAAAGAGACCCCAATTTTCAATACTGGGGTGCGGCAACAACAGGTGCTGACGGCACTTTCTTCTTCAAGACTGTTGTGCCTGCCGCCTACAATCCGCGGCCGGCGCATATCCATTACAAGGTTTTGCAGGATGGCAAGGTAATTCTTACAAGCCAGATCTATTTCAGGGAGCAGAATCAAGGTAGCAGGATGCCCTCGATGACGCCGCAAATCAAGTTGCAGACCATTGACTTGAAACCGACCAAAAACGGAGAGTTTGCAGCATTTTTCAGGATAGTTCTTTAAGCCATGGCAAAAAACATGTCTGAGACAAAAACCGCGCAGAAGCTGGCTCTCGCCTTTGCACAACTGTCAAGAAGTGCAGCCCGGAAAAAAGCTTACTCCCGTAAAGCATCCATGAAAGGTAGGCCCGAGGTTGCCAGCTTCCTGCGGGCCATGTCCGCATCTGAGACCGTGCAGGCCCGCCGCCTTTTCAACAGTCTCATCGGCAAAATTGACACATCTGATGCATATCTGACAACGATTTTTGAAGATGAGATGCCGGCTATACTGGAGAACTATGCAGAGCTCATTGCCAGTGGAACTGATGAAAGACCGGCCCTGCTGCATGCACTGACGCAGCTGCGGGCCGCGGAAACCAGGCTGCGTTCCTTCTACACCCCGGAAAAATCCGATGTTAAGGTTGAAAAGGATGCCGACTATTTTGTCTGCACCTTTTGCGGGTATTTAAGTACAAACAACCCTCCTGATAAATGTCCCATCTGTGGTGCTCCAAAGGATGCTTTTCACAAAATCAACTGATAACATAACTCCTTTATATTAATTTTATTTTGCTTCTTCTTACATATTATCAGACACTTATATACACTTGAAACCTTCCTGCCCAGCTTCGCCTTCTGGCCTTTCTGGGAATAGTTCTTATATTCTAACCATAAAGATGCAAATAATTTTATTTGTATTAAACAAACCTTTGCAAATGCGAAGGAGGTGACGACTATGAAAAGCAACGAATTATTAAATGAAGCAAAATCAAGATTTGCAACCGGTCATCCCAAGGAATCCATAGAACTCTTTACCAAGGCCGAAGCAGAGGGCTGCAACCCGGTTACTGTTTATTTAAACCGGGGGGCCGCGTATCTGAACATCGGTGAACTTGATAGGTCCATTGATGATTTCAACAGGGTGCTGGAAATTAATGCAGACAACGAAAGGGCATTCTACTACCGCGGCATCGCTCATCTCATGAAGGGTGAATTCCGCCATGCAGTGGATGACCTGTCTGCCTCAATCACGTCCAATCATGAGAGAGGTGCTGCATTCTTTGCACGCGGACTGGCCTATGCTGAACTAGACCTTGCGGATGAGTCCCTGAGGGATCTGAAGACGGCCATTGTTTTCTCCAATAAGGAAGTAGATGGTTTCGCCAATCTGTTCGGCGAAAACCGTACTCTTTTCGGCAAGAGCATGGCGCTGCTGGAAGGTGATCGTGGACCGTGGTCCCTTGTTATGAATGAAGACGAGGTGAAAAAACTGAAAAAGTGGATTGAATAGTAAATCATATTTATAATGAATAATGGTAAAGGGGGCAGTTCAGGCTGCCCCCTTTTACGTGTTATTCCGGCTATCATATCCTGAGGAATTTATTGAGAATTTTAAATCATCTGGGTATGATCTGCAGCGCTAAAAATGGCGCCATAGACCTCCTGCTGATGTGTCTTTCCAGTATTTGCTCCGGCGGTCACCATTACCCTCATTATTAAACCCAACTCAAACTAGCCGGGATATGGAGCAGCAAAGAAACATTTTCGCTAACATCCGGGGAAACCTCGAAAAAGGCTTTATCCTTTTTGGTCACTTTCTCTGCAAACGCCGCTGGTATATGCTCTTCTTCTGTTGCCTGCTGGCAGGCATCATGCTGATTCAGCTTCCCAAAATCAGATACGATACCTCGGCTGAAGGGCTCCTCCATCCTGACGACCCGGCCTTGCTTGATTTTAATACATTCCGTGAACAATTCGGTACTGACCAGTCAATCATTGCCCTGCTGCAGCCGGGAGAGATCTTTGCAAAAGACTTCCTGGCAAAATTGGTCACTCTTCATGCTGAACTGGAGTCAATTGATAATGTTGAGGATGTACGGAGTCTTGTAAACACCACATCCATATGGGGCAATGAAGATGAGATTTTCATCGAAGAACTTTTACATGGGCCTTTGCCTGACGACAATGACATCCTGGCACTTAGAAAAAAGGTGCTGGCCAATCCTCTTTATATCAATGCAGTGATATCACAGGGTGGTGATTTCACCACTATAACCATCAGGCCTGTCCGCTTTCAATATGAGAAAACATCAGAGGGAGCCAAGCGCAGGAGGCTCAGTGAGGAGGAAACCACCGAACTGCTCAACGCAGTGGAGGCTGTTTGCAACAGATACCGGACCCCTGAGTTTCCCATTTTTCTGGGCGGGGTTATTACCGCGGAGGAAGCCTTAAAACGTCTGACTCAGGAGACCCTGAACCGTTTCACCGCCCTGACCGGCCTGCTCATCCTCATAGTCCTGGCCGTCCTTTTCCGCAGGGTCTCCGGCGTCATTATTCCGCTTATCATCGTCAATATCTCGCTCTTCTGCACCCTGGGACTCATGGCTGCAGCCGGTATTCCTTTCACCATCAATACCACCATACTGCCGTCGATCCTCTTGGCGGTCGGTATCGGCGACTCGGTGCACCTGCTGGCGGTTTTCTACCTGCATTACGGCCGCACGGGCAAAAAGGAAGAAGCAATTGCCTATGCTCTGGGACATTCAGGCCTGGCCGTGGTCATGACCAGCCTGACCACAGCAGCCGGCTTCTTCTCCTTTGTCAGCGCCGGCATTGCCCCGGTTGCCAACCTGGGTATATTTGCAGCCATTGGCGTCATGCTGGCCCTGTTCTTTTCCCTCGTACTCTTACCCGTACTGCTATCCATCACGCCGATAAAAGTAAAGCACGTAGCAGAAAGCGAGGGGACTGTAAAACGTTTGGACCTGCTGCTTACCTCCATGGGCGATTTTGCCGTACGCCAACCCCGCCGGATTGTCACCGTTTTCGCCCTCCTGCTTACGGCTTCCCTTTTACTGGCCCTGCAGCTTCGTTTCTCCCATAATTCACTGCTGTATATGCCTGAAGATCACCCGGTGCGTAAAGCGGTGGAGATCATTGACGCAAAAATGAAAGGTTCCATCGCCATTGAAGTCATGATCGACACCGGCAGGGAGTTCGGCCTCTATGACCCCATTGTTATGGAGACCATGGAGAGAATGGCGCAACACGCTGAAGGGATTAAGATCGGCGATCAGTTTCCGGGCAAAGCCGGTTCTGTAGCTGAAATTATTAAGGACATCAACCGGGCCCTGCATGAAGGCAGGCAGGAGTTCTACCGGATACCGGAACATGAAAACCTGCTGGCCCAGGAGTTGCTGCTGTTCCAGAACAGCGCAGTCAGTGATTTGGACCGACTTCTCGATTTCCAGCTCAGTAAAGCGCGTTTAACCATCATGGTTCCGTGGGTTGACGCAGTAATTTATGCCGATATTCTCGAAGAGCTTGAAGAGGATTTCAAAACCATGCTTGCCGGCAGGGCCGAGGTAACCATCACCGGGATATCGGCCATCATCTGCCGCACCTTTACCCAGATCATCCGCACCATGGGCCGGAGTTATATCATTGCCGCAGGAGTCATTACACTACTAATGCTCCTTTTAATCGGCAACATAAGAATCGGTCTGCTGTCAATGGTCCCCAATCTGCTGCCCATCATCATGGGGCTCGGATTCATGAAAATTGCCTCCATCCCCCTGGACTATTCCACCATCATGGTAGGCGGCATCACCATCGGCCTAGCTGTTGATGACACTATCCACTACTTTCATAACTTCCGGCGCTACTACGACCACACCGGCGACGTCTCCCAGGCGGTGCGCCAGACCATGCTGACCACCGGCAGAGCCATGCTGTTCACGACCATTATTTTAGGCGTTTCTTTCTTCTTCCTGCTGAATGCAGAGTTGAAAAGTACGGCCAACTTCGGCCTTATTACCGGTTTTACCATAGTCATGGCCCTGGTGGCCGACTTTTTCCTGGCCCCGGCTCTGCTTGTCCTTGCACTTCCCAAAAATAAATGGGCTGCAGGCTATACGGATGTATCGGCTTCGTGAAAAATGCGGGTTAGGGGGGATAGTATCAACTGCTCCTATCTGGTTAATCCGAGTGCTTCCCGTTTGTCTCCAATGAGCTGATCAAAGTACTCAGCCGCTTTCTCTGGATCGGGCTCCACGTGAAACACTTTACCTACCAGGACTTTGAGACCATCTAAGGCCAGGTCGGTAACGGTCTGCGACCCTAGAATGTTGGGTGGGTGGCCGAAATGCGTGTGGATGCCGCTGGCCACGGCATATGTTGCAATTGCAGCAGCTTTCTCGGGATACCATTCAGGTGATGAGGCACCCACCGACAGATCACTTATGTCAACGCCCAGCCCATGGGCAACCAGGGCACACAGGTGCAGTATGCGGGAGTTGTCAACACAGCTGCCCATGTTTACCACCGGAGGGATGCCCAGGCTGCTGCAGATTTTCTGCTGCCGAAATCTGCATAGAACACATCCCCCAGGTCCCCGGCAATCTCCATGACGGATTTGCCGTCAGTTTGAATCCCCACTGCGAAAGGGGCACTGTTTAGCATGAAATATTTGCTTGCCTGATGCTTATGGCCCAATTTTTTTATTTTTCAGGTAAAAACACTCATATTGTCAAGGTGAATCGACAGAAACAGAGGGAAACTGCTGTGGGGCTTTTTAAATACTCATTTAGCTGCTGAAGAAGTTGCCGAGCGGCACATTTCCATGCATTTATTCATATTTTCCGAGGTGCCGAAAAGGATGAGCACGTCACCTGCCTGCAGTTTGGTTTCTGCTGCAGGGTTGGGCTCCATTGTATCCTGCCGGCGGATGGTAAGGATGGTAACGCCATAGTTCTTGCGCATGCCGATCTCGGCAATGTTCCGGCCGGCAAAGGGGGAACCATCTTCCAGCTGTATCACCTTCATTTCCGAATCGGACAAACAGCCGCTCATATCGCATATGGAGACAAGGGACCGCGGCTGGGAGCGCAGCATCTGGTAGCCGTCTGCCCGAGCCTCGGTCATGAACCTGTCGATGTCCTGCTGGGGTACGAGGTAGTGATGCAAAACCCGGATAAAGATCTCCACTGCGGTCTCAAACTCTTCCGGGATTACCTCATCGGCGCCCAGTTGGCGCAACGGATCAATCTCACTGACAAAACGGGTCCTGACGATGAGATGGAGAGAAGGATTCAGTTCCTTGATCTGGCGGGTGATCTGGCGGCTGGCTACATAGTCTGAAATGGCAATGACCGCGACCCTGGCATCCTTGATGCCGGCATGCTCCAACACCGGCACATGAGTAGCGTCACCGTAGACGATATTTTTGTCCTCTTTTTTCTCCTTCCTGACTGTCTCGGGGTTTGTCTCAATAATGACGTAGGGGATGTTTGCACTTATGGCTGCCTTGGTAAGATTGCGCCCGTTCAGGCCATAGCCGATAATAATAATATGATTATTCAACGGTTCTGCTGCATGCTTTTTCTCATTGTCTGCCATAGGCGCCAGACCCCGTTTCACTTTATCCGGAAAGGGCAGGCGCAGGATTATTTCTGCCAGGCGCGGGCTGAAGGAAATCAGAAAAGGTGTGAGGGCCATGGTGATGACTGACACGGCAAGGAAATACTGGTACCGTTGGCCGACAAGAAAATCATGCTCCAGGCCGAACTTTGACAGTACAAAGGAAAATTCACCAACCTGCGCCAGGGCAAAGGCAGTGAGAAGCGCACTGCGCAGAGAGACTCCCAGCAGGATAGCAATAAGCAGAACCAAACCGAATTTCAAGAAAACGATACCAAAGGTTAACAGCCCTAAGACTCCAGGATGAGCCATTACAACCCTAACATCAAGCAGCATGCCGATTGACACAAAGAAGAAGCTCATGAAAATATCCCGGAAGGGTGTCATGTTGCCGAGTGCTGCCGTGCCGTATTCTGATTCCGATATGACCAGGCCGGCAAGAAAGGCTCCAAGACCGAGGGAAAGACCGGCGAGGGATGTAAGCCAGGCAGTGAGCAGACAAATGGCAACAGTAGAGAGCAGAAACATTTCGCGGCTTCTGGTGCGTGCGACAAGGAAAAGGGCATGCGGTACCAGGTAACGGGCCGCGAGCAGGACCAACCCGAGTATCACGACCGCTTTGACAAGCAGGATAAGGAGAGATTTTGCCAGTGCAAATCCTACTCCACCTGCACCTGCCAGAAAAGGTGTCAGCAGCATGAGCAATACAACGATGACATCCTGAAAGATCAGAATTGCAAGTATGTTCTCACCATGGAGAGAATCGAGTTCAGCCCTTTCCTGGTATAGCCTGAGGACTATGGCCGTACTGCTCAGAGCCATGAGAAACCCGATAAAAATTGAACGGTTTCCGGGCAGTTTGAAAGCGAAAATAAAAATAAGGGTGGTGACAATGATAGTGAGAAAAACCTGCAAAGAACCGCCGATGAGAACCTGGCGTTTCAGGCGGAATAACTCCTTGAGGGAAAACTCAAGACCAATGGTAAAAAGAAGGAGGACCACCCCCATCTCGGCCAGCAGTTCCACCTCGTGCACGCTCCTGACAAGGTGAAGGCCATGCGGGCCGACGAGGGCGCCGGTGACAAGGAAGCCGATGATGGCAGGAAGTTTTATCTTGTGGCAGACCTGGAGAACGATAATGGCAAGCCCGAATATTATGGCAATATCCTGCAAGAGTTTTATTTCCATGCTGAATGTGCCTCAAATTTTGTTAAAAAACATAATGTTATATTACTGCAAATCTATGAACCTGCAATTGCAAATCGCAATTCTTTTTGAGGCAAGGCCAAAGAGGAACAAAAAGGCTGAAAAAACGATTTCAGCTTGCAGATTGGGCCGTAAAATATTAGATAAGCGACTACGCTTTTCTTCCAAAACATTTCACTTTTTCATTTTACATACAAGGAGTTTTGCAATGGCTGATCTGAAGAAAATGTACACCACCATACTTGGGGACCATTTCCCCATGGAGATGAAGATATCCTTTGACGACCAGACACTGGTCTACCGCAAACGGACCTGGGCTATTCCCATGGATGACGGTTCTATTGATGAGCGCGGTATCCGTTACGGTGAAAACCCGGACCAGGAGGCGGCGCTTTACGAACTGGTAAACGGCAACCTGGTACTGGGCGACTGCAAGTTCATTGAACCGGGCAACGGCCTGGTGTCTGCCATACCTGTGGAAGACATGCTGCAGGTGGGCAAGCATCCCGGCAAGATCAACCTGACTGATGTGGATAACGGCCTCAACATCATCAAGTACCTGATGGACAAGCCGGCAGCAGTTATCCTGAAGCACAACAACCCCTGCGGCGCTGCCAACGGTTCAACGCTCGCTGACGCCTATAATAAAGCCAACCGTGTTGACCGCATAGCAGCCTTCGGCGGAGCACTTATCCTTAACAGGGTCTGCGACAAAGACACGGCAAACCTGATCAAGGACAACTACCTTGAGGTAGTCTGCGCCCCGGATTTTGAAGACGGCACTATAGACATTCTCGCGTCGCGCAAGAACCTGCGCATTATCCGCATGGCCCGCATCGACAGGTTGGCAGAGTTTGAGAAATTCCGCTTTGTTGATTTCAAGAGCCTGATAGACGGCGGCATTATCATCCAGCAGTCGGCTGTCAATTCCATCCGCTCCAAGGCTGACCTGCAACCTGCTGTTTCAACTTACAAGGGCAAGGAATATAAGATCGAACGCGAGCCCACTGACCGTGAAATTGACGACATGCTCTTCGGCTGGGCCGTGGAACACGGGGTCACCTCCAATTCAGTCCTCTATATCAAGGATGGCTGCACTGTGGGTATCGGCACCGGCGAACAGGACCGGGTGGGTGTTGCTGAAATTGCCGTGCACAAGGCCTATATCAAGTATGCGGATATCGTCTGCTTTGACAAGTACGGTATCCCCTATGCCGATCTGGCCCTTGAGGTTAAGCAGGGTAAGCGCGACAAGGCGGAACAGGAAGCCATTGCTGCCAAGACCCAGGCCGACAGGGCCGGACTGCCGGGCTCAGTCATGATATCCGATGCCTTTTTCCCCTTCCGCGACGGCGCCGACGTCGGTATCGAACAGGGGGTTTCAGCCATCCTGCAGGCCGGCGGTTCCATGAATGACTACCAGACAATCCAAGCCTGCAATGAGGCAAACCCACAGGTCTCCATGCTGTTTACGGGACAGCGTTCCTTCAAGCATTGATCCATTCTTCTTCTCAAACAAATAAAAAAGGCGGATCCAAGATGGCTCCGCCTTTTTTATTCTGCTTCTGCTAGCAGCCAGATTAACGAATTCCAATGATTAAGTGATAAAGTCCTTGCGACGTAAGCATTTTAGCATGCCCCCGGAGTTATTCCGCTACCGGCATATCAGAATGTCAGACACGGCTATCTCCTATAAGACCCGTTTTTTTACGCCCCACCCTCAAGGATGGTATGAGGACTTTTACAGGGATTCTTTCGACCATGAAAAAATGCACACCCTTCCATGCAGGGCACAAAAGAGATATAATCATTCTTCGGACTTAGACCCATGCGAAAACATTAAGGCAGCCAGGTCCAGCCTGTCCTTAGGTTCAATTTCAAGCAGATAGCAGCCCGCACTGAAGGATTCAACGTCTGTGCCCGTGCCGCACCAGCGGACACTTGCCTTTACATCAACTCTTTTTCTATCACTTGAACTCTCCGGCAGGAAGATACTGAGCTGGTACTCTTTGCCCTGCACCATTTTTTTCCTGGCGATCATCTTGAATCCGCCTGCGCTGATATCCACAATGTTGCCAAGCAGTTCATTGGATTGAGCATCATATACCGAAGGGCGGTAGGCAAGATTGACCCTTCTGAATTTTCTGTTTTCCCGCATGTTATACTCGTATAAAAGGATTATTAATTAGTTGTCCAATGCATGGGGATATGCCTCCAATTCCACTACCATAAAAAAACCGTCCTGGCAATTCCCGGCTACTCTGCGTGGAACTGCTGGCATCTCTTGCAAAAAGACCCGTGTTTTTTTGTTCCTGCCTTGTGCCAAATATATCCTGCTATACTTTCTTACCATCAGTCAGCCAGGGAGCCATTTATCAAATATTTTCGGTTTCGGGAATCAACTAATCGAGAAACAATTCCACCCTGGGCTCTTTATCAGGTGTTTCATCAAATTCCGGCAGACAGAGGTAGATGCGCTCATGGTCAACGCCGTATTTGCTGACCAGCGATTCCTTGACCAGTTTTGCCCTTTCCCTGGCAAAATCAAGCAGCACCTCATCCGGAATTGTTATTTCCTTTGCAGCTGTATTCTGTTTCTCCCCACCTTTTCCCTCTTCTTTATTCCGAACTGCCTGCCGCCTTTGCACCAGGGCATCACGATCTTTATTCACTGCTTTGCCGCACAGTTCGATGCCTAACTTCGGTCGGTTATCCAAGACCTCTTTTACCTTTTCCAGGTACTGCCCTGCTGTTTCATCCAGGACAATATCACCGGCCGTGAAGGTCACCGGAGTGAGGCCGATCTTTGACATTTCTTTCCCCGCCTTGCCAGCCACCTCGGCAACGGCTATAAAGGTCCCGAACGGCTGCAGTGTATATTTCAGGTAGCTCACTGTTGCAAACTTCATGGCCTTGGCAAGCGCCTGGTTAATGGCATCCTGGATGCCGAACTTCGGGTTCTTTACATCATCCTTAAGTTTCAGTTTAAAATTGATCTCGTCTTTCTTGTTGCGCAGCATGGCCAAAGCAGCCTCCAGGGGAACATCCATCTGGTTGTCAATTGCCGGCATCTTTTCAGGGTCCACCCTGGCAACTTCCAGGTTACGCATATGCAGGTCGAATATGGAGTCCAGCATGCCCTTGTCGATATTCATCGTGATATCAGCATCCATCTGGCCGCTGGTTACGTTATAGCCGATGGTCTTACCGGTATAGGAGGAGAACGGCGGCATATCAAGGGCGCTGACAGTGCCCTTGATATCAAGTGAAATAGGTTCATCACCAAGTTCCACGGTGCCGTCAAACACCACCGAACCGTAGTCGCCGAGCCGGCCTTTTGCTTTGAACTGAGCAGGTTCGCTGCCAGCGGTTGCTCCAGCGGTTGCAAGTGTAAACTCATCAATATGAACTATTGTGCGAAATGGACGAGGGAGGCTTTCATCCTCAAAGCGTATGGAATTCTTGCCGCCGGCCTGCAGGCTGTTAATCCGAAACGTCATAGGGTCGGATGCAACGGTGGTTTTCTCTGCTGCGGTAGCAGGCTGCTCTTTTTTGGTTTCAGGACCACCAGGTGATGCAGGCATAAACTGCCAGTCACCTTTTTTATTCCGCCGAATAAGGGCCGCAACATCCTGCAGGTTTATGTTGTCAATGGAGAGGTTATTACGATTCTGCATACTGACGTTATTGATTTCAATTTTAGCAGTCCGCAGAAGTGGAGGAGCCTGATCTTTAGTTTGTTTAACTGCTCCGTCCTGCTTTTTAACCAGGAGCAAATTCTGCAACTCCAGCCCCGAAGCCTTGATATCTTCCAGGCCAACAATCCGTATGCCGCCAAAGTTTAATTTTTCCAGTCCCAGCAATGCCACATTTTTCTGCTGATCATTTATAAGGATATTTTCACCATCAAGGGTGGATTCCATGGTAACTGCCAAAGAGTCCGCCTGCCTGCTGACCCCGGCTATCCCCTGCCAGTTGAAAGCTCCAAGCAGCATTTGCAGAGATTTCGCCCTGCTGTCATGGATCAGGCCGCTTCCTGCAAGTTGTCCGTTGATTTCCAGTGTCAGATCCTTTTCAGCTGCTTTACTGCCTGCCATGCTTCCCTTCCAGGTAATTTTTTCCTGCTGCAGGTCATTCTCTTTATACTGGAGTTGCAGTTTTTCCATGGTAATTTCCCCATCAGCATCAAAGACGATGGTTGCATCCTCCTGCCGGCTGAACCCTGCTTTTCCCTCCCAGTTGAAAGCTGCAAGCTGCTTCTGCAGGGAATTCACCTTATCGTCCATGAGCAGGCCGGTGGTTGCCAGTTTTCCATCACCTGATACTGTCAATTTCTGCCCGGCTGTTCTATTGCCTCTAATGCGCCCCTGCCAGGTAATATTATTCTGCTGCAGGCCATTTCCTTTATACTGTATTTGCAGCCTATCCAGACCAATTGCCCCATCTGCATCAAAGACTATTGTCGCATCCTCCTGCATCTGTGCATCCAGATCCAGGTCTATATCTATGGTGCCGGAAGGTGCGTACTCCTGCAGGCCGCGCACCTTGGAAATCAATTCCAGGGAGCCTTTTTTCAGGACAATGGATCCCTTCCAGCTCTTGGCAGCATCCAATAAAACGACGTCGGCCTCCACCTGCACCTCGCTTTCATTAATTCTGCCCTGATACGCCATCTGTACAGGTTTCTGTTTGTTCCAGGTTTCCAATCCTTTAAGTGTATAGTTATCAATAAAATATGTGGCAACAAGTTCAGGGGTATCATATTCTATCCGGGCACTCTGCAATTCAAAAACACCTATACCGACCTCCCACCCAGGTTCATCTGATTTTTTTTCAGTGCCTGCAAGTTCGCTCAGGATAAATCCTCCAATCCGGAATCCGGTTTCCTCAAGCCTGTCAACAAACATAAAAGCATCTTGAAGCACCAGTTCCCTTAAATAAAGCTGCTTTTTGAATAGCTGCTTCCAGGAAAATGAGAGATAGGCATGGGGGATACTGAGGGTGCGTCCGCTTTTTGTCTCCACCACGAGGTTATCCATTGACAGCCTGCCGCTGAAGGGATTGAAGTCGATATTCTCAACCTTCCCTATTTCCGGACCGCGGGAGGAAATCCAGCGCTCAATCCCCATATCAATAAGGTATGGCGTACCGATGAGACCCGCCAGAAAAAGCACAACAATGAGGGCCAGTGCAATTATCAAAGGTTTTTTGAAAAAGTCGTACTTCATAACGCAACATCCTCCAACTCGACTGCTGAAATATACAGACGAGAACATTCTTCTTTTGATTTGTTTCAGTAATAATCAAACTTTTTATCTTGTGGCGCAGAAAGTCAATTGTCAGGCCCCAAAAAATCAGACCTGGGAGAGGTTTTTCCCTGTCGAGATATTGACTAAAAGGGGGACGTCCAGCTGCATAACTGATTCCATGCAGTCCTTGACAAGCTTCTCGGTCTTTTCCACCTCTTTTTCCGGCACCTCAAAAACAAGCTCATCATGGATTTGCAGAAGCATTTTTGCCTGCAGGGCAGCCTTTGTAAACTCCTGGTCCACTTTGATCATGGCCAGCTTGATGATATCTGCCGCCGTGCCCTGGATGGGGGTGTTGATGGCTGTACGCTCGGCAAATTCCCGCCTGTTCCGGTTGGAGCTGTTTATATCAGGCAGGAGCCGGATACGGTTGAAAAGTGTTTTCACATGCCTGTCCTCCCTGGCCTGTTTGACAATATCCTCCATGAACTGCTGCACCCCGGCGTAATGCTTGAAATACCGGTCGATGAATGTCTGCGCCTCCTTGCGGCTCAGGTTCAACTGGCCGGCCAGGCCGAAGCTGCTCATTCCGTAAACGATACCGAAGTTAATGGTTTTGGCCACCCGCCGCATCTGGGATGTGATCAGCATGGGAGAGACAAAAAATATTTCAGCCGCTGTCCTGCTGTGGATATCCTGTCCGGAGCGAAAAGCCTCAAGCAATGCCTTATCCTGGGAATAGTGGGCCAGGACCCGCAGGTCGACCTGGGAGTAGTCGCCGGCCACAAAAACATGCCCTTTCTCCGGTATAAAGGCCTGGCGGATACGCTGCCCCTCCTCGGTGCGGATCGGGATATTCTGCAGATTCGGGTTACTGCTGGAAAGACGCCCGGTGGCGGTAACCGTCTGGTTGAAGGAGGTATGCACCCTACCTGTCACGGGATGCACCAGACCGGCCAGTTTTTCCACATAGGTGGACTGCAGCTTGCTCAGGTTTCGGTGAATCAGCACCGCCTGGGGCAACTCATGGAATGAGAGCTTTTCCAGCACCTTGACATCGGTGGAATATCCTGTCTTGGTCTTACGGCCATGGGGCAGTTTAAGCTTGTCAAAGAGTATCTCACCTAGCTGCTTGGGTGAGTTAATGTTGAACTCCTGGCCGGCAAGCTTATATATTTCCTTTTCCAGTTCAGTCAGTTTCGCGCTGAATTCGTGGGACAATTCCTGCAGCAGACCAGTATCAACCTTGATGCCGGCCAATTCCATTTCTGCCAGGATAGGGACCAGGGGTGTTTCCATATCTGCAAAAAGCGGCCAGAGTTTCTGGTTTTCAAGCTTCGGCCTGAATTCTTCCCATAGCAGGCAGGCGCCGTGCACATCTTCGCAGGAATAGTTCTTGGCATCCTCAAGGTCAACGCGGACAAAACTGTCCGGTCGCTTATCTCCCCTGGTTACCTCGGAAAAGGTTGTCATCTTCAGGTCCAGAATTTCCCGGCACAGATCATCGAGTTTAAAGGTACGCCTGCCTGGATCAAGCAGGTAGGCTGCTATCATGGTATCCCAGAGCGGTCCTTTAAGGGTTGTTCCTTCCCCTTGTACTTTAATGATGGAGTAATCAAACTTGAGGTTATGGCCAAGCTTGGGCAGTTTTTCATTTTCCAGGTATGGCTTTAATTTCTTGAATACATCTTTTTTAGGAAGCTGCTCCGGCAGAGGTTTGCCGTCTTCGTCCCTGTGCCCCAGGGGAATATAGAAAGCCTGTTCCGGGCCGTTGCAGATTGACAGGCCCACAAGCTCTGCAGAAGAGGGATCAAGGTCAGAGGTCTCGGTATCAAGCACCAGATAATTTGCCTTTTTCAGCTGCTTTACAAGGTCCAGCAACTCCGCAGCAGTCTGCACCAGGGAGAAGCCTTCCCGGCTCACCGCTGCAACCGGGATCTCGGCCCTCAAGAGCCTGGTGAATTCCAGCTCCGTAAAGAGTTCTTTGAGCCTGTCAGTGTCAGGATCGGGCAAGCGGTAATCGTCAATATTTTCTGAAATGTCAAGGTCTTCTTTCAGGTCGACCAACTCCCTGGATAGAAAAGCATCATTCTTATGTGTTTCAAGATTGTCCCTCATCTTGCTCTTTTTAAGACTGTGCAGATTTTCATACAGCTCTTCCAGGGTGCCGAACTCGTTGATGAGTTTTTCCGCAGATTTAGGACCGACTCCCGGAACACCGGGAATATTATCGCTCTTGTCTCCCATGAGGGCAAAAAGATTTAGCAGCCTGTCGGGATAAACATTATATTTTTTCTTCACAGCCTCGGAATCCATAACAATATCCTTCATGGGATCCCAAAGTGTTATATCATCGCCCACCAACTGCAACAGGTCCTTGTCACCGGAAATTACGACAACCTTGTGGCCGGCGGCGGCAAGTTTACGCGCCGCAGAGGCGATAAGGTCGTCCGCTTCAACACCCTGCTCCTCCATGCTATGGATATTGTGGGCTGCAACTATTTTCTTGATATAGGGGATCTGTACCGCCAGGTCATCGGGCATGGGCGGCCTGTTCGCCTTGTAGTCAACATACATTTCATGCCTGAAATTCGGCCCCTTGGCATCATAGGCAACGGCCAGAAATTCCGGTTTTCTTTCCCTGATAACCCGCAGCATTATATTGGTAAAGCCATATACCGCATGGGTCGGCAGCCCGTTAGCCGTGCTCAGGGGAGATATGGCATGGTAGGCCCGGTAGAAATAGGCACTTCCGTCAATGAGATAAACAGGTGATTTTTCCGGCATGGGAGGATACTACCAAGAGGAATGTGAATTGGCAATTGTTGGGTTGCTAACTTTAGTAAAACAATGCAATCAAATAGCGGATAAAGACTAAAGGGGAGAGATTTTATCCATTCTGTCCCGCTGAGCATTCTAGATATTGGCAGAATATGAGGCTGGAGGTAAGCAAAGACTCGCCTGTTTGTTTATGGCATAAATTCTTAGACGTCTGTATCCAGTGAAAAAATTTCCCTCGACACCTTGTACTCCGTCTTTTACCCTTGACACCTTGGCCCCTGTCATTTCCTTTGGCCCCTTTATTAAACCTTTCCCCTGCCTTTCAAAACCGTCAACGCAATCTGCCCCACAACCATGGGCAGCAGGCTCATGATAAGGATCAACATCCAGCCCTTTTGGCCTGGGTTGGCAACATTCAGAACCCTGGCCAGAAGCGGCACATATACGGTTGCTGCTGTCAGCAGTGTGCACAGCACGAGCGCCCCCCAGATAAAAGGGTTGCGCACAATGGCATTATTGAAAAAACCGCTGCTTTTATGCCGCATATTAAAAACATGCCAGAGCTGGGCAAAGGCCAGGGTAAGGAAGGAGATAGTGACCGCCTTTTTTTCGTCCATGCCGAAATAGTACAGAGCGATTGCCATGGCACCGAGTACCGCAGCAGTTATTAAAAGACCGTATGCCCCAACGATAAACCAGCGCCCGCTATTCATGATAGGATCTCCTTTTTTGCGCGGCGCTTGTTTCATTATATCCGGAGGCGCATCGCTTGCAGCAAGGGCCAGGGCAGGAAACACATCGGTGACAAGATTGAGAAAAAGAATCTGCAGCGGCAGCAGCGGCAGGGGGGCATTGGCAAAGGCTGCCAGACCTACTGTCATAATTTCACTCAGGTTGCAGGACAGTAGGTAGACAACAAAACTTTTAATATTCTTGAAGATGATGCGCCCCTGTTCAATGGCATGCACGATGGAAGCAAAAGAGTCATCCTTAAGGATCATATCAGACGCCTCCCGGGCAACCTGGGTGCCGCGCAACCCCATGGCAATACCGATATCCGCTTTTTTGAGGGCCGGGGCATCATTTACCCCGTCACCGGTCATGGCAACGATGGCCCCATTTTCTTTATGCAAGGCAATAATATCAAGTTTCTGCTTGGGGCTTACCCTGGCAAACAGGCTGGTAGCAAGCAGCTTTTTCTTCTCCTCGGCGGATAACATTTCAGGAGGTTTAAGGTCACTGCCGTGCATAACAGGCGCATTGGCATCATCCACGAGCCCGACGGCATAACCAATGGCCTGGGCTGTCACCGGCTGGTCTCCCGTGGCCATGATAACCCTGACCCCGGCATCCCTGCATTCCTGTAGGACCTGCTTCACATCTTCCCGTGGCGGATCGATGAGACCTATGAGCCCCAGGAAAACCAGATTCTCATACGCCGGTGTATCCAGTTGGTCTACTTCTTTCTCCGCCAGTGCCAACACCCGCAGGCCTGCTGCCGCCATTTCATCGTTCTTGCCAAGCCAATAGGTTAGGTCCTTCTCAGTAAATTCCTGTTTGCCGTCTGCAGTCAGAATGGAGTCACAAGCGGCGAGAATAGTTTCCGGGGCACCCTTGGCTGTCACCCTGTAGCCTTTCTCCTGGCTATGGTAGGTTGCCATCATTTTTGTTTCAGAGTCAAAGGCATCTTCCCTTTGTTCGGGAAATTTTTCATTCAACTCTTTACGGGTCAGCCCGAATCGCGCCCCCAGTGAAAGCAAGGCAACCTCAAGGGGATCACCAACAATCTGCACGATTTCACCAGCGGCAGACATGGGCAGTTCGGCATTATTACAGAGGACAGAGACTTCAAGGGCGTGGAGCAGCGGCAGATGTTCCGCAGGCAAAAATTCCCTGCCATCTTCTGCGCTAAAAACCCCGGCATCATCCTTGGCATTTGTATCTATTGTCAGGTACACATTACCCAGGGCAAGGACTGCTGCAGCAAGGCGGTTTTCCGTCAGGGTCCCTGTCTTATCGGTGCAGATGACGGTTGTTGCTCCCAGGGTTTCCACGGCAGCCAGATCCTTGACCAGGGCATTGCGTTTGGCCATGCGCCAAACACCCCTGGCCATGGCGATGGTGGCGACAATGGGCAGGCCCTCGGGTATGGAGGCCACAGCCAGGGCGATGCCTGTTTCAACCATCAGAAAAATATCGCGCCCGGCTGCTATGCCCGTCACCCCCACCAGGGCCGCTACGCCTAAACTTACCCAAATAAGCCAGTGCCCAAGCTGGTTGAGCCTTTTTTCCAGCGGCGTGGTTTCGTCAACCGTTTCATGGACAAGGGAAGAGATGGTGCCAAGTTCCGTGGCCATGCCGGTCCCGGTTACAACCGCCTCACCCGCCCCCCTGGTCAGGGCAGTGCCTTTGAAAAGCATGTTGGACCGTTCTGCCAGAGGAACCTCATCAGGAAGAATATCCGCTGATTTTGCAACCGGAAGCGATTCACCGGTCAATGGCGATTCATCGGCCTGCAGTTTGGAACCGGTCAGGATGAGCAGGTCCGCAGTTATGATATCTCCCCCTTCCAGGATGATGATATCCCCGGGGACGAGATCCTGGGCCGGAATTTCCGCGACCGCGCCGTTGCGCCGCACCCGGGAACTGACAGTACCAAGCTTGCGCAGCGCTTCAATGGAACGCACCCCTTTCAACTCGGTGATGAACCCGATGGCCGCATTGATGAGGATTACCGCAACAATGGCAATACCTTCAACATGGTCACCGAGAAAAAAGGAGAGGAGGGCGGCGGCAACCAGAAAATAGACAATGAGATTTTTGAACTGATTGATGAAAATGGCCAGAATACTCTGGGGTTTAACCTCGCGCAAAGTATTAGGGCCGTACTGCCCCGTTCTTACAGCTGCTTCCCTGGTGCTGACCCCCTGTTGCGGATCAATGCCCAATAGCGCCAGGGTTTCCTCGGCACCCAGCATCCACGGCTTTGGCACAAAATCTTTTATTGAAATGGTGTGCTTTTTTTTATGCATGATAGAGAATTATTTACACTGTATAATTATTATATTTTGGAAAACATCAATAACAATGTCAAGATCACAAGCAGGCTGACCCATATTATTATGGCATAACGCGTCGCCTTTTTTGCCTTTGAGGCCTCCCACCAGTTAAGCGGCCTGACACCCTGAAGCAGAAAGGTGAAAACGCCTGCAATATTAATACAGATCATATTAATGGCAACCAGCTCCATCGCCTTTATTGAGAGCAGAAAATTTCCAGACCCCAGCAGCAAACCTGAGACAACAAGCGGTGGGATCAAGGCCACAGACACCATGACCCCGATCAGTACCGAAGACACTCCGCTGGTAATGGATAAAGCTGCAGCTACCCCCGATGCAAGGGCGAGGATTATATCCGCATAACTTACAACTGTTCTTGAAGCAATTTCACCAATTGCCGGATCTATGGCCAATAAAGCCCCCAGGACCAGCGATACTCCAAAAGCAATCAGGATGCCGGCAATGTTTGTTTTAAGGGCATTTCTGCCGAGTTCGCCATCGCCGACCGTGGTTGCAAAGGAAAGAGCCACATTGGGACCCAGAAGGGGGGCAATGACCATGGCGCCGATGATTACGGCGACATTATCTTTAATGAGGCCGATAGCAGCCACTATGGCAGACAGGACAATCATGGTGATAAAAATTTGAGTCAGCTTTGAACTGTCAAAAACATCATGGTACAACTCGTGCCGGCTGACCCGGAGAGGCTCTTTTTTCTTTTCACCCACCTGATCCTTTTCATTTTCTTCAGCCTTTTCCTGGATCTCTTTTGTGCTCGGGTACGATGCTTCCAGAGACAGAAGCACCATATGAAACTCCTCCAGGTGCCCGTATTTTTTCTGCAGTGTATCAAGCAGGGTTTCTGTCTTTTTTGCCGGCACTATCATCTTGAAAATATTTCTATTTTCACAACTACAGGTCTGCCAGAAATTCGTTATCCGGGCCTCATCAATGATCTTGAAAACTTCACCCATTACTTCTTCAGGAACTACTATTTCCAAGAGCCGCAGCGCCATTATTTCTTCTCTTTTTTCTGTTCAGTTATGAAAATTACAGGAAAACTCCACCCTGGAAGCCTTTGGCTATCCTATGTCCCTGGGCAAATAATTTCAATGCATTATGTTACACAAACATGCCTGATTACATAAACTGGAAACAACAGCAATAATGTTTCGCATATGTTCCGGTTGCTGCAAAGGGTTTTCATGGTTCGTAACTGGTATCAAGCATTTAGCTTGACGTGCGCTGCAATAATATGTCATCATTTTATTACCATTATGTGACATACGATATAAGTGCCTTCTTGCTGCAGAATCTGCTGCATAAAAACTCATTTTTAGGATAGATACGGTAATGGCACAACAAAAAAAGATATCTTTTTCAACCAGCTATTTATTTGTTGCACTCGCAACAATACTCCTTTTCCAGTACTGGCTGTCACCTAAAGTAAATAACGTGTCCTATTCCCAATTCAAAAACCTGGTGCAAGAATTCAAAATCACCTCTGTTGTTATCTCCACCAACCAACTGAAAGGATTTGAGACCAGGCAGGACGAAAAGCAGGAACCCCTGTTCCCTGAAATGATCTACCGCACTCCCAGGGTTGATGACAGAAAGCTGGTTGAATTCCTTGAAGAAAATAATGTAGACATCATTGCGGAAAATGAGAATACCTTTCTGAAAACGCTTCTTTCCTGGGTGATCCCGGCCGTCGTCTTTGTCGGCATCTGGATGTTTGCCATGAAAAAAATGGGCCAGGGCGGCCCCGGCATGATGACCCTTGGCAAGCATAAGGCAAAAATTGTGGCACAGACCGACCTGGGCGTTGACTTTTCCTCGGTTGCCGGCCAGGACGAGGCTAAGCGGGAACTTGAAGAGGTTATCGAGTTTCTCAAAACTCCGGAAAAATTCACGCGTCTGGGCGCCAAAATCCCCAAGGGCATCCTGCTTGTCGGCCCGCCGGGGACAGGCAAGACCCTCATGGCCAAAGCCGTTGCCGGTGAATCGGGCGTACCTTTCTTTTCCATCAGCGGCTCTGATTTTGTTGAGATGTTCGTGGGGCTTGGTGCCGCCCGTGTTCGCGACCTCTTTGACCAGGCCGGCAAAACCGCGCCCTGCATTGTCTTTATCGATGAACTTGATGCTCTGGGCAAGGCCCGCGGCATAGGCGGCATGAGCGGCGGCCATGATGAGCGGGAGCAGACCCTGAACCAGCTCCTGACGGAGATGGATGGTTTTGAAACAAACAGGGGCGTTATTATCCTTGCCGCAACCAACAGGCCTGAAATCCTTGACCCTGCCCTCCTGCGGCCCGGGCGCTTCGACCGCCAGATACTGGTGGACCGCCCTGACCTTAAAGACCGGGTTGCTATCCTCAAAGTACACGCGAAAGGGGTTAGCATGGCTGACTCCGTGGACCTGGAAGTAATTGCCCGCCGGACTCCCGGTTTTACCGGGGCTGACCTGGCAAACCTTGTCAACGAAGCCACCCTGATGGCTGTCCGCAAAAGTAAAGATCTAGTCGATACAGAAGATTTTGAACAGGCCATTGACCGGATCATCGCCGGCCTGGAAAAGAAAAACAGGATTTTAAATGAGCGGGAGAAAAAAACCGTTGCCTACCATGAATCCGGGCACGCCCTGGTCGCAGCCTTTACAGCGACAGCAGAGAAAGTGCATAAGATCACCATTGTGCCGCGGGGCATCGGCTCTCTGGGCTTTACCATGCAGCTGCCCACCGAGGACCGTTTCCTCATGTCAAAAACCGAGCTCCTCGAAAAAATTGATGTCCTTCTTGGGGGACGCGCCGCTGAAGAGCAGACCTTTGGAGAAATCACGACCGGGGCCCAGAATGATCTGCAGAAGGCCACCACTATTGCCCGCAGCATGGTCACCCTCTACGGCATGAATGAAAAACTGGGCCATGCCACGTACAATGAACCGGGCGGACAATTCATGCCCCAGCAGAACTTCTTCCAGCAGAAAGAGATCAGTGACGAGACGGCAAAACTCATAGACGATGAAGTGCGAATCATCCTGGAAGAACGCATGACAACGGTTAAAAACCTGCTTGCCACCAAGACGGATCTGCTGGAAAAAGTCGCCACCGCTCTCCTGGAAAAGGAGACCCTGGAAAGTGAAGAGTTTATGGAACTGGTCGGCGTGACCCCAAAAGAGGCTCCCCCGGATGCAAAGGTTGCAGAAGAGAAAGAAGCGTGAGCCGCAAAATGGAAACCCATAATAACATTGGTGTCATCCTGTTAAACCTCGGCGGTCCGGAACGGTTGGAGGATGTTGAACCCTTTCTATTCAACCTCTTCTCGGACAGGATGATTATCCGCCTGGGGCCTGCCTTCATGCAGAAGACCATTGCCGGATTCATTGCCAGGCGCAGGGCTCCAAAGAGCTCCCAGGCCTATGCCAGGATAGGCGGCGGCTCGCCCCTTGGCCGCATAACTGCAGACCAGGCCCAGGCCCTTGAAAAAGAGCTGTCCGCTGTGGGCAAATTCAAGGTTTCCGTGGCCATGCGCTACTGGCATCCCCGGGCCCAAGAAACCCTTGCAGCCCTGCAGAAAGATGGTATGCAGAATATCATCGCCCTGCCCCTCTACCCCCATTATTCCATTGCCACCACCGGCTCCTCGGTTGCCGATCTTGTTGCAGCAGCCCAAGCATTCTCACCAGCCTTCAAGATTAAAAGCATCGATTCCTGGCAGGTGCAGCCCGGTTATATCAAGGCCCTGGCAGAAACCATAACAAGGGGGGCGGAATCATTCGGCAACGAAAAGGTACAAGTGGTGTACAGCGCCCACTCCTTGCCTGTGAAATTCATCAAGGAAGGCGACCCCTATGTGGAGCACCTCAAGCAGACCATTGCAGCGCTTGAATCAATCACAGCCATGCCGGGAAAATTATGCTATCAGAGCCGCAGCGGCCCGGTGGAATGGCTCTCTCCCTCGCCGCCCGATATGCTTGCACAGCTTGCCAAGGAAGGGTGCAAAAATGTCCTGATGGTCCCGATTTCCTTTGTCTCGGACCACGTGGAAACCCTGTACGAAATCGACATGCTTTACCACGATATGGCGCACGATTTAGGCATGCGGCTGGAAAGAAGCGATTCGCTCAACCTGGAGCCGGAGTTCATCAAGGCCCTGAAAGATATTGTCTTACAAAAAGCAGAGCAATCGGGCTGGTTATAACCCCACATTTTTTTCTTCTGCAGAAGGCGGCAATTAATTTTTTTTCCTAAACCACTTTGAAAGTGAAAGTGTCCGGACACATGGACTTTCCGGTTTTCCGGAAATATATTCCGGAAAAACACGAAGATTTTGCAGCGGCTATTTTCTCATTTTTTCCTAACTATATATTATTGCAAACATATTTTTCACCCGCCCTAAGCGGTGCAATTTTTGCATGCAAAATAGTATATATTCAGCGTCATGGCTTAATATTTTTAAGAACCGGTACTATTTATTTCTCCATATCATCAGTCAATTTTTGAACTGATTTGTAATATCCATTCACTCATTGCCTTATTTACTTTGGTACCCGATGGGAGGGATTTGCTATGTTTGGGAAAAAACTGGTCACCATCAGCATTCTGGCAACAATATTCATTCTTACATCTCACCTGTCCTGCCTGGCAGCAGTCTTTAATGTCTCGGATGTCACCGGCTTCCGCCAGGCTTTGATCGACGCCTCAAACAACACCGAGGACGATGTCATCAACGTGGCGCCAGGGACCTATTACATCAACACTAATGGCGGCGTCCTCAATTATTATCCTGCTCAATATGGTTTCGGCACTGACAACCACGCCCTGACTATACAGGGGGCAGACTCGGAGACAACCATCCTCGACGGCGGCTCCACGGATGGCATACTCCGCATCGGCACCGGTAGTATCAGTGATGATTCCCCAGCCGACATCACCATCAGGGGATTAACCTTTCAAAACGCCTACCTGGCCCTTCATGTAAGTGTCGGCAATGCAAGTTCAGTTGCCACCCCGGATATTCTTCTGGAAAACTGCAGGTTCTTCAATAACACCGGCTGGTCAGCAGCCGGTGCGGCACTCTATGTCACTGCTGCAGACGGCAATATTGCAGCCAATAACAATATTTTTACAAATAACTCTTCCACCAACGATACCGGCGGCCTAACCGTTTCTATTTATTATGACGGCTCTGCAACGGTCACCGGTAACACCTTTATCAACAATGCTGCGGGCGGGATGGCAGGAGGCGCCTATGTTCACTCCAATAACGGAGATGTTACACTTGACAATAACGTTTTCGATCAGAATACAGCAGGCAAGTATTATGGTGGTGGTACCTTTTCCCAGTCGCATAACGGAACAGTAACTCTTTCAAACAACACTTTCACAAACAACTCCAGTACCTATGATTATGGGTATGGTGGAGGTGCCTATGTGCGGTCCGACAATGGCCCTGTTGTTATCCTGGAAAAGAATATTTTCAAGGGCAACTTGTCAGCATACATGGGCGGAGGGGCATCTGTTTTTTCTGCATCAAGTGCCAATCTCACCCTCAATGATAATGTTTTTGAAGACAATAATGCTGTAGTGGAGGGTGGTGGAGCCTATGTAAGCACAAGCCAAGGTGATGTGCTGTTTACAAACAATATCTGCTTTGGCAATACAGCAGCCTCAGCAGGTGGCGTCTATGCCAGGGTTTATGCCAATGCTGATCCGGGTGAGCTCGCCGAGATATTCTTCACCAATAACACCATTGTTGGCAACTCGGCAACGGATGGGGGCGGTGCCGTTATTTCACCCCAGTATGACGGATATGCTGCAGCACATGTATACAACAACATACTCTGGGGAAATTCCGCTACCGGTAATGGGGCTGACCTCTACATCCTCGATGATTTTGCAACATTCGGGATCCCCAACGCCGGCACACCGGTTACTGTCTCCCACAACGATTTTTCAGACTATTACGGCTACTGCGAGAGCACTCCAGGATGCGTTCCTAATGTGACCAGGAGCAACAATATCAACAGTGATCCAAATCTTACGGATCTCACTGAAGACGGAACGGATCCGGAATATGACTACCATCTTCAGGCAGGTTCACTCTGCATTGATGCCGGTGATCCCGGAGCGCCCGGCCTCCCTGGCCTTGATTTTGACGGGGAGATGAGGGTGATGGGGACTTTGCCTGACATTGGAGCAGATGAATATCCGTTCCCGACCACGACCTATTACTGTGATGATGATGGGGATGGTTATATAGACGCAGACCCAGACGGCACCTGCGAGACCGATGGTTGTGAACCTGCAGAATGTACTACCACAGCAGGAAACGACTGTGATGATGAAAACGGCCTGGTAAATCCTGAGGGCTCGGAAGCCTGTGATAATATAGACAACGACTGCGACGGAACCACGGACGAGGATTTTCCAGCCCTCGGTGACCCATGTTCGATAGGCAATGTTCCGCTGCCGGGAATCTCGTCTGCACAGCTGATCAATCCGGCACGGTATGTGATGCTGTTCCTGGAACACCTGCAGCCGAAATCTGCGACACCCTAGACAACGACTGCGACGGCACCACGGACGAGGATTTTCCCACCCTCGGTGACCCATGCTCGGTGGGCGTAGGCGCATGTTACGCTGCCGGGAATCTCGTCTGCTCAGCTGATCAATCCGGCACGGTATGTGATGCTGCCCCCGGAACACCTACGGCCGAAATCTGCGACACCCTGGACAACGACTGCGACGGCAGCACGGATGAGGGGTGCGGTGCTGGTCAAATCACAGTATGGCATACAGAAACTGTCGATACCGAAGGGATCACCGGAGGTTATGCATCTCTGGCAATGCATTCGAGCTATCCCCATATCGGGTATTTTGATTGGACAAGCAACAAGCTGAAGTATGCCCGCTTTGATGGAACCAACTGGCAGATAGAAATTAATGACGAGTTTGCTGGCGGGGCCTATCTTGCTATAGTTCTTGATTCCAATGGCAATCCCCATATTAGTTGTGCCTCCGGTTTCATGCTTAAATATACGCATTATGACGGAATCGCCTGGCATGCTGAAGATGTTGACCCAGGTTCAGTTGCATTCACCTCAATTGCTCTGGACAGTGAGGGGCATCCACACATCAGTTACTCCTTTGGGTATGAGTTGCGGTACGCATTTTTTGATGGGAGTAACTGGCACATTGAAACTGTGGATATTTACAATGTAGGCAAATTCTCTGCAATTGCCCTTGATTCAGAAAATAAACCGCATATTAGTTACTATGATGAAGAAAACTCTGCACTTAAATATGCCTCCTTTGATGGAAGCGATTGGCTCCTTGAAACTGTTGACTCAGCAGGGTGGGCCGGAGCCGGCAGATACACATCAATTGCCCTTGATAAAAACGACCATCCCCATATAAGTTATTTGGAATGGTCTGCTTACAATCTGAGATATGCACACTTTGACGGATCAGTCTGGCATACCGAAACAATCGACAATGATGGTTTTGCCGGCGACTTTACCTCAATCGCCATTGATGCATCGGACCATCCCCACATCAGCTACCGTGCCAATGGACACCTCAAGTACACTTACCATGATGGAAACGGATGGGTCAAAGAAACGGTGGACACATCAGGATGGGCGGGATACACGTCATTGAAGCTCGATGCATCAGGTAATCCTCATATAGCTTATGCAAACATAAATGACTATGACTTGAAATATGCTAATAAGTCGGATCTTCCAATAACCACCTCTGCAACAGTTTCTTCCGCAGGCGGAAACATTGAAATTTCCATCACGGCCGGCACCTTTTCTTCATCTCCGGTTCTTCAGGACCCGGGTGCAGGTATCCCGGACGGATTTGTAACACCCTTCGGTGCCCTTTCTTTTTCAATTCAAGGTATTTCTGCAGGCCAGACCGTAACCGTGGTTCTCACTTATCCTTTCGTGCAGGACGGCATGCTGTTTAAATGCGATGCCGGTTCATGTTTTGAAGTAGCCGGTGCATCGTACAGCGGCAGCCAGGTTGTTTTCGATATCACTGATAACGGCCCCCTTGATCTTGACCCGGCACCTGGAAGCATAAGCGACCCCGTGATTCTTGCTTTTCCGGCTGCCCCGCAGGTGGCTGTAGACATTAAACCACAGTCCTGTCCAAATTCAATAAATGTCAAGAGCAAGGGAAAAGTCTCCGTTGCCGTTCTGGGTACGCCAGACTTTGATGTGGCCAGGATCGATGCCGCCACGATCCGTCTCGCCGGGGCCATGCCACTGCGCTGGGCCTTGGAAGACGTGGCCGCACCCTACGAACCCTTCTCAGGCAAAGAGGATGCTATGGACTGCAACACTGCAGGGCCTGATGGCTATGTCGACCTCACTTTAAAATTCGCCACCCCGGAACTGGTGGAACTGCTGCCGGCGCTCCTTGGAAGAGAGCCCGGCGATAATGAGGTGCTGGTCCTGCCCCTTAGCGGCAATCTGCTGCTGGAACACGGCGGCGCCGGATTCACAGGTGAGGACGTGGTGGTGGTTCTGATCAAGGGCAAAAAATAATGGCAATGGAGGGGATTTTTTTGTTTTTGCCATTTCACGCCGCCGAGCACCACAGAAACGACCGATAAAGGAATTTGACCTGTCTGAGCACCCCGCAGTAATGGGGTGCGAGTTCTCAAACTCCCGGTCGTTTCGAGGAGCACCCCGCAAGGGGGTATAAACTTCGGGCAGTCCCATTGCATGGGACCAAGTGATTGGCTGCCCTTTTTGGTTCGTTTTTGCACCCTTAAAAACAGGGTAAAAAGGCAAGCTGTCAATCGTCGGCAGTTTCATATGCCGACAAAAATGAACGTATAATGAATATGAGGTACATTACTTAAATCTTCTCAATTATTCTCTTACCTAAACGCAGAGCAAAGCTTGGACCATCAGCTTAGCTGATGGTTTAAGGGATTAATTAAAAATCCTGAGGGTCGGTAAATTCACGTAACGAGATCTTTGGAGATCCAAGGAGGAGGTTGTTTTGCCATACCCGGGTATGCAAAAAAACTGATGACACAGGAGATCCGAACAGATCGTTGCGCCTGTGGTGAGTAATTTCGGAATATATTTTTCATTGAAATTTTACAAAACTGTTTGGTTCTTTTTGTTATATATCATAGTTTTCGAAATGTTCATGAATGATCCAGCGGGCTGCGCACCGGCCGTATGCCCTTCTGCGGTAAAACATGGGTATAGATCAATGTGGTGGGCACGTCCTTGTGGCCGAGGAGCTCCTGCATTGAGCGGGTGTCGGCGCCGTCCACCAGTAAATGAATGACGAATGACTCTTATCCTTTCTATCCGTTCCTGCAGGGCCGGGACATGGCACCAAATGGTAGTTTTGCACTAGTAAAACCCTTTAGATGTTCTGGCTTTTTAAATCTTTGCCATCTTATTGATTTTTGATGTTAATTAAGGGGATAGTCGCCACTGCCTTCCAGTAGTGGTTGTTTTTTGCGGTAAATCTCCTGAACTATGAAGCTTGCAGCGCCTCTATGGTAAGAAATAAAACTTCTGAACTCCAGAATATCCCTGCAGGAAACGACCGTAAACCGAAGCTGCTTGACCAGCTTCGTGAGGCAATACGTGCACGTCATTACAGTCCGCGAACGGAGCAAGCCTATGTGCACTGGGTTAAGAGATTCATATTTTTCTACAATGTCCGCCATCCGGAAGAGATGGCCGAGCCGGAGATAAACGTTTTTCTAACTTCCCTTGCGCTTAAGGGAAAGGTCAGTGCTTCGACCCAGAACCAGGCGCTTTCTGCCCTGCTGTTTCTGTACCGCCACGTTATCGGGCGCGAAGTGGGAGATCTGGGCGAGGTTATCAGGGCCCGAAAACCTACTCGCCTGCCTGTGGTTATGACCCGCAAGGAAGTCAAATCCGTCTTGGCAAATCTCTCCGGCGACAAGTGGCTTATGGCGTCGCTGATGTACGGGACCGGATTGCGGCTGATGGAATGCCTGCGTTTGCGTGTGCAGGATGTCTATTTCTCCAGCAACGAAATTCTTGTCCGCAATGGTAAAGGCGCCAAGGATCGGATTACCATGCTTCCTGAGTCGCTCAAGGCGCCACTTCAAGGCCACCTCAGAAAGGTCAAGGAGATTCATGAAAAAGATCTGACCGGAGGGTGGGGACGAGTCCTGTTGCCCGGTGCCCTGGACCGAAAATATCCAAATGCGCCGAGGGAATGGCGATGGCAATGGGTATTTCCGCAAAGTACACGTTGGGTGAATAAGGCAACCAGAAAACAGGGCCGGCACCATATGGACAAGTCGCTGATGCAGAAAGCCCTGAGGGAAGCGGTAATCGGCTCAGGGTTAACCAAGAGAGCCACTTGTCACACTTTCCGGCACTCCTTTGCCACCCACCTGCTCGAAGATGGCTATGACATCCGCACGGTTCAGGAGCTTCTGGGGCACAAGGATGTCAAAACAACAATGGTCTACACCCATGTCCTTAACCGAGGACCGGCTGGTGTGCGGAGCCCGATGGATGGTCTTTGAAGCAAATTGCAGCAGAGCCTTATGAGGATCCCCATAAAATCCCTTGATAAATGTACTGTTTAAAAATCTTCTTTTGAAACATAGGGATAGCATGTTTTTTTGAAATTTGTTATTTCGATATAGGTAAAAAAATGCAACCTTTGGTTTTTTATAAGGAACCACATAAACATTGTTAGGCCACGAAATTAAATAATGAATCAGCCAGACTTCACTAACATATTTTTCAATCATTTTGAGGACAGCCCGCAAAAAGTTCACTATGAACTTCGGCTCCCTCCATATTTTCTTCATGACTTGGCATTTTTATCAAGTCTCGTACATGATGCTCGCTTTTTATATAAAGACATCGTAGACACAGATCAGAAACTAATCATTCCACTTAATCGAGACCGTTGGGAAATAAAACGATTAAAAGGTGATAATCTTCAAGATATAAATTCTGAGCTAATTTTCACAACAGTCCAAAATTTAAACTGGTCGTTCCTATCGTCAAAAAAACCTGAGCCAGATGAGGAACTTTGGATTGATTATTTATTTGTTGGAGAAAACATTAGAGAACAAGGTGGAGACACATTCAGCTTTGTAATCTGTGGGGAAAACTGGAAGGTCAATTTTGACTTAGACAAATGGAATTTCACAGCAACATTAACCGATAAATAATAAACAAAAAACGGCCTAACCAGCGCATCAAGAGGGACGCGAACCAGCGCTGCTGAGTTATTCTGCACGGTATGGTGGCGCGCCCCTTATGCAAAACGTTATAAAGAAATACCAGAGCACAGTCCGGCCACGTATTTTTCAACCTGTTCCTTTAATTCATCGATGGTGGGGCACTCAAACTCCTGCTTCTTAATCGTCTTGCCCAAAAACAAAACTGAAACAGTCCCGTCCCACTTTGGCCCGTAATGTGTTTTGGGAGGGTAAAATCTACTAGATACACTCAGTAATGGCCCGTCAAAATCCAACTTGAAGCCACAATCAAAAGACCATATTGGCTCATATCCGTCATTTTTATCCTTGTTCTGAGCGGTTTCCCATGCTCTGGCATCATCCCAATTTTCTGGGCATCCTTTAAGTGGGTTGCCCCCGTTCATAATCATGGTGCCGTTACCTGTCTTGATGATATTCTCCATGTCTACACCTCTTTACAGTCTTCTTTATAACCAGTAAATTAAGCTGACTGGAATAACGGCTGCGGCCTCACTCAGCTTTTGTGGGCCAGCAGCTTATTAAAGCGTTATATCTAAAAACATGAAGGAAATTAACGTAAATTACTTTCCACTAGTACTTGGAGTTTACATCGGCACAGGTGTGTTAATGTTTATTGATGCCGCTGTCAGCGTTTCGCTGATAGATATGAAAGATCCTTCTACAATGCCAAATATGCATCCTTGGATAAGACTCTATTTTATTCCTGTTGTAGGCACATTCTTTGCCGTAATAGCATCTATTGCAGAGTTGTTAAGAAACTTTATATGGAAAACAAATATTAATAAGTTTCCACTGTGGATTTTATTAGGTGCTTCCTATACAACAATTCAGTGTGGGTTAGTTCTAGGTAGTGTAACAACTATCCCTTTGTCGTATATATTAATATCCCTCTGTGTTTTGGCTTTTAATCCAATCATAGTCCATTACAATTTTGGCAGGTCGAAAATTGAAAAGATATAACCAGTCACTCAACCGGACCGTCCAAACCTAGGCGGCTTTTTTGAAACGTCACCGGGTCGCTTGCTTTTGGACAGTCCTTCCGGGGGCCGGTTAGCTCAACGTTAGCAGTCTCTAAAACCACGGGAGGTGAAATCTTATGCAACAAGAAGAAAAGCTCAAGTATTTGAAAGTTGCTCTTATTGTATTCGGCATCATTTTCATCGCAGGAATCTATGTAATGATGATGTGGGTATGGCCTTCGGGTTGGGGTTGGACGCCAAGGCAACCGGAATACGAGCAGATGATTATGGGCATTTACGCTACCTTGGGAGTTTTTTTGATTCGAGCTGCGAAAGACCCTTTAGCAAATGCAAGTCTTATCTGGTTCACGATCTGGTCGAGTATTGTTCACGGTGGAATCATGTTAGTTCAAGCTATAATTGATGAAACTGAGCAGGCAAATCTGTTGGGTGATGTCCCTGCTTTATTTCTTGTGGCATTTGTCCTGTGGTATCTCATGCCCAAGAGAGCCCAGGCATAGATAAAACAACTGCTAACAAGGCTTTTGCAGCGGATCGCAAAAAGCCGCGCCCGCTGAAAAGCGGCGTTAATCGCGACACGATGTCGCGTTTTTTTATATGTGATTACAGTCATTTGCATGACTAAGATCACCCGGCGTGTCCCCGCCGGTATCCTAGGGAGGCATGCTA
>CAMYKS010000011.1 GCA_947259115.1 uncultured Desulfobulbaceae bacterium | reverse complement strand
TACCATTTATTAGTTATGAAATCGATATGAGTTACAGGATGAGGTTTTGCTGAAAGTAAATTAATCATCAAGGTAATTTTACTAAATGATTACATGTAATGAAAAAATTAATTTTTCCTTGAACGGGATAGTATATTCCTTGACAAGGGGCCTTTTAACGGGTGACCCCTTTCCGACTGAATATTTCTTGTCTGTTTTGTGCCTCACCCAACCACGTTCCAACTGCACAAGGTAAGCAAAGAAAATTTTTTCCTATTTAAAACTCTTTAACTCTGTTGGGGTGAAAATTTTGACCCACCAAATTTCCACCAATTATGTATTACCAAAACCTAAAGCCGAAATAAATAACAGACGAAATTCGAAAACCTGAGTTGTTTATTTATACCCAAAACCGGGAAAAAGAATTATTTTAAAGACACAACAATTTATGAAATTTTAATTAGTTACCTTTTTCGAGGCGTTCAAATGAAAATAGCCGTAGTCTATAACCGTATTAGTCAAAAGGTAATCAACCTTTTTGGCATGCCCAATAGAGAGAAGTACGGCCTCAAATCAATTAAGAGAATTACCGATGCCCTCAAAAAAGGGAAGCATCAGGTTATTGCCCTGGAAGGTGATAAGGACCTGATTGATAATCTGGAAGACTTTATGCCGCGGGTGTTGAAAGGTGAACGGCCCGGCATGGTTTTCAACCTGTCATACGGTATACAGGGGCAGGCACGATATACCCATGTACCCGGCATCCTGGAAATGGTCGGTATCCCCTATATCGGTTCCGGGCCGCTGGCTCATTCATTGGCACTTGATAAGGTGGTTGCCAAGATGATCTTCAAGCAGAATGGTCTGTCTACACCTGATTTTGCAGTGCTCGATGGTCCGGGCTTTGCCATGCCCGATGTTTCTTTTCCGTTGATTGTTAAACCAAAGAACGAGGCGGTTTCATTTGGCATCCGTATTGTGGATACCGAAGAAGAACTACGCGAGGCTGCCGGGATTATTTTTGATAATTTTCAACAGCCTGTCCTGGCGGAACAGTATATTGCCGGCCGTGAGATCAATGTTGGTATCCTGGGTAATACTCCACCTGAAGCCTTTGCACCTGCTGAACTTACCTTTGGTGAAGGCGGCCCTGATATCTATACCTATGAAGACAAGACGAGGCAATCTGGTAGGGAAGTCGGGGTGATATGTCCAGCCAAACTGGATGAAAAACTGACCTCCCATGCACAAGATGTTGCCATCAAGGCATTTAACGCTTTGGGTTGTTATGACTGTGCGCGTGTCGACATGCGAATGGACAGAGAAGGCAATCTCTATATACTGGAGATAAACAGCCTGCCGAGCTTGGGAGAGCATGGTTCCTATGTGGCGGCGGCGGAAGCCATGGGAATGGATTTTGCCGCTCTGGTCAACCGGCTCGTTGAGGTTGCCAGTTCTCGATATTTCGGTACTCCATCCCTCCCTGACATGGCAAGTAAATCAAAAGATCCTGCAAGCCAGGTTTTTAATTATCTGTCCACGCATCGTGATCAGCTTGAAAAAAGACTTTCCCAGTGGTGTAACCATTCCAGCCGAACTGCAGATATGGTGGGGCGTATACATGTTGTCAATTCCATAAGCAAGCTTTTTGAAGAACTGCTCTTAAAGCCGGTTAAGGAATTTACAAACGACAAGGTTGCCTGGACCTGGGAGTCCAAAGCTGGCATGAAAGATGGTATCCTGCTGCTTTGCCAGGTAGATATTCCCTTTGATATGCGGGAACAGCACCAGGGATACAGAAGAGACCCGGAAAGGATATACGGCGAAGGAATCGGTAGTGTATGGGGGCCGCTTACCATGTTGGAATTTGCCCTGAAATCATTACGCTCCATCAGAAAACTCCGTAAACTCCCATTAGGTGTACTTTTTTATGGTGATGAAGGCCTTGACTGCCGTTATAGCAGTGATCTGATAAAGCAAGCGGTTGAGCAGGCAGCTGAAATCATAGTTCTGCGCCCGGGCAATGTTGGAGGGAAAATGATTTCTGACCGTCGTGGACAAAGAAAATATCTTCTTGTTGCTGAAGGGACACCGCATCGGTTAGGTAAAATAACCAAGCAGCAGGAGGTGCTGCGTTGGGCAGGTACAAAAATTGAAGAGTTAGCTCAACTTTCCAGTCGCAAGGAAAGAATAGCTTTGTCAGCGGTGAAAATCGAAACAGATGCATTTCCGACGCTCTTGCCGCACCGGGTTCAGGTAACTCTCATTTCCTCTTTTGCAAAAGTTAAATCAGGTGATGAACTGGAAGAAAAGATGGAACAGGTTCTGGGCAAGGGGAATATAAAGTGGTCACTGGAATGTGTTTCAAATAGACCACCCATGAAAGCAAAAAAGAAAGGCAATATGCAGATCAAAGCTTTGAAGAATATTGCCGGCCAGTGGGAGATACCATTTGAGACAGTATCATCCTTATGGCCCTCTGTCGGTGGTTTGGTTAAGCAGGGTACTCCTGTCATCTGCGGCATGGGGCCCTGCACTAAGGACCTGTATACTTCAAGGGAATGTATAGAAAGAGTGAGCCTTATCCAGCGCACACTTCTATTATCACAGTATCTGATTTCCCAAATAAAGGAATAATCTCCGATGCCGAAGAACAAGGAAGAGTTAGAAGCCGAGGATCTGGAGTTAACCAGACAGCGAGCCCCATTGCTGCAGCGTGTTGCAGCTTCTAAAAAAGGTATGGTGGCAACGGCACATTTCAGAGCCACCGAAGCAGCACAGACTATCCTGGCAAAAGGCGGTAATGCCATTGATGCTGCAGTCTCTGCAGCACTTGCTTTAGGAGTATGTGAACCGGCTGCCTCAGGTCTCGGCGGTCAGACAATGGCCCTGTTTTATAATTCTGAAACCTCCAAAACCATAGCCTTTGACGGTTCATCACGGGCACCGCACCGGGTGCCGCCTGGTGAGTTGCGAAAAAAAGAACTACTGCGGGGACACAAGGCTACCACTGTGCCAAGCACCCCGGCCGTCTTAGCATATATGCTGAACACATATGGCACAATGAAACTCTCGGAGGTCATGAAACCTGCCATTATTCTTGCAGAAAAGGGTTTCAAGATAACTGAACTGAAGCATGCCCTTATGCAGAGAGAGTTGGAACACTTAAAAGCAGGTACGGGTTCAAAATTTTTTCTTAATAATGGCCGGGCCTATAAAGTCGGAGCAATTTTTAAGCAGCCTGTTTTGGCTGAAACTCTGAAAGGAATAGCAAGGGAAGGGGTGGAGGATTTTTACCAGGGAGAGATTGCCCGGGATATCCATGATGATATGGTTAATAATGACGGTTTTATCCGTGACGACGACCTGGCCCAGATCCCCTGGCCCATTGAAAGAAAACCTTTATCCTGCCGCTTTCGTGGTCAACGGGTGCATACATTTGGTGAGCCTGGAGCAGGTCGGACCCTTGTCCAGATGCTGAATGTTATAAATAAATTCACTCCTGAAAAATGTAACCCGGACACACCTCAAGGTGCCCTGCTTCTTTCAGAGATTATCCGGCGGGCCAACCTCGACCGCCAGGACAGGCCATTTGACCCCAACTTTTATCCGCAGGTCCAGGGAAAAGGAATGCTCAAGGATGAATATGCGGAACTTGTAGCTAAACAGATCAAGAAAAGGCTTAAAAGCGGACGTGGGGACACCACCCATCTGTCTGTTATGGACTGCAAGGGTAATGTAGTATCTCTGACCCAATCCATTGAACGGGTGTATGGATCTTTTGCCGCATCGCCAAAGCTTGGCTTCCTCTATAATAATTATATGAGTGCTTTTGAGTATAAGGATATAACCCATCCAAACTATCTGCGACCTGCAGCTGTCCCCTGGGCAAGTGTATCTCCAACAATTGTTTTCAAAGGCAGAAAACCCTGGCTCGCCATCGGCTCTCCTGGAAGCGAGAGGATAGCTCCGGCAATACTGCAGGTTCTGATGCGGCTGCAGTACCAGTCCCCATATGATGCTGTTGCGTCACCAAGGCTGCACTGCTCCATAAAAAGCAAAGTCTCGCTTGAATATTCAAGAATGAGGGACGATATACCCAAGCTTCTCAAAAAATACGGTTATACCATCGATCCCAGGAATCCATACTCCTTTTATCTTGGCTGTGTACAGCTTGTAATGCATGAGAATAAAGAGTTTATCGGTGTGGCTGATCCCCGCAGGGATGGTTCTGCCGGAGGTCCCTGAAGGTGAAACTGCCGTTCCTGGTATCAGTTCCTCATTCAGGCCAGCGTATTCCCCAGGAAGTTCAGGATACCTGTATACTGACTCCTGAACAGATCTATGAAGACGGTGACTGGGGCGCGGCGGAAATATATTTTGGCCTGGAAAAATCTGCAGAAGCCTTTATTTCATCTGACGTTGCCAGGGCAATCGTAGACCTGAACAGAGCGGCTGATGATTTCAGAAAGGACGGAATCATCAAAACCCATACATGCTATGATATTCCGGTCTATAAAGAATTTCCTTCTCAGAAGCTCATAGAGCAGTTACTGGCCGCTTATTACCACCCGTATCATCTAAAGCTTGAACAACTGGCAGAAAAAGGAAATGTCAAGGTTGGCATAGATTGTCATACAATGGCAGCAGTAGGGCCACCTGTTGGTCCGGATGCTGGAAGGATGCGTCCACTGGTTTGTATAAGTAATGCGGATGGAACTTGCCCAAATGAATGGCTGAAAAAACTTACAGAATCTTTTCAGAAGGTGTTCACGCAGGAACTGGTCACCATAAATGACCCTTTCAAAGGAGGGTATATTATCCGCACCCATTCTACAAAATTACCTTGGCTGCAGGTTGAATTATCAAGAACTGAGCATATCTCAAATAGAGAAAAAAGAGATGGAGTTATTGAAGCTCTTAATGACTGGTACAGAAATACTTTCTAAAATTTAACATTGATTTAGCAGATATATTGAAACAGGCAACAGGGGGTAAACTTGACAATTATCAGCAAACAATACTGCTGATGATTGACAGTGTATTCATTGGAGCGTTTTTCGGATATTTTCTATCTTTTCTGAAAACACTTTATCTCTTACTGCACGTTTTCGTAGCCTGTTGGCAGACTGGCTTAAAGTCGCCACATCACGATTTAGGTAATTTCCCAATGCAGTTAGCTTAAGGTTGCTATTTTCCTGTACGAGTAAAGCTGCAATCCCCCTTGCCTCAGAAGCAGGGTGTGTCTTGCCGGGCTCAATGAGCTGGTTAATAGTGATTTTGTAATAATTGCATACTGCATCAACAACATTTTCAAAGGACAGTTTTTTTGAATACTTCCCTGCAGCTTTGGCAAGTGCCTTCTCACTGAAACAATCATCTCCTGAAATGCGGCCATCATAAATACCGCCATAGAATTCCTGCCGGTGACTTTCTACCGATCCTTTCAAGATAAAATCATGATATAACTTTATTGATTTTTTTTCTGCTTGGCAAATTGGCTTAGAACAAAATCAGTGGTCAGCCATGGTACATTATTTTTTCCGAGATAAGACTCATGGCTGCTGAAGATGTATTGATCTTCTGTTTCAGTAATTTTAGCCCGGACTGGATTATTATGGATATAGCGCACCAGTTCCAGCATGTAAGTGTCTATATCAATCAGTAAAGCTTTATAACGACCCTGGAATAAATGCCCGATGCGTATTTTGCGTGAATTTATATACCGCGTGTAACGGAAAGTAACATTCTGCATGATTTTTGAAAGGGGTGCTTCGCCAACCTGGACAACCAGGTGAACATGGTTGGTCATCAAACAAAAAGCATGGATGCGATGCTCAAATCCTTCAATGCCTTCCTGCAAAAGAAGATAGAACTTAGTGCGGTCTTTGCTGCTAAAAAAAATATCCTGGCCACCATTGCCACGCAGGATTACATGATAACAAGCTCCAGGATAATGGATGCGGGGCTTGAGGGCCATGCCCACAAACTAACAAGCGAATACACTGTCAATCATCAGCAGTATTGTTTGCTGATAATTGTCAAGCCTGGTACCTCTCCTGACCCCATTTCTTTTCAGTACCCCCTCGGAGTCTAACGCTTACCTGAGGGGTATAAGTCTCGATGTCTCAAAAGTTAGCTTATCGGTACGAGCAGGCAAGCTGCTCAACTCAGCTTTATCTCGTCTCTATGCCTTCTCACACATATGTTCCTTCACCTCCTCAATAGGGACTTCCTCCCTGTGGAAGATACCGGCCGCCAAAGCAGCCTCCACATCGGTCTTTTCAAACACCTCTGAGAAGTGTTCCACCTTTCCGGCACCACTGGAAGCAATGACAGGGATGGACACAGCTTCATGTACGTGCTTGACCAGCTCGATATCAAAACCGCTATTGGTGGACAAATAAGTTGCTAATCTTCCAGTATATTTATGCGAGTTGTTCTTTCCAGTTTTTGTTATAGAGCAGACTCCGGTTCTTTTACAGTGGTTTTTCAGGCCAGCTTCCAAGGGGCAAAATGTCGAGGGCTGTCTGCGGTCCCAGCGAGCCTGCAGGATAAGGATGTAGATTTTTGAACCGGTTGTCGCACACTTCACACGAATCAAGAACTGGGTCCAGGAAAGACCAGCACAATTCCAGGCCATCCTGGCGCCAGAACAATGTTTGATCGCCGATCAAGGCATCGAGTAAAGCCTTTTCGTAGGCTTCCAGCTTGGTACCCTCTTGACCTTTATTGAAGGAGAAATGCAGACCCGCTGTACGGAGGCAAAACCGGGGCCCTGGTTTCATTGACTGGAAGTTGATGAAGATTGTCTCCTGTGGATACACCCCTATAATTAGGCGATTGGTGCCAATGCTGCCACCCAGGACCTGTCTGAACATGCTGTGAGGAATGGCCTTGAATTGTATATCAATTCTTGTAACCTTTCTCTTCAGCCTTTTTCCTGATGTTATGTAAAAAGGAACCCCCTGCCAACGCCAGTTGTCTATGAAAACCCGCATCAGGGCATAGGTTGGGGTTAAGGAATGGGGATCGACACCCGCTTCTTCCCGATAGCCGGGCACCCGTTTTCCACCTACGACGCCCCCTTCATACTGTCCGAGAACCAGACTCGTGTCCTCCAAACTGAAGGGCCGCAAATTGCGAAAAAGTTCGGCCTTCTTATCACGCACCATGTCCGCCTCGAATAAAGAAGGGGGCTCCGCTGCAACCAGTGCCAGGAGTTCCATCATGTGATTCTGAAACATGTCCCGCAAAATCCCGGACTGTTCGTAATAGCCGGCCCTGTCTTCAATCCCAAGGTCCTCACTCGCATTAATCCTGACATAGTCAATATAATTACGGTTCCAAAGGGGCTCAAATATGGCGTTGGCAAAACGTAAAACCTGGATGTTCTGGACAGTTTGTTTTGCCATATAATGGTCAATGCGGAAGACCTGATGCTCCTGAAAGCCTTCATGGATGACTGCATTCAGTTTCCTGGCTGATCGCAGGTCATAACCAAAGGGTTTTTCCACCACAAGTCGTGCCCATTGTCCTTTTTGCATGTCCTCGGCGGCCAACCCGACCCGGCCCAACTCCAGGGACACGGTTGCATACAAGGAAGGCGGTATGGCCAGATTGATGACCCGGTTGCCGCCGGTCTGATGCTTTAGGTCTAGATCTGCAAGGCGTGAGCTCAGTAATTTGTAGGACGAGGGGTTGTCGTAGGAGACCACCTGGTAATATAAGCAGGCCTCAAACTCATCCCACGCTTTGAGGTCGGCCCCGGCATCCGTCAATCTTTGGTGCATTTTCGACCGGAAGGCACTGTCATCCATTTCAGTACGACTTGCGCCAACAATACAATAATGGTCGGGCAGTCTCTTATTGCAGAAAAGGTTGTACAAAGCTGGTATGAGTTTACGGTGGGTGAGGTCACCCGAGGCGCCGAATATGATGATGGTACAAGGATCCGGCTGCCGCTCTATTTCGCAGAAATCGTCCGCAATGACTGCACCATGTTCTTTTTCATCGAAAATATTGTTCTTGTCCATATTGATTCCAACGACAAAGGGAAATTTTTCCAAGGGACCAGCAGCCCAATGATGAGGGTAGCAATTTAAATTTTATCATATAACTATGTACAAATCTTGCCAAGAAACATATGCGATCATCTTGCCAGAAATGATCACTCCATTAAAACTGAGGGCAAGGGATGGACACCTTCAGGGGACAGATTTATTTTTGATCACCCTTAAAAAAAGAGGCCCCTCCCAAGTCATCGGAAAAGGCCTTTTTGAGTGCACTGATACTGTCAGTATTTATACCGCAAGGGCATAAGTTTCGTACGAGCAGGCAAGCTGCTCAACTCAGCCTTATCGCGTCTCTATTCCTCGTTCACGCATATGATCCTTAACCGCCTCTATCGGCACTTCCTCTCTATGAAAGATACCTGCGGCCAAAGCTGCCTCCACATCAGTCTTTTCAAAGACCTCTGAGAAGTGTTCCACCTTACCGGCACCACTTGAGGCGATCACTGGGATGGTCACCGCTTCACTGACATGCTTCACCAGCTCAATGTCAAAACCGCTATTGGTACCATCCTTATCTATGCAGTTCAGGAGGATCTCCCCGGCACCCAGCTTCTCACACGTCTGTACCAGCTGCTTGGCGTCGATGTCGCGTCCTTCGCGACCGCCTTTGACGGTGCACTGATACCAGCAGTATTCTTCGCTATTGGGACCGGGGAAATCGGTCTTAATGGTATTGTGCTCCGTATCATCCGGTGAATTTACATATACCCGGCGTGGGTCTACGGAGATGACCACGGCCTGGTTGCCGTACACGCGAGAGATCTGTTCAATGGAGCTTTGGCCGGTCATCTTGCCTGTTTTTAAATATTCCTCGACAATATAGACCGCGTCACTGCCGATGGATATCTTGTCCGCCCCGGAGCGGAAATATTCCGATGCAACATCAAGTGCAGACCAGTAATTGCCGTTACTGTCGGTGTATTCGCGGATGCCGCCGCCAATGGTCAATGGTACAAAGACGTTCTCCGATGTATTCTGCAGTACCTCCAGCATGGGCTGGTCCTTCATGGGAAAATCACGGAAGCCGGTAATGTTCAGAAAGGTGATCTCGTCAGCTCCTTCTTCAAAGTATCTCCTGGCCAGATCAACGGGCATGCCGAGATTTCTGACTTCGCCTTCCTCACGCACGTCATACTGGTCGCCCTTGGTCACTACCAGGTCGCCCTGGTCGTTGGTCCGTACATCAAGACAGGCAATGATACGCTTGGCCAGCCTGGTTGGCTGGCTGGCTCCTAAAAGCTCAACCGGCATGGAATCGTAAAGCCCGGTTCCACCGAGGAAATTTTTTAGAATGTTCAGTCCTCCATTACCGCTTTTTTCCGGATGGAATTGGAACGCGGCCACGTTACCTTTCTGGACGCCGCTGATGAACTCATCACCGTAATTCGTGGTGGTTAAAATCCAGTCCCTGTTTTCAGCAGTGGGCACGGCCCGGTAGGAGTGGACGAAATAGAGTTTTTCATGCTCATAGCCGGCAAAAAGTGATGACGGTTTATCGATGTTGATGCCGTTCCAGCCGATCTGCGGCACGGACAGGGAACCATCGTCAAAACGTTTGATAATGCCCTTGATAATGCCCAGTCCGGCCACGCCAAGGGCTTCCTCACTTCCTTCAAACAGGGTCTGCAGGCCAAGACAGATACCCAGAAACGGCCGATCATGATAAAGGTATTTGAGCAGCGGCTCGATATACCCTTCCTGCTGCAGTTTCTGCATGGCGCTGCCAAAGCTGCCCACGCCGGGGAAGATCAGTTTATCGGCCTGGAGTATGTCGTCCGGAGTTTCAACGTCTTTGACCGCGTAGCCCAGTTTTTTGATGGCATTACGGACGGACCTGACGTTTCCTGCTCCGTAGTCTAGTAGGGTTATCATGAGTAATGTTGCATTTTTAATTATTAATTATCAGCATAATAAATTGTCGTCATATGATACTGACGACGATTGAAAGCTGATGATTGACAATGAATTTTAAAAAGGTCGCCATAATAGACGAAACCTTCTGTAAAAACAACCGGAAACCAATAAAAATAGGTTCACTGACTCTTTGTTTAGCCGATTTGGAGTATACGATATATCAGAAGGTTTTTGGATCAGTCATGAATCAAAGATGAAAGCAGTTATTCATGTTAAAAAGCTGATTGAATAATGCCGTCATTCCCGCGCAGGCGGGAGGTAAGCACCCTTAAATACAGGGCATAAACACCCTTTCAGGGCACTCTTTTTAGTACCCCCTCGAGGGGTATAAACGACCAAATGGAGGCTCCGATCCAGTTTAACTTATTTTTTGAAAAGACTAGATCGGTGTCTCCCTTTGGTCGCTTACCTCCCGCCTGCGCGGGAATGACAGTTCATGTTTACTTTTGGATTATTTCACTCCCATTAGTTCATCAACAAATAGTTAAGAGTAAATAAAATAATTCAGTCTGAGGGGACAGATTTGAAATCTGTCCCCAGTAAATTCTATTTGAAAGTCTCCTGCAGAAAATCCTGCATATCCTGCCAGGAACGCTTGTCGGCCTCTGCATTGTATGCCACCGGAATATTGAATTTTTCTGCATAAATGTCGGCGCCGGGGTTGGTGAAGCTGTGCTTGGCGCCGGGATAGGAAATAAATTTATAATCCACACCGGCACGTTTCATTTCCCTCAGAAAGGACTGTATCTGTTCAGGGGTGACCATTTTGTCATCAGCGCCATCGCAGACGAGTATCCTGGCTTTGATCACTCCCGGAACCGCTGGATTGTCTGTGGCAAGTGAGCCGTGAAAGCTGACCACTCCGTCCAGGTCAAGTCCCCGTCGCGCCATCTGCAGGACCAGGCCGCCCCCGAAACAGTAGCCGATTGCAGCAATATGCTCCGGATCAACGGTCGGGTGTTTTTGCAGAAGCTGCAGTGCTGCTTCAAAACGCTCTGTTGCTGCCTCCATATTCTGCCTGATCGCAGCTGCGAATTTTCCCGCATCACTTGGGTGGTCCGCCTGTTTGCCGTCACCGTACATATCCACAGCCAGGGCCGTATAGCCGAGTTCCGCCAGCTTGCGGGCTCTGGCCCGGGCATACTCGTTATGGCCCCACCATTCGTGAACAACCAGGATCCCCGGTCTTTTTTCGGAAATACCGTCATCATAGGACAGGTATCCCTGCATGGCAAAATCTCCGGCTTTATACATGACAGGCTCCCCGATGATAGCGCCGAAAGCTTGGGTGTTCCAGAACAACAGCAGTAATAGTGAGAGAAATAAACGTTTCATGGCAACCCTCCCTGATGTTTTTGGGGTACAAAAATAAAAAAATCGTATATGCTGTCAGTATTTCTAAATAGTAAATAATATAACTCTGCACGCAGAAAAGAAAAGATATTTGCACAGAATTTTTCAAAGGGGGCGAGGGAAGAATATGTACTGTCCGAAATGCCGCGCTGAATACAGGGAAGGATTTCTGGAGTGCTCTGATTGTGATGTTGACCTGGTTGAAAAGCTGGAGCCCCTGCCGAAAATGCCGGGATTTGTCAAAATGGCTACGATTTTCAGAGAAGGGAATATTGCCGTTATCAAGGCGAGTTTTGATAAAACTGATATTGAATATTATTTTGACGGAGAACAGTCACACAGACTGGCGCCTGTGCCTCTGGAAGCAAGGTTGATGGTGCGGGAGGATTTCAAAAAAGAGGCGGAAAGTATATTAAGAGATTTGGAGCTGCTTTAGGCTGGCTGCCGGGTTACTCAACGGAAATCAGTCGTTTTTGGCTGGTCCCCTTTTTTCCTTCGGTTTTAAAAAAGATAAAAAGCCACCCGACCGGGTGCAAGTTTTGCTGCTTCAGCCTACAAGGTTCTTGGCCGCCATCCGCATGTTGATAGCTGCCAGTCCGTATATGACTACTACTGCTATAAGAATTATAAAAAGCCAGTGCATTCCGTTACCCCGCAAAAAGTAAATTGTTTTTACTCAATATAACACATTTATTGCTGAGCAGGCAGAAGGAATTCTGCTGAAAGGGAGTAAATCCTGTTCATGAAATATTCGGGTTATGACAAACCTTCCCGGCTGAATTTCTCCAGCCGGGCAATGACCCTTTCTCTGCCAATGGCCATGAGCACATCAAACAGCCCGGCGCCTGCCGCCTGGCCCGTGACCACAGTGCGGGTGCCGTTGATCAGGATGCCCGGTTTGATATCGAGTTCATCCGCCAGCTCCCTGGTCACTCTTTCAGCATCCTCTTTATTAAACTCTGGAAGACTTTCATAACGATCGGCAAGCATTCCTAACCACTCGCCGATCTTCTCATGTTTTGTGAGGTTTTTCTTCACCGGCTTGGGGTCCATTTCATAGTCATCGCTGAAATAGGCCCGTCCGGGACCGGCAAAATCGGTGAGCACATGGAAGCGGCTTCTGATAAGGTCAATGGTGCTGAGGAACCATTCCTTTTTGTCATTTACGTATGCATCATCCCATAATTCCGCCTTCTGAAGAAAGTCTTTCACAAGGAAGGCAAGTTCCTCAACCGGCATGGTCTGCAGGTAGTGCCCATTGATGGAGAGCGCCTTGGGGTCTGTGAAGAACTTCGGGTGATCCTTCTGGTAGTTGAAGATGGAGTTGGCCTTATTCATGCCTTCCAGGGAAAAGGCCTGGATCAGTTCCTCTTTGGTGAAAATTTCCTGATCATTTGCCGGTGACCAGCCGAGCAGCACCAGGAAGTTAATCAGGGCCCAGGGCAGGAAGCCGTTTTCCTTGTAAAACTGGACAGTGACCACCTCACCATGGGACCTTTTTGAGATCTTGGCCTTCTTGGGGTCCAGGGTGAGCGACATATGGGCAAAGACCGGAACAGGCGCTCCCAGGGCTTCATAGATCAGAATCTGACGCGGCGTGTTGCCGAGGCCGTCCTGGCCGCGGATTATATGACTGATGCGGTCTCGGATGTCATCAACCACGTTGCTGAGAAGATAGAGCGGCGTACCGTTGGAGCGCAGAATGACAAAATCTTCGATGTCCCGGTAGGTCCTTTCAATACGGCCGTATACCTTGTCTTCAAAAACAAGCGAACCCTCTCCGCCAGGTACCTTGAAACGGATGGTATAGGGAATTTTCTGTTCCTCCTTGGAGGAAATTTCCTCGGCCGAAAGGTTCAGGCAGGTCCGGTCATACTGATAGGTGATCTTGGCTGATACCGCTGCCTGTCTTTTTGCATCAAGGTCTTCCTTGGTGCAAAAGCACTTATAGGCATGGCCTGTTTCGACGAGCTTATGGGCAGATTCAACATGCTCACTAATATGGTCTGACTGGTAATAGGGGCCTTCGTCCCAGGTTATTCCCAACCAGTTGAGGCCGTCGATGATACCTTCAATGGAATCCTTGGTGGAACGTTCAATATCAGTATCCTCAATCCTTAAGATAAGCGTTGCGTTGTGTTTTTTGGCAAAAAGCCAGTTGTAAATAGCGGTTCTGGCACCGCCGATGTGAAGATAACCGGTGGGGCTCGGTGGAAAGCGCAGCCTGATCTCTGACATTTTTTTCTCCTGCAGGTATGCAATTCGGCTCAATTGAGCCGGGTGTTATTGATATTAAATTGTTTTGCTGATAGCGGTCTGAAATGATTTGTCCTCTAGAAACAAAGTTTTCGGCTTGGTGTATATAAATCTTTTCTCTTCTACAATCAATAAGTATGGTTACTGGTAAAAGCGACTTTTTTGTCAGGCTATATGTATCAGATAAATATAAAATTATGTAAAATATTCGTAATATACTTGAATTATTCAATAAAATTATTTAGTAAGCTTTTTCTTGACTTGTTGGCATACAATTTTTACCCTTCTATTTTTTAGCTATATTTTGTATATGGAAAGCCTGTCTTTTATATAATTGATTAACATTGATCATATAAGTTTGAGGAATTCCAATCAATTTTTCCCGGCAAGTTAAGGAGAGAGGTTGGAAAATTGTCTGAAATCGAAAGGAGAGAAGATGAAGGTTCTTATAAGTGATAATTTAGCCCCCATTGGAGCAGAAATCCTTGAAGAAGCGGGGCTTGAGGTAGATATAAATACCGGTCTGGCTCCAGAAGAATTGAAAAAAATAATTCCGGAATATGAGGGATTGGTTATACGCAGTGCCACCAAGGTGACAGCCGAGATTATCGAGGCTGCCACAAACCTCAAAGTTGTGGGCCGGGCTGGAATAGGCCTTGACAATGTTGATATCGCTGCTGCCAGTAAGCACGGCATTGTTGTAATGAATGCTCCGGACGGCAATTCCACCACTGCTGCTGAACATGCCATTGCCATGATGGTGTCACTTGCCAGGAATGTTCCACAGGCTACCTCTTCCATGAAGGAAGGCAAATGGGAAAAGAAGAAATTCATGGGCCGTGAATTAACCGGTAAGACAATGGGCATTATCGGTATAGGCCGGATTGGGAGCATATTTGCTGAAAGGGCCCAGGGGCTGAAAATGAAAGTGATTGCCTATGACCCCCATATGCCGGAGGAACTGGTCAAAAAACTTGGTGTGGAGCTGACCACCATCGAAGATGTTTGTAAAAGGGCGGACTTTATTTCCGTACACGTACCCATGACCAAGGATACAAAAAACCTCATTTCCACCGCAGAGTTTAAAACCATGAAAAAGGATGCCATGTTCATAGACTGTGCCCGCGGTGGTGTGGTTGATGAAAAGGCTCTGCACGAAGCATTGACCTCTGGTGAGATTGCCGGAGCGGCCCTGGATGTTTTTGAAGTTGAGCCGACCACCAAAGAAAACTGTCCATTGCTTGGTTTGGATAATTTTATCTGTACACCGCATCTTGGAGCTTCAACCAGCGAGGCCCAGGAAAATGTCGCAGTCGCCATTGCCAAGCAGATAGGTGAATATTTGAGAACCGGAGTGGTGAGCAATGCCGTGAATGTGCCTTCTGTCAGCAGCGAAGTTCTTTCCAAAGTTGGCCCTTACCTTAACCTGGCTGAAATGCTGGGCTCATTTCATATGCAGATAGCCAAAGGCGGGGTCGAGGAAATCAACCTGGAATATATCGGCGAGTTCGAAGAACAGACCACTAATCCTATTACAGTAGCCTTTCTCAAAGGGCTTTTTACGCCGATCCTGCAGGATGCGGTAAACTATGTTAATGCTCCCCTGATTGCCAAGGAAAGAGGCATACGGGTGGTGGAATCAAAAACAGGGCATTCCGATGACTTTACAAGCCTGCTTTCAATTCGTGTCAAGACAACGGAAGGGGAAAATGTGCTGGCCGGAACGGTTTTCGGTAAGAGCGAACCCCGCCTGGTAAGAATGAATACGTTCCGCCTGGAAGCACTTCCCACCGGGCCCATGCTTTTTGTCTATAACAAGGATGTTCCGGGTGTGATCGGGGCCCTGGGAACCACCCTGGGTGAGCACGGGGTTAATATCGCAAGAATGACCGTGGGCCGCGAGATGGAACACGGGCGCAATATTATCCTGCTTAATACCGACAGTGCAGTCAATAAGGAGTTATTAAAGACAGTACAGCAGCTTGAACACATCGATGATGCCATGGCTTTGGTGCTTCCCCACTACGCGGAAGTGTGAGCATGGCCGTCTCAGGGGAAATTGAACAAAGTCGAGGTAAGCCCCATGGAAAAGAACGAAGAATGTAAACAATGCCCTGAAGGCCAGGTTATAAGGGACGGTAAATGTGTTATGCCTGAGGTTACCTTTACAGCCCTTGTCATGTCGCTTAACACCTCTGCTCTTTTTCACCTCGGTGAAATCAGTGATCCTGGCACCGGTGAGAAGAACCAGGACCTTGTCCTGGCCAAGCATACCATTGATACATTGAAACTGCTGGAGGATAAAACCACAGGCAACCTGAGCGGTGAAGAGCAGGATATCTTAAAGCATGCCCTCTATGATCTGAAAATGCGCTATGTTGAAAAGGTTGCCCCGAAAAAATAAGGGGCATCATTTGCCAGACCTTTCAGCAAGACCCAGATGCACTTTGTGAAACAAGCCGTGTCCACAGCCAACAGTTCGGACCTCACCCTTAAGGCTCCGGCCAAGATCAATCTCTTTCTGAAAGTACTGCACCGACGTCCTGACGGCTTTCATGAGATTGAAAGCCTGATGCAGAAAGTTGCGCTTTTTGATATTCTCCATTTTTCAAGACAGGGGGATATTATTTCCCTGTCCTGTCCGGGCAGCAATATACCTGAAAACCGGGAAAATCTTGTTTACAAGGCGGCCCAGGCATTTTTCGAAGCCAGTGGTATAGCGCCGGGCATCCACATTGTCCTGGAGAAGAAGATACCTGTTGCAGCCGGCCTGGGAGGAGGCAGCAGTGACGCAGCCGCAGTACTTCTCGGCCTCAACAGTCTTTTGGGCGCCGGCTTGGCCTTGGAAGACTTAAAGGCCATTGGTCTCCAACTGGGAGCCGATGTCCCATTCTTTGTGCAGGATTGCAGTGTGGCTTTAGCCACCGGCATCGGTGAAAGTCTCCGGAAAACAGAAGCCATAGGGGATTATTGGATATTGCTGGTAAATCCTGGATTTGCGGTTTCCACGAAATGGGTCTATGAGAATTTCCCGTTGACATCCAACTCCAATCCATATATCTTAGCGCGGGGTAAAAAAAGACCTGGGGATTTTCACGTCGTTTTCCCTGCAGTAGTTGAAGATTTTGGCAATGATCTTGAAGCGGTTACCATAAACCGCTATCCGGAGATAGAAGATATAAAGAAGGAATTAAAAATGGCAGGCGCAGTTGCGGCTCTCATGAGCGGCAGTGGCCCGACGGTGTTTGGTTTATTTAACGGTGAGGAAGAAGCGCAGCGCAGTTATGTCCGGTTTGTAAAAGAATTTGGTGCTAACGTATTTCTTGTCAGGCCTTATATTCCTTGATTGTCTTGCTTTAAAAATATATAATTAACTTTTTTGTCAGTCTCAAAGAATCGTTCCATATGCTGCGGACCCGAGTCGGGTTCACCAGAGACATTCTTGCGGCTTATCAATAAGTTTAGCACATTGGGGCGTCGTCAAGCGGTAAGACACAGGTTTTTGGTGCCTGCATTCGGAGGTTCGAATCCTCCCGCCCCAGCCAGAAAAACAATCTGCCGCTGGAGCATGGTCAATAAAGCTTTGCTGGCAGTAATTAAATAAAAACAGAAAGAAGAGAGCTATGCCTAACATTATCAAGGTATTTTCCGGCAATGCCAATCCGGAAATGGCACAAGAGATATGTGACCATCTCGATATTTCATTGTCAAAGGTCGAGGTGAGAAGATTCAGCGACGGTGAGATCTTTATTGAGATCGGGGAAAATGTGCGTGGCACGGATGTATTCGTCATCCAGCCAACCTGTTCTCCGGTAAACGATCACCTGATGGAGCTTGTTATCATGGTGGATGCGCTGCGGCGTGCCTCGGCCAGAAGAATTACTGCTGTTCTGCCCTATTACGGATATGCCCGGCAGGATAGGAAAGTAGCGCCGCGCGTGCCCATTACGGCCAAGGTTGTCGCTGAAATGCTGATGGTTGTCGGAGTGCGCAGGGTCCTGGCCATGGACCTTCATGCCGGCCAGATCCAGGGTTTTTTCAATATTCCTGTTGACCATCTGTATGCTGCTCCTGTCCTGCTGGAATATATAAATGAAACGTTTGAGAATGTGGTCATGGTCTCACCTGATGCCGGCGGCGTGGAAAGAACCCGTGCTTTTGCCAAGCGCTTACAGGCGGACCTGGCCATCATAGACAAGCGTCGTGATCGCCCCAATGAGTCAAAAGCCATGAACGTCATAGGTGATGTGGATGGCAAGATCGCGGTGTTGCTTGATGATATGGTTGATACGGCTGGGACTCTTTGCAGCGCTGCTGCAATGCTGAAAGATGCAGGTGCGGTGGAAGTGCATGCCTGCTGTTCCCATGGTGTACTCTCGGGTCCGGCCATTGAACGGCTTGAAGCCTCTGTGATTAAATCGCTTGTTATAACAAACAGTATTCCCCTGCGGGGCAGTGCCAAGGAGTGTGACAAGATCAAGGTGCTTTCCGTCTCGCATCTCTTGGGAGAGGCGATTCGACGTATACATTCCGAAGATTCGGTGAGTTCTCTTTTTGTGTAACTATTGGAGAAAAACAAAATAACGTATTATTGAAATTTAATTGAATTGGAGATCTAAGGTCGGAAGGTTGCATTTTCAATCCTTCTGATCATCTTTTGGAGGAGGAAAGAAAAAATGATACAACAGGATATGGTTGCCGCAACGAGGCAGGATTTCGGCAAAGGTGCGACGCATCGTTTAAGGCAGAGTGGATATGCACCTGCAATACTGTATGGGAAAAAGTCTGAACCCGTAGCCCTTGCCATGGAAACAAAAAAACTGACCAGGGATCTTTTGCGACTTCATGGGCATAATGTTGTGATAAGCCTGGACATAGAAGGCGAAAAGGGAAAGAATAAGCATCATGTGCTTGTAAAAGATATCCAGACGGACCCGGTTTCAGATGCAATTCTGCATGTTGATTTTTTCGAGATCGACATGGACAAGGAAATTGTCTTAGAGGTTGCGGTTGTTTATACCGGTACGGCAAAAGGGGTGGACATGGGCGGCATCCTGAACATTATGGCACATACGGTTAAAATTAAAGGTTTGCCCCTCGCCATTCCCGATGAGATAGAAGTGGACGTAACCTCCCTTGAATTGACCAGTCAAGGCATTACCTGTGCTGACCTGGCAATTCCCGCGGATGTAACACTGGAAGAAGAACTGGATAAAGTCTGCGTTTCCATTGTTGCTCCCATGGCTGAAGAAGAGGAAGTAGAAGAAGAGGAAGCCGTTGAAGATGAAGAAGGCGCTGAAAAGCCAGATGAGGCTGCGGAGCCGGCCGCCCCAACCGAGGAGTAATTGTTCAGACAACTCATTTTGTAAAATATTTTGGGCCGGGGAAGTGCAACATTTTTCCCGGCCTTTTTGTTTTACAAGCGTGCAATACCCTTATTTTACCGGGGAAAAAAGAAAATATATGACAGGACTTTTATTCAATGTATCTGATAGTAGGTTTGGGTAATCCAGGCCGGCAGTACACAGGCACAAGGCATAATGTCGGCTTTATGATGCTGGATTATCTTGCCGAAACATTTCACATGAATTTTACGGATTCCAAGTGGAAGGCACTGGTCTCAAAAGGATTTGTCTGGAATGAGTCCGTTGTCCTGTTGAAACCTGAAACATTTATGAATTTAAGTGGCAGGGCTGTGTCCCAGGCTGTCCGTTTTTATAAGCTCAATCCTGCTGACGTCATAGTTATCCATGATGACCTGGATATGGAGTTTGGCCGCATAAAAATAACAGCAGGCGGAGGAGATGGCGGCCATAAGGGGATTCGTTCAAGCATAGAGCATCTTGGTACAAAGGATTTCCCCCGGGTTAAAATCGGTATTGGTCGACCTGCTTCCCCTGTTTTGCCTGAAAAATATGTGTTAGGCAAGTTTGATGTTGCTGAGAGAGAGACCATTGAAGAGAAAAAATCCATCGTATTAGAAGGTCTGAAGATTATGCTGCAGCAGGGAATTGGGGCAGCCATGACTGTGATTAATCAAAAAGTATAGAAGATTGATTCTTAACAAGAGCAGTCAAGATATCCATGTGCGGGGATGATGAAAAAAACCAACCGTTGAGTTTTTTGAAAAAATGTGTTATGTTTTTTGAATGATTTTTTAAAAAAGCATCAGGAGTGCCTGAAGCATTATAATAATTGAACGGATTGTTGGTATTGTAATTTTGACATGAAGGAGAGAAATTGTGTTTAATGTAGGTCAAATGGCAGTATATCCAGCTCATGGAGTAGGAATTATCGAGTCAATTGAGCACAGAAGGATAGGAGAATGTGAACAGTCTTTTTATGTCATGAAAATCCTGAAGAATAACATGGTGATCATGATCCCGACAGCTACGAGTAAAAACGTCGGTTTGCGCTGCATAATTTCCCCAAAAGAGGTGAATGATGTTTTCACCATACTGCAGGAAAAGGATGTTGAAATTGGAGCACAGACTTGGAATCGGCGTTATCGTGAATATATGGAAAAAATAAAAACAGGGTCTGTTTTTGAAGTTGCGGCCGTGTTGCGCGATCTTTATCTGCTCCAGGAAGACAAGGACTTGTCTTATGGAGAGAGAAAAATGATGGATACGGCTAAAGGCCTTCTGGTTAAGGAACTGTCCATAGCCAATGAGACTGAAGAATGCCAGGTGGAAGAGAAGATAGAGCAGATATTTTCCTGATAATCAGGCAACCTGCAATTGCAGTATAATATCTCTATTGTTCCCGCAATAATATCCCATTTATAAAAGAGGATAAAACGATAAATAACAGTTCTCTGGCAATCCGGTTTGGTGTTGCAGAAAATCGGATTGCCAGAATTCAGCAATAATAAATCCTAACTAAGAATTACCTGTTTTTCTCCCCAGGCCGATGCATCCATACCCTGGATTGTTTATAAACTAAGCAAACCCTTTGCATGAATATTCCCCCATGTAATTCCTCGAATTGTTTTTGTGATTATCTATTTGCACTCCAGGTTGATGAGTATACATATAATAACACTTTGTTTCCTCAGGCACTTTGTCAGCCGATTACACAGCGGCATACAAGTTGGTGCAGGGAGAGATTATGAAGCTTGTTGTCCCGCATGAAAGGGGAGGGCAGCGGCTAGACCATTACCTCGTTGAAATGGTACCTGATATCAGCCGCAGTCGTCTGAGTAATCTTATACGTGATGGATATATCCTTGTAAACGGTGACTCCAGAAAGGCTGCCAATCGCCTCAAAGGAGGCGACAGCATAGAAGTAACTATCCCGCCACCTGTGCCTGTTGCTCTTAAGCCTGAGCGGGTCGAATTTGAAGTCCTCCATGAGGATGATGATTTATTGGTAATTGCCAAGCCGCCGGGTGTCGTTGTACATCCGGCTGCCGGCCATGAAAAGGGAACATTGGTTCATGGCCTCCTGGCGCATTGCAGCAATCTGTCCGGTATAAGCGGGGTGGAAAGGCCGGGTATTGTCCATCGCCTGGATAAAGATACATCAGGGGTAATGGTTATTGCTAAAAGTGACAAGTCCCATCATGGGCTGGTTGAGTTTTTTAAAAAGCGGCAGGTGAAAAAAGTATACCATGCTCTTGTTGTTGGTCGGCCGGGAACACAGAAGGGTTGCATTTCACAAGCAATAGGTCGGCACCGGAGCAATAGGAAGAAGATGGCTGTGCTCCAGCACGGCGGCAGGGATGCGGTAACCTGTTGGACTGTTCTGCAAGAGTTTGCAGAGAATCACCTGACCTATCTTGAAGTGCGGCCGGAATCGGGACGCACGCACCAGATACGTGTTCACATGGCACATTTGGGGCATCCCGTGCTTGGAGATGCACTTTACGGCAACAAACAGCAGAAGCAGATAAATGATAAATTTTGTGTCAAACGCCAATGTCTGCACGCCTTCTCCCTGTCCTTTGCACATCCGGTAACAGGCAAACCGTTGCAGTTTGTTTCACCGCTTTGGCCCGATATGCAGGCGATACTTGCAAGGCTTAGAGAATAAATACCTTCTCGACTGGTGAAATATACTGGTTTTTAGTAATAAATGGGGCAGCAGTGAGTGTTATTGAATAAAAAGGGGTTTGCAGTGGTCCGGAAAATCGCTATCACGGGTGGTATTGCCTCGGGAAAGACCCGGGTGGCTGAAATGCTTGCCGGTATGCTGGATTGTGTCCTTATTAACTCTGATGAAATCTGCCGCCGAATGTTGGAACCGCATGGGGAAGGGTGGCGGGAATTTTCCAGGGTTTTCGGCTCAGAGTATCTTGCCGAAGATGGGAGTATAGACAGACCCCTTTTGCGCAAAGACCTGTTTGCTGATGAGAGTATTCGCAGCAGAGTAAATAATGTCATTCATCCCCTGGTCAAAAATACAATCAGAACTCAAATGGATCGGATTGTTGCGTCTGATGGTAATTCCAGAGTGCTCGTTGAAGTCCCGCTTCTTTATGAGGTTCAGTGGGAAAATCTCTTTGACGCAGTTATTGTCGTTTATGCTGACTATGAAACGTGCCTCAACCGCTTGATGAATCGTGATGGAATGGAGAGGGATGTGGCTGTCAAGGAGTTGGAAAGTCAATTACCCTTGTCTGAAAAGGTGGTGCAGGCAGATTATGTCATTGATAATAGCGGCATGATGCCGGATACAAATAAACAGGTGGAACACTTGTCGGATTTATTAAGCAGGAACAGATGCGCCACCCCTGAGGGTTAGCGGGGAACCAGCCCTCGAATCTGTCAAAAATAATGCGTGCGGATCAGAAAAAAAGCTTGACAGTAAAAAGTGATGAAAATAAGATAGTTAATACCTTGTGAAGTTTCTACTATTTTCCCCACCTTTATGGGCTGTTGTTCCTGAAAGAGAGAAAAAGGTCATAACTCCGTAACTTTATAGAAGACATCCCTTCTTAAATCCGTTAACCGGCACATGCTATTTCCCATATTTGAAAAAAATATCACCCAGTTTCTTTGCAGATCTAGCTGTGACTGATTTAACAAATCATTAACGACCTAGTATTGTACTATTCAAGTAAGATAAAAAATCAATCAATCAAACAAAAGATGTACGGTATTCAGGGCCCGACTGTATAGGACGGTTTTGTACCTGGTTCAAATTGAATAGCAGGTGTTCTCATATTACCCCGGGAGTCCAGGGACATAATAATTAACAATCATTTAAGAAACACAGGAGCAATGTAATAAATAAGTTGCATTGAACAAAAAAAACAAAGGAATTTGATGCATGGATTTAGCGGCACTGAAAGAAAAGAAAATTAATGAACTTACTAAACTGGCCCGGGATTATAAAGTTGAAGGCATAAGCGGTTTACGCAAGCAGGAACTGATTTTTGCTATTCTGCAGGCTAAGGCCAAGCAGGCCAAAGATGAAAAGAATGGCATGGTTACCGGGCGGGGTGTGCTGGAGATTCTTCCAGACGGATTCGGTTTCTTGCGGGCACCGGCATATAACTATCTTCCCGGCCCTGATGATATATATGTATCACCGTCCCAGATCCGCAGGTTGAATCTACGTACGGGTGATACCGTAGAAGGCCTTGTCCGGTCTCCCAAGGACAGCGAACGCTACTTTGCTTTACTTAAGGTGAAAAGTATCAACTATGAAGCACCTGAAAAAGCGAAGGATAAAACTCTGTTCTCAAACCTGACCCCGCTGCATCCAAATGAGAGAATAAACCTGGAAGCGAAAAAGGATGAGTTTTCCACCCGCATAATGAATGTCATGTCTCCAATCGGCAAGGGGCAGAGAGGTTTGATAGTTGCCCCGCCAAGGACCGGCAAGACAGTGTTGCTGCAGAAAATTGCCAATTCCATTGTAAAGAACCATAAGGATATCACCTTAATTGTCCTGTTGATTGATGAGCGGCCTGAAGAGGTCACGGATATGTCAAGAAACGTCAAGGCAGAGGTGGTAAGTTCCACCTTTGATGAGCCGCCACAGCGACATATTCAGGTTGCGGAAATGGTGATTCAGAAGGCGAAGCGTCTGGTGGAACATAAGAAGGATGTTGTTATTCTCCTGGACAGTATTACCCGACTGGCGCGTGCCTATAATACAGTAACCCCTACAAGTGGAAGAATTTTATCCGGTGGTGTTGAGGCAACAGCCCTGCATAGGCCGAAGAGGTTTTTTGGCGCTGCTAGAAATATCGAAGAGGGTGGCAGTCTTACCATTATTGCCACTGCCCTGGTAGAGACGGGCAGCAGGATGGACGAGGTTATTTTTGAAGAATTTAAAGGCACGGGTAATATGGAACTCATGCTTGATCGAAAAATGGCAGATAGGAGAATTTTTCCAACCATTGATATAAACAGATCCGGTACACGCAAGGAAGATCTGCTTTTAGAGCCCGAGGAACTCAACAGGGTCTGGATTTTACGCAAACTTCTTTCTTCTCTGAATCCTGGAGATGCCATGGAGTTTCTGCTTGATAAGATGAGGGCCACGAAAACCAATGCAGAATTTTTTGAGTCCATGAATAAAAGATAAAAAGCAGGAATGTTTTATTGCATCTTCAGCCCTAAGTTTCTACTATTTTCGTATTTTTCTAATACAGCTTGCAATAATAATATAATTATATATAATTTAATGTTTGCATCTGACCCAATTTTGAAACAATAGGCTTTTCATTTGATATCTCGGAAATACCTATACGAGGTGTCCCATACGGCCAGATAAATGTTTACACACTGAAGATCATTTGTTGGAGGAAAACAATAATGAAAAATGATATCCATCCGGAATACCATAAGATAAAGGCGAAGTGTGCCTGCGGCAATGAAATAGAGCTTGGATCAGTGAGCACTGAAATGAGTGTTGAGATTTGTTCCGCCTGCCATCCCTTTTTCACAGGTAAACAAAAACTTGTCGATTCTGCCGGTAGAGTTGAGAAATTTATGAAGAAGTACGCTAATCATATGAAAAAAGATTCCACATCTGCTTAGCGTATTTTACAGTTTTAAAGCAGGGGACCTCCGGTGGCGGAGTGTCCCCTGTTTTCGTTTACAGGATCAATGACCGTTCATGCCCATGAGAGAGTATACCAGGGGATTAACAAGCGGACCTGACCCCAATAGCATCCTTAGCCATGCGAGATTCTCTTTGGCAAGCTAAGGCAATCTGCAAAATTTACTGCCGGTTATATTTGCATAACGTATGCAATATTCAAAATTATCAGAGTTAAAAACTTAGATCTGGTTGAGCTGTGGCGGGCAGTGAAGAGATTCGTAATAGTGCGGAGATGCCTGGGGAATTAAAAATTTTTAGCAGCGCCTGAAATTATATCCGACTGTGAATAATTAAGAATCATCAAATCTAACAGATAATAAAGCGATGTTTCCAAAACTTGATGAACTTGAGAGTAAACTCTCTGAACTCGAAATACAACTTTCTGATTCCACCCTTATTGCAGATCAGCGTGCCTATAAGAAAGTGGCCCAGGAACATGCAATGGTCACAAAATTAGCAGTATTCTGCAGCAGATATCAGAAGGTGAATGATGAACTTGAAGAAGGCAAAAAGATGCTGCAGGAAGAGGAAGATCCTGAACTGCTGGAACTAGTCAAAAAAGAGATCGAAGACCTCAAGGAAGAAGCCAGGGAAATTGAAAATGATATAAAACAACTGCTGTTGCCAAAAGACCCCAATGATGAAAAAAATATACTTCTTGAAATAAGGGCCGGCACCGGCGGGGATGAGGCGGCCCTGTTCGTCGCGGACCTGTTTAAGATGTACAGCCGCTTTGCTGACGAGGTTGGCTGGAATGTCGAGATTATGAGCAGCAGCCCCATCGGTATTGGCGGTTTTAAGGAAGTTATTGCCCTTATAAGTGGTGAAAAGGTCTACAGTAAATTGAAATATGAAAGCGGGGTGCACAGAGTTCAGAGAGTGCCCGAAACAGAAACCCAGGGAAGAATTCACACTTCTGCTGTTACAGTAGCTGTCATGCCAGAGGCAGAAGAAGTGGAAGTTGACATTGATCCCAATGACCTGCGCATCGACGTCTTTCGCTCATCGGGCCCGGGAGGCCAGAGTGTGAATAAGACAGAATCCGCCATCCGCATCACCCACCTGCCGACAGGGCTTGTTGTCTCATGCCAGGATGAGAAATCGCAGCATAAGAATAAAGCCAAGGGCTTAAAAGTATTGCGGGCCCGTCTCCTTGACAAGATGGAACAGGATCAGCATGACAAGATGTCTGAAAACCGCAAAAGCCAGGTTGGTACAGGAGATCGAAGTGAGCGCATTCGTACCTATAATTATCCCCAGGGAAGAGTGACTGACCACAGGATCAACCTGACACTTTATAAGCTAGAGTCCATATTGCTGGGAAAAATTGATGATATTATCAATCCTCTTATTGTTCATTATCAGGCCGAGGCACTTAAACAAGTACAATAAGAAACCTTTTGATTGCATGCTTTTCTTCATATGGCACAATATTAAGCCAGTTAATTATCCAAAAAAAAATCAGTTAATGAAAGACCTGCAGAACATTACGTGCAGATTAAAACCGTATTCCAAAACGCTGTTCAGCGACTTAAACAGGCTGCTATTGCGGATCCTGAGCTTGAGGTCTCCCTGCTGCTTTCCCATGTCTTAAAAATGGAAAGAACAGCTGTTCTCCTGGCAGGAGATGACGCATTACATGACGACCAACTTGAAATAGTAGAAAAAATTATATCCAGGCGCCTGGCCCGGGAACCTTTAGCCTATATTCTCGGTGAAAAAGAATTCTGGTCGCTGCCCTTCAATGTTTCAAAAGATGTGCTTATCCCCAGACCTGAGACAGAGTTTCTGTTGGAAAAAATACTTGCTGTCCTTAAAAATTCGGCCGGCAGTTCCGGACATCCTGTTACAATTATGGATTTAGGCACAGGCAGTGGAATAATAGCCATTGTACTGGCCCGGGAGCTGAAAGCGGCAAATGTTACGGCTATTGACTATTCTCACAAGGCATTGAAAGTTGCATATCATAATGCTAAGAGGCATAATGTTGCGGCAAGAATTAACTTCATCAATTGCAGCTGGTTCGATGGCATAAAGACAAAGACCCAGTTTGATGTTGTAGTTTCCAACCCGCCTTATATAGCCAGGGAAACCCTTGCAAAACCATGTGGTAAGAGCACCGGTTCTCTGCAGCCTGAGGTGGGAAACTTTGAGCCTCGCCTGGCCCTTGATGGAGGCGAAAGCGGTGTTCAGGAAATCAGAAGAATTGCAGCAGGACTGGGAGGGGTAATCAAATCCGGCGGCTGGTTTTTTATGGAGATAGGTGCTGACCAGGAAAAAGCAGTCTCTGATATATTTGCCGGAACTGCTGCCTATGAAAACGTGGAAATTTATAATGATTATTCCGGGTTGCCCAGAGTTTTCCAGGCCAGAAAAAGGTGAGATACGTTATACGGTACTGAAGCGTACGATATGAATATGGGAGAAATACTTTTAAATTATGGATAAATTAATCATAGAGGGGGCGCGTAAGCTGCAGGGAGAGATACGCATCAGCGGGGCAAAGAATGCCGCCCTGCCGTTAATTGCAGCAACCTTACTGGCACCTGGTTGGCATGTGATACATAATGTCCCTGACTTGCGTGATACACGCACGATTCTTGCCCTGCTTGAAACCCTTGGTGCTGAATGGAAAAGGGAAGGCAGCACATTATTGGTCAAAACGGATTCTTTAAACAATTTTGAAGCCTCCTATGAACTGGTGAAAACCATGCGCGCTTCAATTCTCGTTTTGGGTCCTTTGCTGGCCCGTATGGGAAAAGCAAGGGTTTCCTTACCCGGCGGCTGTGCCATTGGGGCACGGCCCATAGATTTTCATTTGCTGGGCTTGAAAAAAATGGGTGCAAGTCTTGACCTGGAAGATGGCTATGTCACAGCTTCTGTAAAGAAGAAACTTTCTGGAGGAACTATTTATTTTGATGTTCCTTCGGTAACAGGAACGGAAAATATTCTCATGGCCGCTGTCCTTGCAAAAGGGGAGACCGTGATTAAAAATGCTGCCAGGGAACCCGAGATAACCAATTTGGTTGATATGCTCATTTCCATGGGGGCAAGAATTGCAGGCAAGGACACTGACCGCTTGACCATAAATGGCGTTAAAAGCCTAAAGCCTGCTGAAATTACCACGATCCCTGACCGCATCGAAACCGGCACCTATCTCATTGCAGTTGGAACCGCCGGAGGGGAGGCAAACTTGACACATTGCAACCCTTCCCATTTGCCGTCCCTTATTGAGAAGCTGCGCGCAGCCGGTCTTACCGTTAAAGACTCAGGGAACTCAATTTACGTTTCCCGTCCGGCAAAGGTGCAAAGCATAGATATTAAAACCCAGCCCTACCCGGGGTTCCCCACTGATCTTCAGGCCCAGCTCATGGCCCTGATGTCTCTGGCCACAGGATTAAGCGTCATTACCGAGGCAATATTTGAGAACAGATTCATGCATGTGGCTGAATTAAAGCGCATGGGAGCAGAGATTAAAATTAATGGCAACAGTGCCATTGTCAAGGGAATAGCTCAGCTTAAAGGGGCCCAGGTAATGGCTACCGATCTTCGGGCCAGCGCCTCTCTCGTGGTAGCCGGTCTGGCAGCACATGGGGTAACGGAGATTTCCAGGATATACCATCTCGAGAGGGGGTATGAAGATATGGCGGGAAAACTAAAGGCCCTGGGAGCCAGGGTGAGAAAGGAAAAAGAATGATCAGGGCAAAGGCAGCCACAATTCGGCAGTAGTCCCTTTATTTTCAGTGCTGGTTATGGTGATTTCGCCTCCATGAGCGTGGACAATCTGTTGTACGATGGAAAGGCCGAGTCCTGTGCCGTTTTCTCTTGTTGTAAAGAATGGTTCATATATCTTGTCAATAATTAGATCAGAGATGCCCTGTCCAGTGTCGCTTATGGTAAGAACTGATCTCTCAGATCCTGTACCATCCTCAACTTCCTGGGCAATGACACGTATTTCCCCCTCCATGTTCCTTAATGCTATACAGCTGTTATGCAGGATGTTGAGGAGCAGTTTATATATCTGCTGGGGATCAGCCCAACAGTCCATTTTTTCAGGTATATCGACCACTGGTATGCATTTTTCCGGCCAGTCCTGTGTATGCTGCAGAAGGAGAATTATTTCTTTGACCAGCGGCAGCAGAGGAACAAATTCTTTTTCAGGTTCAATGGGTTTTGAGAAGGTCAGAAAATCTGTAATGGAGTTCTGTAATCTGGTGCATTCCCTGGTAATGATATTCATCAATCCTTGATTATGGGATTTTATATTGCCGCTGGCATCAAGAACCTCTGCAGCACCGGAAATTGCAGCCAGTGGATTGCGCAGTTCATGGGCAATGCCGGCTGCCATTTCTCCAAGGGTTGCCATCTTTTCGGCCTGCAGTATCTGTTTTTGCATCTGTTTGGTTTCACTGAGGTCCTGCAGTGTAATGACTTCATAAATGTCATTTGTACCGGGCATATTTAATGTCGCGAATGAATAACCGATGGGGATATTTTTTCTGTCTTTTCTGGTTATTTGAACTTCTGAGCGAAAATTCATGTCCGAATCAAGTCTAAGGTTGGGAAATATGTTGCTGATATCCATGCCAAGTATTTCCTCGGAAGTAAAACCGGTAATCCTTGCAGCAGCAGGGTTAAACGAAATGATATGTTTCTGATTTATGACAGTAATGATACCGGACGGAATATAATCGAAAATCTTTTTGTACAGGACCGTGAGCTGGTCATACTTAAGTGTCGTACTAAGAAGCGCTTTTTCAGCGCGGCGTAGTTTTTCCGAAAGCAGAGAGCCTAAAATGGCGGTGATGAAAAAGGTGAGACCGTGGATAGAAAAGAAATTCAAAACCGAACGCACATCCAGCAGAGGCCTGTACCAGAAATCTTCAAAAAAATCAGGATGGAAACCTTTGTATTCCAGAGCCAGGATAATTCCGTAGGCTATTGTGCTTGCTGCAGCCGGTGCCAGCCCGCCTCGGCGGAAGAGTATGAAGCTTCCTGTGATGATCGGGAAAAAAAACAGGATAGTGAATATGGACTGACTTCCACCACTGTAATAAATAAGTAGGGTGATGAGAAGCACGTCAATAAGGATCTGGCCATAGGCAAAAGTGGTATAATGTTTAATGAATTTTAGGATCAACGCTGAAAAGATCGTATAAATATAAACACCGGCAATGAAAGCGGTAACATGATAAAAGGGTGGGGTGATAATGTTCTTTTCGGCTGATGTCAGGAGCAGTGTGATACCTAAGAGAAGCGTTAAAATGACAACACGCAGAAAAAGCATCCACTGCAGTTGTTTTTTAAACATCGCAGCAGCAGCTTCATTTTCAACAGGTTTAGCTATAAAAGAATTCAGCACGTTGGGTATACCATTTCAATGGAGAATGATTTTACTTGATTTCATACTTTTGCACTTTATAGCGCAATGACCGGAAACTGATTTTTAAGAGCTCTGCAGCACGAATCTTTGAATTATCGGTTTTGGAAAGGGCATGTTCAATCATCTCTTTTTCAAGTGCTGCCATCACTTCATCCAGTCCCTTGCTATATAATTCCTCCTCCGAGTCAACGGATATGAAAGCGTCTGCTTTTTTTTCAATGGGCGTGCCTTCTTTTTTGTAGGTGGAAAGGGTAAGGCTTTCCGGCAGAATTATATTTGAAGACTCAAGGGCGACACCGCGCTCTACGATATTCTCAAGTTCACGCACATTGCCGGGGTAATCATATTCCATGAGTACTTTTATGGCATATGAGGAAATCTCCTGGACGTCTTTTTCCATTTTTTCAGAATATTTCTTCAGGAAATGATTGACCAGCAGGGGTACATCGCCTTTTCTTTCACGTAAAGCAGGGACACGGAGTGGCACAACCGCCAAACGGTAGAAAAGGTCTTCACGGAAACGACCGGCGATTATTTCTTCTTCCAGATTCTTGTTGGTTGCTGCTATTATTCTGACATTTACTTTAATAGTGTCAGTGCCGCCGACACGTTTTAATTCCCGTTCCTGCAGCACTCGCAAAAGCTTGGTTTGGATCAGAGGGGTTAGTTCACCTATCTCGTCCAGAAAGACACTGCCGCCGTCAGCAAGTTCAAAAAGCCCCATTTTATTTGAGATGGCGCCGGTAAAAGAACCTTTGACATGGCCGAATAATTCACTTTCCAGCAGACTTTCCGGTATGGCACTGCAGGTGATGGGGACAAAGGGTTTATGCTGTACCTTGCTCAGGTTATGAATGGCCTGGGCCACAAGTTCCTTGCCTGTGCCTGATTCGCCATAAATAAGAATGCTTGCAGGAGTCGGGGCAATACGCGAGATAAGATTAAAGATTTTCAGCATCTCGGTACTTTTGCCGATGATGCCTTCAAAAGAATCGCTTTCTGCAGAGACTTCACCGGTTTTAATAGCAGCAGTGGCTGAAATTGCCGATTTGATTATTTTTATGATCTCATCAACCTTAAAAGGCTTGGTGATATAATCAAAGGCGCCGCTCTTCATGGCAACCACAGCGTTTTCCGGTGAGGCATACGCGGTTATCATGATAACCGGAATAGAGCTGTCCATTTCTTTTATTTTTTCAAGCAGGGAAAGGCCACCCATGCCGGGCATTTTTATATCGGAGAGAACAAGGTCAAAGTCCTGATTCTGGATAAAATCAATGGCGCTGGATGCTTCTGAAGCAGTTGCAACTTCATATCCCTCTTTTTCGAGAAGGATCTTTAGAAATTCACGCATGCTCAGTTCGTCATCAACCACGAGAATGGACGGCATTTTTATCTCCTAGTTATTTCCATCTATCTTGATGACAGCAAAAACTGTGAATAAAGGCTTCGTTATTAGCATGTTAGTTGGAAATAAATCGCTCTGAATGGATACAATATGACTCTCAGAATGTCAACGCACAATAATAACTTGCGCAAGTCATTTGAGTTACTTATAAGTACTATAAATAAATGAAAAGGGCACTTAAATCTGCACGAACGGGGTTATTTGTGCTTTTTTCAGCCATAAAAACAAAGTTGGCCGCAAATAAGAATGTGTATTTTTTTGTAGCAAATAGAAAGGTTTAGGTCGTTTTTTTTTATTTGGTCACAGGCCGGTCATAAATAAGTTCTATACAATATTCACTTTTGCGGCTTTTTTATGCAATACGTGGTGAAGTTGAATGTGTGTTGCAATACCATCAAAGATTATCAGCAAAGAAGGTTTTTTGGCAATGGTTGAGGTTTATGGTGCCAGACGTCAGGTGAACCTTATGCTGCTGCCCGAGGAAGCTGATATAGGCGATTACGTACTCGTGCATGCCGGTTTTGCTATCCAGAAGATCGATGTTGAAGCTGGAAAGGAGTCATTAAAGCTTTTTGATGAAGTGTTGCGCAAAATGGGAGTGGATTCTGATAATGCATGAGGCATCCATTGCCATAAGCCTGATTGAGACAGTTTCCGGTTTATGTAAGGACGAAGGTTATAATTCCATAGAGTCAGTGAGGCTCAAGGTTGGAAGAGCCGCAGGCATACTTCCCGATGCCCTTCTTTTTGCGTTTGACATAGCAAAGGCAGGCACCATAGCCAATGAGGCCGAACTGATTATCGAATATATTGCCCTTGGCGGGTATTGTTGTGACTGCGGTTCACAATTTGAGTCTGAAGAACGGTATGTTTTCTTCTGCCCTGCATGTAACTCCAGAGCCATAAAAATTACCACGGGAGACGAGATGCAGATCATTGATATGGAAGTAAACTGAGTGTCTTCTGCAGAATCTAACCGCATTAAATATAAGCTTTTACCACTTATTGAATAAAATTTCTGAGGGATACCTATGACTCGATTGCCGAATACTCTAATCACATTACTCGTTGTGATGATCGTGAGCCTTATACCATTATCTTCACTGGCCCAGGTGGACTGGGAGGTTTCCAGTGCAATTCAGCTTGATGAAACACCGATAAATGTGGCGCAAACCCAGGATGGGGATTTGACGTTTATCCTCTCAGACCAGGCAAAAGTCGTTATTTATGCAGCTGACGGTAAAGTTGTCGGCACAATCCCGGTCGACCCCTCTGTTACCGACATTGCAATTTCAGCCAAAGGTGAACAGCTCTATCTAATAAACAGCAAGCGCAACACCCTGCAAACACTGGATATAAGTTTTATCGCTGATTTCAATGTGGCGGATTCGCCTTTTCTTGGTCCGGCAGGGGCGCAAGTTGTGGTTGCCGTGTTCAGCGATTTTCAATGACCATACTGCGGCAAAATTATGCCGCTCTTCGAGCAGGTGCTCGATAAATATCCCGATAGTCTGAAAATTGTTTTCAAACATTATCCCCTTGCTTTTCACAAGCAGGCACTTCCTGCAGCCCGTGCTTCCATGGCTGCTGCTGAGCAGGGTAAGTTCTGGGAGTACCATGATGAGCTTTTTATTAACCAAGACAGCCTGTCGAGCGAGAAATACCTTGAAATAGCCAAAAATATGGGACTGGATCTGAAAAAGTTTTCCCTGGATATGATGCGGCCCTCGTTGCGCCAGAAAATTGAACAGGATATTTCTGATGCCCAAAAGGCAGGGGTAACGGGAACCCCGACAATTTTTGTCAATGGCAGGAGACTGAAGACACGTGATTTTGCAACCATGAGTACTCTTATTGATGATGAGCTTGCTGATGGGAAAAACAGGTAACCCGATATCATAAACATAGCCATATGCCTGAAGTTAAACTTACATTTGAAGATAATAATTTAACAAAATTGTTATACGGAGACCTGAATAAAAATCTGGCTACCATCGAAAAAACCGCCGGTGTTTCATTAAAAACTAGAGGAAATGAGGTTGCTATTGAGGGCTTGCAGCATGAAGTCGAAGTGGCGTCAATTGCTCTGCAGCAATTATATGAACTGCTTAAAGCCGGTTATCCCGTTTACCCTTCTGATGTGGCATATGGTCTGCGAATTCTGGAACGTTCGTCAAAGGCCAACCTGAAAGAAATATTCCTTGACCGTGTATATATTACTGCAAACCAGAGGGTAATATCCCCGAAAAGCGTTAATCAGAAAAACTATATAGATTCCATCAGAAATAACGATATTGTCTTTGGCATCGGTCCGGCCGGCACAGGCAAGACCTATTTGGCAGTGGCAATGGCCATTTCAGCCTTAACAAGCAGCCAGGTAAAGAATATTATCCTTACACGGCCGGCAGTTGAAGCAGGAGAGAAACTTGGGTTTCTCCCAGGTGACATGGCCCAGAAGGTGGACCCGTACCTGCGCCCTCTCTATGATGCTTTAAACGATATGCTGGGAAGAGAGAAGGTCGTCGATTTTATTGAGAGGGGAATTGTTGAAATCGCCCCACTGGCTTTTATGCGCGGACGCACCTTGAACAGTGCCTTTGTCATTCTCGATGAAGCACAGAACACCTCCCACGAACAGATGAAGATGTTCCTGACCAGGCTGGGGTTTGATTCCAAAGCGGTCATAACAGGTGATATTACCCAGATAGACCTGCCGGCAGGAAAGCAGTCCGGGCTGGTTGAGGCCTCCCGCATACTCAAAAGTATTCATGGCATTGGATTCTGTACATTTTCAGATGTGGATGTTGTGCGCCATCCTCTGGTGCAGCAAATTATCCGGGCCTATGCCAAGAAAGAAAAAAAAACGGATAATAAGAAAACCCGGACACGAAAATTGAAGCCCCTTAAGAAGTGATGTTTGCAGCAGGTGAAGATTAATGGCCAGCACGATAACTTCATAATTCCCCAGATGCCCTATGCCGGTTCTTTTTAGAAATGATTTTCCCCGCTCTTTTCCCCGGGTAAATGAATTGTCGGTTCGAAGGAGCGCGGAGCTTCTCCTTGAATTGTCAGGAATGGTTGAAGCAGAGCTGAGCATTCTCCTGGTCGATGATAAGCAGATTGGAGAGTTAAACAGGGTATGGCGCCGCAAAAGCGGTGCCACCAATGTTCTGGCCTTTTCATTGACCGAAGGCGACGATTCGGCAATGGCTTTGAATCTACTTGGCGATATCGTCATATCTGTTGATACTGCCGCCCGGGAAGCAAAAAAAGAGGGAATTACACTGCATACCCGTCTGCAGGCACTGCTTCTGCATGGCTTCCTGCATCTTATAGGCTACGATCATGAAAAGTCAGATTCTGCGGCAGAGAGAATGCATGACAAGGAGCAGGACCTTTTGCAGGAAATCACGAAGAAAAGGAGAGAGAAGATGATAAAACTTGCAGTCAATGTTGATCATATTGCAACGTTACGCCAGGCCCGGGGCATCAGCGAGCCCGACCCCGTGCTGGCTGCCGGCATCTGCGAATTGGCCGGAGCGGAGGGAATTGTTGTCCATTTACGTGAGGATCGCAGGCATATCCAGGACAGGGATGTCAGATTGCTGCGCCAGACGGTTAAAAGCAAACTGAACCTGGAAATGGGGGCGGCCAAAGAAATTATCAACTTTGCCCTGGATGTTAAGCCGGACATGGTGACCCTGGTTCCTGAAAAACGAAAGGAATTAACCACCGAGGGCGGCTTAAATGTAGCGGGCCAGAAAAAGAAGCTTAAAGCAGCAATAGGGAGGCTGCAAGGGGCGGGTATCCCCGTAAGTTTATTTATCAATCCGGATCCGCGCCAGATTAAGGCAGCAAAGGACGTCGGCGCCACCTTTGTGGAAATTCATACCGGCAGATACTCTGATGTAACGGGACATGAAGAAAGAGAGCAGGAATTTGAACTGATTGCTGCTGCTGCTGAAGAGGCATATGAGGCCGGCCTGAGAGTAAATGCCGGGCATGGACTGAACTATGTTAATACAGCGAGGATTGCTGCACTTGAGACCATTGAAGAACTCAGCATCGGACATGCCATCATGGCGCGGGCTGTTTTTGTGGGACTGGACCAGGCTGTCCGGGAGATGCTAGGGCTCATGTTGTGATTGCAATGGAAACCCGGAAAGGACAACGGTAAATTTATTATTGGCTTAGAGTTATGATGAAGGTTGCGCCTTCTCCTCTTTCACTTTCAACGGCAATAGTTCCGTTATGTTCTTCAATGATATTTTTGGCAATTGCCAGCCCAAGCCCGGTGCCTCTGTTCTTGTCCGTATAAAAGGGCGTAAATATCAGTGCCAGTTTTTCCTTTGAGATGCCGACTCCGGTATCCTTTATGATTATGAGAAAGTTTTTTCTCTCATCAGGTGCGAAAGAAGAACTCACCGAGAGTTTGCCTCCATCCGGCATGGCCTGAACAGCATTGATAAAAAGGTTGAGAAATGCCCTGTAGAGTAAATTCTGATCTATACTCATGGGTTTAATGGCTGGATTTAAATCAGTTTCAACCGTTATCCGGTTCTTGGAAAACTCAGGCTGCATGAACTCTATAACCGTTGACAGCAGTTCGTTTATGGATCCTTTGGTAAAATGCGGCACCTGGGGTCTGGCAAAGTCTAAAAATTCACGCACAATAGTATCGAGCCTGCTGGTCTCTGTAATAATAATTTCAGCAAGATGTTTGCTTGAGGGCGCCTGGTCCCGTAAACGCTTATTTAGGATTTCCGCAGTACTGCGAACAATGCCAAGGGGATTTTTTATTTCATGGGAAACAGAGGCCACCATTTCACCGAGGCTTGCCAAACGCTCAGCATGATTGAGTTTAGCCTCAAGACGTCTTCGTTCCTGGGCCCGCGCTTCATTAATTTGGTCCGCCTTGGTTACAATTTGCGTAAGAATAAAGAAAAGAGTTCCCATTATCAGGATTGAGACGACAATAATAGTAAGCTGCAGCCTGAGTATGGCCTCCATGTCATCGGAAAGGTCCTGTACTACTTTGGTTACCCCCATGATATCATCGGTTCTTTCGCTGAGAGGGTTTTCCCGGCGAAAAGGGATATAGGTCATAAGTTTTGATGAAATCGGTTCAGAGCCGGGCAGCAGATTCAAAAGAGATGCAGTTGACATGAGGCGTGAACTGTTGATGCCATTGATGGCTCTTGCATATTCCTTGCCGCCCGCATTGCGCACCCCTACCTCTTCAGCAATAGTACTGTATGAAATAATATTTTCTTCAGAGTCGAAAATGGTCACAGAATCGACCTTTAAGCCTGAGGTGTTGTTGCGGACAACTGTGTCAAGTCGTTTGAACTGTGTCGGGTTTCTGAGAGCAATTTCACCGTAGCGCAGAGCAGTGGGCAATACAAACTGCAGGAAAACCTGCCTGTTCACATGCTCAGCAAGCAGAAGCGAGTATGACTCACTCCGCTCAAGCATGACCTTTTTGGCATAATTGGAGATAACCCAGGAGAGGACCATGGTAGTGACTAGGACAAGTCCAAGACCGCTGAATGAGAAGAATTTGACCAGTCTGAAAGGCCTCGGCGAGTCTAATTCTGATTTTTGCGAACGGGGTATCATTTAGCCTGGAAAATACACATAACGCGATGGATTGAGATCCGGCTACGCCGTTGCGTCTTTAGGGAATAATTTCGCAAAGAATTTTGCATTGTTGTCTCAATATGCCTTGAAGATTGTATAGCAGACAAACTGTAATGTTAATGTTTTTCTCATTCAGCAGGCTATAGTAATTTTCCAGAAATGCGCATCTGTTTTTCAAGTCAGCATACTCCACAGCGTTTACACCGTGATGTTTCGCAGGGAATGGTTGTTTTACCTTCTAAAGACTTTTTGTATTCAGCCCAGAGGTATTTACGCTCAATACCGTGGTCAATTATTTCCCAGGGAAAAGGCTCATTTGCTCCTCTGGGGCGGTAAGTGTAGTCATCCGGATTGATGTCCTCCATGCGGAATGCCTGTTTCCAGGTACATTGATGGAGCACCATGGATAATAAAGCCTTGCCGACCCTGCGGTCGCCCCTGGCGAGAACTGCCTGGAAAAAAGACTTTTCAGGGCTTTCAGTCTTTATGCGGATGTTCGGCTCAGCGCCGATTTTTTTACGCAGAAATTTTAGTTTCTGCTTCAAGATCGCAACCTTTTCCATGGGGTGAAATTGAAATGGAGTCCATGGTTTGGGAATAAAACAGTTTATACTGAGTGTCAAGGAGCTGAGTTTGCCTCTGGCACGACCGACGGCCAGGATTTTTTTCTTCACCTTCATTACGAGGCCCACCATTTCATCCAGGTCAGTTTGTGATTCGGTGGGCAGGCCGATCATGAAATAGAGTTTCAGGTTGCGAATGCCTCTTGCGGCAAGTGTTTCAGCTGCTGCCAGTACATCATTTTCTGTTATACCCTTGTTTATAACGCACCGCAAGCGTTCTGAGCCGCCGTCCGGGGCGATGGCTGCACTGTTCAGGTTGCTGCTGCCCAGCAGTTCAAGCAGCGAAGAATTAATGATATCAGCGCGCAGAGACGAAAAAGACAGCGAGCATGACTGCCCGGTTAGGTAATCACTTATCAGGGCAATGTCATCAGCACGCGCCATTTCCATACCAAGAAGACCAACCCTAGAGCAGTCGTCCGGCCTGGAGTCAATGGCATCAATTATTGACTGCGCCTTCCACAGCCGGGGTGGGCGATAGATAAAACCGGCAGCGCAAAACCTGCAGCCCCGACTGCAGCCCCGTCCCAACTCGGTCATAAAAAGATCAGAAAACTCTGCCAAAGGGGTGAGAATACTGGAGTGCCCGGCAGCACTTTCCGGTGAATCCACGAATACTTTTTTTATACGATTGGGAAGTAGTCCATACTCTTTCCTGGGAGAAATTCGCTGGAGAATGCCTTTTGAATCATATGAAACTTGATACAGTGCAGGAGCATAGCATCCGGGGAGCTTTGTCATAATTTCTGCCAGTAACTCTACTTTGCCTTTGGAACCAATTTCCTTGAGTAAATATTTCAGAAGAGAAGGCAGTATCGGCTCTGCTTCTCCGATAATAAAGAGATCAACAAATAGGGCCAGGGGTTCAGGGTTCATGAATGTGGCAACACCGCCGGCGACTACAAGAGGTTGGCCCCCTGCAGCCCGGGGTGTGATATCCCGGCTTTTTCCGGTTCTCTCGGAAGCCGGTGACCGAATGCCTGACATTTCCAGCAGCATGATAATGTTCTGAAAATCCTGTTCAAAGCTGACGGAGAAAAAAAGCAGCGGGAAATCAGCAAGGGGCCTGCCTGATTCTATTGATAGAGGTTTGTCGTTTGATTGCGGCAGGAAGATTCTTTCGGCTACAATAGAATCATTCCGGTTCAGCAGCTGGTAGACCAACTGAAAACCAAGGTTGGACATTCCGACTTTATATGTATTGGGATAAACGAGGGCGATGGGAAGCCTGTTTTTCCATTTTTTCTTAATACTGCCCTTTTCATGGAATAACTGTTCCCTGTTGCCGGCGGCCCCGGCAGCTGATCTTGAATTCCGCCCCATAAAATAAAATCTTCAACTGTCAGAAGGGATATGCATATTGCAGCATGTAGTATTTGGTAAGATGGGTTTTTGCAGCGCCAATACCACCTTACACCGATGATCTGCAAACCTGTCAACGTCTCAGAATTGTCAAGTTATTCTACGCTCACACAGATAAACATGAAACTACTTTAACCATTTTGGGGGAGATGGCAATATAATCTCATGGGCGCATCTTTTCCTCCGCATTAATCAGCAGCCTGTCGCAAGTAAGTCGGAGTTTCCAGTTCAGCCTCGTCAAGGGTATTGGGGAAGGGCAGCGACTGCTTCCTGACAAGTCCCGGATTTCGGCGGTTAAAGGTTTTGTTCGTCCTGCCTGCTCCATGGCCTGATGAAATATTAGGAACTTTATCGGCTTCGGAGTCTATTTCCTTGGCCTGGGAATTATTGCTCACTACCTGAATGGGGCGCTTGATGGTCTCAACCTCTTCCGCACCGGATACACCGGTGGCTATAACCGTTACCCGCATTTCATCCTTCAGGCTGTCATCAAAAAGCGCACCGACAATGATATTTGCATCTTCGTGGGCCTTTTGTGAAATCAGGTTTGACGCTTCCATGAACTCATTCATGGTCAGGGAATCTTCTGAGGCTGAAATGTTAATGAGCACGCCTTTAGCACCGTCAATACCCACATCCTGCAGCAGGGGATTGTCAATTGCACGTTTTGCGGCCTCAATGGCACGATTTTCACCGACTCCTACACCGGCTCCCATAAGTGCGGGTCCCACTTCCTTCATGACTGCTTTAAGATCAGCGAAGTCAACATTCATATGACCGGGAAGATTTATCAGGTCGGTAATCCCCTTGACAGCCTGCAGCAGGACCTCATCAGCCCTTTTCATCATGTCCATGAGCTTGCTGCCTTTCTGCATAATGGTCAGAAGGCGGTCATTGGGAATGGTAATGATGGTGTCCACATGCTTTTTAAGCTCCTTCCAGCCTTCCTCAGCTTTTTGCATCCTGGCCTTGGCCTCAAAAAAGAAAGGCTTGGTTACAACGGCTACGGTGAGCGCCCCGATTTCTTTGCTGAGTTTGGCAATCACTGGAGCACCTCCGGTTCCGGTGCCCCCTCCCAGGCCCGCAGTAATAAAGACCATATCAGCGCCCCTCAGTACCTCGCGAATTTCTTCGAGACTTTCAAAGGCCGCTTCTTTGCCGCGTTCCGGATCTGCTCCGGCCCCAAGACCCTTGGTTATACCGGGTCCGAGCTGCAGGCATACATCGGCCTTGGAATTTTCCAGGGCCTGCATATCAGTATTGGCAGCTATGAATTCAATTCCCCGGAGATTGTTTTCCACCATGGTATTGACGGCGTTTCCTCCCCCTCCACCGATACCGATAACCCTGATCCTGGCCAATGATTCTTCTGCCATTCGAAATTCCATTTTCTTTCCCCCTTCTTGTTATTCTCTTTATCTGTGTGAAGCTTAAATTTGAACCGTTTGTTATAAATAATCGTTCCGTATACTAATTTGTTATGCCACTTACAGGTTGCTGCTGAACCAGCCCTTTACCCGGCCAACTACACCGCCGATGGCTTTTTTACCCGGTACTCTCCATTTTTTGCCTGAGGCGTTCTTACTGGCATAGATCACCAGCCCGACGCCTGTTGCAAGCTGTGGTGAATTAATGGATTCCGGGGCCCCATGAATTTCGCGGGGATATCCAATTCTCACAGGCAGATCGAAGATCTGTTCCGCCAGGTCGACAATGTGCTCCAAAAGTGCTGTGCCGCCGCAAATAACAACACCGGCATTCAATCTGTCCTTGTATGAGGAATCTATCATTTCCTGGTTAAGTATGATCAGCATTTCCTCGATGCGCGGCTCCAAAATCTCACCCATGATCCGTTGCTTAACTTTGCGGGGTTTTCTATCCCCGACAGTGGGAACTTCTATGATCTTGTCGCCATCAATCATGGAGGTCAGGGCGGATCCGTAGAGGTTCTTTAATCTTTCCGCCTCCTGAAAGGGGGTGCGCAAGCCAACAGACAGATCATTTGTCAGGTTATTGCCACCCAGACCGAGTTCGTATGTATGTTTGATTGAGCCGCCGGAAAAGATTGCCAGATCGGAAGTGCCGCCACCGATGTCAAGCAGGCCGACACCGAGATCCATTTCTTCGCGTGATAATACTGAATTTGCAGAGGCCAAAGATTCCAGAACAATATCCGCAACCTCAAGACCGGCCCTGTTGCAGCACATTACGAGGTTATGGATTGAGGTTGAATCACCGGTTACGATATGGACATTGGTCACCAGCCTGACACCGGTCATGCCCAAAGGGTCCTGGATGCCGGTGTGATCATCGACCATGAACTCCTGGGGCAGAACATGGATGATCTGTTGACTTTGCGAAAGATTAACTGCCCTGGCAGCATCAATTACGCGGTCAATATCATCCTGGCGTATTTCCCTGTTCTTTATGCCGACAATACCGGGACTGTTGAAACCCTTGATATGGCTCCCGGCAATGCCGATACAGACAGTATTGATTTCACAGCCTGCCATTTCTTCCGCCTGATCCACTGCCTTGCGGATAGAGTGCACCGTGCTCTCGATATTGACAACCACACCTTTTTTTAAACCAATTGAGGCATGGGTGCCGATACCGATGATATCAATTTTATTCTCGAAAACCTCGCCGATTACAGCACAGATCTTTGTAGTGCCGACATCAAGGCCGACTATCAGTTCTCCCCGCTGCTTTTTTTCCATTTCTTTCATCTCCGCAGTAGTCTGTCGGCTTCAGGTTTGTCTGCTTCGCAGGTAATGAACCCGGTAAGGCTTGGAAAAGTTCTCAGCCGAAGGAAACTAGGCACGTAATCAGATGACATTGTTAGACTCCTTTTCTGACTGCCTGACTTTTTGCAACTGCATCATATTTACCGACTAAAATAGTGTCTTTCTCATAATCCAAACGGATATATGAAACTTCAGAAAATTCCCGAGTTTTATAGAGATCCTGCAATACTTTTACCAGGCGGTAGTAGCGTGTTGAGATTTTGCCATAACTCCCCAGATATATTGGAAATGGCCTGTCAAGCAGATAGAGAATGAGCTCTCCTTTTTCTGCGATATGAATCTCAGAGATATTTTGCTGGGGCAGAATGGGGTTATTTTTTTTGGCAAGTTTCAGCAAGTCAAGGACATTCTGTAAAGGTACGGGAATCTGAGCTGATCGTGCCATGTTGAAAGGAAAGTTTTCAAAACCTGTGATCACAGGAAAGTCAAGTTCCTGTGCAGGGCCTGCAGCAGCAATAATCTGGCCCTTGCTGTCGAGGTAAAACAGGCCGGTTTCCCTGTTCATAAGTGCCACCGGATTCTTTTCCTGAATGTGGATCAACAACCGGTTCGGCCAGTCCCGGATGACTTCGGACGTTGCAATCCACGGGTGGCTTTCGAGTAGTGACCGGACCTGTTGTACATTAATGGCCAGAAGGTTGGAATGGATATCCACCCTGCTCAGGGCGGCAATCTGTTCCTTGCTTGTCATGTTGCTGCCATTAATCCTGACAGCGGTTATTTGGAAGAAATCATTCTTGCAGAGCATGCGATATACATACTTGGCACCAAATCCAAGTGCCAGAAGAAGGGCGAGCAACAGTATGGCCCTGATGAGCAGTTTACGGTGTGGGCTTGGTGCATGCCTCGACCCCTTAGGTCTTTTTATTGATTTTATTTCTATGCTCGCAGCATGTGGCATATTCATTTTAATCCTCTCCTCCTAGAATATGAACCTCGGGCTCGAGCTTGATGTCAAAACGTTTGTATACCTTCTGTTGGACTAAGTGCATGAGGTTTACTATATCAGTGGCGCAAGCATCGCCTGTATTTACTATGAAATTGGCATGTTTTTCGGAGATTTTGGCACCACCGACGGCATATCCCTTAAGCCCTGCCGCTTCAATCAGGCGCCCGGCAGATTCATGGGGCGGATTCTTAAAAAAGGAGCCGGCGCTGGGTTCCGCAAGCGGTTGATTTTTCCTGCGCAGCTCCTGATATTTTCTGCAGGCTGCTTTAATATCATGGGAGCTGCCAGGTTTTAAGCCAAAGGTTGCTGATAGCAGAACCGTATTGCTTGGCATGGTCCATTTTCGGTAGGAAAATCCCAGATTTTTCCCTTGTTCAGCAAATATGCGTCCATTTTTGTTCATGAGGCTGACCGACTCAACAAGAGCACCAACTTCAGAGCCCCAGGCTCCGGCATTCATAACAATAGCCCCACCGATACTTCCCGGGATACCAATGGCAAACTCCAGGCCCGATAAACTCTGTAAAGTGCAATAATTCACGAGCTTTGTCAGCAAACAACCACCACCGGCGCGCATGTAAATTTTTTCTTCTTCAGGTGCATGGTCGGCCGGCATAAGTTTTTCCATGGATCTGAATTCGCCCTCCAGGACAATGATCACTCCGGCAAGTCCTTTGTCAGGGACCAGGATGTTGCTGCCCCTGCCAATAACCCACCAGGCAATATCATGTTTTTGCAACCACTGTAGCAATTTATTGAGATCTTCAGCGCTTGATGCCGAAATTATAGCCTCTGCAGGTCCACCGACTTTGAAACTGGAAAATTGCGACATGGGGCTGTCCCATAAAATATTACCCTTCCAGAAACGGGAGAGATCTTTTGCATGTGAATTAAGTGATGCCATTATTCCAGCCCTATCCGCATTTTTTCAGTCCTGCATCCTTTCCAGAAGTGTTTCACCGGCCTGCCAGATGTTTCCGGCTCCCAGTGACAGGACCACATCACCTGGGGCCATAATGTCCATGGCCTTATCAAGGAGCTTGTCAATGCTTGGCTCAAAATAAGCATGCCGGTGGCCATGTTGCTTTATACCGTGCACCAGTGCCTCTCCGGAAACCCCCGGTATGGGAGTTTCGCTGGCACTGTATATCTCCGTTACCAGCAGGATGTCAGCCTCGTGAAAGGCGGTATAGAACTCCTCAGCCAAAGCCTTGGTTCTTGAATAACGATGCGGCTGGAATAAAACCACAAGCCTGCGCTTAGGCCACGCGTCACGTAGGGCGGAGAGGGTTGCCCGAATTTCAGTCGGATGATGTCCATAATCATCAACAACTATGATGTCTCTCCTTTCTCCTTTGATCTGCAATCTGCGCTGCACCCCCGAAAAACTTTGTAAAGCAGCAGCAACAGCAGCAAACGGGATATCCAACTCCAACCCTACGGTGACGGCGGCTAAAGCATTGTATACATTGTGTACTCCGGCCAGAGAGAGCGTGATTTCGCCCAGGACTTCATGCTCTCTGCAGATTTCAAACCGGGTACTGAGTCCTGTGGTGGTTATTCCTTTGGCATAGACATTTGCCTGGCTTGTCAAGCCATAGGTGAGGATTCTTTTCTTGATTTCAGGCAGAATCGAGGCAACATGGGGATCATCCATACAGAGAATGACTGCTCCATAAAAAGGTATTTTTTCAATAAACTCGAGAAAGACAGACTTGATCTGCTCGATGGAGCTGTAGAAGTCCATATGTTCCAGATCGATGTTGGTCACAACCTCCAGAACCGGCGCAAGCTTTAAGAAAGAGCCGTCCGATTCATCTGCCTCTGCAACGAGAAAGTCTCCCGCACCCAGCTTGGCGTTACTGCCGCCAAGGCAGTCGACTTTGCCTCCGATGACCACGGTGGGGTCAAGTCCGGCTTCGGCAAGAAGCCAGGCCACCATGGATGTGGTTGTTGTTTTGCCGTGGCTTCCGGCAATGGCGATGCCAAACTTGGTAAGACGCATTAATTCTGCCAGCATCTCGGCTCTGGGAATGACCGGAATGAGGGAGTTGGCAGCGGCTTGGACTTCAGGGTTGTCAGCCGCAATGGCAGAGGAAATGACAACAACATCAGCGCCGCTGATCCAGGCAGCATCATGGCCTATGTGAACTGTACCGCCGAGGGATACAAGACGGCGGGTTATGTCGGTCTCCTGCTGGTCCGAACCGCTGATCCTGTAGCCGAGATTGAGCAACAGCTCAGCGATACCGCTCATGCCGATTCCGCCGATTCCCACAAAGTGTATATGTTTACTTTTTCTATACATATCAGATCATATTTGATTCAAGGCGTTTATTAAAAAGCTAAAATTTTTCCTGTATTTTGAGGCAATTTATCTTTCAAAAGTTCCAGGCAGCCGTTGATGATTGTTACCGTGGCCTCAGGCTTTGCAACTTTTCCTGAGTTCGCCGCCATTTCCTCCAGAAGCTTTGTATCTCCCAGAAGCCGTGTTATTTCCCGGCCTAATTTTTCCCCATTCAGTTCAGACTGTTTGAACATGAGGCCGCCACCAGCTTCTACCAGATAACGGCCGTTGATCTCCTGGTGATTATCGGCAGCATAGGGAAACGGCACCAGAATTACAGGCTTGTGGAAAACTGTTATCTCTGCAAGGGTTGTAGCGCCTGCCCGGGAAACGACAAGGTCGGCCCGGGAATAAATCTCTGCCATATCATGGAAAAAAGCCTCGACCCTGGCATTGATCCCAAGTGCGGCATATTTTTCCCGTACCAGGGATTCGTCATGTTCTCCTGTCTGGTGAATAATATTGGCAAGCGGCCTTACCCCTGTCAGGTACTTTTCAGCTGCCTCAAGCATGAGGCTGTTCAAGCGCCGGGCACCCTGGCTGCCGCCTAAAATCAACAGAGTCAAAGGAGCCTGGTAATTCTTGCGGCTTACCTTGCTGGCAGCCTTTACAATTGAGCTGCGCACCGGGTTGCCGCTCAGAATGGTTTTAGCTGCCGGGAAATATCTCTCACTCCCTGGCAGGGAAACAAAAACCCTGTGGACAAAATGACCCAGTAACTTGTTGGCCAGGCCCGGTATGGAGTTCTGCTCATGGATGCATGTTGTAATACCCAGCAGGCGGGCGGCAAGGATTACAGGTCCGGTAACATACCCGCCCACTCCAAAAACAAGATCCGGTTTGAATTTTCTGATAATTCCGGCAGCCTTGAAAAATGCGACCGGCTGTTGCAGCAGGGCCTTTATTTTGGCGCTGATATTTTTGCCTTTTATGCCCTGGCTTTTGATGGCCGTGGTGGCAAAACCAAGATCAAGCAGGGCTTTTTTGTCCACCTTTCTCTCGGTGCCGATAAAAAGCACCTCACAGCCGGGGTTGGTTCGCATCATGGCCTGGGCCAGGGAAATACCTGGAAAGAGATGGCCGCCGGTGCCACCACCGGTAATGATCAGCCTCATGTTATGTGCTTTTTCGTCTTTCATCTTACTGTGCTCTCACCCCTTCGGCAGTGGTGGCGTATTTATGGAGCAGCCTGAGAACAGATTGTTTGAAAACGTCTCCACGTTCTGCATAGCTTGAAAACATATCAAAACTTGCGCAGGCAGGTGACAGCAGAACTGCGTCACCCGGCACGGCAAGACTTGCTGCCCTTGAAACAGCATCCTGAAGAGTGTCAAGTGTTTCAACGTCTGTAAAAGCCAGAAAGGCGCGGGCCATTGTATCTTTAGCTTCTCCTATGAGCAGCATGTGTTTTACTTTTTGGCGCACAGGCTCGGTAAGGATTGAGTAGTCTCCTCCCTTATCCCTGCCCCCAGCAATCAGAATGACAGGCTGTTGCATGGACTCAAGGGCAGAGTGTACCGCCCCGACATTGGTAGCTTTTGAATCATCGATATAGCCGATACCACCAATTTCAGCCACCAGTGTCATGCGGTGCGAAAGGGGCTTGAAGGAAACAAGACCCTTTTGGATGTCCTGCTGCCGGCAGCCCATCAAGCGGGCGCCAAGAATGGCTGCGGCTGCATTTTGCAGGTTGGGTTGTTTCTCTAAGCTGGTTGCAGCTAACTCGTAAACTTCCCCGTGCATGTTGTAGGGCAGGGTGGCAACACTGCTGTTTTTTAAATGAACCGTAGTGCCGCTTATTGAGGCACCGGCAAGATCGGCAAGCTGTTCACCAAAAAAGAATTTCCGGCAGGCAGGCCACAGATTCCTGCGCTTCATGATCTCAGCGTCGTCACCATTCAGCACTGCAAAATCATCGGGACGCTGGGCCGCAAAGATTTTGAATTTGGAATCCACATACGCTGCAAAAGAGCTATAGCGCTCCATATGGTCCGGGGTGATATTAAGCAGTATGGCGGTTTTGAAGGGTACCCCCTTTGGGGTACCGCCGGTATCAAGTTGAAAGCTGCTGATTTCAGCAACCACTGCATCCGCATCCTGGGGACCGGCAAGATATTCAAAAAGGGGTGTGCCGATATTGCCGCCGACAAAAACCTTTTGGGAGCCGGCCTGGAAAATGTCACCTAAAAGGGTGGTTACCGTTGTTTTGCCATTGGTCCCTGTCACGGCAATAACCGGTGTTTGGATAAATTGTGCAGCCACAGCCAGTTCCCCTATGATGGGAATGTTTTGGCGCCTGGCCTCAGTCAAAGGCTCAATGGTAAGGGGAATTCCCGGGCTGACAAAAATACAATCAGCCGAAGTGAAAAAATCCAAACCATGTCCACCTGCTTCATAGCGTATATCATTTTCCCCAAACCATCTGACAATTTCAGGGGCTATGGAACTTGCGGGCCCTGATTCAGAAACAGAGACACGGGCCCCCTGTTGCAGGAAAAACCTGACAGCTGCCAGGCCGGTTTTTCCCAGGCCGACGACAAGGACATGTTGTCCCTGCAGTTTGAGGTTTGGGCCAGATATATTTAGCAGTTGTGCCATGTCGTATTTAACTTTTTCCGTAAGGAACTGATTTTTATCTAAGTTTTATGGTTGCCAGGGCCAGCAGTCCAAGAATGATTGATATGATCCAGAAGCGCACCACAACCTTTGGTTCGGCCCAACCCTTTTTTTCAAAATGATGATGAAACGGAGCCATAAGGAATACCCGCCTGCCGCCAGAAATTTTAAAAAAACCGACCTGAATAATGACAGACAGGGCCTCCATGACAAAAATGCCGCCGACAATGGCCAGCAATATTTCCTGTTTTGTAATGATCGCTATGGTTCCCAGTGTTCCACCCATGGAAAGCGAACCCACATCACCCATGAACATCTGGGCCGGATAGGCATTGAACCAAAGAAAACCGAGGGAACTGCCCACCAGGGCACCGCAATAAACAGCAAGCTCGCCTGCTCCCGGAACATAGGGTATCTGCAGGTAATCGGCCAGAACCGCATGACCGGCCAGATATGAAAATACAAGGTACACCGAGCCGGTTATGATTATGGGACCGGCGGCCAGACCATCCAAGCCGTCGGTGAGGTTGACGGCATTGGAAGCTCCGACAATGACGAGAATGGCGAAAATAATGTAAAACCAGCCGAGATCCGGTCGCAGGGCTTTTAAAAAAGGAACGCTCAGGTGTCCATCAAAATTCGGGTGGCTGTACAAGATGAAGCCAAGAAGCAGGGCGCCTATTACCTGTAAGAATAACTTGCCTTTGGCACTCAAGCCCTTGCTGCTCTGTACACTGATTTTTCTGAAATCATCAATGGCGCCGATGGAACCGAACCACAGGGTGATTCCCAAAATTACCCAAACGTAGCGGTTAGTCAGGTTGGTCCAGAGCAGGGTGGTATTGATAATGGTAAAGATGATCAGCATGCCGCCCATTGTGGGGATGCCTTCTTTCTGTAAGTGAGTTTCAGGGCCGTCGTCCCTGATAACCTGACCGAGCTGCAGTTTTCTGGTGTAGCGGATAAAGGCAGGGGCAACTAAAACAAAGAAAAGAAAAGCGGTGACTGCAGCGCCAATGGTCCGAAAAGTGATGTAGCGGAAGACATTGAATCCTGCAAAAAGGGTGTTTAGTGGGTATAGGAAGTGGTATAACATGAGTTTTAGTTGCCCGCTGCCTTGAAGGTAGATGTATTTCTGCGCACACGTTCAAGAATCTCTTCCATGCGCATGCCTCTTGAGCCCTTGACAAGTATCCAGTCACAGGGCTCGATCCTGCCATCCCGCAGTAAGTCCTGCAGCCAGAATGCCAGGTCTTTCTTGCTGTTGAAGTCTTTAGCTGCAGCCGGGTCCATCCCGGCATTTATTGCACCGGTAATCATATTTTTAGCCTGGCTGCCGTATGCGGCCAGAAAGTCTATAGCAAGCTCTTGCACAGCTCTGCCAAGGGCCGAGTGCGCCTCATTGCTTTTAGTGCCCAACTCCAGCATGTCCCCCAGAACTGCCACAGCCCGATGTTTTTTTTTAAGGCCTATTAGAGTGTTGAGAGCAGCCAGCATTGAAGCTGGATTGGCGTTATAGCAGTCGTTCAGTATTTTTACCCCCGAAGGCAGCTCCTCTACACAGGCCCGTTTGTCATAGGGCTCAAAAGCTGCAAGCCCCGTGGTGATCTCTCCAATACTTGCGCCGACACCATGGGCCATGGCAGCGGCAGCAAGACTGTTTGTCACATTGTGTAGTCCCAAAGCCTTTATAGCCAAACGCCTTATTTCATTGCCGATATAAAGGGTAAATTCCATGCCCTCTTCACCCAGGCTTTTTATATCTGTTGCCCGGACAAATGCTTCCGGGTGACAGCCAAAGGTTATCTTCTCCTGGGACAGTGCTGCTGCCAGGGAACTGACAATCTCATCATCCAGGTTGACAACGACCTTTCCTCCGGGCTTGAGGCCTGCAAAAAGTTCGTTCTTGGCCTTTGCCACACCATGAATATCGCCGAGACCTTCCAAATGCGCCTCTTGAACGTTGATTATACAGGCAACATCCGGATCGGCAATTTCAGTCAAACTGGCAATTTCACCCGGTCTGTTCATACCCATTTCCAGCACAGCTATCTCGTGTTCCGCTTTAAGCCCGAAAAGGGTTAAGGGCAGACCTATCAAATTGTTGAAATTGCCTTCGGTTTTTAAAATAGTATGACGCAGACCCAGAATGGCCCCGGTCATCTCCTTGACCGTAGTCTTTCCTGAGCTGCCGGTTATGGCAATGACCTGCAGCTCATTAGACCAGCGGCGCGAATTGGCGGCCAGCTGACCGAGAGCAGCCACCGTATCCGGCACCAGGAGGACCGGTACCTGCGGCTGGAAATCAAGTCCTGCTTCCTTGCTTCCGGGTATTTCATTGATGAGTAGTCCTGCCGCACCTTGTGCCACTGCTTTTGCAGCAAACATACTGCCATCAAAATTATCACCTTTGAGGGCAACAAAGAGATCTTCCTCCCGTATTGTCCTGCTGTCGGTTGATATGTTGTTGAAGGTCACAGGTTTATCAACGGGAGAAAACAGTTGTGCGCCGGTGATCTGCCGGACCCAATCAAGTTTCCAGGCAGGTGGGATGCCGCATTTTGCCTGCAGCTGCATTTCGGCCTCAACCCGGTCATCGAAGAATATTTTTCCTTTTCTGCTGACCTGGTAATTCTCATGGCCCTTGCCGCTTATAAGGATGACATCCCCAGGGTTTGCAAATCTGATCGCTTTACTGATTGCCAGGCGACGGTTAACTATGATGCCATAACCTCTGCCATTTTCCTCGAGGGTTTCCAGGGCAGCTATTTTTTTGAGGCCGGATTGTAAAAGCCCCTCTTCAATTTGTGCCAGAATCATTTCAGGGGATTCAGAACGGGGATTATCAGAGGTTGCCAGGACCACATCACTGAGCCTGCCGGCAATTTCACCCATCAGAATCCTTTTGCCGGGGTCACGATCTCCGCCGCAGCCAAAAACACAGATCAAGCGCTTGGGTTCCAGTTGCAACAGGGCGTCTAATACATTTTTAAGGGCATCCGGAGTATGGGCATAATCAACAAAGACAGCAGGAGAGTGTACTTCCGCTTCACCCAGTCCAACTCTTTCCAGCCTGCCCGGAATAGTTTTCACGTCCTGCAGGCCATTTTGCATGCAGCCGGGCTTTTCAGCATGCGCGATACCTATGCCGATGGCGCAGAGCATATTTCGCAGGTTGAACTCTCCGACAAGAGGAGTTTTAAGTGACAGGGGGCCGGCAGGTGTCTTGATTTCAGATGTAATGCCGTTAATGGTAATAGTAAAATTTTGCGCATGTATATCGCAGAAGCTGTCCATGCCACAGGTTATAATCGGAGGAGAATCCTCTCTGTCTTGGAACAGTGACTTCAGCTCTTCGTGCATCTTTCTGCCCCAGTCAGTACTTTTTTCAAGCACAGATTTGTCACCGGCCGTTTCGGGCCTTGCATCATCTAGAACAATGACGACCCGGCCCCGTGGTTTTAAATAGTCCGTGAACAACAGTCTTTTGCTCCTGAAGTAATGCTGCATGTCAGCATGAAAATCCAGGTGATCCCTGCTTAAATTAGTAAACACCGCAATATCAAATGCCATTCCCGCAAGCCTTGATTGGGCCAAAGCATGTGAAGATACTTCCATGACCACATCTGTGATATCCTCGTCAGCCATTTTGCGCAGCAGGGCAAACAGGGTGGGTGATTCCGGAGTTGTAAAAGGGGCCTTCATTTCAATATGCCTGTTACTTTTGTCACTATAGCGATAGTTGACGGTACCTATTACTCCAGGGCGCTTGCCGCATGCCTTTAACAGGGACTCAACCAGATACGATGTGGTTGTTTTGCCGTTGGTCCCTGTAACGCCGATCACGGTGAGTTGCCGCTCAGGATGGTCATAGTAATTTGCCGCTATATTCCCCAGGGCTGTTTTCGTGTCATCCACCTCAATTATTGAAATCCGGGGCCAGGCCTTCGGGACCGGGGTAAAATCCTGCCAGCCCCGGTTCACCAACAGGGCGGAACAACCTGCAGCAACTGCATGACCCAAATAGTTGTGGCCATCAACGGCTAGACCGCTCAGGGCTGCAAACATATTCCCAGGCTGCACTTTCCTGGAATCTGAACAAAGACCGGTTATCTCAGTTGCATCTATCTCCCCGGAAATATTGCATTCTACCCCGGCAAGTATAGCTTTTAGCTGTTTTGTCTCTGCTGTGAATGGAACCATTAGCATGACCCGAGTAGCTGCCTGTTTTTTATGCGTTTATTGTTCATATCTCCTGCTGCATTTCCAAAATACATTCGGCACCGGCTTTAAATTCGGCACCGGCTGCAGGATGTTGTGATACTATCCAGCCGCTGCCGACAAGTTTAATATCCAAGTTGAAATGCTGGAGTACCTGCAGGCCTGCACGCAGACTTTTTCCTGTGACATCAGGCATGTTTTTTTTGCTGTTTGCTGACTCTGCTGCAAAATTCTTTTCTGCAGCAGCATGGGCATCAATATTTTTTGCCAATGTTCTTTCGCCGTTGCTCCAGAAATCAGGGGAAGGTATCGGCAGTGGCTGCCCGGCAACATAGAGCATTTTCTGAATCATATCTTCGTCCGGGCTCAGGATTGAGAATTTATTGTCAATAGTACCCGGGGTATCCGGATAAACTTCAGTGCAGCAGTCCGGATAGGAAAGCAGGGCAATCATGGTCAGTTTTGGATCTCTTCCGGGTATGGCCCCGAGCATTAAACTTTGCGTGATGCGGGGAACCTGTTCGTTCAACTCTGCTGCATCATTTTCCTTCTTTGCGCGCTCGGAATTCTCAGGGTTTTTTACAAATCGGTGGGTTTCAAAAAACATCGGTGTTTGTGCGCTTCTGTTCCTGTTATTAATTTTCAGCCATTTGGCAGCCAGGAAATCAAGCAAATCCTTGCTTGTGTCCGAATGCAGGGAAACGCTTTGTTCAACCCCGGTCAGGTTCGTTACAACGGGAGAAGGGTTTTCCTTTGGATATGCCGTATGCAAAAGATGCGGGGTAACGATTTTGCCATTATTTACAAGCGCCGTGAATCCCGTCAGAAGCCGTAAGGCCGAGGAGTGAAATCCGGGGCTGGTCAGAGTCAGAGATGGAGAAACGGATGTTTCATTTTTGAGTGAGATGTCTGTCAAAGGTTTCTGCTCAAAACCCAATAGTTGCGTAAAGCGGTAAAAATATTCAGGGTCAACGTCGTCAACCTTTGGCGCAACGGATAATCTTCTCCTTTTGAGTATCTCCGGCTCTAGAACGGGAATGGTTTCTGCAACACCTGCGTTGTCAATTGACTGTGACTTTTTCTCATTGTTTAAGTTTATTGCTGCAGCCTGCTGAAAAATAAGGGCAAGTTCACCGGGATATACAGGTTCGGATACAACACGATTGTTGAGTGCTGTGCTGGAAAATTCCCAATAGCGATTAGGATTGAAAACAGGATAGCTTGCCATGGCAAGTACAGCACCGTTATGGGCATCCATCAGGAGAACGGCCCCGCTTGCTGCACCGGTAATCCTGACCCTTCTTTCCAGAAAACGCTCAATTTTTGCTTGGATCATCAGGTCAAGATTCATTACCAAATGGGTGGGGGACCGATCAAATTCGATGCTGGAATCCATATGCAGCGCTTCAAGTTCGGCATGGTTTACTTCGTCTCCCCGCAGAAGCGAATTGTATTGAAATTCCATGCCATCGAGCCCATGGCCATTCTCAACAAATCCTACCGCATGTGCCGCTGTTTCATAATTAGGGTAGAACCTTTTTGCCTCTACAACCTGGTAGATGCCCTTAATGTTACGATTTTTTATAGTATCTGCCAGGGGTTGATCGATCTCCTTGGCTACCCAGACAAAGCCCCGTTCGCTTTTCAGGCTCGCTTTCAGATTGTTTTTTTCAGCTCCCAGGAATTCTTCCAGCAGTTCTGCGGTAGCAGTTGGATCTTTTATTTCAAGGGGGCGGGCGTATAGGGCATATGTTTCATAAGTGGCTGCCAGGGGCCTGAAATTACGGTCGTAAATATAGCCCCTGGGAGAGTCCGTTGGAATGGATGCCAAGGTTTCTCCGGGATTGTTGTGTTTGAGCCAGGTTAGAATTTCTGAGATGGCATAGAACTTTTCTTTATGGAACAAAAAGGCCCCGGATCCCAAAAAAAGGACAAGGGCCAGAAACAGGAACCGCTTTTTCCGTCTTATATTCAAGAACAACTGGCGTCGCTGAAATTGTTTTTTGGCATGATCAGTCATGTAGCATTAATTTCTCCTATGAACCGGCCCGGGCCTCACCCATTATGGATAGCGGAGTTGGTTTTTTGCGGGAAACCTCAATCCGTGTTTTTGTCCAGCCTCTTTCATGTGGTCCTGGGTCAACATCAAGTCACGTTGTGCGACCAGTAATCTGTTTTCATTGAGCAATTCTTTATTGATGCCGGTGTCTCTGCCAATCTGATCCAGGGCAACCTGAACCTGAAGACCGTACCAGACTGTTGAGCTGATACCTATGACAAGGGTAACCAGAAGCATGGCGCCAACTGTGTGCCACATGCGTTTGGTTGCGGGAAGAAAATCTTCAGGGACGGCGGAAGTCTTATTTTTCGAATATTTTATTTTGTTTCTGCCGTTTACCAGTGTAAGGCTGCCGGAATAGTCCTTGAACATCTTGAGTTCCTCCCCTTTTTCAACCTTTAAAATATGCAGCCCGAAGCTTTGCACTTCGTGCCCTTGGATTCACCTTGATTTCCTCTAGGCTCGGGATAACAGGTTTTTTAGTTAAAACGTGCAGTTCAGGATTGTCTTTGAATTTCCATTTGACCAACCTGTCTTCCAGGGAATGAAATGAAATAATACATACCCTGCCCCCGGGTTTAAGAATTTTTGCAACCGTATCCAGAACTGCTGTCAGGTTGTCGAGCTCATTATTGACTGCGATCCGCAAAGCCTGAAAAACCTTTGTGGCCGCATGAATTTTACGCGGCTGATATTTCCTGGGAACCGCACCGGCAACAATGCGGGCAAGTTGCGTGGTTGAGGTGATCCTTTCTTTGCTCCTTTCTTCAACTATATGTGCCGCAATACGCCGGGCCTGTCTTTCTTCACCGTAGTAATAAAAGATGTCTGCCAGGTCTTCCTTGCTGTAAGCGTTTATTATTTCTTCAGCAGGACGGTGCGCACGTTTATCCATCCGCATGTCAAGTGGTCCGTTGTTCTGAAAACTGAAGCCCCTTTCTGCAGAATCGAACTGCAATGAGGAAACACCAAGGTCCAGGAGCAATCCATCCACTTTGCAAATACCGATTTCAGTCAATCCAGCCATAATTTCCGAGTAGTTCCGCTGCTGTGCATAAAATCTGTCCCCAAATGGGGCAAGTCTTTTTTGGGCCAGATGCAGGGCAATTGCATCCCATTCAAAACCAATGACACGGCCAGAAGGCTTGCAGGACTGTAAAATTTTTTCTGCATGCCCACCAAGGCCAAGGGTGCCGTCAATATAGGTACCGCCGTCAACCGGGGCCAGGAAGCGGATTACTTCTTCGAGAAGAACGGGGATGTGGATTGCAAGGGAAGAATCGGGATTTGAGGATCGAACCTTGGGGGAGCAAGCCTTTTTCTTTAAAAGATTGTTCCCCGCATCCGTCACGGCATCCCCAATGCTTAAAGTATGCCCAGGGCTGATAAGCTCTGTTCGAAATCGCTGAATTTATCTCTGGTCAGCTTTCTTTCCTTGTCCCAGGCAGTTTTGTCCCAGATTTCAAAGTGGTCGAGCATGCCGTTCAGCACCACATCTTTTTTCAAGTCAAAATCGGTCCGCAAGGTAGGCGGCAGGAGGATTCTGCCTTGTTTGTCCAGAGTACAATCGGAAACACCGGAAATAACATAGCGCCTGAAAGAATCCATGCCAGGCTGCTTTTTACCCTGGACAAGCAGAGTTGTTTCTATCCGTTCCCATACACTGACAGGAAAAGCCTTCAAGCACTTGTGCCAGTTTGTGACCATTAACTGTTCATTGCCATGGTCCTGAAGCACATCACGAAATCTGCTTGGAATATTTAGCCTTCCCTTCGCATCCAGTGTATGTTCTGAACGGCTGCGAAACCTGCTCGTCGATGATTTGCTGCTCTTTGCTTTGGGCATGAAAAAACCCCTTTGATCCCTTTTGTCCCACTTTACACCACTAAGGTTACTTTTTATAGGATAGATTGGGCCTCTGTCAAGGAAAATTATTGAAAGTACGGTCCGGAGCAGGGGTAAAAGAACAAATTGTTCCCTTTTTACAGGCACAAAACACTACATGTTGTATAGCGTTAAGACTAACGATACACTATATGGGAATTTGCTGGGGCTGAGAAATATTTTGCTGTTGCTGGCAGGAATGAAAAAAAGTGCAGTTGTGTATATCTATAAAAAACTGACCCCTGTAATTCGGGCTACCATTCAAGACGGAGGATATTGCTTAAGGGATCAACTTTTGCAAGTTTTACCAAAACGCTGTCCCCGGAAGCAACTTTGAAGGCAGGCTTATGGGGCATGTCTCCATCCAGCAGAAATTCCTGCAGGAAAATATGCACACGTCTGGGGCCGGAGTCAATAACAAGGGCGGGAAGCCTCTCACCACTTTTTGTAAGGAGATGTTGCAGGATCCAGTAACGTTGGCGCAGATGTTTGACCTGATTGGCCTTAGCAAGGGTAGTCAGGATAATGGAGCCGAAATGCTTCATGTCTTTTTTGCTGAACAAGACACCTTTGCCCATGACCAGATAACTGATCTGCAGCTGCATGACGAGGTCAAGCAGGCGGCGTATTGGAGAGGTGACAGTGGTGTATTGTGGTGCACCAACACCGCTGTGGCTTTTTGGGGTGGTCAGCAGTGACATGGGTGAAAGGCGTTTACGTTGCTGAATGATCCTGATTATATCTTTTTCAAAGCCGTCGATAAGGCGCTGTCTGGGTTCGTTTTGACAGCGAAAAAGTCCCGGTGCCTCACGCTCGGCCACGAACTGGGCCCCAAGTATATTGGCAAGGATCATACATTCTGCAACAAGAATTTTACTCGGTGTATCAACAGCGGATCTCCTTATTTCAATGGATTTATCTTCCCTGATGTTGATATTCAAGTCCGGCATGGGCAGGAGCAAAGCCCCGTTATTTACACGTTTTTGCCGCAACAACACACTCAAAGCCGCCAAGGCGGCAAACCTTTGGTCCTGCTCGATCAGCCGGTCCGCCGCCTGGTAAGTCAGTTGTTGTTTTACGGATACGATGCTCCGCACAATTTCGAACTTGAGAATCTCGGCTGTGGGACTCAGCAGGACCAAAAAACTGAGCGCGGGCCTCTCCTGGTTTTCCAAGAGGCTTAATTTGTCTTCTGAGAGCTCCGGGGGAAGCATGGAGATGAGTTTATCAGGAAAATATATGGAGGTTCCCCGGGTCAAGGCTTCTGCAAAAAGAGCACTTCCCTGCTTTACATAAAAGCCGACATCCGATATGTGGATACCAACAAGGTAGTTGTCACCTTGTTTTTCAATGTGGAGGGCATCGTCAAAATCTCTGGTGGCCGGTCCGTCAATGGTAAAAACCGGGAGATCCCTGAAGTCCTTTCTGCCTGCCGCAACCAGGTCAGCGCCGCTTGGAACTTGTATTTCACGGACTTGGGCCAGGGCTGCTTCAGAAAAAAGAGTAGGTATCTTCTGCTTAAGAAGGTGAATGTTTTCGTTTTTATCCCAAACCCCGGCTTTCACCAGTAAGTGAAAGATATCATGGGGGCCAGTGAGATTTGCGTTTTTAATGAGTTGGCGGGCCAGGTCGTACCCGGAGGCTTCTTTGCCGAAAAGGTAGTAATCAGCAAGTATTTGCAGGGTAGTCGCCCGGTCTTGCCAATCTTGCAATGGTTCGCCGTTTTCCCATAAATGACACAGGGCCGACGTATTCCTGGCAATAAATTCCTCCTGTTCTTTCTCTTTTTTCTGCTTCAGCATTATCTGTTCAACTGTTTCAGGTGAATTGACATGGATACTGCCGGTTTTGTACTTGAAGTAGACCCGGTTGGCAATTACTGACTGCAGAAAGGCAGCACACTGATCATCCGTGGGGTCATTGCCAAAAAAAAGGCTTGCCAGAAAATCGACCTCGAAAGCGTCTGCAGATTTTTCAGAGACAATTTCCCATATTTCGTCAAGATTGATGGTCTCAGCCAACATGGTCCTCTGGTCTGCAGCTTGTTGCAGGATTGCTATGATATCTTCCCTGGAAGGTGTTGGTGTAACCTTTTCAGTGGCGCAGTGGATAACCCTGTTGTGCGGCAGATTGAGTTCCCTGCTGTTCTGATTAAGCAAACGCAGACGATTGCCATTATCTTCTACGACAAAGGCACAGATGAATTTGCCGTTTTCAAGATATTCGATTACTCTGCCGTCTATTGTCATGTGCTCAGTTTTTTTCCAGTTGACCGGGACAAAGCCGGCAGCAATTATAAAGGCCGTATAAAAGCCCGCACGGATTACCATGTATTATGGTTTCCGTAAAGCTATGAATGATTACTTTGAAAAATTATCTATAATCTATACGTGAACAATAATTAAATCCAGGCCCAAATTTATATGCAGTGTAAAGAAAGTGCACCCATCTGCAACAGTAAATATGTTTCGTGAAATAAAAAAAGGAAAGGTAGACGGGACAATCCGTGAGTTCATAAGTTAAAAAATTGTATAGAAAGAGATGCAGGAAGACACAATCAAATCAGGCATGGTAGCCATTGTCGGACCGCCCAATGCGGGTAAGTCCACTCTATTGAACGCTTTGCTCGGTCAAAAGATTTCCATCGTCACACCAAAGCCGCAAACAACAAGAAACCGCATTGTCGGCATTCTTAATGATCCGGCATACCAGATAGTTCTGCTTGACACCCCCGGTCTGCATAAAGCCAGGAAGCCTCTTAATCTTGAAATGGTGAAAATCGCAGTATCCAGCCTTTCAGAGGTTGATGTCGTCTTGTTTCTTATAGATGTTTCTCTGCCCCTCCCGGAAAAGCCGGCGCGGGCGGTTTCATACCTGGAGTCGTCTTCCGTTCCGGCGATTCTGGTTTTAAACAAGATCGACCTCCTGGGCAAGGATCAGATATTGCCCATAATAGAGGCGTACAACAAGAGCTATCCATTTGCTGCAATTATTCCGGTTTCCGCCCTTTTAAATAGCGGTACAGATGTTTTGCTGCAGGAACTTCTCCGTCTTTTACCTGTCGGTCCAAAGTTTTATCCGGAAGATATTCCGACTGATGCAACGGAGCGCTTTATTGTCGGTGAGATTATCAGGGAGAAAATATTTCTCCTGACCGGTCAGGAAATTCCCTATTCAACTGCGGTTGTAATTGAAAGTTTCAAGGAAGATGCAGAAAGGGCACTCGTCACAATCCATGCTACAATAGTAGTGGAGAAATCCTCACAAAAAGCCATAATCATTGGTAAAAAGGGTGCGAAGCTCCAACAGATAGGAAAAAAATCACGCCATGATATAGAGAAACTTCTGGCCCAACGGGTTCTGTTAAAGCTTTGGGTTAAGATCCATAAGAACTGGACCAAGGATATGCGTTTTATCCGTGATCTGGGTTTATAGGTAGGAGCCGGCCCCCGTGTATCCGGGTGTATCAGGCAGAATTTCAGGTCCTTTACATGTCTGTTTTCTGACCGGAAAGCAGATTCATGCTTTTGAGAACAAGCAGGGCGGTATTGAGCTGGTTGTCGTTTTTAAATTTTTCCCTTGTCTTCTCGTCAATTGTAACCCTGTCTGAAATCAAGTCGGTTTCATCGATGGTCGGGGGCTTGGGCTTCTCCCCGGTCAGTTCCGGGCTGTTTCCATTTTTAAGGTGATGCCGCAGGTCCTTTTCACGCAGAAATTCATTGGGATCTTTAGGGCTGTCATCCTCGCTTGCTGCAATTTTAGGAACAAGGACATCCGGGATAATTCCCGTTGCCTGGATGGAGATCCCGCTTGGCGTGTAATATCGGGCGGTAGTGAGCCGGAGCCCGGCCCCGTCGGCCATGGGGATGATGGTCTGCACAGAGCCTTTGCCAAAGGACTGGGTGCCGAGGATAAGAGCCCTCTTGTGATCCTGAAGGGCCCCCGCCACAATTTCTGATGCAGAGGCAGTACCGCTGTTTATTAAAATAACTATGGGGAAATTATATTCCGGTCCGCCGGCGTGGGCTGAAAATTCCATATTCTGGTCTTTAAGACGTCCCTTGGTGGAAACAATGAGGCCTTCATCCATGAAAATATCCACAACCTTTACTGAAGCATCAAGAAGGCCCCCCGGGTTATTACGCAAGTCAAGGACCAACCCCTTCAAGGTGTTTTCCGCAACCAGGCTTTCGATACTGTTTTGCAGGTCCTGTGCGGTGTTTCTCTGGAAGTTTGTAATTCTGATATAGCCGTATCCCGGTTCAAGGACGCTGGAGCGCACAGAATGTATAGGTATTACATCCCTGACAATGACAAACTCCTGCAGATCTATCCAACCCTCGCGATGAACTGAAATGGTAACTTCGGAACCCTTTGGTCCCCGGAGTTTTTTTACTGCTTCGATTAATGATAGATCCTTGGTAAATTCGCCCTCAATCTTGACGATTTTGTCTCCAGCCTCGATACCTGCCTCAAAGGCAGGAGTGTCCTCAATGGGCGAAACAACAATAAGTACGTCGTCTTTGACGGTGATCTCAATTCCGATACCACTGAAACTGCCCTTGGTTTCCACCTGAAGTTCCTTGAAGTCATCGGGCTTTAAGAAAGAGGAATGGGGATCCAGGCTGGTGAGCAGACCCTTGATTGCCCCCTCGATGGTTTCCTGCGTATCAATGCCATCAACATAGTTTTGTTGTACAATGCTGAGGACATTTGAGAAAATCTCGAGATTTTTATAGGTTTCCTGCATGTCATCAGATGAGCCGTGGGCCCGAAATCCGCCTGCAAAAAATAATGGAAGAATAAAAATGGAAATACGGAGAATCTTGTTAAACGTGTTCATAATGTTCCTGTCATGTCTTAGGGGCCAATTTAGGGGAATACAGGAGGAATTTCTCGGCCAAAAAGAAATCTGTTCGGTTTTTCAAACTACATAATTTGTTAAGGTAATTTTTCATTTTAGCATGGAGCTCATGTTCAGACAATATAATATTTAATTT
>CAMYKS010000010.1:199384-292486 GCA_947259115.1 uncultured Desulfobulbaceae bacterium | reverse complement strand
TAATTTTTCTGCCAAGGTGGCAAGGGACCACCATGAACGCCGCGATGGTTCCGGATACATGCGTGGGGTGAAGCTTAGTGATCCCATGGTGGAAATTGTTGCGGTCACCGATGTGTATGACGCCCTTATCTCGCCGCGTCCGTACCGGCCGGTTTCATATGATAACCGTACAGCTCTTGAGGAGATGACAGCCATGGCCCAGAGGGAACAGATAAGCTGGGATGTGTTGCAGGCTCTGGTTTCACTGAACCGCAAGGACAAGCCGGATTTAAAGGCTTTTACTGTTTCGCAGGAGAAAAGAGGCACGCCGCCTCCGGATAACGTATACGGCAAGACTGCAGTTGAGTGAAAAGTAGCACATCAGAAAGAACCCGGGAGTTGTGAAGGAGCCTGATCTCATGGGCTTGCTGCATCCCAATAGCAGCCGCTGGGCAGCTTTTTGAGGCCGCAGGACTACTGCTCAACTTTTTCTATTTCCTTCCAGACCGGCCCCTTGGGGGTGTCAACTATGCCAAATCCCTTTTGGGCCAATTCGTTGCGCACAGTGTCGGCCCGTTCCCAATCCTTATTTTTTCGCGCTTCTTCACGGTCCTTGATGAGCCGGTCAATTTCCGGCGCCAGGGGGCATTCCTTCAGCTTCAGGAGGTTCAGGATGCCATTTATTTTTTCAAAGGCCTCCAGGATGTATTTTTTCTGCTCCAGGTCGAGCTGGCCCTGTGACAGGATCGGGTTTATCTTTTTGATAAAATCAAAGATGGCGCCCAGGGCCCGTGACATGTTGAGGTCGTTGGCCAGCGCCCCGCAGAATCTCTCCTCCATGTCGGAGAGGTAGGCGGCCACCTTTGGGTGGGGCAGGCCGGGGGGCAGGCAGAGGAGTTTCTGGGTGAATTCATCCAGCCTCCTTAAGTTCTTCCTGGCTTCATCCAGTTTTTTGAAGGAGAAATGCAGTGGTTTTCTATAATGGGTCGCCATGAGCAGGAACCTGACTTCCCTGCCGTTATATCCCTTGTTGAGCAGGTCCTTGAGGGTGAGCAGGTTTTGGGTTGCAGCCGACATTTTCTTCCCTTCCACCAGAAGCTGCTCGGAATGGAGCCAGTAGTTGGCAAGGGGTTTCCCGGTAAGGGCCTCGGCAATGGCAATCTCATTTTCGTGGTGCGGGAATATAAGGTCGCGGCCGCTGGTATGAATATCAATGGTTTCGCCAAGATAATGGGTAGACATGGCAGCGCACTCAATATGCCATCCGGGCCGGACGTTGCCCCATTCCGTCTTGTAGAATATGCCCTGTTTCAACTCGGACAGGGTTGAGCGTTTGAGCAGGGTAAAGTCCACCGGGTTTTCCTTTTCATAATCGTCCAGATCGACGGTCTTGCCTATTTGGATCTTACTGAGATCCACCCCCGAAAGTTTGCCGTAACGCTTGAACTTTGAGATATCGAAGTAGATTGAGCCGTGCTTTTCATAGGCATAGCCTTTTTTAATGAGCTGAGCCGCAATATCGATCATGGCCTCCACATGTTGAGAGGCCCTGGGAAATCCGGTGGCGTTCTTAACCCCAAGGGCATCCATGTCAGCCTTGAATTCCCGGATATAAGTCTCGGTAAATTCGGCCAGCGGCTGCATGGATGTTTCAGCACCACGGATCGTGTTGTCGTCCAGGTCGGTGAAATTCATATAAAACTGCACGTTGAAACCCTTGCTTTCCATAACCCTGTTTATCAGGTCGGCCACAATAAAACGCCTGCAGTGGGAGAGGTTTGCATGCTCATGGGCTGTTGGACCGCAGGCATAAAAGGTTACCTTTTTACCGGAGATCGGGCGGAAGATTTCCTTTTTCTTCGTGAGACTGTTGTGGAAACGCAGTAGATCTTCAGGGGAGGTTTTTTTCTTATCTTCCTCCTGGGTGGAAAAAAGTGTTGTGCTCAGGTATTTTTCTCCGCCGTCCGGCAGGATTACTACGATGAACCCCTCCTTGATCTGCTCGGCCCTGGTCAGAGCCGCGCACATGGCCGCCCCGGAGCTCATGCCGGCAAAGATGCCTTCCCGGCGTGCCAGTTCCCTGGCCATCTTAAATGATTCGTCATCCGGGATGTTGATGATCTGGAATGGCAGATTTTTATCAAAAATTCCAGGCTTGTAGGACTCTTTCATGTTTTTAAGCCCCTGCAGCTTATGGCCCAGGAAGGGCTCGACCGCTGTCACCCTCACCTCGGGGTGCTGTTCCGTAAAATACCTGCAGAGACCCATGGCCGTACCTGTCGTGCCAAGGGTTGCGATCACGTCGGTAACCTTGCCCTTTGTCTGTTCCCATATTTCAGGGCCCGTTGTACGATAATGGACCTGCCAGTTGGCCTCGTTGTTGAACTGATCTGTGAGGAAGTAGCGGTCAGGATGTTCCCGGGCCATGATGTAAGCCTGCTCTATGGCACCATCCGTGCTTCTCTTGGCAGGTGTGAGCAGAATCTCCGCACCATAGGCCTCCATGATTTTGCGCCGTTCTATGCTGGCGGATTCGGGCATTACAAGCTGGCACCGATAACCCTTGACCGCACAGACCATGGCCATCCCTATGCCGGTATTGCCGCTGGTTGCTTCAAGGACGATCTTGTCAGGTGTCAGGGCCCCGCTTTTTTCTGCGGTTTCTATCATGGACAGGGCGATGCGGTCTTTCACCGAGCCCCCCGGGTTGAACGATTCGAGCTTAGCGTATACCTTTACCTTTTGGGTCGGGTTAAGCCGGTTGATGGGTATAATTGGCGTATTACCTATTCTTTCAAGAATGTTGTGAGGGGCCATAAATTCAAATCCGTTATGAAAAATTTATGTTGGGCAAAGAGATCGCTTTAAATAGCGTCTTGATAATGGTATTGGTTCCCGGGTAGATCAGAAGCTTCTGCAGCTGAACTTTTTTGCAGGAACCATAAAATTCTTACATGAAGCACATAATCATTACTGTGAAATGATTAGGGTGGCAAGATAATGTGTAATTTGCCACGATTCAAGACTAATTTAAAACTGAATTCCACCCCATTGCCGGTACGAATTCAGGCTAAAGGAAGAGATTGATATATGCTGGAAAAGATAACACTTGCCCATGGAAGCGGCGGCAAGGCTTCCCATGAACTGATTGAAAAACTCTTTGTTGCAAGCTTTGGAAGTAAAGCCCTTGTTGCCATGGAGGACAGTGCTGTCCTGCAAGCAGGCAGAGAGACCATTGCCTTCAGCACGGATTCTTTTGTGGTCGATCCTATTTTTTTCCCCGGAGGCGATATCGGCTCCCTTGCCGTCCACGGCACGGTTAATGACCTTGCCATGCGGGGTGCTAAACCATTGTATCTTGCCGTGGGCATGATTATTGAGGAGGGTTTTTCCTATGCGGACCTGGAGACTATTGTGCGCTCGCTCAAGGCAGGAGCGGATAAGGCCGGAGTCGAGATAGTCACTGGTGATACCAAAGTTGTCCAGGTCGGTAAAGCGGACAAGATATTTATCAATACAACCGGGATCGGCCTGCTTGATGAGGGGCTCGATATTTCAGCCAAAAACTGCAGGCCCGGCGACAAAATTATCATGAGCGGCACAATGGCTGACCATGGCGCCACTATTCTCTGTCAGCGGGAGGGATTGCAGATCCAGGGAGGTTTTACGAGTGACTCGGCCCCCTTGAATCATATGGTTTCAGCCATAATCAGGGAAGCAGGAAACTCCATCCATGTCCTGCGTGATCCGACCAGGGGCGGGGTGGGCACAACGTTAAACGAACTTGCTCTGACATCAGAGGTTGGAATTCGTATCCGGGAAAAAGATCTGCCGGTGAGAGGTGATGTCATGGGCGCCTGCGAACTACTGGGACTTGATCCGCTGTACCTTGCCAATGAAGGAAAATTGCTGGCATTTGTCGAGCCGGGTGCTGCGGAAAGTCTGCTGGCAGTTATACAGAAAACGGAATACGGGGAAAATGCCTGCATCATCGGTGAGGTTATTGCCGACCACCCGGGACAGGTGGTGCTGGAGACCATAATCGGCTCGGCCCGCACTGTTGATATGCTCCACGGTGAGCCGTTGCCGAGGATATGTTAGTTGTCGCGAAACCCATAACTTTTAGTTGTGGACCCGGATAGGTTCAACCGATACGGCGAGAAATTGAACGGGATAATTTAAAAATGAACTGCAGAATATTGAACAAGGAACCGCAGAATATCGAAGGAGTTAAAAAGTTAAGAAACTGCGTTTCATTTTTTCTCCGAAAGTTACTTGACCCTAGAGAAGATAACTCATGAAGTTATATAGTCTTTTCAGTTGTGCAATTTCATCATTCAAAATTTCTTGTTCGATATTGTCCTCTAACGAAACATCGGACGATTGACACGATATTCGAACCAGGAAGTAGCTCGCCCCCTTTTAGGTGGCTCGAAGTCTTCGCTTATCCGAAGTCTTCGCTTATCTCCTGATGCCTCCCACTATGCGGGAGGAGAACTTTGAAGTTACAAGTACCCCTCAAGGGGGTATAAATGCCTAAAGTTGAGAGAAATATGCAATGCTTTGCACACAGCGTAAAGTGTTTTACCCTTGACCCCTCGGCCCCTTGACCCCTAGAAACCTTTTTTTATCCCTTCATCTGCATCTTCACCCAGAGGCTTTTAAGCGAGGCCTTCAGGTCATCATTTTCCAGAGAGCTGATGAGCTTGTCGAACTTCTGCTCTTCTTTTTTGTCCGGGAAAACGGGCGTGGTTTTCAAGATTTCAGGCGCGGGCGGGGGAGGCAGAGAACTGTTGAGTTGAAAGCGGATATCTGTGATTTTTTCTTCATGAAGCTGCAGATTTATCTTATCCAGTAGTAATATTTTCTGCAGGTGCAGCTGCTGCATCCAGATAGAGTCTGTTACCCTGACCCAGAGGACATGACCACGGAAAAGCGATGGCTGGGCCACGGCGGCTATTTCTCTGCCAACTGTGGAGTCCCAGAAATCAAAAACTCTGTGCAACTCAAGCTTTGAGTGCCATTTTTTGTTTTTAAAAACAGCGGCAAGAAGCCGGCTTATTTCAACCGGCTTGTTAGTATCATTGCTCTGCTTGCTGTTTGCCATTATTTCTATCTACTACAACACGGTTTCTGCCGGTATGTTTGGCTTCATACAGGGCTGAATCAGCTCTCTTAATCAGATCGGCAATGTCTTCTGGCCATTTTTGCTGCCTGGAGCGGACGAACCTGGCCAGGCCTATGCTCAATCCGGTAGGCGGCAGTTTTTTTTCATTAAAGCTTTGAATGAAGCGTTCAGCGGTCATCAATGCCTGATCATGTGAAACCTGGGTCAGGATGACACAGAATTCGTCGCCGCCGTAACGAAAGGGCCAGTCGACGTTTTCCCTGATGCATTGTTTGATGATTTCGCCCACAGATTTAAGGAGCTTGTCACCGGCAGGGTGGCCGTATCTGTCATTCACCTCCTTGAGATTGTCAACGTCCAGCAAAACCAGGAAGAGATCATGATTCTGGCGGTGGGCCCGGCGAGCTTCCTCAAGGATCTTGGTATCAAAATAGCGTCGGTTATAGAGACCTGTCAGTCCATCGGAAATTGACAGGAGTTCCAGTTGGCGCAGGAGCTTTATTTCCTGGACAAGTCTGTTGATCTTGGCTTCCAGTTCGTCGGTATTGAAAGGCTTGGAAATAAAATCGCCGGCCCCGGCCCGGATCACATCAGTATAGGTGAAGGTGCGGTCATAACCGGTAATGACCATGATCTTGATGTGGGGATAATTGCTGTGGATATATTTCAGGAGTTCCATGCCGTCCATACCGGGCATCATCATATCGGTAAGAACAATATCGTAGGAGTCCTGTTTCAGTTTCTCGAGCGCTTCAAGTCCATTATTGGCAGTCTCATACCCATGTCCGAAGATGGCCATCAGGTCTGACAGGATCTCAAGAATTGACGGATCATCATCAACAAGCAGGATTTTCATGCTGGAATTGGTCATGGTCTGTTGGTTTCTTTTTTGAACGTAAAATAATCAGCTAAAATTTTTGCATGGTCAAAAACCAGGGGAGGCAGGGTCTTCCGGGTAAAGATACCTGTCTCGCGAGCGTCATCGCCTGCACTGGGCAACCCATCCGCCGTTGCTATGAAGACCGTTGAAATCGTGTGGTGTCTTGGATCGCGTTCAGGATCAGAATAGGTCTTAAGCTGCCGGGTGAGCGCAACATGGAGGCCTGTTTCTTCAAGAGCCTCGCGCACTGCTGCCTGCTCAAGGGATTCTCCGTAATCAACAAATCCACCCGGCAGGGCCCAGCCCAGGGGTTCGTTCTTTCTTCCTATTAATACGATGCCTTCCATTGCCTCGATAATTATATCCACTGTTGGCAGTGGATTTTTATAGCTCCTAAAATGGTGACCGCATTTGGGACATTCCATTTCCAAAAATCCTGCAGGATAGTTAGTTTAACAGCAATAAAAAATAATAGTGATATAAATTACTAACATATCGTTATTGATGTGTAAACAATCTGTTGACAGAACAATAAATTCAGCGGCTGATACGTTTTGGGGACGGCTCAGTCAAAGCAAAGGGCATGTATGGACCGCCAGTCATTGACAGTTGGCAGACCATGTCCATTCTTATTCCAGGGCTGGTTGTAGACAAGGGGCTTAATGCCCTCTCTGGCCAGCATCTGGCAGGTCTGCAGCCGGTCATCCACAAAGTATTTCAGTCCCATATCTTTTATATAGGAGGTCTTGTTGTCGTGGGCGCCCATTGCCACCAGCCGTATTTTTTCAAATGCAGCTGGCTGTAGAAAATGTTTGAGCCATCGGGCGATAGGTTCTCCATGGGGACGGGCTGTGATAAAGGTCAGATGTGCTTCCTCGGCAAACCTGTGCAGGACGGATATGGCATCTTTCATGGGCTGCAACCCGGTGGCTAATGGTTCATCGAGCAGGCGGGCGAAAACCTCTTCAATAATTCCCTGATCCACATCGAGGCAGTCGACTACTTCGAAGCTGGTGATGTCATCCAGGGTGATGGAGTTTATGCCGTATTCTTCATTAACGATACGTATGAAGGCGGAACCAGTATCTGCGACCACGCCGTCAATATCAAAACCGATGAGTGCGGGGTTAATTTTTGTCATATGCAGGGATTTAAAGGCTGTTTCGAGGCCTTAGTAAGCTTGCTCGATCTCTTTTACACTTTGAAGCAACTCATCGTTAACAGGGGTGGGAATCCCGAGTTTTCTGCCAGCGGCAATGATTGCCCCGTTGATGGAATCTATTTCGGTAGGCCGCTTGTTATTCACATCCTGCAGCATGGAGGATAGGTTTTGTGCCGTTTTCCTGCAAACGTCAATTGTCATGGCAAGCGGATCACCAATCAATTCCATGTTCAGGGCCCTGGCAACAGTTTCTCCCTCCCTGACCGCAGTGCTGAGTTTTTCCAAGGTGTCGGCTGATTCCAGCAGTTTACCATTGGGGCAGCGATGCATAGCGGTTAAGGCATTAATGCCCACATTGATGATGAGCTTTGACCATACATAATCAAGAATGTTATCAACGATAACCGTCTCAACTCCGCCATAGTTCAGCATGTTGCAAACCTTGGCAAGAAGAAGTGATTTTGTAAAACTTGCGGATTTGAGAAAACCGATCCTGGTCAAGCCGTCGCCGGCATGACGCACATGACCCGGGGCCACCATGTTTGCTCCCTGGGCTGTAACACCGAGAACAATTGAAGGCAGTTTCTGTTTATCCTTTAGAAGTTCCAGGTGGCCAATGCCGTTTTGCATGGCAACAAGGAGTGTGTCGGGTTGAACAAGTTTTGCTGCCTGCTGAAGGCCTGCAGCTACCTGTAGTGATTTAACACAGAGAATGATGATATCAGCAGGACCGATCTCTGCCGGGTCGGTGGTTGCCTTTATCCTGCAAGGTTTTTTCCGGTTGTTTTCTTCTAAAATCAGGCCGTGTTCGCAGAGGTATTGGGCCCGCTCCGGTTTGTAATCCAGGAGCCAGAGGTCTAGCTCGGGGATGTTCTTGTTCGATTGTCCCAGTTTAATAGTAAGTGAGGCAGCCAAGAGGCAGCCCAGAGCGCCGGGGCCGATTATTACAACCTTCATAGAATAAAAGCCTGGTCAGTACTGCAGGTTAAACGTGTAAAAAAAGTTCACGGGCTCCGGCGTGATGGGGCCCGTGAACGGGATAATCCATATTGTCAGATTATTGCTTAATATTAGCTTCTTCGATAATTACCAAATAGGAGTAACCGGAGCCAAAATCCTTATTAGCCGCAAGAACGCCTTCAATGGTAATTATGTCCCAATCAGACTCAAGTTCCTGTGAAGTTGTAACAACCAGATCGTGGGTGTTGCTGTCAGGATTTCCTGTTCCGTCCTGCAGGTGAATCCAGTTGCGGCCCATGATGCGCGGAGATACTTTCATGACTTTACCCCTGACCATAACGGTTTTGCCGTTAAGGTCTGCAGCCTGGCTGAAAATTTCCTCAACCGCATAGCTGTTCTCACCAGTGGCCTTTTCTACCTTGATCTCTGCAAAAGGCACAACGGCTTTCTTGCTGCCGGTAGCCATACCTGCTGCGCCGGAAGCTGCAGCACTGCCGCCTTCAGAGGAAAGGGCCTGGGAAAATGATTCTGCACCTGTTCCCGCCGGCGGCATAGCCGGGGGGGCTGCATTTTTGCCGACAAGACCGCCTGAGAAAACTACTTCCGGGAAGGTTCGGTCAAGGGTTTTACTGAAGAAATTCTGCATAACCATGCCGTCCATAAAGGTAACCTCCTCACCAACCTCAACAGCAGTCTGGTTCACGGCTATCCATTTTGCGCCGGCATCTGTTTCCACGTTCAGATAGGTGTAGCCGCCGGCATCCATGGTTTCCAGCACCTTTCCTGTGACAGGTGTCGCCGGGGCAGTGGCCATGCCGACATCAGGCTGTTGCTGGGCGGTTTGCGGAGTGCTGGCCTGTTCCTTGGGCTTGTCCTGGCTGCAGGCGGTTAAGCCCATTATAAAAACAAAGCTGCAGCATAAAGAAATAAACTTGTACATGAAATATCCTCCTCAAATTTTTTTTAATACCGGTACGTTATGGGTTTGATAAAATTCTCGAGGCTCAAATATGATGATTGCGCAAGATGTTATGCAGACATCAACAGGGCCTAATAAAATCTATAAATTATGAACGTAATATCTGTCGTCGTAGTATTTTTTGACGCGGACAAAAAGGGGCCTGATGTAAGCGTTTTATTCCAGGTGCACTTATTGTCAAAATCAAACAAGACGATCCTGCCAACAAACAATAAATACAATAAGTGTTCGATTTACGAATAACAAGGGTGTGACTATAAATAATTAATCTGTTTTCGGCAAGGTGAAGTTGGCAAAACAAATGGTACAGGACCGGATAAAAAGCATTCAGCCAAGGGAAGGAAGAACAGTATCCTGGAGAGCCCGGGCCCATACTTCATAGCCGGCTTCGCTTAAATGAACACCATCAGCCTCATAATAGGAGGTTATGGCCTTTGAATCTTCTCCGAGAAATAACGGATACAGGTCAAGGTAGACAGTATTCTTGTCCCTGGCAATATCATTCAATCTTTTATTGACCCGGGGAACTGCATCTCCGAGAAAGAAAAGTTCCATGGGCAGCAGGCTGGTTATAACTATGATTGCCCGGGCATAATTTTTCCGCAGCAGATCAATTATTTTTTCGTATGTTACCAGGAAGCCGTAATCCTCCATGGCAATGTTGTTGGTGCCGGTCATAATCATAACCAGGTCGGGAGACTCGATTCGTGCAATAATGCCCGGCAGCCTGGAGAGGAGGCCTTCCGCCGTTTCTCCCGCTGAGCCGAAGTTATAAACATGTTCGGCCGGAAACCGTTTCTGCCAATTGAAAAACTCGATTAACGAGTCGCCGATGAAGAGGAACTGTCTGGCCATATCACTTTGCAGCTGAAATGAGAACCACGGCACCCATCGGCTCTACCTTGATGTTTTTGTAGGATGGCAGGAGAATTCCCTTTTTATCTTCCACGATATCCAGGGGCGGCGGAGCAGCAGTATCGATAACTTGACGCCACCTGAGGTTGCTTTTCGGGTTCGGGGCCGTGAATCTCTGCGCTTTTGATGGGTGACCGTTCAACATGACGAAAAAGTCATTGTCCGGTTTGCCTTCCGCTCCCTCGCCGTCCAGGAGGAATGCCAAACTTTTGGAGGAGTCTGACCAGTCGTTGGTGCCGGGCTGTGTGGATTGCCACCTGATAGGGTGATGGAGCTCATGGGGCAGATCCGGGAAGAAATCAGAGCGCCTGAAAACAGGATGTTTTCTTCGCAAAGCGATAAGCAAGCTGAAAAAACGGAAAAGGTCCTGGTTTTTTTCTTTTAGATTCCAATCAATCCAGCTTAAGGGACTGTCATGGCAGTAGGCGTTGTTGTTGCCTGCCTGGGTCCGGCCGAATTCATCGCCGGCCAGCACCATGGGCACGCCCTGTGAAAGCATGAGAATGACCGCCAGGCTTCGTATTCTCCTGGCACGCAGTAAATGTATTGCCCTATTGTCTGTCTTGCCTTCAGTACCGCTGTTCCAGCTGATATTATGGTCAGAGCCGTCCCGATTGTCTTCGCCGTTTTCCCGGTTGTGCTTGCTGTTGTAACTTACCAGGTCAGAGAGGGTTAAACCGTCATGGCTGGTGACAAAATTTATACTGTTATATGGCCGGCGCAAACTTTTCTGGAACAGATCTGAACTGCCGGCAATACGTGTAGCCAGAGATGGCACCTTGCCTTCATGGCCGCACATGAAAGCACGGATATCATCCCGGAATTGGCCATTCCATTCGGCCCAGCGGCCACTGGTGGAAAAACTTCCCACCTGGTACAAGCCTGCAGCATCCCACGCTTCGGCTATCAGTTTAGTATGGGACAGGATGGGATCTTCGGCGATCATTTCAACCATGGGGGGATTGCTCAGGGGTTCGCCGTTCTGGTCTCTTCCCAGTATGGAGGCAAGATCAAAACGGAAGCCATCCACATGCATCTCAATTACCCAAAAATGCAGACAGGCGATAATGTGCTGCCTGACAATGGGATGATTGCAGTTGAGGGTATTGCCGCATCCGGAAAAATTGAGATATTCCCTGGTGTCTGGATCAAGGAGATAATAGATTGGATTATCCAGCCCCCGGAAGCTGAGCATGGGCCCATCGCTGCCGCCTTCAGCCGTATGGTTGAACACCACATCCAGTATTACCTCTATGCCGGCTTTGTGCAGAGCCTTTACCATTGCCTTGAATTCACTTACCTGGTTGCCGTTTTTATTGTCAGCAGCGTAAGAAGCCTTGGGGGCGCAGAATGTTATGGGGCTGTAGCCCCAGTAATTTACAAGTTTCCGGCCGTTTACAGGGTTGATATTGGTGTTTTCTTTTTCGTTGAATTCATTAACCGGCATCAGTTCCACAGCAGTGATGCCCAACTCCTGAAGGTATGGTATTTTTTCGACAATACCGGCAAAGGTTCCTGGGTGCTTTACTTTGGAACTGGGATGCTGCGTAAAGCCCCGAACATGCATTTCGTAAATGATTGTGTCCTGGAGGGGAATTTGCAGAGGCCGATCATCCTCCCAGTCAAAATGGTTGTCCACGACAAGGCAGCGTCGCTTAAAGCCCCCCTTTTTTTTACTCGGGTCATTCCATTTTTCAGCGCCTGCAAGTGCCATTGCATAGGGGTCCAGCAGGAGAGCCTTGGGCTCAAAAAAATGACCTGATCCCTTGGGATCGTGGGGTCCGCTTACCCTGAAGCAGTATTGCAAATCATGTTTCCCGGTACGGAGCAGGATGTGCCATATATCGCCGATTTTATTGTGGACCGGATCCAGTTCTATTTCACCGATGCGTGCACCTGTTGACGAGTAAAGTACCAGCCAGAGGTTTTCAGCATGCCTGGAAAAAACTGCAAAGTTGATGCCTTCCGGCATAATGGTGGCACCAAGCTGCATGGGGGAGCCGGGTGAGATTTCAAAGGTCCATTTTGGTGAGAGTGAAATTTTTTTCATTATTTTATGGGTGCCCTATTTCATCTAGTATGTGCCTGAATCCGTGAGCTGTCAGGTAGGTCACAGGTCCAAGGAAGGGGCTGAATAGTTTTGGTTTTCCATGCCGGACATCAAAGACGTTGGAAAAGTCTTATAGCCGGCGGTTCCGTGGGACGTTTATTTTCGATGCTGCCGGGTAAAACAAAAAATTGATCCTTGCGCCCCAGGATAAAAAAAAATATAGGGATTAATTCGTTATTTAAGCAACTTGTCGATATGGGTTCAGGTCCGATACAACCGTGCCCTTACTATGAGCTAGCAGGGTAATAGTATTGGCAAGGCCTGCTTATTGCAAGAAAACTTTGTAGCTCAAAAGTAAGAAAAATGTAATTATGGTGGTAATAGAGAGAAGTGAACAGTATCCGGTTGCCATGAATTTTTCTGATGATATTGCAGGTTTTTATGCCGGAGGAGAAAAAAAAACTTGTCAGAAAAATCTGACAAACTATTCTTTCTGGGAATTATTCTCAAAAAAAGTTATTTTTATACATGATTAAATCTGAATGCAGGGAGAATGGATGAGTTTTTTAACAAAATTAGGCATAGATCCTACACAGGCCTCCATTGACTGGGATTTAAAGCCGGCAGAGACCTTCGGTATATTTGAAAGCTGGGGCGGCAAGGAAAGGGTAAAGAACAAAAACGAGCGCTTTTACTATTTTTATGTCGATAATTGGCAGCCGCCTGCAAGGCTGCTCCTTATGGAGCGGGGCATAAAATACGCCAGGATAATTGCCAGGATAGAGGCCCCCCAGGAACTGATCGACACATGTATTGCAGGCCAGGGCAAGTCAACTACCCTTGATGCAAGTTATGCCATTGATGATGACATCAAGCATTGGCTCAAGAAAAATGTCGTGGACAGTGATGACCACTCCCTGGTCATACCCATTAAGGCTGAAGAAGAGGAGGAGATGCAGGAAACCGGTCTACCCGGCCCTTCGGATCCTGTGCCGGAATTGAACCCACGGATCCTGCGGAACAGCCCCCTTGCCTTTAAAGAAGAGGAAATTGAAGGTCTGGTCCGCAGCTCCGGACTGTTTGAGCGGCGCTACAACCCGAATGGCGATGCTGCAGGGTATCTCGTGGACAATGGAGACGGCCTGACGGTAACCGACTTGACAACAAAGCTCATGTGGCACCGGGGTGGAAGTGAAATAAACTCCATCAAGACTATCCAGAAGTGGATGGAAGAGTTGAACAGGTCCAGCTTTGCAGGTTATAACGACTGGCGTTTGCCAACATTTGAAGAGGCCTTGTCCCTGGCGGTAAAAACAAAAAACAATAAGGAACTTTACCTGCATCCGTGTTTTTCAGCAGGCCAGCCATTTGTCTTTACATCGGATAAAAGGGATCCCGGCGGGCACTGGTTTATTGATTATGCCCAGGCCCGGGTTTTTTGGGCTTCCGGGTTCAACCCGGGAGGGTTCGGCAGGGTCTGTAGGGATATAACATAGGCGATTTCCGCTTGCACCACATCTGCTTCCAAGTCTCCTTGCAGTCGCTTACCTGAAAGCCGGTCTTCAGCATAGCTTTACTATTGCTGAAGACCGGCTTTTGCGCATCTGCAGCACTATCGAAAATCTCTTGATCTAAATATTTGAAAGTGAATAAAGATAAGCAATTCCAACAATATGATGCTGGGCAATTGTTGGCTATAGCAGCAACTTGCAGGAGTATTCCTGCAAATATCAAATCAACACTCCAGCATGTTTTTATGTCTTTACCCTCGAAACCTTGACTCCTAGACCCCTTGTAACCTAACCCCTTCAGCCTTTAGCCTTTTGTTGTAAAGCTTCCAGAGCGGGTCGATCCTTTTGATCCGATCCAGGGGGAGCATGTCCCAGCATATCCTTGGTTTCTGAACTGGCGCCTCGAACGTGCGTACCCCGGCTGGGGTTATCGCTCCGGACATTTTTATATCCCATGTCTCCTGGGGAAGAGGGGCCCCGGAAATCTGCTCTTCCAGTATAAAAGTAAAAACAGCCCAGCCCTGCTGCAGACCGTTAAATTCCTGGAGCAGGGCACAGCACAGATCAAAAAAACCATGACCGTCCCCTATCCTGCCGCCTTCAAAGTCTATTGAAAGTGAGTCGGTGAGCAACAGTCCCAATGAAAGTTCGGGTATGGCATCTGTTTTCAGTAGTTGGCCGTTTTTTTCAAGGCCCTTGTAAGTTGTTGCCGCAGAAATGTCTTTAAAGGGAACGCTACGGGCGGATAAAATGAAAAAACCTTCACGTATGGAGGGGGCCGGCATGACAAGATTTTTACCGTCAACAAGGCAGTTGATGCGGGCCTGATGCAGAGATGCGTCCGGGGTGGCAAAAACTGTGTCAACATCACGGTATACCTGCAGGCCCCGCAGTTTTTCGGCAGCTTTACCCCACCCAGGTGCAATAGCATTGTTTGCCTGCATGTTTAGCCATGCTGAGCGGATGGATTCCTTGTCCGTCATATTGATTTTCCCCTATTTTACATAACAAAGCAGTGTAGAAGCGGGCATCCCACTGATAAATTCCCGTTCAATCTTCAGGATATAATAAAGAGGGGGGAATAAGAAAGGAATATATGGGAAATACTATTCAGTCTTCTAAAGTCTTTCTGTTTTTTTATTGCCGCTGAGGACGACTAAATCGGAGTGGGGGGCTGGGGGTGCGGGGATAACGTAGGTTTTTGTATTGTTGTCTTCCCGGCCTGCCAATTGGAGTTGTTTGCTGAAACCGTAATCCACAAGTTTGGCAATATCATTCCACATGTTGCGGCTGCCGAGGATTGCCACGACGATCTCTTCACCGTTGCGCGAGAATTTACCAACATAGGTCTGCTTGGCGGCCCAGGTGTAACCGGTCTTGCCTCCCTGGGCTCCGTCAATCTGCCATAAGGCTTTATTGTGGCTTCTAAGGGTTTTGCCGTAAGAAGTTTTGGCCTTAAGGAGCTTAATTCTATCGGCAAATTCCTGGTGCTGCATGGCTGCCCTGAAGATCATTGCCAAGTCTCTGGCGGTTGTCTGCTGGCCCTTTGCGGTTAAACCAGAGGCTGTTTTGCAAATTGTTTTTTTGGCGCCGAGCTCGTTGGCCTTTCTGGTCATCATTTTGGCGAAACCTGATTCTGAACCGGCTATTTTTTCAGCCAGGGCTACACTGGCATCGTTGGCCGATGCCATGAGTACGGCATTTATCATGTCGTCGGCATAGTATGATTTGCCCTTTCGAATATATATTTTGGAGCGCGGCATGCTTGCGGCCCAGCTGGATACAGGCACCAGGGCATTATTTTTCAGGTAGTCCATGGCAAGCAGGCTGGTAAGAACTTTGATGGTGCTGGCAGGCTGTCCCGGTCGGTCCGGATTGTGGGAATAGATTTCCTTTCCTGAGCCGGCATCCATGACAATGGCGCTACGGGCAGAAAGTTTTTTGCGCAGCGAACTGTCAGAAATCTTGACCAGTCGTACAGGTTTTCTTTTTGTATCCAGCGACCTGTCCAGGAGGACGAAAGAGTTGTCCGGGGCAGGCTGATAAGACTCGATAATCTGTCGGCGTACTTCAGAAAGCTGGCTTGCCCCGGGAGAAAATTTGTAGTCAGAAGTAAGAATTGTTGTACCCGGGGAGGATGCATTGCTGCCGGCACATTGTCCTGCAAAAGGAAAAGTCAGGGCAAAAATGAGAAAGATTATCAGTAAAGCTGCAGGGTTTCGCATGGAGTAATCAGGTGGCTTGCTAACTCGGTTGAGTTATAAGAAAAAAATCTCCTTTTTCCGCTCTCATGGTGCATGGTATGAGGAAAAAAGTCAAGTTTTTTTTAACTTTTAAATCCATATATCTGAATTTCTGTTGTTTTAAGTGCGCCTATATATACAACATGTTGTGGTGCGGAACAGGGTCGATCCCTATATGTTGAGAGGATGGGAAAAATAAAAAATAATAATTACAGCAGGTTGATTGGATTGAAAAGACTATTTATATGATGTGGTGCAGGGGTTTATTTATTACTCTTCCTTAATTAATATCTTTCTAACCATGTGGGTTACCTGCCTGAAATCGATTTTACCGCTTCCCATCTTGGGGAACTCTTCAATGACGGTGAAAATTTTTGGCAGGGCGATCTTCGGCAGGTCGGCTGCCATTTTTTTCAGGGTTTTCTTTTCGTCAATGGGTGCGGTCACTGCCGCAACTATGCGGGCGCCCTTGATGGCATCCGGCACTTCAACAACACAGCAGAGTACATCGTCGGGCAGGTTCTTCTCCAGGGCATTCTCCACCCTGATAAGCGAGACCATCTCACCGCCGATTTTTACAAAGCGTTTCAGGCGGCCCACATGCCAGAGGTAGCCGTCTTCATCCAGGTTGCCCATGTCTCCGGTATCATACCAGCCGCGACGGATATGCAGCGAGGTCTCTTCAAAATCATTAAAGTAGCCCTTCATGACCAGGTCGCCCTTGACCAGAATCTTGCCGCTTTCGCCCCGAGCGCATTCCTCTCCGGTTTGGTAATGCTCAATCCTTACCTGAACTCCTTCGAACGGCAGTCCGACACTTCCCGGTTTGTTTAATCCTTCGGCATTGCCCGAGATTCCAGGGGAGGTTTCTGTTGTGCCATAGGCCTCATAGAGGACCATGTTGTGTTTTTCCATAAAGCCTTCGCGCAGGGCATCCGGACATTTATCTGCTCCGCACAGGGCAAGGCGCAGGCTGGCAAAATCGCCGGGCTCAGACTTGCGCAGGTAGCCCCAGAAAAAGCTTGGTGTACCGACCATCAGGTTTGGCTTATCATCGCGGACAATTTCACAGACCTTTTTATAATCCAAGGGGTTGGCATAGGAGATTATTGTCATGCCATGATACAGGGGAGCCCAAAGGTTGCCTGTCAGGCCAAAGACATGGAAGTAGGGAAGGTTGGCCAGAAACGAGTCATTTACATTCAGCTTAAAGCGTTCGGTCAGGCTTTCAATATTTGAAAGTATATTTCTGTGAGTAAGCTCAACTGCCTTGGGATCCTTTTCACTGCCGCTTGTAAAAAGGATGACAGCATCCTGATTATCGCTGTTGCCTGCCACCAGTTTCTTGATAGAGGCAGCAGGTAGCTTGGAAAGCAGGGCGGCCTTGATTTTATTAAGCGTATTAAAACCTGCCATGATGTCTTCAATGTAAACCATACCGTCCACATGGGGGCAGTCAATCTTTTTCAGAAGGGCCTTGGAGGTTATTATGGTCTTAAAGTCGCATTTTTCCTGGGCATATCTGCAGTTGTCAGCCGCACCGGTGGAATAATTGATCATCACAGGGGTGTGGCCGCTCATCAAGGCACCCAGAACGGTGAGTCCGCAGCCGGCAGATGTGGGGATCATTACGCCCAGGAAGCCCTTATCGTACTTTTTGAATTTACTGCGCAGCAGAAGCGAAGCGATAAGTGCTTTTGAGTAAGTGACCTCCCTGTCTGACGTGCGGTCGATAAATGCCAGTTTTTCGCCCTGTTTCTTTGCAACCTCGATAAAACGATGATGTAAAAGCATGGCCTTCCCCTGTAATCAGTTCAAACGCGAAAATGTAAGCAATACAATATAAGCCCAGTAAAAATGGCTGGGATGAGCTGAAAAAGCACCATTGGTTTACTTTGATTTTTTTTGTTGGTCTATGGAGTCCTTGAGGGCCCGGAGCAGGTCGATTGCCGACAGCATGCCGACCAGGGTCCCGGTTTTGTCCAGTACGGGAGCAGCGCCTATCTGGTTGTCCAGCAGAAGAGCTACAGCCTTGTTGAGGGTGTCATATGTATGGACCACGTGGACATTGGTGATCATGACATCGCTGACCAGCATTGAATTGTCCAGATAGTATACATGGGAGATGTCCTGGGCCTCGTCAACCCAGTTCGGCCTGCGCAGTTCCCGGTCGCTGATGATGCCGATCAGGGTATTATTCTCATCCATGATAGGCAGGTGCCTGATGGAGTTTTCTTTCATCTTGAAAAATGCCTCCCGGATTCCCATGGTGGGGGGTATGGATATAACCTGGGGTGACATGTAGTTGCTGACTTTAATTTTCATATGGGACTTCCTCCTTGACAGTTGACTTTATACCAAAAATTGTAGTAACTACAAGTATTAAAAAGCAAAATTTTCAGGCAGTTGGAGAGGGTTTAATCCGCATTTTTTACGAGTCGAGACATCCGTATAGCCTGCAGTGTTAGGCGATTCTCCGTGACAATTAAACGGAATGTAAGCAGGAATACCTACGGAACCACAACTACCTGCCGCCTTATCTGCTTTCTTTACGGTAATGCTTTGGAAGTAAAAGGGGAATGTTTGCTTGGAAGGATATTACATACAAAGATTATTTTAAATGCCTGTCCCAGTCATTGGTCATAATCTCCCGTTCTCTCTTGATTTTTTTTATGCCCTTGATCAGTTCATCTTCTGAAATGAGTCCTTTGGCAAGGAGTATGTCAATGAGCGCCTGGTTCAATATGATCTCAATCCGCAGGGCCTCTTCTGCTGAGATAACAGTTGGGGTGTTGATACGTTCAGCCATTTAAGCTCTCCACAGGTTGATGTTGGTGCAGTATACAGGAATCAGTAAAATTGCATGACCGCATGCAATTACAATGGAACATCGAAATGTCCAGAAGTGTATCAACAGGGAAAAGCTTTACACAATAATTAAAAAATCAGGGTAAGCTGATAGGGTAAAACTAGTACTTAGTCCTGAAGTGCAAGAGTGCGCCGAGCAAGAGTTCAGATATGAGTTCTTTCATCGGCTTTTTTTGATGTTTTTAAGGTGGGCTATCCTGCCAACCAGAACGTCATCCTTAAATAGGGGAATTACTTTTCTTTCTATGGTCCTGCCATCAAGCAATTCAAAGGTATGCGTTATTGCAGATCTGCTCCGGGCCGCTTCCTTAATATGACGCTCAAACTGTTCAGGATTTGCTGTCTTTTCTTTGGTTTCTGCAATATATTGCAGGGCGTCTCTTGATTTGAGGATTTCCTGAGAGTGGTTAAGCAGCCTTTTGTACTCCATGTTCCATTTCAAGACTGTATTCTGTGCATCAGAGATGACTATGCCACAGTTGTCAACCGAATCAAGGGCTACCTGCAGGAGCCAGTTCTGCTGCCCAAGGTCTTTTTCCAGGTTTTTTCTCTTGGTGATATCCCTATATGTTCCTCTGGCTCCCCTGAACTCACCATTGGAATTGAAAACCGGCTTGGCTATGAGGTGTCTGTATTTTTTTTCAGTGTCTGTTGTAATTGTGAGTACAGTATCTATTATATTTTGTTTTTTGATAGATACCCGGATTAAATCCATAAGGCGTAAGCTTTCCCTTTCATCAAGAAAGTCATAAATATTTCTGCCGAGTAAATCTGCGGAATTCCTCCCAACGGTCTCCAGTACCTTGCCTGAAACATAGATAATATTAAAATCCTGATCTACTTCAAAAATCATGTCGCCACTGGTCAAACTGATGTCCCTGTACTTCTCCTGGCTTACCTGTAACTCCTGCTCTATGCGCTGGTGGTCCAACACATAATGGGTAAGCTGGGCCAGGAGTTTTTCCACAGGGTCAAGCGGCTTTCCCTTTTCCTTTTCCAGCGGGTCGCGCCCTTCTTTAATCTTTCTGCCCGCTATGAGAAATTTATCATAGGGCCCGTAAAGCCTATTGGCTATCTGTATTTGGAGTTCCAAGGAGGCCTTCCTTGCGCCACCCATAACGGAAGAGAGATAAGAGTTGGTAATACCCAGTTGTGCGGCAAGTTTGCCCTGGGAGCCGCCACCCTGCTTATATGCCTTGTAGAAAAACCTGGCGGCTAACTGAAAGAGCTCGTGCAGTTCGTTTGGCATGGCAGACTCCCAACAGAAGGAATTAGTATTTTTTACAAATCGTAAAATAAACCAAGAAGAAAAACAAGAATTATCACCAGAAGAACAAGTGATATTAAAAAAAATAAAAAAAATTGACTTCGATACGCGCTTGGAGAATAATAATAAATGGGTCTGAGTTTATTATTATTCATATGATCTGCTTAAGGGTAAAGACTTGTGCATCCTGCTTGAGGGGAAGCAGGTGACCCATTTGCAACTGTACCTGAAGCAGAATTTGCAATGAGAGAGAAGGGAAGACTGATGCGAAAAAAAGGTTCTGAAACTGTGCTGGTTGTCGACGATGACCCGTTCATTCTTGATATTATTGAAGACGAGATTTCCTATTATGGCTATAAGCCTATCATTGCTGCAACTGCGGTAGAGGCCTTAAAGCTGGCGGAGAAAAAAAATGTTGATCTCCTTGTGACCGATATTATGATGCCTGGAATGAATGGTATTGATCTGGCCAAACAGTTTATTGTTTCATATCCTGAAGTAAAAATCCTCTTTATGTCGGGCTATGTCTGCCCGTCCCTGGCTCATCAGGGGATTCCTGACAGCGAATACGCCTTTATCCAGAAACCTTTTGCACCAAACGCCCTGGTGAAAAAGATGCGTAATGTCCTGAATGGTCCTAACGGTTTAAAAGAGCTTTAGGGCCCTTGGCCGGTCGACCGGGAAGGCCTGCCTCAGGCCGATCAATGACCTTCAGCAATTTTACCATGGTAACAGGGGGCAATTGTTGCACCCAAAAAAAATGGGCTCAGACCCATTGTCTGAAACACCTGTCATTTTCAGCTTGATAAAGCATTGTGGAGAAAAGTGATTTGTAACAGACTCTTGTGCGATTAACCCGCATTATTTCAGGAGTCTGTAGTTATATTGCAATATTTCACCATAAGGTGCAATGTAGTAACTGATGCACGATCTAACAGATAAATTATTCGGTTTCTGGCCCGACTATTTTGCACTGCAGGACGCAAAAGACAAAGTACGATGGAGGCAAAAAATGTTTTGCTAATTGCAATTGAGAATTGGTGAGATTATGATAGGCGCAAAGGCAGCGGATTCTGAAAATTCATGCAGGCAGCAGGGGACACAGAGCCAGTGGAAAAATGAAAATAGCTTTGGTGCAGATTAATCCGGTTATTGGGGATTTCGGCTACAATAGTGCCCAGATAATTTCCTGGTCTGAGAAGGCCAGGGAAAAGGGGTGTGATCTGGTTGTTTTTCCTGAGCTTGCACTGTGCGGTTACCCGCCCCAGGACCTTCTTGAGCGGCCAGCCTTTCTTATGGAGCATGATAAGGCCCTGCAGAACATTATCTCCAGAATTTCCGGCATCGGAATTATCTGCGGTCATCTTGAGAAGCATGCCGGTGCAGTTGGAAAACCCCTGCATAACAGTGCCAGTCTCATTGAAAACGGCAGGATATTATTCACAGCCCAAAAGAGACTTCTCCCCAGTTATGATGTGTTTGATGAGGCACGATACTTTGAGCCCGGCAGGCGGAGTCAGCCCTGCAGGTACAACGGGCTGCGTTTGGGACTTACGGTGTGCGAGGATATCTGGAATGACAAGGGCTCTTTCCCCCAGCAGCTCTATGCAACCGACCCTGTAAACGATCTGCTTTCCGGTCTGGATGCCCAGGGGCGAAAAATTGACCTGCTTGTCAATATTTCAGCCTCTCCTTTTCAAATAGATAAAGAGACTGTGAAGCATGATATATTTACAAGGGTTTGCAGGAACAACACGCTCCCCCTTATTTATGTGAATCAGGTAGGAGGGCAGGACTCACTGCTCTTTGACGGCTGGTCCATGGCCATGGACAGCGGCGGCAATATTGTGGCACGAGCTGCAAGATTCAAAGAAGATATGGTTATTGTGGATACCGACATCTGGCAGGAACGACCCTACGGACAGCAAATCACCGAGGTGCATACCAGGGAATCTGGGCCTGCCGATAATACAGCGATACTGCAAGAAACTAGAACGGTCTTTGACGCTCTTGTCATGGGAGTGAAGGACTATGGTGCCAAGTGCGGTTTTTCTAAAGGACTTGTAGGCCTTTCCGGCGGCATTGATTCGGCAGTAACCTTTGCCATTGGCTGCGAGGCTTTCGGCCCGGAGAATATTCTTGGCGTGGCCATGCCTTCTCCCTATTCATCTGCTGCAAGTGTTGAAGACGCTAAACAACTGGCGGAAAACCTCGACTGCCGGTTCGAAGTTGTTGTAATTTCATCAGTATTCTCGGCAATTAAAGAAAGCTTGTCCCATGTTCTTACTGTAGATGAACAACAAGCGGTTCCAAAAGTTGATATAACCGAACAGAATATCCAGGCCCGCATCAGGGGCAATCTGCTCATGGCCTATTCCAACAAAGAGGGTTCTCTTTTGTTGTCCACGGGAAACAAATCGGAAATGGCAGTGGGCTACTGTACCCTTTATGGTGATATGAGCGGAGGCCTGGCGGTCATATCCGATGTTCCCAAGCTGCTGGTCTATAAACTGGCCGACTATATCAATCGGGTAAGGGAAATAATCCCAGCCCGCATCATTACAAAACCCCCATCGGCTGAATTATCACCGGAGCAGCTGGACCAGGATGACCTGCCTCCCTATGAAGTGCTGGACTCCATTCTACAGGCATACCTTGAGCAGAATTTAAGCGTAGCTGAAATAGCGGCAATGGGTTTTGAGCGCCATACCGTGGAAGATATTGTAAAACGAATCAGGTTTAATGAATATAAACGCAAGCAGGCCCCACTCGGGTTAAAGGTTACCTCCAAGGCTTTCGGCTATGGAAGGCGTTATCCAATAGCCCAGAACTTCAGAGAGGAAGACGCTTCATAGATAAGGTGTGCACCATGATAATAACACCAACACAGACAGCTTCGGAAGCAGGGCAGGAGCTTATTGAAAAGCTGCTGCACAGGTTTCATGAAACTGACATTGGCTGCGGCAAGGTGGTCGCGGAAATTCTGGCATCGGTCAAGGAAAAGGGAGATGCTGCTCTGCTTGAATATAACCGCAAGTTTGATGCCCCTGATTTTCAGATGAGCCAGCTTCAGGTGACGCAGGAGGAATTTGACAGGGCCTATTCCCAAGTTGACTCTGCATTTAAGGAGACACTGGCCTTGGCCATTGAGCGCTTGCAATTCTTTCATGAGCAGGAACTGGAGAAATCCTGGACCATGACCCGTGATGACGGGGTGGTTACCGGACGTCTGGTAAGACCTGTAGAAGCAGCAGGACTTTACGTCCCAGGAGGGCAGGGCGGTAAAACACCCCTGGTCTCATCCGTATTGATGAATGGTATCCCGGCCGGTATTGCCGGGGTTCGGAAACGGATTATGGTGACGCCGCCCAATGACCAGGGAGAGGTGCACCCCGCCCTGCTGGTGGCAGCCGGCGAGATCGGCATTGATCAGGTTTTCAAGGTCGGTTCCAGTTGGGCCATTGCAGCCCTGGCCTATGGCACGCAATCCATCCCCAGGGTTGATGTAATCGTCGGCCCCGGAAATCAGTATGTTGCCGAAGCAAAACAGCAGGTCAGCGGTTTTGTCGGTATTGATATGATCGCCGGTCCAAGCGAGGTTTTAATCCTGGCTGATGGATCAGCCCATCCTTCTTATATTGCTGCAGACATGCTGGCTCAGGCGGAACATGATCCCCAGGCACTGGCAATGTTAGTGACAACGAGCCTTGAAATCGCGGAGCAGGTTGTGCAGGAGCTTGAACGCCAGCTGCAGGAATTGAGCCGTCGGGAAATAGCCATAAAATCCCTGAAAAACCGTGGCGTAATTTTAATTGCCGCAGATCTTGCCGAGGCCATTGCCCTGGCAAATAAGATTGCGGCCGAACATCTGGAGTTAATGATTGAAAAGCCGGATTCCTGGCTCCAAGCCATACAGCATGCCGGAGCCATATTTCTAGGGGATTATTCTCCTGAAGCTGCAGGGGACTATCTGGCCGGACCAAACCATGTGCTGCCGACCATGGGTACGGCCCGTTTTTCTTCGGCTCTGGGAGTTGAGACCTTTATAAAAAAGAGCAGTATTATCTCCTACAGCCGGGCCGCGTTGCTTGAGGATGGTCCGCACATCATGGCACTGGCCAACCTGGAAGGACTTTCCGCCCATGCAAAGTCCGTGGCTGTGAGGATGAAGAAAGAGGAGTGAATAAAAAAGGGGCCAATGGGTCGAGGTTTCGAGGGAAAGATCCTGGTTCCCAGGTTTGTCAGCATACAAAACTGCTGACGATTATTGGGTAACTGAACAACCCAATGATTGACCGGCACAAGGTTTCGAGTGAGCAAGGAGTCAAAGGGAAAACCGCAGAATATCGAACAGGTAAGCGAGCTTGCGAGACTCCGGTAAGCGAGCTTGCGAGACTCCGGGAAATGTTGAATCGAGAAGTGTTTTCAAAAATTGAAATTCACTATTCTTTTTTTAAAAACTTTTAATCTGCTTTTAAAAATTTCACTAACTCTTAACTGATTTCCCCATGCGCCCATCTGATATTGAAAATTTTCTGGGCCAGGGCCTTGATTCCATGGGGCTTTCCCTTGACAACCAGACTGAAGCCCTTGCGCGTCTTTCCTTATATTTTCAGGAATTAAAAAAATGGAACAGGAAGATAAACCTGGTTGCACGGTCCCTGGATGATAAGCAGATTTTGGAGAATCATTTCCTTGACTCCCTGACGCTTCTTGCAGTGATGCCGGCAGAAATTAGAAAGCAGGAAACACTGCTGGATGTCGGCTCAGGCGCCGGATTTCCAGGCCTGGTTCTTAAGGCAGCCATCCCTTCCCTCTCGGTTACACTTATAGAGCCCCGCAAAAACCGTTATTATTTCTTAAAGCACGTTGCCAGGCTCCTGGAGTTATCAGGAGCGGAAGTGCTCGATGCTCGCCTGGAAGAAAAGAAAATGGTGCAGGAACTTTCAGCCAGGAAGTTTTCTTTTATCACCAGCAGAGCGTTTACGGATATCAACCGGTTTACACAACTTGCCGCCCCTTATCTGGAAAGGCAAGGTAGAGTTGTCATGATGAAAGGGCCGGGAGCAGTGGATGAATTGAAGAGTCCGACCCTGGATGAGATGAAGGAGAAATTTGTTGTGGCTGAAACCAAAAGACTCACTCTGCCATTTGCACAGAAAGAAAGGTGGCTGATCAGCATAATGCCCCTTGGTACAAAACAGCAATGACTGCCGGCTGCCTATGGCATGGCACCCGGGTTAATCCGAACGACCGAAATACATATAAATTATTAACCCCAGAACACAGGCGGCCCCGAAAACAACGGGCAGTACCTTGGCAAGCTGTACTTCATTATTCACAATAAGGGTGTTCATATATTCGGTACCGGATATATGCCAGCAGCCGAAGCCGATAATAATAACTATTACTTCTTTGAAATCCTGTTTGTAAAGCAAGTAGCCGATGAGGCAGATTAATGGCACGAGAAACCAAGGGTTGGTAAAGAGGGCAACGGCGTCGACCTCTTTAAACTGCTGCAACACCTGGGTAGAATGAATAAATTCGACGATTTTTGTTAAAAAATCCATTAGTTCAGCCTCCCTAGTTGTTGTTCAGGTTTTTCTGAGCGCTTTTTTTCTGGGCCCTTTTGAAGACCTTGATGGCGCAGTATGAGCCGCACATACTGCAGGCATCTCCTTTGTATGTTCCACCTTCATCTCTGAATCGTCTCGCTTTCTCCGGATCAAGTGACAGATCAATCTGGCCTTTCCAGTCTAAATTGTTGCGGCAGCGTGCCATGGCAATATCCTTGTCGATGGCACCGGGCAGCCCCTTGGCAATATCTGCGGCATGGGCGGCAATCTTCGAGGCAATGACGCCCTCTTTTACATCGTCGACATTGGGAAGTTTAAGGTGCTCGGCCGGAGTTACGTAGCACAGGTAGTCAGCACCTGCAGCACCGGCAATGGCGCCACCTATGGCCCCGGTAATATGGTCATACCCCGGTGCTATATCGGTGACGAGCGGCCCAAGCACATAAAAAGGTGCGCCCTTGCAAAGCTGCTTCTGGAGCAGGACATTTGCTTCTATCTGATTCATGGGCATATGGCCCGGTCCTTCTATGATGACTTGCACCCCGGCATCCCAGGCCCGTTCAGTCAGCTCACCTAAGTGGATGAGTTCCTGCACCTGGTTTCTATCGGTGGCATCAACCAGGCAGCCCGGCCGGATGCCGTCTCCCAGGCTCAAAGTGACCTCGTGTTCTTTGAGAATAGCAAGGAGATCATCAAAGTTTTCATATAAGGGATTCTCTTTGTTATGGTGGCTCATCCACTCGATGGTAAATGACCCCCCGCGGCTGACCACCCCCATCAAACGCTGCTGCGAATCCATCCTCTCCAGGGTGTTTTTTGTGATGCCGCAGTGGATGGTCATAAAATCCACACCATCTTCAGCCTGTTTTGCTATGGTCTTGAAAATATGATCAACCTCCACATCTACAATGGCCTTTTTTAGCTCTTCCACGGTCTCGGCAACAGCCTGGTAGATGGGTACGGTCCCCAATGGCACAGGGCATTGTTCAAGGATGCCTCTGCGAACGGCATCAAGATCACCACCCATGCTCAAGTCCATAACGGTGTCAGCGCCCGCTTTAATGGCCACACAGAGTTTTTGCAGCTCGGAATGCAGTTCGGGGAGGTCTTTTGAAGAACCGATATTGGCATTGATTTTAGTAGATACATTCTTGCCAATGGCAATTATCTTTTCAAAGCTATGGTTTTTGTTTTTGGTAATGACCAGTTCGCCCTTGGCAACACCATCCATGAGCTGGTCTAAAGACATTGATTCGTTACGGGCGCAGGCCTCAAAAAGAGGTGTCTTTACCCTGTTGATTGCATCTTGACGTATTGACATTTAGTTCCTCGGCAAATGGTTATCTGAATTAGTATATTACGAAATTCAATATTATTCCTTAAACATAACAGTCTACCAATGGCTTGCCTGTGATGTCAATGTAAAAGAGGCCCGGGAAGCAGGAGCAAAGTTAGAGAAAAATGGGACGTGCCGATTCTTTTGGCCGTGGTTGGAATGTAATTCAGAGGTAATAGGAATATTCGTCTGAAAAGGGTTATGGATGCTATTCGTTCAGCTTCCAGTCGTAGCGGTGAATCATTTTCTTTTGCACAGAGTTGAGCTGTTTTACGTTTTCGGGAAATAAATATTTTTTCAGGTGCTGAATAATTCCTTTTTCTGAACCTCCAAAATCTGCCTGGAACCAGAAGTAGATGCTCGATACCTGCAGCCTGTTGCGGCTAAATGATACACCACGTGGATGGTTGATGAAGTCGGCGGCTGCTTTATCAATCAACATGTCAAAATTTTGTGAAGTAAAAGCCAGGGGCAGAATGTTGGGGCAGCCGAGACTGGCGCAGTTAACAGCATAGTGGATACGGTTGTCTTTCCAGATCGGGCGCAGTATGCGGTGTTCAATATCGTTTAAGGATACTTCCTGGCCCTCTATTTTGAGTAACTTAACATCCCATGGGCCATTGCTGAATAATCCGGGTGAAATATCAATATCGCGTATGGATTTAACCGGATAATGGTCTAATATGATATCAACGGTAAGGGCATTATAAAGATTTATCCAGTAAGCCTTCTGCTCGTTGCGATTCAGGCTTGAGACCTCAATTTTTTGCATTTTTTGAAGATAGGACTTCAAGGCCAAACGGTCCTTTTGGCTTATACTGCTGTATTTAAACCTGTTAATTCCTGAAGGGTGATTGGCATCGACATACCGTTGTAATATGAGGTTCCAGTCAACATGGTCAACGATTACGAGAGAATGGACATCATGGTTCTGCCAGTGGGGCCAAAGATTTGCGGCAGGGGCGCCATATGCGCTTGCGGCGCAGATGACAGCCCAAATCAATAAAAGCATGGAAAAGAGATGTATCCTGGTGTTTCGCATGGTCATTGTAAAATGTTGAACGTTACCGTGCAGCAGCAATGCTTGGTAATTACATGAAATAATTTTATATGCTTTTATAAGAGAAGACGAGATTTTCATCGTCAGCATCAACCAGGGCCTTGCCCCCCTTGGATAGTTTGCCGAAGAGTATTTCCTCGGTGAGCACATCACCAATTTCTTTCAGGATCAGCCTCCTGAGCGGCCTGGCGCCATAGTCCGGGTCATGGCCCTTCCTGGCAAGCAACCTGCGGGCCTTGGCGGAAAGCTTGATGGAAACTTTTTTCTCACTGAGCTGTATTTCAAGTTCGCCCACCATTTTATCGACAATTTTTTCAATCATTGCCATTTTTAGGGGGTTGAAGGTAATGACCGCGTCGAGACGGTTTCTGAATTCGGGTGCAAAAAGATTGTGCAGGGCCTTCTGGCCTTCATTTTTTTTGTCAGCCATGAAACCGATGGCCCTTTCCGTTAATTCCCGGGCCCCGGCATTTGTTGTCATGATAAGGATGACATTGCGGAAATCAGCACGTCTGCCGGCATTATCGGTCAGGGTGGAATGATCCATGATCTGCAGGAGAATACTGAACACATCGGGATGTGCCTTTTCGATCTCATCAAGCAACAGGACAGAATAAGGGTGCTTTCTGATGGCATCGGTCAGCAGGCCTCCCTGGTCAAACCCTACATAACCTGGCGGGGCACCTATGAGCCTGGCCACGGCATGTTTTTCCATATACTCACTCATGTCAAAACGTTCAAAATGCACGGAAAGGGAATTGGCCAACTGCCTGGCCACCTCTGTTTTGCCGACCCCGGTCGGACCTGCAAAGAGGAAAGAACCGGTGGGTGTTTCGGGTTGCCCCAGACCGGCTCTGGCCCGTTTGACCGCATTGGTCAGTGCCTCGATGGCGTGGTCTTGGCCGAAAATCACCTTCTGCAATTCCGGCTGCAAAGTTTTCAGGTGGCGGATCTCCGACCTGGAACTGCTTTTGGCAGGGATCCTGGCCATGCGCGATACCACGGACTCAACATCCCTGACAGTGACATTTTTTCGTTTCTTTTCCGTGCCGGAGAGTCTGAAGGCAGCTCCAACCTCATCGAGAACATCAATGGCTTTGTCCGGCAGGAACCTGTCGTTGATGTAACGGCTGGCAAGTTCGGCTGTGGCTTGCAGCGCTGCTGAGGTATATTTTATGCCGTGATGTTCTTCATAACGGGATTTCAGTCCGTTTAATATTTCAACCGTCTCCTCAACGGAGGGCTCCTCTATATCAATTTTCTGAAACCGCCTGGAAAGGGCGCGGTCCTTTTCAATATGGTTCTTATGTTCTTCGTAGGTGGTTGAACCAATGCAGCGCAGCGATCCCGCCTGCAGTGACGGTTTCAACAGGTTTGAGGCATCGAGGCTGCCGCCGCTGGTTGCTCCGGCTCCGACAATTGTATGGATCTCGTCAATAAACAGTATGGCCCTGTCACCCTTTTTTTCCATGCCATCGATAACAGCCTTGAGGCGCTTTTCAAAATCACCGCGGTATTTGGTGCCGGCAAGCAGAGAGCCCATATCCAGCAGGCGGATTTCAACATCCTCCAACATGGAGGGAACATTATTGTCATGGATGCGCAGGGCCAACCCTTCTGCAATGGCGGTCTTGCCAACACCAGGCTCACCGACCAGCAGGGGATTGTTCTTTCTACGCCTGCAGAGGACCTGCATGATGCGTTCCAGTTCACGCTCACGCCCGATGAGTGGATCGATCAGACCCGCCTTGGCCCGGTCTGCAAAATTCACCGTAAATTTATCAAGTTCATCCTGCTTGATGACGGTCTTTTTCTTCTGGGGCTGCCAGGCATCTGTTTCAATATCATCCGGCAGGCCATGGGAGACATATTCAACCACGGACATGCGGTCCAGTCCTTCAGTGCTCAGGAAATATACGGCATGGGAGTCCGGTTCAGAAAAAATTGCCACCAGGACGTCACTTGAATCGACCTCTTTTTTGCCGCAACTCTGCACATGGCCGATGGCCCTCTGCAATACGCGGTTAAAGCCAAGGGTCTGGATGGGGTCACCGGAATCTTTTAATTTTTGCGTTGGCAGTTCACCATCAAAAAATTTCTCCAGCCTTATTTTGAGATTTTCCAGGCTGCCGCCGCATTGTTTGATTATGCGGTTGGTGAGTTCATCCTGCAGGATGCCGTAGAGCAGGTGCTCAACCGTAACAAATTCATGCCTGTGGCTTTTTGCCTGGCGAACTGCTGTAACTAATGCCATTTCAAGTTTCTGGCTAAACATATTGCTTTACCTTTAATTATTATTCTGTAATCCTCTTTCTACTGTAAGACATTAAGTATTAATTGGCTAATATGCCTTATCAAAAAAACATATGTATATTGCCCAACTTCCTGCTTTTACAGTTAAACCCTTTCCATGGAACATCTCAAGGGGTATTCGTTTTTCTGGGCCAGTTCTTGGACAATGGCCACCTTTGTTTCTGCGATATCTTTGTTGTAAACACCTGCAACACCGATTCCCTGCTGGTGTACATTGAGCATGATCCTTGTTGCCTCTGGGGTACTTTTGTTAAATACTTTTTCAAGCAGCAGCACGACAAACTCCATGGAAGTATAGTCATCGTTATGCAGCAGCACCTTATATAAACGCGGTTCATTGACCTTTGTTTTATGATGCGTCGCCACCCAGCCTTCAAAATCCCGCCCTGTTTTGCTCATTATACCTTCACTCCAGGGAGTTCCAAACGCATCAGGTTAAAAATCAGGCTGTCCATAATAAGACGCCCGTCAACCGGTGAACCCTTCATGCGATATTCGGCAGCCAGTATCTCTTTTAAGCCCTCCTGCAGATTTGCACAGTGGAATCGGGCCGCCTGCCGAAAGAGCATAAACAGGGCATAGGGGTGGCTTTTCCAGAGTAAATTAAGCCATTCCTCCCTGCCTTCCTTGAGTTTCGGGAGATAACTCTTTTGGAAAACAGGAAAAGAGAGCGATTTTGTGTAGGCCGGGGACTTGGCTTCTTGCAATGAGCGCACAAGCAGCAGCTTTTTTAAGTGATTCCTTAAGGTTGCCAGGATAGCAAGGCCATGGATCCCGCTGGACTGGAGGTGATCAAGTATCAGCAATCCATCTTCGAATCTTCCCGAAGTCACGGCCTCGGTTAGCTCAAACAGGGCCTCTTCCCTGGTACGGCCGATAATAGCGTCGACATCCTCCCTAGTTATAACTTCCCTGTCACCCATATAGAGTGCCAGCTTCTCTGCCTCCATAACTGCAGCTACAGGGTGGAAGCCGACTCTCTCAAGGAAAACGGGAACGGTTTGGGGCTCAATCTTTTTGCCGTACTTGGCTAAGGTGGATTGGAGCAATTCCGTGAGAACTTTATCCTGATCACGTTTTGCAGCAGCAGAACTCCCCGGGTCTACAGCCAGATCGAGGATGACTCCATGTTCCTGAATATACTTATAGAGTCGTTTCCTCTTGTCAACCGCCTCGGCAAGAAGAACCAGGATATTATCCCGGGGTATGCCTGCTTCGAAAGCATGGGTATACATGGCGGCGGCATCGATCTCTGTAGCCTTTGCCGGGGAGGCCTCAGCAGGTATATCTACCAAAAGATCCCGGACCCAGGACAGATCGCCCTGGGGCTTGGTGAAACCGAAAAGGTTTTTCCAACGGGTTGCAGACAGGGAAGCTATATTTTCTGCAAGCATCTCTTGCGGTGAAACTGCGGCGAGGTGCAGCATTTGCTGCAGATAACGCCGGGCCGGTCCCGGCTCATTACTTTCATTTTTTTCCCAGGCCTTTTGCCAAACGCTTTTAGCAACTCCTTTGGAATAGAAGAGTTTCGTGTCGGTCACCCAGAAGATTTTGCGTCCGGAAAAAAGGTTGAAAGTCTTCAGGAGGTTGAGTGTTCTGCTAAAATCCTCCCGGTCGCCGTCGATATGCTGCAGACTTGTTACCTGGCGCTGGTTTTCAGGCAGTAACCGGTCGATTAACTCCTGAGCCGCGTTCCTGCAGAGATAACGCTCCCCGAACAGGAGATAGATCTGCGCTATTTCACCGTGCGTGATTTTCTCGAGAACTGTGGGAATTTCCTGGCGCTTGTGTAAAGACATGGGGCTATAATAAGCATTAAATGTTCAGTTGTCAGCAACCCTCATTTTTCAATGGGAAATTGGGGGGAAGACATTGAAAAACAGTTATGTCCGTGTCTTCCTCTATAGCTTTATATAGTATTTTTTCCAGTACCGTTGCACAAGAGAAAACTCAATTCGACCACAAAATTTATCCAATTCGATGTGAATAGTAAGGGTAAGTATATGACGGCTGATAGACAAGAAAGAACAGTTCCTAGAAAAGGGGAGTTGCGGGAGTATGCAGGAAAATGAGATAAAAAGCCGCTGCCAGGCTTAAGCCGATGAACAACAGGAGAAACAAGGGCAGGGACCATTGCCGCAGCAGCATAAAAAAACTTTTTTGTTGCGTTCTGCTTTTTCCTTTCTTCTTTTTAGCCGGTTTTTTTCTGATTTTTTTTGTTGCCATTAAATCATTCACTCTATTCATCAGTTGAAGATGCGCAAAACAGATGTTGATCTTCCCTGCAGGTGCAGATGAGATAGTTATTTGTCTCTTTGGGTAACATAGCTGGCCAGTGCGGAGAGTGTTTCAATGACCGGGCCATTGTGCTTGACTGTAAAAATCTCCAGGCCTGCAAGACCTGCAGCAATCATTTTCTCAGCGAGCAGGCGAGCGTATTCAAACCCGCCGCTTTGAGCAATGATATTTTTCGCCTCCTCAAATTTAGCTCTGCGTGCATTTTTTTTATCCTTGAGAAGTCCAAGAAGAAAACCGCTTTCAGTGTTTCCTGCCTTTTTCAGGGCATGAATCAGCGGCAGGGTCATTTTTCCTTCGCAGAAATCATTACCGACTGCTTTGCCTGTTTTAGCGGGATCTCCCAGATAATCAAGGAGGTCGTCCTGTATCTGGAAAGCCTTGCCAAGGTTGGCGCCATAGGTTTTAACAGCTGCGATTTCCTCATCATTGGACCCGGCAAAAATGGCTCCGATTTCACATACTGCCCCGATGAATAATGCTGTCTTGCCATTGATCACGGCAAAATAATCTTTTTCAGACTGATTGAAGTTCTGCACATTGGCCAGTTGGAGAAATTCTCCTGCAACCATGCCTTCAGTAGCGCTGCAGATGGGTCCCAGGCTTCTCTTGCCACCCAGGCTGCCGACAAGAAACATTGAACGGGCATGGAGAAAGTCTCCGGCAAGAATTGCCGGGCTGAGGCCAAAAATTGTATTGGCGGCAGGACGGCCTCGACGGGTATCTGCGTGGTCAATAACATCATCATGGAGCAAAGTTGCAACATGCAGGTATTCAAAGGAAATGGCCAGGGGGTAAATATCTTTGCTCTTGTTGCCGCAAAGGCTTGCAGTCAAAATACAGAGCAGAGGCCTTATCCTTTTGCCGCCATTAAAAAGAGCATGCTCCAGCACCTTGATCAGGCTGGTGGGTATCAATCCCTTGCTTTCAAGATTCTGTAGATCGTTCTGCATGGTTTGATCTACAATGTCAATTTCAGGCTTTAATCTGGCCAGCAGATCAATTTTTTCCATACAGGGCAGTCCTTATATTACAGTTGCAATCATTTATTTTTTTGAAAGAATGACACCACTTCAGCAAGTTCCCGGGTGAGGGGGCTTGGGGGCAAACTCCTGAGGAATATGCGGCCGTACTGTTTGGTGAACAAACGCACATCAAGCACTGCCAGTATACCCCTGTCCGTCGAAGTGCGCATGAGCCTGCCAACGCCCTGGCGCAGAGCAAGGATGGCCCGCGGCAGTTGGAAATCCATGAAAGGATTCCCGCCTTCCTCCCGTACCTTGTTTATGCGTGCCATGATAACAGGGTCACTCGGTACTTCAAAGGGTAATTTATCTATGATAACACAGCTCAATGATTCCCCCGGAACGTTTATACCCTCCCAGAAACTTGCCACGGCAAGCAATACGGAATTAGTCTGGAGCTGGAAAGATTCCAAAAGTTTATTGCGTGGTGCCTGTCCCTGGATGAATACCGGGTAGGGCAGATTTTCAAGCAGAAAAGGATAAGTTTTCCTCATGCTGTTAAAACTTGTGAAAAGTACCAGCCCCCTGCCGCTGGAAGCCAGAAGTATCTGGTAAATAACAGATTGAATTTTATCATGAAAAAGAGCCTGGTCAGGCTGGGGGAAAGGGTCGGCATGGGAATGGGCCGGGATATAGAGCATGGTCCGGCCGCTATAATCGAATGGCGACTCCAGGGAAAGAGTTTCGGTGTCGGATTCGAGGCCGAGCCGGCTGAGAAAATAGGAGAAATCGCCTCCCACCGTCAGGGTGCCGGATGTAAAAACTGCGCTCCTTACATTGGGATATAAGACAGCATTGAGTTCCATGGCAATATCAATGGGAGAGGCAGCCAGGACAACACTTTTTTCCCGCCGTTCATACCAGCGGATATATGTTTCTGCCTGGGGAATTTCTAGCAGGCCTGCAATGGCAAGCAGCCTGGCCTGCAGTTCCTGGCAGCGGCCGGCAAGCACCTGCCAGGTTTCTCCCATGGTCTCCATGGTCAAAAGAGTCAACTCAAGGCCTGATAAGCGGTCGGAGACGGCCTGAATCTCTCCCTCCCAGTCAGGGTGTTGCTCAATATATTCCTGTAAAGGATATTTGCCTTGCTGGGCAGGGAATAAGGCGGCAAAATGTTCGGAGCGGCTGTGGAGTGCCTCAGCAGTCTGGAGAATTCGTTCCTGCTTGTCCTCCGGAAGCATAACTGCTGAAAGTTTTACATCTTTTGCCAGATCAACCATCTGGAAGTGACTGATGGAAAAACCAAAGAAATTAGTTGCCACATTTTCCAGATGATGGGCTTCGTCAAAAATAACCGATTCATACCGGGGCAGAACTTCTCCATGCCCTTCACGCCGGAGAGCGAGGTCTGAGAAAAAAAGGTGATGATTGACAATAAGGAGCCGGGCTGCCGCAGCTTTCCTGCGTAATTCATTGATAAAACAAGATTTTTCATCCGGGCATTTGCTTCCCAGGCACTGGCTTGGGGTGGCGCTTATTTCCCGCCACAGGGGTGAATTGTCCGGGAGCCAGTCAAGCTCTGCCCGGTCCCCGGTTATTGTAGATTCCAGCCAGGTCGTAATTTTTTCCCGTGTTTCATCGGCTGCAAATATCTCAAGTTGAGGGTGCACGGTAAATTGCTGCCAGCGGTACAGGCAGAGATAGTTCTGCCGTCCCTTGACACACATGACGGAAAGTGCCGGATCAATATGTTCCTGTATAAATGGAATTTCACTCCGCAGTATCTGTTCCTGCAGGTTCAGGGTGTTGGTGGAGATAATAACCTTCTGGCGGCTTAAGACAGCAGGAATAAGATAGGCCAGGGTTTTGCCGATACCGGTCTCCGCTTCAACGACAAGTCTGCCGCCCTCAAGGGTTTGCGCCACTGCTGAAGCCATTTCCAGCTGGCCGGGTCTTGGTTCATACTTATCCAAGCGTCTGGACAGGAGGCCATCCGGCTTGAATATATCCTGTGTCTGTTTAAGAGTGTTTTTCATGGGGCATGGAAATCAAGGTTCGGGTTCCTCTGTTCCCTGTTTTAGGATGTCAGTAATTATTTCCCGTACCTGGGGATCAGGGTCAGCTGCAAGCGCTTCCAGGTGTTGCAGCGCTGCAGGAGAGCCGATTATACCAAGAATGGTAGCTGCCTCACCCCGCAGAAAAGGATTTTTCTCATGCAGCAGGGGGATGAGGGAGGGAATGGCAAGGGAAATATCGTTTGGCCGTATTACGGCAAGTTCTTCAAATAACACGGCAGTGCCGAGCCGTACGCTGAAGCGTTCATCCCTGATAAGATCAGCGCTCAGGTTATACAAACCTGTATCCTGCTTAAACATGGCCAAAATGTTCTCCACATGGCCCAGTTCCAGAAAGTCGCCGATAACCTGAAGAAGGCTGATAGTATAGTCTTTGTTTACCATGATGTTTTTATGTTTTCAGGATGGCTGCAGTTCAAATGGAAAGGCTGCAACTTCCTGTTTGCAATCTTGAACGCATTGTGCGTTAACTTCCCGTCGCAGATCCAGGTTTTATTTTTGTTGGCACTTTAAAGAGTATCCACGCATATTTCAACCGGGAATAAATATCTAGTAATAGCTTGGAAATTATACAGCTTTCTTGACAGATCACCATGGCGTGAGTATTTAAATATATAAGCTGCCCGCTGAAGGATTAACGTAATTTTCAGGCTGGCAGAGCAGCCCCTCGGCTGAAAGAAAATTGTCTGTTTATTATGGTAAGCCCTGAGGGGAATAGTTGAAAAAACATTTTAGCCATAAGCTATAACACATGCTTGAATCCGTTCCTGGTCTGAACCATATATCCCTTACTCCCGACAAACTCCTTGCGGGGGATGAGGTCATTGTAATTGTTGATGACGATGGAGCCATCAGGGAACCTCTGCGGTTTTTTCTCGAAACCCAGAAGTTTGCAGTCGTGGAAGCTGAAAATGCAGAACAGCTCAGGAAACTTTTTGGCTCTGTCAATATTGCCCTGGTCCTGCTTGATATCGGTTTGCCGGATACCGACGGTCTTACCCTGCTGCCTGAAATTGTCAATGACCACCCCGGAGTTGGCATCGTCATGCTCACGGGCACGGCTGATTTGGAAGTTGCCCTTGACTGCATGCGCAAGGGAGCGGACGATTACCTTTCAAAGCCCGTCCTGTTTGATGAAATACTCATGGTGGTCCGCAAGGTCCTGGAAAGGCGACGCTTGCTTGCCGAAAATTTCAAGTATCAGGAGGATTTGGAAAAGGCGCACTTCCGTATCCAGCTATTGCATCAGCTTTCCCTGAAGATGAACTCCGTGTATTTAAGCACCGTGGAGCTCGATGAGATCCTGCAGGCCATCCTTGTGGGCATTACCGCAGATGAGGGCTTACGTTTCAACCGGGCGTTTTTGGCAATATTTGAAGATGAAGACTCTGTCCTGCAGGGCAAACTGGCCATCGGCTCTGAATGCCGTGAAGAGGCCGGCAGGATCTGGGCAGAGCTGCGTGATAAGAAACTTGATTTCCTGGAAATAGTTCAGAATATTAAGAAAAGCTGCCTCAACGGTGATACAAAAGTAACCCGGCTGATCAAAAGCCTGTGGGTTCCGGTCATGGATTCTGAGCACATCCTGATAAAATCAGCCCTGGAGAGGCGTTCCATCCTTGTGAAAAATGGTCAGGCTGCTGTGCCCGTTGCCGGAGAACTCATTGATCTGCTGGGCGAAGATACTTTTGTCGTGGTGCCTCTTTTTTCGCCAAGCAGATCCCTGGGTGTCATCATTGCCGATCATTTTGTAACCCGCGAGCCCATAACCAAGGACCATGTCAGGTCGCTGGAGATATTTGCCAACCAGGCCAGCCTGGCCATAGAGCACAGCCGCCTGTACATGGAGATGGAGGACAAGATAGGTGACCTGGAAGGTGTAACGCATGAGCTGGAAAAAAATAAAGATCTTCTGGTGGAATCCGCCAGTTATTCAGCTCTGGGGCAGATGTCGGCCCAGCTTGTACATGTCTTGAGAAACCCGATAACCTCAATCGGTGGTGCAGCCCGAATTCTGGCCAAAAAAATCCATGATGAGAAATCTCTTGAATTTGTCAATATGATAGTCAATGAGACCACCCGGCTCGAATCAACCCTGAAGGACCTTTTTGATTTTGTCCGGCAGATGAAAGTTGACAAGAAATGCGAGCCCCTCTATCCACTCATAAAAAAAACTTTACTCATACTCCAGCCGGCCCTGGTCAGGAATTCAATCCAGGTTGATCTTGATATTCCCGATCCTGATCCGGCGCTGGAATTGGATGAACAGCTGGTACGAAAAATGATGATTCACCTGACAAAAAATGCTATCGATGCCATGCCGTCGGGTGGGAATCTGACTATTACTGTGCGCCGGAAGAATGGTTGGGTGATCGTTTCATTTGCCGATACCGGGGTCGGTATTGCCGAGGCTATTAAAAAAAGGGCGACTGATCCTTTTTTCACAACGAAAACCTATGGTACCGGCCTCGGCCTGACCCTGGTGGAAAAAATAGTAGCAATACATGGCGGCAGCTTTTCTTTGAACCGGAAAGCCGATGGCGGCATGGAAGCCCGCGTCAGTCTGCCGGAAAAAATGGTATGTTCCTTCGGGATTTAAAGCAGTACCTCAGCAACATCTCCAGCATTGACTAAATTTACAGGCGGCAATGAGGCGGCGTGCTGAATGCGGGGTGAATATCTCCCGCCCCGAGTTTGCAGGACGTGGTGACTTGATTATCTTTGCCATGAGGGTTATCTTTGGTGAACAGAAAGTGGACCCAATGCATTGAACACCATCAGCCTCAGGGGACACAATACTTGCGGGTTTCGTTGCATGTGCTCAAGCGGCGGCGGGACGCTTCATTTTAAATTACCCATGGAGAAATATGAAATTCAGATATGCTATCCTGGTCATTGGCATGCTTGTCATGCTGATGGCCTGTAAACAAACAGAGTCGGATACCAGGGGGGGGCATACCCCGGCCATTGGTGAGCACATGCAAATGGTGCATTTCAAACTGTCCTCCCTGACTGACAATCAGATGCTTGACAGCAAGCAGCTTGAAGGCCATGTGCTTCTGGTGACTTTTTTTGCAACCTGGTGTCCTCCCTGTATCCAGGAAATACCAACTTTGATTGATTTGCAGAACTCGTACAAGGAAAAGGGATTTTTCGTGGTGGCTTTTTCCGTTGATGAGGGAAGCCCGGAACCATTACATAACCTCATTGAGAAATTCGGCATAAATTACCCGATTCTGCTGGCCGACAATGTTGTGACCAGGGGGTTTGGCGGCATAACCGGCATTCCTGTCAGCTTTCTGGTCAACCGCAAGGGGGAGATAGTCAAAAAATACCTCGGGTATGTGGAGCATGACGTCCTGGAAGAAGAGATCAAGAATCTGCTTGCTGCAGGGTAGAGCATTCCCCCATCTTTCCTGATGAATTTTTTTTACGCTATTTTCCTGGGACTTTTGCAAGGTGCCACGGAATTCCTACCGATTTCAAGTTCAGGCCATCTTGCCCTGGTTGAATTTTTTCTTGGCATTGAAGAGGCGGGCCTGGCATTTGATGTTGCCCTGCACCTGGGAACCCTCTGCGCGGTAATTATATATTTCCGCCGTGATTTTATCCTGATGTTTACCGCCATGGTTAAGCCCAAGGCATTGGGTGAAGAAGCAGGGAGCCAACGTCTCCTGGCGTTATACATCTGCCTGGGGACAATACCAGCGGCGGTTGCAGGCTTTTTTCTGAAAGAGACCGCAGAAACAACTCTAAGGGCACCCCTCTTCATCGCCGCATCTCTGGCCGGGGCCGGTTTGCTTCTGCTCCTGGCTGACAATTTGGGAAAACATCAAAGATCCATGAAGAGCATGGGATTTGCCGATGTAGCAGTGATTGGCCTTTCCCAGGCACTGGCCCTGATGCCGGGTGTGTCCCGCAGCGGCATAACCATGACTGCCGGACTCATGAGGGGCATGAACAGGATGGCAGCTGCCCGTTTTTCTTTTTTGCTTTCAGCTCCGATTATTTTAGGCGCCGGTGTATATAATTTTCCGGCAATTATAAAACATGGTTCAGAGCCGGGGCAGTTGGGCTTCTATGTGGTTGGCTTTATGGCTGCAGCGGTCTCAGGCTATCTGGTCATTGCCTTTTTGCTGCAATTCATCCAAACGCATTCGTTTGCTGTTTTTGCCTACTATCGTTTTGTGCTGGCCGGTCTGGTTCTGTTGTTGCAAATTTTATAGTTTGCACATGTTGCTGTCCTGTATAATCTGTATAAAGGGGTACTATGGTGATTTGCATGTCAATAACGTATTACTGCTGTGAAGTGAGAGAATAATGTCTTTTTATCCAATATGCCTTGACCTGGCGGGAAGGTCTTGTGTTGTAGTCGGCGGGGGCAGGGTGGCTGAACGCAAAGTATTGGGGCTGCTTTCCTGTTCTGCTCAGGTTCTGGTCATAAGCCCTGAACTGACCGGTGAGCTTCTGCGCCGGCATAATGATGGTGTCATCCAGTGGATTGACAGGGAATATCGCCAGGGAGACCTGAAGCAGGCTTTTCTGGTCATTGCGGCAACGGATGATGATGAGACCCAGAAACAGGTCTATGGGGAGGCCGCTGCCCATAATATTCTACTCAATGTTGCAGATGTGCCCCAAAGATGTAATTTTATCCTGCCGGCTACGGTCAGGCAGGGAGATTTAACCATATCAATCTCCACGGCGGGCAAGAGTCCTGCTCTGGCCAGAAAGCTGCGCCTGGAACTTGAAAAAACATTTGGAGCGGAATATAGAGTATTGGTCGATATCCTGGGTGCCGCTCGACCTGAAATCCTTGCATCCGGTCTGGAGCAGCATGACAACGAAAAGCTTTTTAAGCAACTGCTGCATGATGACATGGCTGCATGGATAAGGGTTAAGAATTGGTCCAGGCTGGAAAGTCATTTTGAGGAAGTTTTAGGGAACAGAGTGGAGGGTGATTGGCTGCAGAAGATCCGACCCTTTTATGCATGAAAAGAAATCAAACTGATCAGAGGAGTATTTTGGCATGGGCTACCTATTGTTTCAACTAACCCTGCTGGCCTATATTCTGTCCACTGCAGCTTACATGGTCTACTTCTGGTCCCAGCGTAAAGAGATCAGGACGGTGGCACGTTGGATCCTTATCGGCAGCGGACTGCTGCACACGGTTTACCTTGTAGTAAGGTATTTCGAAGCAGGCCACACCCCATTGACCAATCATCATGAAGCTGTTTCTTTCTTTGCCTGGTCTCTGACATGGGGTTATCTCTCGTTTCACTGGAGATACAATGTCAGGAATTTCGGCTCATTTGTCAGCCCCCTCATAACAATTCTCATGCTCATCGCCACATTTTCATCCCGACAGATAATACAACTGCCGCCTGCCCTGAAAAGCGCCTGGCTGCCGGTGCATGCCAGCATAGCCATTATGGCCAACGGTTTCCTTGCCCTGGCCTTCTGCGGCGGTATCATGTACCTCCTGCAGGAAAGGGAGTTGAAGAAAAAACGATTCGGCCTCTTTTACACCCGCCTGCCGTCCCTCGATGCCCTTGATAATCTGAACAATCATTGTCTGGCTGTCGGTTTCCCCCTATTGACCCTCGGTATAATAACAGGCTCCATCTGGGCCAAGCAGGCTTGGGGCGCATACTGGCAGTGGGATCCAAAAGAGACCTGGTCCCTGATTACCTGGTTTCTCTATGCCGCCCTGCTGCATCAGCGCTTCACCGTTGGGTGGAGAGGGCGCCGTGCTGCCATTATGGCCATAATAGGTTTTTCAGCCGCTATGTTTACCCTGTGGGGTGTGACATATCTGTTGGGAGGTGCCCATTCCTATGTCGGCTGAAAAGATCATGATCCTCGGGGTGAACCACAAGACTGCCCCGGTGGAAATTCGCGAGCGCCTGGCCTTTCCCAATGATCCGGGCACTCCATACCGGGAGATTGCGGTAATCCCCGGCTGCGAGGAGTTCAACTTCCTATCCACCTGCAATCGTGTCGAGGTCCTCTTTGTCTCTTCAACACCTGAGGAAACAGAGAGAAAAATCCGTGATTTTCTCTTTAATAAAAGCATGAGCTATGAAGAGGCGGGTAAATATATATATCTGCACCAGGGAGAGGCGGCCATTCAGCACCTTTTTCGGGTTGGCGCCAGCCTGGACTCCATGATTATAGGAGAGCCGCAGATTCTTGGGCAGCTGAAGCAGGCCTACAGGGATGCTACGGAGCAGAATTGCACCGGTATGATATTGAACCGGCTGCTGCACAAGGCATTTTCCGTTGCCAAGCGTATACGGACAGAGACCGAGATCGGCTCCAGCGCTGTTTCCATCAGCTATGCCGCTGTGGAATTGGCAAAAAAAATATTCGGCAACCTGAAAAATAAGAGGGCCATGCTTGTCGGGGCGGGTGAAATGGCGGAACTGGCAGCCCAACACCTTGTGAACCAGGGAATAGCCGGGGTTGTTGTGGCCAACAGAACATTTGAACGGGCGGTTAACCTGGCCCGCTGTTTCAATGGCAAGGCGGTCTCCCTGGAAGAGCTCATCCCCCAACTGGAGCAGGTGGATATCATGATAAGCTCCACGGGTTCCCCCGAACTCATTCTACGCAGCAGTGATGTCAAACCACTTATGCGCCAGCGCCGCAACAGGCCGTTGTTCCTGATAGACATCGCCGTACCCCGTGATCTTGACCCCAAGCTGAACGACCTGGCCAATGTCTATCTCTATGGCATAGACGATTTAAATAATGTTGTTGATATAAACAAGGCGGAACGGGACAAGGAAGCGGTGCGGGCTGAGCGCATTGTGACCGAAGAGACGCTCAAGTTTATGCTCTGGCTCGGTTCCATGGAGGTTACACCGACTATTGTTGCAATCCGGGAAAAGGCTGAGGCGGTCCGCAAGGCGGAACTGGAGAAAACGCTATCCGGCTTCAGTAATCTGACAGACAAGGAAAAACAGGCCCTGGAAAAAATGACCTCGGCCATGATGAATAAAATTCTGCACCATCCCATAGTGTATCTTAAGAAAGATGATTCCCACAAGGACAAGAAAGTGAAACTGTCCTTAGTACGAAAACTCTTCAATCTTGATCCTGACAATTCCTCCTGAATTGATTGATTTCCACTATCACCGAATCTGCTGCGTCATCAGGTGTCTCGCGTAGAAGACTTCAGCGATACATCTTCTTCCTTGCATCTTCAGCAAAATTGAAAATCAAACAATCCAGGGTAAATAAAGCTGAATTTACAGAAGCTAAAATACATGTATCGCAGTATGCGAGTAAGGAAGATATAGTTAGAGTAGTCAATAAAAAAATCGTTTTAAGATGAATTAGAGGGATGAAAGAAGTGGATAAGAAAACATACATTGAGGAGGAGGCTTTTGTAGTTCTCCATTCCGGTGAGATCCCTGAAGTGACCTTGCACGAATCGCTCTATCATCTGACTGAAGATTCTGACGGCCCTGTGCTCATGCTTGACGGCAAAGATATTCTCCCTTTAAAGCAAGCGGTAGTAAGCCGCTACCGGGAAATTATCTTGAGGGATCTTGATCCTGCAAATCGTGACAAAAGTATTTACCGGGGACTGGCGCGCTGTGCGGCAAACTGGCAGCGGTTGGAGAAATTCTGCCGCAGGGAGAATTTGGCTCTACAAGCAATAAGGGACGAAGTTGCTATTGCCTTGGGGCAGTTTTTTGATAATGAAATTAGGGATGTGCAAAGCGGCAGCCGCGTTTCATGTATAAACTGTTCGCACCAGGAAATTGAAAACCTGGCGTATTCTCTGGGATCTTCTTTGGATAACCTTCCAAAGGGATGGCAGGAATTATGCCTTTCTGCGTGATTATCTCCGGAAAAGAAACATAAACAATACTGAATGTTATATTCAACATTTGGGAAAGGATGAAATGCAATATAGGTTGCAGGATGTGTCATTTAGTAAATAGGGTTAGCGAAACGTACCCCAAGAAACATTCCTGGATCCCCCCGCCTGCGCGGGGATGACAAATCTCTCAGCACTGTCACTCCCGCGCAGGCGGGAGTCCAGTTCTAACGCCGGTTGATCTGAACTATAAACTCCTTGCCATTGTTTGGAGTGGTTTGAACTCCCCTGCCGAATCATAATATAAAATATGGGGCTGTCCTAGATAACTAGCCCCTAAAATATTATCGTAACTGTATTACAACTCTGTGAGGGCTTAAAAGATAAGTGCATAAATTTTTTTCAGCCTTCAGTCTTTGACCTTAAACCTATCCGCTCGGAACTGTACTGAATAAGGACCTGGCGGAGGAAACCATCGCCGGGTCAAGCATGATACCACGAAATTCTTCATCTTCACCTGCTTCCAGCAGAATTGAGCCATCAGGTCCAACTAGCAGGGAATGACCTGCGAAAGTGGTGCCGCCGGTTGTGCCGCAGCGGTTGGCGGCAACCACAAACATCTGGTTTTCTATGGCGCGGGCTTGAAGCAGGATGCGCCAGTGCTTGATCCTTGCAGCAGGCCACTGGGCGGGGACAACGAGGAGATCGGACCCGAGAGCAGTCTGTTGACGCAGGAGTTCCGGGAAGCGTAAGTCGTAGCAGACCAATCCGGCAACAGAACCTAACGAAGTTTGCACAGGCCCGGGATTGATGCCGGGTGTAAAAAAGCTGTCTTCGGCCATGGGATTGAAGAGGCGCTGCTTGCGGTAGGTGCCGGTAATGCCTTCGGGGCCCGTGATATAAAGCGTATTGTAATAGCTGTAGTCGGAGTATTCCGGTAAGGAGCCCGCAATAAACACCTGGTATTGTGCGGCTAGATCCTGAAGTTTTTCCAGGAGTTCAGGGGTTCTCTCTGCCAAGGCCGGAAGTCTCTCATAGGCAAAACCCGTGGCCCAGAGTTCCGGCAGGACAATAATTCCCGGAGATATCTGCTCGTGGGACTGAGCAATATCTGCAAGACCTTCCCTTACCCTGGACAAATTTTTATCGATTTCACCGCTCTGGACATCAAATTGCAGGAATCCTGCAAAAAAGGGCGTTGTGTCTGGGATGTTTTCTGGCATAATCCAAAAAGATTACGATGCTTTCTGAATGTTGGCAAGGGCTTTTTCTACCAGGCCGCCCACGGATTCATCCACAAAAACGCGGTTGAGGTAGTGTTTAATTTGACCGGGGTCAGAGGATAGTTTTTCAAGCTTTGAAATAGCCTCTTTTGCTTGAAGCAGGCCCAGAGCCCAGGCGGCAAGGCCGCGAACAGCAGCATCGGTGGAATCCAGGTAGGGTAGCAGGTAGGTTACAGCATCCTTAGAGTTGAGCAGGTCAGCCTTTGCCTGGGCGAGCCTGCCAAGCCCCCACATGAGACCCCGCTGCAGCATTTCAAGTTCCAGAAAAAAACCGTCCTCACGCATGTATGCTACCAGCATGTGGGCATATTCACCGGCAAGCCCATCATGGCTGGCCATAATTTCACCCATGGCTTCCGGGGCGCCCCAGCCGATGCCGCCGGATTCATCATTCAAGCTCCACATGAACCTGCGCATGACCACCCGGGCCGCTTCCATATCATGGTCTGCCAGGTCAGCCATAACCGGTCCCAATGCAGTGATAGCATGCCAGCGCACAGTTTCATCTGTGCTGCAGAGTGCACCGATGAGCGGATTGATGACCTTTGGTGCAGGAAGCTGCCGTAGTTCGGCAATGACTGCTTCAATATCAGAAGATCCCAGCAGTTGAGTAATGCGTCGCTTTTCCTTGATTCCCATCAGATAAGGAAATGATCCTGCTATTCGTCGGTGCTTTCCATGACTGCCTGCCCAATCCTCTTACCCATTTCCACGCATTCTTGCAGATCCGTATGGCCTGGTACGTACTTGACCCGCAGCCCCGGTTCGATGATATCAAATTTCATCTCTTCCATGGCTGCGTTCATGAGCTTGACCGCCTCCCCGGACCAGCCAAAGGAGCCGAAAGCAGCGCCGATCTTGTTGGTCGGCTTCAGGCCCCGCATATACATCAGAAATCCTGCCATCCTGGGCAGCAAGCCGTTATTCAAGGTTGCACAGCCGAGGATCACGGCCTTGGCATTGAGTACGTCCGTCATGACATCGCTGCGGTGCGAGTGTGCCAGGTTGATGAGCTTGACACTTACTCCGGTCATGTCAATGCCGCTAACAACGGCCTTGGCCATTTTCTCGGTGCTGGCCCACATGGTGTCGTAGATAACCAGGGCTTTTCTTTTACCCTTGTTCTGGCTCCAGTCAGCATAGGCCTGGATGACATCTTTGATATGTGAACGCCAGATAAGCCCGTGATCAGGGGCAATCATGTCAATCTCAAGCCCCATTTCCTGCACCTTGGCCAGGAGTTTCCTGATAAGGGGGGAATAGAGAGTGAGAATGTTGGCATAGTATTTGGCTGTCTGCTCCATTAATTCCGAGAAATCAATCTCGTCATCAAAGCGTTCACTGCTGGCCAGGTGCTGCCCAAAGGCATCGCTGGAAATAAGCAGCTTATCTTCCTGCACATAAGAAAACATGGAGTCCGGCCAGTGCAGCATCCTGGTTTCAAGAAACTGTACGGTCTTGCTTCCGAGGCTGATTGTCTGGCCGTTGCTCACAGCTTCCAGCGGCCAGTCCTCGGGGTGGAAATGTTCCTGGATGGCCTTCAGTCCCATTTTTGAGCAGAAGATCTTTTCCGGTTTGATCAGTTCAACTATTTCGGGTAGTGAACCTGAGTGGTCCATCTCCACATGATTGACGATCAGGTAGTCTATGTCAGTGGGGTCCACCAACTGCTTAATATGGTGCACCAACTCACTCATGTGGCTTTTTTTGACCGTATCGAACAGGGCAATCTTTTCATCCTTGACCAGAAAGGCATTATAGGTTGTGCCTTTATAGGTGGAGTAGCCGTGGAAATCTCTGACATTCCAGTCAATGGCTCCAACCCAGAAAATTTTATCTTTAATTTCAGTGGTGTTCATGTTTTCTCCTTATGAAATATCTGCACTTCAGGTCCAATGCAGCTGAATTCATGAGAAACGACAGTTCGTTTCAATCTGAACTGCCGCTCCTGCCGGACCCGGGGTATCAATAAAAAATGGTGCTCGATATTATTTTGCCGGCAGCGTAAAGGTGCGTGCGGCCAATTCCGTATCCAGCATAAAAAGGCCGTTTGCATCTTTGCCGATCAGTTTCAGCTTATCCACCAGGCCACCTGCTGTATCCTCCTCTTCAACCTGCTCTGATACGAACCATTGGAGAAAAATATTGGTGGCGTGGTCCCGCTCATCCAGGGCAAGATTGACCAGGTCATTGATCAGTCCGGTAACCTTCTGTTCATGTTCCAGGACGTTTTTCATAACATCAAGAGGCGAGGCCCATTTAGAGGGAGGCTGATCAATGGCTTTCAGGGTTACCCGGCCGCCGCGTTCACAGACATAGTCAAACATTTTCATACCGTGAAAAAGTTCTTCCTGGGCCTGTTGGCGCATCCAGTTGGAAAAACCGCCAAGGCTTATCGATTCAAAATAGGTGGCCATGGATAAATAAAGATATGAAGAAAACATTTCAGCATTGATTTGCTGGTTAATGGCTTTTTCCATCTTCTTGCTCAGCATAAACAACTCCTTCAACAATCAGCTTTTTTGCCCGGATTCTGTGTCATGCACAAAAAAATAATCCGCGAAATATTTTATATATGTCTCCGGTTATTTTTTTATCGCAGTCCTCGGAGTCTCGTAAACTCGCGTACCTGAATTCGGACAAAAAATCCTTGTTTGTTAGTATAATTTATTTAGAATTTCTTACATATAAATAAACTGGTTAACTGATATTTGTCAGGCCAAATCAGCTTTTCCAGTGCCCGTGCAGGTTGCAGAATTCCCTGGCAGTAACCTCACTTGCATCAACCATGAAGACCGCTTCCGGGGCGTCGCCGGGATTTAAAAACTGCCTGTATGCTGTGTCACCTGCAATGAGTTCAATCCACTCGATATAATGTTTTTCTTCCATGGGATGGGCAACGGATCCTACAGAAACCTTGTAGCCGCCATCAACCTTCTCGATAACCGGGACATGTTTTTCTTTTGCAGCATCCACGGTATTCTCGACCAGCAGGGTCATATCCTGGCCGCAGCATACCAGCGTACCCTGGCCTCCATGCAAAACTTCAACGATATTACCGCATACATCACACTTATACACTTCCAGTTTCTTTGCCATGTCAAACCTCCTTTACAGTTAAACCTCAAAAAACAGCACCAATACAAAATCAAAATGCTTCCGCGACGTTTACATCTTTTTGACCTATTTGAATTACTTCTTAAAAAGTTTCGCCTTTATTAACGGGGCCTGTTTGCATCAACAGATTACATGCACAATATGTGACGGCGGAGAGTTTTTTCAAGGCCGACAAATGCGAATCTTATGCACATTAATAATTTTGTCGTCATCGTATAAATCACGATGAGGACACGTATACCGCTTAAAGCAATGTATTAATTACGGGGCGCTGCCGCTTTCTTGTTTTTTAAAAAAATACTTTAGTAGTTTTGTCGTCATCGTATAAATCACGATGAGGACACGTATACCGTTTAAAGCAATGTATTAATTACGGGGCGCTGCCGCTTTCTTGTTTTTTAAAAAAATACTTTAGTAGTTCTCACCAAGCAATTCAAAATGGGCCCTGGCATGTGCACAGGCCGGGCATTCATCCAGGGCTTCCTCGTCTTCATGCAGATAGCCGCAGTTGCGGCATCTCCAGGTGACTTTTGCCTCACGCTTGAATACACGGCCCGCTGCAATATTTGCTGCCAGGTCCTTATATCTTTTTTCATGCTGTTTTTCCGCTACGGCTATGGCCATAAATATGGCGGCAATATGCTTGAATCCTTCTTCCATGGCTGTTTGGGCAAATTCAGGGTACATTATGGTGTGCTCATAGTTCTCTCCTGCCGCCCCCGCCTGCAGATTCTCTAGAGTAGTGCCGATGACGCCGGCCGGAAAGCTGGCAGATATTTCCGCTTCACCACCTTCAAGGAGTTTAAAAAGTCTCTTGGCATGCTCTTTTTCCTGGTTAGCCGTTTCCTCAAAGATGGCACTTATCTGGACAAAACCGTCTTTTTTAGCCTGTGAGGCAAAATAGGTATAGCGGTTACGGGCCTGGGACTCACCGGCAAAGGCGGTGAGGATATTTTTTTCCGTCTGGGTTCCTTGTAAACTGGTCATATATTCTCCTTCGATAAAATAGTTAAAAAATATATATAAAAATTATTGAGAATGATTCCTAATAACAGCTGAACATAGTCCCTGCAAGAAAAAAATTCTATTAAAAAGTACAGTATGAAACCGTAACTTTATGGGGAATTGCACTTTATTTTAACTGTCCATGCGACAGGTGTAAGAATGACGCTACTATACAACAAAAAAAAAATATTTGAAATTATTGTCGGCCTCAATAAAAAACTTTCTGCCTGCAGGCATTATGCCCGACATCCGTTGAAGGCATCAGACCCTGTTGATAAGTCCGATATTTGCTACCTTTGTTCAATGGTTGATTGCTGTGGGATAAGCAAATCTGCTATATCAGCCGGTTCAAATGTCAACAGGGAAAACATTCTCTTTTCCAACTCCTGGCAGCGCATATAATTTTGCTTGATTGCCCGGCAGCGCATTTCATTGTTAAGGCCGTATCTTTTAATAATGTAGACCAAGCGCTCCTCCAGGCTGACCACCTGGTGATGATTAACCCTTTTGTCCGCATAGTAGACAATCTCTTTCTCAGTGTAGCCGTTTTCCGGCGCATAATTTTTCAGGATCACGTGTTCAGCCACAATATCTGCTATGGGTTCCAGATTATGGGCCAGGCAGATTTCAAAACCCTTGGCAGCATGGTCATCACCATTGTCAAGGCAGGCGGTCTTGCCGATGTCATGCAGCATGGCTCCGGCAATAACGGTTTTAAGGGATAAATCGTAGCCGGCTGAGATCAGGCCGTTGGTGATGATCTCAGCCACCCGGGTCACCATAATGGAATGTTCCCTTATATTAGGCAGCATGTGATACTGCTCCATGAGTTTCAGGCATTCGTTAACACCTGGAATGGTAACGGGAGTAATACCCATAATGCTCAGCTGGTTTTGCGGCTCAGTTCATGCACGGCATCAATAAAAATCTTGGCCTGGGCAGGAGGTGTAAACTGGTGTATGCCGTGCCCAAGGTTACAGATATGGCCCCGGGCCTTGCTGCCCCCGGCAAGAATTTTTGCCACCCGGGCCCGCAGGTCCTTTTCCGGCAGCAACAGCGCAATGGGATCCAGGTTGCCCTGCACCGAAACATCCGGCCCAAGCTGCTCAACCGCCTTGGCAATATCCACGCGCCAGTCAAGGCCGAGGACATCGGCGCCTGAAGTCTTTGAAAGATCCAGCAGGGTAGCGCCGTTATTGGCAAAATAGATTATGGGCACATCGGTGCTTTTCCTGAGATCGGCAATGATCCTCTGGACATAGGGGAGAGCGCAGCGGGCAAAGTCTCCCGGCGCCAGAACACCGGCCCAGGAATCAAAAATCTGCAGGGCCTGGGCCCCGGCGGCTGCCTGGGCCTTGAGATAGACGGTTGTACAATCCGTTATTTTTTCAAGCAGGGAAGAGTAGAGCTCCGGTTCGGCAAACATCATCTTCTTGGTATCAAAAAAGAACTTGGAGGACCCTCCTTCAATCAGGTATGTGGCTAGGGTGAACGGCGCACCGGCAAATCCGATAAGGGGCACCTTTTGGGCGAGCTCCCGACGCAGGATGCGGATGGTCTCCAGGACAAAGTTCAGGTGTTCATCAGGATCAGGTATGATCAAACGCTCAACAGCCTGACGGTCGCGGACAGGGTTGGGGAAAACCGGGCCGATTTTTTCATGGAATTCAAGGGTCAGGCCCATTGCTTCCAAGGGGATAAGAATATCTGAAAACAAAATGGCGGCATCCACACCCAGTATGTCTACAGGTTGGATCGTCACCTCGGCAGCAAGTTCAGGGGTTTTGCAAAGCTCCAGGAATGTGAGCTTGCTTCTTACCTTTTGGTATTCAGGCAGGTAGCGGCCTGCCTGGCGCATCATCCATACCGGGGTGTAGTCTACCTTTTCGCCTCTGCAGGCCTTTAGAAAAGTGTCATTCATGAAAACCGGTCCTCAAGTAATAAGTTATAAGTGAGCTAAAGTTTTAGACTCTTTGGTTTCAAGGTTTCAAGGTTTCAAGGTTTCAAGGGTTCAAGGAAGGGTTCAAGGGTTCAAGGGTTCAAGGGTTCAAGGGTTCAAGGGTTCAAGGGTTCAAGGGTTCAAAAAAATTGTAATGCAAAAGTAAAAATTGCAAGTATTTTTTTTATAACATCGATTTTTTCCCCGGTGCCAAGCGTCAAGTACCTTGCACCCTGTATCTTGTGCCTTTAAATTTTGTTTCTCCCCTTGAAACCTCGACCCCTTGACCCCTTGAACCCTTTATCTTTACACCTTCTCTTTCTCCCTCGGCACATAATTGCAGAAGGGCTCCTCTGCAAGGTAGTCGCCGGTCATGGAATAGGACCGGGCCCGGCAGCCGCCGCAGACATTAAGGTATTCGCAGCGCCCGCAGCTGCCCTTGTATATCTTAAAGTTTCTCAGTTCCTTAAACAGTTCCGAGTTTTCCCAGATATCCTTGAAGGGCTGCGTGCGGATGTTGCCGGCGGATTTCGGGAAGTAGCTGCAGGGCAGGACGTCGCCATCCACATCAATGAGGCAGATGAGCTGGCCGGCTAAACATCCCTTGCTGCCGCCGGTTGAAAATTTCAGGGACCGCCGCTTGAATTTTTCTCCCTCCTCCTTGGATTTCTGCAGGATGATTCTATAGTAATGCGGAGCACAGGTGGGCCGCACCAGTAGTTCATCTTCATCTTTTTCCATCTGGTAATGCCAATCAAGGATATCTTCGTAGTTCTCTGCAGAGATCAATTCATCCATGATATCCTGGCCCCGGCCTGTGGGCACTATCATGAACATGTACCAGGCCGTAGCACCGATCTTTTTGGCAAGTTTATGAACCTTCGGTATCTCCTCCTGGTTGCGTTTGGTAAATGAGGAGTTGACCAGAAAAGGTATTTCATGTTCCCTGAAAAGGGCGGCAGCCCGTAGTGTTCCTGCAAAGGCCCCCTGCTGGTTGCGGAAATCGTCATGGACCTCGGCAGTGGAGCCGTCAAGGCTTAATGATACCATCCTGATGCCTGCTTTATTGATCTTCCGGCAAATTTCGTCTGTCACCAGGGTGCCGTTGGTGGCCAGGCACATACGCAATCCTTTTTCAGTCCCGTAGGCGGCAATGTCGAAAACATCCTTGCGCAGGAGAGGCTCGCCCCCTGAGAGTACTACCACGGGCTGGGCATAGGAACTGATGTCATCAAGGGCCCTTTTGGCCTCGTCAAAAGAAAAATCAGGATGTTCTTTGGCCTCCAGTTCAGAGGAAGAACGGCAGTGCACACATTTCAAATTGCAACGCCTGGTTATCTCCCAGGCAATCCATTTCACGTCAAAGTCCACCAGGACCTCCCAAAAATATAGTTTGCAACAAAAAAAACGACTCAAATTATTGACATACAACCTAATAAGTATATTGCCGATGAGGTGGCAGGTCAATATGTAAAGGTTAAAAATAAACGGTGATCTATTCAAGTGGAGAGTATCAAGGAGAGTAAAGGTCCGTAAGGCCTTTCTGCTCTTGCGTTCAGGGAAAATGAAAAGGGCACAGGCACAGGGTTAATCAGTTTGCTCAGGGTTGATTATGCGTTTCTGCAGGGCTGGATACTTTGCTGGGAAATCTATTTATATAAATATTGTTGCATTCAGTTACGCGATATGGGAAATTGAAATTATAACTTTAAAGATATGTACAGATTGTTGCTTGGCGAATTGCTCGTTATTTTTAATAAAAATAGTGCGTTAAAAATAAAAAAAGGAGGAGGGAAATGGAAATAAAAAAGGCGCTTGTGCCCGTTGACTTTTCAGAAAACTCCAAGAAGATTCTGGATGCTGCCGGGTATTTTTCAGGGGTATGCCAGGCCGAGATCCATGTCGTGTTTGTTGTTCAGAGTTTTGATGACTACTCAGGTTTTTTTGTACCTCATATGCCGGTTGCCAAATTTGAGGAGGAGATGGTAGAGGCAGCTGAGGAGAAAATGGAAAAATTTCTTGTAGACCATAAAAATATTAAAGCAAAGGTGCTCGTAGGTGATGTTGCCGAGGAGATCATCCGCCATGCGGAAGAAAGCGGCATGGACCTGATTGTCATGGGCACCCACGGCTACAAGGGGCTTGAGAAGGTGATGTTCGGCAGCGTGGCTGAAAAGGTTGTGCGGTCTTCTCCCTGCCCGGTCCTGACCATCAACCCCTATAAGAACCTGTAGCCTGCATTCCGCCTGCTGTGTCAGCGCCGGCCCTGCATGGGTTTGTTGCAGACGACCGGGCTCTTCCGCGGAGTCTCCCGTTGGTTGTTTATACCCCTCAGGTAAGCGATAGACTCCGAGGGGGTACTAAAAATAGTGCCCTGAAAGGGTGTTTATGCCCTGTATTTAAGGGTGCTTACCCGGAGTCTCCCGTTGGTCGCTTACCTGCATACGGGCGCAGGCAGCAGTTCATGGTTTCAGGATTAACTTAAAAGGCTGGAAGTTCAGGGATTCAGGATTGCCAATAAGCCCGTCGGGTGCTCTTGAATTTTTGCTGAAACAGGTTCCTCCAGATGCAAAAGTCGCTGAAGCAGTTCTGAAAAGGGGAGGCCTGGGAAGCAGTAGAAATCGAGTTTTCTGAAGCCGGTTTTATGGCCTGGAAAATGGGTTTTAATCTTTTGCTTCCAGGCGGAAACATTATCTGAAAGTTCTTTCTGACTATGGTGTACTGGTTCAGCTGTGCTTGAAGTTTTTTGGAGGAGACTTGCAAGGTACTCCAGGTTTTCTTGTGCCGCTGCACGGAATGTGTTCCTGGATGCCTGATACTGTTCCCGGGCTCCTTTTTTGCCTGCAAGGTAAAGTGCCGGGATGGAGAGGGAAAATAGTTTTTTGGGGTCTCTGCGCCAGGTATTTTCATAGCCGTCAAGGAGGATGGCGCCGCTTGCCGGGCTGGTGGTGGCAAGGGCCATTGGGTGCCTGTCCGATGTGTCTGCCAGGTAGAGTTCAGCCCAGGCTTTCAAGCGCAGGGGGATGAGCGCTGCGGATGTTCCCGGCGAAGTTTCCTCCGGCATAATATTTTCACCATCGAAATGCCGGAATGTATCAAGGCTGCCCATTTCTGCCGGGTCATCCTTTTCAGCCTCACCGAGCCCCTCAAGGGCGGTAAATACTTTTTGCTCAACAGAGGATATCTGCGCCAGCCCCAGGCTGACCTCCGCCTCTCTTCTGGCAAGGGTTTCAGCCAGCTTCAGTATCAGCCTGGCCTGCCATAAACGCTCTTTATAGCGGCGGCTTCTTTTCGTATCCGCATCACCTTTCATGGCGGCATAAACGCTTGAAGCCGAAATTTCATCCTGGTCCCTGAGCTGTCCTGCGGCCACGGGTGCTTTGGCAGCAGAGAATAGACGGGCAAGCTCATCGGACCTGCTTGTTTCCATTTCACGCAGGAGCCGGTTGAAACGTGAAAGGTCCTCGCCAAGCGGCGCCGGAACATATCCCGTACTCAGGTTTGTAAAGAAATTGTTGTCCTTCTTGTCTTCCCCTGCTATTTCTGTCGGCAGGTAATAGGATAATGCATTAAAGAAAACGAGAAGCCTTGCCATGCCATGGCCGGAAGGTTCCGTATCAGGAAAAATAAGTGCTGAAGATATGAGTTCCATATGAGTGCAATTAAAAAAAATGTTTCATTGAGCCTGGTGATTTGTGCCTATCTGCTGTTCAACCTCAGGTTTACCCCGGAAAGTTTGGCTGTAACCGTCAAGTCAACCCTGGTGCAGATCCTCATGACAGCGCCCTTTGTGGTGGGCTTGACCATCCTGGTCGTCTCCTTTATGCAGCGCTCCACCGGTGCGCGTCTCCCCTGGGACCGAATTGTCAGGATTTACTGCACCCTGGGGATCATCATCGGCTTTTTTTATGCCTTGAACGAGTATTGGCTCAGGGCGCAATAGGAAGTTACAAGTTACAAGTTACGAGTGCCTAAAGTGCCTAAAGTTTAGAGCCTTTTGCGATGGCGGCAAATAAAGCCAAGAGTTCACTGCATTCTTGATGGTCCTGTTTGACTTTTTCCCAACTCAGCATTTTTGACTCAACAATTACTTCCAGCCAGTATTGTGTTTCGCTTGCTTCACTTTCACATATCTTTATCTTGTTCTTGAAGTCAGCCTTACTTCGTGAACGATTAGCTTCCCGGCAGTTAGCTCCTATGGATGTGCCTGACTTGGTAATTTGATTTCTGATAACTTTTCCTTCCGGAGTATCTGGAAGTAATGTGGATAATTTAATGATAGCAACCGCAAAAAGACGAGTCCTTTTTTCTAGCTTTTTGGAAAATTCTTTATTCTCAATAACTTTAGGCACTTTAGGCACTCGTAACTTTAGGCATTTGTTCTTTTACCTTGACCCCTTGGCCCCTATTTTATCTGATCAGCGATCCGTCAGGATGATACCCTGATGGCACGGTGGTATTAGGGATGACCAAGGATTTTTTTCCAAGAAATGTGCCGGGATTAGTGACGGAATTGCAGCCTGTCTGTACGTGGTCTCCCAGTATGGCCCCCAGTTTGCGCAGGCCGGTCTCCATTGTGGAGTTCGGGGTAGTTATGGAGATGTCTCCTTTGATGAAGCGCAGGTTTGCCAGCTTGGTCCCAGCCCCCAGGTTGACCCCGTTGCCGAGAATGGAGTCCCCCAGATAGGCAAAATGCCCGGCTTTGGCGCCATCCAGAAAAATGGTGTGTTTGACCTCTGTAACATGCCCCACCACACAGTTTCTGCCTATTAAACAGTTGCCCCTGATGTAAGCGCCATGCCGCACTTCAGTCTGATCGCCGATTATGGTCGGAGATTTGATATAGGCGCCCGGCTCAATCAGCACCCCCTTGCCGATCCTGATCCGGCTGCCATGGAAAATGGCCCCGGCCATAATGACACTGGCCCCGAGCAGCAAGTTTTCATCATGAAAAACCTTGATGCCTCCCTTAGTGGCATCGCCCAATTCAATTCTCAGCTCCCTGGCCTCCAGCAGGGAACCGTTGTAATACACCAGGGTTCTTTTAACGGGCTCGCCGTCCTGGATAAGTGGAGGGGTCAACTCATGATAGCGCTGCTCCCCAAGGTAGTGCTTCAGATTTTTCAGGGCGTCCCATGCCTGTTCTTCAGGTCGCATGAGTTCAGGGTGTTCACAGGAAGACAGGTCAAAAAAAGAGTGTGCGGAAAGCATAATTACTGGCCTAAGTGTTTTTTTTATATTTAGCTGTTGACCGATTACATAAAAAAGAATATCGCATTTAAGCAACAAAAAAACGCACAGGAGTGAGGTAAGCATGCGAAGCTTGACTTCAGTCTCTCCAGTGTTTAGATTCACAGCAGCATAGCAGTAATTAATATCAGGCAACAGTCCGGAATGCTTGGCAGCCGGAAGTTCCAGACACTCTGTTTCCAGGTGGAAACTTTTTCTATACAGGAGGATAAACCCGTGGGTTTTGATGATTCGATTCATGCCAACCTTGATGATTTTGCAGAGAGGCAGGATATTGAGATACCAGATGAACTGCCTTTGATGGCGGTACGCGATGTCGTTGTTTTCAACTCTATGATTATACCGCTTTTTGTCGGCAGAGCGTCATCGGTGGCTGCTGTCAATGAGGCCCTATCCAGGGATAAGCTCCTGGTGCTACTGACCCAGAAGGATGCCACCCAGGAGGATCCCGAACCTAAAGACCTTTATGATGTAGGTATGGTGAGCATGATCATGCGCACCCTGAAACTGCCTGACGGCCGTCTCAAGGTTCTGGTGCAGGCCCTGACCAAGGCAAAAATCCAGGAGTTCCAGCAGAAGGAGCCGTTTTTCAAAGTAAAGGTCATGGTGGTGGATGAGCAGGAACTGCCCGATATCAGTGTTGAGGTTGAGGCGCTCATGCGTACGGTGCGTGAACAGACTGAAAAAATCATGTCCCTACGCGGCATTCTTTCCTCGGATCTCATTATGATCATGAATAACATCGATGACCCGGGCCGTCTGGCGGACCTGGTTGCCTCCAACCTGCGCTTGAAGATCCCTGAGGCTCAGGCTATCCTTGAATGCTTTGACCCGGTGGAAAAGCTCAAACTGGTGGCGGATTATCTCAACAAAGAGCTTGAGGTGTCCACCATGCAGGCTAAGATCCAGACCGAGGCCAAGGAGGAGATGACGCGCTCGCAGCGGGAATATTATCTGCGTGAACAGCTGCAGGCCCTGAAAAAAGAATTGGGCGATGTGGATGACAGGGCTCAGGAAATCGAGGAGCTGCAGGGCAAGATCCGTAAGGCCAGGATGCCGGTCCATGCCAGAAAAGAGGCTCTCAAGCAGCTCAAGCGCTTGGAGATGATGCATCCCGATTCTTCAGAAGCTGGAATTATCCGGACCTATCTGGACTGGCTGACCGAAGTGCCCTGGAGCAGGGGCAGCCGTGACAGGTTGGACTTAAAGATTGCCAAAGAGGTTCTTGATGCCGACCACTATGGCCTTGAGAAGATCAAGGAGAGGATACTGGAGTATCTGGCGGTCCGCAAGCTGAACAAGTCGACCAAGGGACCGATCCTCTGCTTTGTCGGCCCTCCCGGTGTCGGCAAGACCTCGCTGGGCCAATCCATTGCCCGGGCCCTGGGCCGCAAATTCCACCGTCTTTCCCTGGGCGGCATGAGGGATGAGGCTGAGATCCGCGGCCACAGGCGCACCTATATCGGCGCCATGCCCGGGCGTATCATTCAGGGTTTGAAGACTGTCGGCGCCAACAACCCGGTCTTTATGATGGACGAGATAGATAAGGTGGGCTCCGATTACCGGGGAGATCCTTCCTCGGCCCTCCTGGAAGTGCTTGATCCGGAGCAGAATTCTTCCTTTTCGGATCATTATATGAACATCCCCTATGATCTATCCAAGGTGATGTTCATCACCACAGCCAACCTTACAGACACCATACCGTCGCCGCTGCTGGACAGAATGGAAATCATCCGGCTGGCCGGCTATACCTTGGAGGAAAAGCTCGAGATCGCCAAACGCTATCTTCTGCCCAGGCAGCTTGTAGAAAACGGTATTGCCGAAAAACATATCAAGCTCGATGATGTGACAGTTAAGCGTATTATCTCCCATTATACCAGGGAATCGGGCCTGCGGAATCTGGAGCGCGAGATCGGCAAGGTATGCCGCAAGGTGGCAAGAAAGATTGCCGAGGGGGCAAGAGGGCCTTATACCATCTCCAGGCAGACCCTGCATAAATATTTGGGCCCGCCCAAGTTCCAGCCGGAATGTGACATTGAGACCATTGACCAGCCCGGCCTGGTTACGGGGCTCGCCTGGACAGAGACGGGCGGCGAGATCCTCTACGTTGAAACCATCATTATGAAGGGCAAGGGCAGTCTCATACTTACCGGCCAGCTTGGCGATGTCATGCAGGAGTCGGCCAAGGCGGCCTTGAGCTACTGCAGGTCCAGGATGGATAAACTGAAGCTCTCCGAGAATTTTTTTGAAGAGGTGGATATCCATATTCACGTGCCGGCCGGTGCCATTCCCAAGGACGGCCCTTCTGCCGGAGTCACCATGGCAACTTCGCTCTACTCAGCCCTTTCCAGGAAAAAGGTGGCCTGGGATGTGGCCATGACCGGTGAAATTACCCTGCGGGGCCGTGTCCTTCCCATCGGCGGCCTCAAGGAGAAGGCGCTTGCAGCCCTTCGTTCCGGCACCAAAAAGGTTATTATCCCGGAGCAGAACAAGAAGGACCTGGTGGAAATTCCCAAGGACATCCGGGAGCAGATGGAGTTCATCCCGGTGAAAAACATGGACCAGATTCTAAAGGTCGCCTTCAGGGAAACGAAGAAGGGCAAGAGAGGGTGTAAGATCTGAGAACAGGGGCCAAGGTTTCAAGGGGTCGAGGGGTCAAGGGAAAAGCTTAAAAACAAAGGCACAAAGGCACTGAGAGACAAAGGCACAGAGGTTCAGGGTTATAAGGTTAAAGGCTGAAGGCGAAAGCTCTTAGTGCCTAAAGTTACGAGTGCCTAAAGTGCCTAAAGTTAAAAAAACTATAACCTGAGGTATTGATAAAATATCCACCAGGTTAATTATAAGCAGAAGTTGAAATATAAAATTATTTTAAAAAATAGTGGCTCTATGGAAACTCAGCTGCCATCTTCACTGGACTCCCGCCTTCGCGGGAGTGACGCTGTCTTTTTACAATGTCATTCCCGCGAAGGCGGAAGGTAAGCATCCTAAAAAACAGGGTATAAACGACCAGAGGGAGACTCCGATCCAGCACCCATGGACCGATCAAAGAGTGAAAGTGTGCCTTTAGCTTAGTTTTCTTTAGAGCCACATTAAAAAAAACTTTAGCTCACTTTAAACTTTAGGCACTCGTAACTTTAGGCACTTGTAACTTTAGCTCACTTTAGGCACTTAACACTATAGGCACTTGTAACTTGTAACTTTAGTCACTCCCAAAAACATGAATTTCCCCGCTCGCCGTATTCCCCTCCTGCTCATGATCATCCTCGGTGTGCCGCTTCTGTGGTGCCTTTGGGTCGGGATATATGCCATGGGTCCCGGGCCGTCTTCCTCCCGGGAGCAGATCGAAGTAATTATTCCCGCCCGTTCGAGCCTTTCCACCATAGGAAAAATCCTTGCAGAAAAAAAAGTGATTAGGCCTGATCCCCGTTTTTCAATGCTGGCCACACTGACCGGGGCAGGCTCCAGACTGCGCGCCGGGGAATACGCTTTTGCCCCGGGTAAAAAACCCTTGGAGGTCATTGAACTTCTCAAAAAGGGCAAGGTGCTGTACCGGCCGGTGACCATACCGGAAGGCACGGAAATGACAAAATTCGCTGCTATTCTGGCCGCAGACGGCTGGGTCGATCTGGAAAAATTTCTCCACCTGGTGCGTGATCCCGCAATGCTAAAAAAAACGGGGATTCATGCAGAAAGCCTTGAAGGTTATTTATTCCCTGACACATACTTTCTGTCAAGGGGGCAACTGGGTGAAGCAAAAATAATAGAAATGATGGTTGCAAGACACTTCCAGATATACAATGCGCTCATAAAAAACCAGAATTCCGATACTTTTGCCATGTCACACCATGAGGTGGTGATCCTGGCCTCCATAGTGGAAAAGGAAACCGGCAACCCTGAGGAACGTGCCCTGGTTGCCTCGGTTTTTCTCAACCGTTTGCAAAGGGGCATGCGCCTGCAGGCAGACCCCACAGTCCGTTACGGCCTGGAGGAAAATACGGGTCAGCTTACAAAAGCAGATCTGAAGAAATCCACACCGTATAATACATATATAATTGAAGGACTGCCGCCGGGCCCTATTGCCAACCCCGGGCGGGCTGCAATTGAGGCCGTCATCTTCCCAGCCCGGACGGATTACCTCTATTTTGTTGCAAAGGACGACAAGAGTCATCATTTCTCCAGAACCTTGAAGGAACACAACAAAGCGGTTTCCCGGTACAGAGCAGGGAAATAGGTATCGATAGTGTTCTTAGTGTCCATGGGGCAATATTTTCCGAGGCTGGGAAGGTTTCGGTAAATTACTGGTCATTTTGCCCGTAAAAAATATTATATGTCATTGCAAAAAATTAATTGAAGTTATATGATTGGCCACGAATTAGAATTTCAGCGACAACGAAACTGCTGAAATCTTCTGATATCAAGGAATAGAACATTTTTGCAACAGTACGGAGAAAAATACTTTTTTGGTGAGGCTGAATGCATTTTTTTTGCATATATTATTGATATTGTTTGTTTTTTTAAAAAGAAAAGCAAATAAAACTCTTTTTTCTGCTGCAAAAAAAACTGTAAAAACAGGCCCAGACAAGAGAAAAACAAAAAAAACAATTGACATCGCAGGGATAATATGGAAAGAAGCCTATAATATTCGCCTAAATGCGGATGCATATATAATAGTATGATGAATCAACGTTAACGGAATGGTGGAGAAGATTTATTAATCGATAATGAGAAAGGAGGAAGGAAACCCATGAAAAAGAAGTATTCAACTCTTTTAAATTTCGCGCTTTGTGCCTGTTTAGCAACTACACTTGCAGCGTGCGGATCCGACGGGGACAAAACAGGGTCAACTGGACAGAACAAAAAAGGGCCCAAAATTGACATTGGCGGTACTGTAATGGATACCAACGGCATCGCGATTCAAGGTGCCAGAGTCAGCGTCCAAGGTGAATCGACAACCACCAACGCTGCCGGACAGTACTACTTCAAAAAATTACTTGTTTCAAATGTTGCAGGTGCTGATGACAGCACATCACATGGACCTGTCAGGGTAGTAATTCAGCCGCCGGATAATTATCTTGGCGCCGTTGTAAGTGTGTATCCTGAAGCCCAGATTGACGGCAGTGTTGACCCTGACCTGGATGGTAGTTCGGGTGGAAGTGGCGGCAGCGGTTTTGGCGGCGACAATAACAATAATACCGGCGGTGCCGGCGGCAACGGCGTATGGTGGGACGGCGGCGACGGTGGTTCTGCCGGCGGCAATGATGGTGGTGCCGGTACAGGCGGCGACGGCGGCGACGGTGGAGACGGTGGTTCCTACACCGTTGTCAACCCTCGTACTACCTTTATTGACGGTATGTATGTTGAGGCTGCCACAGCCATGCTGCCCATGCTTAGTTCTGATGTCACAGGTGTGCTGAGAGACTGCGATACCGGTGCAGCAATAGGCGGTGCTACTGTAAGGCTTGACATGTGGGCAGTTGATAACAACGATCCAGTGTTGCAGGCTGACAATGATTGTGATTCCGGATGCTACTTCTCCTACGAGGCTAACCCGCATGCTTCCGTAACAGGTGACGATGGTAGCTTTTCTTTCACTAATGTTCCTAATGATTCTATCCTCAGAATGTGGGCGCCGGGTTACGACGGTTTAGCTGTAGAAGACAGTACAGCAGGTGATGTTTCGTGCTCGCCGGGTTCTACACCCAGTAATTCAGAGGGGGACTGCATTGCAACAACAAATGAAGGACTGCTTTACCTGGGCGATGTCTGTGTAGATCCAATTCCGACTAATGATAATATTCAGCCATGCGTTACAAGCGTAACCGGTGCGGTGACTCGTACAAGTGCAGACTGGGAAGGAAATTCAGACCTCTATTTTGCCGCCCTGCATGATAACCTGCACGGCCTCACGGGCTTTGAAATCAATTTTACCGAGACCTTGCAAGACGTCAGTTTAAATGCCAATTCCATCGTTATCTGGGACGCCGGTGTAGATCCCGACGATACTGATGATGATGTGGACTACATCACGGATTTCACCGCAGAGATTTCCGGCAGCACTCTGACAATCACCACAGCTGAAGCAGTGCCTGATGATCATCACCTGGTCGTTTACCTGTTGAAATCTGATCACAGGGACCTGTCAGGAAATTTCCTCACACATGATGATGAGACCGGTGCAACTGTTTGTAACAGTACTTCTTCCAGTGGAAAGGTTGCTCCAGATGCCCTGTTCTATACAGATCCATATTCCTCTACAAACGGCTCCGGATATATTCAGGTCGGTATCAAGGTGTACTCCGAAGATCAAACAAACGCAGATGCGGTTACTGAACTGAAACAGGAATGTACGGATTACTCTGTTACTGTTGCCAACCAGACTGACCTTCAGACTGAGTATCCTACGGTATTCCGCTCAGAGTGGGATGATTCCGGCGGCAACACCTTCTATAACCTGAATGCCGATGCCCAGTATGAAACGAGGCTGGAAGGCCTGGCTGACCAGTTAGTCTGCCCCAACGATATCACGGAAAATGCACAAATTACCAATAATTATGCCACTGTTTCGTTCCTGCCTCCTGTAGTTGGAGACTGGCAGATTGGTTCTTCATCAGATGCAGACTGCCAGGATAACTGTTCCGGCAGCGGAGAAAGTGGAACCCAGTATGTTGTAGTCGGTTCAGACAGTTCTGATAATGATTTAGCTGCAAATATCGGTGACACGATTTACGTTGAGTCAATTGATGATTTCAGCAACATCAGTGCTGTTGTAGAAGTTGTTTTGGGTGACTGCGTGGCTCCGACCACGGTTCTGAACTATGGTTACAACACCTGTGGTTATGCCACCAATAGAGCAACTCCGGCCTTTACAAACCTTGCTGGTCAGCTCTGTATTGATGCTGACGTCGATACCCTGTTTGACTTCGGTGACGGTGCTGAGAATGCCGGTGTGGGCGAGCCTGGCGAATGCGGTGTTCCGACCCTGAACATCACATGCCGCCTGCTCAAGGATCCGGAAGATGCGGCTAACCTTGATGTTGTTGAGCCCATCACTCTTTACCGCCTGCAGGACGGTGATAATGCCCGGACCGGCTCAGATTATGATGCCACCAGTTTTTCCATCTGGCAGCCATTTAATGATACCATCGGCGTGGCTTTCTCTGAGAACATCGACATGACCACCGACGGTACCATCGACTGGGCGGGTATTACTAGCATCACCTCCTGGACCCTGGCCAACAACGTCGGCAAAACCGATGACAATGACACACCGGATGGTGGATCAGCAAATGCCCAGGCCGACCTGGTTATGATTTCTGTTGATGATGTCATTACCCTTGCCAATGACGATCATCGCCAGATCATGAACTTTTCCAATGCAGTGGAAGACCTGGCAGGTCACCCTGCCGATAAGGCACAGGTGGTGGTCAATGACCTGATTCCTCCATTTGTTGAATATGCACTCTGGAGTGAAGACGGCCTGGTAATTAAATTCAATGAGCCGGTTGACGTTGATACATCAAGCACCAGTGTTGATTGTGACGTAGCATTAGGTGCGCCCATCGCCCTGGCGACTGATTTTGTTACTCTCGAAAACTTAGCCGGTCCCGGTACAGCAGATATATATGCCAACTGTGCCACGCTTGAAGAAGACGGAACCCTGCTCACCATCCCGCAGGGCAACCTGACCGGCATCACCCGGAGTGATTACTTCCCGGCTGATTTTAATGATACTGCTGCGATTATCTACTCAGAGTCAACATATGTTGACTTGGGATTTGCCCCGAGTGTTGATGACGGCAGCGGCGTTAATGGTTTTGCCCATGGTGTGCTGAATTGGGACACCATCGAGGATGAGCTTGGCAACCGTTGGCTTGATTGGGATGCAGCTGGTGATGGTTTAAACACCAGAGGCGGTGCTGCTGATGACTTCGTTGATTCCGGAAACGGCGCTCTGTGTATCACTCCTGACTTCGGTATAGTTGACGTGCTTGGACCGTTCAATACTACTGTAATTGGAGTGGTTGCTAATTTTGCGGATGGAGAACCTGCATCATGTATTACCGGGACTGAAGGGCCTTATTCGATGGTCCTGAACTATTCCTTCTCTCATCCTCTTGATCTGGAGGCCTCATTCCCGGGTGCCACATGTGCTAATACTGATGCATGTACTGTTGCAGAGGTTAACAGCTACCTGGATGCAGCCTGGGTTGACCTTAATGTAGCGTACAATGGTACTGCTATAGGTGACGTAACCATACCTGAGCTTTCAGGTGTGTCAGGAGTTCTTGCAGATAGCCGCCAGTCATTGGCTGTCACCATTTCAAACGGTTTGGGTACTACCGATTGTACTACGTTCACAGGTGGTCTTACTCCAGATTCGCTGGGATCCGCCTGGACAGTCTTCAGCGCCTATGAGGTTGGAAATCCGAAACAACTTGGAACCTATACAGCTTCAGGTCCCTGATATTTCTTACTCTAAAAACCTTAACAAAAGGGCCGCGCTTCATGCGCGGCCCTTTTTTTTGTGCAACCATCACGATGCACGATGTAACTGGAATCATCCTGCAGCAATGTGGTCAGCAACGCAACAGACAGCGCTCACCCTGAACCACATTGTTCAGAGGATAACGCGCTGCCTGAATTGATCTGTAATGGTGTCACTATGGAGAGGTGAAGAGAAACGGCATCAGGGCGCAGGCTGAATTAACGACCTCAAGGTGCGTGGGGATCCGGGTCCGCATCACACCATTGCAGCCACATGGTGCGGTAAGCCTCTTCCAGGGTTGCAGTGAACAACTTCTTGTCCATCAGCATGGACTGCTGCATCAGGTCGCGTACCTGGGCCCGGAATTCGCGCAGTGCTTCGCGGTCGTCTGCCAGGGAAACAGCAAGGGCAATATAGCCTTCAATGGAATCAGCAACAAGATCTTCCAGGCCGGCATGGCGGAGGATGGAAGCTCCCACTCTCCCTGAATGCCTTTCACCCTGCAGGGTTACGACGGGCACTCCCATCCACAGGGCTTCGCAGGAGGTGGTCGTACCGTTGTAGGGGAAAGGATCAAGTGCGATATCTACCTTGCCGTACATTTCAAGGTGCTCATTTTTTGACTCCAATTGGCCAAGGAGATGTATTCTGTTGGCAGCAATTCCCTGTTGTCCAAGGAATTGCCTCAATGTATCAGCGGTTGCCTCGTCTGCCAGGTTAACCGACTTCAATATGAGGTGTGAATCCTTGCAGGCATTGAGGATCTTGGCCCAGGACCGGAGCACTTCCGGGCCTGTTTTTGCAAGATTGTTGAAGCTGCCGAAGGTGATATGTCCCTGCTTGACACAGGGCGGCTCCGTGACCGGAACCGCTGCGCCTTCAGCCTGGTAACACAGGAAACCATGTTCCAGGCGGACCAGGGTCTCGCTGTACAGTTCATCCCCTTCGCCTGCAGGATCGGCAACAGCATCGGTCAGACGGTAATCCATGGCCGCCAGACCGGTCGTGTTGGGGTAACCCAGCCAGGTTACCTGGATTGGCGCCGGCTTGCGGGCAAACACCAGCAGACTGTTTTTTACTGTATGGCCGGCAAGGTCAACCAGGATGTCAATGTTGTCCGCCCGCACCCGGGCGCCAATATTTTCGGCATCCCTGCCAACAACTGAAACCCAGTGATCCGCTGCGGCCCTGATCCGTTCCGTCACCGTATCCGGACGGCTTACATTGGTATAGCAGAAGACCTCAACACTGTTCCTGTCATGCGACTTGAGAACCGGTTCAATAAAACAGGCCACGGAATGGTCCCTGAAATCGGGCGATAGGTAGCCGATCCGCAACCTGCGCTTCTTATCCCGGCTGTTGCTGTAAAACCGGTCGTGGCCAAAGAAACCTTTACCGTGTTGCTGCCACCAGCGCACTGATTCTGCAAAGATTTCCTCTTGCCGGCACGCCGGCAGATAATTCATGGCCAGGAGCAGATTCGAGTGAGCTTCGGAATAGTCCAGATCAAGGGCAACGGCCTTGCGATAACTGGAGAGGGCATCGTTAAGCCTGGCGCTCGCCTTCAGGGCATTCCCCAAATTGTTATGGGCCTGCGCAAAGTTCGGGTCAGAACCCAAGGCTTTGCTGAAATTCATAACCGCCTCTGAAAATCGTCCCCGGGCTGCCAGGATATTCCCCAGGTTGTTATAGGCCTCAACATAGTCTCTATTGATGGCAAGGGCACGCTGAAGGGCTGTTTCAGCCTCTCTCAGCCTGCCCCGTTCAAAATAGAGAATTCCCAGGCTGTTATGGGCTGCGGCCAGTTCGGGATTAAGGACAATCGCCTTTTCCAGGGCCTTTATGGCCTCATCAATTTGCCCCAGTTCTGTGAATACACCGGCAAGGTTGTTCAGGGTTTCAGCATTGTCCGGTTGCAGGGCAAGGGCCCGTTTCAGTGCTGCTGCGGCTTCAACAAGTTGTCCCTGCTTGCGGTAAATTATCCCCAGGCCGATGTGCGCTCCTGCGTAATCGGGGTTGCTGGCAATTGCCTTCTGGTAGTATCCTGTTGCCTCCTTGAAACGGCCCAGCAACCGGAGGACGTTCCCGAGGTTGAAAAGGGCCTCCGCAAAGCCGGGCCTGAGGGTGAGGGTTTTGTCATAGGCATCCACAGCATCATTAAGCCGATTCTGCGCTAAATAGACATTTCCCAGGTGCAGGTGATAGGATGGTTCGGACGGATTTTGTTCTATGGCCTTGGAAATCAGCTGCAAAGCCATCTCGGGCTGACCTGCCTGGGCTGCCAGGATGCCAAGGAAGTGGTTGGCGTGTTCGTTCTCCGGCTCAGCAACAAGAACCTGCCTGTAGGTTATTTCAGCTTCTTTGAACCGGCCTGCCTTGTGGTGGCTTACCGCCAGATCGAGTGTCTTTCTGATCGTTTCGTCGTGTGCTGTCATGGGCATAAATAATAATTGTTTTATCGGTAGATTTGCAGCAAAGCTTTTTTCTATGACCCAGTCAATAAATAATTGCAAGTACGGATTTACTCTCCTGGATGATCCGTAAACGAAACTTTGTAAAAATTCAGCTGCGCTCTGCCTTGCTGTCGCACCAGGCGGACCACATATGCCGGTATGCTTCCTCCAGGGACTCGGTGAACTGCTTTTTCGCCGTTAAGCTGGACTGTTGCAGCTGATTGCGAAGACTGGTCCGCATTGTAGCCAGTTTTACAGGGTTAATTGCCAGTGAAACTGCCAACTGGGTGTACTGTTCAATGGACCCGGCCACCAGTTCATCCAGCCCGGCATGGTGCATGATGGAAGCGCCCACCCGTCCGGAGTGACGCACGCCGGTGAAAGTCACGACAGGCACGCCCATGAGCAATGCCTCGCAGGTAGTGGTCGTGCCGTTATAGGGAAAAGGATCAAGACCTATGTCCACTTTGTTGTATGTTGCAAGATGCTCGTCTTTTCGGGGCAGCCAGCTGATAAGTTCCAGGCGCTCAGGTGCAACCCCCTGATCTCCGAACAGTTGCATAATCCTTTTCCGTGCAGTTTCATCCTTCAGTTGTTTTGCCTTCAACAACAGGCGGGAGCCCTTTACTTTATGTAAGACGGCAGACCAGCATTGGATGACTTCCGGCGTGACTTTGGAGAGATTATTGAAGCTGCCAAAGGTTACCTGTCCTGAGGCAGCCGATGGCGGTGCGGCAATTGCAGGTACTGTTGCTGGGAATTGATAACAGAGGAAGCCGTTTTTCAGGCGAATTAATGTTTCACTATGCAGCTCGTCTGATTCTCCCGGAGGATCGGCAACTTTATCGGTAAGGCGGTAATCTATAGTCCGCATTCCGGTGGTATTGGGATACCCGAGCCAGCTGGCCTGGACAGGCGCCGGTTTACGGGCAAAGACCAGGAGCCGGTTTTTCAGGGTATGACCGGAAAGATCCACCAGAATATCAATACCGTCTTTCTGTATTTGAGCGGCAATATCCCGGTCACTCCAGCCGGTGACCTGGCGCCAGTAATCAGATGCGGACTTGAGTTGTTCAGTTATGGCGTCATGGTTCAGGGTGTCTGAATAGCAGAAGACCTCGACTATTTCCCTGTTATGTGAATGCAGAACGGGTGCAATAAAATATGCCACCGAGTGGTCTCGAAAATCCGGCGAAACATAACCGAGACGCAGCTTGCGTTCTTTATCAAGAATATTCTCGTGGGACCGGGATGAATCAAGCAGTTTAGCGGCATGGTTTGCATCCCACCGGCATGATTCTGCAAATATCTCTTTTTGCGAAATACCGGTTCGATAATTCATGAAGAATAACAGGGCGGAATGCGCCAAGTGAAAATCTGGCTTGCACTTTAGCGCTGTCTGAAAAGCTGAGGTCGCCTTGTCAGTCTCCCCTTGGGCAAATATAGAGACACCCATGTTCAGCCAGGCTTCGGCATAATCTTTTTTAACTGTCAGGGCCTTTTGGTAGGTTGCAATGGCTCTGTCGAAATTACCCATGAGGTAATAGGTCAGCCCCATGTTGTTTAAAGCTTCATAAAAGTTGGGATTGATTGCCAGGGCCTTTTGATACCCTTCCAGAGCCCTGCTGTAGTCCCCCTGATCTTTATAGGCATTGGCAAGATTGCTGTATACGACAAAAAAATCAGGCCTAAGGGCAACAGCCTTTTTGAAGTGACTGATTGCTTCGTTGAAATGACCACCGACCAGTAAGATATTGCCGAGATTATTATGGGTAATATATAATTTTGGATTCAGAGCAAGGGCCTTACGGAAGCATGCAGCAGCCTCATTCTGCTGCCCCAGGTGCTTAACAAGAATGGTGCCCAGGTCGTTCAGTGCTTCAGCATAGTCCGGCCGCAGTTTGAGTGCCTGGTTAAAAATTTTCACTGCCTCATCAAATCTGCCCATGCCAGCCAAGGCCTTGCCATAATTTTTATAGGCCTCGGCATAGTCCGGTCGAAGCTGTATGGCTTTGTGAATAAGTTGGGCTCCAAGCGTAACATTCCCCACCTGGCAGGCTATGATACCGAGATAGTGGTGAGCAGCGGCGTTGTTGGGATCAGACTGCAGAACTTTACGACAGGCTGATTCTGCCTGCTGCAGCTGATTGTTCTGCAGGAGCCCGACTGTCTGCTTCAGCAGTTCATCAGTATCAAAATCTTTGGTGGATATCATTGGAAACAGTTTTATAATAGTTTTATAGGGAATAGATGATACTTACCAACAATTTACAAGAAAAAAATTATTTACGGCAATGCTGAGAAAAGCAAGAAAGCCAACACTATTCATTTATGATTATCACACCATCTGTGCCACATAATACGGTAAGCATCTTCAATGGTTCGTGTGATTCCCTCTGAATCCATGAGATCGGAGTGCTGCATCCGGGCACGCAGACTCTGCCTGGTCTGCAGCATCCATTCATGGTTGTTTGCCAGAGATACGACCAGGGATTTGTATTCTTCCGGAGATTCAGCGATGAGTTCCTCCAGGCCGACATGATGCATGATGGATGCACCGACCCTGCTTGCATGCCTGCTTCCCAGCAGGGTCACGACAGGAACCCCCATCCACAGGGCTTCACAGGTGGTTGTTGTGCCGTTGTAGGGAAAGGGGTCGAGGCCTATATCAATTCTACCGTATAGTTCCAGGTGTTTTTTTCTGCTTTGCAGCATGCTAAACAGTTCCAGCCGATCCGGTTCAATACCCTGCTCCTGAAACATCTTGCGTATCTGTTTATTCAAGTACTCATCTGCCAGATATTTAGCTTTGATTAACAGTCGCGACCCGGGAACAGCATGCATGATATCGGCCCAAAGGGCAATTACTTTGTGCGTTAGCTTGTTCAGGTGATTGAAACTACCAAAAGTTATGCAGCCCCTATTGTGGAATGGCGGGGCGGAGACCGGCGGGGTATCGTCGCCGGGATGGTAGCACAGGAAGCCGTGCGGAAGGCGGAACAGGCTTTCGCTGTGCATGGTGTCAGCTTCACCGACAGGATCGGCAACTTCATCGGTGAAACGATAACCAATGGCATCAAGGCCGGTGGTGTTGGGATACCCAAGCCAATTCACTTGAACAGGCGCCGGCCTGCGGGCGAACACCATGAGATTATTCTTTGCTGTATGGCCGGCAAGATCAACGAGAATATCAATCTTATCTCTCCTGATCTCTGCTGCAATCTCTTCATCCTCCTTGAAACCTATAAAAGACCAATGATCCGCGTTTCTGCTGATGCGTTCTGTTACCTTGTCCCCGTGCTTTACATTTGCATAGCAGAAAACTTCCACATTCGCACGGTTATGGGCGACAATAACAGGTTCAATAAAATAGGCCACGGAATGATCCCGGAAATCAGGGGATACATACCCTATGCGCAGTCTGCGGTTTCTGTCAGGGGCATTCCGGAAAACCGGATTCGTTTTTCTGGTGTCCTTGGTAAGCAGATGCACCCCTTTCAGGGTTTCACGCAGGATTTGATCCTGTCCCATTTCAGGATGGCTGTTCAGCGCAAAATACAGGTTTGAATATGCCATGCCAATATCTGGTTTGAGTGCTATAGCCCGGTGGAAATGCTGCAGGGCCTCATCAATTTTGAGCTGCGCAAAAAGAACAGTGCCAAGATTGCAATATGCTTCAGCACTCTCGGGATTGGCGGTGAGGGTTTTTTGAAAGGTGCGGCTGGCACTGTCCAATTGGCCCATATAAAAATAGTTAAGGCCAAGATTGATTTGGGCCCCGTGATGTTCAGGGTCGATTGCTAAAATTTTCTGCAGAGTGGTCAGGGATTCTGCAAGGTTGTTTTTTTCTTTTAAGGTATTGGCAAGACTGAAAAGGGCATCCATATATTCCGGTTTTACTGCAACTGCATGGCGGAAGTTTTCAAGGGCATTGTCCAGTTTCCCCATTAGCAAAAAGGTTTTTCCCAGACTGTAATGCAACTCGGCATGCCCGGGGTTGATGGTCAAAGCTTTGCGAAAAACTGTTTCCGCCTCATCGAGGTTGACTTTCTTTAAGAGGGCAATGCCTAAATTTAAGAGCACTTCCGCATCATTTGATTTTATGGCCAGGGCTTTTTTGTAGTAAAGAATTGCCTCGTCCAGATTTCCCAGCTCCTGGAGGGCATTTGCCAGATTATAAAACGCCTCGGCATAATGAGGCATAATTGTAAGAGCATTTTTAAAATATGCTATAGACTTTTCCGGCTTATTCTGCTTCTTGAGCGTGACGCCGAGATTGTTGTGTGCCTCAGCAAATTGTGGGTTTAATGCTAAGGCCTGCCGGAAAGCACCTTCAGCCTCAGGAAGTTTTTTCAAGCTCGTATAGGCATTGCCAAGATTGTTATGATATGCCGGATCATGCGGTCTTATGTATATTGCCCTGGAAATGAGCTTGGCCGCCGCTTCATGCTTACCAAATTGTTGTGCTATTATGCCAAGCAGATGATTGGCATCGGCATTTTCAGGTTCAGCCGCCAGGATTTGCCGATAGATGTTTTCTGCTTCCCGGAGTCTGCCTGCCTGATGGTAATTGACGGCTGCCTGCAGAGCCTGGGGAATGTTAAGAGGTCTCTGTTCCATGGTTTAACAAGGGTATTTCAGGTGGGTATTTGTTCTGAATACATTAACACTGCGCAGACAATCTAAAGCAGTGCAGCAGCATTTGTCAATCATGGTAAACTGTTCTGCGGTAAAACTTTGGGAGGCAGGCGGCAAAAACCTGGCAGGAAGGTTTTGTCCGGCAGCAAAGACTAGATAAGGGCCGCTGCCGGACCGGTGCTTTCTCGTGCCAACATTCGGCCGTATTTTCTTTCTAGGTGTTTCCTAATTGCTAGTATGTGAATATGTTGGAGAAACAGCTTGGCGGCAAAATTACATCTTTACCTCCAGCAGGTCTTTCAGGACCGCGCTTTTCATCTTCTGCTCAGACTTTACCTTGATGTCCAGCCAAATGGAACTGGTAATACGGCCATGACTGACTAAAGCTTCAGCCATGGGGCCGAAGAGTTTCTGGCTCTCGTGCAGAGATTTTTTCAGTATGATCCTGAACTGATTCACTTCGTTGTCGTTGACCACAAGGTTGGCGCTGTTGGACAGAGCCTGCAGGTCATACAAGGTAGTAAATTCCGGTCCTATAAGGGTGTAGTGGATATTACGGCGCCGGATCATGTTCATTTTGCGCATGAAAGCATGCAGTTTGTTGCTGCTGAGGGAATCCGTCTCAAAGCGGCTGTGCAGGACAACGGCAGCAAAAAAAGTAAACTGTATGCGCTCCAGGGCGTCGTCAAGGCTTTCGGCAAATACCGGCAAAAATCCCTCGTCCTCATAAGCCTCCCGTACTGTGGTGAGCCCGGGCCCCTTGTTCAGCAGGATAAGAGCCATGGGTGAGTCTTCTATCACCTCTTTTTCCATGACCTGGCCGCTGGCAAGCCAGCCGAGGTCAGGCGCCGGCGGTGGTGCGATCTTCGTCTTCTGGGCGCCCCTGGGACCGCTTGGAGCAGAAACGGCTTTGGGCGGCGGCTGCCCGGGAAGGGTTCCGTCCGGTTTCAGTTCAAAAGGCTTCTGGCAGTGGGGGCAGCCTAGTTTGAGCAGGTTGCCCGGCGGCAGTTTGTCCAGGGCAAGCTGTACCTTGGTCTTTTGCATATCTGAAAGGTTGAGCGGCTCCTGGCAGTGTGGGCAGGCATCTATCATGGCAGTCTCCTGAATGACTTATTGTGTAAGCTGGTCAACTTATTTATCTTTCTTCTTCATGGCCAAGCCTGTAATGCCCGAGGTGGCTTCGCCCCTGGCCGCTTTGATTTTATCAAGGCCGCGGCCGATGGCGCTCTTGCGGGACGCGTAAACCTTGGCGGTTTCCTCACTGATGAGGCCATGTTCGTAGAGTTCAAGGATATGCTGGTCAAAGGTCTGCATACCAAGCGCTGAACCGTCCTCGACAACATCGTAGAATGTGCGGTCTTCGGTTTCGCCGTTGATGATCAGATCACGGACCCGCAGGTTATTGGCCATAATCTCAAAAGCAGCTACACGGTCGCCTCCCTCCTTGGGCAGCAAGCGCTGGCAGACGACATAGCGGATTGTATCGATGAGACGGTTTCTGACCTGCGGCTGCTCCTCCTGGTCGAAAAAACCGAGGATACGGTTAATGGTCTGGCCGGCGTCGACCGTATGCAAAGTGCTCATCACCAGGTGGCCGGTTTCAGCGGCTGACATGCCGATCTCCATGGTCTCCCGGTCGCGCATCTCGCCCACAAGAATGACCTTGGGCGCCTGACGCAGGGCGGCCCGCAAACCGTTGGCAAAGGAATCAAAGTCGTTGCCCAGTTCCCGTTGGTTAAAGGTGCACTTTTTATGGGGGTGCACAAATTCTATGGGGTCTTCCAGAGTGACAACGTGCACCATCTTTTCCTTGTTTATTTTGTCGCACAGGGCTGCCAGGGTTGTAGACTTACCGGAACCGGTGGCGCCGGTGACCAGGATAAAACCGTTAATCTCCTTGGTCATCTTGTTGAAAACCTCAGGCAGGTTAAGGGACTGGATCGTCGGGATGGAGCTTTCCATCTTCCGCATGACAATGGAAAGATGGCCCTGCTGGGTAAAGACATTGACCCTGAACCGGGCCTTGTTGCCAAGGGCATGGGAAAGGTCACAGGAGCCGTGGATTGCCAGGTCGTCCAGCAGCCTTTTATTGCCCTGAATAATGTTCAAGGCAGCGACTTCGGTCTGGAAGGGTGTCAGCTCTTTTATTTCCGGGGTTACGCCAATAGGCATTAACTGGCCGGAGGTTTCCACCTGCAACGGCTTGGCTGCAGTAAAATTGAGGTCGGAAACCCGTTCATAGGATTCGAGCATGCTGGTTATCCAGTAATTTACTTCCGGTAGCTTCATTGATTCACCTCAGGCGGGAGTGGATAAATTATTATTTCCGCAAACAATTGTAATAAAGAGAAACATTTAAGGCGAGGAATTTTATTATTATAAGGGTTCAAGGGTCCAAGGATTCAAGAGTTCAAGGTAAAGATTATAATTTTATCTGTATGCAGGAACAAAGTATATTTACATTTTTTTGAATCTTTTTAAAAACCGGGATCTTCCTTCCTTGTCATCTCGAACGGCCGTCAGGCCGGAGAGATCTTGTTCCTGGAAGCAGGCTGCTATGATTTCCAACTTTGTTCCAAATGGCAGATGGAGTGTAAAATGATATTTTTTAAGCTTTACCCTTGACCCCTCGGCCCCTCGGACCCTTGAACCCTTCAGCCTTGAGCCTCCAGCCTTCAGTCTTTTACCTCTTTATCACCGAAAACCTCATCAAACATTCTGAAAAAAAGATCAAGTTGAGGCCAGGGTAAAAAGTTTATGCCGGCAGCCGCAGCCCTGCCACCGCCGGTAGCAAATGAGCGGCATAGAATGTCCGCACCCTGTTTATTGTTAAGAGGTGCACGGATGTTGATTCGGTAGGTGTCATCCGGGTTGCGGGTGAGAAGCCCATGGGCCAGGTTTGGTTCTTCCTGGGCTTTCTGATTGCTGAATACCCCTGAAACCCTCCGAGACCATGGTTCAGGGGGTAGTTCAAAAATCCTGCCTGCCGGTGTAATTCGGACAGGCTCATACTGTAATGCTGAAGCCATATCATCCCGGTAGCCTTTGCGTAAGCGCGCCAGAGCTTCTGATTGTTCCCAGAAATCAACCGGGTCAGCATAAGGTGCAACAGCCTTGTAGAGCTCCTGGGGCGAATAAAACAGGTCAGCAACTGTAAGGCCGTAGCCATTGTAGTTAAGGAGTTCGCCAACTTCCTGCAGCTTGGAAACAGTAGCATCTTCCAAAGAAAGTGCTGCAGCCGACTGGCGGGCTGAGAGGTGCAGGTTGTCGCCGAAGGCCCCGGCAATTGCCCAGGCACGATATTCCCCCCCGAGAAGACGATCCACAATGAGCGAGGTGCAGATGTCCGGATTTGGATCAATATGCGCTGTGAGGTTGTCGGATTGAGGTATTTCACCGGCATAATGATGATCCGCGTAAAAAACTTTACAGCCGGCCTGTAACAGGGGCACCAGGGCATCACGGTTGCTGTCCAGGGAAATGTCGAGCACTGTGATCCGGGCCTGACGGACGCCTGAGAGTTGCTGCAGCAAACGTATATCACGTTTTACTCCTGTGACCAGTTTGGCCTCAGGCCGCGGTTCCGACAGCCGGAGTTGATGCAGGGCGCAAATACCGTCCGCATCACCGTTGAAAACATCGAAGTATTTCATAGTATTCAGGTTTCAAGGTTTATCGGCATACAAAACTGCCGATGATTGGCACAAGGGGTCAAGGTTCCAAGGTGTCAAAAGTTGCATGGGCTTATTTGAGTGGAACCACAAATATTCAGTGGACAAAAGGGTGGAGCAGCAGGGTGTTGGAGTGCTGGGAAGAAATTTTCATCATTCTTTTTTCATTGTTTTTTATTGTCAGCATGCAGAAATTATCGTCAATCTAACCGAGAAGCCGATTTGCAGACTATAAATCGTCCTAAGGTCGGCAGGCAATCGACGGGTGATACTATAGTAAATTTTTTCTAATACTCCAACACTTCTATTTTTTTCCCTCAACCCCTTGTGGCAATCATCGGCAGTTTTGTATGCCGATAACCCTATCCCCTAAAAATCCGCCTGGCCGAAATCAATGGATGTTCCAATGCCTTCCAGGGAAAAGAGGAGGTAAAATCCGTTATCTCCGGCATTCCTGCTTGCGGCAAATTCAAGTGCCCAGCATGGGTTGTGGTAAATCAGGCTGAAGGTCGAATCCACGGTGTTGTTCGATGACAGGGAATAGGTTACGTCATACTTAACGGAAAAGAGCTGCGACAGTCTGCTTTCTGCGTTTGCCCTTATTTCATGGAGTGAATTGCCTGGAGAATCCTTGTGAAAATATGGCGGATCAATGTCCGGGTGCAGTTTATAGCGATAATCCAGGTTCAGGATGTCACCGCGCCTGTTTTTATAGCGCGTTTCAAGGCTGTATGTTGTCACTCCTTCTCCGTAGACGCTGAGCGTAGTCTCATAGCGTAAAAAGAGATCTTGAAACCCCCTGATGATGAATTCGAAGTAAATATCTGAGAAAGGGTGGTCATCGGCATCAATATCGTATACCTGGTTAATTTTAAATGCACTGAAATTGTTGCGGAAAAGGGAAATTTCATCCAAACGTATGGCCCTGAAATAATTGTTGAGGCCGTACTGCAGCCAGTTTTTTTTAAGAATCTGGTCCTCATTGTCCAGCTTGGGCAAATCGTCCTGGTCCGTTCCTTTAACAAGGAGATAGGAAAGTTCAGGCCGGATGGCATGACGGAAGGTTTTGTAATTTTTGATGGAGATATCATAGTCGCGGACAAGGGTTGTCGCGCCTGTCAAAAGGACATTGTAAAGGGTCCTGCTCTCAAACCCCCTGTCTCCCCAGGTTTCTTTAGATTGCGTATCGTGGGGCTCAATAAAGTACAGGGTTTCCCGGAGCCCGATAAGATAGGAGGATTCGAGAAGGGGAGTCAAAGAAATGGGACCGTTTAACTGGGGATAAAGGTCAATCCTGTGGGCGCCGACCCCATCATCACTCCAGTAATTGACATATTCCGTGCTCCAGGTCAGGTCCACGGGTGTCTGCAGAAAAGGCACAAGGCCGGAATAGGCTATCCTGGGAAGAGCCCAGGCCGGCGTGATTTCATCCGAGTCATCCCGCAGATCATCAATTATATTTATTTCCGCCTGCAGGTCGGTTGTTGTCCATACCTTGGAGAGCTGCAGGGTGTTCTCCCGCAGATCTACGGTTTCGGCCGGGAAGCCCCTGTTGTAGTCATCCAGAAAATTTCTGTTGCTCCGGTCAAAGCCGATAATGCCTTTTTTGAATTCCTGCAGGTAATCATGGTCTGAAACAATATCCACATCCAATTTGGCAACCAGCCTGTTGCCAAAGTCATGATCCGCCTTGCCCCTTATCCAGTAGCGCTTTAAATTTGTGCGCAACCTCCCGTCTGACCTGTAATCATCTTCAGGAGTGTCCTTATGGTCGTCATCCAGGTAGTTGAACATAACGGTGCCCCTGGAATTATAATCGGCAATATAGCGGAATTCTCCTGCCAGTAAAGGCCCCCTGTCCGAATAATGTCCAGGATAAAGCGTCATGTCGTAGCTTGGTGCAAGATTAATGAAAAACGGAGCTATTATCCCTTTGCCGTTGCGGTCCGATGATGAGTATTCCGGCAAAAGCAGGCCGCTCTTCTTGTCATTTCCAATGGGAATAAAGAGGTAAGGCGTGTAAAATATGGGCACATCCTTGACCCTGAAGATGGCATGCCGCAGCTTGGCGTAATCGTTCAGGGAGACCTTCACATCACGTCCCCATATTGACCAGTCCGGGGCTTTATCCTTCTCCGGGGGGCAGGTGGTGAGTTTGCCGTTGACAAAATGGTAGGTTTCCGGGCCGGTTTTTTCAATCAGGTCGGCACTGGCCGACAGAGTGGTGTCATGCCAGAAAATGCTTGCCTGCTTGAAAGAACCTATCTGTTTTTGCAGATCCATCTGTGCTTCAGAAGCGCGGACCTCATCGTATCTGCCACGCAGGTGAAGGTTGCCCAAGGCATTAACAGAATTTTCTTTTACATTAAATTGAATCCTGTCCGCCTCGATTTCAATGCCGGTGGGCGCATCCTCCTCGTACTGCTGGAGGATAACCATGCCTTCGGCAGTGACCGTTTTCGGTTCCTGCCGGTAGATCATCCGGTCGGCGGAAATTTTCCAGGGGAGAGAATCTTCGTCCGCTCCATGGGCAAAGGGCAGGTGTGCCAGGATGAAACCAGTGACCAGGCAGAACTGTATGATCCATTTGCGGTGTAAAACGGGTTCCAAACACATTGCTCCCTGTTTGTTCTTTCATAGAACCCAGTTCTCAGGGCCGGGGTCAGTATCTGTTGGTTCAGCCGGAACCGGTAATTAACTAGTGCCTGTCCATAAATGGCCTTTTTGTCGTCTGTCCATAAATGGCCTTTTTGTCGTATCTCTGCGTCATGCTCAAAAAATAATGCTCGGAATATCATATATATGCCTGCGCTTATTTTTATCGCGATCCCTAATCTCCGGCAAAAATCTTCATTTCTGGACAGACACTAACTAAAAAGCCTGTTGACTTTATAAGTGTAAGCGCCGGCAAAGCAGCTCTTCCCGGGAGAGGTTAAAAGCAAAACTACAGGCCCAGATTCTTTAATCCTTCAGAACTGCACCGGTGCTGCCGGAGGTGACGAGCTTGGCGTAGCGGGCAACATACCCTGAAGTTATGTTGGGTTGTGGAGGCTGCCATTCCCGCCTGCGACGCTCCAGTTCCGCAGCATCCACCTTGAGCTCGATTTTTTTGGCAGGAATATCAATATGGATGATATCGCCCTCTTTAACTAGAGCAATGGGGCCTCCTTCGGCAGCCTCGGGGGAAATATGCCCGAGGCAGGCGCCTTGGGTGCCGCCGGAAAAACGGCCATCGGTGAGTAAAGCCACACTTTTCCCCAAACCCATACCGATAATCGCCGAAGTCGGAGACAGCATCTCCGGCATGCCGGGACCGCCCTTGGGGCCGCAATAGCGAATGATTACCACATCCCCTCCGTTAATCTTATTGCCCAGGATGGCGGCCTGTGCCTCCGGCTCGGAATTGAAAACCCGGGCCGGCCCTTCGTGGATCTGCATTTCATCGGCAACCGCCGATTGCTTGACCACCGCCCCATCCGGGGCCAGGTTGCCGTACAGCACCGCTATGCCCCCCCTGGCGTGATAGGGGTTGTCAACTGTACGGATAATTTCATGGTCACGTACCCGGACCCTGGCAAGATTTTCTCCCAGGGTTTTACCGGTAACCGTCATGACGTCCGCATTGATGATATTTTTCTTTGCCAACTCGGAGATCACTGCCGGGACACCGCCTGCTTCATCAAGCTGCTGCAGGCTATGGGGCCCTCCCGGGATAAGGGAGCAGAGATGCGGAGCCTTTTCGCTGACCTCATTAAAATGAGCCAGGGGGAGATCGACCTCGGCCTCCTTGGCAATGGCAGGCACGTGCAGGACGGTGTTGGTGGAGCAGCCCAGGGCCATATCAACAGCCATGGCATTTTCAAAGGCCTCGGCAGTTGCAATATCCCGCGGCCTGATGTTTTGGTCCAGCAGGTTCATGACAGCCATACCCGCGTGTTTGGCTAAACGTATCCTTGCCGAGGCAACTGCCGGGATGGTGCCGTTGCCGGGCAATCCCAGGCCGATGGCCTCTGTGAGGCAGTTCATGGAATTGGCGGTGAACATGCCGGCGCAGGATCCACAGCCCGGACAGGCTGAATCTTCAAGTTCTTCGAGTTCCTCTTCCGTCATGGTATTTGCCCTGACGCGGCCGACACCCTCAAAAACACTGACCAGGTGTACATCCTTGCCCTGGAAGCGTCCTGTAAGCATGGGGCCGCCGCTGACCATGACAGCCGGGATATTGACCCGCAGCATGGCCATGAGCATTCCCGGGGTCACCTTGTCACAGTTGGGGATCATGACCATGGCGTCAAAGGGGTGGGCCTGGGCCATGATCTCTACGGAATCTGCAATAATCTCGCGGCTGGCCAGCGAATATTTCATGCCCGTGTGGTTCATGGCAATACCGTCGCATACCCCTATGGTGCCGAATGCTATGGGAGTGCCGCCTGCCATTCTGACACCTGTCTTGACTGCTTCCAGGATCTTGTCCAGGTGGATATGGCCGGGGATGATTTCATTGTGGGCATGGGCGATACCGATCAGCGGCCTGCTGATCTCTTCATTGGTATACCCCATGGCCTTCATGAGGGAGCGATGGGGGGCCCGTTCAATTCCTTTTTTTATGAGGTCACTTCGCATGGCTGCCTTCCTGCTTCGTTATGAGTTGTCGATTATATAACTGCTTACTTTCAGTGCAGGAATCTACGCAGAGAGGTCCGTGGTGTCAAGGAAAATGAGCAATTGCATTGCAGCTTGCCCCTCCTCTTTTCTTGCTTGTGCTCGGATGATACAGCTGAAATGCCTTGATTATCGCAATAGTTTGAATTAATTTATGAAATTTATAAATTATTTAAGCTATTATGAAGAGTATTAAACCGATTCAGCGAACTGAATCAGGACAACGGACTGCACTCAGTATATGAAACATCTATTTGGCCCGGTCAATTCGAGACGCCTGGGACTTTCCCAGGGTATTGACCTGCTGCCGCCGAAAACCTGCAATTTCAATTGCATATATTGTGAAATCAATACAGCCCCACAGCTCTCATGTGAGCGTGGCGAACATGTCCCAACGGCGACAATAATTGCGGAACTTGACGTTTTGCTTGCAGATGAGGCGCGGGTCCGTGAACTTGATATTTTCACCATTACCGCATCCGGGGAGCCGACGCTTCACACCGGTATTGGCGCAATTATACGTCATATCAAAGAGAAGACCGACAAACCGGTGGCCATACTGACAAATGGTTCCCAGCTGCATCTTAAGGAGGTGCGGCAGGATCTGCTGGCTGCAGACATTGTTATCCCTTCCCTGGATGCGGCCAGGCCGGAAAGCTTCCGCCGCGTTAACCGGCCGGCAAAATGCAGTGCGGACCTTGAAACCATTATTCAGGGAATTGCCGACTTCAGCCGTGAATTTTCCGGTGAGATCTGGCTTGAGATCCTGCTTGTGGAAAATATTAATGATACGGAGGATGATATTGCAGCTCTGCAGGCTGCCATTGGCAGGATCAAACCTACCAGGGTACAGTTGAATACAGTGGCCCGGCCCCCTTTTGAATCATTTGCCATGCCTCTGACCCGCAAGAGAATGGATGAGGTGAAAAATGAGATTGAAAAAGGGTATAATGGGCCTGTAGATATTCTGGCAGGAAGCAAAAACGATGATATGAGTGATTCAGGCAAAGGGAGGCAGGATTCTCAAGGTGTAATTTCTCCTGATATGGCTGCAGACGAGATAATTGAGATGCTCCTGCGGCGTCCATGCACTGCCACTGATATTGCAGCCACATTGAACCTTGATCCTGAGCAGGCCTCTGATATTCTTCAAGATATGGAAAAAAGGGGAAGCCTGACTGTAAAAATACACGGCGGCAAGAAATACTACAGAACATTGAGCGGACAGAAAATAGAAAATGAGTAAACTTGTTGATAATCTGCTGGGAAAATTGGACCAGCTTAAAAGGAAAGTTATGACAGACACGGAAAAAAACGGTGATAAACCGACAGATTCTTCTGAAAACTCCGAGACAAAAGAAGAGATTGTAGACTCCAAGGCCAAGGGCGCAGCAGTTATGGCGAAGAAAAATGTGCGCAAACCCGGCAGGCCCAGAACACAAAAGACTAAAGCGAAGACCGCGGAAAGCGGAACCGCAGCTGTTAAGGAAAGAGCGCAAAAACCCAAAAAGCAGCAGAAAAAGAGCCCGGTTACAAAAAGTGCAAAAGCCATAAAACAGGAGGAGAAGGAGCCGGTAATTAAACTGCTCATCAATGCCGAAGAGCCTGAAGAGTGCAGGATAGCATTGATTGAAGACGGACGGGTGGAATCATTTCATGTGACCACCGTTGTCCACGAACAGACAAAAGGCAATATTTATAAGGGGCGCATTAGCGCCATAGAGCCAAACCTGCAGGCAGCCTTTGTGGACATCGGTACGGGCAAGAACGGCTTCCTGTCATTCAGCGAGATTCATCCTGAGTATTATATCTGCGAGAAGGCCGCAAAGAAGCACTGGAAGGACCTGAATATCCAGGAGGTCATCAAAAAGGGCCAGGAAATTCTCGTGCAGGTCGTCAAAGAGGCTGCCGGCACCAAGGGCGCCAGCATCACGACCTATCTTTCCCTGCCGGGGCGGTTCCTGGTTCTGATGCCGGGCAGCGACAGCCACGGCATTTCCAGGAAGATTGAAGACGAGGAGGAACGGGCCAAGCTGCGAACCATTATGAATACCCTGAATATACCCGAGGGCATCGGCTATATTGTCAGAACTGCCAGCAAGGAAATTACCAAAACCGGGCTCAACAAGGATCTGCGTTACCTGCTCAGGTTATGGAGCGAAACCAAGAAGCGCGGCCAGACAGCTGAATCGCCCGCTCTGATCTACAAGGACCAGGATATCATCGCCAAGGTGCTGCGCGACTACTACACACCCGACATACAGGAAATTCTGGTGGATACCCAGGAAACACAGAAACAGGTTAAGGATTTTCTGCAGCTCCTGCCATCTAAACAGTCCAAGACAGCGGTGCGTCTGCACCAGGGATCGCGTCCGATATTTAACCAGTACGCCGTTGAAGAGCAGATTGAGCAGATATACCAGCCTGTGGTCAAGCTGCCCTCAGGCGGTTCCATCGTCATAAACCCGACAGAGGCGCTGGTGGCAATTGATGTGAATTCGGGACGCACGGGCAAGGATAAGAATTTTAATGAAACTATTTTCCTGGTCAACATGGAAGCCGCAACAGAACTAGCCAGACAGCTGCGTTTGCGCGACCTGGGCGGGCTCATTGTTGTGGACTTTATTGATATGCGCAACGCGCGTCACATAAGAGAGGTGGAAAAAGAGGTCAAGGCGAGCATGAAACGGGACCGGGCCAAGGTGGATATCAGCCGAATTTCCAAGTTCGGTCTTTTGCAGATATCCCGCCAGAAGTTGGGGCGACCCATACAGATGGGAAGCTATCATGTCTGTGAATATTGCCAGGGGCGAGGTGTCACCCGCTCCGTGGAGACCCAGTCGCTTTCCTACCTGCGGCGCATACAGACCGGAGTGGCCCATAAGAACGTAATGGAGGTCAAATGCAGGCTGCCAATAAAAATTGCCCAGTATCTGCTGAACAACAAGCGCGAGGAATTGCTGGACCTGGAGAAGACTTACGGCACGCAGATCAGGATTGAGCCGGCCCCGGAAATGACGCCGGCCGACCATCAGATAGAGTTTGTCAGGGCTGAGAACAATTAAGGCATGTGATATTGGCATCACCTTAAACGGATTTTTTTTTGCACAAGCGAGTTTTCAAGGAACTCTCCTGGTAAAGTTTGAGAGCTCGCAAAATAATTCATTTTTTCACATAACCAACAATGTAAAAGTTGGGTTGTCCTGCAATAATTTTATCGGCAGATATGTCACATTCAAAGGTTTGGACAATATATTCGCTGAGATGCTATTGACGCTAAACGAATTTATTCTTTTTGTCTCAATATGGGTGTGATGGAAAAAGTGAATTCAATTAAATCAAAATACCTGGTTTACACCTCTGCGGGTGACCATTCCAACCTGCACTATTGGCTTAAGGGCATTGACGGCAAGGAGGAATGCCGGAAAAATTTTGATCTATGGGTGACCTACTATGGTGATGTAAAGAATAAATACAGGGGGATTAGTGATTTTTACAATGAACGCAAAGACGGCAAGTTTCCAAACTTATTATACGTTTATCAGAACAAACGGAAAATCCTGGATCAGTACCAGGCAGTCTTTGTCTTGGACGATGATATTATTTTAGATACTTATGCCATAAACCGTTTGTTCGAGATCCGCGAGCAGTATAACCTTTGGTTGTTGCAACCCGCCTTTCACCCCAAAGGCAAAATCAGTCATCCGATTACCCGGATGAATATCAAGTGTTTCATGCGCTATACAAATTTTGTAGAGAACACATGCCCTCTTTTTCGCAAAGACAAACTCGATGCATTTATGAGAGTATTTGACCCTGTCTTAAAAGGCTGGGGAATCGATTTCTGGTATCATCATGTCTTGGGTGAACATCCGAAAAAAATAGCCATCGTCGATGCACTTCCCTGTATAAATCCCCATGATAGTGCAAAAGACGGACACAGGGAAATTGAGCTGCTTGAAAAAAAAACCATGAGAATAAATAACTATATAAAAATAAGAAAAAAATATAAGCTTATTGAGCGTTCCCACAGGGAATTTGCTAGAATAGAAAAATCACCCAACAGATAATATCATAAAAATTTTGTTACCAGAACAGTTCTGGGCATTGCCGCTTTCGCAACACCAATACGGACAAAGTTTATGATAACTGTATAAAAGGATCTGGCTTGCTTCTTCTTGAGCAAAAAATTGTTTCAAGATCATGTAGAAAATTATTTTTAATTGAAAAGAAATGCCTTGCTTTGATAACATCGCAACTGGAATAAATAATTATTAGTTGAAGAAACGTGATTGAGTTTAGAAAGGGTGATTATATTAAGGTAAATATTTTGTCATACAAGTACCTTTAAAAAAAACTTAATGGGAAGAACGTTCTTGTAGGTTGGAAAGTTTTAGGGTATAAGAGCACGCTATAAAAAATGCGCCTGTAGCTCAGCTGGATAGAGTGCCGGACTACGAATCCGTAGGTCGCGTGTTCGAATCACGCCAGGCGCGCCAGTAATTACAAGGACTTAACTCAACATGGGTTAGGTCCTTTTTTGTTGTATGTGTAATTAGTGTGTAATTGGGACAGAATTAAATATATGTTGGAGTTCTGATCATGCTTCGCAGCTCCAATTAGCCTTCTGGCCTGCTCAACAGTCAGGTAAATAATTCTGGTTGGTTTTTCTTTGAACTTTTTTATGAAAACTAGTCTGTATTCCAGCCATTTCCAGTCAACTGCCTTTGTAAATAGATGTGAGAAAGCCGCTAGCTCCCGATTCACAGTAGCATGAGCCGCTCCTGCATCAGTTCGGGCTTTCTTATTTATTTTGTTCCACAAGCAAAACCCCTACAGTACGCTAATGATGTAGGGTTATCCATTAGTTTCCATCCTTTAACATTCTTAAAACCAGCTGTGTGTAATAATCCCATTAAGCATAGTACTGTTGGGGCCCACCAGTTTGTTTCATTATTGCCATATTGTTTGTCTGGATAAAGTTCCATTACCATTTGTGACCCAGGATACCCTTTATTAAATCCTCCCCGATAAGGACTAAAATCATCCAATATGGCTGATTCAACAAATATTGATTCTTTACAAATTGCAGAAATTTTATCCAGTGCAAGTAATGGATATCTGAGATGGTAAAGAGTACCAAAGAAAAAAACTATATCAAATATACCTAATTCTTCCTCCTTGAGATCATAGACGGTCAATTCATGTCTTTTACATTTATCTGGTGAATATCCTAACGCGGAACGGCATAAATCAAAGGTATCCCAAGCTGATCTATCCTTATTTTCCAATTTCCCCAAATAATCAGAAAAATCATCAATGGCAACAACTTCCCTTGCACCTCTTTTAAGCGCCTCAAAACTCCAAAACCCATCCCAGGAACCAATATCAAGTACCCGTTTGCCACTTAAATCTGAAGGTATCCTATACATATCTTTATTTAATGGAGCCCAACCAGGGGTTGTAATACCAAACGGCAAATCAATTTTATGATACCAGTAAGGAAAGCTTTTTATTTTTTGCTCTAGCTCTACTTGAGTGAACATCTATGAAATACCTCAAGGCCTGTTATGGCCTGTATTATAGTTATTTAGATTTTTATCAACTTGACCCAAGCTGGTAAGCTTATTCCAGCTAATTGAATACCGCTCTATAAATATCAGTTCCTTGATTCTCGTCATATAATTTGAAACAATAGGCTGTCACATCTGGACTGCCATACAATGATGTAAGAATACCCATCTTCAGTAACTTGTCTGAATCTAACTTTTTTATATCAAAAAGATTTTTCAGAAATACTGCATCGGACCACATATGTTGCGTTGGGAAACAATTATTATTGTTAACAACATATGGCTTTAGAGAACGCCCGGCCATGCCAAGAAACTTGTGAAACAACATTCCATGCTCCGCCAGAAAGTGGCATATATCACCAAACAACGGTTGATCAATATAAAGAGGGATAAACTCCACTTCACTGACCATCGCGACCACATCTTTTAACGTGCCAATCCCTCCTTGAAAAACATCTAACTCAGCGCCTTGGATATCAATTTTAATGAAATCAACTGATTCTATATTGTTTTCCTGAACGAAAAAATCCAAGCCCACAGTGTTTATAGTGCTTTTTGACTTTAGCATTGCAACTTCCAAATTGTTGTACATGCTTAGTAATTTTTCGTTAGGTTTATACAATGAGCAGCACATTGGATGATTTGTTTCGTAAAAAGCACATGACTCTTCAGTGCGGCCAAGAGCGACAGGGTAATACTTTAGGCCCGGTTTTGCTTTTTTGTTCATCTCTTCACAAAGATTTTCATCAACCTCGAAGGCTATTATTTTTGATTCAGGGAAAAAATCCAATAACTGGTGAAAGGGTTCTGCTTGTCCCTGAATTGGCAATGCGCCTATTTCTAAGATTGTGAAAGAAAGGTTATTTGAAATTTCCTGAATTATTTGTATCAGTTTTTCCGATTTCATCTTTTTCTTCTATAGCCTCTCTTTTACCTAATAATATTTGTCAATAGATTCCCCCGGCTAAAGCCGGGGTCCTTACTGTTACAACTCCACAAGGAGTTGGCCTGAATCCCTTTGCCCTTGTAACTTGGCGATAAGTATTTGCTTTTTTGTTCGCACCAAAATTCGGGGCGGTTCTTCGAAACCGCCCCCCGCTCTTCGCAGTTATTGAACCATTAATGAATAATAGGATAGCCTGTCAACAAAAAACCGGCCTTTCAACAAGATGCCCGGCACTGAACGCCTAAAAATCACTGTAAAACTGCGTGCTAATCCATCGGCCTGAAATTACAATCTTAATAAACAGGTTCAATGCACCGTGACAGACGGTTCTTCGTACTCCGACCAGCCGTCATCAAACGGTTCAGATATTCTTTCAGGATTGGTAATTGGCGGAGCACGTTCAAAGGCGGTCTTCTCTTCCCACAACCCAAGCTGCACCAGGGTTTTGAATTCTCGCATGCTCGCTTATCTGCTGATGACATCAGACTCATTGATAAAGCTGATGATGTTGGTATTCCCAATTTCATTGGCGATACCGTATGAGTGGTTGTGGAGGGTGGCAATTAAGTTAAGATTGATATAAAATTAGGATTATTGTCTCACGCTCTCTAATAAAAAAGAATGGACGGGAATTCTATCAAGCATGGAAATGATATAGCCTTACTATACCATGAAAAATATCTGTGTAATTCCTGTGTAAACAGGACAAGAATTTTATTAAAAAATACAGATTATAATAGATAAGTCAGACTTATATTTCACCAAACTAATCAAGAAATAACAGCTAATTAAGAACTATTAAGAAAAAGAGAGAAAGTTGGACATATAGACTGCGAATCCGTAGGTCGCAGGTTCGTGTCAATCATCCGATGTTTTGTAAGAGGATAATCCTGCCAGGTGCGCCAGTAAAGATAAGGATTTTAGCCTGTTAGGTTTAAGCTCTTTTTTATTGTGTGAGACTGCTGTAAGCCTTTTCATGGAAAAATGGGGACGCTGTTAAATTGTTTTCCGGGTAATTGTAAAAATATATTGAAGCGTTATATTCAGCAATTTAACAACATCCCTTGGCTCCACAAACGATTTATTTTTACTCATTTTTTTCAAATGACCTTTTTCCGGGTGAGGAGATCAGCAAATGAAAGTTCTTGGTGTTGGTTTAAGTAGAACCGGAACTAGAACTTTATACCGAGCTCTACAAATCCTTGGGCTGAAATGCATTCACTATGATACAAATCGTCTTAATGATATTTTGACGGGAACAAACACCAGCCCTGATTTTCGCAGATATGATGATATTGATGCTGTGACGGATATTCCGAGTGCATACTTTTATAGAGAGTTGCTTGAGGCATATCCGGAGTGCAAAGCTATCCTGACCATCCGAGATATTAATGCATGGTGGAAAAGCATGTCCTATCATTCAAATATACGGAGTCCGATAAGCGGAAATAGTTTTAGGTATTATACATCAAGGGTTTTAGGATTCAAACAACAACCTGGAATGGACCGTGAAGAGTATGACATATTCCGCATACTGTTGCGTAATTATGTTTACGGTTCAATTGTTGCCAGTGAATTTTTATACAAGAAGAAATATGTGGAGCATAATGATCATGTCATAGCTACTGTACCGGCAAAACGTTTACTTGTTATTGATATCACAGCCGGTGATGGATGGGAAAAAATTTGCCACTTTTTAAAGATGCCCATGCCCTCTAAAGTTTTTCCCCATGAAAATAAGACTAATAATAAAATAGAAATTTAAGGTATTTGCTGATTTTAAAATAAATTATCTAAAAAGGAAAATTAAATCATGGGGCGTATCGTTTTTGCCTGGGAATTTGGCTCGGGTTTAGGACATATACAATATGACCTTCCTCTGGCCAAGGAACTACAGGCAAGGGGACATGAAGTTATATGCATCATGAAACATGTTATTGATGCAGGGAGAATATTAGGTCAATACGGCATTAAGGTTCTGCAGGCACCAGTCTGGCAGGTAAAAGTAAAAAAGTTGGAAAATACCTATAATTATGCAGAAGCCCTGTTCAACCAGGGGTATTTGATTGAAGGGGGATTGGCCAGTATGACAAAAGCCTGGAGAAACCTCTTAGGTTTCATCAAGCCCGACATCCTGATTGCCGATCATGCCCCCACTGCCCTCATTGCCGCAAGGGGCACAAGTATTAAAACGATGCTTTACGGTACAGGTTTCTTTTCCCCTCCAATACAAAAAAATATGCCGAGCATTATGCCATGGAACAGGGCCCCGGAAGGTTTAATCGAACATAGTGAAAGGAAAGCGGTTGAGATAATTAATGCTGTACTTGGCGAAATTGGGTCTCCTCTGTTAGTAAATTTATCTGACCTCTTTGAAGTTGATGAGAACATTCTGGCTACATTTCAGGAGTTGGATCATTATCAGGAAAGGAAGGAAGCAAAATATTGGGGTCCGGTTATCAGTTTGCCCGGAGGGGAAGTCCCCAAGTGGCCGGAACAATCCCGAGCCCGTAAGATTTTCTGTTACCTAAAGCCCCATGATCCTCATTTCAAGGAGATATTGACTGTTTTAAAGCAAGTTGATGCTACGTGCATCATATTTACACCCGGATTGTCTCAAGAGGGCAAAAATGATTTTCAGGCTTCTAATATTGTTTTTTCCGAAAACCCCTTAGATATGCATCAGGTTTGTAAAGAGTGTGATCTTGTCATCTGCCATGCTGGGCATGGTACTATTGCAATTACCCTACTATATGGCAAACCCTTGTTTTTAGTGCCAGAGCATGGCCAATTGGAGCAGGTTCTGATTGCCCATAACCTGGCCAAACAAAAATTAGGTATTGCCATGTATACCAGCCAAAAAACAAATGAATATAAAATGAATATTGAAAGGGTCCTCTCCCAGCCGCAATACGTTGAACATGCAAGGAAATTTGCAGAAAAATACAGCAAATATGACCCGGTGAAACAAGTGTGTGATATTGCGGACCGGTTTGAAGAATTGTTGAATTAACTGTTTTCAATTAATTCCCCAATAAGGATGTTGTAAAAAAAAATCTGCAAGTGTGAGGATTGCGTTTTTTCAACATAGAAAGTCTTCACCGGGCATGTAACGTCATTTGCATTTTGCAGCAAATGTTGGGTTTTGTGTAAACAATGACTCTTTAAATGAAAAAAATAATTCATTTTTTCAGATTAATTTAACAAATTGAAGCCAAACAGGCGCGCCAGAAAATTACATGGTTTCTAACTCCGCTGAAACATGTTTAATATATAGAAATATCTGCTTACGCGCAGCAAAACAAGCAGGCCATCCTGCCTAACGCACCAGTTATAGAAAGAGATTGCACAGAATTTCATATCCTTTATTATTGCAGGGGCTGGAAGAAACCTATACAATCGACACAAAAATGGGAACCAGGATCAAAAAAAATTATCGATTTGCTGCTACAATAAAAAAAGGGGCCCGGTTAAGAGTACACAAAAAATTTTTACAGGGATTTGAAAAGCCTGACGGGTGCGTTGGACTGTCGGCAACATGAAATGTTCTGGTTCTAAAATCCTCATAAAAAAATAATATGAATAAAATAAGCTGGTTATTTATTGTGTTGGCTGCCTCTTTTTTTGTTGTGGCTTGCGGATTGAAGCTCGGTGAAGATGAAGCGGCAGAAATCATCAGCAAATTTAACGGGTATCCTCGGCCCTGGACCGTTATGGTATCCGGGGCAGAATCGCCGCATACTTCTGAAGCAATAGAACAATTTTTTTCTGAAGTGCCGGTTGATGAACAGGTTGGAATAATTATACAGCGAACTAATTTAGCTGATGGAAACGTGACTTTATTGGCCAAAATTCTGGAAACAGTTTTACTTAAAATAGATGAAATAATCATTGATAATGCAAATCAAGAGGCAGCAGTGATTTATTCTTTACACGTCAGGCCTGTTGAGCCCTATTTTTCAATGCTGTGCTTGGATGATAAAAGCTGCAGTCATTTTAATGATAAAAATACATATTTTCATCATGAGGAAATTAAACTGAAAAAAGATGCTACGGGTTGGCAGGTGCATCAAGAGAAATAATTAAAATATATTCTACAATGGTGGAGAAAAATGTTTAAAAAGTTTGCTCGCTGGTCGTCATTAATTGTATCCAACATGTTACTTGTCTTTCTGTTCTTACCTGTTTTCACAAGTCAGGCAGCAAGCCTTGCTGAAAGAGACGCCCTTGTTGCCTTTTATGACAGTACCGATGGTGACAACTGGACAAACAAAACCGGTTGGTTGGGAGAGCCGGGCACTGAATGTACCTGGGAAGGCATAACATGCGACGCTGGAGAAAATATTACTGAAATAACTTTAGGGCTCAACAATATTGTGGGCCCGCTGCCGGTTGAGTTCGCCGACCTTGCAAGTTTGACCCTGTTTGATGTTTTTTTTAATGATATAAATGATATAAACGCATTGGGAAGCCTGACCAGCCTGACGCATCATTACCTTGAACAAAACCAGATAATTGATATCAGCTCCCTGTCGAGCTTAACGAACCTGACTGAACTTGCTCTTGACGGCAATCCCATTGATGATATCAGCGTTTTGGCGGACCTGACGGACCTGTCGGTGCTGCATCTTTATGGTATGGGGATCAGCAATATCAGTGTTTTGTCAGATTTGACAAACCTGACTGAACTGGTACTGGGCATGAATTTAATTGACGACATCAGTGCTTTAAGCAACCTGACCGGTTTGACGCTTCTGCGCCTTGAAGATAACCTGATAAACGATGTCAGTGCGTTGGTTGGCCTGCACAAATCTGCTGCTGTTAACCTGAGCAGAAATTGCATCACGGATTTTTCACCTGTCAGCCATGTGAATACTGTAATTGGCATGGACCTCCAGACGGAAACCTGCGAGCCGCCTGCAACGACCACAACAACCCAGCCACCCGCAACAACAACTACAACAATAACCACAACTTCCACAACCTCTACAACCTCTACAACCTCTACAACCTCTACAACTTTATCTGGCTCAAGCACAACAACTACGTTACCAGGAGCGTCCACCACAACAACATTACCGGGAACCTCCACAACGACAACTATACCCTCAAGCACCTCAACAACCCAACCAGAATCAACCACAACAACCCAGCCATCCTCGACGACAACTACAACACCACCCTCTGCAACCACGACAACATTAACTCCTGATTCATGCCCCGATGATCCAAATAAGACAGAACCTGGAATATGTGGTTGTGGTACAAGTGATATTGACTCAGATGGGGATACCACACCTGACTGCAACGATGAATGCCCTGATGATCCAGATAAAACAGCACCAGGCACCAATGGCTGCGGGATATCTGAAGATTTTATTTTCCCAGGCACCGAAACAGGAGCTTCACCTGCGGAAAATATAACAGTGATATTTGAAGAAATTGTCACAGGCGGGCTTTTGAGCGCGGAACAACAACCCAAACCAGACGCACCCCCGGGTTTCAGCTTTCTTGATGAGGTCTTTGACATAGACTTTAGCGGTATTTCTAATGGAATAATCACCGTATGCTTTGGCTATGAGGATTCCAGGATCAGGGGAGATGAAAACGAAATTCGACTGATGCATCGCGTTGATGCATCTGCAGAATGGCAGGATATAACGACATCCCGCGATACGGAAAATAATAGTGTATGCGGTGAAGTCACCTCCTTCTCTGAATTTGCAACTGTTGAACCCGACACAGGAGGCGGCGGTGGCGGCGGCGGTGGTTGCTTTATCGCAACGGCAGCCTACGGGTCCTATATGGCGCCCCACGTCATGACCCTGCGTGATTTCCGGGACTCCTACCTGTTGACGAACAAGCCGGGCACCTGGTTTGTTGAGGCCTATTACCAATATTCACCACCGGTGGCCGACTTTATTGCCGAACATGAAACGCTGCGTTCTGTGGTCAGGATCGGCCTGGCGCCGCTGGTGGCATTCAGCAGGCTGGCCTTGCATTACGGGGTCATGACAGCGGTTTTAGCATTCTTCTGCCTGGCAGGAATGCTGGCCGCAGGCGGAGCCGCTGCTTTTTATGGGGGTAAAGAAAAAAGCAGACAGGGATGAGGGTAATCGCAGGGCTGCCTGCAAGAACGTTGTCCCACGAATAAGTTGACATGAATTCATCGTCTGGCGCTAAAGAAAAATTTTTGTTGATTTATTAGTGATTTAATAATATTTTAGCTTATTGTTTGTATCTAAAAAAATTATACTATACAAAAAGCATGTTTTTGCTGATCAATATTTCAGAAATAAGGGTTACTCAAGAGATAAATAAGGAGCAAAGGGGGAGTAAAGATGGGTAAGAAAATGTTGGGGATGTTCATAGGACTTTTTTGTGCTGTTTTTCTGCTGCCGGCACATTCAGGCGCGCTGACCGGAGGGCCGGACGCCTTTGGCTATACCTTTACTGACAGCACCGAACCGGGCGGCCCGCCGCTTACCTGGACCGATATCTCGGGGACCGGCACCGAAATTTTTCTTTCTGATGACGATGTAATTGCTGTTCCGGTAGGGTTTACCTTTGATTTTTACGGCACTGGCTATACAACGGCCTATGTTTCCAGTAACGGCTTTATGAATTTTAGTGGGAGTTTTGATGACGGTTGCTGTACCGGCCACTCAATACCAGTAAATGATGCCC
>CAMYKS010000010.1:0-199335 GCA_947259115.1 uncultured Desulfobulbaceae bacterium | reverse complement strand
ATGATGCCCAAAATAATATTATATCTGCCCTGTGGGAAGATTTGGATCCAGCAGATTACGGGACAGTGCATTATCAGACGATCGGCTCCGCACCAAACCGGCAGTTCATCGTGCAGTTTACCGGAGTTGCAACTTGGCCGGCTACTGGTTCGAATACATTCCAGTATATCCTGAATGAATCCAATGGTAATATTCTACTGAACTACCAGGCAAATTCCAATGTCGGGACCGTGGGCATCGAGGATCCCACAGGCACCATCGGCCTGCAGTACGGCGTTGCAAACGGTGAATCTCCCGATAATATTTCCATCCTCTTTTCAATCCCACAAAGAATCCTGTACGGCACTACAGGTGTTGGTGGGGGACCCAGTAGCACTTTGGTCATACTTGACCAGAACACGGGTGCCCTGCTGCAAACAATTGGTGATACCGGATATAATGTCAACGGTCTGGCCTATGATCACACCACGGATACGCTTTTCGGCTCAACTTCGGAAACCGATCCGGGTTTCAACGGTTTGATAGAAATCGACCCTGCAACAGGGGCGGGAACACCCATCGGCGCAGATTGGGGTGCAGCAGTCAACAACATCGCCATTGACTTGACAGGCCAGATGTATGGTTGGCTTGGCCGTGGCCCAGCATGGTTTAGAGAATTGGTCAGCATTGACAAGACCCTGGGAACATACGCTATTGTCGGTAACTCTGGGGTTTTTGCTTATAGGCACGGTTTGGCTTTCACCTGCAGTGAGTTGTACCTGATCAATGGTGATTTAAATGTGTACCAGATAGATCCGGCCACAGCAGGGGCTTCCTATGTCAGTAGGCTTCCCAACCAGGCCCACCACGGCGTTTTTCAACTTGACACCGAAATGTATTTTGGCCTCTTAAATTCTGGAACTTCCAGGAGCTTGGTTGTAGCGGATGTATGGGAACCTTCTTATTCCCTCCTGCCAACAGTTGACAATCTGCATACCCTGGCTTTTTCATATCCACTCTCCGAGTTTGACGACGACGATGGTGACGGCTTTGAAAATATCTGTGACAACTGCCCGGCAGATGTCAACGCCAACCAGGCCGATGCTGATGTCGACGATGTCGGCGATGTCTGTGACAACTGTATTGCGGACGCCAATACAGACCAGGCGGATGTTGATGCCGATAGTATCGGCGATGTCTGCGACAACTGCCCGGCGGACAGCAATGTTGATCAGGCGGATTGGGATGGGGACAATGTCGGCGATGTCTGTGACAACTGCCCGGATGATGCCAACGCTGAACAGGCGGATGCTGATGGGGACGGTGTCGGCGATGTCTGCGATAACTGCCCGGATGATTCTAACCCCGGCCAGGCCGATTGGGATGGTGACGGTATCGGCGATGCCTGTGACATATGTCCCTATGGGGATTCCGATGACTCGGATTGGGACGGTGTACAATGTGTTTATGACAACTGTCCCAATGACTATAACCCCGAGCAGCGGGACAGGGACGGTGACGGCTGGGGAACCGAATGCGACAACTGCATAGCCAAGCCCAACCCGGACCAGGCGGATATTGATTCCGACGGCACAGGTGATGCCTGTTCAGGCGACTGTTTCCTCAACGGCTCCGTGGATTGGAATGACATAAGAATCATGAACCAGTGTGTCTTTGGTAATTCCCTGGTCAATGATTTCTGCCCTGACCGGTGTGACATGGACGGCACCGGCCGTTTCCACGAACGTGATATGATGCTCTTTTTAAGAGAGAATCGTGGTGATGTGACTCGGGAACAGGCCATATGCCTGCGGACTCCTCCGGGGCTCTGGGGCTCTCCTGAGTTCTGGTTCTGCGGCGGTATGGTTTTCTAGTTAAATTCTTTTATTAAGGATCAAGCTGCGCAAAAAGGCAGGGTCATAATGGCCCTGCCTTTCTTATTCCACCCGGTGTAGTAAAAGCTTTAGTCCGGGCTTCCGGGAAAAGATCTTTGCGGAATATTTGTAAAAGTTATCCAGCAATTTTTATGACGCCACATAATATGAATTCACATTGAGAGGCCGTGGTCATTTTGACGCTTTTGGGAAATATTTTGAGTTGCATGCTGCTGGAGCTCAAATGAATCAAATTGGCAGGGATAACCCCCTGATTTTCATGCATGTCCCCAAAACAGGCGGCATGTCGATGTTCAATGGCTTTTGCAGTGAATACGGCAGCAATATAGCTGATTTCTACAATGTGTCGGCTAGATTAGCCCGGTCGGCAGCCCATCTCCTGCTGGATGAGCGAATCTGTGTGTACTGCGGTCATTTTCCCTTCGGCCTGCACAAATGGCTGACACGTCCCTCAAGTTACATGGCCATTGTCCGGCATCCGGTCAGCCGCATCCTCTCCCTCTATTATTACTCAATTACATTACGGCAATTCATCCTTAATATTAAGGAGCGCAGAAAATTAGCCATTCATGAAGTGTTTGCAAGGGGAAATGCGCCCGATTACTACGAGGACTTCATTCCCTGGATTGAAGGGAAGCAGACCCTGGAGCTTTTCCTGGACTGTGAGTCGGCGGAGTTGGACAATGCAATGGTGCGGCGCTTCAGCGGCATCGGCCTTGAAAGGGTCAACTGTCCTGAAAAAGCGCTTACAAAGGCCAAGAAAAATATTGCAGCCTATTTTTCGGTGGTTGGTGTGCAGGAGCAGTATCTCCAGACCCTGGAGCTTGTCCGGGCCACCTTCGGCTGGCCATGGCTGAAGGAGTTCACCATTAATGTTACCCCGGAGAAACCGGAGCAGAGGCCGGCTGTTGCCGGTTCGTTCAAGAAGCGTATTGCAGAACAGAATTACCTGGACATGGAGCTTTATGAATGGCTTGTGGAGAAATTCAACAAGCAGTGCGCCAAGCCGGTCCCACCTGTTATTGTCCCAGGCGGCGGCCGCACGGATTTCATCAACATGAAACTCTGGAAGGCAGTGGGCCGCTCACCTGTGCGGGATGCTTTAATGAGATCTAAAGGGCAATCAACATCCTGAAATTGTTGCACTGCCTTCAAAGGAAGTTATGTCCTATGAGGTAGTGTAAACTTTGGTTTCTTTCTGGAGCATGATACAGTCATAATGTAAACGGCATTTACATTTTGTGTGACGTTTTTCCTTTTGAAAAAATTGTATTTGATAATATATGCATGGTGATCTTTTTTTTAAAGACATGGGAATAATATAAACACTTTCAGATAATTGCCTGAAATCGGCATATTCCTTTATAACTCCCCAATAGGGTTGGAATCTCTCTTGGCTGCAGCCAGGTTACCCTTTCTCTGTTTTTATATATTCAGGCACAGCTATTGCTAAACAAAATATGAGATGGAGACTTTCCTGCCTTTGGTATTACAACAGGAATTTTTCATTGAGTAGCGGATAATACTTCAAGGCCTCGATTGTTAACTGCAGAAATTGACCCAAAGGGATACATGTTATGGCAAATCTGAAACACATGGATATGATTAAGCGGGGAATAGATTCCTGGAATACCTGGCGGGCAAACAATTCTCATATTATGCCTTCATTAAGTGATGCCGGGCTGCATATGGCCTACCTGAACAAGGCCAACCTCAGCAGGGCTGACCTGTCTGATGCGGGACTGCGCCTGGCTGATCTCATTGAGGCCAACCTGAAAGGCGCAGACCTGTACTGGGCAAATTTGAGTGAAGCCAACCTGCGGGGTGCCAACATCAGGGGGGCAAATCTCCAGGGAGCCAATATGACAGGGAGTAATCTGCGTAACGCCAGATTAAACTCTGCCAACCTGCATCAGGCCAATATCAGCAGGGCAAACATGAATAATGCCGAGCTCATCCGGGCAAACCTCTATGGAGCGGATTTGAGTGGCGCTGACTTGCGCGGGGCGGTTCTGAAAGATGCCAATCTCATAGGTGCAAATCTGACCGGGGCCGATCTTGACGGGGCCGACTTGAGCAATGCCATTATCGGGGCCACCATTTTTGGCAATGTCGATCTCAGTAATGTGCAAGGCCTAGATTCCTTGCTGCACCTTGGTCCTTCAACCGTCGGCGTTGATACAATCTACAAGTCCAAAGGTAAAATACCGGTGATTTTTCTGGAAAATTCCGGAGTGCCGGAGCATCTTATTGACTACATCGGGCTCTTTGTTGACCCGAACAGGAAATATTACTCCTGCTTTATCAGCTATACGGGCAAGAATGAAGAATTTGCCCATAAGCTGCATAAAGACCTGCAGGCCCACGGTGTCAAGTGCTGGCTGGCTTCGGAAAAACTCAACAAAAGGGACCGTAATCATAAAATTATTGATTCGGCGGTTAAACTGCATGATAAGGTTATCCTGATCCTTTCAGAGGATTCGCTGGACAAGGATTGGGCTGAAAATGAATTCAATTATGCCATTGGAAAGGAGATTACAAAAGGTACAACAACTCTTGTGCCCATAACCCTGGATGATGCTGTGAAATATACTGAAAAGCCCTGGGCCGTCAAAATGCGCAGGTCCCGGTATATTTATGATTTTTCCCTCTGGCAGGATGGCGAATCATACCAGGAGAATTTAAGTTACTTAATTGAAGGACTCAGTGCTGAGGAAGAATCGTATGCTTATGATAGCTTTCCTGAGGAAGAAGTGGAAAGTGATAGTCTTCTTTCCACGGCAGCCAAAGAAGAATTGGCGAGAAACTTAGCACTTGAAATCCGCTCGGAACGCAGGCAGTTCAGTTAGGACAGTACCTAACCCGAGTATTTCATGAACAGTTTTGCAAGGTTTTATTACCTAAATGTTTTTGTACCCTTGGTGCAATATACAGGCTAATTGTATAGTATGATTTCACATGAGTTTTTTTTCTGGCCCTGAAAAATTACAGGGGCGACTTCTGGGGCTGGCCCTTCCGTTTAAAGAAGAAAGAAACCAGCAGCCCAAGGACAAAACCGATGAGCGTGGTTCCCATTAGGAGGAAAGCCCGCGGCATTGTGATACTCAGAAAAAGCAGTTTTGTTTCAACGGGCTCGGTATTCTGCAGAATTATAATGACACCAAGCAGGGCCAACAGGGTAATGGTGATCAATTTCAAATGTTGCATGGCAAGTTGTCTCTCCGTTTTCAGTTCTTTACATAAAATTCCCCATTAGATTTCAAAGCTCTGGTGCATATCAGGTATGGCAATATTGCTGAAGCCCAGTCCTGCACGCAGGTTGTCAGCAAGGGCCTGGGAGGCATCCTCCTCGCCATGCACAATGAATGTATGATGCGGTTTTTTCTGCATGGCCCCGGCCCAGGTCAGGAGTTCATCACGGTCGGCATGGCCGCTGAAACCGGTGATGATCTCCACATGGGCTTTCATTTTGAATTCGTCACCAAATATTTTTATAATAGGTTCTTTATTTACCACGCGCCGGCCCAGTGTATTGGGGGCCTGCCAGCCCGAGATCAGGATGGTGTTTCTGGAATCACTTATCCTGCTGCGCAGGTGGTGCAGGATGCGGCCGCCTTGCATCATGCCGCTGGCGCTGATAATAACCGCCGGCTCGTTCAGGGTGTTGAGTTTTTTGGATTCCTCAACACTTTGGGTGAAAGTGAGTGAGTCAAAACCAAAAGGGTCGGTATGGTGATCGTCTAACAGAAAATCGCGTATTTCACTATCATAGCATTCGGGGTGCATGCGGAAGATTTCCGTCGTGTTGGTTGCCAGGGGGCTGTCAACATAGATGGGCAGGTGGGGGATTTTTTTCTGGTCGTGGAGCTTGTGCAGGGCATAAACGATCTGCTGCGTCCGCCCTACAGCAAAGGCCGGTATCAATAAAACCCCGCCCCGGTTATAGGTGGTATTAATAATGCGCTCCAGCTGTTTTTCCGACTCAGGATAGGGAGGATGCAGCCGGTTGCCATAGGTGCTTTCCATGATCAGAATATCCGCACCTTCTGTCAGAAGTGTTGGATTACGGATGATCGGTATGTCTTTGCGCCCGATGTCTCCGCTGAAAACCAAGCGGTGCTCCCGGCCGCTTTCCTTGTCATTGATATCTAAAATAACATGGGTAGAACCCAGCATGTGACCGGCATCGACCAATGTCAGCTTTACACCGGGCGCAATTTCATGCTTGCGGTTGTAACTCATGCCGATGAAGTTCTGCATGGCATCGGCAACATCTCCTTTCGTATAGAGGGGTTCAAAGAGAGCCTTGCCCTGCCTTTTGCGCTTTTTATTAACATATATGACATCCTTCTCCTGGATGTAAGCACTGTCCATGAGCATTACAGAGCAGAGGTCGCGGGTAGCGGAGGTGGCGTATATGTCACCTGAAAAACCGTTTTTAACCAGACAGGGAATATTGCCTGAATGATCAATATGCGCATGGGAAAGCACCAGGACATCGACGCTGCTGCCGTCACAGGGACCCTTGCGGTTCATTTCAAAGGCTTCCTTGCGTTTGCCCTGGAAGAGGCCGCAGTCAAGCATAATGCGGTGGCCGTTTACATCAATGAGATGTTGAGAGCCTGTCACAGTTTTTGCTGCACCGTGAAATGTAATTTTCATTTTATTCTCCGTAATAGTAGGGAAATGAGTAGGATACTCTGTAAATTTTCAATAACAGGTATTTCTATGTATGCATCAATAACATATAGCTAAAGAATGCATGCATTTCTGTCAAATAAAAAACAGCTCAGTCATCCTTAAGCCGAGGGCCTTTGAACTTCGAGACGCAGGATTTTTCGGGTACACTGGGGGTTTGAAGGGGATAGGTAAAAAAAATCATGGAAGCAGGTAAAAACCGAGGGCCTTGTCATACTCGTGTGCATGCAAAAATTCACAGCCGACAAATTTACCCCGAACAATTCTAACCACCACCATTTTTTCGATGACTGAGGAATGGGTATCGTCCAGGGTGAAAGCCACCTTGAGTTCGTGCTCTACACTTATTCTACAACTGCCCACAGCTTCAAAACCGATGCCTCCCATGGAAACATCTTTAACAATCATTACCCCTGTTTCGTTGCCCAGGGAAAGGTTGATATATCTGCCATTTAAATTGGTGCTCTTACGATACATCTTCCGAAGTTCGAGGCTGACTGAGTAGGACTTCTGGCAGGAGCATTTTACCTTGATGAGCTTTTTCTTGTCTTTGATTTTTGTAACGGAAACGGTGCGGGCATGCCTGCAAAAGGGGCACTTGAGTACTGTTGTGCCATCATCGCGTACAAAGGCCTTTTGCGGTTCCATGATTATTTCCTTATAGAAAGTTATTCTGTATAACTTCCCAGGTAGAATAACACATTAAAGATCATAGGTCTTATCGAAAGCATTTGGAGCAATCATTTTTCCTTGAGCCATAAGGCAAGCTCTCTGTCCAGGGCTTCTGATGAGCCGATATTTAACTCCAGAAGCCTGCGTAAATGTGTTGCGGTTTCCGTGTCTATTCCCATGAACTTAAAGCCAAGCCGATTATCCTGGTGATGGACTATATCAGCCTCAAACTGCATGATAATTTCAGTATCAAGGAGGTGGACTGAAAGCTGACAACGGCTGCCCTTTACCAGCGGTACCTTGCCTTTGCAGAGCACCAGGGCTCCCTGGAGTGAAATGTCAAGAAGCTCCCCGTGGTATTTCTTGCCTTGGCATGCAATAGCAGCCCCTGTCGCAAAGGGAACACGTTGAAAATTTCTTTTTTCATTCATAAGAAAAGCAAGTTGAGATTTGGTGGGCCGTGAAGGAATCGAACCTTCAACCTACTGATTAAGAGTCAGTTGCTCTGCCAATTGAGCTAACGGCCCACTGGAATTGCATTGAAAACTTAAAATTATTATCATACCTTAGGCAGTGCGTCAAGCAGAATGGCAGTGAGTTATTTGTTGACCTACCAAATTAACTGAGGTGATTATACAGTGAAACATAAAGATGATATTCCTCGGGACCCGGTGTGGTATCCGTTTACTCAGATGCAGGAGTTTGCTGAGCAATCGCCGCTTGTAATTACCGGGGCGCAAGGATGCTGGCTCCAGGATGAAAAAGGGAAACGCCACCTGGACGGCGTCTCTTCGCTTTGGGCCAATGTACATGGACACCGCCATCCTGTAATCGACAGGGCCATAGAGGAGCAGATGGGCAGGGTTGCCCATTCAACGATGCTGGGACTTTCGCATCCGGGCGGGATTGAACTGGCCCGGCAGCTTGTTGAACACACCCCTGAGGGTTTGAACCGGGTTTTTTATTCCGATTCCGGGGCCACAGCAGTGGAGATTGGACTGAAGATGGCCTACCAGTACTGGCAGCTTAAAGGAGAGACGCAGCGCTACAGATTCCTCAAGCTTTCCGAGGCCTATCACGGCGATACCATCGGCGCGGTTTCACTGGGAGGCATGAACCTTTTCCATGAGCGGTTTGACAGGCTGCTCTTCGATACCGTAAAGGTTCCGACCCCGCATCTCTACCGGCATACTTTTGCAATTGAGGATGAAAAAGACGTAGTGGAACGCTATTTTTCGCTCAGCCAGGATTTGATAGAAAGTTATGCAGAGCAGGCCTGCGGTTTTTTCATTGAGCCGCTTATCCAAGGCGCGGCCGGTATGATTGTCCATCCGCATGGTTACTTGAAGCACATACGGGACTTGACCCGCAAGCATAATATGCTGCTCATTGCAGATGAGGTAGCGGTTGGATTCGGGCGCACCGGAAAAATGTTTGCCTCAAGCTGGGAGGATGTTTCTCCGGACCTGCTGTGCCTGGGTAAAGGCATAACCGGAGGGTATATGCCATTGGCAGCCACGCTGGCAACAGAGGAAGTTTTTTCAGCCTTTCTAGGTGATTTCAAGGACCTGAAGACTTTTTTTCATGGCCATACCTATACCGGCAATCCCCTGGCATGTGCAGCAGCCTTGGCATCACTTACGGTTTTTGAGGAGGAAAAGACCCTCGATACCTCCGTATTCGGGCCCAAATCACAAAAATACAGCGATGGCATGCAAAGACTTGCACAACTCCAGCATGTCGGTTCAGTGCGCTACCGGGGGCTGATGGGGGGCGTGGAACTGGTTGCAAAGAACAATACGAAAGAACCCTATCAATTTGAAAAGCGTATGGGCTACCAGGTAATACTGGAGGCAAGAAAACTGGGAGTCATGTTAAGGCCCCTGGGGGATGTAATAGTACTCATGCCGCCCCTGGCAATATCCCTGGAGGAGCTTGACCTGTTGTTTGAGGTTACGGAAAAGGCGATACGGAAGGTTACGGAAGGATAAAGGTTTGACTAGAGGGTTCAAGGGGTCGAGGGTTCGAGGGAAAAAGAAAGTGACTAAAGTTTAAAGTTAAAAACTTGAAAATATGGAGTGTTGGAGCAATGGAGTGTCGGAGAACTTGAAAAAATTATTTAACGGAACCATTACTCAGGTAAAATCCTTTCCCCTTGAACCCTTGAACCCTTGAACCCTTGAACCCTGTGGTCACTCATGCAGCTTGCCATCAGCCAAGGTCAAACAGCGGTCCATTTCACCCGCCAGTTCCAGATTATGGGTGACCATAACTGCTGAGAGCGAGTATTCAGCACTCATGTCCTGCAGCAGTTGAAATACCTTATAGCCGGTTTTGGTATCAAGGTTCCCGGTCGGTTCATCCGCCAGCAGCAGGAGAGGCTTCATTATTATGGCCCTGGCCAGGGCGACCCGTTGCTGTTCTCCCCCTGAAAGCTCGCCGACCTTGTGATACATCCGGTCTGATAATCTGACCTTGCCAAGGATTTCTGCAGCCTCTTCAGCCATCTGTTTTTTGCTGTGTCCAGCAACAAGACCTGGCATCATGATATTTTCCAGGGCAGAAAATTCCGGCAACAGGTGGTGAAATTGAAAAACAAAACCGACTTTTTTGTTGCGGAAGGCCGAAAGCTCGATATCGTTTTTAGTGAGGACTTCCACGCCGCCATAAAGAAGCCTGCCGGCCGTCGGCCGGTCAAGGGTGCCCAGGATATGAAGCAGGGTTGTTTTTCCCGTGCCGGAAGCCCCGACAATGGCAACCATTTCTCCTGGGGGAAGATGCAGATCCACCCCCTTCAAGACATTGATCCTGGTGCCGACATCTTCGTAGTATTTCTCAATGCCGATGGCCTGGAAAGCAGCTGATTCAGCAGATGTATGGAGTTTTTTATTCTTTTCCTGCATGTTCAATCCTGCTGCCCGGATCACCCTTTGCAGCAGTATTATCCTCTGTCGATTTTTAGTTTTTTCTCATTTCATGCTGCCAACTGCCAGTCGAAAACAGCCGGGAAATATTCTTTCACATTTGTGTCTCTGAGTTTTTCGTCTTCCCCTCGACCCCTTGACCCCTTGACCCCTTGAAACCTTTTCTACTCATACCGCAATGCCACTGCAGGATCGATTTTCGAGGCCTGCCAGGAAGGGTATATGGTTGCCAGCAGCGTGATAATCGCTGCTGATACTGCAACCAGGGTGACGTCCATGGGCAGGATTTTTACGGGTAGGGTGGTGATGGGGTAGACGTCACTTGGCAGTTTGATAAACTGGTACCTGGAAAGTATCTTGCATAGAAGCAAGCCGCCAATGACCCCCAAAACAGTCCCTGTCAGGCCGATGACCAGTCCTTCGTAAATGAAAATTTTCATGATGCCCTTGGAGGTGGCCCCCATGGACTTCAAAATTGCAATGTCTTTGCCTTTGCTCATCACCACCATGATCAGGGTGCTGATAATATTAAAGGCGGCAACCAGAACAATGAGGGCCAGGACGATGAACATGGCTGTTTTTTCGAGCTTGAGGGCGGAAAAAAGGTTTTTGTTCATGCTGATCCAATCTTTAACAACATAGCCAAAACCAAGCTTCTTCTCCAATGCTTTCGCAATGGCAGATGCCTTGTAGATATCGTTAACCTTTAATTCAAGGCCGTGGACTGACTCTCCCAACTCCAGAAAATCCTGGGCCGTGTTTAATGCTATATAGGCCAGTGATGAGTCATATTCATACATGCCGGTATCAAATATGCCGACCACTATGCAGGTTTTTATCTTGGGAATAACCCCCATGGGCGTCAGAGGGCCGGAAGGTGAAAAGAGACGTATGTTGTCCCCCAAATCAACCTGCAGACTCCGGGCCAGTTCCTTGCCAAGAATGATGCCGGGTAGAGACCGGGATGTATTGGTGCCAGCTGAGTCCGTATCTGTATGCTGTTTTTCATTGTTAAGCGCGTCCACACTGCCTTGAACAAGTTGGTTGCTGAGACTGAGCACATTGTTGGCGGTAGCAGGATCAATACCACGCACTATGGCTCCGGAACTGGCATCAGGTACTGAGAGCATGGTCTGGGAATACGTGTATGGCGTTGCGGCCAGAACGCCTTCAGCCTGGAGGACTACGCTGCTGATTTCACGGTAATCTGTAATTCCCCTTCCCAGTCTCTGGACCACAATATGGGAGTTGATGCCGAGGATTTTTTCACGCAGGCTGTCAGTAAAACCGGTCATGACGGCAAGGACCACTATGAGGGCCATAACCCCGACTGCCACACCGGCCACGGAAATAAGGGATATCAGGGAAATAAATCCCTGGCGTCGCCTGGCTTTAAGGTAGCGTAAACTGATGAACCACTCGTATCCCATATGAAAGTGCCTAAAGTGAGCTAAAGTTAAAAGTGAGCTAAAGTGCCTAAAGTTACAAGTTACAAGTGCCTAAAGTTTCAAACACCCTTAAAGACAGGGCGTAAATGCCTAAAGTGTAAAGTGAGCTAAAATTATGAAGGTTTCGAGGTTTCTAGGTTTCAAGGGTCCAAGGGTAATTAAAATGATTGAAATGAATGTTCGATTTCATGTTAATCATTTGCCGTCCTGTTTGCTTGAAACGTAAAGGTTTTTTTTATTATAAAGAAAACTGAAAGATAACATTGTATCTTCAAAACTAATTAAAGTTATAATTTTTTCCCTTGGCCCCTTGGCCCCTTGGCCCCTTGGCCCCTTGGCCCCTTGGCCCCTCGACCCCTTGAACCCTTTATTTTTCCGCCTTGAGATGCGGAAAAATAATGACATCGCGAATTGAAGGAGAATCGGTCAGCAGCATGACGAGTCTGTCAATGCCGATGCCCTCGCCGGCAGCTGCCGGCAATCCATATTCCAGGGCCCGGATATAATCTTCATCAAGCACCGGGTGAATTTCCTCGTCATCCCCCCTTTCAACAATCTGTTTTTCAAACCTTTTCTTCTGGTCAACAGGATCATTTAATTCGCTGAAGGCATTGGCAATTTCCCGTCCTGTAATAAAAAGCTCAAATCTGTCGGTAACCGCCGGGTCTGCTTCATTCCTGCGGGCCAGCGGCGAAACCTCAGTTGGATACGCAGTGATGAAGGTCGGATTAATGAGCTTTTCCTCAACGAGCAATTCAAACAGCTCTGTCTTTGCCTTGCCTGGTCCGGCAAGGGGTTCAAGCTCAATGCCCCTCTCTTTTGCCAGCTGTATGACCGCCTTGGGATCATCAAGCACCCCAGGGTCGATACCTCCCACCTCGATAAGGGCTTCGTCGATGGTATATCGCTTCCAGGGGGGAGAAAGGTCAACAACCTGCTCCTGGTAGGTTACTTCCATGGAACCGTTTATTTCCGCGGTCAACCAGGAAATCATTTCCTCGGTCAAATCCATGAGATCCTGGTAGGTGGCATAGGCCTGGTAGAACTCCAACATGGTAAATTCAGGATTATGCCGCGTGGAAAGACCCTCGTTGCGAAAGTTGCGGTTTATTTCAAATACCTTTTCAAAGCCGCCGACCAGGAGCCTTTTAAGGTATAGTTCAGGAGCAATACGCAGGTACAGGTCCATGTCCAGTGCCTTATGGTGCGTCTTAAATGGCTTGGCAGTGGCGCCGCCGGGTACCGCCTGCATCATGGGGGTTTCAACTTCCAGAAAGCCTCTGTTGCTCAAGAATTCCCGCAGCAGCCTGATGATTTCTATTCTTTTGCGGAACGTTTCCCGTACCTCAGGATTGACAATGAGATCAACGTAGCGCTGCCGGTAGCGCATTTCAACATCGGTTAAGCCATGGAACTTTTCCGGCAGAGGCCTGAGGGATTTGGTGATCAGCTTGATGGCATCAGCCAGAATCGTGAGTTCACCGGTCTTGGTTTTAAACAGTTTGCCTTTGAAGCCGACAATATCGCCGATATCCCATTTCTTGAACTGGCTGTAAAATTCCTCTCCGACAATTTCTTTTTTGACGTATACCTGGATTCTGCCGGAGTCATCCTGAATATGCAGAAAGGAAGCTTTGCCGAATTTTCTCAAGGCAAGGATTCTGCCGGCAACCTTAAAACTGGCCCTGACATTGGGAGCATCATCCAGGTTCGCCACGGCCTCATTGGCGCTGCCCGATGACAGAACCTCCGATATATGATGGGTGGGCTTAAAGTCATTGGCATAGAGCTCCACGTCCATTTCAGCCAGTTCAGCAGCTTTTTTCCGGCGCTGGACTAGGAGTTGATTTAACTGATCCATTGTGTTTTTTTGTTTCCTGTTTTTTTAATTTTTTAAAAAAATGTACCCACCAGTATACCGGGTTTTACAGGCGCATCTCTATTCCAGGTATTTTGACCTCAATACTGCAGAAACCTCTTTTGTCAGCCGCAGCACCTTTTTTGCCAGTTCAGGGGACAAAGACCCGGTGCCGCAGCTTGGGGTAATCAACGTCTGCTCCAGCAGGCCTTTAATGTCCCAGTTGCCACCGGACAGTAACGCAGCCTGCTTCTCCCAGCGGTCAACGAGTGAATCACAGGTTTCTCTTTCAATATGCTCTGATTCTGCTGTGGGGATGATTCCCCAGGCGATGATTGATCCCCGCTCAAGAAAACCATGTATCAGGCTTTTGCAGGTAATAAACTTATCAAAATATGTGTACGCGTCAAAACTGAGAATATCAATAGCAGAGGTCAGGAGAATATTCCAGTCTGTATTGGCACAGACATGGACTCCCGCCAACCCTCCTCCGGCATGGATGGCTGCAGTAACTTCAGACAGATCCTGGGAGATATCCGCGACGGAAACACTGATAAATGAAGAGGACCCCAAACCAGCCAGAGCCGGTTCATCAATAAACAGAATGACAGGCAAATCATAGGCCTGCTGCAGGTAGGCCACCTGCCAGGCGGCCTTCATGGCAATGCCCTTTACCACGATATCCCGAAATGCAGGGTCATAGTACCCAAGCTTCATGTCTGCATCGGATATGCCGGTCAGCATGGTGAATGGTCCTGTGATCTGCCCCTTTACCGCTACAGGTTGGCTGCTGATTTTCCGGGCTTTTTCAGCCAGCAGGTAAAGTCCGGCAGCGCGGTCATTGTCAACTTTAAACCGTGAAGCAAGAAGCTCCTCAGGGTTTTCCGTAACTTTGAGGTAGTCTTCATAAAATGAAAGCTGCGCATCGGTGAAATCGTCCGTGTTTAAATCAAAATAGGTGCGATCCTCAGCCTCAATTATTCCGGGCAAGCCCTCAATAAACTGGTTCAGCATCCCTTCCTGGGGGATGGCAGGCAACTGCGGCCAGAGAGGAATTTCCGGGGTTGCCTCCAATATCCAGTCCATGGCTTGTTTATGATTTGCAGCCGGTAGACTGCCGATGAGAGTCGGCAGGCCGTTTGCAGTAAATTTTTGTGCGGGCGATGTCATGTTAAATTTTAGGGTAAAAGGATTTCGAGTTAACGAGCTATTGCATCATTTCCTGCTGCCAGGAGACATGCGGTTTAAATCAGGTCCCTACCTAGCAATATTAGCTGTTTCTGTCAATATAATATACATGGACAATAATGATACGATCCAAGGAGATACAGTCAATCTTTTGGACTGCAGGTTGACTTTTTCAGGAGCGCTATGCTTTCCAGGTGATGGGTCTGGGGGAACATGTCAAGCGGAACCAGGCGGGACAATTGAAAACCGGCCGGGTGCAGTAAAGCCAGGTCGCGGGCCAGGGTCACGGGGTTGCACGAAATATAGATGATCTGGTCAGGTCCCAGCTTTGGCAGCAGGGAAACAACGTCGGGAGCACCCTGGCGGGGCGGGTCAAGGATGATTGTTGCAAAAGTCTTGCCCGCAGAGACAAGGGACTCGACAGCAACCGGGACCTGGTTTTTTTCAAAGCGACAATTATGAACATTGTTCAGCCTGGCATTTCGTTTGGCGCTTCGAATCGCAGCGTTCTGGACGTCAATGCCAAGAACTTCCTCTGCCATCCCTGCAATGGGCAGGGAAAAGTTGCCGTAGCCGCAATATAAGTCAAGAACCCTGTTATGGGGCCCGCTGGCAGCCATTTCAACAACAAGTTTTATCAGGCTGCTGTTTTGCTCGAGGTTCACCTGGCAAAACCCACCAGCCTCCCAGGAGAGGTTTATACCGTTCGGAACAGGATAAACGGGTGTATTGTCCCGGCCTGGCAACGGATGAACTTTAATAGTATCAGCACTCAGAATATGCGACAGGATGGGGGGATTAGCGATAAATGTCCGGGCCGGTGCATCATACAGGCCGTACCCCTTTACCTGCATCAGGACGTCGGCGAGCCCATTAATGCTATTTGCCAGATCCGCAGCATGTAAACAGTCGGTTGGCCTTGGTTTACGCAGAAAATGCAGCAGCATGACAGCAGCGTTTTTTTCCGGATTGAAAAGCAATTCCAAGGCATTGCAATGTGTCAGAAGCCCTTTAAAAGAGGAAGATGAATGCAATTGCAGGAGCACTCTATTCAGTTCGTCTTTGGCAAGCAGGCATTGCGAAACGGGCTCTATGAAATGGGATTCGAAGCGAAAAAAACCGTAGTTTGCCCCATTGTCAACCTGCAAACGGATGCGTTGCCGGTAGCCGAATTGTTGCGGTGCGGCCCGGGGAGGCTCCATGGAGAGTTCAGGAGCAGAAAAGATATTACCCGCAGCCCGTTGCAGGCTATCTGCCAGGATTGCCTTTTTCAGGCGGATTTGGGCCTCGGGTCCGGCATGCTGCAGGTCACAGCCGCCGCAGCGGCCATAAATTGGGCATGGAGGCTTGATGCGGTCCGGTGAAGACCCTAAGACCTCCTTGAGTGCAGCGGCAATATAATCCTTTTTGCGACCCACCTCGCTAACCAGCACTTTTTCACCGGGCAGCACATGACGCACCAATACAATTATTCCTTCTTCCAGCCTGCCGAGGCCGAATCCTCCGGCCACAAACTTTTCAATCACCAGTGTATGCAGTTTTTTTTTAGACATGTTGTAAACAGTGAATTACACAACAAAATGGGGGTCGTTGATCTCCAGGCAGAGAACTTGCTGCATGTGTCCAGGTGTACTGACCCATTTTCGTGCAATGGAATTTTTCATAAATAGAAGGTATATACTGTTTAATATATATTGAGTATTTAAGAGGGGCAATGTATACCTTTTGAAAAATTTTTAATAGTAAATCTGGCAAGACACGGTGATGGCAAGGTGAAGAAGAAAGGTGAACCTGTAAAGGTATTGGTTGTTGATGACGACAGGTCGCATCGCTTTATGCTGAAGTCCATGTTTACGGAATGGGGCTGGAATGTTGAAGAGGCTGATGACGGTTCCACTGCCGTGGCAGCGGTTGAAGAGCATTCATATGATGCCATTCTCATGGATGTCCGCATGGCTAAAATGGACGGCATGGAAGCCTTGCGCAGGATCAATGCCTTTAACCCCGCCATACCGGTTGTTATTATGACAGCTTACTCTTCGGTGGATTCTGCCGTGGAAGCCATAAAGATCGGCGCCCATGACTATCTGACCAAACCCCTTGACTTTGAGCGTCTGCGCCTGACCATGGCACGGGCCCTTGACCATCGTCAGGTGGTGGAGGAACGGCAAGGAGCAAAGTCCCGCAAAAGAGATGAGATAGATTCTGCAGGAATTATTGGCAGGTCCCCTGTCATGCAAGAAATGCTGGAGATGATTTCCTTTGTTGCCCCCACCGAGGCAACTGTGCTTATTACAGGTGAATCAGGAACGGGGAAGGAGTTGATTGCTTCCGCCCTGCATTTAAATAGCGCACGTAAAACCGGTCCATTTGTCAAGGTTAATTGTGCCGCCCTGGTGGAAACCCTGCTCGAATCAGAACTGTTCGGGCATGAAAAAGGGTCCTTTACCGGTGCTGACCGCAGGCGGGACGGTAAATTTGTCCAGGCCGACCATGGCACGCTTTTTCTTGATGAGATCGGGGAGACCTCGCCCGCCATGCAGGTAAAACTTCTCAGGGTCCTGCAGGAGCATGAACTGCAGCGTGTGGGGGGGCAGGATGTAGTTGAGGTGGATGTCAGGCTGCTGGCCGCCACCAACAGGGTTCTGGAAGATGAGGTTAAGGCGGGGCGCTTTCGGGAAGATCTCTATTATCGTCTAAACGTGGTCTCGCTGCATGTCCCGTCTCTCAGGGAAAGACGGGAGGACGTTCCGCTTCTGGCCGAACATTTTCTGGGTCTGTATGGCGAGAAGAATAATCGCAGCATTTCAGGCATAACTCCGGGCTGCATGGATATCCTGCTTCACTACCCGTGGCCCGGTAACGTCCGTGAGTTGGAAAATGCCATGGAGCGAGGTGTAATCCTCATGCGTGGTGATTATCTTGACGAGGAGAGTCTGCCCATCCCCATCAATAAATGGGCCCAGGAGGAAAGCGGCGATATAACTGCGGGCATGGAAGGTCTGCCGTCATCCCTGGAGGAAGCGGAAAAAATGGTGATCTTGAAAACACTGGACGAGGTGGACGGCAACAAGAGTGAGGCTGCAAGGCGTTTGGGCATTACGCGTAAAACACTTCTGAGCAAACTGAATAAGTATGGGAGCGCATAACGCATGGATTGATTATGGCCTGCAAACAGGGGTTTTGCGTAGATTGACTATCTTTGCAGCCTGTGGTAATAACATTTTTATTGGAAGGTATGCCTTATACCGGGCGAACACTGGTAACTCCGTGTTCGCCCGGTTTATTTCAAATGTAACATGAGTATACTGATAAAAATCATTTTGAAATTATCGGAAAAAGAGATCCGACTGGGAGTGTAAAAATAGCATGAGAACCAATATAGTGCATATCGGCGCCGCCGAGTTGACGTATGAGATCCGCAATATCGTTGCTGTCGGCGAAAAACTGCAAGAGTTTGGCATGAAGACCTACTGGGAGAATATTGGCGACCCAGTGGCCAAGGGGGAGCATATGCCCCAGTGGATGAAGGATATAGTTTCTGAAACGGCGCAGATTGACGCCTCTTACGGCTACAGTCCTACCAGGGGAGTCCTGGAGACAAGAAAGTTCATAGCGAAACAGACGAATAAAAGGGGCAAGGTTCAGATAGGCCCGGATGACATTATCTTTTTCAATGGCCTCGGGGATGCCATCAGCAAGATTTTTGGTTTCCTGAAACGGACAGCCCGCGTTGTCGTACCGACCCCGAGTTATACAACGCATTCTTCCGCTGAAGCCGCCCATGCCGGTGACCGTCCTGTCACCTATAAACTGGACCCCTACAATCACTGGTATCCCGATCTGGATGACCTGGAGAACCGCATTAAGTATAATCCCGCGGTGGCAGGCATCCTGATAATCAACCCGGATAATCCCACTGGAGCAGTATATCCCGTGGAAATAATCAGGGGCATGGTGCAGTTGGCCAAGAAATACGACCTGTTTGTGGTCTGCGATGAAATTTACATCAATATAATTTACAACGGCCAGACCACCCTGCCGCTTTCCGATCTCATAGAAGATGTCCCGGCCATAGTCATGCGCGGTATTTCCAAGGAAATGCCATGGCCGGGTTCGCGCTGTGGCTGGATAGAGGTGTACAACGGCCATAACGATCCGATGTTTGAGGAGTACATCCAGTCTATTCTCAATGCAAAAATGCTGGAGGTCTGCTCAACCACTTTGCCGCAGCTGGTTATGCCACGGGTGGTGACACATCCGCAATATCAGGGATATCTTGAGCAGCGGCTAAAACGGTATGAAAGAATTTCCAATATCGCCTATGACTGCTTAAAAAATGTGGATGGCGTCCTGGTGAACCGGACCAATGGGGCATTTTACATGAGCGTTGTTTTTAATGAAGGGGTGCTGAATAGCAAACAATCGCTTGCCATTGAAAATAAAGAAATCAGATCGTTCGTTGAGTCCCTGGTGAACAAGCCCGGTGTCTCCCTTGACAAACGTTTTGTCTATTATTTGCTCGCTGCGACCGGCGTATGTGTGGTGCCCCTGTCCTCATTTGCCACCGAGCTGCAGGGCTTTCGTTCAACCCTTCTTGAAACGGACGAGGACAGGTTTAAAAAGATTTTTGATATGATTGCAGATGCCATAAAAAAATATATTTCCAGTACATGATTACACCCGGCAACCCCGGGAAAACAAACCCCCTCCCGCCGGAATGGCAGGAGGGGGTTTTTGTTTGCTCCCCGCCTTGACAAGGTCTGGGCCCATACTTATTGTTCACCACAACTTCTAAAAAGAAAATTTCCATGATTGCATAGGAGTTCCAGGAGTTTACTGCAATGATCCATATAATTACTACAGTGCAGGGAGAGGATTGAGTGACAGCAAGAGAAAAGAATAATTTTGAACCTTCTGCCCGGGAAGAGCCGGTAAATATGATGGAAGAAGAAATCCGGCAGGAGGGAGAAAGTGATATGGCTGCAGCACTTGAAGAGGCAATGAATAAACTTCAAGAGAGTGAAGACAAGGTCCTGCGCCTGGCTGCTGATTTTGAGAACACCAAAAAGCGCTTGGAACGGGAACGGGAAATCTCCCTGAAATATGCCGAAGAAAATATCTTAAAAGAATTACTTCCCGGTATTGACAATATTGAAAGAGCCATGGATCTGGGCAAGGAGGCTAACAACATTGAAAGTCTTCTGGAGGGTGTGGAACTTACTCGAAACGGTTTAATTGCAACCCTGGAAAAGTACGGGGTAAAAGCCATTGACAGCGAAGGACAGCCCTTTGATCCGAATATCCATGAGGCGCTTGCCATGGAGGAAACCAGCGACATGGAGCCTAACATGGTGTTGCGGGAGTTCCAAAGGGGGTACTTCTATAGGGACAGGCTCCTGCGGCCGTCAAAGGTTATTGTATCCAAGCCGCTTGGATCTGGGGCTTGACAATAAAAAGATCGTACACATTGTAAGTTGTAAAAGAGAGCACTGACAGCAGATGCTGTTTTGTAACAAATAAGCTGATATTGATATAAAAAGGAGAATGTAAAAATGAGTAAGATAATCGGTATTGACCTGGGGACCACAAACTCTTGTGTTTCCATCATGGAGGGTGGGGATCCAAAGGTTATCGCCAATGTGGAAGGCAACAGGACAACACCTTCGGTTGTGGCTTTTTCTGATAGCGGTGAGCGCATGGTTGGCCAGGTGGCAAAACGCCAGGCAGTAACCAACCCATCTAATACACTCTATGCGATCAAGCGTTTGATTGGGAGAAAATTCACTGATGCCGAGGTGACCAAGTCCATTCAGGTAAGCCCGTTCAAAATTGTAGAGGGCAAAAACGGTGATGCGGCAGTAGAGGTTGAAGGCAAGGTGTATACACCTGCGGAAATTTCAGCCATGATTCTCACCAAGATGAAACAAACCGCTGAAGAGTATCTAGGTGAAACGGTTACCGATGCAGTTGTAACGGTGCCGGCCTATTTTAATGACAGTCAAAGGCAGGCAACAAAAGACGCCGGTCGTATTGCAGGATTGAATGTGCAGCGTATCATCAATGAGCCGACCGCAGCCTCTCTGGCATATGGCCTTGATAAGAAAGGCGAAGAGAAAATTGCCGTTTTTGACCTTGGCGGTGGTACCTTTGATATCTCGATCCTTGAGATCGGTGACGGTGTTTTTGAGGTAAAATCCACCAACGGTGATACATTCCTCGGCGGCGAGGATTTTGATATGCGCATTGTCAACTGGCTTGCTGATGAGTTCAAGCGTGACCAGGGTATTGATCTGCGCCAGGATAAGATGGCGCTCCAGCGCCTCAAGGAAGAAGGGGAAAAGGCCAAGATGGAGCTTTCCACCACCATGGAAACCACCATCAACCTGCCCTTTATCACGGCAGACTCATCCGGTCCCAAGCATCTTAATATCAAACTCACACGAGCAAAGCTTGAAAGTTTGGTGGAAGATCTGATCGAGCGTACTGTGCAGCCCTGTAAGACAGCCCTAAAAGATGCGGGACTGAGCGCTTCTGATATCGATGAGGTAATCCTGGTTGGCGGCATGACAAGAATGCCCAAGGTCCAGGCAAGAGTTAAGGAGCTTTTCGGCAAGGAACCCCATAAAGGAGTAAATCCCGACGAAGTAGTGGCAGTAGGTGCGGCTATCCAGGGCGGAGTACTCCGGGGCGATGTGAAAGATGTATTGCTCCTTGATGTAACGCCCCTTTCCCTGGGTATCGAAACACTTGGTGGTGTATTCACCAAGCTCATTGAAAAGAACACCACCGTGCCCACAAAAAAGAGTCAGGTCTTTTCCACAGCCGCAGACAGCCAGCCGGCGGTATCCATCCATGTCCTCCAGGGTGAAAGGGAAATGGCAGGCAACAATAAGACCATCGGCCGTTTTGAGTTGACCGATATACCCCCCGCACCCCGGGGTGTCCCGCAGATTGAGGTGACCTTTGATCTGGATGCCAATGGGATTCTGCATGTGTCGGCAAAGGATATGGGCACCGGCAAGGAACAGTCCATTAAGATCACTGCTTCCAGCGGCATATCCGAAGATGAGATCAAGAAAATGCAGCAGGATGCCGAACTGCATGCCGATGAAGATAAAAAACGCAAGGAACTGGTTGAGGCTGTTAACCAGGCAGATTCTCTGGTATATGCCACTGAAAAAAGCTTGAAGGATCTTGGCGACAAGGTCGATGCTGAAACCAAGTCCAAGGTTGAGCAGGAAATCGAAGCCCTTAAGAAGATTATTGAAAAGGGCGATAATGTCGATGATTTGAAGCAGGGCACCGATTCGTTAACCCAGGCTTCACACAAATTGGCCGAGATTATGTATGCCCAGGCTACGCAGGATCAGGCCGGGCAGCAGCCGGGCGCTGGGCCTGAAGCCGGAGGAGACCAGGCAGAAGGCGAAAGCCAGGCGGATGAAGATGTCGTTGATGCTGATTTCGAGGAGGTGAAGTAAGCTTCACCAAATTTCGCCATAGCAATTCAAACCTGACTTTAAGGAGGATGCGGAAATTATAGTTGCCCGTATCCTCCTTTTTTTTTACCCAAAAGGCAGAGCTTGCCCGATGGCTGCGTTGCCGCGTCGAGAAAATGTACTCACGTACTTGTGTACGCTGCGCTATTTTCCTCCTTGCGCCTTGCCCTCGAACAAGCTCTGCCTTTTGGAGGATAGAGCTTGACCGATGGTTGCACTTCTTTGTCGGGAAAATGTACTCACGTACTTGTGTACGCTGCGCTATTTTCCCTCCTTGCGCCTTGCCTTCGCACAAGCTCTGTCTTTTGGCAGGGATTGAACTTGCCCGATGGGGCAGCGTTGCTTTGTCGAGAAAACGTGCTCACGTACCTTACGTACGCTGCGCTATTTTCCCTCCTTGCGCCTTGCCCTTGAACAAGTTCTGTCTTTTGGCTGGGATTGAACTTGCCCAATGGCTGCGTTGCTTAGTCGGGAAAATGTGCTCACGTATTTTGCGTACGCTGCGCTATTTTCCCTCCTTGCGCCTTGCCTTCGCACAAGCTCTGTCTTTTGGAAGAGAGGTTTTTTAGTACATAAAAACATTGAGCTATAATAGGCTTTATAATTTTATGGGCCATTCATATTCAGCAATGATGCCGATTGACTAGCAAGTAAACAATTAGTATAACCAGCGACGGAAATTATTAAGAATTTCTTGAAAACTTAAAGGATAAATCAATGAAGATCCTCTCAGGCATCCAGCCTTCGGGCCAACTGCATATCGGCAATTATTTCGGTATGATGCTGCCCATGATCCGCAATATGGAAAAGGGCGAACTCTATGCCTTTATCGTAAACCTGCATGCCCTGACTTCCGTGCATGATAAGGAAAAACTGTCGGCTGGCACCCTGGAGGCGGCAGCTGATTTCATTGCCCTGGGACTTGATCCGGACAGGTGTATATTCTGGGTGCAGGGCGATGTGCCGGAAGTTACGGAGTTGACATGGATACTTTCAACGCTCACCTCCATGGGGCTTTTAGAACGCTGCCATTCATACAAGGACAAGGTTGCCAAGGGAATTGCACCGAGTCATGGTCTGTTTTCCTATCCTGTTTTGATGGCAGCGGACATCCTGCTCTACCAGGCCGAAATTGTACCGGTGGGCAAGGATCAGAAACAGCATCTTGAGGTGGCCCGGGACATCGGCATGCGCTTCAATCATATCTTTGGTGAAACCTTTGTCATTCCCGAACCGGCCATCGAAGAAAGTGTGGCCACGGTTCCTGGTCTCGACGGTCAGAAGATGTCAAAATCCTACGACAACACAATCCCTATTTTTCTTGAAGGCAAAAAGCTGAAGAAAAAGGTCATGGCAATCCAGACGGACTCCACACCGGTTGAGGAACCCAAAGATCCGGATGCCTGCAATCTCTATAATATGTTCAAACTTTTTGCGCCGGCCGAGCGTTTGACTGAGGTCAGGAAACTCTATGTGGAGGGCGGTGCTGCCTACGGCTACATCAAGCAGGAGCTTGTGAAACTTATTGATGAGTACTTCAAAGAAGCCCGTGCCAAGCGGGCTGAACTTCTACAGGATAAAGAATCCCTGAAAAAGATACTGGCCAATGGGGCTCTCAAGGCACGGGAAAAAGCAGCCCCAACCTTAGACCTTGTCCGGCAAAGGGTGGGGCTGAAGTATTGAAGTTATAAGTACCCTTAAAGACAGGGCATAAATGCCTAAAGTGAGCTAAAGTTACAAGTTACAAGTGCCTAAAATGCCTAAAGTTAAAGACGAACAGCCAACCAATATTTCTATTTAATTCTTGTTTCTAACTTTAGGCGCTTATGTCAATCGTCGTTTCGTATGACGACAAACTTTAGTCACGTTAGTTGTTGCTTTTTCCCTCGAACCCTTGGCCCCTTGAATCCTCGAACCCTATCTTTCAAAAATCCAGCAGCTCAACCTCAAAGACCAGGGTTGAGTTGGGTGGGATCGGGCCCCGGCCTCCTGGGCCGTATGCCAATTGCGGCGGTATGATGAGGATTCTTTTTTCTCCTTTGGTCATATCCAGCAGCGCTTCATCCCAGCCCTTGATCACCCGGCCGGTCCCCACCGGGAAGCGGATCGGTTCGCCACGGTCTACTGAAGAGTCAAACTTGCGGCCGTCCAGGAACATGCCGGTATAATGGGCGCTTACCGTGTCACCGGTTTTGGGTTTAGCGTCGCCATTTCCTGCTGTAACAACCTCATACATCAATCCTGATGCAGTGGTCTGCGCCTTGGGCCACTTCTCTTTAATTATGGCCATATCTTTTTCCCGGCTCTCTTTTGCCTTGTCCGCTTTATCCTTATCAAGATTATTCAGCAGCCTGTCAAAGGATTCCTGGTCTGCCTTGAAAGCTTTTGCCTTGTCACCGACCCTGATGATCTCAATGCGAGTTATGGTATCACCCTGCTTGATGGCATCGACCACATCCTGGCCGAAGACTACATAACCGAATACCGAATGCTTGTTGTCAAGATGGGGAGTGGGACCGTGGGTGATGAAGAACTGGCTGCCGTTGGTGCCGGGTCCTGCATTTGCCATGGACAGGGTTCCCGCCCGGTTATGCTTCAGGCTCGGGTCGAACTCATCCGGAAAATCGTAGCCGGGTCCGCCAGATCCGGCCCCCAGGGGATCACCACCCTGGATCATGAAATTATCGATTACCCGGTGAAATTTCAGGCCGTCATAATAACGACCGCCGGTTCTGCCCTTGGAATCCTTAAAGTCCTTCGTGCCTTCGGCAAGGCCCACGAAGTTGGTTACGGTCAAAGGTGTCTTCTCGTATTCAAGTTTTACGGTTATGTCACCTTTTGAGGTAATAAATTTTGCATACAAGCCATCATCGAGTTTTGTTTCAGCAGCCATAAGTTCCCCTTTTGTAGCGTTGCAGAGTGCAGTTACAATTATAATAAATGCCAGTAGGTAGTGTTTCATAAAATATTTCTCCTTGTCCATCCGGCAGCAAAGCCTGACGAATTTGCCGGTGTGCCGGTAAATAATTAGCAACCATATATCCCAAAATAGTTTGCGTACACCATGTATGAAAGGTCTGTTTTCTTACAAAGCCATTGACCTAATGTCAAGCAAAACTACGCCCGAGCGCGATCAGTGCGTTTATTCTTTGCGGCATGCTTCAGGGTTGGTGAGCTCATATGCTTCGTAATATTTCAGGCGCCCGGCAAGGATATTCCCTGCAGATTAAGGCGCGCCTGCACAAGTAGCTGCAGGGAATTGCAAATCCCATAATTGTATTGACGTAATGAGGGATTAAGGGTTAAATGACACGATTTTTCTTAAGCCCATAAAATTCAATTTTCAAACCAGGTAGCGTATACCGTTGCTTTACGGACTCTATCAATTTTTAGGCTGGCTGACGTTAATTGCAGGATTGCCTTTTTTCCTCCTGTACATTCTCTTTAGCGGTCGATATCGGGAAGGATTGGGGCAGAGATTTGGATTTTTAGGGACGCTTGAACAAAAACCGGGGCATACCATGACAATATGGTTGCACGGTGCGTCGGTTGGTGAAGTCCTGCTGGCCGGTATATTGATGAAAGAGCTGGCAGTAATTTTACCGGAAGCTGACTTTGTCCTCTCAACCATGACAGAGCAGGGCATGGAAGTCGCCAGAAAACAGGCAGGGGAGAAGGTCCGCTGTATTTATGCACCCCTTGACCTGGTTGGTATAGTCGGCAGGGCAATCAGAAAGATTAAGCCTTCGTTGTATGTCTGTCTGGAAACAGAATTATGGCCTGCCTTTCTGCTTGAAGCTAAACGCTCAGGTCTGAGACTTGTTCTTTTGAACGGCAGGCTGAGCGAGATTTCATTTCAGCGCTACCGCCTGGTCAAAGGATTCATGAAAAAAATTTTATCCGGTTTTTCCATGATCTCCGTGATCCAGCCGATAGATGCAAAACGCTATAAGAGTTTAGGAGCAGAACCTGAAAAAGTGCGGGTGCTTGGCAATGCCAAATATGACCAGGACATGGAGGGCCTGGCGTCTGAAAGTGAGGAGCAGTACCGTTCCTGGCTGAATTTGCGGCAAGGTCAGCCTCTTTTTGTTGCAGGAAGTACCCACACCGGAGAAGAGGAAATGCTGCTGGGTGTCTTTCTGAACCTGAAGAAGACGAGCGGCCTGCAGGACCTTATCTGGGTTATTGCTCCCAGGCATTTGCAGCGTTTAACCGAAGTTGAAGGGATGCTGAAGCAGAAGCAGGTCCCCTATGAACGCTTAAGCGAAGTAAAAGGTTCCGAGCGCAGAACTGATATCATCCTGGTAGATTCCATCGGGGATCTCGCCGGACTTTATTCCGTCGCTTCCTATGTGTTTTGCGGCGGCAGCCTGGTTGAACGCGGCGGCCATAACATTATGGAAGCGGCAATATTCGGCAAACCGGTATTTTATGGCCCGAGCATGAAGGACTTCAGCGATGCCGCAGAACTCCTTGAGTCTGTGGGGGGAGGTTTCCCGGTTAGCGGGCCGGAGGCCTTGACGGAATCCATTCTTTACTACGCGGACCACCCGGAGGAATATGATGAAGCTTCTAGGCGGGCCTTGGAAATAGCAGCCACTCAGCAAGGAGCAGCGAGAAAGCAGGCTCTGCTTGTCAAAGAGGTTCTCAATCATTGATGCATAAGGGCATCTCGTCTCGAGTGCAAATATAATAAGCAAGGATCCCGGTGTAAAAAGTTTCCCGGCAGCGTATACTGCCTTGAACTTTAATTTGGTGTTTGCATTGTCTGCATATCGTCACTATAAAAAGATTTAAAAGAAAATTTTAAAACAGGCAGATGAAGGAAAGAGTATGAAAGCGCTTGTCGCTCTAGAGGACGGAACAATATTTGAAGGTGAGTCTTTCACCGGGGCCGGGGAGGCATCCGGTGAAATAGTCTTTAATACAGGCATGACAGGGTACCAGGAAATACTGACAGACCCCTCTTATAAGGGGCAGATCGTCACCATGACCTACCCGCTAATCGGCAATTACGGTATAAACCAGGAAGATATGGAATCCGCCCGTATCCAGCCGGAGGCCTTCCTGGTGAAGGAATACAATGCCATACCCAGTAATTATCGTTCAACAATGACACTTGCCGCTTTTCTGCAGCAGTACGGTGTTTTAGGAGTTGAAGGTATAGACACCAGGGCTTTAACCAGGCATATCCGCAAGGCCGGGGCCATGAAAGGTGTGGTGTCCACCAAGACCCTTGATCCCCAGCAACTGGTCAAAATGGCACAGGAATCAGAAGGCCTGGTGGGCAGAGACCTGGTGCGGGAGGTAACCTGTCAGCAACCCTATGGCTGGTCGGAGCTTGGCCCCCGCAACAGTGAAGGGTTTGCAACCGCATCCGCGGGTACGTATAAGGTCGTGGCCATGGATTATGGGCTCAAATACAACCAGCTCAGGATTCTGGCGGAAAAGGGCTGCGCTGTTCAGGTGGTACCTGCTGACGCAGGACCGGATTCAATTCTGGCTCTGGAGCCGGATGGCATTTTCCTGTCCAACGGCCCTGGGGACCCTGCAGGGGTTGCGGGTGTTGTGGAAACTGTGCGGGAACTGCTCGGCAAAAAACCGATTTTCGGTATCTGTCTCGGTCATCAGATTCTGGGCCTGGCCTACGGCGGCACAACGTATAAGTTAAAGTTCGGCCATCGCGGCTCCAACCAGCCGGTTAAAGACCTGCAAACAGGCCGAATTGAAATAACCTCGCAAAATCATGGTTTCTGCGTCGATCTGGAAAGCCTTGATGCCGATGATGTGGAGCTGACCCATGTCAATCTTAACGACGGCAGCCTGGAGGGTATGAAGCACAGAAAGTTCCCGGCGTTCTCAGTACAGTATCATCCTGAAAATGCTCCGGGCCCCCATGATTCACTGTACCTGTTTGACCGTTTTATTGAGATGATGAAGTAAGAGGAGACTCCGCTTTCCTGTTTTTGGAGCAGAGACTGCAAATAACTGACACGTAAATATAAAAAATCAGCAGCCAGCAAACCCATGCCAAAACGTACAGACATCAAGAAGATTCTCATAATCGGCTCCGGCCCCATAATAATCAGTCAGGCGTGCGAATTTGACTATTCAGGGACCCAGGCAATCAAAGCCTTGAAAGAGGAAGGCTATGAGGTGGTGCTCATCAATTCCAACCCGGCCACCATCATGACGGACCCGGAATTGGCCGATAAGACCTATATTGAACCCATTACCCCTGAAATGGTGGCCAAGGTTATTGAGAAGGAACGGCCCGATGCCCTGCTGCCGACCCTGGGCGGTCAGACCGGTTTGAATACAGCCATCGGGGTGGCTGAAATGGGGATCCTGGAAAAATACGGGGTAGAGCTGCTGGCCGCTGATATTAAAGTTATCCGCAAGGCCGAAGGGCGCGAGGAATTCCGGGCCGCCATGAAGAAAATCGGCTTAAAGGTGCCGGAAAGCGCCATTGTGCATACTGTGAAAGATGCCCTGGCAGCAGTAGAACAGATAGGTTTTCCCATTATTGTGCGGCCGAGCTTTACTTTGGGCGGCACGGGAGGCGGTGTGGCCTATAACATGCAGGAGCTTGAAGCTCTCTGCACAGCAGGGATAGATCTGAGCCTCAATAATGAAGTCATGCTGGAGCGCAGTCTTCTCGGCTGGAAGGAATTTGAGCTCGAAGTCATGCGGGATAAGAATGACAACGTGGTGATCGTCTGTCCCATAGAGAATATGGATGCCATGGGCGTCCATACAGGTGATTCCATAACCGTGGCACCTGCCCAGACCCTGACCGACCGGGAATACCAGCAGATGCGCAATGCCTCCATTGCCATTATGCGGGAGATCGGGGTGGAGACAGGCGGCTCCAATGTGCAGTTTGCCGTCAATCCCGTTGATGGAGAATTGATGGTTATTGAAATGAACCCAAGAGTTTCCAGGAGTTCCGCCCTGGCTTCCAAGGCCACCGGTTTTCCCATAGCTAAAATAGCGGCCAAGCTCGCCATCGGCTATACCCTGGATGAAATACCCAATGATATTACCCGTGAGACCTATGCCTCCTTTGAACCGACCATCGATTATTGCGTGGTGAAGATCCCCCGTTGGACCTTTGAAAAATTTCCTGAGGCAGAGGATGTTCTTACCACGGCCATGAAATCCGTGGGCGAGACCATGGCAATCGGCCGTACCTTTAAAGAAGCCTTTCAGAAGGGGATACGCTCCCTTGAGATCGGGCGCATGGGTTTCGGCAATGACGGCAAGGATTCCCTGGCCTCAATGGATGAGGCGGATTTGGAGAAAAAACTGGTCACCCCCAACTCCCAGAGAATTTTCTGCCTCTATGAAGCATTGCGGCGCGGCAGAAGTGTTGAGGACCTTCATGGGCTGACCTATATCGATCCATGGTATTTAAACAATCTCAGGCAGCTGGTTGAGACGGAAGCCGCCATTGTCGAGGCCGGGTTCCAAGGCCTGACAAGGGATTTTCTGCGCAGGATAAAACAACAGGGGTTTTCAGACTTTCAGATCGCCCATCTCACCGGCACTACGGAAGATGATATCCGTGAACTGAGGCTGGAACTGGGCCAGGTGCCGGTCTATAAACTGGTTGATACCTGCGCCGCCGAATTTGAGGCGTATACACCGTACTATTACTCCACCTATGAGATGGAAGACGAGTCCAGGATCAGTTCCACGAAAAAGGTCATGATCCTTGGCGGCGGCCCCAACCGCATCGGTCAGGGAATAGAGTTTGACTACTGCTGCGTGCATGCCTCTTTTGCCCTGAAGGAAATGGGCATAGAATCCATCATGGTCAATTCCAATCCTGAAACGGTGAGTACCGATTATGACACCTCGGACAAGCTCTATTTTGAGCCGCTGACCAGGGAGGATGTGCTTAATATCATAGAACGGGAAAAACCGGATGGGGTTATTGTCCAGTTCGGAGGCCAGACCCCGTTGAATCTGGCAGTTCCTCTGGCCGAGGCCAGGGTGCCCATCGTCGGTACATCGCCTGATTCCATTGACAGGGCAGAGGACCGCAAGCGCTTTCAACAGTTTCTGCAGAAATTAAACCTGAAGCAGCCTGCCAATGGGACTGCACGCACCATGGAGGAGGCGCTTGCCATAGCCGAGCGTGTAGGGTATCCGGTGGTGGTGCGGCCTTCCTATGTTCTCGGCGGCAGGGCCATGCGCATCGTCTACAACGACAAAGGCATCAGGGAGTTTATGGCTTCTGCCATTATCGTTTCCTCTGAACATCCGGTACTGGTCGACAAATTCTTAAAAGACGCCGTGGAGATTGATGTTGATGCCATATCCGATGGTGAGGTAACCATCATAGGCGGCATCATGGAGCATATCGAAGAGGCGGGCATCCATTCGGGAGACTCCGCCTGTGTCCTGCCGCCCCATTCCTTATCACCGGAAATGATTGAGGAAATCAAGGAAGCTTCAAAGGCCATGGCCCAGGAATTAAATGTCATTGGCTTGATGAATGTGCAATTTGCGGTTAAGGATAACGAATTGTATGTCCTGGAAGTAAATCCCAGGGCTTCACGCACCATACCTTTTGTCAGCAAGGCAACCGGTGTGCCTCTGGCAAAGCTTGCCACCAAGGTTATGATGGGCATGAAACTGGCTGACCTGGGACTGACAAAAGAGATCGAGGTAAGCCACTGGGCTGTAAAGGAGGCGGTATTCCCCTTTGACCGCTTTGCCAATGTCGATACCCTGTTGAGTCCTGAAATGAAATCAACAGGTGAAGTCATGGGGCTTGACAGTTCCGTGGGCATTGCCTTTGCCAAATCACAGCTGGCAGCCGGCCAGAAATTGCCGGATAAAGGGAATGTGCTTATAAGCGTGCGCAATGCCGACAAACCGGCAGTTCTGCCACTGGCGCAGCGCCTGTTGAACCTTGGATTTTCCATCCTGGCGACAAGCGGTACAGCGGCATATTTAACTGAGCACAATGTGGAATGTACCATGGTGAACAAGATATCCCAGGGACGGCCCCACCTGCTGGACAAGGTGCAGGATAACCAGATCCAGTGGATTATAAACACCTCATTGGGATCACGAACCACCGAAGATTCCTATTCCATCCGCAGAAGCGCCCTGGATTATCACCTGCCCTATACCACGACCACCAGCGGCGCCCTGTCAATGGTAAGGGCGTTGGAGACTTTACGGCAAAAAGAAATACAGGTAAAGGCCATCCAGGAATATTTTTAGGGAGGCAGCTTGGGGGAAAATGGCTGGACTTTTACAGAGTCTGAACTTATCTTACACTGTAATTGTTCATGGGCTGGGTGTTTTGTAAAACACCTTGTAAACTAAAATTTTATAATAATGAACCCGGTGCAAGCGCCGGACGTCATACTGACCTGTATTGAGGACTGAATTTTGAACACTTTTTATAAAAACCTGAGCATGTGGCTGGTGATCGGCCTGACCATGATTCTCCTATTCAACCTGTTCAACAAGCCGCAGCTCCAGCATGTGGATATTTCTTACAGCGATTTTGTCAATAGTGTGGAATCCGGTGCCATAACCAAGGTTACCATCGAAGGCGACCAGATCAAGGGAACTCTGAGGGGTGGCAATGATTTCCGCACAATAACCCCGGATGACTCTGAACTTATTCCCATGCTGCGCACAAACGGGGTCGACATATCGGTAAAACAGAAAGAGGATACGCCATGGTATGTGACCATCCTGGTATCCTGGTTCCCCATGCTGCTCCTTATCGGTGTCTGGATATTTTTCATGCGGCAGATGCAGATGGGCGGCCGTGGCGCCATGTCTTTTGGTAAAACACGGGCGCGTCTCATGGAAAAAGGTGAAACCAATGTTACCTTCAAGGATGTGGCCGGCATTGAAGAGGCCAAGGAAGAATTGTCAGAAATTATCGATTTTTTAAAGGATCCCAAAAAGTTTACCCGTCTGGGTGGCAGGATCCCCAAGGGGGTGCTCCTTGCCGGTGCTCCCGGCACAGGCAAAACCCTTTTAGCCAAGGCCATTGCAGGTGAGGCTGAAGTGCCATTTTTCACCATCAGCGGTTCTGATTTTGTCGAGATGTTTGTCGGTGTCGGCGCCTCCCGGGTCCGTGACCTGTTTGTCCAGGGTAAGAAAAATGCGCCCTGCATCATTTTCATAGATGAGATTGATGCTGTGGGCAGGCATCGTGGTGCCGGACTTGGCGGTGGCCATGACGAACGTGAGCAGACCCTGAACCAGCTGCTGGTTGAAATGGACGGCTTTGAATCCAGTGAAGGTGTTATTATTGTCGCTGCAACCAACCGGCCTGATGTTCTTGATCCCGCCCTGCTGCGTCCCGGCCGCTTTGACAGGCAGGTTATAGTGCCCATCCCCGATGTTAAAGGCCGTGAGAAAATCCTCGAAGTTTATGGCCGTAAAACAGCTGTGGCCGACAATATTGAGTGGCCGGTCATTGCCAGGGGAACGCCAGGGTTTACCGGAGCCGACCTGGAGAATATGGTCAATGAAGCAGCTCTGCTTGCTGCCCGCAGTAACGATGACAAGGTCACCATGGCCCATCTTGAAATGGCCAAGGACAAGGTCATGATGGGCGCAGAACGGCGCAGTATGATCATCACCGATAAGGAAAAGGAAATCACTGCCTACCATGAGGCCGGGCATGCCCTGGTTGCCATCATGCTGCCCGAAACAGACCCCATTCATAAGGTCACCATTATTCCCCGGGGCCGGGCCCTTGGTCTTACCCAGCAGCTTCCCATCGAGGAAAAGCATACGCACTCGAAAAGTTATCTGATTAACAGGATATGTATTCTCCTGGGTGGCCGGGTTGCGGAAAAGCTGGTTTTTAACGATATAACCACCGGTGCCGGCAACGATATTGAGCAGGCCACTACCCTGGCCAGAAAGATGGTCTGCGAGTGGGGCATGAGTGACTTGGGTCCCCTAACATACGGCAAGAAGGAAGAGCAGATATTCCTCGGCCGGGAGATCTCCCAGCACCGCGATTACAGTGAAAATACCGCCATCCTCATTGACAAGGAAGTAAAATTGATGGTGGAGTCAGCCAATGACATAGCGCAAAAACTTCTGTCCGAAAACACCCAGGTTCTGCATGATATGGCAGATGCCCTGCTGGAAAAAGAGACCATCGTGCTGGAGGATATTAAGAACATCATTGAGGCAGTTAAATCGGGCTCCAAGGTGAAAAAGGAGAGCCAGCCCCTTGCTGAGCAGCAGGCTGTCGATGAGCCTGCGGAATCCGAAAGCCCGGAATCCGAAAGCCCGGAAGCCGGATGAAGCCAATAGGACTCTGGCCTAAAGATATTTCCCAATAAAATACTCTATAACCATGCCCTTTGAATTCGGCTCCAAAGTCCTGGTCATGGGAATTCTGAATGTTACCCCGGATTCCTTTTCAGACGGCGGCCGTTTTTTTACCGCAAGTTCGAGTGCGGCCCAGATCGACTCCATGTTGGGGGCCGGGGCTGACATCATCGATGTGGGTGGTGAATCCAGCCGTCCTTTTGCCGAACCGGTTTCCATTGCAGAAGAACTCGACCGGGTTTTGCCGGTAATCCGTTTGATCCGGCAGCACTCGGAAATTCCCATATCCATTGATACGACGAAAGCGGAAGTGGCCCGCAGGGCCCTGGCGGAAGGAGCAGATATCATAAACGATATAAGTGCGCTGCGCTTTGACCGCGACATGATTTCCCTGGTCAGGGAGACAGAGGTGCCGGTCATTATCATGCATATGCAGGGCACTCCATCAGACATGCAGGTTGATCCCCACTATGATGATGTGGTGGCCGAGATTAAGGTTTTTTTTGCGGAGAGACTTGCATGGGCCGGGGAAAATGGTGTTTCCGGCAAGCGGTTCATCATTGATCCGGGCATCGGTTTTGGCAAGACCATGGGCCATAATCTCACCATTCTCAAACACGCGGCGGAATTCAGTGAACTGGGATGCCCGGTGCTCATCGGCCATTCGCGCAAATCATTTATCGGCAAGCTCTTGGGCCTGGAAGTGGATGACAGGGATGTGGCAACTGCTGCGATCTCGGCCCTTTGTGCCCAAAATGGTGTTTCAATCCTGCGGGTCCATGATGTGGAAAAGACGGTCCAGGCCGTGCGCCTGGCAGAAGCAATTAATCAGGCTGACTGATCTTCTCACATATGGTGCGGGTTTTTCTTATTTTGCAACGACACTTCAATATCCAGCTCCTTGGTGCCGAAGGGAAAAGCCCGGCGCCTGATCCGCACCGTGACTGAATCGCTCTTGTCCTTGTAGAGCATTTCAATTTTGACATCTTCCATGTCATTGACAGCCTCTGAATCAATGGCCAAAATAATGTCTTTTTCCTTAATCCCGGCTGCACTGGCCTGCCCCTGGGGATTGAGTCCCGAAACCAGGACTCCATTTTCGTCTTCAGTGTCATCAAGTATGACGCCAAGCAATGGAAAGGGGGTAAGGCTGGCCGGAGGCGAAAAGAAGACAAAATCAGCAGTTTCCGCTTCTGACGCTGAACCACTGCTGTTTAGCACCACAGCCTGGGAGACAGGCAGACGGCGCGCTACCCGCGGTGGAATAGCGTTTTTCTTGTCAACATGACCGCGCCCGGCAATTATCGCCATGCGCTCATCGGGGTGGGTTAGCATATACTCTGCAATGGTTTCGGCCATGGTTTCGTCCCATAATGCCTGGGCCTGCAGAAAACTGCTGAAATCACCACTGTGATTCTGGCCTGCATGCATCATATAGGCGGACGCAATTCTTTCCCGGTAGCCGGGCTCATCAAGATTCCTGTCAGGGGGCAGGGAGCTTGTCTGCTCGCTGTCCAGGCTGCCTGGTCCTCCGCCTTTGAAAACCCGGCTGACAATATCCTTTTCCAGATTTAAGGCGATGACCGGCAGGTGGTTATGCCTGGCAAAATTAATGATATTCCTGTACAACCGGTAATCAAAGCGCCAGGTCTTGAAATAATGGGATTCCTTCAGGAAGGATTTTTCATCCAGCTCACCGGCAAGGTAGCGGTCGAGAACCGCCTGACTTGATCTGCTGAACATTTCCATGCCGATGGCCAGACGCGGGTCATGTTCATACATGGCTCTGATAATCTCCAGCTGCAGCATATGATCTTCATAATTGGTATGTCCTTCCCCAATGTATATCAGCTGGTATTGCGATAACTTGGCAGCAATTTCAGCAAATGGTTCCGACTTGCCAGTTTCAAAGCCTGGAGGCTGGCTGGCCAGCTCAACCGTAAGCCCGGAATCAGTCGGGGTGATTTTTTTATCCCGGATCCTGCCGTCTTTAAAAGAAAGAAAGCTGTATTTCCCATAATGGCGAAGCTTTTTCGCCGCCATTTGCACCTGTTCGACATTTGCGGCAGAGACAAGTACAGCCACTTGCGCAGGGTTTAAGGGGTTCTTTCTGATATCCAGGGTGAAGCCGTCTGCAGGATGATCCGATTGCGCAAAAAGTGAGCGGCTCAAGCTCCCTCCGGTTCCAAGAAAAAGCAGGGAGTTTTGGGCAAGTTCCTTATCAGTGACTTCATCCTGCAACAGGACACGGACCCCATACTCCTCCAGCGGCTCCAATAAAGAGTTATACAGAACACGGTGTTCTTCTTCCGGCAGAATGGCTATCTTGCCTGTTGCACCTGAAAAATGCGACCAGACAGGCGGCAGTTCCGAGGCTGCCAATTTGCGCATGAGGTCGTACCCAGGGTCGATAACAAGGGCTTCCGGCACACCTGCAAGGGGGATTTCAAAGGGAGTGCGAGACTCTGACACGTGCAGCGTTTTGCGGATTTCTTCTGTCGCTGTTTTAATAACCACAGGCACCTGCAGTTCATAGGGAGTTTGATTTTTTTGCACGATGCTGAAATGCAGTAAAGGGTAGCCGTCCTTGTGAGTGACTTCAGGCTGCAGAATTTCAAGGACAGGGACATCCTCCCTATCAAGCCATTGGGTAAAAAAATCTTCAAAGTCCAAACCTGAGATGCTCTCAAAACTTGTTTGCAGGTCTGACCAGCCGGCTGCCTTGTATCTGGAGCGTTTATAGAAATCACGCAGAGAGTCTGAAAACACTTCTGGGCCAACCTTGTTGCGCAGCATGTGAAAGAACATGGATGACTTATTATAGCCGACAGCCCGGACAGGCAGGCCCTTGCTGTCTCCATGGCCAACATTGCTGAAATCGCGCAGGACAAGGCCCATGTCAGGCCTGACATAGCTTTGGTACTTGATAAGCTGTTCCTTCCTGTACGCTGAATCCCTGCCATTGTCGGCGGCAAAGGACTGGTCTGCCAGGTAAGTGGTCAGGCCTTCAACCCAGTTGCCCTCCAGGGGAGAAATGCGCACCCCGTTGCCAAACCAGGCGTGCAGGACTTCATGGCCCAGGGAGGTATCAACGATAAAGGGCAGGCGCACCACAGATTGGCCGAGCAGGGTAAAGGTGGGCATGGCAAAACCTGTGGGCAGCCTGTTTTCCACAATGGAAAAGCGTTTATAGGGATAGGAACCCAGCATGTTTTCATAGCGCTCCAGGTATCTTTTTGCCTTGGCCAGGTATTCGGCCGCCAAATCCTGGTCTTCAGTAAAAAAATAGGCAACAAGGTCTTTTCCCTCGCCGAAACTCTCCTTGGCAACAACATAGGGGCCGGCGATAAAATTAATGGAAAACAGAGGATGCGGAAAACGAAACGTTACCTGTTTGCTGTCATTGATCGGAAAGGTAATGATCTCATCAGCTTCAGAAACTGCTTCAAATTCTTCGGGTATCTGGGCTGTTAATTTGAAAAACATTTCATGGTCTGCAACAGGGTACCAGCTGTCAATAAGCGTTATCCCTGTATCGCTGATCATGTTATAGGGTGATGAACCAGGCAATATTTCTTTGCTGTAGCTGAGCAGAATCTCCTGGTCTTTCGGGGCTGCTGGAAGATCAAGGTAATTACTGTCATCATTCAATTTTGCCGGTTGACCGTTGATGATGATACGGGATACGTTCAAAGGTGTGAGGTCAAGGTGAAGACTTACGCCTGCCGGCACCTCAATGCGGGAATTTGCCGTGAGGTTGCCGGACTGTAGGTCAAATTCCATGGATATGTTGTGGACCGGGGCAGTAAGGTGGCCTGCTTCTGCAGGCCGGGTTTTGAAAAAGCTCATGGTTATCGAAAGTATAAGTAAAATTGCATAACAAAATCGTATCGTATGTTTTACAGTCATATCCAGTCCTGTCAGAGAATTAATATAAAAGAGATGTTTAGACACATATAGTAAACATGCTTTATGGAAAATAAAAGTGCCTAAAGTGAACTAAAGTGTAAAGTGACTAAAGTTACAAGTTACAAGTACCCCGCGAGGGGGCATAAATGTCTAAAGTGTAAAGTGAGCTGAAGTTAATTGATCTCTGAATGTTTAGGATTTAGTGTCCTGCTTATATTTAACAAGGTGGATAGCAATTCAACAGCTCAGGATGATTGTTTTTTAAAACTTTAGTCACTTATAATTTTAGTCACTTTAGTCACTTCTTCCCTCGAACCCTCGAACCCTAGACCCCTTGAACCCTATGCAGTACAAACTCATCGCCTTCAATGGTCGCTTTCTCCATTCCTGCCTGGCGCTTTTTTATGTCAGGGCGGCACTGGAAGATAATCTGCCGGAATGTCGGACGCAGATCGAGCAATACACAATCAATGATCCGTATTATCCCACATTGAGGAAAATTGCTTCAGGAGAGCCCGCGGCCCTTTTTTTCTCAGTCTACATCTGGAACAGTATATATATACAGCGGTTGATCGAGGATCTGGGCAAGCTGCACCCCTCAATCCCGATTATTATGGGCGGCCCCCAGGCAGGTTCCATGATAGTGAACCTGGCCCGGGATGCTGCCCGTAACTGCACGCTTGTACAGGGAGAAATTGAGGGAATTGAAAAATCATTTTACCGGGACCTTCCAGGGAACAGTTTAAAGGGGGAGTATGGCTGTTCCAAGGTCGCACCATTTAAAAGTCCTTACAGGGCGGAAGATTTTAAGGGACCTCTTAAAAACAGGCATATCTACTATGAATCGTCCCGGGGGTGTCCTTTTGGCTGCACCTATTGTCTGTCCGCATCTGAAAAAGGAGTGCGCCATCTTCCGGATTCACAGGTGTATGAGGAAACTAAAGATATTCTACGCTATGGTCCCAAGGTTTTACGATTTGTGGACCGCACCTTTAATGATCTGCCTGCAAGGGCCTTGAAAATCTGGAATTTCCTGGTAAAACAGCCCGGGGAGACGCTTTTTCATTTCGAGATGGCCCCGGACCGCTTTACCGAGGAAATGTTCCGTTTTCTGGCGCAGGTAGGGGTGGGCCGTTTTCAATTTGAGCTCGGTGTCCAGTCCACCAATCCACAAACTCTTGCAGCCATCAAGCGCAAATGCGATCTGGCAAAGCTTAAACCCACTATCAGAAATCTCGTTTCCCTTGGTACCATCCATGTCCACCTGGATCTTATCTTGGGCCTGCCCCATGAGGACAGGGCATCCTTTGCCCGTTCCTTTGCAGACGTTTACAAACTAGGACCCCATTATATCCAGATGGGGCTCCTGAAAATTCTGCCCCATACCCCCATCAGCAAATCCATGGAAGAATATGGCCTGGTGATATGTGAAAAACCGCCCTATGAGGTATTGGCAACCAGGTGGCTTGATAAAAACGATATGGAGGAGCTCTTCTGGTTCGGGGAGTGTGTGGAAGCATATTATAATAACCGCTATTTCAGAAGCGTATGGGCATATCTGCGTAAAGAAAAAGAGGATATTTTTGTGTTTTTCCAAGCATTGCTGATGCTATGCCGTGAAAAAGGATTTTTTGAGCTGGCCTCAACCCAGGAGTTGATGAGTTCTCTCCTGTTGGAATTTACAAAGGACAGGCCTGACAGTGAACTGCTCCGGGAACTGCTTATTTTTGACTGGCTGCGGTGCGGCCACCGTTTTCTGCCGTCTCACCTTGAGCAGGAGTCCATGGCAAGAAACAAGAAAAATCTCTGGAAGCAGATGGGGCAGAACTGGGAAGGGGTCTACGACTATAAGAGCAGGGACGAGTTTTTCAAGCAGGGTGCATTTGTTCTTTTTTCCGGAGAGTTTCTGCAGGAGATCGGCTTAGCGGATGACGGCAAGCCCGGGTACGTCTGCTTTCAGGCAGAGAGAGAAAAGACCGTGTTTGCATTAAACAGGTTCCTGCCAATCCCCGGAACCGTTTCCGGTCTTGCTTAATTCACCCACTCAATGGGATTGACTTTATAAAATCCCTGCAGTTCCTGATATAGATCAGGACGTTTTTTCTTCAGCTGTACCGGTTTTTCGAAAAAGGTTTCCGTTGCCACAGCAAAGAACTCTGCCGGATTAGTGGCCCCGTACTTATGCATCACACTCTTCCTGCCTTTTTTAGCTTTGTGTTGGAGCAGTTCATATTCCTTTGAAAAAACCTGGGACCAGGCCGAGTAGGCGGAGCGCATCTCAAGGATGGGAGCCCCGTCTGCCCTGCCATCCTCCTGGTCAAGCTGATGGGCAAATTCATGCATGGCCACGTTATGACCGTCCCGAAAATTTATGGCGCCCCTTTTCACACTGTCCCAGGCCAGAACAACCGCGCCATGGTTCCAGGATTCGCCCAGGCGAACTGATGTGTCGTTTGGGTGGGCGTCAAATCTGTTACGGGAATCTGCCACATAGGTACTTGGGTAAACCAGGACGGAATAAAGCTTCGGGTAGCAGTCGCTGTCCCGATTAAGCAGAAGAATACAGGCCTGGGCCGCAATGGTAACCCTTATCTCGTCGGTCAGGGAGAGCCCGCCGCAGCCTTCAAAGGATTTTTCCGCAATAAAGATTTTTATATAGTCATGGAGCTGTTGCTGTAACTGCGGAGAAATCTTTTTGTACGGGGGGAGATTATTGCTAAGGATTGCAGACCATTCCGCAGGAAAAGGTGTACTCAGCAGCACCCGTCTTTTGTGTTGTCGGCGGGTCGCAGTATATACCTTGGCAGCCCATACCGCCACTCCGGCAATGAAGAAGAGGATTATAAGTTTCATCTCAGTTTTTGGACATAAAACAAATTATGAAAAGGGGATCAAAATGATGCCCCACCTGCTATATCACTTCTTTTCTTTGTAAGACTTGCCGTTACATCATCTGCTGTTTTGCTGAATTGCCTGTAATACAAAGGGATAGACGGTCTGCGCTACGATCCGGTGGCCCTCCGGGGTCGGATGGATGAAGTCCGGCAGGTTCAGGGATGGGGTGCCGGCCACCTGCTCCAAAAAAAACGGGATGAGGATGACCTGCTGCGCTTCTGCAACGGTAGGATAGACCGCGGCAAATTGCTTTGTATAGTCAGGTCCGAAATTCTGCAGCATCTGCATGCCGGCGAGGACGACCCCAATGTCTGCTTCCTTTAAACGCTGAATCGCCTGGTTGATGTTTTCCTTGATTACCCTGATGGGGATACCCCGCATTCCGTCGTTGGCACCGGTTTCCAGGATAACAATATCGGGCTCTTGGGCAATTATCCAGGCAATGCGAGTCAAGGCGCCGCTGCTGGTTTCGCCGCTGATCCCTGCATTAATCACCTGCCAGTTATTGCCGCTCTGCTGCAGTTTCTCCTCCAGCACCGCCGGATATGCCTCTTCTTCCGCAACTCCCAGGCCGGCAGTCAGGCTGTCGCCCACAGCAATTATGGTGCCCTCGTAAACCTGCGCAGGCTGCACCGGCTGTGATTGAGTGCCGGAAGGCTTATCCTGTCTATCGCATCCTGTAACAACTAAAATGAGGAGCAGGAAGATCAGGAGTTTATAAGGTTTTTGGCTTTCATATTTTTTTATGTGTGCTTTCATTTCTTATTCCCCGTCCCGCAGAAAACCGGCTGGTTTCTGTTGCAGTATTGAAAGTGACGCCCCTATGCCGACGACGATGACCAGCATTATGGTTATGCTCATCATCATCAGCGTGCTGCCGAGCCTGGGGTTGTACGAAATGGCAAAAACCCGGCTGCAGACGACCCAGCTCCCGGCCTGGGCAATCAGCCCCGCCAGCAGACCACAGACCAGGGCAAGTACAAAGTTTTCCAGGGTAAACACCCGTAGAACAAAACCTGAGCTGGCACCCAATATCTTATAATACACGGCTTCGCGTATACGCGCCAGCCGGGTTGCAAAGATAGAGCTGACAATGATGAGCAACCCGGCAATGATGGAAAACGAGGTGAAGAACTGTACAATGATCGTCAGCTTTTTCATGATCCGGGCCAGCACCTCAATGGTTTTGGCAATGTCAATGACGCTTATGTTGGGCAGCTGTTCAGCCAACCTGTTCTGCACCTCGGCCAACTCTGCCCGCTCCATTTTCGCAGCGCTGAAAATGGTCTGCGGCGCAGCTTTCAGGGTCTCTTCCCGGAAGACAAAATAAAAATAGGGGCGCACCTGGGATTGCGTCCGGGTCCGCATGCTTGTCACCCGGGCCCGGATGGGAATGGACTGTACCTTGAAGATCAGCAGGTCTCCCATCCTGATATCTCCAATCTCGGCCACCGTATCAAGGACCGAGACCGGTACTTCACCAAGCTGCTGCAGTTCTTTTAAACGGTTTCCGAAGAGCGATTTGCCGGCTGTAAGCTGTTCGTCATCGAGGAGTATGTTGCGGTAGGTGAGGTTGAATTCGCGGGACAGGTTATCCCTTCGCCGCTGTCTTTCCACCTTGCGGTCGATGGGTTTGTCATTGATGGCAGCAAGCCGGGCCCTGACAATGGGGTAGAAGGGCGGTTCCGTACCGAGAATGCCGGTAAATTGAGCCCGCTGCGAGGGCTGGATATCAAGAAAATAAACATTCGGCAGTTCCGGAGGATAGGACTGGATAAAGGTGGCCTGCAGGTTCTGCTCAATGAGGTAGATGGAAAAAATGACGGACAGCGCGGCCGAGAGGGTGATGATAATGGCGCGGGTGGCATTCTTCGGACGAAACAATCCCCTGAATGCCTGGCGCAGGGCCAGTCCGGTCGGCCGTTTCTTGCGCATGATGTGCAGCAGGATCTGGGTGATAAGCGCAGTGAGCCCGAGCAGGCCGACAAGGCCAAGGACAAAATAGATGCCGGTGGTGACGTCTTCAAGCTGCCAGATGGTCAGGCCGGTAAAAAAGCAGATAATGACGCCAATGGCAATATACTGCTCCCAGCCTTTCCGTGCGGCTCCGCTTTCCTTGCGGAAAATAGCGGCCGGCTTGAGGTCCCTGACCCTGCGCAACGGCAGAAAGGAGAACAACCCAACCACCACGGTGCCCAGCAGCAAACCTTCGAAAACCGCATCCCAGGCTATCACCAGCTTGACGCTGGCCGGCAGTATACCTTCAAAGAGGATGGGGAAATAGAGCTGCAGCAGAAAACTTAAGGCCAGTCCCAGCAAAGTGCCGAAAGCGCCGAGGAGCATGATCATTATAATGAAATGGCTGCAGATGAAACGGTTGCTTGCTCCCACCGCCTTCATGATGCCGATGGTGTATTCACTGTCCCGCAGCAGGGCACCCAGGGCGGTCTGGATGCCGATACCGGCAAGCAGCAGGGTGAATATTCCGATCAAATTCAGGAAGAAAAGAAAATTTTCAAAGAAGCGCTTGACACCGGATTCGGCATTCTCAAAGGTGTTGACCCGTTCCTGGGAAACGACGGCAACGGTTGCAAGCTCATGGGCCAAACGGTCAACCATGGCGGGATCATGGACCTTGAGCAGGTAATTGTAATGGATGCGGCTGCCCATCTTGATCAGGTCAAGGGCTTCCAGGTCAGCCGCTCCAATAAAGATGCGCGGGCCGAATGAAAAGAAGGAAACCGGCCGGTCAGGTTCAGCAATCACCGTGTCGACAATGATAAGCTCAGCCGAACCGATCTGCAGACGGTCGCCAAGCCCGGCATCTAAGCGCTCAAGGACAGACTGCTCGACGATGATTGAGCCCTTGACGAGAACATCTGAGAATTTGCGGCCGGAGGCCAGTTCCACCGTACCGTAAAAGGGGTAGCCTTTCTCCACCACCTTGAGATGACTGAGAATCGATTTTTCCCGGGCCGGATTGGTGGTCATGCTGTAAAATTCATGCACCAGGGCGCCCGTTGCCTGCCGCTGCTTCTCGTACTCCTCTATGCTGGAGCCCAGGCCGGGGGACAGGGGATAATGGGAGTGGATGATGATGTCGGCTGCGTGGAGCTGCCTGGCATCCTTGAGCATGGAACTGCGCACCGAGGAGCTGAAGCCTGCCAGGGAAACAAGGGTGAGTAGTGACAGGGCCACGCAGAGCACTAATATGAGCGCCTGCTTACCGGAGCTTCTGACCTGCCTGGTTATGAATCGTAAATTGAGCATTTTGCCTACAGTATTTCTAGATATATTTTGAGCCCCCCAGGATGATTCACGAAACAATCCTGCCGTCAACCAGCTGCACGATACGATCAGCCATGCTGCTGATCTCCCGGCTGTGGGTCGCCATGACAAGGGTCGTACGGAGTTCACTGCGCAGTTTCAGGAGGAGCTGCAGAATTATTTCACCGTTGGTCGAGTCCAGGTTGCCGGTCGGCTCATCGGCAAAGACAATCTGCGGGCTGTTGACCAGAGCCCTACAAAGGGCGACCCGCTGCTTTTCACCGCCGGATAACTGGTGCGGAAAGTTATCATCGCGCTGGTGCAGGTCTACGCGGCGCAGCAGTTCTGCAGCCTTGGAGAGCGCATCGGGATCGCGGTTCAGTTCCGCCGGGAACATGATATTTTCCAGGGCGGTCAGGGAGGGAATCAGGTGAAAGGATTGAAACACATAGCCGATAGTGCGGTTGCGGAACGGTGCAAGCTGGTCTTCGCCCAGGCCGGTAATATCCGTGCCATGCAGGATGACCCTGCCGCTGTCGGGCTTATCGAGCCCGGACAGCAGGCTCAGGAGAGTTGATTTGCCGCTGCCGCTTTTTCCTTCAATGACCAGGAAATCACCCTTTTTCACCGTCAGGCTGATGTTGTCAAGCACGGTGATCCTGCGGGCGTCCACCCGGTACGCTTTGCTCAGTTTAACAGCTTCAAGTATCTTGTCCGCCATGCCAAGCGTCCTTATCTCGTATGATTTTATTTTAGATAATGGCTGATCACGTTTTTACTACGCACCTCATTCCGTTACGATGCTTATTCATTAAGGCCGGCCCTCATTAATGCCCGGGCAACCGCCTGGTTAGCATACAACGGTCAGACTGTAGGAAAGTCAAACTAACCCAGGGACCACATCCTGCCCTTTTTTGTTTTCAGTTTGTCGCTCTTCTCGCCCCGAAGTCGGTCCCATACCTGGAGTCCGGCCCAACGTTCAACTTCATCCGTTGGCACCAGGAATTCTTGCAATGGTTTATTCGCCTTCGAGTTAGGGATTACGAAGGACCACATGGCCAACTGATTCGTAGATTTAGCCTTTGTTCTCTCTGCCAGAATTGATTTGAAGTAGGCATCGGGGACAACCACACCGTTGTCCCCGATCACCTCGATTGGGTCACCAATGGCGAATAATGGTCCGCATATGGTATAGACTTCAGCATACTCATCCTTATCCGCGAGTATACGCAAAGCCTTTTCCAGTTCCAGCCAGATATCGCGATTGAAGTCAGGCTTCTGCGGACTCATGTTGCTTAACAGGAATGTTTCACTGTTGATGATTTTGGAGCCCTTGCGATCCGCGCTGTTAATCAGATGCCCACGGTCAAACCTGGAATTTTTATAGTCGTCCAGCGTGGCACGGAATTTTTCCGGGATGCGCATGTCCTCTCGGAAATTGTCAAGCCGGTCAAAGTCATCCTTCATTTGCTTCGTGTTTTCATCGATAATCTGCATGGCCCATCGGGGCTGGCGAAACAGATAGGAGTATCCGACAATGTACTGCCGGTTGAACAGCATAAGGTCGGCTGTAGGCATTCCGTAACGTGATTCTGGTCTTAAGCTCGGGATTTCGATCATGGTATGGTCCTCCCTGCATTATAAAAGCGAAGCGTTATAAACAACCAAAGATGGAGATCTGGATCGGGTTCAATTGTAGTATAACGTATACAATCGGCTGTCGCTCTTTCTATTAAGCAGGAGCATGTAAAACCTTGGCCGCAATAGTAACCATGATGTCGTCGGCCAGGGTATGCCTGCCACATCCTTCTTGAGACAAAAAAAACCGGGGGCTTTGCCTCCCCCGGTTTTTTTATACCTATATCTGACTGAAAGTTAGTCTTTTATTATCTCGCCCTCGTAACACGAGGCCTGCCACCTCCCTGCCCCCAGATAGACTGTACATCTATAGTGGCTGGGCAGGTGGTGCAGGAAGCTGTAATTCTAGAGTCATCCCAGCTTCTTAAGTTGCAGCTGACCTCGTTTCCTGACCTGTCTGAGGCACCGAGGCTTGTGCCGGAATCAGCAGCATCCATATACTGGGAGAAACCGGTCCCCAAAATTGTAACACCCTTTCCTCTGCATATAATCCTTTGGACCTCCATCTGTGGTTTCAACAGCAGGGTTGTTTTATTGCTGTACTGGTAACTTTTTTGCACCCGCAGGCTATAAATGCCGGCGCTCAGCGAAGAAGGAACAGTGACCTCAATCGTGGACTGGCTGATGGCATCGGGTACAATGGTCGTAACCGTTCCAGCAGCGGATTCCAGGGTTACCACCGAAGTCAGGACGACAGGACCTGTCGGCCCTTCCACGCTATTCGTAAAACCAAGACCATGAATTATCAGAGGAGTATCTCCCCCGGCAATTACCGCCATGGGGCTGAAATTTTCAACATAGGGGACGGTTGGACCGGAAAGCGGTGCTGAGGCAGAAACAGTTCCGAAACCGTGGCAGCCCCAGCAGTCGCTGTCACCAGGACCAGCATCTCTTCCGATATGACCGTAGCCAGCGTCCTCGCCACCTACGACGATGGTGCCGATATTAGATGGATTCGGTGAATCTACCTGGATGTTGTGAAGGGATCCGGGGCCGTGACAGCCTTCGCATTTCCTGATCTTTGTGGCCTCATCCTCCCCCTCATCAATATGACACCAGTAACAGGGACCCTCCCCAAGAAAGCCGCTAAAAAATCCTGCCCCATGGTGTGAGAGCAAATTCGTTACGATTTCTCTCCCGTCTTCTGCCGTGCCGGAATCATGGCAGAAGTTACAGTTGCCCGCCTCAGTTCCTCTATCGTTGACCGTTGAGCCGTCGCCGTTCACTTTACCGCTGGGCCATGGAGTAACCAGGCTTGGGTCGTATGTTGGGATATAATGCCCGTCTCCAAGGTCATTTACCAGAGATCCGTGGCACTCACTGCAATAGGTTACAGGATCTCCATTGGCATTTGTATCCCGGATGCCATCGTTATTAAGGTCGGCCTGCGCCAGGAGAGTACCATGGTGCGGAGAATAACCATGGTGATCGCCACCAATCTGTTGATGACAATCCATGCAGTCTCTAAAATCCTGATCCATAACCCAGGCTGTACCATCAAAGGTCATACTGTGGCAGCTGAGGCACTGATAATCAGTATCCGGGACTGTATCACCGTCAGAATCAGGATAAGGAACCGCACTTGGTATACTGATGGTTGTCCCAACTAAGAGATGGTGCCTGTCAGGAAGATAGTTAGGATCAACCGGTATGCCGTCCGGAGGATTTTCATTGTGGCAGGCACGGCATTCTTCTTCGGTTAGGTTGTTGAACCTGGTTTCAAAAAAACCTAGCTCCTGATTGACCGGGGGCGGTGGTATTAACGCCTTGGCCTGACTTGCGAGTATCAGACTCAGGACTCCCCCAAACATATAATACAAAAATACGTTACCCTTCATCTCTCTCCCTCCATTAAAGTGTTAGAGATATTGTGCCCCAACCAGTATCAAACAAGTTTGTTATCCGCGTCCGGGCCAGGTTAACGCAATTAGAAAATGTGTAAATTGTTGAAATTGAATTATGATTCATTTTTACTTTTATATGATGCTTTGTCAACTTTTATTTTGGACATTTAATTGCTACTAAGCTAAGACCAGCAGATACTGCAGCTTCTGTATTGTTCCTGAAAAGTGGTCTGACAAGGGGCCTTTTAATGGGTGACCTCCATCTTTCATCTTTACCTGTGCACGTATTTGGACCCCCAAACCTCCTATGTTAATGCTAAATTTGTTCGCTCTGCCGCTGGTCTTCCGGATGGGGTTGGGAAAGGTCGGGTGCGGCGCTCTTGAGAAAATGGTTCTAGTGTGACCCCCAAAAAATGCAGTGGCAATTTGTTGTTGAGTCTGCTAAAGTCTCCTGTTCATTTCAAATCACTATTTGAGAGTTTATGGACTGCTATCATTATATTTCAGGAGGAAAAAATGGACGTTACTTTTAAATCAAATGTCTTTGATACGGAGGTCATCACCCTTGCCGATACCCAGGAGATGATTGTCCGCGGAGGCCGTGATAAATTCCCTTTGCTGCCTAAGGCTTTCGAAGGAATAAAGCAGATCGGCGTTATCGGCTGGGGCTCCCAGGGGCCGGCCCAGGCCCAGAATCTCAGGGATTCCCTGGAGAACACTGGTATCACTGTAAAAATCGGTCTGCGTCCGGGCAGTTTGTCCATGGGCAGCGCCAGGCAAGTCGGTTTTATCGAGGAGAACGGTACCCTTGGCGAGATGTATGAGGTGGTAGCCGAGTCGGATATGGTTCTGCTGCTCATCTCGGATGCGGCCCAGATCGACCATTATGAAAAAGTCTTTGCCGCCATGAAGGATGGAGCTACCCTGGGGCTGTCCCACGGTTTTCTTTTGGGCCACCTGGAAAGCATTGGTCAATATTTCCCGAAAAATATCAATGTCGTGGGCGTCTGCCCCAAGGGTATGGGGCCTTCCGTCCGCAACCTTTATGTGCAGGGCAAGGAGATTAACGGCGCCGGTATCAATACCAGTTTTGCCGTTGAGCAGGATATTGACGGTAAGGCGACTGACCAGGCCCTTGGCTGGGCGGTTGCAGTCGGTGCACCCTACGTATTTATGACAACCCTGGGAAGTGAGTACCGCTCCGATATTTTCGGTGAGCGGGGCATCCTGCTCGGTGCGGTGCACGGTATAGTGGAAGCACTCTACCGCCGTTTTGTCATGCAGGAAGGCATGGCTGAAGAGCAGGCATTCATTGACTCGGTGGAAAACGTTACAGGACCTTTGAGCCGCACAATTTCCCGGGACGGTATCCTGGCTGTGTATGAGCAGCTTGACGATGAAGATAAGCATATTTTTGAGAAGATATATTCCCATGCCTACAGGCCGGCCTTTGATATTTTATTGGAAATATATGATGAGGTATCCAGCGGCAATGAGATCCGCTCGGTGTATCTGGCGGGCAACAGGTTTAACCGTTTCCCCATGGGCAAGATCGACGGTACCCCGATGTGGCAGGTGGGAGAAGAGGTAAGGGCGAAGCGTCCGGATGCCATGCCCAAGGTCAATCCCTTTACTGCAGGCCTTTACTGTGCAACCATGATGGCCCAGATAGATCTGCTCATTGAAAAAGGCCACTGCCTGAGCGAGGTGGCCAATGAATCGGTTATAGAGGCAGTGGACTCCCTGAACCCGTATATGCATTTTAAGGGTGTTGCCTTTATGGTTGATAACTGCTCAACCACGGCAAGGCTTGGTTCCAGGAAATGGGCGCCCAGGTTTGATTACAATATCATGCAGCAGGCCTTTGTGGATTACGATGCCCACAAGCCTGCCGATGAGGTACTTATCAAAGCATTTAAATCCCATAAGATTCACGGCGCCCTGGCAGTCTGCGCCACCATGCGGCCTTCGGTTGATATAGCGTTGAGCGAATAATCTCTCAGTTCATGCACTTACCGGGGCCCGTTAATAACCTTTAACGGGCCCCTTTTTTATTGGAAATATAGTAACGCTAAGCAGAATTGAACCCAAACCCTGAATTGGCGCTTTACTTACTTCCATAAATCTTCAGCTAAGCTGAAGGTTCGTCTGTCTGGAATATTTTTTTCTTTATTGACCTTTGTAGCCATACTTCCTATTTTTTAAAAGAATTGGAAAGTATAACAATACAGCAAGAAAGGATGGAGCCTGGTTTAATGCGCTTACACTGTCAAACCTGTGGGACAGTGATCCCGCCAGGAGGTGTTTTCTATATTGGTCGGACAGAAATAATTTCCGGTTCAGATGGTATTCTTCCTGATTCTGAAGAATCAGGTGACAAAATTATCGACAAGGCGCTCAAGGAGATAACCAAGGTAAAGAGCGAGCAGGAGTTCATGGATGAGGTATATCAGGAAATAAAGCTGGTTCTCTGTGGGCAATGCCGTTTAGTCTTCAGGGACAAAATTCTTGATTTGGTTAAATACTGAAAATGGGCAATTTCCTTATTGCCTTGCCTGCATGTTGGGCTAAGGAGGATGGAATGACTTCAATTAGAGAGCAATGGAATCTTGAAATGGCGCTTGAGGTTTTGAAGAGCAAAGCCATAGAAAGCAAGACCTGGTCCGAGGCTGCAAAGTGGATTTTGCTTTACGGCCCACCGGAGTTGCAGGAAATAATGCGGCAGGCCTCCAATATTGCTACAAATTCCTTTTTCCCGCAGCTTGAGCCGGAACGTTATACTGAGTCAGGTGATCCCTGCTATGATATAGAAAAAGTAGCTGAAGCACTCGGGGTTACCAAGCAGGAAGCACTGGAAAAGATGGCTGAGATGGAGTATGAGCAGGGCATACAGCATCTTTTTGCCGGCTCGGAAACGTACAAAATTCAATAAAGGTAATTCTTAATTGCCCTTGTATTTATAAGGAAAAAATAAAGAACTAAGGTCGGTGCTATTCGCCCAGGCCGGTATTACCGAACTTCTGGCGTACTTCCTGCACTATTTTACTTCGTTTGAGCTCCTGGTAAATGGATATGTCGTCGTCTGCCAGGACTTGTTCAAGGAAATTGCGCTGATTTCCCAGGGAGATGGTATAAAGGTTTTCATTTATACCCCAGCGGGCATTAAAGTGAGGAACCATGTAACGGCTGGTATTGTCCAGTATTTCTTCGAAGCGCTTGGCACTGATCTCGAAAAAATTTAGCGTCTGCTGCAGAAAGTCGACCTCGTTTTTAAAGTTGCCCATCTCCGCTTCCCGGAATTCATGATAGAGAAAAAGCAGCTTTTCAAGGTAGGTGCGGTCAGCCATTTGCGCGATGAGGTCGGCAGTACCAAGGATTTTTCCAAGAAGTTTTATTTTGGCGGAGGAGAAAGATATGCCCGGTATATCAGCCATAAGATCTGTGCACTGGATCATGTGCAGCGCATCCGTTAGCCTCTTGTCTTTCAAGTGAAGCGCTTCAGCATGTTTTACAACAAAATCCATGCTGAGTTTAACATGCTCCTGGGTGTATTTGGCCCCGGTCCCTTCATTGTCGCTTGATTCCTGTATCATCCCTGTATCATGCATGAGGGCCCCGGTGAGGCCGAGAACAATGTCACGCTCGCTGAAGTCTTTGCCGCTTAGTTGAGCACCATGGAGCAGGCGGGCCATGGCAAGGTATGTATCGGTAATGTGCCGCAGATCATGGTAATCTGTATTACAGGCCTTATACTCCTCCAACTGCCCTTCATAGAGGTCAACGGTAAACCTGAAAACCCGGTGCACGGGTTCGGCATCAATTGATGGATTTATGAGGCTGAGAATATGGATGACCTCGCTATGGACAGCTTCGGGGGATTCCATGGCAACAAGCGTGGAGAGTTGCCGCTTGTCAAAAGGGGCCTTTCTGGATGAATCAGGGGAGATATTATTTCCTGTGGTCGAATTCATAGAGTGAAAATTTGCTTTAAGAAATAACCGGCTTTATAGATACATAATAAAAGAAATTATTCAGTTGTTTAAATGATTTCAGACCATTAATCAAGTATAAGTATAGAGAATTACGCGGCTCTTTCCAAGTGAAAAAAGGTGAGCCCGGTTATTTGTATGGGAGTGAGAGTGTCACATATGCAGAGAATATTAAGATTTAATGTGCTGTTATTATGCCTGCTGTTTTTAGGTTTTGTCCTTGCCGGGTGTGAAAACATAGCTGGATTAAAAAAAATCAAGAGGATGGAGATCAGCAAACCTGCTCCGGATTTTGAGTTGCAGGATTCAGCAGGCAATACCTGGACGCTTTCCAGTCTGAAAGGCAAGGTGGTGTTTGTGAATTTCTGGGCAACATGGTGTAAGCCGTGCCGGGATGAAATGCCATCCATTGAGGCCCTGAATAAGGCCATGGCCGGGCAGCCGTTCCAGATGCTGTCAATTGTCTTCAACGATGATCTGCAAATGGCAGAGAGCTTTGCAAGGAGGCTCGGAGCAACCTTTCCCGTGCTTGCCAATCCCGACTCTGAATTGACAGGGGCCTATATGATAACAGGGGTGCCGGAGACCTTTCTCATAGATGCGGAGGGCATCCTGCGCCATAAGTTTATAGGTCCATATGATTGGGATACCTGGGAAAAGAGAAATCTTGTGCAGGAGCTTTTGAATACCCCCAAATGATGCGGGTACAGGCTCGGCCTGTCATTTTTCCTGTCTGCCTTTTGGGTCCCTTATATGGTGATGGGGCTTCTGAAATCAAACGGAAAAGATATCCTTTAACCGGAAGGTCATCAGAGTTTAAGCCGTAAATTCCCAACTTCAAAATTAAGACTGGAGTTTCATTATGCTGATATACTCGTTGCCGTTGATCGGAGCGCTGATCGGTTGGCTGACCAATTACATTGCCATCAAAATGCTTTTCCACCCAAGAGATGAGGTGAAAATTCTCTTTATCCCTGTTCAGGGGATTTTTCCCAAGAGGCAGAAAGAATTTGCCCGCAAGCTCGGCCAGGTAGTTTCAGAAGAGCTGATCTCGGCTGAAGAGGTTGCGTCTCATCTCAAGGAGAAGGCAACCTCAGAGGAAATTCTCAACCATATTGCCATGCGCCTGGAAGAGGGCATAACTTCCCGCCTGCCAAGGGCCTTCCCCATGCTGGCCATGATGATGTCCGGAGATATGGCGGAAAAGATCAAAGGTTTTCTCCTTGAACAGATCGGCAGCCTCAACGAAGAACTCATAGACAAGCTCAGCGGCGAGCTGGAAGAAGAGCTTGATGTGCACAGGATCGTGGAGGAGAAGGTGGCCGCTTTTTCAAGTGATAAACTGGAGGAAATCCTTTTTGCCATAATGCGGCGGGAGTTCAAGTTTGTTGAAATGGTCGGCGCAGTTCTTGGTTTTTTGATAGGTGTTGCGCAGGTACTGCTTTTGTCGCTGCCCTATTAATTGGGCGCAGGGAACAGGGCATAAGGTTTGTCAGCATACAAAACTGCTGACGATTATTGGGAAACTAAACAACCCAATGATTGACAGGCACAAGGGGTCAAGGGGCCAAGGTGTCAAGGTTCCGAGGGTCAAAAACTATTAAATACTAAAGTGGTTCTATACCAAATTCAGCCAAAATGGTGAGTTTTCCTTAAATACCTTGGATCACCGCCTGCGCGGGAATGACGGAGCATTTGCTTTTATTGTCTTCCCCGTGCAGGCGGGGATCCAGTTCTTCAAGCTGAGTTTGATTTACAGACACTAATAATAATTAACGAAATAGTTTTTTTGCTAACCGCTGACCACCGCTTTTCTCACTCCTCACTTTAACTTCAATTCCGTGCCGGGTGCAGGTCTGAATCTGATTTCAGGCCTGATATTGAAGAATCATGGTCTCTGTTTTCTGCTGTTTCCTGACCCAGTAACTCTTCGGCAGATTTATCCGATTGTATGGTGAAACCGGCATCAATGATCATCTGCAGGGTATCCTGCCTGCTTTTGCCCCTGGTGTTAAGATAGCCGTCCATAAAGATTGAATTTGCCGCATAGAGGCTCATGACCTCCATGGAGCGCAGATGGTATTCCCTGCCTGCTGCAGTTCTGATCTCTGCCTGCGGATTGAGAAAGCGGAAGAGGCAGAGGATTTTCAGGCAATAGTCAGGGGAAAGATTCTGCGCCCTTTTCAGCTTGTTGCCTGCAATGGGCAGCAGGAAATTGATGGGAATGGATTGTGCCTCCAGGTCACGGAGCATCTGGGCTAGTTCTATGAGTTCCTCCGCAGTCTCACCCATGCCGGCAATTATGCCGGAACATACTTCCAGTCCTGCCTTACGGGCAGATTTCAGGGTGTTAAGCCGGTCTGCAAAGGTATGCGTGGAACAGATTTTGGCATAGCGGGTTGCTGAGGTGTTGAGATTGTGATTCAAACGGTCCAGCCCCGCCTCTTTAAGAATTCTGCTGCTCTCGTCATCCATTATGCCGGCTGAAACACAGACTTCAATGGGGTACTGCTCCTTGATCGTCCTGACAAGGCCTGCGATACGTTCCGCTCTCTGCATGCTCGGCCGCCTGCCGGCATACACCATACAGTAACGATGGGCTCCGGCCTCATAAGCCTGTTTTGCTTCAGCGATTATTTCTTCCTCACTTTTCTCGCTATAGGCAGCTATGTCGGCAGTGCTGCTTTTGGATTGCGGGCAGTAGTTACAGTCCTCTGAACAGAGGCCGTTGCTCACATTGTTTATAATATGTACGGTCACTGATCTGCCGTGAAAATGCTTGCGTACCGTAAAAGCTGCATCCAGCAGCGGCAGGAGTTCGACCCTGCTGTCAGTGAGCATTTTCAAACAGGTGTCCCGGGGCGGCAATCCCCCAGCGATTGCTGCCTCTGTGAGAGATTGGTACCAATTTTTTTCCATTGCCATACCCTAAGATTCCTTATACATTTTTCGTTCAGCCAAAGAAAATAATACGTTTTTATGGTTGTTGGTGTATTCTATTTATATATGCATTTGTCAAGGGCAGGGCAACGATTGTTGCGGTTTTGCGTACGGAAAATTTTAGCTTGTATGGAAATGTATACGTGTGATAGCAGATTAATTCTCTAGAAAGGATAAGAAAGGTATGGCAAAACATTCTGTAATTCTCTTCAAACCATTTCCCATGGCGGTTGGCCAGAAAATACATATTGACGGAGGACCAAGGGGAGGCGACTGGGAAGTGATCGGGGTCAGCGAGCGCAAGGTGAAGCTGCGCTGCCCGGTGAGCTTCAGGGAATTTGAGTGGGATCGTTTCTGCTATTCTGTAGATGAGCAGCAGGACAGAGAATGGCCGCAGAAGGATTGATGGTTACATAAAGAATATAAAAAATAGTGCAGGGAGGTCGGAATGGAAAAGATGACGCTTAACTATCACTTGAAGCTGCAGGAGATGTGCGACTGTTACATGGAGACAGATTTTCTGGCTAAAATGCAGGGTATGTCAGGGATTGATTCCAAAGATGTTGAAGAGGATGCTATCAAGTACCTTGCCCTGGCAATTATGTATGCCATAACCCAAAAGGCTGAAAAGCTGTCCTTTAAGAAAAAGGGTAAGGAACTGACGGCCACAATCAAAAACGGCTCCAAAGAAAAGCTTCCTGTTCCGGATGTTGCAGTTCTGGAGAAGGTGATTGCAATCATGAGGGCCATCCTGCATATGGAGGAAGACAAGGGCGAGATGGATTTTTCTCTGGGACTGCGCTCCGGAGAGGTCAATGTAAAGGTCAAGGTTGAAAGAGAGGGTGATAAGCAGTCATTAAAGATCAAATTTCCAAAGCAGTGAGCCAGGCAATTTTGTTCAGGACCAATCAGCGCTTGATCCTGGCATCTGCTTCACCGAGAAGAAAGGAGATGCTGCACGATCTCGGGCTGGATTTTGAGGTGCTGCCTGCTGAAGTTGACGAAACGGAGCAGCCGGGTGAATCGCCAGAGGAGTTTGTGCAGCGGCTGGCCATTGAAAAAGCCATGGAAATTTCCAATAGACACCCGGAAGCCTGGGCACTTGGTGCAGATACCATTGTGGTTTATGAAGGCGATATCCTCGGTAAGCCCAATGATGCAAAAGATGCCCTTGCGGTGCTCATGCGTCTTTCAGGGCAGATGCATAGGGTGTATACCGGCTTCAGCCTGCTCCGGGAGCATGATAATATATCCGTCAGCAGGGTCATTGGTACCGAGGTGTTTTTTACATCTTTCAGCAAAGAGACGGCCAATGCCTATGTGGCCACCGGCGAGCCCCTTGATAAAGCCGGGGCCTACGGTATCCAGGGGCGCGGTGGCGCGCTGGTTGAAAAAATAAACGGTTCATACAGCAATGTGGTCGGCCTGCCTCTGGCTGAAACAATAGAAGCGCTGCTTCACTATGAGATTATACAACCTTTTTGAAAAGAACTGGTCCACCCCGCATTTTTCATGAACAGTTTTGAAAAAAATCTATTCAGTCGCTTGGTACAAACTGCAATCGGACAATGACTGGAAATATAAAATTTAAACAACAAAAACAGATACTTAAACTAATTTTTCAAAACTGTTCATGAAAAATGCGGGCTATTTCGTCCATTACCAATGGAGCAAGGCGGATTTAAGTATGTTCTTGAATGAAGAAATCAAAATATTCACTGGGCATTGTAGCTTTTTAAGAATGGTTCACGAGTATTAATGGATAGCAGTCATCAATTGTCTTTAGCAATATTTCAGCTCAGCTTCAATAGCTCATTTTGCAGTCGTATTCTACCTAGCGACAAGTTCTACCCGCCTGTTCCAGGACCTCCCTTCCTCCGAATCATTGACAGCGACTGGTTGCGATTCACCCAAACCCCGCGGTTCAAGCCTGCCAGAATCAACTCCATAGTGTTCAACTAAAGCAGCCACCACCGCAGTCGCCCTTTTTTTCGACAGATCCAGGTTGTAGTCATCTGAACCCTGGTCGTCGGTGTGGCCATCTATGTAGAGAGTTAAATCAGGACGTAACTTCAAAAGTCGCGCGATTTCGGCCAGGGTTTTAGCGGAATCTGGTTTGATATTCGCACTATCTGTGTCAAAGTAAATCCCGTATACCGCAACTCTGCCGGACTTGTCGATTTCGTTGGCCATTGTCTCCCCCGTCACGGAGATAAGGTCAAACTCAATGTCCTGAGGTTTGACGGACAAAGTGCGTGAAATTGCGTGCCCCTTGGGATGGAGATAAGTCAATAAACTGATATATTCTAGTTTTCGTGGTGATGAAAACTTCGCCAGCAAATAGTGCCCCGACTCCTTTGACCACTGCTCACCCCCACCGATAACATTACCGTTAAGTTTTACAATCCTGCGAATGAAGTTGTTTCCACAAGATGCAAGGTGGCACTCGAACAGGACGCGATAACCTTTTTCAGCATAGCCATTCCTGTTGCTGGCAAATGCCTCGTAAGCCGACACCGAAGAGTCATAGCGGATTGCTTTCCATTCGATTTCTCCCTCCAGCTCCAGCACGTCGCCAAAACCATCTCGGGTCCATGTTGCGGCTGCGATACTGGCTTCGTCATACTTGACGGATTTGTTACCCACTTCCTTACCTTTAAGTCCGGCGGGCCTGCGGGGAGCGCCTGGTTCTATGATTTCGAGACGAATTCTAGATTCACCTTCACTAGTGTATTCGTGAATCAATAGGTTGACCCAGACCTCGCCTTCCTCCCTGGCAAGGCTGGCGGAAAGGAACCGGCCCGTTTCCGGGATCCACCGCTCGGAGCCCCCAACCATGCGGCCGCTGATATCCAGCATCTTATTGATAAATTTATAACCACACTCTTCTTTCTTGCAGTTAAAATCAATCTTGAAACCCGCTTCGGTAAGGGCCTTTTCGTAGTTACGATATATTTCGAGCGTCGAACGGTTGGCGGGGGCATTGTAAACGATCCAGGTGAATCCACCTTCAACCCATTCCCCATCACTAAAACCCTTTCTTTTGCTGGGCGCCAAAGGCCGCCACGCCCGTTCAAATTGCATATGGCTATAGGCCGCAATTTCCGTCTCAGGAAACCTCGTCAACATGGGGTGGTCACTGCTACCCTCTATGTCTGCCGCTGCCAAGACAGGCGCCCAGAGAAACAGGGCTGCTTGGAATAGAAATGTCAGACAAAAAATTCCTGGGCAGCGCACCGCTTTGGTTACCAAGATCGGAAATAACGATCTCATCTTTCCAGCTGAAAAAAAGATTCCTTGATCCATGAACTTCCCCCTTGATTAAGTTAGCGGTGAAGCAATTGGTGATAAGTAATTGCTTTTTCCGCCCTCGCCAAAATTCGGGGCATCCATACCAAACTCCCTGATTCCTGACAAGATAGATTTTTGATCTCAACCAGTTAATACTTTCAGGCCTATAAATAGTCTCCCCATTCCTTTTACCTTCACTAATTTTTATAGCCGACTACAAAAAAAGCAAAGGCCTCCAGGGAGATTAAGCAATCTCAATGAAGGCCTCTTATGGGAATTAGTTAGAATAAACTCTTCCATTGGAGCATTCCAACGCAGAAGTTTATAAAACACAAAATGTCTCTCAAACCCTATGGAAATGAATATAAATAAATGAATATTAAATAAGGGATAAAGTGTCAACCATAAAACCACATAGTGGTAGTTGGATAAGGTGATAGTAAAGTCCAGATGTCTTGCCAAAAGAGTAAATCTTCAACCTTACCAAGGAACTACCAGGTGTATGATGGCTATAGTAATATGATGAAAAATGATGTCATTGAAAATTCAGAGTAGAGAAGATCAAAAAAGCCGGATCGAGATTTTGAGTTCTCTATTCCGGCTTTGTTTTTCGGATGTATCATTGCAATAGCAGCTTTTGAAAATATCAATATTTTTCATGTAGATAGCATCCATAACAAGTCGGTAATTGAAACACACAGAATGTTATGTACAGTTTTTGACAGCAGTAAGAGTACTGATATTTGTATCCGCTTTGGGAAAGACAGTCGCAAGTTTTTTTAAATACTAATCCCGTATTCATGAATAGTCTCATAATCACCATCATCAGCCAGGTAGCCTCGATCTCCGCCCCTCAAGATCGCAGTAAATGCCCCGCCTTCCATTCTGCAAAACCGCCTGTCTTTATATCTTAACCTTTCGCCTTCTTCAGCAGATAAAAGATCAGTTTCACTATACATGGTTTCACAATAATACCTTTCTCCCTCGATCCATTCTGTATCGCACGGATACTGAAAAGGGAACCAACTAGGTTCTGCCTGGGCACTTGTGACGCCATGGAAGGAAACCATTAAGATGATTAATAAAATTAACAATGCTGCTTTCATTTTTCTTCATCCCTTTTTGATCAATTATCAGAAAGACAAAAGCCTCCGATTGAGAAATTTACTCCCGGAGACTTTAAATATGCATTTTTGAGTAACCTCTTCCATGGTTATATACTCCTTGAATCCCGAAGAGAGGTTAAATTGTATGTTAGAATTTAAATATAAAGAATGGAGACAAAAAATCAATTAAAAAGTACCACAATGTGGTGATTCAAAGAAGGGAAGTATAGTGTAACTATCTTGCCACCATCTAGCATTTGATCTCAATAGTTTCAGCTTTCCCTTCATACTGGCAATAATAATCGCATTCATCAAGGGGAAGAATCAATATAGGTATCCAGGCTTATGGTATTGAGAAAGTCAGAATGTCAGCCTGCCCCCCTTCATTTCAAAAACACAGGGAAGAGGTTCCAATTGTGGCGGTGAAGGATCACATGAGGGAGAAAGTTATCGAGAGGCGATAAATAGTGGCACTATCAGAGTGCATACAAAAAGGTTCTTCGCGATGACCTGGGAGCGGCCTTCTTAAGGCCCTTCCTGAGTAGGGCTTTTGTCTAATTAATTATGGTATCCCTGGAATTACTTTTTTTCTGATCATACATCAACTTGTCAGCAGTAAAAAAAAGCTCCTCAATACTCTGGTGATGTTCAGGGTCGTAGAGAACTATTCCAGTACTAATGGAAAGTTTGTAAGGTTTGTATGCTTCGGAGTTAAACTCTTCGATGCTTGCTTTTATGCGGGTGGCTAAAATATCAGAGTTCATGTCAGGTGACTCCATAGTCAGAATAGTAAACTCGTCCCCACCAAGCCTAGCAACGATATCAGATTCCCTACAGCTATTTTTCAAGATAGCTGCAGCATTTGCTAACACTGCATCCCCTTCAGGATGACCAAAATTATCATTGATCTTTTTAAGATTATCCAGGTCAGCAGCCAGAAACAGCAGTTTTTTCTTCTCCCGTCTGGCATTTTTCAGCTGTTGCTCAGCCAACGTACTGAAACCACGTCTGTTGTAAAGCCCGGTCAGCTAATCGGTCAAAGAAATTTCCCGTAGCTCATTTTCTACTTTGTCACGATCCAACATATATTTTTTGGCTCTGAATGAGGTGGTCAAAACTAAAACAAAAAGACCAAAAGCAGTTGCAAGTAATAAAATGATGGCCTTATTTCTAAGAATATTATGACGCGCCTTTCTGCTTGTAATATCATAATATATTTCAAAGGCACCCAGGAGTTTCTCACCATCCATTATTGGCACATACGTCTCGACAACATCGGCATAAATCACTTTATTCTCAAGAGATTTCGACCCTTTACGCTTATAGACAACATATACGTTACCTGTGGCTATGGTTTCAAAAAAATCCTTGCTGTTATAAACGTGATTTAAATCGTCGGGATCCGTTGAGAAGAGATTTTCTCCAGCATGGGAAAAAGCTTTTATTTTATATAAATTCAATTCTTTTTTTATGGCCTGAATAGTATCTTGTTTTGCCTGGAGAGATTGCTTATCAAATTTTTCATTTTTTAGGTCAAGCAGGGAAATCAAGAGAGTTGCGATACGTACTGAATCATCTTTTGCATCTTCTTTTAAGGCGTTTACAAATGAAGGATAAGCTACGAGAACATCATATGTCGGCAGTATTATAATAATTGCCAAAGATGCAAAAAGAATTTTTCTTAGAAAATTGTTTTTAACCATTTCATTCTACATTCATAAAATTGAAACATGTGCAAAGGGATATTCTTTACTGGTAATTTTTTGTATTTTATTTTTATTAAGTTTGGCTAAAAATATACCACAATGTGGCATCTGATTCAACGGCAATCAATATTTCTAGTTGATAAATTGAGCATCAATACCCTTTGCTCTAATACACCCCAGCTGGGTATCTGGTGGGTCAAATTTTCAATCCCAACCGAGTTAAAGAATTTTAAATAGGATAAAAATATCTTTACTTACCTTCTGCAGTTGGGACCTCGATGGGTGACGTTCAAAACCACCTAAGAGAAATCAGGTAACTTATTAGAAACAATCATCTTTCCTTTTCTCATTCCAAAAACTGCTGGTATCAGTGCACCGTCAAGGGCGGACGCGAGGGACGAAGCGTCGACGCCAAGCAGCTGGTACAGATTTGTGAGAAGCTGGGTGCCGGAGAGATCCTGCTGAACTTTATTGATAAGGACGTTACCAATAGTGGTTTTGATATTGAACTTGTGAAACACATCAGCAAACGTGTTTCCATCCCGATCATTGCTTCAGGTGGTGCCGGAAAGGTTGAACACTTCACTGAGGTGTTTGAAAAGACCGATGTGGAAGCGGCCCTAGCCGCAGGTATCTTCCTTAGAGAAGAAGTTCCTATCGAGGCAGTAAAAAAACATATGAGAGATGAAGGCACAGAGACGCGATAATAATACTGGTAGTATCAGTGCACATTGAAAAAGGCCCTTCCCGATGTCTTTAGGAGGGGCCTTTTATTGTGTCCATTTTCAAGTGTATATCTTAACAATTTAAGAATGCTACACGAGGTCCATCATCATAATTATGAATAGATGCATGATTTACTTGTTTCTTTTCCCTTTACCGTTTCCTGCACCATCGTTTCCGTTATCGGATTTGTCCTTCCCTCCACCCTTGACCGTTTCCTCAACAGTAACGGTAACGGAGGTGTTTGTATAGTTGCTAAGCGTATCTACTGCAAGTGCATTTATGGTATAGTCTCCGGCCGGAAGATCTTTTGTGTTCCACGTGCAGTTTGCTGTTTCCTGATTATAAGTCCGGCAATCCATGCCGCTGGCGGTAACTATAATATACCAGATTGCGACGTTGTCCGAGGCAGCAACTTCCACTTGAACCACTCCCGAGACTCTATCCCCGTCAAGTGGTGCTACAATTTCAACATTAGGTGCCTCACTGTCCGCAAGCATCGGTGCAACAGCAGAAGCTACCGCAGATGGCACTGAATTTCCGGCGAGTCCAACCGCAATGACACGATAGTCATATATTTCGCCACCAAAGATATCTCCATCACGATAAAAGTCGTTTGTCAGTGTCTTAAGCTCTACGAAATCAAAGTCAGCCGGTCCTTTCCGCTCCAGAATGTAACTCTTCGTACGTGTGTCCGCAGGATCCCATGAGAGATCGATCGTGTTGAATGGTTGTTGCCACGTCGGCTCATGGGGAGTTGCAACAAGATTGAACGGTGCATCAGGTGCCGACAGATCACCCATCGCCGTCAGTCGAACCAGTCCATACTGCGATGTACCGCTATTGCCACCGCGCGCGAGTATAGTTCTGTCATTTGCAATGACTGACGCGCCGCTGACAGCCCAGTCAAACGAACCGTCGTCAAGCAACGATGCCGGACAGTAGTATCCCAGTTCATTAAGGTAGACGAGTCCACACCCCGAATTTACGTGATGCAGGGTTACATCTCCATTATCGTTAATGCTTCCTGCTGAATATATCGTTTGTACATCCATGAAGAGATCCCATCCGACACCGACGGTGTAGATTCCAATTGCATGGTATCGCGTATAACCGATAATCGTGGTCAGGATATTAACGATGACTTCATCAAAATTATTGATCGATGCGGGATAGAGATAGCCCTGAGGCATACCAGCCGGCAACGAATCGAATCCTAAAGATGTTGCACTATAGTAATCATAGAGCTGATTGTTTGTCAGAATAATCCCGTTGTCATTGATATCCATCGGATTCGATAGACCCACATGTGTAATGGTCTCACCATCGATGACGTATGCTGTGTACGTAGGCAAAGAACCGATAGCAAGTCCCGACGCGAGGATCACACCATTGTTATTGATCGCGACCGCATGCCCCCTGAGGGCGGATCCGGCAAGTGGCAGCAGCTCAACGACATATCCTCCTTGTCCGTTTGGAGTCCATTTTACCGGGATATCATTTATGAAGTCATCATCGGTATCTATTGCTCCAACAATGACACCTGCATCGTTGATGTCTGCAACACTTCCCGCAACTGCAATCACAGGGAGCGGCAGGTACTGAAGCCCTGTGCCGTCATTAACCCAGGGTGTGCCTGGATACACGGCGCTTTCGTTGCCGATAACGACCCCTGCGTTATTCATGGTGCCGTAGCCCGGCCCCATGTACTCAACACCGTATGTGGGCACTTGTGCTGACGCGAACCCCGGCAGTAAAAAGCAAAGACCAACGGCAAAGGTGAACCAAGCTTGTTGTAAGGCTTTCATGTGAACCTCCCTCAGATATATATTCGATTGTACCTGTAAATTTTTATTTGATTGTAATTGGTGACATTCTCAATCTCAACTATTTTTACGCCGGGTATAGACTGAGTGTATGTGAGTATGCCGGTATCGGGTCGGACCACAGCAAACGTTGAAGAGTAACCCATTCCGCTCTCCTCTTAAAGCGTCTTAATTTTAAAATAAAAGATGTTTGTATTCGTGTAAATTTACACCAATGAAAAGATCATAATATGAATTATTCATTCCAGCAGAATGCTATCAACTTGGGAAGAATATATCACTGCAATTACCCACATTCTCGACTCACCACATAGGCGGAGGCCCAGCTGAACCCACCTGTATCTTATGCTGCAAGGCGGGAGCAGCTGGAGCGGGGCATTTTTTATTCTACTTCAAATATCTCACCACAAGCGACCGGCGTGCTTGGAACATATGTCCCATCTATTGTCAAGCCATGCAGCACTACTGTCCTCTTGTGCAGAGGCTGGAACTCATTGGGACGGATTGTAAATGTTGCATAATAGCTCAGGCTGCCATCATCCTCGACCAGGTCGAATGGCATAAGAGGCAGGATAATGGGACCGTAGTATGGCAGTCCTTCCCCAACACTCACAATGCCATCGCCATCAGCATCTGCTTCAGGGGTCGGGCAGGTTGAATTTTTTGCCGGCGGTTTTTGCAGACCATGGATGTGCTGTGGATGCAGTTTGCCAGCTTCAAAGCCTGTTGCTTCAATCTCAACAGTAAGATACTTGCCGTCAGTCACTGTAATCCAGGCGGTACCCGTAACCCCGGAGTCATTCAATGACTCGAGATTAACCATATACTCATTGGGTTCATCTGCTGCAGCAGTTAAAGGTAGAAAAACTGCACCAAAAATCATGAAAATGTACGCTAGGTTTTTCATATCCAGACCTCCATTGATTTTCATTTTTACTCTTAAGAATACATGGAACTACCTTTCACTCCAGTATCCCCTTCAGTAGCATTTTTTGAGAATTATTCTCAGCATAAGACTTAAGTTCACAACCGTCTGTGACATTGTCACAATTCAATTTGTCCTCGCCAAAAATAATTCGTGAAAAAATAGATTTTAGAAAATCTTGCGGGGCGGAAGATAAGGTTCTGATTTCTCCTGGCAGAGCAGCATAGATCAAACGAGTAAGGTTAATAAAAATTTTGAGCAGAAAAGGGAAGTAGGATTTGATTTTATTAGGGATCAACTATGAAATCTAGAGGGAATCGTGAAAACTGGAAGACACATAAAGGCAAGAGGTCGATGTAATCCAATGAACTGAAAATTAGGTTTTATATCGGGGAAAAAGAGAAAACTTAGATGCTGCAGCAATACAGGAAAAGAGCGCCTAAAGATTAAGTAGCTGTATGTGGTGCCTGGAAAGATTGATTTTCCTTTTTTTCTCCATATCCTTGAGCAGGCGACTTATTGCCTCGCGGGATGTACCGAGATCATTAGCGATGGCTTGGTGAGTGGTCTTCAGTTCATAGTTTTCAGCCTTTTCAACCAGATAATTTTCAAGTCGGTCATCCAGTTTCTGAAAAATTATCCCGTCAATCAGTTCCATGATCTCTGTAAAACGCTCATTGAATAGCGAAAACACAAATGTTCTCATCCCTTCGGAGGCAGAAATGAAATTCCTGAAATGTTTATCGGGCATAAAGAGTATGTCGCCACTACCGGTAACAACTGCATTAGCGGGGTAACTTCTGTTTGAAAGAATACTGGAGGCATTAAGTATGCAGGTCTGACCGGGAAAAATCTCGTAAAGCGTTACCTCACGCCCGGTCTCGCTGATCTTAAAAACCCGGGCCTCGGCGGAGAGGAAAAAACCAATCCCGGAACAGGGATCCCCTTCGGAATAGATACTTGCCCCTTTTTCAAAATGAATCAGGGTTGATGCGGAAAGTATTTCATCGACATGATTATCAGGCCATTTACTGAAATTGGTAAATATTTTGACTAATTCTTTCTTGGATATCATTTTTCAGGCTCATGGAAAGGTAATCTTGCTGTGCAAAAGAAATTTTGCACAGCTATTTAAATTCATTATTTCAACTTCAACACTAAATTTTCTTCTGTTAATTGACAAGTTCAAACTAGATGCTTGCATAGTCTGCTCTGCTGGAAGTTTTTTAACTTTTTTAAAAAGTTAGCAATAAAGGCTCACTTGTAATTTGTTTAACAGGACATCTAAGCTTTTTTACATATTCACTAGCCGTTGGTTAGCCTTTTATCTTTGAATTTTTTAAGGCAAATGCAGCAACAAAGCCCCAAACCCAGTTGAAAAATAAAATGAATACTGGGGTGTAGAGTCCTAAATCAATACCGGCGATCCCTTTATGTGCTTTCAAAGGGAACACAATAAATAATTGTATTGTGGTTGGGAACAAACTTAATATAGATCCTTTCAGCAATATATTTGATTTAAAGACAGGTAGAAGAAAAACTAATCCCCAAATTCCACCCCACACGATTCGTGGATAAAGCCAACTTGGTGACAAGGTAGGAGCTATTGAAACACCTAGTGCGGTGGTTATTTCAAAATAACCAAATAACCAAACCGTAATACTATTTGCCAAACCACCCAAGCAGCCTGCTGCAAAAAAAAATAGAATTTTTTTCATAAAATTATCTTTATTTTCTTTTGGGCCTATAACTAGTTATTACTTGCCACAGTAGATGATCAGATTACCTTGCAGTTGCTTGTCAGGTGTATGTTGGTTATCTTAGTTTTCCAGAATAAATAATTTTGTCTCTTAGAGATAACCCATTTTTTCGGACAGTTACACAGTTTATCAAAGATAACCCTGATTACCTGAGTTGCGAAGCACCAATTTCAATAATTCAATCTTTTATCGAGGCATTCCCCTGTTCAATGCCTATGTCAGAGGGTGAAAACTAGCCCGTATATTTCATAAACAGTTTTGAAAAAATTAGTTTAACTATCTGTTTTTGTCATTTAAATTTTATATTTCTAGTGTATTTGTCCGGTTACAGTTTTTACCAAGTGACTGAATAGATTTTTTCCAAAACTGTTCACCCTTCGGGCAAGTCGATACATCCGTATAACCTGCAGTGTTAGGCGTTTCGCATACTAAAGTATAGCTCAAACGACTTACGCTTTGTCTATCCGGCGTCTCGACTCGTGAAAAATGCGGGCTGGATTTATTGAGGTGGAACACATAGCTCCAGTACTAAATTCCAAGCTAAATAATTATAGGCTCTCGTTCTTCCAGATATCTAATGCCGCCAGGGCCCGCTCGGCGTATTTTTCTCCCCGGAATCTTTTGGGGATTTTTTTACCCAGGGAAGGAAAGAGCCCGAAATTGATATTGCTTGGTTGAAAGCGCTTGGGGTCTGTTGCTGTCAAATGGGTGATCAGGGCACCGAGTGCTGTTTCAGGGGGCGGCACAACAGGATTTTTGCCGCTGACGAGTCGGGCTCCGTTTATGCCGGCAAGCAGACCGATGGCAGTTGATTCAACATAGCCCTCAACACCTGATATCTGCCCGGCCAGCAGAAGATCGTATCGCTTTTTTGTCTGCAGGCTGGGCAGCAAAAGTTCCGGGCCGCAGACGAATGTATTGCGGTGGATGGAGCCAAGCCTGCTGAATTCCGCCTGCTCCATGCCGGGAATCATTTTGAAAACTCTTTTTTGTTCAGAATAGGTGAGCTTGGTCTGGAAGCCCACCATGTTATACTGGGAACCCTCTTTATTTTCCATGCGAAGCTGGACGATGGCATGTGCCTCCCTGCCGCTTCGGGGATCAATCAACCCAACGGGTTTCATGGGACCGAAGCGCAGGGTTTCAGGTCCGCGATCCAACATGACCTCGATGGGCAGGCACCCCTCAAAATATTTCTGCTCCTCAAAACTTTTGAGCGGTACCTTGCGGGCCCCGGCAAGTTCTGCAATAAAATTTTCATACTGGGCTTTATCCATGGGGCAGTTAAGATAATCACCCGGCCCGTCATCATAGCGGGAGGCCTGAAAAACAATATCTCTGTCCAGTGAATCAGCCTCAATAATGGGGGCAATTGCATCGTAGAAGGCAAGATGTTCACTGCCGGTAAGGCGGCTGAGCGATTCCGCCATGGCATCAGAGGTAAGGGGTCCGGTGGCAAGTATTACGGCAGAAGGGTGAGACTGTGCAGCAGGAAGTTCCCTCATCTCCTCTCTGACAATGGTGATGAGATCATTTGCCTCGATTTTTTGGGTAATGAAGCGGGCGAAGTTCTTACGGTCAACAGCCAGTGCCTTGCCGGCGGGCACCCTGGTGCGGGCTGCTGCCTCCATGATCAATGATCCAAGGGAACGCATTTCTTCTTTCAGCAGTCCAACTGCCGAGTTTATGGCATCGGAACGCAGGGAGTTGCTGCAGACCAGTTCAGCCAGCAGGGGGGAATGGTGGGCCGGGCTGAAGGCCTTGGGTTTCATCTCGTAAAGAACCACCGGGCAGCCCAGCCTGGCAGCCTGCCACGCAGCCTCGCAGCCGGCCAGTCCACCACCGATTATGGTTAATTGTTTCGGAGGTCCGTCCATGGTTTTTTACAATGCTCTTTTATGCAATGACAATGAGAAAATTATAAAATTTATCTTAAAAACAGTCCCTTAGAGAGCAAAAATTATACTATCACGTACCTGTTCCCGGCCGGGCATTTTGTTTTTTTAAATTAGGTATTTTTTTGCTAATGCTTGGAAACCTGGGTCTCCAGTTGCTTGGCCAAGGGACGAAACTGCAGGCTGTAGAACATCTCCAGGTATCTTTTTGTTTCCATTCTTTCCAAATTTGATACATAGCGCCAGAAGCCGTAAATGCGGGCAAATGTCATCATGCGCTCGGCATAGAGTTTCCATGTGTACTTTTCATTGACCCTCGCAATGCCTCCATGGGCAATTTTATGCCAGTAGTTCGGCTCTTTTCCGCTGCGGCTGAAAAAATCAACCAGGAGCCGGGCGCTTGCATCTTCGTTGTTCGGATCGATGTGGAATCCCGAAATTCCATGTTCGATGATTTCCATGGGGCCGCCGAAACAGGTGGCAAATGTCGGCAGACCGGACACCATGGCCTCGATAACGGTCAGGCCGAATGCTTCAAAAAGAGCCGGCTGTACGAAAACACCCCGGCTATCGGCGACAAACCTGTAAAGTTCACCGGAAATCTGCTTATTCAAATGCATTCCAAGCCAGCGTACTTCCTGGGCAAGACTGTACGATTCAAATAAATCATGCATCTGGTGGATCTGGTCTACCTCCTCTGCATCATCTGAATGGTCAGGATTGATGTGGCCGCCAATGACAAGAAGATTTGCCCTGTCCCTCAGGTCCTGATTTGCCCCGTAGAGACGAACGAGACCGGTAAGGTTTTTTATGCGGTCTAGCCGTGCCATGGTAAGGATAACCGGCTTTGTTCGGTCAACAAGGATGCCCCGACTCTCCTCGGGCCGGTGAGTGCCGAATATCAGTTCCTCAATTTCTTCGTGCAGATGAATGAAACGGTGTTTTTTACCTTCGGCAGGAAAATATATTTCCGGGTCGGCACCCGGTGAAACAATGTTGAATTTTGGGTCATAGACATCAATGCCATGGATAACCCGGTAAAGGTTCGGCATGGTAAATGTCATGTAACTTTCGTACTGTCCGGGATTCTCCTCTGTACCGGCAATTTCCTGGTAGGTACTTGTGATAATGAAGTCGGCCGAGTTCATAGCGATGAGGTCAGCCGTAAACTGGCAGGAGAAGTGATAGTTTGGTTCATTATCCTGCCAGTAAAGGTCCGAATAAAGGTATTTTGCCTTTTCCAGGGCATGGGCAATATTACACTGAGTAACCCCAAGCTTTTGCGAAATGAGACTTGCGACCAGGTTGCCATCGGAGTAGTTGCCGACGATCAGGTCAGGATTGCCGGCTAACTCGACAAGAAGCTCCCGGCCCGCATCCTCTGCAAACCGCTCCAGGTATGGCCATACCTCAAAGCGGGATATCCAGGAGGGGAGAATTTCATCATCTTCTGAACGGAAGGGTACCCGAAGGATGCAACTGTTGTCGGTGCGGCTAATACTTTCTATGCGTTCATGACAGTTGGTGCCTTCCGATTCGGGAATAAGCCTGGTGAGGACCACGATCCTGGGATCAATGTCCGTTAATCCCTGTTCATACAGCCTGTTGCGCATTTCCTTCTCAAGGGCTCTTACCTGATCAAGAATATAGACCACCTGTCCACCTGTATCGGGTCGTCCCAGGACATTTTCCTGGCCGAAAAATCCGTGCGGAGAGATTATTGCAATAGAGAAGATCATGGGTATCCTGCTGAGAAAGATTTCCAAGGTTCCGGGTGAGGGGGCTTCCAAAATGTCAAGGAGGTTGCCCATGGTTTCTCTGATTCTAGAGACATTACGTCCCCAACCCGGCTCAAAACCCAGATCGTTAAGGTCCGTTTCCAGTTCCTTCCATTCTGTATTATGCTCCAGATCACGCAGGAGACGCATTGCACTCCTTAAGGCGTTGCGCAGCTGGTTGGTACTTTCAACCTCCTGGTTAAGCAAAAGTTGCTGATCGCGATAACGATGTACCTGGAGAAAACGGAGGAGACGGTTGTCGCCCCTTTCCAGTTCTGCAAAAAGTCCGCTCGACAGTCTCCGGTTAAGAAATTTGAGTCCTCGGCCGATTGATTTCTCCTCCTGAAGCTTGAAGAATTCCCTGGAGAAAGGAGCAAAGTCAATTTCCAGTGGATTATGTTGGGAAGTGTTGCCGGAAACAAGCTGTTCCTTAAAACACAGAAACTGTTCGGGAGATATTCTTTCCAAAATAAGGGTTTTAAGGTTGATCCGTATGTATTCCCAACGGGCAGACATCTTTCTCAGGGCAAAATAAGACCAGGATTCCAGGATTATGGCTTCCTGGCACCACTGAATAATAATTTTAAAGGGACTTGAAGCTAGAGTTGATGATTTGTTCTCTTCAATTGTATTTAATAAAATATCCTGGATTTCCGTCCGTAAAAGAAGTGTTTGTTCCCTGTAGCTTAAGGAATTCAGGAAAAGTTTTGCATCCTCCGGGTTTTCCAGGAGAAAAACTTTTAATTTGTCAATTGGGTTGTTTGTTTTTGAGAGATTCATTGCAGCTGCCATTTTTTGCTGAAAGTTTGGTAGAATTTTTTTTCTAGGGTAATTGCTCCCCGCTGACCGACAACTGCAGATGCAAATTCCTGGGCACGATGCATGGTAGTATCAAGAGGCCAGTCGTTCATAAGTCCGAGTAGCAGAACAGAGGAAAAAGCATCACCAGCACCGACGGTATCCATAATCACAACATTCTGCTGCGGTTTTGTTGAGTACATATGATTGTCACGGTTAAGAGCTACCGCACCTTTTTCTCCCAGCGTCACAAACACGGCATCCAGGTTAAAGCGTTCCAAAATTTGACGGCAACGCAGTTCCAGGTTTTGCTGCCCCGGAAGAAGCGAGTCAAGTTCATATTCATTCAGTTTGAGCCAGGTGGCATCTTCAGCGGTGGCATACACGCGCGCAGCATTCCACCAGGGTGTACGGAGATTGACGTCAACAAAGACCGGACATTTATATTCCCGTTTCAGGCGTGAAAGGGTTTCACTGCTGGTAGCATCTCTGAGGGCCAACGACCCGTGATAAAGAAATGCAGGTTCATTTTGCAGCGTCTTATTGAGCGGTGAGATATGGTCATACGCCTGGTCCGGCAAAATAGTAAATTGAGGTTCGCCGTTGGTCAGTTCAATGTGTACCTTGCCGGTCGGATAAGAGGAATCAAGCTGGAGGCAGCAGGTTGTCATATCCCATGACCTCATTTTATCCTTGATATGTCGCCCAAGCTCATCATCTCCAACCCTGCTGACAAGTAGGGGGGGTATGCCGAAAGCCTGCAGGTTCCAGGCAACATTGAATGGTGCACCGCCAAGTTCTTCCCGGCCATCCGGGAAACAGTCAAAGAGAACCTCCCCAAAAATAAGGGGTAGGCAATTATGACTCATTTTGTCTGCGGTCTTTTTGCGGATCATAGGAATTATATACAACATCAAAGGGTTGAAGTATTAGGCCTTTTATTGATACTAACGCATTAGCCATGGTCATGACAACTAATACGCAACAGGCAATTTTATAGTTGAAAAAGTTTTGACTGCATATTTAGGGTAATGACAAAAAAATATCCGTGTGGAGAATGATATAATAAATTTGCAATATGGGCCCGATTTAGAGCGCATTGGCCCTTTAAGTCCAAGTAAGAGGCAACCTTAAGCGACCTTAAAAAGGTGTAGAAATGGCAAAGGTTGGTAAGAAAAGAAATATGCCACATAGGCAGCCGGATGTCCGTTGTGGATTGGCAAAATTATTTCTGGAAGAAGACTGAAAAAAACAATCTGTGTATGTCAGGTTTTTAAATCCTTAAGCCGGTCTGGACATTCACATCACTTATTGATAGGGTTGTATTATGTCCGGCAAAGGTCTTTACATACAGCTTTTCAGCCTGCACGGTCTTATTCGCGGTCATGCCCAGGAGATGGGGCGTGACGCCGATACCGGCGGCCAGGTGAAATACGTCCTGGAGCTGGCCAGGGCCGTGGCCCAACGCGAGGACGTTGAACAGGTCGATCTTGTCACCAGGCTCATCAAGGACAAGGCTGTTTCTCCGGATTACAGCAAGGAAATAGAACCTTTGTCCGAGAAGGCCCGTATCGTCCGTATCCAGTGCGGGGGGCGGAAATATTTACGTAAGGAACTGCTATGGCCCCACCTGGAGGAATTCATCGACAAGACCATTAAGTATTTGAAAAAGCAGCAGCGGACCCCGGACATTATTCACGGTCATTATGCAGATGGAGGGTATGTTGCCAAGGAATTGGCAAAAGCTTTTGATGTGCCTTTTATTTTTACCGGTCATTCCATGGGCCGCAATAAAAGAGACAAGCTGCTGGCTGATGGACTCTCCGAGCAGCGGATAAACAAACAATATAAAATGGATACCCGTATCCAGGCGGAGGAAAGAATTATTGAGAAAGCCAGGCTTATAATAACCTCCACCCAGCAGGAGATCGATAAACAATACGGTCTTTATAAAAATTTTAAAAACGGTCATTACGTTGTGATCCCCCCTGGGATCGACCTGGAGACTTTTTACCCGTATTATAACTACCATTTTGATTCAGAGAATGTCCCCGAAGAGATCAAACAGGCAAGAGTTGCACTGTCAAAAGAACTGCAGAGGTTCTGGGGTCATCCCGATAAACCGTTCATTCTGGCATTATGCAGGCCGGACCAGCGAAAGAACATAACCGGTCTGATTAAGGCCTATGGTATGGATCCTGAACTGCAGGCCATTGCCAACCTCGCTGTTTTTGCCGGCCTACGTCAGAACATAGCTGAAATGGAAGAAAATGAACGCGCTGTCCTGACGGACATGCTTCTGCAGATGGACAAATATGACTTGTACGGCAAACTTGCCATTCCCAAAAAACATGATTTTGAAACAGAAGTGCCGGAATTATACCGGCTTTGTGCCGAAAGCCGGGGAGTATTCGTCAACCCGGCATTGGTAGAACCCTTTGGCCTTACCTTGATTGAAGCCTCGGCATGCGGTTTACCCATAGTTGCGACCAATGACGGGGGACCGGAGGATATTGTGAAAAACTGCGCTAACGGCATTCTGGTTGATGCCCGCAAGCCATCTGAAATCGCTGCTGCTGTAAATTCCATTCTCATAAATGATGAACAGTGGGATGAATTTTCCAACAACGGTATAAACGGTGTGCGTAAGCACTATTCCTGGACATCACACTGTCACACGATGATTCAGTCCCTGGGAGAGGCTTATCCTGACCTGGAGACAATAGGAATGCCTGATGAAAGAATGAAATATACATTCTCTAAGCGCCCACCTTTTGGCAAGAGGCTTACATCTTCTAATTATCTGATGATTACTGACATTGACAATACTCTGATAGGTGATAATGACAGCATGGACCGCCTGCTTATGCTGCTTGAGCAATATCGAGACAGTATTGCCTGGGGAGTCGCTACTGGAAGAAGCCTCGAGCTGACTCTTGAGGCGATGACCGAATATAATATACCGGTTCCGGACATCATTATCTGTTCAGTGGGAACGGAGATCTATTATGGTCCTGACCTGCGCATGGACAAAGGCTGGCAACAGCATATATCCAACAAATGGAAACCGGAACAGATAAAGTCGGCCCTGCAGGCGCTGGATTTTCTTACCCCCCAGGAGGCCGAGGGACAGCGGGCCCACAAGATAAGCTACTACATGGATGACAAAACAGACTATCTTGATGAGATTCACAGAAAGTTAACGGAAGAGAAGTTGTCATGCAGGGTCATTCATTCCCATGGTCAGTTCCTTGATATTCTCCCGAAGCGTGCGTCCAAGGGCAAGGCCATTAAGTATTTAAAATACAAGTACGAATTCCCCTCGATCAAGGTAATGGTTGCAGGCGATTCAGGAAATGACGAGGACATGATACGGGGGCGTAATAACGGTCTCGTAGTCGCTAATCACAGTGAAGAGTTGGCAAAACTGCGGGGCAAAGATCGAGTATTCTTCAGTTCTAAAATGTATGCGGCGGGAATTATTGATGGCCTGCTGCATTACGGTTTTATCCCTCCCCACGAAGACCGGATACAGCTCATTAAGGAGTTGCCGACCAGATAATTTTTTTATCTAGGAGCCTTTCGGGGAATTATAATCGTAACGAAAAATTGAGCAAATTTTCGGGAAATTGATGCGAATAGCAGCGCTATTTAAAGAAAATTCACGGAAATTTGAACCGATTCTCTCGCTTTTGCAGTAGATTGGGAATTCTTCGACAGGCTCCTGGGACAGCCTCATTTTTTGTTTTCTTTGTTCACTTAACAATCCCCGGTGCAGAAAAAATGGTTCTATCTTGGTCTCGGGTGGGAAAAGACCGTTTTCACCGGTTTAGTTCAGATCAGGTGCGGTGAAACCATTTCTTTATATCTGTCCCGGAGAACATACGCACTACGGGTCTGCCATGGGGACAATGGGTGAAAGCCTTGCTCTCCCGCATGAGTTTTAAAAGCTGCTCAATTTCCATTTCGTTAAGGCTATGGCCGGCCTTGACGGCTGCCTTGCAGGCCATTGACGAGAGGATGTCATCAAGCCTGGCGGCATCGGCATGTTTGCGCCCTTTTTCCTGACCATATTCCGACCCGGAATATTCCATGAGGATTCCTGTCAGAATTTCTTCGGGGGCAAGGTGGCTGATTATCGCAGGAACAGCTTTTATGATATGATTGTCTCCGCCGAAATCTTCAACCACAAGGCCCAACTGCTGGATCTGTTCCCTGTTTTTTTCCAGTACTGCAGCATATTCCGGCGCAAGTTCCAGCATTTTAGGAAACAGAAGGCTCTGGCTTGTCATCTGCCTGGACGCAAACTGTTTCTTGAGGTTTTCAAAAAGAATCCTTTCATGGACTGCGTGCTGATCGATCACCACCAGGTAACTTTCATCTCCGCTCCTTGCCTCGCATAGAAGATAAAGGTCAAGGAACTGCCCGATGGGGTTTAGGGACTCAGGGACCGGGGTCTCCTTGTCCACTGATGTCTGTGAAAAAGGCGCCAGAGGCTCAGCTGTTGCAATGGTTTCCCCGGCTTCATTTGGGGAGAAGCTTATATTCTTACGGAGAGAGGCAAAGGGCCTGCTGCCTTTGCCTTTTGGAAATTTTTTTGCCGGTGTTTTTTCAGAAGGCGAATTAAGGAGCTCGTAAATATTTTTAACCCTGCTTTTTGTTTTTTCCTTCGGCAGGGATTGTTCCGCCTTTGTGTTTTTAGTTTTTACATTGTGACCAAAGATTTTTTCCTTTGCCGATTGCTGGTATTTGTCCATTCCCAGCCGCACCGCGGCAACTATTTTTTCATGGATACGGTTTGGCTGCTGAAAGCGAATTTCCTGTTTTGTGGGATGCACATTGACGTCAACCTTTTCATAAGGAACAGTGACAAACACAACTCCTGCTGCAGTGCACCCTTTCATGAGGTAGCCGGCAAGCCCTTCGGTTACCGCATGGGCCATCATCCTATCCTTCACTGCCCTGCCATTGACAAAGAGCCTCAGTTTGGCACTGGCGGCAAAAGAATGTTCAGGAGGAAGCAGGACACCTTTGACAATAATTCCATCACCGGCAATAGCTCCATTATCCGGGGCCTGCAAAGGGATTAAGTCTGCAGGTCCGTTCTTGGCATAAAGCATTTTTACCCGGTCTTCCATGGTGGAGCCGGCGGCTGTACAATCCAGGACGGTCTTTTTATTGACAGTATACGAAATGCCGAGTTCGTAACAGGCCAGGGAATAATTCTTAATAATTTCCTCTATGTGAAAGAGCTCGGTGCGGGAGCTTTTGAGAAACTTTTTGCGGGCCGGCAGGTTGCCGAACAAATCTTTTATTTCGATAACAGTGCCTTTATTGCAGCCGATTTCATGAACCTTCAAGATTTTACCGTAGCGTACGTCGATACGGGTGCCCAATGGATCATTTCCGGTCCGTGAGGTAATGGACATTTTTGCTATTGAGGCGATGCTTGGAATTGCTTCACCCCTGAATCCCAGGCTGCGGATTGCAGCCAGCTTGTTGCTGTCGTCAGGGCTTTGCCCCAGTTTACTCGTGGCATGGCGCTCCAGGCACAGGAGCGCATCATCCGCATCCATGCCCATGCCGTCATCAATAACCTTAATAAGCTGGGTGCCGTTGCCGGCAATCTCTATTTGCACCTGGCAGGCCCCGGCATCGATGGAGTTTTCCAGGAGCTCCTTGACCACGGATGCAGGGCGTTCAACTACCTCACCGGCTGCAATCTGGTTGGCTAAGTGTTCGGAAAGAATTTTAATTCTGGACAAGGTGATCTCCGCTGCTAGGGTGATAATTGCTATTTGTGTTCTTGGTCAGCATGATGTAAATAAACCGCAACAAAATAAAATACACTACAAAACTTCTCCGGACAAGTTCGGCATCAATGGGCAAGAAAACACCTTTACATAGTAAAAGTAAAAAATCTCCTGCTAAAAATAGAAAACCGCCCGCAGGGAAGAAAAAAACTGCAAAGCCTGCCAAAAGGAAAAAGCCCTGGAGTCATGTCCACTGCATTATTTTTCTGGGCGGGATCAGTTTTTCACTCACTGTATTTATCAGCCTGACCCTGTATCTTTTTGTTCTGCTTGATATCCCCAACCTGAAATCCATCAAGGATTATGAGCCCAAGATGACAACACTTGTGCTTGCCGAAGGCCATCAGGTGGTAAAGGAAATATATGAGGAGAACCGCAGGGTTGTCTCTTTGGAGTCTATGCCGGAGTTGTTGCCCAAGGCCTTTGTGGCAGCAGAGGACGCCCGTTTTTATGAGCACCCGGGGGTGGATGCCTGGTCGATCTTCCGGGCTTTTTTTCATAACCTGCGGGCAGGAGCCAGGGCCCAGGGGGGCAGTACCATTACCCAGCAGGTGACCCGCTCACTCCTGCTGTCACGAAAAAAGGTATATTCACGCAAGATCAAGGAAGCAATTCTTGCCTACCGTATGGATTCGGTGCTGAGCAAAGATGAAATACTCTATATCTATCTGAATCAGATCTACCTGGGTGAGAGAGCCTATGGCGTGGAAGCAGCTGCACGGACATATTTCAACAGAACCGTTAAAGACCTGAGTCTGGGGCAGATGGCACTGCTGGCAGGCCTGCCCCAGGCGCCCAGCCGTTATTCGCCCTTTAAGGATTTTGAAATAGCTCAAAAACGCCAGGCTTATGTACTCAACAGAATGGCGGAAGAAGGGTACATCACTCCTGAAAGCGCCAGAGAAGCCTTCAGTGACCCATTACACCTGCAAAACTCCCGTGCTGATTCCTTTGGCGGGGAATACTATGTGCAACAGGTCAGCAATTACATACACCGAGAATATGGGCAGCAATTATTAACCACCGGCGGTCTTACGGTTTATACCTGCCTTGATCCGGCAATTCAGCATTCCGCAACGGCTTCAATTCAGAAAGGCATCGGAGCATTATCAAAGGCGCAGAAAAACGGAAAAAATCCCCAGGCAGCCATGGTTGTCATGGAGACCGGGACGGGAAAGGTGCGCGCTGTGGTGGGCGGGGTTGATTTTGCTGCCAGTCAGTTCGACAGGGCTACACAGGCTGTGCGTCAGCCGGGCTCGGCCTTTAAGCCTGTTGTTTACGCAGCAGCCCTGGAAAAAGGTTTTACAATCAATTCGATTTTCATGGATGAGCCGCTGAAACTGGCCGGAGTGCGCAGGGGCAGGACCTGGGAACCGAAAAATTTTGACAATCAATATCTTGGCCCTACAACTCTGAAGAACGGACTCATCGACTCCCGCAACATTGTGGCTATTAAGCTTCTGCAGGAGGTTGGGGTCAAGAGGGTAATCAGTATGGCAAAGGATCTTGGCATACGATCAGAAATAAGGCCCGACCTTACCCTGGCTCTGGGTTCATCAGGTATATCCCTGCTGGAGATGACCGGCGCTTACAGCGCTTTTGCCAACAAGGGCAGGCACACGCCGCCACTATTCATTGAAAAAATAATTGACCGGCATGGCAATATCCTTGAAGAAAATTTGCCTGGGAAAATACGTGCTATGTCAGAAAATAGCGCCAGGCAGATGGATCATATGCTACAGGAGGTCATCAGGCAGGGAACGGGCAGGCGTGCCATGGGACTTAAGAGAACTGCTGCGGGCAAGACCGGAACCACAGACAATAATATGGATGCCTGGTTTATTGGCTACACCAGGGATTTTCTGGCCGGGGTCTGGTTGGGGCATGATACGAATCTGTCTCTGGGCAAAGATGCTTCAGGAGGGCAGGTTGCCGCCCCGATCTGGCTGGATTTTATGAAAAAGGTTGAAACAGGAAAAAACTAGTTTGAGTTTTTTGGTTTGGCTTGTTTTCTGCGGAGAACGGTTGCATGAAATGGCATTTGCCGTTTGGTGCCAAGTTTCTACATTCACTGGTTCCTTGTATGAATTGCAGTAAATTAAACTCTATTTGGCACATTCAAAGTTCGTTTTTTGTATCTTCCGGCAATCTATCATTGAAACATCCTGCCGCAAGAGTTGACGATTCCATACAATCCGCAATTAAATAGCTAGGAATCCTAGCCTGTAATTCAATATGTCTAATAAACTCCTGGGTAATTTAAGAATCATTCACGAGTTCACATGAATAGCAGGTAGAGTTGCGTACAGTTTTATACCTCATAACATCAGGCATTTTTCTTCACATTGCCCTAATTGTTAATTCGTTTATATTTATTATTTCGTTTGATTTTCTCCAGTGCAAAATTTATGGAGATTTTTAAAGATTCTACAGTACAGGCATTAAAGGCATGTTTGAAAAAGGCGGATGGTATTATTTTAGTAGCATTAAACATCCACCCAGGCGCATCAGTTATCATAAATCCTTTGTGTTCTTCAGGTTGCATAGTAACTACTCCTATAACATCTAAAATTATAAAACACTCACCAACTGTTATGGGTGGGTGGGCATGTACTTTTTCCAATCCAAATATTATTGTTTTTTCGTTATTATTTAAAATTTAAGCACTGTTGAGGTGTTTATCTACTATATTATTTATCTTGTAGCAGATTTTACCTAACATTGAAATCCTGAACCGGCATTCCAAACTTAAATAATCTCATCCCATTCACTTCCCCGGCGCGGTGACAGAACCATTGTAGAAGACCTCGCACTTCTCCCCGGTGATTAACCTGGCCGTCCCCCTGAAAATATTGATAATCGGACCGGCTGCAGGTTCGATTAAGCTCGGTTTCTCCACCTGGGGACTTTTTCGAAGGATCCGTTTATTTCCTGACGCACCAAAGCACAGCCGTTGGCATCAACTACCGCCACCACCAGCTTCCGGAAACTTTTGGCACCGATATCGACCTCGCTGGCGCCGCCCTGGGCCGAATAAACCAGCATACTGAAATCGTAACTCCGGGTCAAAACCGGTCCCAGGTGATAATAAAATTTTTTCTGTGCCTGGTTGTCATACCGTTGGGAGATTGTCAATGGCCGTTTTGCCGGGGTATTCAACCCATTTTGTTTTACCAGAGATTTAAAATACTGCACAGTTCATAAAAAAAGTGGAAATTCTAACGTGGAATGTCAATCAAAACGTACGCATGAAAATTGTGAAAAATGTGTGATATTGTAAATTTATTATTGCTTCCAATACATTCACGTCTCTGCAATGGTTATTGCAGAGACGTGAATGTGGATGTACAATGCCACCAAATATTGAGGCCATACCGACCCTTTTATTCTAAGGGGTTGGGTTATGTTTCGGGATTTACATAAAAAAATCCGCTATTGTGCTGATTTCCAGGTTAGGTGAGTGATGAAAAAAAGCAGTGAATTTAAGTTCGCTGAACTGCGAAGAAGGGCCCAGAAGTTTCTGGCTGCGCAGCCGAATGAACAACCGCCTATGGCCCAGAAAGATGTGCAGGCACTGGTTCATGAACTCAACACCTATCAGATCGAACTGGAAATGCAAAATGAGGACCTGCGCCATACCCAGGAAGAGCTTGGACGATCACGGCAGCGATTTACCGACCTGTATGAATTTGCCCCGGTCGGTTATTTTACCTTTAACAGGAAAGGCTTTATTGTAGAGGTAAATCTTACCGGCAGCCTCCAGTTGGGGGTAGAAAAGGACGCCCTGCTCAATAAAGCTTTTACATCCTTTATGAGCCAGGATGACAGCGATCTCTTTTATCTGCACCTGAAAAAAATATTTGCCGCAAAAAGCAAACAGACCAGCGCCCTCACCCTTTTTCAGGAAAACGGCAAACCATTCTACGCTCAGCTTGACTCCATTTCTTCCTTGCCGGGCCCCGCCGAAAATCCACTCTGCCGGACAACGGTAACCGACATCAGCGAACGCAGGGAACTGGAGGAGGCGCTGAAAATCTCGGAAACCCGGTACCGCCGTCTCTTTGAAGAAGTCAGGGAGGGGATACTGCTCTTTAATGCCGAAACCGGCAAGATAACCGATGCCAATCCCTACCTGGCGGAAATGGTGGGATACTCCCATGCGGAATTACAAGGGAAAAAACTCTGGGAGATCGGTTGCTTTAAAGATATCAAAGCGTCAAAGGATGCCTTTCAAAACCTGCGTCAAAGGGGATTTTTGCGTTACGACGACCTGTCGCTGGAGACCAGGAACGGTCGAAAAATAGCCGTGGAATTCATCTGCACCACTTTTCAGGTCAATAAAAACAAGGTGATCAAGTGTAACGTCCGCGATATCAGCAACCGGAAACTTGTGTCACCGTCTGTTCAGAAGCTCCACGGCGGCCCCGAACAGCGGCAGAGGGAGCGCCGGTCAGACACAAGGATGACCGGTGATAAACTGCAACAGGAGATTCAGGCACATCGGCAGACAGAGGAATCCCTGCGCCAGGCACTGGAGGAGATCAAGGTACTGAAAGACCGTCTCGTGATCGAGAACATCTTTTTCCGCCGACAGATCGACACGAGACTCCACTTTGAAAATGTCATCGGGAATAGCGATTCCCTGAAATATGTCCTCTACCGTGCCGAACAGGTAGCTCCCATCGATACAACGGTCCTTGTCCTCGGCGAGACCGGAACCGGAAAGGAGCTTATTGCCGAGGCCATCCATCATTTGAGCCCCCGCAGGAAGTTGCCGCTCGTAACCGTCAACTGTGCCGCCATCCCCGAAAATCTGCTGGAAAGCGAACTCTTCGGCCGGGAAAAAGGGGCTTTTACCGGGGCGGATACCAGGCAGGTGGGCCGCTTCGAAGTTGCGGACGGCTCCACCCTGTGCCTGGACGAAATAGGGGAACTGCCGCTCTCCATGCAGGCTAAGCTGCTTCGGGTCATCCAGCATGGCGAGTTTGAGCGGTTGGGATCGGCAAAGACCATCAAGGTTGATGTGCGCATCATAGCAACCACCAATCGGAACCTCGAAGAAGAGATTGCTGCCGACAGGTTCCGCAAGGACCTTTTCTACCGGCTGAACGTTTTTCCCATTACCGTCCCGCCGCTGCGGCGAAGGAAAGAGGATATTCCCCTGCTTGTCGAAACCTTCGTGAACCGCTATGCCCGGAAACTGGGGAAAAAGATCACCTCCATCCCGAAGGAAACCATGAAAACCCTGCAGGATTATGCGTGGCCCGGGAACATCAGGGAACTGGAAAGCATCATCGAACGGGCGGTGATCCTTTGCCCGGGCCCGGGATTGCTGCTCGCAGACAATCTGAATAATCCAGCCAACCCGGTCTCTTTCGAGGGAGGAACCGTGAAAGAGATGGAACGGCAGCATATCCTCAAGGTACTTTCCGATACCGGGTGGCGCATCGAGGGGAAAAAAGGGGCTGCCGGGATCCTGGGACTGCATCCGAGTACCCTGCGGGCCAGAATGCATAAGCTCGGGATAGTACGCCCGCAGAAGAAATCGTCGGATTAACCCGCTGCCCCACTTTGCCCTCAATATTTTGAGGGCCCGCCACATGTTGAGGCCGAATAAACTCTTCGGGCTTTTTCTCTTGTTCTCACCGTTTCCTCTCATACCCTGTTAATAAGGGCTTTTGCAACATGTTATCTACTGCTTCTTCTGACGGCATGCTTCTTGCTCTATACAAAGTATGATCATGGTTGCCATGTATATGAAGGTGGAGCCCAGGAAGAGGAAGGAACTATTTCAGGCGATTACCTCGCTGCTCAGCCCAATCAGGTTGGAAAAGGGCTGCGTCCGTTGTGATTTATTTAATGGTACGGAAGATGAAAATATTTTCTGCCTGCTCCAGGAATGGGAGACACTGAAGGACTTTGAAACATATGGCGAGTCCGAGTATTTCAAAGTGCTGCAGGGAGCGATGCACCTTCTTGATGAACCATGGGAGATACTCTCTTACGAGGCGTCCAAAACCAACTAGACAATAACCTTGCTGCGCCATCCTCGAAAATCATGTGCGACAGATGAGAAAACAGCAATCACAAGTAGCGGGAAGATAAAAATCAAAAACGTAACAAACTATTAGAATTATTATGAAACTGTTCAATCTGTTCATCCCCTTTTTACTGGTCATTATGCTGGCATCTTTTCTGGGCTGCGCCTCGACATCAACGAAAGAGGGAACCGGAGAGTATTTCGACGACTCGGTCATCACCGCCAAGGTAAAGACGGAAATTTTCAAAGACGATTCCCTCAAATCGAGCGAGATTAACGTTGAAACATTCAAGGGCGTCGTCCAGTTGAGCGGCTTTGTCAATTCCCAGGCCGACATTGACAAAGCGGTCAAAGTCGCCCGCAGCGTCAAGGGAGTGACCTCGGTCAAGAATGACATGCGGGTCAAATAGCGGTAAACCGGCTCAGCGGTTATCTGGTCCCCGACTGTCTGGTGCCGGGACCGAATGACCGCAGAGATGACCGCTACTCAAGGTGGCATGCTTCCGTATCTGATTAAGCGAATATTAGAGGTTTAAGTTGTTAATTCAATAAGGAGGACTGGATGAAATCGATATTTAAGAAAGGTGCTGTTCTTTTTATTCTACTGATGATCACATTTGTTCAAATCGGTTGTGAAAAAGAAGGAACTGCTGAAAAAACCGGTAAGGAGATAGATAAGGCACTTGATACGGCAAAAGATAAAATTAATGATGCCACAAAATAATCGCAGATGATTCCAGCGGATGCTGGCCGTGAGCAAATATTAACGGGCCAACGCCACATCTACTCCGCAGAGGTTGTTTCGGTTGTTCGGCAGGCAGAAGCGATTTTGATATTTGGTCCTGACGGGGCAAAGGGAGAACTGAAAAAACGTTTCGTAAGCGACAGGCACGGTGCACACATTGAGCCGGTAGAATCAGAAGACGCGATGCCGGATCGCCAGATTGCGGTGAAAGTCCGTGAGTATTTTTCACTGGAAGGTGGGCTGATAAAATGAATTTTAAACTTGTATTGAGCTTGATTCTTGCCGGTCTTGCCATGCTTTTCATTATTCAGAATGTCGCTGTTGCCGAGATAAGATTCCTGTTCTGGACGCTCACCATGTCCCGCTCGCTGCTCATGTTTTTTATTCTTGCAATTGGCCTTGTCCTTGGCTGGCTGCTGCACAGTTTCATGATGCATAGGCAGGTGGAAGAAAAGAAGAATCCGGAATCTTAACCCTGGAAACGTAGGAAAAAAATATGATAACGACCGAAGGTTTAAGGATTGATCATCACAAAGACGCAATTGAAACACATTTGCACAGGGATGAGGAAACGCGGGTTATCTAATCAAAGGTGGAGAAACAGCCCCAACTGATTGCCGGGGTGCATGGATGAAAAAAAGGCGGCGGCACGGACCGCAGCGCAGCAAAAATCAGACAAATTAAGGGCGTGAATTCCGTTAAGCGCACTTGAAGGAGGAACGTATGTTGTGGACGATTGCAGTGATACTGTTAGTTTTGTGGGCGTTTGGACTGATCAGCAGTTACACCATGGGCGGGTTCATTCATGTACTGCTGGTGCTGGCAGTTATAGTGGTCCTGCTCAACGTCATCCAGGGACGCAGAGCTTTGTAACCTGCGGAAAATAGTCAGGGTAATTGATACCAAAATGAGGTATTTGAAAACATACACAATAGCAGCCATTATTCTCATCTCTATCGGAATCGTGGCCTTCGCCTATCAGGGCATCAGCTATACGACACACGAGAATGTCGTCGATCTCGGCCCTATCCATATGACGGCCGAAAGGACGAGAACACTGCCGCTGTCACCGATTGTGGGCTCCATCGCCCTCGTGGGCGGTATAGCATTGCTGGTTATGGGCAGGAGGAAGGCCTGAGGCGGGAAAAATCGTTTCAACCAACAGGAGGTTGCCATGACGGACAAGCGCAGGGCGTATGAAGAAAAGCTCGAGGCCCAGATGAAGGAATGGAATGCGCAGATCGACCTGCTCAAAGCCAAAGCGGACACAGCCAAAGCCGAAGCGAAGGTTGAGTACTACGCAAAAATCGAAGTCTTGCAGCAGAAGCGGGATACGGCCGGGACGAAGCTGCAGGAGTTGAAGGCTGCCGGCGATGAAGCCTGGGAAGATCTCAAGACAGGCGCTGAGAAGGCCTGGGATGAGGTCAAGAATGCCTTCCACGACGCAGCCGCAAAGTTTAAATGAGCCATGCAGCATAATAATTTAAAAAAACTTTATGCCGGAATCGATCCGCTTTCTGAAACATCGTGCGTTCTTTTACCCCCACACTCGGGGGGTGACCTATGCATAAGATCAAACAACTCTATAGCAATCTGCGCTCAAGCTTTTGGTTTGCGCCTTCGGTGATCGTCGCGTACAGTATTGCCTTAGCTGTAGTTCTGGTCGAGGCAGACTTCGCTCAGAGCGACCGGTGGATTGCCCGGTGGCCAAAACTGTTCGGGGCCGGAGCGGCAGGCGCTCGCGATATGTTATCGACGATTGCCGGTTCGATGATGTCCGTTATGGGAGTCACGTTCTCCATGACCCTGGTGGCGCTGACGCTGGCTTCGAGCCAATATACCTCGCGCATCCTGCGGAACTTCATGCGCAGTCACGTTACGCAGTACACGCTCGGGGTCTTCGCCGGCATATTCTCGTATTGCCTGATCGTGCTGCGCACCATCCGCGGCAGTGGCCAGGTGGAATTTGTTCCTGTCCTGGCGGTGTTCTTCGCATTTGTTCTGGCGCTCGGCAGCGTTGGCGTTCTCATTTTCTTTATTCATCACATCGCCTCTTCGATTCAGGCTTCAAGGATCATCTCCTCGGTCGCTGCGGAAACTATCGCGGTTATTGATAGGCTTTTCCCGGAAAAAATAGGACAGGGACCAGATGAAGATGAGGATAAGGGCCAGGTGCTCCGGTCCCTGGAAAAGCTGACCTGGCACTCGGTTTCGGCAAAGATGACCGGTTACATTCAGAATGTAAATACTGGTGCGCTCCTGCGCCTGGCGCGGGACAGGAATACTATTTTGCGCATGGAGCGCGGCATCGGCGATTTTGTTGTCGAAGAGACCGCGCTGGCCGCACTCGCCCTGGAAGACCCTCTGGATCAGGAGACGATCGCTGCTCTTTATTCGTCTTACAGTATCAGCAGCTATCGCACGATTGAGCAAGACCCTGCTTTTGGTGTCAGACAGATCGTTGATATCGCTTTGAAAGCACTTTCGCCCGGTGTCAATGACACCTCTACGGCCGTGATGTGCGTAGATTACCTGGCGGCGATTATGGCACGGCTGGCCTCCCGGCAATTCCCTTCTTCACGCCGCTATGAGGAAGGCAAACTGCGTGTGATCACGGTCGCCCCGACTTTTGAAATTCTGCTGGCAGATTCGTTCGATCAGATCAGGAGAAGCTCTGAAGGTAATGTCGCCGTCATGGCGCGCATGCTCAGCGCTTTTGAAAACATCGCCAGTCTGACGGTCAGCCCACGCCGCAGGAAGGCTCTCAATGAACAGGTACAGTGGATTGCCGAGCTGGCCGATCGTACTATCAAACCCGCGCATGATCGCACGAGGATTGAGATGCGCCTGGCGCACCTGCGCGAAACGCTCGAATCTGAACCTGCTTTGTACGCTGGGGAAGAGGAAGAGAATGAATAGCCTTGGGATAACGAAGCGGGGAAGGTTGGCACTAAGGCAACGGGAGGAGAAGCCGTCGGATTAGGCCTCTAAAAGAAATAAGTAGTCGAAACTGCAAATGATGAGTTGAAATAGAGTACCGGAATGGAAAAGGAAACCATCTTAATATTGCTGTTCTTGTGACCAAGGCCTCACTCAAGGAGGAAACATGAGCGATACCACATCAAGCCTGCACCTGAAGATCGGCAGTAACGATGAATATCAATGAATATCTATAAACTGATTCTGTGGGCAGTGTTGCTCGGTTCTGTGTGCAGCGTGCTGATCTCGGCGGCCATGGCACAGGAGCCAGTCGGCAAAGCCGGCGAACCGCAGAAGCTTACCGCCCCCGCCAAAGAAGATCTCTCCCCGGCACCCGCGAAGGTGGACGTAAAACCCGTCGCGCGCGATGAAGAAATTCGCAAGCGACTCCAGAATGTCCTGGATGCCACTGACTGGTTCATCGACCCGCAAGTCCGGGTTGAGGAAGGAGTCGTCTTTCTCAACGGCCGGGTGGAGTCCGATGAGCTCAAGAAATGGGCCGGCGATCTGGCACGCAACACCCAGGACGTTGTCGCCGTGGCCAACGGGATGGAGGTACTCGATCCTCCTGTATGGGATTTTCGTCCGGCGTGGAGGGGACTGTTGATATTATGGCACGACTTCATCCGCTTGCTTCCCTTTATCGCGTTTGCGCTGCTCATTCTGGCGCTGTCGGTGGGCGCCGGCATGCTGGCAACCGAAGGAACCCGGATTTTCCTTCGCAGTCGTATTCGGACGAAACTCTTGCAAAATGTGATCGCTCGTGGGACGGGCATGCTCGTTTTTCTCTGCGGGGCCTATCTCATTCTGAGAGTCTCCGGTCTGACTCAACTGGCATTGACGGTGGTCGGCGGCACCGGCCTGATAGGTCTGGTCGTTGGTATCGCATTTCGAGAAATTACCGAGAACTTCCTGGCCAGCATCTTCCTCAGCATGCAGCAGCCGTTCGAGACCGGCGACTTGGTCGAGGTGTCCGGTGTAACCGGGTACGTGCAGCAGTTGAACATGCGTACGACGATCCTGATGACCCTTGATGGGAACCTCGTGCAGATCCCAAACTCCAGTGTTTACAAGAGCAACCTCTGCAACTTCACGACAAACTCCAACCGGCGGGAAGACTTTGTCGTCGGTATCGGCTACGACGATGCGATCAACGAGGCCCAGGAGATAGCACGGGAAGTGCTGGCGGACCACCCAGCCATTCTGAACGACCCCGAGCCCTCGGTATTGGCGGACAGCCTTGGAATGTCTACAGTTAACTTACGCATTTACTTTTGGCTCAACGGTCGTGAACACAGTTGGTTGAAGGTGAAGTCTTCGGTGATCCGGCTAGTCAAACGCGCCTTTCAGAAACATGGCATCACGATGCCCGACGAGGCCCGCGAGGTTGTGTTTCCTCAAGGCGTCCCCGTCACCGTGCTCGACGGGAAACAAGCAGATACACGCGGCACCATACCGGCAAAGCGGCTCCCTGCTGAATCGCCGCACGAAGAACTCGATGCGGTGTCCACGAAAGCCGAAGCCGGCTTATACAGCGAAGCCGACGTCATCGAGGAACAGGCACGGCAGTCACAACTTTTGCAGGAAGGAGAGAATCTCTTGCAGGGTGCTTCCGGAAAGACGGACCGGAGCCCTTAAAGCGTGCGCGGTATTTTACTCAGGTCCCGTAGCGCAGCCAGAAGGGTAACTCAGATTCTGAAAGTGCGTCTATCTAAGTTAGTGTCTGTCCATAAATGGCCTTTTTGTCGTATCTCTGCGTCATGCTCAAAAAATAATGCTCGGAATATCATATATATGCCTGCGCTTATTTTTATCGCGGTCCTTAATCTCCGGCAAAAATCTTCATTTCTGGACAGACACGAGTTAGGTAAGAGGGGCGCAAGATGACTGCAGCGATGGAAAGTGCATGTTGTCCAAACCCCGAAGGAGGCGATCCCCGGCCACTTCGGCCTGGCCGTCAAGAATTACGCGCACTAAACGGCTCCCAACCGGCAGTTTCCAGACCTGAACACCCAGCGCACCCTGAAAGCCACCAGAGGGGCCACTCTTGTCCTGCAGTCGGGACGACCAATTGAGAGAACTGGTCCGTCTCTGCACGCAAAAGGAACATGATGCCAACAAGGTGGAGCGGCTCGTTACCACGCCTTGAACAATACGATGTCCCTGTTTTTCTCCTCCCTCAATATTTTGAGGCCTCACCACATATTGTGGAAAAATAGCTCCTGTCAGCCTCGTCATATGTTTTCTTCACCAGGAGTAACAGCCTGTTACTAAAGAATTTTCCTGAGTCTCCCAAATGATTTTGCCTCATGGCATGTCTTTTGCTTTTACACTTTATATAACAAGGCATACGCTGAAATGTTCTGGCCTGAAGAGAATGGCCACACTAAAAAAGGACGGCTTGTAAGGATTTTTCACCCTTCAATAGGTGACAGCGTTGAGTCAATGATAATGATACTGTATTAGATCAACCCCAATTGGCTGTGTTGATCCAATAATAATGGAGGAAGCAATGGTAAAGACATTCGGTGTCCTTCAGGGGAGTCCGAAAGGTTGGAAGATGGGTTATGGCGGGTACCCGGAGGGAAAGACTCATTGGGGAATGACCTTTTCTACCTTGATCGGCGCCATGAAATTTATGCAAAAACAGTCCTCCGGAAAACTGATCGTGTTAATGGGGACAGACAGGCACCCAAAAGATAAATGCTGCCTTGGTTTGGAAAAACAAAAGTAATTCGGCAGAGCCGAGCTATTTTCAGTACCCGCTTGAAGAAAAAACATATCCCAGGGAAGATGAAATTGTTATTAAACCCACAAAACCTTAAAGCGCGATGAGGCATATGGAACAGCAGCAGACAGTTCCGGAAGGTCTATCGGCAGAAATCACCGATCCAATGCAGGTTGGGGATAACCTAATTTCCCCGCCATTTAATTCAAAATCAGGAGGCAAGGTTATGGCACGTAATTTAATGATAAAAGGAGTTTTACTGCTTTTTTGCATGTCGCTGTTATCGGGTTGCGAAACCATGAACGAACATAAGGGGGCAACAACCGGCGCCGGTGTCGGCGCGGCTACCGGAGCGGTTGCAGGGGCGGTACTTGGCAAAGACACCCAAAGCATAGTGCTCGGCGCCTTGGCAGGCGCCCTGGTGGGCGGCGCCATCGGTCATTACGCTTATGACCAGAAGAAAAGCCGCGAACAAACCCAAGAGACATACAACTACAAGCCAGACTACGGCACTGTTATTACCCTTGAAGATGTATCCTCAGTGCCTAAAACTGTCAACCCTGGTCAAACCGTGGAGCTCAAAATGACCTATGCGATACTGAATCCGTCCGCCAACGTGCAGACCAGCATCACGGAAAGCAGGATGATTACCTATAACGGTACAATTGTCGGCAGTCCTGAAGTACGGGTGACCCGTGCCGACGGCACCTACTCATCTTCAGTTCCCCTGCGTCTTCCAGCCAATGCCGCAAGGGGAAGATATGTTGTCAAAAGCGAAATTCGGAGCGACAACGCCAAGGATTCAAGGGAATTCACCTTTACCGTGATTTGACGGCAATCAGGGAAAGAAATTTGATTTCCTCAGTGACTCGGAAAATTTTATATCGTTTCACTTTCCCATAACAAAATACGAGGCATATCATGAACGAATATAAAAGAATTCTTGTTGTCAGCAGAATGATCCAGTCTTCCAGAAAAGCCATCCAATACGGGGTTTCACTGGCCCATAAATACAAAGCGCAGCTCTATGTCATCCATTCCATTTACAATCCCTTCAGTCTCAAGGGGTGGAGCGTGGGAACCCTGGCACTGGGAAAAGAGTATCAAAGAATTCTTGCGGATACCAAAAAACAGTTGTCCGAGCTTGTTCAATTGGAGAAGAAAAAAGGCATGAACATCACGGAACTGGTCCGGGAAGGAGAACCCACCGCGGAGATTCTGAAAACCATCGAGGAAGAACAGATAGACCTCCTGGTCATGCTTGCCCATGGAGAGGGATGGCTGGAGGATCTTTGGTTCAATCGCAGCAACGATGAGCTGGTCAGAAAAATGCCCTGTTCCATCATGCTGGTAAAAAAAGAAGCCGAGCCTCTTACTGAAGAGGAAGAGGATGATATTGATGATGAAGATGACGCTGAAGAGAAAGAGTCTGCGTGATTATTCTCTTATTGCAGGCATATTGCATAGAGTAAACCGGAAATGATTTGAGAGGCCGTTTCATGAATATTCTGCTTGTATACCCTGAATATCCAGCCACATTCTGGAGTTTTAAATATTCTCTCAAGTTTATTTCAAAAAAAGCCGCTTTTCCACCCCTTGGCCTGTTGACTGTAGCCGCGATGCTTCCCGGCGACTGGGGCAAAAAACTTGTGGACCTCAATGTCGGGCCGCTTTTGGATGAACATCTGGCGTGGGCGGACATGGTTTTTATAAGCGCCATGATCGTGCAAAAGGAAAGCGCGCAACAGGTCATAAATCGTTGCAGGGCCCACGGCAAAAAAATTATTGCCGGCGGTCCGGTTTTCACCACGCAGCATGAGCAGTTTGCAGGTGTCGACCATTTTGTCCTGGATGAGGCGGAAATAACCTTGCCCCTCTTTCTCAATGACCTGGACGCCGGTCAGTTGAAACCTCTATACACATCAAAGGATCGGCCTGATATCAGGCATACGCCGGTTCCTCTCTGGCCGCTGATAGATATCAGGAATTATGCAACCATGGCAATCCAGTATTCACGCGGCTGCCCCTTCAACTGCGAGTTCTGCGATATTATCATCATGAACGGCAGAATTCCGCGGCAAAAATCGCCGGCCCAGATGGAAAGAGAATTTCAGGCCTTGTTTGATGCCGGCTGGCGAAAATCGGTCTTTATAGTTGATGACAATTTTATCGGCAACACGAAAGAAGTGAAGCAACTGCTTCCGGCCCTGATCGATTGGCAGCGAAAGCATCGGTTTCCGTTTACCCTGCTTACCGAGGTCAGCGTCAACCTGGCAAACGACGAAGAACTGATGCAGCTCATGAGCGGCGCCAATTTCTTCAAGGTGTTTATGGGGCTGGAGACGCCGAATCATGACAGCCTGATCGAGTGCGGGAAAAATCAGAATACCGCCGGCAGCCTGACGGAGGTGGTGGATACGATCCATCGGCACGGCATGCAGGTCATGGGTGGATTCATTGTGGGTTTCGACCAGGACCCGGAGAATATCTTCGATATGCAGGTGCGCTTTATCCAGCAGATAGGCGTTGTCACCGCCATGGTGGGCATATTGACCGCGCTGCCCCAGACCCGCCTCTGGCATCGCCTGAAGGCCGAGGGCAGGCTCTTAAGTGATGCCTCAGGTGAAAATACGGATGGAGGTTTGAATTTTGAACCCATAATGGAAAAAGAGAAGCTCATTGAAGGGTATCAGAAGCTCCTCACCACCCTGTATTCTCCAAAAAACTACTACAGAAGGATAAACACCTTTCTCAAGAATTACACGCCCACAGCCAGAACCCGCTTAACCAGCGAAGACCTGCTCGCCTTTATGCGTGCTACCTGGCGGCTCGGCATAGTATCAAAGGCCCGGTTCCGCTACTGGAAATTGCTGGCGAAAACCTTTTTCGTCAAGCGCAGGGCATTGCCAATTGCCGTGGAACTGGCCATCCATGGCTTCCATTTTGAAAAGATACTGGAACGTGTTTGCCAGCCCTCAAATTACTCAACCAGATAACAGCAATCGTGACTAATAAACAGGCAACTAATTAAAATAACTAGAGGAAACAGGTTTTATTACGTGGGGCTTGCCAACACCTTGATTTTTGCTTAAACCAGACTCAGCTGCCATGTCCATTGGACATTTTTTAGCTGACTGAAACTAAACAAATCATATTTGCCGATGCGTAAATCTTGGAGTAAATCAACGCAGCGTAAGAACATAAAAATACGATCGTCGGGTCAAGTTAGATCTATAGCTTCTTCTCTGGCTGTGCGTGCACCAATTGCCTCATTTGTAACGTGTAACTGGTATCAATGTTTTATTTTTTATCAATAACCGGCTTTTACAGTTAAGCAACTTAGTTGTTGGCGGAAATATGCCGGACCTGTTTGAAACAATGCTGATAATTACGGCCGGCAACAAAAAGTCAAAAATTCATCTTCCTCCGCTTTCGTTCCCGGAAAACTATCTTGATGGGAGTTTTGTCAAGTTCAAGCTCCTTCCTGAAGGTATTGACCAGGTAACGGTGATAGGAGAAATGGATTTCCTTGGGATAATTGGCAACAATGGCAAAGGTTGGAGGCCTGCTGGTAATCTGGGTTGTATAGAGGAGTTTTATGCGTCTGCCCCTGTGCAGCGCCGGCGGGTGCGACTCAACAGCTTTCTGAAGTATGCGGTTTAGCCGGTTGGTGGGAAATGATTTGCAGAACTGCTCGTAGACGGAAGCAATCGTCGGCAGTAATTTTTGTGTTCCCTTGCCGTTCAGGGCTGAAAGGGTTAAAACCGGCGCAAAACCGACAAATTGAGTCGCCATTTCCAATTCAGCCTTAATCTTTTTCTGCACTTTGGGATCCCCTTTGACAAGATCCCACTTGTTCACCACCAGAATACAGGCTCTTCCCTGTTCCTGGGTATAGCCGATCACCTTGGTATCCTGCTCAGTAACACCTTCTTCGGCACTGATCAGTATCAGAGCCAAATCACATCGTTCCAGGGCGCCAAGGGCCTTTATTATGCTGAATTTTTCCAGTTTTTCCTTTACCTTGCCCCTGCGTCTGATTCCAGCAGTATCTATTAGCAGGTAATTTTTATTATTTACCGTCAGCAGGGTATCGATGGAATCCCGGGTGGTGCCGGGGATATCGGAGACCACCATGCGTTCTTCTCCAAGCACCCGGTTGATAAGCGAAGATTTTCCCACATTGGGCCTGCCGAAAAAGGCGATACGGATAGAATCCGCAGGTTGCAAAGGGCTTTCTTCGTGTGCGGGCAGTGCTGCGACAAGATCGTCCAGCAAGGAACGCACACCATGCCCGTGCTCTGCAGATATTGGCCAGAGCTGTTCCACCCCCAGTTCATAAAAGGGTGGGAGCAGGTTGGGTTCCATTTCCTCGCCGTCTATCTTGTTGACCACATAATAGACAGGTTTATCGGTTTTGCGAAGCAGCTTCGTAACGTCAAAATCCGTGGGTGTTACTCCTGCCCGGCCGTCCATGAGGAATAAAACTACATCCGCCTGAGCAACCGCCTGTAATGTCTGCTCCCTGATGTTGCCGGCCATAATGTCCCTGGCCTCTGCTGGTTTGTCCTCGGCTTCGATACCACCTGTGTCAACAAGGATAAAGGTGCTTTGGTCCCAATCAACCCGATCATACTGACGATCACGGGTGACACCCGGTGTGGGATCAACAATTGCCTTGCGTGATTTTGTAATCCGGTTGAACAGGGTTGATTTACCCACGTTCGGCCTGCCGATCAATGCAACAATGGCAGATTGGGTAAAACCTGATTTTTTAGAGGTAGTTATTTTTTGAGGCATCTGGTTACACGTAATAATTCTTTTGTAATGCTGTTAAGGTACTACAGGAGTGATATAATTTTATTTATCCAGTAGGCCCAGGATTTTCTCCGATAACTTTAGCAGGTGGGGATAGTTATCCCCCTCCGGTCCGTTAAGTAGGTGCTGTAAAGAATAAGTTGCCGGCAGGATGAATTGCTTAAAAAAGACCTTTTGCTTGTGCTCGGAGAGAAAGGCAAAGGCCCCTAATATCTGCAGGTTTCTCTGCAGGGCAAGGCTTTTGTAACCCCTTAGAAAGGCCAGGTCGTCGAGGCCGTAGGTGCAGAGCTGTTCTAAATAGTGGTCCAGCAGCTCCTGCTGGATCTCTGCCGGAATTTGCGCATAGGGGTCAATGAGCAATGAGGCAAGATCATACCCCAGGGGACCGAGCCGCCCCCCCTGAAAGTCGATGAATCTTACTTCCCCGGCAGCAACCATGATGTTTCTTGACTGGAAGTCCCGGTGCAGAAAATAGACTGCCGGCTGGCGGGCTGCACGTCCTGCAAGCTGCTTGAATTCATCGCTTAACTTTGGAGAAAAATTTTGCATACCGAGCAGGTCCCGGCAAAATGCCTGCATGAAATAGCCCGATTCCTTTTCCAGCATGAGCTTCTTATCGTAGCGCTGAGTATCCCAGCACCACTTCCTGTCAAAGCGCACACTGCCGGAAATCTGCATATAGAGCAGGAGTTCTATAATTTCTTTGTATCTTTCTTTGGTCAGTTCCCATACCTGCTGGCCACTTTTATTCTTTCTTTCCTGCAGTTCGTCGTAGAGGAGAGTGTCGCCAAGGTCCTCGAACAGGATAAAGCCGTTTTCCGGATTAAAGGCATGTATTGCCGGGACAGGGATGCCTCTTTTCTGCAAGTGGCTGCCGATGTTATATGCGGCATGGGCTTCAGCTATTCCTTTTTTAACATTTTCATTGCCCGGTAAAACCCCGCAGAATATTCCATTCATCCCGGTTTTAATTTTAAAGAACATGCGGCTTGAACCGTCACCGGCAAGAGGAGCTAGAGAGACTTTCTCAATATCAGCAACAAAACCCTCCTTGTGAAGAAAATCGAGGATTTGTTGCTGCTGATTATTTTTGTCTGAATGGGTCATTGTAAAAAGTTTTGCGTGCCTAAAATTGCAAGTACATAAAATGAATTGCGTTGAGAAAAACATTGTGCAATTGACAGTTAATCAATATTTTTCCTTGGCCCCTTGGCCCCTTGGCCCCTTGGCCCCTTGGCCCCTTGGCCCCTGTATTTAAATACCTTCAAGGTGTGACTATTGCATCTTTAATAAAGGAGCCGGCAGGGATAACCGTACCATCCCAGGTGACTACCCTCTGCAGCGTTGAAGCGGCGCCTATTTTTGTTCCATTTCCCAGGCAAACCCAGTCCAGTAGTTTTACATCCCTGTTGATAGAGGCGTTTTGAGATCCAACAAAGGGAGCCCCGGCAGCAGCCTCGCCAAGTTCATCGTAAAGGGGCACCTTCTGACCCAATAAATCTGCATGCAGTTGCAAATAGTCTTTTGGTGTGCCCATGTCTGTCCAGAAAAGATCAGTTGCAAGATAAGCCCTGATTGAGCCTCCCTGCTGCAAGAGCTTTCGGTAGCAGTCGATGATGCAATAGGTTGTATCCTGCGAAATACCTTGCAGCACCTCGGGATTTATTACATGGATCCCTGTAAAAGCAAGTATTCTTTCCCGGCTGCTGCAGCTTGTTCTGTTGAAGTCTCTGATATGAAAGGTCTCATCCACCAGAACATCGTTGAAGCGTGGATAATCATGCAGCACAAGGGTTACGTCTGCTTCAGATTCTATATGGAAGCGGTAGACCTCTCTGTAGTCGATTGAATGATAAATATCACCATTTACAACAAGAACCGGTTCATTGCTGAAATGGGGCAGGGCCATGCGCAGGCCCCCACCGGTGCCAAGAATTTTTTTCTCCTGCTGCAGGATAATGTTTGCTTCATGCTGCAGGGCCTTTTTTATTTCATGCCTGAGATGATGGGCATTAACAACAATTTCCGCCCCGCCTGCCTGCCTGATCCGGCCAATGGTCAGGTGCAGTAGAGGCGTGTTGAGAATGGGGAAAAGAGGCTTGGGCCGCTTTAGAGTATAGGGAAGTAACCTGGTACCCAAGCCGGCTGCCAGGATCATGGCTTTCATGATTTATTGTTCACGCTGGGCTACATGTTTTTTTTAAGGTTTCAAAAAGCTCGTTGCATGCTTAAGCGGATTGTATGAAAGAGAATGCAGTTCTTTGTAATTAATAAAACAGCTCACCTGAAGTGGCTTCTGTAACACCCACGACAACGATTCCTGCAGCATTGGCTGCCTCAATGACGGCATCCCTGTCAAAGAACAGCGCAAATCCTGTTTCAACGGCAAGCACTGAGGCCTTGACCTCCAGCATGGAGGTGATTGTTTGTTTTCCAACCGCCGGCAGATCAAAACGCAGGTCCTGGTTGGGTTTTCGCAGTTTAACAATCACGGCTTTCTCTTTGCCGAGACTTCCGCCTCTGCGAATGGCAGCATCAGTACCTTCAATGGCTTCCACTGCCAGTACTGTGCCGTTGCGCACCACCACGCATTGCCCGATATCAAGTCTTCCCATGGAGCGCGCAACCTCCCAACCGAAAGCAATATCTTTTTTCTGGTCTTTTGAAGGCTTTTTTTTTGTCAGTACTCCTTTGGGAAAAAGCAGTTCAGGCACATAGCCGGTTGATGCAACCACCTCAATGCCGTCCTTTTGCAGGCGGTCGGCAACTGCCCGCAGGATGGCGTCGTCCTGCCTGATATCTATTTTGTTCCAGAGTCCGAGTCCCTTGAGATCAGGCCTGACATCACGATATATATTTGTTTTGTTTATGGAGCCGATAAAAACGGATTTTCTTACTCCTTCATCCTTGAAAAAATTTATGATCTTACCAAGTTGGCCAAGTCTTACCCATTGAAACCCATCCACATGGCCGGCCAGGGTTTCGTCTGTTTCACCCTGGTGCGCTGCAGCATAAACCTTAAGACCCTGTTTGTGGACAGCCTTGGCAAACAGGAGGGGGAACTGCCCGCCTCCGGCAATTATCCCGATTTTATCAGTCGCATTGGTAGTCATAGGCTGGCTGCTGTTTTTATAGTGCAGAAGGAGATTTGTCGGCTGGCACCAGGCTGTCAATCACTGGATTCCAGCGTCCTGATCACACCCTGTTTGCTGTTGCGGAAGAAATTAATCAGTTGGTTCACCGGTTCGCAGTCGCTAATTTCATCAGCTGCCTGCTGCAGGGCATCCTGCAGCAGTAAGTCCGGGGTCATGAAAATGATTCTATAGGCCTTGTCAAGTTTTTTAAGAGTATCCTTATCAAAGCCGTGGCGCCGCAGCCCGACCTTGTTGATGCCCGAGACCCTCATCTGCTTACGGATGCCGCTTACTATGACAAAAGGCGGGACATCCTTGCTGATGCCGGAAAGGCCACCGATATATGAATAGGCGCCAATTCTTGAAAATTGGTGCACGGCCACAAGGCCCCCGATAATGGCATGGTCCTCGATCTCAACATGTCCTGCCAGGGTGACTGCATTGGCCAGGATGGCAGAATTGCCGACAATACAGTCATGGGCAATATGTACATAGCCCATGAGGAGATTATCGGAACCTATGGTTGTGACACCCCTATCCGTAACAGTGCCGCGATGGATGGAGACGTACTCCCGGATCTGATTATTATCGCCGATATTTAGTTCGGTGTCCTCTCCCTTGTATTTCAAATCCTGGGGCGGGGCGCCAACCGTGGCAAAGGGTCCGATAACATTTCCCGAGCCGATGCTTGTGGGGCCGCTTACAACCGAATGCGGCTTGATAGTGGTATCCTGCCCGATCCTTACCCCTTTTTCGATAATAGTATAGGGGCCGAGAATAACTGAGCTGTCCAGTTCTGCCGCAGGATCAACTATTGCTGTAGGATGTATATTCATTTTTTATCACGTGTGTGTATGAGCCTGTCGGAGAATTCCCAATCTACTGCAAAAGCGAGAGAATCGGTTCAAATCTTCGTGAATTTTCTCTAAATAGCGCTGCTATTCGCATCAAGTTTCCGAAAATTTTATCTCAATTCCTCATTTTTTCGTTACGAATATAATTCTCCGATAGACTCATAGGGTAGAGAAAAATCATTTACACAAATGCCGCCATAAATTCAGCTTCAGCAGCAAGTTCGTTGTCCACCATGGCTTTTCCTTTCATCTTCCAGATTTTTCCCTTGTGCTTGATAACGGTCATTTCAAAAATGAGTTGGTCCCCGGGAACAACCGGGCGGCGGAACCTGACCTTGTCAATGCCTGCAAAGTAAATTAATTTTTCACCAATCATTTCAGGCAGTGAATAAAAGGCAAGGATGCCGCCAACCTGGGCCATGCCCTCCAGGATGAGGACCCCCGGCATAATGGGGTCGGAAGGAAAATGTCCCTGGAAGAAAGGTTCATTCATGGAGACATTTTTCAGACCGACCATGCTTTTTCCTTTCTCGCCCTCAAGAATCCTATCCACCAGCAAAAAAGGATAACGGTGCGGCAGAAGCCGGACAATTTCTTTTATATCCAAGGTTGAAATATCAGTTCCCATTCTTTCTCTCCTTCCCTGTTCTCTCTTTAACAACTCTATTCCTGTTCATTAGCCGGAAAAAGTTTCTCATCCATGGTTGCAATCTTTTTCTTCAAGTCGCGCAGTTCGCTGTAGAGTTTCGGCAGTTTTGTAAAGATGATGCTGGCTTTTAACCAGTCCTTGTGAGGGATGGCCGGTATGCCGGAGACAATGGCCCCCTTCGGCAGGTTGGAATGCACTCCGGATTTGGCAGCCACCATGACTCCGTCGCCAAGGTTTATATGACCTTTGATGGCAACCTGTCCCCCTAAAACAACATTATTGCCCAGGGAAGCACTGCCGCCAATGGCAACCTGAGCAACAACAAGTGAATTTTCACCAATCTTCACATTGTGCCCGATCTGCACCAGATTATCCACCTTGGTGCCTCGCATGATATGGGTCATGGCAAAGGTTCCCCGGTCAACCGTGACGTTGGCGCCAATCTCCACATCATCGTCAATCTGCACCGTGCCGATATGGGGCCATTTTACATGGTTGCCCTGAGCATCGGTGGCAAAACCGTAGCCGTCGCTGCCGATAACCGTACCGCTGTGGATGATGACCCCTGAGCCGATGATGCAGGCATGGTATACGGTCACATTGGCATAGAGCAGACAATCGTCGCCAATAACAGTATCATCGCCTATAACAACACCGGGATGCAGCGTCACCCTCTTGCCCAAGGTAACCCGGTCGCCGATATGAACAAAGGGGCTGATTGATATTTCTGTCGGAATATGACAATTGTTGCCGATATGGGCCATGGGGCTGATGCCTTTAGCCTGAAACGGCTTATACTGGAAAAAATTCTGGATGCGGGCAGCAGCCAGATAAGGATTTGCAACCCTGATCAGGGGCTTGTCATCATACGTAAGGGATTGTGGAACGATAAAGGCGGATGCCTTGCTGCTTTGCAGTCTGTCAAGCCCCGTTTCCTTGACCAGGAAGGATATATCACCTTCGCCGGCCAGGGCCAGATCAGCTAAACCGTTTATTGTTGTATCGGGATCACCGGTGAGTTCCCCACCCACCATTGTGGAAAGCTCGGCAAGGGTCTTTGTTTTTGCAACCATCGCTACATGTTTGAAAAAGAAGTTAATAAATTGTCAGCGTATAGGATAGAAAATACCTTGTTATGTGGAGCAATTCAAGGGATCAGTTGTAAAGAAGCACTTCCTGGCGCAATTTTCCAAAATCATCCAGGTCAGCCTGCCATGATTTTTCCAGCTCCATGATGCTCTGTCCATTTTCAAGGGCCCGGCGCACTTTTTTGTCACCTAAGATCAGATCCATGGGCAGACGTTCATACTCGTATTCATAGGGTGGTTTCTTGTACTGAAAGGCTTCAGGGTACAGGCGCATGACAGCCTGCAGCAGACTCAAAGAGGTGCGGTACGGCCGGAAAACAGCCGGATCAGTAATGTGGACCTGGAACCCTTTACAGGTTTGCCCGGCCCACTTGTTGGATGTGGGTTCGAATATGAGGGGGCGCAGGAAGCAGCCCGGCATATGAGCATTTTTTTGAGCCTGGTGCAGAATTTCATCAGGCTCAAAAAAAGGCGCACCAAAAAGCTCAAAGGGCAGGCAGGTACCACGGCCCTCTGAAATATTGGTGCCTTCCCAGATCACCTGCCCCGGGTAAACAAGGGCTGCAGCCGGGGAGGGCATGTTCGGCGAGGGGAACACCCAGGGCAGCCCGGTGTCGCTGTATACCATGTTGCGCTGCCAGCCGCGCATTGGGAGTATTTCCAGGTCAGCCCCAATGCTGAAGTGGCTGTTGAGCAGAAGGGCGAGTTCGCCGAATGTCAGACCATGACGCATGGGGATGGGATAGAGCCCGACAAAGGAATAACAGTCCTGCTGTATGATGTTGCCTTCCACCAACTCCCCGCCAACTGGATTTGGCCGGTCAAGCACAAGCACCTTTTTGTTAAACTCTGCGGCAGCTTGAAGGCAATAGGCCATGGTGTAGAGAAATGTATAAACCCTGGTGCCCACGTCAAATAAGTCGATGACAAGCACATCGATTAGATCGAACATCTCCCTGGTCGGCCGTCTTGCCCTGCTGTAAAGGCTGTATACCGGCAGGCCGCTGCTCGGATCAGGTCCATGATTCGACTCAATCATATTATCCTGTTTTTCTGCAAAGAAACCATGCTGGGGTGAAAAAAGGCAGGTCAGCCGGTCCGGCATGATTTTCTGGAGCAAGTCGCGGCTGTGCTTGAGCTTGCTGTCCGTTGAAGCCTGGTTGCAGAGGAGTCCAAGCCTCTCTTTAGCAAGCCATTTTGGCGGAGACAGGATAAGTTCTTCTATTCCCAGAGAGATCATATGAAATATTTTACAGGTTACTTTAATCCGGATAATTCGGTTTATGCCTGCACTACCTTAGCGGCAGCACCCTCTAACCCGTTAAAAGCATTGCGGGTGTCAACTATCAGGTCGGCATGGTTGAGGATGAACTGGTAGTCATAGGCAGAATGATTGGTTGCAAGCAGGATACAGTCCATGGATGCTAATGTTTCTTCAGTAAGATCAGTACTTTTGAGACTGAAGGAGTATTTACGTATCGGTTGTAACGCTGAAATATGCGGGTCATTATAAAGCACTTCAGCGCCTTTTTCCTGCAGAAGTTCTATGAGTTTGTATGACGGCGACTCCCTCGTGTCATCAACATCTTTTTTATAGGCCATGCCAAGCAGAAGAATCCGGGAGCCATTGATAGATTTTTTCCTGTTGTTCAGGGCTTCCATTATTCTCTGCACTACGTAGTAGGGCATGGCGGTGTTGACTTCGCCCGCCAGTTCAATGAACTTGGTGGGAAAATCGAACTCCCGGGCCTTTGATGTCAGGTAGAATGGGTCAATGGGTATACAGTGACCGCCAAGCCCCGGGCCGGGATAAAAGGGCATAAAGCCGAACGGTTTTGTGCTGGAAGCCCTGATCACTTCCCAAACATCAATACCCATGCGATGGCAGAGGATTTTCAATTCATTTACCAGGGCTATATTGACGCTGCGGAAGATGTTTTCCAGGAGCTTGGACATTTCCGCGGTCTGGGTGGAGGAAACATCTACGACCGAGTGCAAACCTGTTTTATAAAAATCTGCTGCAAGAGTGGTTGATGCGGCATTGATTCCACCAACGACTTTAGGGATCTCCGCCGTACTGAACTTGGGATTGCCTGGGTCCTCACGTTCCGGTGAATAGGCGAGGGCAAAATCTTTACCTGCCGCAAGGCCTGAATTTTCAAGGATTGGCAACAATAGTTCAACAGTGGTCCCAGGATAGGTGGTTGACTCGAGGATCACCATCTGGCCGGGTCGCAGGACCTTGGCTATGGCATGGGCCGTATTTTCAATATACTGCATATCCGGCTCCCTGTTCCGGGTCAATGGGGTCGGAACACAGATTAAAAGCACATCCGGTTCATCGAGTCGGGAGAAATCATCTGTGGCAGAAAATTTCTGCTGCTGAACAAAATTGGTCAGTTCATTGGAAGGAATATGCTTGATATAACTGACCCCGGCATGCAGCATGTCAATTTTTTTTGCATCAAGGTCAAAGCCGAGGACTGAAATATCCTTACGTAAAAAGGTAAGACTTAAAGGCAGGCCGACATACCCTAAGCCGATAATCCCCAACAGATATTCTTTCTGCACAATCTTGTCTTTTAGTTTAGTCAATTCTGGAGTCATAATTGTCTCTGAAGTTTGAAGTGCCTAAAGTGAGCTAGAGTTTCAATTTACGAGTTACAAGTGAGCTGAAGTTTATTTTAGCTATCAGCGTTCAGCAGTCAGCTTTTGGATTATTAGATTAATAAATTATCCGGCTTAAGGCACAGGGCAAAAAAGTAAATCCCTTGTGCCTTGAGCCCTGAGCTTTTATTTATCTTTTTAAAATCTTCAATTTTCATTATCAAATTTTCAATTTCTCTTAATCGGCAGTTTTGTATGCTGATAAATCTTTAACTCTCCAAGAGTTTTTTTCTTTTTTGTTTTTTACCCTCGACCCCTTGATCCCTTGACCCCTTGAATCCTTCTCTTTATTATTCGACAGTTACGCTTTTGGCAAGGTTCCGGGGCTGGTCTACATCACAACCGCGAAGGGTGGCAATTTCATAGGCCAGAAGCTGGGCAGGAATGGTAAAAAGAATGGGGTTCAGTTCCGGTATCATGGTAGGGGTTTTAGGCATATACAACACATGATCGGTAATTTTTTTCAATTGCCTGTCGCCTTTGGAGCCGATCAGAATGAGCTGTCCCTGGCGAGCCTTGATCTCTTCAATATTGGAGATGCTTTTTTCGTAGACTTTATCCTTGGGAACAAGGCCGAGGATGGGCATATCTTTATCAATGAGTGCAATGGGACCGTGTTTCAGTTCACCGGCTGCATAACCTTCGGCATGGATATAGGATATCTCCTTCAGTTTCAGGGCGCCTTCCAGGGCAATGGGATAGTTCAGGCCCCTGCCGACAAAGAGAAAATTGCGGCTGTCATAAAAACGTTCCGCCACATCTTTGATCTTTTTTTGCAGCTCGGGAAGGTTTTCTTCCAGAAGGTCGGGAAGATCGATAATGGCATGGCCCAGCTTCTTTATCATATTTGACGGCAGGGTTTTTCTCACCTGGGCCAGGTACGACCCGAACAGGAACAGTGCCGCCAGCTGGCTCGTGAAAGCCTTGGTTGAGGCTACCCCGATCTCAGGGCCGGCATGGGTATAGAGTGTGGCATCAGCCTCCCTGGTCATGGTACTTCCCACAACGTTACAAATGGTGACAACCTTTGAGCCGAGTTGAGCAGCCAGTCGTATCCCTGCCAGGGTGTCCGCCGTTTCACCAGATTGTGAAATAGACAGGGTGAGGACTTTTTTGTTTAAGAGAAGCTTGCGGTAGCGGAACTCGGAAGCAATATCAACCTCGACCGGTATGCCGACCCACTCCTCAAACCAATACTTGGCCACCAGGGCTGCATGCCATGATGTGCCGCAGGCAACAAGAGTGATGCGCTCAAGGCCCTTGATTTCTTTGTCAGTCAATGTAATTTCCGGCAATTCTACGCGGCCGCTTTGGGGATCAATCCTGCCGCGTAACGTGTTGATCAAAGCCTGGGGCTGCTCGTATATTTCCTTGAGCATGAAATGCTTGAAGCCGGTTTTTTCAGCCATACCTGCATTCCAGGTAATTGTTTGCACCTGCTTATTTATTTTGCGGCCGCTATCGAGATTTCTTACCTCCCAACTGTCTGCAGAGAGAACAGCAATTTCTTTATCCTCAAGAAAAACAACCTCTCTGGTATAAGGTAGAAGTGCGGGAACGTCTGAAGCCAAAAGGGTGCCCTCGCTGTTGTTGATACCAAGTACAAGGGGACTGTGATTTCTGGCAGCGACTATGATATCCGGTTGGCCTCTCCAAAGTACACCCACTGCGTAAGAGCCTTTGACTTTTTTCAGCGCCTTTCTCACAGCCTTAACCAGGTCCTTGCCAAGATGCTCCTCAATAAGATGAGCCAGGACCTCGGTATCGGTCTCTGAGCGGAAAATGTGCCCCTTTTTTGTGAGTTCCGTTCTTAATGACTGGTAGTTTTCTATGATGCCGTTATGCACGATTACCAGGTCATCTTTACAGTCACCATGGGGATGGGCGTTTGCAGTGGTTGGCGCCCCATGGGTGGCCCAGCGGGTATGTCCCAGGCCAACATGACTTTCAACACCCAACACCTCTTCAACAATTTTTTCCAGGTTTCCAAGCTTGCCCTGGGCCCGGTGCTTTATCAATTTGCTGTCCTGCAGATAGACTACGCCAGCCGAATCATATCCCCTGTATTCAAGACGTTTTAATCCTTCCAGAAGGATTGGGACAACTTTTCTACTGCCGATATACCCAACTATGCCGCACATATTTTTCCTAATATTTTAAGATGATCAAAATTATTTTAAGGCTTACTACATAATACCTGTAAACCATTCCGAAACAAGGACTTCACAGATGCTGTCAGGCCCAGGCACAGATACCTGTTGTTTTGGAGCTATCTGCGCATATTTTAAAAGTAATATTTTTTTATTAAGGGGGTTAACTGCATAAAATTTTTATACAAATCTACATGACAAATAAGCTTAATACGAGTTTTTTCTTTTCTCCCTGCCAAAAAGGTTGTAATTATCTACCATTTCAAGGAGAAAAAATCATTGACTAACAGGAATTATTTACCTCTGGAACCGGCAAAGCATTTGCTTCTGTTCGAGAAAAAGAGGCTGTCACGTTCCTGCAACAAAGGGAAATAATTATGTCACAAGACCTGACCCAGATGCGACAGCGGCTCAAGGAACTCCTCCTTGAAAAGTCATACCGAAAGGGCAAGATTAAACTTTCCTCAGGCAAAGAGTCTGATTTTTACATAGACGGCAAACAGACAACCCTCGATGCAGAGGGCGCGTATCTCTGCGGCAGGCTTCTCTACCATTTGATTTGTAACAGTGACGAGAAAATCGATGCTGTGGGCGGCATGACCCTGGGGGCTGACCCGCTTGTTACGGCGGTTTCAGTTGTGAGTTACCTTGAGGGCCAAGCACTGCCTGCCTTTATCGTCAGAAAAGAGCCGAAATCCCATGGTACGGAAAACTATATCGAAGGCCGAGAAAATATTGCGGCAGGGGCGCGGGTGGCCTTGCTTGAGGATGTGGTTACAACCGGAGGTACACTGCTGCAGGTAATTGAGCGCGTAAAATCCCAGGGGTTTGGAATCGGTATGGTTGCCACCATCGTTGACCGCCAGGAAGGAGGCGCCGAAGCCCTGGCTGCCCAGGGCTACAGGCTTCTTTCACTCTACAGCAGGGAAGAGTTGCTGGCGCCATAGGCTGGGGCAAGCGGCAACAATTTTGGAGAAGAACGCCGAATGAAATGCAAGAAATGCAAAGGCAGGCTGGAGATTTTGCGGATGTGCAGAAAAGTACGCATGCAGTGTAAAGACTGCGGCGCAGAGTATCAGATTCATGAGGTTGCTGACCAGCTTGATTCTGAAACAGAGGAGATTCTCGCGCGCTATACCACCATAATTTATGATTGATTTTAAGAAAGTGAAATGAAAAAACCAGATATTGATATTGGAGCATGTACGCTCTGTATGGGCTGTGTCGAGCTCTGTCCGGAAGTATTCCAGCACAATGATGCCGGCTATATTGAAGTGGTGGAGCTTGATGCATACCCTGAAAAAGACATTGACGAGGCAATCATGCTCTGTCCAGAGGACTGCATTGCCTGGAAAGAAGAATGAAAGATAAGCTCTAGCTTTTCAGGCACCACCTTTGTACTCGCACAACAAATTGCAATGGCACGAAAAGGCTCATGGGAACAAGAAGCGGCAAGGGGTTAGGAAGGTTGTACCGGGCATTCGGCTGGTCAATGTCGGGCCTGAAGGCAACCTATGTGCACGAAGCCGCCTTCCGCCAGGAATTATTACTGTGCATCATTTTGACGCCTTGTGCCTTTTATTTCGGCAAGACAGGCTTGGAGAAATCCCTGCTCCTGGGATGCCTCTTACTTATCCTTATTGTTGAGTTGTTAAACAGTGCCATAGAGGCTGCGGTTGACAGGATCAGCGAAGATGAGCATCCCTTATCCGGGCGCGCCAAAGACATGGGTTCTGCGGCAGTCTTTCTTTCCCTGGTCAATGCAGGAGTGATCTGGCTTCTGATAATCCTGTCTTGAATTAGAACCGTCGAACTTCACTAATTCCACAGTTTAGCTCAACGTATTGGCATAATCCAGGTGGCTGTTTTACCGATGTAAGCTGATTTTTTATGATTCTGCACATTTCGGAGCAAAAGTCACACATAAGAATCATCACTGACTGCCAGGCAATATGAATGTATCAAGTCAAGATTTCCACTGGACATCCTTGACCCTTTAAGAACAGTTCACAATTTTTTCTGTTTAGCAGATAGTGAAAGTTCAAGAATAAAAAAAGGCAGGGCCACATCTGACCCTGCCTTCTCAAAGTAATTAGAGAAAGATTATTTAACTTTTTCTTGTAGTTCTTGGATTGGGGTTTTAGGAAATTGACCACCTACAATTCCCGGTTCCATGGGAGTATCAAAGAAATTGGCATATTCGCGCATTGAGCCGTCATAAACTTTAACGTTTTTGTAGCCGAGTAATTCAGACATTACAAACCAGCTATGGGTTGCTAACACACCTGTATCGCAGTAAGTGATGATATTTTTATCCGCAGTAACGCCAGCTTTTTCATACATCGCTTTCAGTGCAGCTACGGACTTGAAAGTCTTATCTTCGTTAAGACTGTTGAGCGTTGGCACATTCACTGCACCGGTGATATGGCCCGAACGCACCCATTTATTGAGGCTGTATTTTTCCCCGTTAAAGAAATTTTCCGGCCGACTATCGACAATGACCGCTTTGCCGGTTGCCAGGGCATGGATTATGTCAGGGGAATACATTGCCCGAACCTTGGTGTTGGGTGGATATTTAACTTCCACGTCGGTCCGGTTTGCCTTTTTCACCTCAGTTATTACCGGTCGCTTTTCTTTCTGCCAAAGGGCAACTCCACCGTCCATGACACTTACCTTGGGGAAATGCCAATATTTCAGGGTCCAGTACACCCTCATCACATGGTGCGGTTTCCCATCACCGTCATACAGGACGATGTGGTCATTCGGTGTAATACCCATCTTGCCCATAATCCGCTCAATCTCAGCCAGCCCAAGTACCATATGATCCGTTTCCGGTGCAAAAACTTCGCTGCCCCATTTTACTTGCACTGCTCCAGGGATGTGGCCCTTGGCATACCCCTTCTTGCTTACGTCAATAATCTTGATTGACTCCATGTTGTCAGCCACCCATTGGGTAGTAACAAGCGGCTGAATCGCACTGGTTGCATATACTGCAGATGCTGCAATTAAAGTTACTAGTAAAATGGCTGATGCCATCCCAATACCCCTGAATAAGTGTTTCATTTTAAGCCTCCTGTATTATTTGTTCTGAAAATAAAAACTCATTAACTATGTGCCACATTGTGGCATGATGAGATAAATAGTAACCATTCTCAAAAAAGAATCAAGATATATAGTAATGAGTTTATTAAGGGTGAAGTAGGATGAATTTATAAGGAAATGCTTAACGGGATAAAACAGTAGTCAAAATATTTTACCATCATAGCAGCTTCCAAAGTTCCTCTCAGAGGTTTACATATCTGAGGGACATCTTAGCTTTACAGTCTTAGCATAGGAGATATAAAGCCTGATAAGGAAATTGAGTTTAAACTCTGGCTTTATTTGTTCAGGGATACGGAGCTCATAGCAACATACTCAACAGAAAGTGAGACAATTTGCCTTGTACTATGTAATTGGTTCACAGGTTAACGGGCCCATGGGAAAGGAGGCGATTCCTTTCAAGATCAAGAATAATGCTGAAGAGTTTGTAAGGGCTAATGGCGGCAAAAATAGTCGGTTTTCCCAATTGACACCTGCACTGATTGTGGTTGGGAAATGATGGGGAAGTGGCACACTAATGTGGTGCACATATTATTTTAAGTGATAATCAATGAACATGTTTAATAAAAAAGCCGTCCATAAGGGCGGCTTTTTAACTGGATTGCCATTAAAACGAGTCATGACCTTCCGATTTCGGTGAAAATATTTTTCACCAATAAACTTTTTTATCAAAAAGTAAATATTGCGCCCACCGCAGGACCTTTTACTGTCAAATCCTCAAGTAACTTAAAACTGTCGTCAAACTCCCAGTGCATATAACGGTACACGGCCAGCAGTTTGAATTTGTTGAACTCGTAGCCGACCCCGGCCAAAGCCTGCCAGGTGTAATCCGAATCACCGGTGCCCACATCCAGGACGTACGGTATGAACCAGCGCTTGCTCAGATTAAACTGGCCCCTGACACCGACAACAGCGTCCCACACATCATCTGAAGGGGATGCCTTTATCTTGTCCGGCTCTCAACACATTAGCCATTAAGGCATCCTCCACTTCTGATAGCCTCTTATTTAATTCCAGTATATTTAACCGGTTACAGTTTGTACCAAGTGACTGAATAGATTTTTTCAAAACTGTCCACCCTTCGGGCAAGCCGATACATCCGTATAGCCTGCAGTGTTAGGCGTTTCGCATACTAAAGTATAGCTCAAACGACTTGCACTTTGTCTATCCGGCGTCTCGACTCGTGGAAATTGCGGGTTAGTGATAGTTATCTGCTTTTTTGGGGGACAGTAAACGCTTGCTGAATTGGGAAGAAAAAAGACTTGGAAGGTAACGAGTCAATTTAAATCTAAATTGAACGGTTTTCAATTCAGGTGCAAATCCCTTAAGAATTCATGTGCGGACAGCATTCGCACCCCATTCTTAGACTTTTTGCGTTTTAGCCTATAAACGATCTGGTAAGGTTTAGCATTTTCAAGTTTTCTATGAAACCGGAACAATGAGGGTGAAAAATTTTCATCACTCACTTTCACTTCAATCATGCAGATGGGTCTGTTGTCGACAACAGGCAGGAAATCAACTTCATGTTTATCTTTGTCTCTAAGAAAATGAAGTGCCACTCTGCTGCCGGTTGTATCTTCTATAAAGTGGAGATCTCGGAGCAGCGCGCAAGCAACTGCATTTTCCAGCTTTGCGCCCAGGTCACCTGCAACTGCCCCGGTATCATACATGTAATATTTTGACTCTTTTAAAAGGCTGCGGGCTATATTCCTGTGAAATGGTCTGACCGGAAAAATGATATATAAATTTTCCAAAATCTGCAGCCAATGTTTAACAGTGTGAATCGATACCTGAAGATCATTGGCAAGTGCCGTATAGGAGGTAGTTGATCCAACCCGGATTCGCAACAGGTCAATGAGGATTTCGATGGATTTGACATCCCGCACTCTTTCCAGGTCCAGAAGATCTTCCCTGATAATAGTGTCAGTGTGAATTCTCCTGAACCGTTTTGCAAACGATTCACTGTCTTTCAAATAGGGTTCAGGAAATCCTCCAAGTTTAATAATCTTATCCAATGCCGTCCCGGATTTTTCACCAAGGGAGGCACATATCTCTTTAACCGTTAACGGATGCAGACGATAAGAGAAAAAGCGACCGGCCAGAGATTCTCCTCCTTTTCTATAAGTATCCAGCCTGGCTGAACCCGTGACAAGCATTGACGGGGATACGCCCTCGGTATCATAAATCCCTTTGATCCATGATTTCCATTTTTTCATTTTATGGAGTTCATCAAAGATCACCAGTTCAACATCCCGGTCCCATTCCTGGGCATGAATGATACGCCGGTCGGAAGTTGCGTCGTAATTCAGATATACATGCGAGGATGTCAACTGCTTTGACAAGGTTGTTTTTCCGACTTGTCGAGGCCCGGAAACAAGGACGATTTTTTCTTCCAGGTCTTTACAGATCAATTCTTCCAAGTAGCGTTTCATGCGACTATTATGAATAAAACTTCAAAAAAGTCAAGACTATTCTGAAGTTTTATTCATAATAGTCAGCAGCGGACAGGGGGGACTGGGGGAAAAGAATGTCGTGTCAATCACCCGATGTTTCGATAGAGGACAATGACGAACAGGTAAGTGAGTTTGCGAGACTCCGAGAAATATTGAATGATGAAAGGGGTTTTGAATTATGATGAATTCTTTTTGTTTTGCTTAGCAGTTTTTATGCTGGTGATAAAAATCGAGATGAGCTGATTATTTTTGTCTACCAACTACCGAATCAGCAAAAATGAGACTGCTGGTATAGACTTTTTTGATACGATTACGCTGGAATTACACGGAAAGGTGATTCTTGAAATTCTCCAGGTTTTCAAGGCTGCCGATAATTTTTTGGGCTCCATCAAAGAAGGGCCCGAAAGTATCAGCATCAAGGGCGCTTAAGGCCACAGCCCCGTATTCTCTGCATTGTATTTCCACAAATTCCTGCGCCACCAGATCGGCCTTATTCAATACCTTGAGACAGGGAATTTTATCAAGCTCCAGGTCCCGCAACTGTTTGTCCACAACAGCAACCTGGTCGGCAAACCGCGGGTTGCTTACATCAATTACGTGCACCAGCATGTCCGCTTCATAAAGTTCTTCAAAGGTGGCCTTAAAGGCCTGGAGCAATTCATCGGGCAGGTTGCGGATAAAGCCCACGGTGTCGGTGATTATCACCTCTATATCCTTTGGAAAGCGGAGACGCCGGCTTGTCGGGTCCAGGGTGGCAAAGAGTTTGTTCTCAGCGCTTATTTTGCTTTCCGTCAGTGTATTCAGCAGAGTTGATTTGCCTGCATTGGTATAGCCCACAAGTGATATCACCGGTATGCCTTTTTTGCGGCGTCGGGAACGTCTTTGATAACGTTCCCGGCTTACTTTCTTTAATTTCTTGGCCAGCAGCGCCAGCCGGTCATTGATGCGCCTGCGGTCTATTTCCAGCCGGGTCTCACCCGGGCCGCGGCCGCCGATTCCCCCGGTCAGGCGGGATAGGGCGTCATCTCTCATTGTCAGGCGTGGCAGCATATATTTGAGCTGGGCCATTTCAATCTGCAGCCTGCCCTCACGGCTTAAGGCCCGGCGGGCAAAAATATCCAGGATGAGCTGGGTACGGTCAATAACCCGCAACTCCGTGTGATCGGTAATTGAGCGGATCTGGGATGGATTCAGTTCCTGGTTGAAGAGCAGAAGGTTGGCGTTTTGGCGCAGGGCGGCAAGCATGATCTCTCCCAATTTACCCTTGCCGAGGATAAATTTGGGATTAATTTTTTTGCGTTGCTGGATAACTTTGTCGAGCACTACGACATCGTCCGAGCGTGCCAGTTCGACGAGTTCGTCCATGGATTCCTGGGCAGTACCGCGACCTTGAAAGCGGGCAGGGGTAATAACACTAATGAGTATGGCCCGGTCTTTTCCCTTATCAACAGCCCGGATGGGCTGCAGTTTGGTAAATTCTCCCTCCAGGGCAGCGATGAGTTCGTCACAGTCAAATGGTTGCCGGCCGGGAATGATGGGGTCAAGAAAGGTCCAGTTCTTTTCTGCCTGGGGAGATGGGACAAGGTGTGCAGCGTAGAGTTTTTCAGGCTCACCGTCTGGCCTGATCTTGATTATTCCCATGAGGTCGAGGCGCAAGAATAGGAGGTCGGCCAGGTCATCTTCGGTCAGGTTTTCACCGGCTAAATGGGTGTGAATACAGCGTAATCCCTTAAGGCGGCCGCCTGAAGACCTGATGCTTGAGAGGGCAGGGATGACAATCTGTTTGGCATCACCGACAATGACCATGTCGACCTGGCCCGACCGGTCAATAAGGACACCAACCTGGCGGCCTGTATCGCTTGAAATTTCGGCCATGGTCCTTGCCATCTCATGGCTGACTATGAGGTCGGGCGCTATGCGTTTCTTGCCTAAACGTTCAAGGCGTTTGAGCTGGGCCGTTTTCAGGCCATTGGTATTGCCAACAAGCTTACTGATTGTGTTTCTCCCTGAGAATGCGCTTATCTCCAACCCGGATGGTAACCTTTGTTTTGTCGAAGTATTCAAGAAGCGGGATGCTGAACTTTCTTGAAAGGCCTGTCAGATCCTTAAAAGCAGGTGTATCAATCTCATTCTCTTTAATAAGGAGAGCAACCAGCTTTTTTTTGAGGTTTTCCATGGACGGCTTATGAAAATAAAGATCTTCAGTGACTTTGGTCAGGGCATCCTCCCTAACCATAATTACCATAACTTCTTTTATAAGATCCTGGGGATATTTACTGAATTTTACCATGATTTCTTTCATGGTCGGCGGCGTCAGGTCCGCCTGTCTGTAAAAGGCTTCAAGTTCCCGGCGCAGGTTTTTTTCATCTTCCTTCAGGGATACCGTGTGTCCAGACAGACAAATCAATGCCTGGTCCTTGCCGATTTCTCCCTTCTTTTGCAGGTCGTTTAACAAAAACTGAAAAAGGCGCTGGTCGAGGCCCCTGTAGAGCCTCGAGCGGAGATCCTCTTTGGGCAGTCCTGACTTGAGAGGGTTTTCCTGGTGATAGGTAGTAAGAACCGTTCGGAGCTTTGCTCCCAGTTTTTCATAGACCTCAGTGAATACCATGCGTTGTTTTTCCTGCTCAATGAGGATGATTTTTCTGGATGAAAGCGGTTGCTGCAGAATCTTTTTGAGACGGTTGCCGAAAACACCCATCTTGACGGCAAGCCTGTCAAAGGTGAGGCCGTTGTAGCCGCTTTCCCTGATATGGAGCAGGGCAAGATTCTGTTGATTGTCTTCCTTGTAGATCCTGAATATGTCTTTATTTTCTTCCCGGAACCGTTTTCTTTTTCTGGGGGAGCCGTTTAAGACCGTGCCGCCGCCTATGGTATGGATAGGGGAATAGCTGCGCACCACGTATTTGTCACCGGGCCAGCAGCCGGCCTGCTCTTCAAGCAGGATCTGCACATCGGTTTCAGCTCCGGGTTCCAGTTCTTCATCATGGAGCAGGACGATACGTCCCATTATCTCCGCCGTGCCGATGTGAACCCTTACCCTGGCCCTGTTTTTATAGGGTTTTTTAGCGGATTCCAGGTAGAAAAAGTGTGCATCAAGCAGGTATGACGGCTGCAGACAATTGACCGAAGCAGCCATTTCTCCCCTGTTGATGGCATCTTTTTCCAAGCCCTGGATATTAACGGCTGTTCTGTGGCCTGCTTCAACCTCTTGCGTATCTTTGGAGTGCACCTGGATACCCCTGATTTTGCCGGTTTTGCGGCTGGGGTAGAACATGAGCTCATCCCCGGTTTTTATACGGCCTGATATGGCTGTACCGGTTATCACAGTACCAAAACCCTTCATGGAAAAAACCCTGTCCACCGGCAGGCGGAAAGGGCCATGGGCTTCAGAAAAATCAGATGCAGCCACAAGTGTATCAAGGGTATTCCTGACCTCTTCAATTCCCTCGCCTGTGGTGGAGGATACCGTAAGCAGAGGGGCATCCTGCAGGAATGAATCTGCAAAAAACGTCCTGATGTCATCGGTCACCAGCTCAAGCCAGTCCGTTTCCACCATGTCTTTTTTGGTGACTATAATAAGGCCCCGCTGTATGCCAAGCAAGCGGCAGATCTCGAAATGTTCCCTGGTCTGGGGCATGATGCCTTCGTCGGCAGCAACGATGAAGGCGACCAGGTCCAAACCCGATGCTCCCGCCACCATGTTTTTGACAAACTTCTCATGGCCCGGAACATCAACAATACCCAGGCGGTGGCCGCAGGGCAGATCAAGATAGGCAAAGCCAAGTTCAATGGTGATGCCGCGTTCCTTTTCCTCCTTGAGGCGGTCTGTGTCGATTCCGGTCAAGGCCCGGATAAGGCTGGTCTTACCATGATCCACATGCCCGGCTGTGCCCAGGATGATTTCACGCACCAGTTACCAGCCTCCGGTAAGAAAAGGGTTGGACGCTTTTTCCTGGGCAATGGTGGAGTGTTCTCCGCCATAGCCGTGCCCCGGCCAGACAACCGTATCAGGGGGCAGGGTCAGGAGCTGTTCTTTTATGGAATTCAGCAGTTCCTGGGTGGAGCCGCCGGGAAAATCCGTGCGACCGACGCCCCCCGCAAACAGGGTGTCGCCTGAAAACAGGTTTGGATTGGAATAGAGACAGATGCCTCCAGGCGTATGGCCCGGAGTATGGATGACTGTGAGGGATTCAGAGCCAAAGACCAGCTTGTCGCCGTCTACCACACGTTTGTCAGGAGGAGGCGACGGGGGAAGACCGAGCTGGGAGAAAAACTGTTCCACCCGATCCTGGCCGAAAAAATCAGCATCAGCAGCATGCATGACAATTTCGGCGCCGGTGGCATCTTTAAGGCGTTTATTGCCACAGACATGATCGGGGTGGCCATGGGTGTTGACGATATATTTTACTTTTAAATTTCCCTCTTGGCAGGCTGCAAGGATATCATCCTCATTGCCGCCGGGGTCAATGATCACAGCCTCTTTAGTTGCATCACAGGCCACCACATAGCAGCAGACCCCCATCATCCCAACCGTCATCTGTTTAATGCGCATATTATCTCCTGATGTATGATCTTACGATTCTTTTTTCGCGGGCAGTTCTTTAACAACTTTATCTATAACCCCGTCAAAGGCCTTGGTTGCTAGAGAACCGGCCCCGGAGGAAAGATACGGCCTGCCGCTGTCTCCGCCGACAACCACCTTCGGGTCCATGGGTATATTGCCCAGGAAGGGCAGGTTGAACTCAAGAGCCGTCTTCTTGCCGCCGCCGGTACCAAAGATATCAACCTGCTTGTCGCAGTGAGGACAGATAAAGCCGCTCATGTTTTCAACGAGTCCGAGAATCTTGATATTCACCTGTTTGCAGAAATTGATGGACTTGCGGACATCAGCCAGGGCAACCTCCTGGGGTGTTGTAACAACCAGGGCCTGGACATCCTTAATGGTCTGGGCCACGGAAAGCGGTTCGTCCCCTGTGCCGGGAGGAGCATCAATAACCAGGTAGTCCAGCTGCCCCCAGTCAATTTCAGCGATAAACTGCCTGATCGCCTGGATCTTGAGCGGTCCCCGCCAGATGATGGCCTCATCGCGGTTGTCCATCATGTATTCAAGGGACATGATTTTTAGCTTGTCATTGTAATGCATGGGCGGCACCAGGGAGGTTTTTTCCTCTTTGGTTCTGTGCAGCCTATCGGTGAGATTGAGCATACGGCAGATATCAGGGCCGTGCAGGTCAACATCCATCAAGCCGACTTGAAATCCCCTGTTAGCCAGCCCCAGGGCCAGGTTTGTTGCCACTGTACTCTTGCCCACCCCGCCCTTGCCGCTCATGACAAGAATTTTATATTTAATTTTAGTTAAGGCTGAAGTTATGGCAATGTCCTGCACCGCTTTGGCAGTCTTCACGGTGGAGCAGGTTCCTTTCTGTTCCCCGCTTTTGCTTGGACATGTTTTGCATGCATCTGACATGGTGATGTGCCTCCAAAAATATAAAACTGGTTTGCAATAAGGTTTATCTTTATACTGTAATGCTTAATGTTTTAAAAGCGAATAAGAAATACTTTTGAATCCTGCAACAGTTTAGCATAAGGAATATGAGCTTTATACTTGATTTGTTTTCTTCATATTAGGTAAGCTGCATAAATAATTATGCCATTCTGAGAACTGGAAAATTTTTTTTATGAGGGGATTTCGGGAATAAGCCCTGTAATCCTGTGTGCAGATTTTTTATAGAGCAGGTGAAAATGATGGATGATTTTGACAGAAGAATTCTTGAAGAGTTCAAGGAACTGGAAAGGCAGATGGGCAGGATGTTGAGAAGTACCTCCCTGTCACGGATGATTCCCATGACCTCAAACGACGGCTGGCAGCCTGCGGTTGATGTGTATGAAACAACCGATGATATAATCGTTCTCATGGACACTGCGGGAATTGATATGAACAAGCTCGCCATCACGGCTGAAAGTAGGCGTATTACCGTGGAGGGCAGAAGAAACCTGCCCAAGCGCGGTAATGTCTGCTGCATCCACCAGCTGGAAATTGAAATGGGCTATTTTAAAAGAACGATTTCCTTTCCGGTCATTGTTAAATTTGCCGAACCTGCCTTCAGTTGCCAGAACGGTATCCTGGAAATCAGGCTGCCCAAGGAATCAAAAAGCTGCTCTGCTCCTTAACTATCAAAAATAATGGATGATATTTTATGACTGAAGATAAAGCATTACCTGATAAAGAGGCCAATGTAAACCCTGCTGATCTGCCCATACCTGAGGAATTGCCTGTTCTGCCCCTGAATGATTTTGTGTTTTTCCCGGGTATGGGATTTCCCCTGCAGATTTCCAATGAACATTCCCGGCAGCTGATTGACGACGCCCTGCTGCATGACAGGCTTTTAGCCGTAGTTTCCCATAAAAAGGGTGCTGAAAAGGACCCCACTAAAGAACTTTCCGAGCATCTCTTTGCAATTGGGGTTGTGTGCTACGTTCACAAGCTTATCAAGTCCCCGGAAGGCCTTTACCAGGTTGTTATGAGTGCAGTCAAGAAGATCAGGATACAGGAGTATACCGCCCGGGAACCATATTTGAAAGCTAAGGTCGAAGTTATAGAAATGAAGGTGGTTGAGGATAAAGAGGTTGAAGCCCATATCCTCAACCTGCGGACCCAGTTTAAAAAACTGGTCACGCTTTCCCAGCTGCCTCCGGAACTGTATATGACTGTTGCGGCCATTACAGATCCCTTTCACATCGCCTATCTGATAACCTCCCAGTTGAACCTCTCCCTGGATGAAGAACAGGCAATCCTGGAAATCGATGAACTCAAGGAAATGCTGCGCAAGGTGGCGGAAGAACTTGCCAAACGTCTTGAAACAGTAGAGATGAGCAATCAGATCCAGAAGGCTGTCAAGGATGATATGGACGATAAGCAGCGCGAATTCTTCCTGCGCCAGCAGTTAAAGGCAATACGCAAGGAGCTTGGCGAAGAAGACGAGCATGCGGATATCAATGAACTCAGGCAACGGGTTGCTGAGGCCAAATTAGGCGAGGACCCCCGTAAGGCTGCGGAAAAGGAACTTGACAGGCTTGCAAAGATCCCTCCCTCTTCACCTGAGCACACCGTTTCCAGGACCTATCTGGAATGGATCCTGGATCTGCCGTGGGAGACATCCACCACAGATGCATTGGATATTGAGGAGGCCCAGCGCGTTCTTGATAAAGATCATTATGGATTGGAAAAAATAAAAAAACGCATAATTGAGTTTCTTGCCGTACGAAAACTCAAGCATGATATGCATGGGCCCATCCTGTGTTTTGTGGGGCCACCGGGGGTCGGTAAAACCTCCCTGGGGCAGTCCATTGCCCGCTCTCTTGGCAGAAAATTTGTACGTATCTCGCTGGGTGGCGTGCGGGATGAGGCTGAGATAAGGGGACATAGAAGAACATACATAGGCGCCCTGCCCGGACGCATCATCCAGAGCCTGCGCAAGGCTGGCTCCAATAATCCTCTTTTTATGCTGGATGAAATTGACAAGCTGGGCATGGATTTCAGGGGGGATCCATCTTCAGCCCTGCTTGAAGTTCTCGACCCTGAGCAGAATTTCTCCTTTGCCGACCATTACCTGGAAATTCCCTTTGATCTCTCAAAGATAATGTTCATCACCACGGCTAACATCCTTGACACCATTCCCGGTCCCCTGCGCGACAGGATGGAGGTCGTTGAACTGCCGGGCTATACTGAAGATGAAAAATTGATGATTGCCAAGGAACATCTGGTGGAGAAACAGCTTGAAGCCCATGGCTTGTCCGGAGATGACCTGGAGCTGACAGATGATGCCATCCGTAATGTCATCCGCTCCTACACAAGGGAGGCGGGTGTCCGCAACATTGAACGGAAGCTGGCTGCAATCTGTCGGGTTGTGGCAAAGGACATTGTCTCAGGTGAAACCGGCACAGCAGTAATTGACACCAAGGATCTGCAGAAGTATCTCGGGCCCATCCGCTTTTTTCCGGAAATGCTGGCCAGAACCTGGGGGCCGGGTCTGGCGACCGGGCTTGCCTGGACTCCGGTGGGCGGTGATATTCTGTTCATCGAGTCGGCTAAAATGCCGGGCAAGGGGGGGCTGGCCCTCACAGGCAAATTAGGCGATGTAATGAAGGAATCGGCCCATGCGGCTATGACCTATCTAAGAACCAAGGCCTCACAGTTTGCCATTGCCGACTCTGTTTTTGCTGAAACAGATACCCACATCCATGTGCCGGAGGGGGCCATCCCCAAGGACGGGCCCTCGGCAGGGGTGGCCATGGTGATTTCACTTGCTTCACTTTTTACCGATAGAGCGGTGCGCAAGGATCTTGCCATGACCGGTGAGATTACCCTGCGTGGAGACGTGTTGCCCGTGGGCGGCATTAAGGAAAAGGTGATCGCCGCCGCCCGGGCCGGTATAACCCATATTATCCTGCCGCATCTCAATGAAAAGGATGTTATTGAGCTCCCTGACAATGTGAAAGAGGGGATCAAGTTCCACCTGGTTCAGGGCATCCAGGAGGCACTGGACATCGCCCTGGAAAAAGAGCAGAATCAGTAAAACATTAGCCCGAATATTTCATGAACAGTTTTGTACCAAGTGACTGAATAGATTTTTTTCAAAACTGTTCACCCTTCGGGCAAGCCGATACATCCGTATAGCCTGCAGTGTTAGGCGTTTCGCATACTAAGGTATCGAAGTCTCCCTTTTCGGTCACTTATCTGCACAAACGACTTACACTTTGTCTATCCGGCGTCTCGACCCGTGAAAAATTCGGACTAATTAACTAAAAATAAATAGATTTAGGCTCCATTTTCTCTTTTCTGGACAACTGGTTCGTTTCTTGCATTTAATTATTTTGTAAGCAATTTTTGGGTAGTTGTATTCTTTTGCTTCAGGGGTAGATGAAACGAGAAAGGCTCTGGTCACTGTGTTCACCAGTACATAAAAATTTGCATGAACTAATTTTCTATGAAATCTGATATTCCAGATAATGGGCAGGATAACCTTTTGGAAGATCTTGAAGACCTGACTACGACGTCCTCGGATCAAGAAAGTGTCAATGAGGATCTACTTGCGGGTGCACCCGGTGACAGGCAAATTGATGAGAGTCCGGGCGACCTGACCGCCGGCATGTCCAGTGATGGAAATGTTGATGAGAGTTTATATGATGAACTTTTCGAGAACTCGGCAGCCAATAATCAACTTGATACTATTGACAATCTTTATGATGTACTCATGGAGACGCCGGAAAAAAGTCCGGAGCTGTTTTCCGAGCCTGTCCTGATTGGACTGGGAGGAAAAGAATTTGAAGCAACTCTTGCAGAACCTTTTTCTCCCTTCGATAGTACAGTTTCTCTCCTTTCTACACCGAATTGCCCTCAAACGAAATATGAAGTCAATGAACTGGACTATCTCGGCTTGATAAGCAGACCCGAACAATTGGCTGACATGGGCCATGAAATTGTCTACGAGGTACTGGAGACAATTGACGGCAAATCAATAAGAGTGGAGGTGCCTATCGATCAAGACTTTGAAGCTGGAGTATTTTGTCATTCATACACTGAGGCCAGCCGGTTTCAGTATTATTTCTTTCTAAATAAGAGTATCAAATTGCGTTATAGGACTGATCGCATCGGGGAAATTTTACTTGAATCGGAATTGATTACGAAACTGGTCCTGGATGAAACACTTGTAAAACAGAAAAATATTAGAAATCTTAAAATTGGCCCTATTGTTGCCAAACTAGCCAATCTGCATCCCAAGAAGATTGAACAGGTACTACTCAAAGCCTGGAAGAGTTCTACTGGTAATAAAAGAATTTTTGCTGGAGATATCCTGGTTAAATCAGGCCTTGTGACCAGAAAACAGGTTGAAAAGGCACATGATATTCAGGCGCAGTTACGAAAGAAAAAAATTGGCGATATGCTGATTGAATCGGGTAGTGTCAGTGAGGATAAGTTATACAGTGCCTTGGCTGAAAAGTTCAGAAAACCTTATATTGATTTAAAGAATATTGACCCATCTGAGGATGCAAAATCCCACCTACCTCGAAATCTTGTTCTTGAATTAATGATTCTGCCTCTTGCGATTGATAAAGGTCACCTGGTTTTGGCTACATCACGTCCGGAGATGACACAAACAATAGATGTACTCCGAAGTCAGTTGGAATGTCCTTTTGATTTGACTGTTGCCGCACCGAGTCAACTGAAAGCTGCCATAATAAAAAAATATGGTAATTAATCCGGTTAGTTTTGCAGTAAAAGACATTCACGTATAGCTGCAACGAGTGTTTGGTTTCCCGCCCCTTCCAAAAACTAATCAATACATACAGTATGTTTTAATTGTCGACCTGCTATCACTGCTCTTTATATTTCGTGACTTCGTGAGTGATTCTTAAAAGATTACGAAGACAGCTGGACATCTTAAGGCTCAATGTTCGTGTGCAGCGCAGCCCTCAGCCTTGATACTCTTGGCAGTGATGGTTTTGTTACTAGACAGGGAAATACAGTTTTTATCTACCATATGCTGCGGGTAGTAGCTCTCTTTCGCCTGACGCATGCCCGGGATGCCGAGATCCTGTTCACGGTTGACATAGGTAAAATCTGAAAGCCCATATTTAGAGAACCATTGATTTATAAGCTGGCCGAGTCCCTGTATATGGGCCATGGCCTTTTCAAAATGCCAGACAGCTGTGTCGGGACGCAATGTTTCTGCGATGGCATAGGCCTGGATGGTGCCGTCGACCCTGATTGCTCCGCCAAGAAGACCGAATTCATTATAATGGGCAAAGGTTTCTGCAATGGCATTGGCTTCATTGCATAAACCGGGATTACGGCCGCAATCCCTGCTTTTACACCAGTTTTCCTGCATGGTTTCACAAGCTGCAATGAGTTCGGCGGAAATGGGAACATACTCACAAACATGACTGCTGAGGCACTTGTTGATATGGTTGCGTTTTTTTGTATAGCGCCGTCCGGCAAGTTCAGCCAGGTCCCTTACCCGGTAGACATAATCGGCATTATCACGGTCCGGGGTTACTGTAAAGGCTGGAGCAGGAAGACCTGCAACATCCGCATCAGGAACGCGGACAGCCCCTATAACATTGTCTCCCAAAACCGCGAACACATCCGGAATGGTTATTGTACCGACTGGGGGACCGAAGAGGATGTATTTATCTTTCTCCCGGGCTGCTTTAACTAAAAAAACAAGGGAGTCGGCCACCTCAGTAAAGAGGATCGGCCTGGAAGGCTGCCAGATAAAAAGATTTGTAAAGGTGTGCTCTGAGATTACAGGTGCATAAGTGCTCAAAAATCCTGAAACCAGGCTTCTGTCAGCCAGAGTTAATGGACGGAGTTCAGGCATGGTTTTTGTTATATCTTTTCAGGATTTGCAGAAAAATACAAAAATTTAAAACTGCTCACCCTTGATGTTTTTCGCCAACTGGGCAATTTCAAGTCCCAGGCCAACACATTGTTTGCCATCCATACAGGCGTCGGCATCTGGTTTTTCGAGGAAGTGCTTTAATTCATGGTTGTTTTTTTTCAGGTCCACAACCCAGGCATTCTGACGCTTGTCATAATCAACCGCAAGGTCAATGCCACATTCCCCGATCTCCGGGTATATTTCCTGGATTTTGTCACAAAGTTCTTTTTTGTCAATCATGGCGCAACCTCCCTGTGGAGATTTATCTGGAGCAAGCTGTTCCTGAAATTATAAAGTTCTATATCTATAACTGATAATACATCATGCAACATTACGGTAGTTTTAATTCTTCACCTATTGTATTAGTATGCAGTTTTTTTATGAATAGTCTTAATCCGTGAGGAAAAATTTCCAAAGCGGGCTCAAAAAATGTCCAATAAAAGTCTCTGGTTATAAGCAGCAGCTTTTTAAAATAAAGTTGTTTAGTGGCAGCAATCGTCTAGATTAAAAAAAATGAAAGTTATTTTAGCAAAAAGTGCCGGTTTCTGCATGGGGGTCAGGAGGGCGGTGGAAACTACCCTGGAGGTTATCCAGAAAGAGGGTACGGGAGTATCAACCTATGGCCCTTTGATCCATAATCCCCAGGTTCTCAATCTTTTAGAGGAGCGGGGCGTCAAGATACTCCGGGATATCCCTGAAAAGGAATCCGGCACGGTTATTATACGAGCCCATGGTGTTCCCCCTGTTCATAAGGAAAAGCTCCAGATGACAGGTGCCACCGTTAAGGATGCAACCTGTCCCCATGTCGTCAAGGTCCAGGTTGTTATCAAAAAGTATCTCAAGCATGGGTATGCAACCGTTATTATTGGTGACCGTAATCATGCGGAAGTTGAAGGTCTGATGGGTTTTACCGGGAGTTTGGGTAAGGTTGTCAGCAACCGGGAAGATGTACAGAACTTGCAGCTTAATGTGCCCTACATAATCGTCAGCCAGACAACCCAGGATGCAACCAGCTTTGAAGAATTGAGCAGTTCGATTCTGGAGCGTTTTCCAGGCGGCAAGGTTTTTAATACCATTTGCGATGCCACCCATAAACGCCAGGAAGAGGTGCGCAGCCTTTGTAATGATGTAGATGCCATGGTTGTGGTGGGGGGCAAGAATAGTGCCAATACGAAAAGGCTGGCTGAGATAGCTGAGGGTAAGGGCTGTCCTGTTTATCAGGTTGAAACCGAAGGTGAACTGGACCTTGATGCATTGGCAAAACATGAATTTGTAGGTGTTACTGCCGGAGCTTCAACTCCTACCTGGATGATAAGCAGGGTTGTCGCGATACTGGAGGCTATGCCCGGCAAGGATGAGGGCACGCTTAAGAAGTCCGGCAGCAAACTGCTCTGGCTTCTTCTGGCGACCAATATCTACGTGAGTCTTGCAGGTGGAGCGCTCACCTATACGGCAGAGATTCTGCAGAACAATGGCCCAGGGGTAAGCCATTTTCTGATCAGTTTTTTGTATCTGTTTGCCATGCACAATCTCAATCGTTTTACCGACAGAAAACAGCAAAAATTCAATGATCCGTTGCGGGCACTGTTTTATGAGAAATACCGCTGGCCGCTCCTGATCATTTCGGCCCTGTCCCTGGCCTTAGCCCTGACACTGGTGTTTGAACACGGATTAAAGCCTTTTCTGCTTCTGACGGGCATGAGTATTTTCGGTATTCTTTACAGCGTGCAGGTCATTCCCAAATCCCTGATTCCGAATATCAGGGTGCGGGGCCTGAAGGAGATTCCCGGCTCCAAGACCTTCCTGGTGGCTGTGGCCTGGGCTTTTATTACTGCCCTTATCCCAGCCTGGAGCGACTCCCATACCCCGGATATGATGACTTTGGTGGTTCTGTTTTTTATTCTGCTCCTTGTTTTTGTAAGAAATGCGCTTTTCGATGTTTTCGAGGTGCAGGGAGACAGAATTGTCGGCAAGGAAACGCTGCCCGTTTGTATCGGTGAGCAGAAGACGCTCTTTTTTCTGCATATTATTTTGGGAGCGCTGATTGTTCTGCTGCTGCTCATGCCGTTTTTAGGTCTCATGTCGGAGGCGGGATTCTGGCTGCTGCCGGGCATACTGTATATTATCGTGTTAATCCGGCTGTACACTAAAGGCAAAATAACTCAGGGGCCTAAACTTGAATTCTGCCTGGAATCGGTTTTTTTCCTGCTGGCAGGACTTGCCTGGCTGGCAGAGTCCCTGCATCGGTGATGGGAAATTGTCGGTCCCGCAAAAAAGGGACATGGCAGTCGTCGGACGTTCTGTTGGCAGTCAACATTGCCCGGGATTGATACGTTTATGGACACACTATTAGATGGAGTAACCGATGTTAGGATGGTTTAAAAAGAAGAAAAAAATCAATGAAGATGCAGTGCCCGATGCTGCAGAGATATCGCGGCAGGAAAAAGAGGCTGGAGAAGGTGGTGCTGCGGAAATTGCTTCTCATGGTGCCAGGGAAACCAGAGACTTAATGGGTGCTGCTTCAGAAGAGCTTGCCCAGAAGCACGAGAGTCGGAAAGGGCTGTTCAGGCGCCTGCAGGAGAAGCTGGCCAAGACACGGACTTCCCTGGTGAGCAGGGTTGATGAACTGTTCCTTGGCAGGAAAGAAATTGATGCTGAACTTCTTGATGAACTCGAGGAGATATTAATTACAGCCGACCTCGGCGTTAATACAACTCTGGACCTTCTTGATGAAATTCGCGGCAGGGTGACACGCAAAGAACTCGAAGATCCCCAGGCGTTAAAGCTTGCCCTGAAAGAGAGAATTCTTACCTTCTTTGAGGGTTATGGCGATGCAGAGATGAAACTTCCTGCAACTGGCCCCTTTGTAATCATGGTGATCGGTGTCAACGGTGTTGGTAAAACGACGACCATAGGTAAGATTGCCAACAAGTTTGCCCGTGCCGGCCAGCGTGTTCTGCTCGTTGCAGCCGATACTTTTCGGGCAGCCGCCATTGACCAGTTAAAGGTATGGGCGGAACGGGTAGGGGCGGATGTGGTTGCAAAACAGCAGGGCGCTGATCCTTCCTCGGTTATCTATGATGCCCTGGATTATGCTGCAACCAAGGATTTTGATGTCATAATTGTTGATACGGCCGGTAGGCTCCATACAAAAGTGAACCTGATGGAAGAACTGAAAAAGATCAAGCGGGTGATTAACAAAAAAATAGAGGGTGCACCCCATGAAATAATGCTCATCCTGGATGCCACCACCGGCCAGAACAGTATTTCCCAGGCCAAGCTCTTTAATGAGGCTGTCGGCCTCACCGGCCTGACCTTGACAAAGCTTGATGGTACGGCCAAGGGAGGCATTGTGGTAAATATTTCCCATGATTTTAATATCCCCATCAGGTTTATAGGTATTGGCGAGAAGCTGGATGATCTGCGTGATTTTGATCCCAAGGAATTTATCGAGGCACTTTTTTTTAGTGATTCCAGGCAGTAAAAATATATATATGAGTGAAATGTTTTTTGCATAAAGGGCTTTTGATAGCGTATGGAATATAAACGACACGAACAACCGGGTTGCGGGGGCTGCTTTCTGCCTCTGCTGCTGCTGATCTTTCTCATAGGCGGGGTCAAAGGTCTCGGGCTTCTGGCCTTTATTATTCTTTTTTTATTTGTCGGCTCCATCGGGGCCTTTTTGGCCTTTACCTATTATGTCAAGCGCCAGATCAGCGCCTATGAGAAATCACAAACAGAAACCCATAACACCTTTGTGTTTCTGCTGGTTAATATCCTGGTCAAGATAGCCAAGGTTGACGGCAAGGTTACCCGGGATGAAGTCAAAGCAATTCGCCATTTTTTCCAATACAACCTGCGCTATAATCAAAACCAGCTTTTCTGGGTAAAGGAGCTAATCAAGGAGGCTCTGGTATCAACAGACAGCCTTGATTCACTGCTGCAGGATTTTAAACAGAGATTCGTCTATGAACCACGGCTGATACTGCTGGAACTCATATACCAGGTGTTCTATACCAATGAAGTGGTATCACCGGAAGAGTTGCAGATGGCCGAAAGGATCGGCAGCTATTTAGAAATTTCCGCCTATGACCATCGTTCCATTGCAGCAAAATATAAAGCCGGATTCAAGGCTGGTGCGCCGGCCGGGGAAGTAGCAGAGGAGAAATATTATGCAATTCTCGGGCTTGCACCTGGAGCCGGCTTTGCTGAGGTAAAGGCGGCCTACCGGAAGCTGAGCATGCAGTATCACCCTGACAAGGTCAGCCACCTTGGCGAGGAATTTAAAAAAGTAGCTGAAGAAAAAATGAAGGAGATCAATAATGCCTATGATTTTCTCGAAAGAAAATTGGGACAATGACAGAAAAGTTTTATAAAGATGCAGGGAACTGGTAAACAGTTTCTTTTTTGCTTTAAAGATTTTTGGATCTGAAGAATGTAGCTGGAAAAAGTTTTTCTGCGACAGGAAATTTTAAAAGGTCAACACTGAAGTTGTAATATGTTAGAAATTACTGGAGGAAAAAATGGCCATTTCAAAAAAAATGAATGAGTTTGCCAGGAGTGCATCCTGGATACGCAAGATGTTTGAAGAGGGCGCCAGGCTGAAGGGGGAATTTGGAGCTGAAAATGTCTTTGACTTCAGTCTCGGGAACCCGGATCTGCCGCCCCCTCCGGAGTTTAAGAAAACTCTGGTGCAGTTGGCGGAAAAAGATATTCCCGGCTCGCATGCCTACATGCCTAACGGAGGGTATCCCTTTGTGCGGCAGGCTGTGGCTGCTCGTATCTCGAGCGAGCAGGGAGTGGACCTTACCGCCAATGAAATGCTGATGACCTGCGGGGCTGCCGGCGGACTTAACGTTACCCTGAAAGCTTTGCTTGATCCGGGAGATGAGGTAATTATCCTGGCACCGTTTTTTGTGGAGTATAAATTCTATGTCGACAACCATGGGGGAATCAGCAAGGTTGTGGCCACGGACGACAATTTTGATCTGGATCTTGGAATTATTGAGGCAGCTGTTAACGAAAAAACAAAGGCAATTATCATTAACAGTCCAAATAACCCGACCGGACAGATCTACTCGAAAGAGTCCCTGGCAGAACTGGGCAATATTCTCACCAAGGCAGCGCAGAAGTTTTCCAGTACCATCTTTCTCATCGCTGATGAGCCCTACAGAAAGATAGTGTTTGATGACAATGATGTACCGAGCATCATGCAGCCCTACCGCAACAGCATAGTGGTGTCCTCCTATTCAAAGGATCTGTCACTGCCGGGTGAAAGAATCGGCTACATAGCACTGCATCCTGAAATTGCGGAAAAGGCTTCTCTGATCGAGGCGTTGACCCTTGCTAACCGTATTCTCGGTTTTGTCAACGCCCCGGCTCTGATGCAGCGGGTTGTGGCTGAGTTGCAGGGAGCGTCCGTTGATAACACCATTTATACAAGGCGGCGGGAAAAATTCTGCAAAATCCTTGCTGACGCGGGTTACGAATTCATGCCGCCCAAGGGAGCCTTCTATATTTTTCCAAAATCCCCCATAGCCGATGATGCTGAGTTTGTGGGCAAACTGCAGGAAGAAAAGATTCTTGCCGTGCCCGGCAGGGGCTTCGGGACACCCGGATACTTCAGGCTGGCTTTTTGCGTTGATGATGCCGTAATAGAACGATCGGCAGAAGCTTTTCGTAAGGCCATGGCAGCTGTCAAGTAGGTGAGGATTATCATTTCCTCACTCCGGTTCCAGGGCATAGGGCGACGCTTGGATACCCGATGTTAGCCATGAAAGCAGCTTCCATGCAGAAAGTCACAGAAAAAAAAATACTTTTTTGGGCGCTTGCAATTTTTATCCTGGCTCTTGGGCTCCGCCTTATCCATATAGCATCAATTTATAAGAACAGTCCTTTTTTTGATGTGCTGCCGGGAGATCTCGGGGCCTATGACCGCTGGGCCCGCCAGATTGTCGAGCATGGCTGGCGTGGCAAAGACATTTTCTACCAGGACCCTCTTTACCCTTACTTTCTGGCACTTTTTTACAAGATCATGGGGCGGGAGTTGTTCTGGGTATATTTAGCCCAGGCCTTTCTCGGGGCCTGTACTTCCCTGCTGCTTGTTCTGCTGGGTACGAGAATTTTCAACAGGACTGCCGCCATTTTTGCGGGATTACTATATGCCCTGTATGGACCGGCAATATATTTTGACGGGTTGCTGCTCAAGGTGACCCTGTCGGCCTTTCTATTTACCATGGCAATATATCTGTTTCTTGAGAAGGATTTAAAAGAAATCAGCATGAGCCAGTTTTTTTCCGGGTTCTTTCTCGGTCTTGCCTGTCTCACCAGGGCAAATTTTCTTCTCCTCCTGCCCGTGGTTTTCATCACGATCCTGGTGCAGAAAAATGCGCAGATAAAAATTCGTTCAGGTATGGCCGCCCTTTTTTTTATCGGGGTTCTAGCGGCTCTGGGGCCGGCTGTTGCGCATAATTATATGCTGGGCAAGGAATTAATTCTGACCACCGCCCAGGCTGGTCAGAATTTTTATGTCGGCCATAATCCTGATGCCAACGGCACCTATGTTAAACTGGACTTTGTGCGCCCTGACCCCATGCATGAGCAGGAAGATTTTAAAAATGAGGCGGAGAAGCGCAGCGGTGGAACGCTGAGCCCTTCGCAAGTGTCCCGTTACTGGCTACTGCAGAGTATCGATTTTATACAAAATAATCCAATGGAAGACCTTAAGCTTAGCGCTAAGAAACTGCTGCTCTTTTTGAACGATTATGAAATTCCCGATAATCACAACCTTTACTTCCATAAGCGCTATTCAAAGGTCCTGCAGGTGTTACCAATCAGTTTCGGCCTGCTGGCCCCCTTTTTTCTGCTGGGACTTCTTGGCATGCTGCAAGAGAGACGAAGTGCACCGGTGTTTCTCTTTTTTATCCAGATTGCCTATATCGTTTCTGTCATCATTTTTTATGTTTTTTCCCGTTACAGGATGGTTGCTTTGCCGCTCTTCTGCCTGTCGGCAGGCTATGGGCTTTCCATGCTGCAGGATCAGTTTCGCACGGCCCGGTGGCGCAAACTTGCAGTGAGCCTCATCATAGTGGGATGTGTTCTTGGCCTTGCCAATAGTAAGGTTATAGAGCCTTTTGATTTCAGCCATTCCTATACCGATGAGGGTATAGCCCATGAAATGAAGGATGAAGCCCAGAAGGCCCTTCATTCATATGAGCAGGCCCTGAAAATTAATCCGCATTATTTGAGGGCGCTGGACAGGCTGGGAAAACTGCAAGTGCAGCAGAAGGAATATGAGGGAGCCAGGAGTACGTATAAACAGATTTTAGCAGTAGATCCTGAATCAGTGGATGCGAAATACCAGATCATGCTCATTGATAAACTGGACCCGGAACCGTGAACGAATAAAATTTAAAAGGGTGTGGAAGGAAAGCAACTGCAACCTGTGAACACGGTCAGCGAGCGTTCATACCCCTTATTCGGGTCAGCAGCCCGCCTGTTTACTTATAAAGTCACAAAGTTCGCAGGCCATGGTTTCAATGAGTCTCGCATCTTCGCCTTCCACCATGACCCTGATGACCGGCTCAGTACCAGATGGACGCACCAGAATGCGCCCCGTGGTTCCCAGGCTTTTTTCCATAACGGTTATTTTATCTGCAAATCCCGGAATAGTATCTACGGCAACTTTTTGTTTAGTTCGGACATTTTGCAGCACCTGGGGAAAGGGCTCCATGATCTGCGTGAGCTCGGAGAGGGGCCGTTCTTTTTTCTTCATGGTAACAAGGAGTTGCAGGGCGCCAAGTATGCCGTCGCCTGTGGTGTTATGCTTGAGAAAAATGAGATGTCCTGACTGTTCGCCCCCGAAATTGTAGGCATTACGCAGCATCTCTTCTACAACATAACGATCACCGACCTGGGTTCGGATGAGTTTTCCTCCCATGCGCTGCATGGCAACTTCCAAGCCGAGATTGCTCATAACAGTTGCCACCAGGGTGTTCTGAGCAAGTTTCCGGCGCTCAATCATCTCTGCTGCGCAAATAGCCATTATCTGGTCGCCATCTACAATTGTGCCCTTTTCGTCAGCCACGATAAGCCGATCGCCATCACCATCCAGGGCAATGCCGAGGTCGGCGCCTTCCTCCTGAACCACTTTCGCCATAACTCCCGGATGAAGTGCTCCACACTCATGATTGATATTCTTGCCGTCCGGCTTCACCCCGATGCTGGTCACTTTAGCGCCCAGTTCCTCAAAGACATGGGGAGCCACGCCGTAGGTGGCGCCATGGGCACAGTCAAGCACAATATGGATACCGTCCAGGGTGTAGCGTTTCGGAAAGGTGTTTTTCAGGAAAACTATATAACGGCCACGGGCATCATCAATACGGGTAGCCTTGCCGACCTCTTCGGCCACGGGACGCAGAGAGTCCATTTTTTTTGAAAATATGAGATCCTCAATAATGGCTTCCTCTTCATCCGGCAGTTTAAATCCATGCTTGGAAAATATCTTGATGCCGTTATCCTGGAAGGGGTTGTGGGAGGCTGAAATAACGACACCCGCATCGGCACGCATGCCGGTTGTTATAAAGGCAATACCGGGAGTCGGCAGAGGACCGACCAGAAGAACATTGACACCCATTGAGCAGATACCCGAGGCCAGGGCATTTTCTATCATATAGCCTGAGAGCCGGGTGTCCTTGCCGATAACTATCCTTGGATTATGCTCCCTGTCCGGCTTCTGCTTTTTCACCAGAAAGGCGATTGCCCTGCCGATCTGCATGGCGATATCTGTCGTCATGGGGTAGGTGTTGGCAACCCCCCTCACCCCGTCTGTTCCAAAAAGTTTTCTCATCGCTTGATCTTAAGCTTTCGGGTTTCTCTTATTTTCAGGGTTACCGTTTCAGGTTTTATTGCAAGGATCTTCGCCTGCGGCGGGCCCTCCACTATCACCGTATGTTTTGTGCTGCCACCATTTAGCGTTTCAGGAGTTATTCCGGCATGAAAAAGACTCCTGATATTATTTGTCGCCTGGGACAATGCCTGAGGAATTTCAACTGTTAAATTGATCGTTGGCGGCAGCAGCTGGTATATTACCTCTTTTTCTTTACCTGCAGCAATGTCAAGTTCAATGGGAATGGTTGAAAATTCCATTTCCTTTTTCAATTCAGCAACAGTAAAGCGGACTGCAACCACAGGTTCGCCGATAAGGTCTGCTATCTCTGGTTTTAGCGCCAATGGAACTTGTTTGACGGTTGATTTGTCCAGGTCGTTAATATCTATGGGGCTGGTACTTAAATTTTCCTCCTGAGCCAGGATGGATTTCGGCCCGCTTATTTCCAGAGTCGAGGGCTCTACTGTCACTGATTCCAGGCTGTAATTCTTATGAACATTACCGACAAGGACGGGCTTGATGGACAGCTCTTTTTGAATCAGCCGATCAAGCAACAGGGTGAGGGTCGGCGGCTGCACACGCAGTATGCTTAATCCGCGTGGGAGGGAAATGGAATCCGGGTTATTCTGGATAACCACAGCACCGGGTGCAGCCCTTGAAAGATCGATTGTCTTGCTGATATGCTGTGAGGTCATGCCGCGAATGAGGCTGCGTTGACCGCTTACTGTTATCTCCAGCTGTTTTTTGAACTGGTTGGAAATAATAAGGTCGCGGGGCAGGTTGACAATTTCCACGGGCAGGGTGACATTCATATCCACCTTGTCCTCGCCTACCACGAAATACCAGAGAAACAGGGCAAAAAGTAGGGAGAGCAGCTTCAGTACCCAGTTTTTCGGCCTCGGAAAGGAGGAGATATTAGCAATTATTTGGCGAACCAGTTTTTCCATAAGTGAGGCTGATAGTCCTTGGGAATAAAAATTTCTTCGAGTTTATTTAATAATACAGTTTCATCGGAAACCGTGGTTATGGAGCCATGCTGGACCATGGAAATTTCCTGGGTTTCTTCTGAAATAACTACGATAACAGCATCTGTTTCCTCGGAAAGTCCGATGGCGGCCCGGTGCCTGGTGCCATAGCGTTTGTTGATATATGGATTTTTGGTTAAAGGCAGGAGGCAGCCTGCATTCTGAATGCGGTTGTTATGAATTATGACACCACCGTCATGCAGCGGCGAGGATGGGAGAAAAAGGCTCACCAGTAATTCTGTAGAAAGCTTGGCGTCCACCTTGTGACCCGATTCAATATAGTCCCGCAAACCGGTTTCCCTTTCTATGACGATGAGGCCGCCGATTCTTCGCCTGGAGAGGTAGCGTGCACTGGAGACAACTACCTGAATGGTGTTTTGCAGCGCATCATCATAGGTTTTTGAGAACGGTGTTTTGCCGACCTGGGTGAGGGCCCGCCTGATGTCCGCCTGGAAGACGATGATGGTGATGAGAAAGATGGAGCTTAACAGGGTGCGGAGCAGCCAGTAGAGGGTAAGAAGTTCCAACTCCCTGGCCCCGAAGTAAATAACGATGAGGACAGCGATGCCGAACAGCATCTGTACAGCACGTGTTCCCCGGATGAGAAGAATGGTGCGGTAGATGATGAACGATACCAGTAGGATATCAACGATATCCTGCCAGCGTAAAAATTGTATTACATCACCCATTAGAATTTCACTTAATTATTATTGCATGCCATACAGGTTTTTTGAGAGAGAATTTTGTATAATAGACAAATACCCCATATGTAAAAAAAGGTATCAATACTAATTAAAACAACATATTAGGAAATTTTACAAGAGAAGAAAAAAAATTTGGAAAAAAATATTGGCAGAAGCTTGCCGGGAAATATCAAGGAGGAATAGATAATGCTTTATGATCTGGTCTGTAAAACAAGGAGCTTCAGGCGTTTTAAAGAGGGTGAACCAATAGACATGGAGACCCTGAGGTATCTCGTTGATCTGGCACGCTTGGGAGGCTCTGCCAGAAACATGCAGCCGTTAAAATATTTGCTGGTTAATGGACCTGGCCTCAAGGCAAAAATATTTCACCATCTTGGCTGGGCCGGCTATTTACGGGAATGGTCCGGACCAAAGGAAGGGGAGCGGCCTGCGGCCTATATTATCTGTTTACTTGATACCCGTCTGAGTAATGAGGCTGACTGCGATCTTGGCATTGCAACCCAGAATCTTTTGCTTGGCGCCTGTGAAAAAGGGATTGGCGGCTGTCGCATCGCTTCGATTTCGCCGGGGTTGCGTGACGTGCTTGGGTTGGATGATCATTTACAGATTCTTCTGGTAATAGCATTAGGGAAGCCTGCCGAAACAGTCTCTCTAGATGAACAGGAATCAGGCAGGGATATAAAGTACTGGCGCGATACCGACGAGGTGCACCACGTGCCTAAGCGGCCTGTGCAGGAAATTACTGCAGGTGAATACGCTTAGCAGGCGTAATCTCGGAGTTTATACCCCTCAGGTAAGCGACCGAAGGGAGACTCCGAGGGGGGGATACCCTGTATTTAAGGGTGTAGTGAATCTCCTCCCGCAGTGCGGGAGGCATCAGAAGATGGGCGAACCACTTCCTGGTTTGAAAAACTATATAACTTCATGAGTTATCTTCTCTAAGGTTCAAGTAACTTCTGGAGAAAAGAAGCAAATGCAGTTGCTGAACTTGTTTAACTCCTTCGACATTCTGCGGTTCGTTTTTTAATTATCCCGTTTAATTTATTGCTGGGTCGGTTGAACATATCCGGATCCACCACTAATGGTGGGTTTCGCGACAATTAAAAAGAGTGCCCTGAAAGGGTACTTTCCCGGAGTCTGTGCTTTCCTGCTGCGGGGCAAAGAGTGGGTTTGATTTATGCTGTCAGGAGCTACCCTCCTCTCAGGGCAAAAAGACCTGCGTAAGGGGCTGCGTGGAAACCAAAACGCGCCGGGTATATTTATTTGCCTCCACCCCAGAGAGCTTCCGGCAGTCCTGATGTTCTGTTGATTTGGCGTTTTACTGCAGCAACGAATATCTCCTTTCTGCCCCATATCTCAACCTTTTCTCTGGCTCTTGTAATGGCCGTGTAGAGCAGTTCCCTGGTCAGGAGGGGAGAGTCACGGTCCGGCAGGATGAGGAGTACCCTGTTAAACTCAGACCCCTGGCTCTTGTGCACCGTCATGGCAAAAACTGTTTCATGGCCCGGGAGCAGGGTTGGAGCAATATTACGCAATAGTCCTGCTTCTCCCCTGAAAAAAACACGTAATGAGCGCTGCTTTTTCGGGTCCGGCATGATTATGCCGACATCACCATTGTACAACTGCAGGTTGTAATCGTTCCGAGTCACCATCACCGGGCGGAATGGCAGATCAGTTTTTATTCCTGCAGACTGTTCGGCAGGATGGTTACGAGAATCATCCTGCATCTGTTGCGCGATAAACTGCTCCAAAAGCATATTTACTCTTTCCATGCCGAAAGGTCCGCTGCGCAGGGCGCAGAGTATACGGAAACTCTCTAAATGGGTGAAACAGGAATCTGGTCCCTGTATTTGTTGCAGTGCGGTAAAGTGGGCAATATCCGGACAATCCTGCAGTTTTTTCCCGATTTCAGCAGAAGCAGGAACGTCAGACCAGGTTAACGAACCATCCTGTGCTCCAAGTAGAAGGTCAAGAGCTCCGGCTCCATCCCCCTCTTTAACGGCCGTGCCGAGCCTGGCAATTTCACTGCCAGGGTCAAACCTGTAGCTCTGCTTAAGTTCTACAAAGGAGTCCTGCAGGGAGAATGGCGCAGTTTGTGTCCATGGCTGAGGTGCAGGTGCAATGGAATAGTCGGTATATTCTGATATGAAGCGGCAGAATTCTGTTGAAAAAGTTGCCATGCTCAGTGCATGGCAAATGTCACCAAGTACCGATCCCGGCTGCACCGAGGCCAACTGATGCCTGTCGCCCAGAAGAATAAGCCGTGCTGCAGTCGGGACTGCCCCCATGAGCTTTGCCAGCAGCGGCAGGTCAACCATGGAAGCTTCATCTATGACAATGATATCAGCAGTAAGGGGATTTTCTGCATTATGCCTGAAATACGGTGAATTAGGGACATGGCCGAGCATCCGGTGCAGGGTTGTTGCCTGCAGATGTTCTGCACTGGTTTGCAGTAAGCCGGTTTCATCTATTGACTGCTGCAGCCGGGAAGCAGCCTTGCCCGTGGGGGCTCCCAGCAGAATGCGCAGTTGCCTGGTGTTGTTATGCTGACCGCTTAAAAGTGCAAGAATCCTGGCCACGGTTGAGGTTTTTCCTGTTCCAGGGCCACCGCTGATGACACAGAAAGACCGGATGACAGCAGCGATGGCAGCAATCTGCTGCCAGTCTATCCCGGCGGCAGGAAATGGCGGGAACAGTTTTTTCAGATCTTCGTCAAGTTTTGCGTAATTGAGGTTTGCATAAACCGAATCTGCCCGCTGTAATATAAACCGGGTAACAGTGTTTTCATATTCCCAGTAGCGCCTCAGGTAGAGCCTGCCCTTTCCATCAAGCACAAGAGGAGTATTTCCTTCATCTTGACTGACAACCCCGCTCTGCATAAGCTGTACTGTCCAGTCATGCGGGGAGGGGCAGATAAATGCATTGATGCCTGTTCTCGGAGAGTCCGGATGCAGTGGTTTGCCGGCATATTCTTCCAGGTCGAGGCAGATATTGCCTTCCCGAGTCGTACGGCTGGCCAGAGCGGCAGCCAGTGCTGCTTCAGGGTAGTGTTTTTTTGCCAGTCTGCCGATCAACATGGCAAAGTGTCTGTCAAGGGGTGAAAATAATGTTGAGTCGGAAAGAATATTCATGGGTTCATGAAGTGTAGGACGCACAAGTATCATACCTGCAATATTTTAAGTTTCAGATAGTTTTCCTGTGATTAATTTTGCCTTTAACCTCTCAATTATTGAGAAAGCCGGAAGGTCATGGTAAATACCGTAATCCGGACCAAGATTTTGTTTAACACCTCTTAAAAACACATAAAACACCCCTCCGAAACAGTGCTCATACCGGTAATCAGGCAAACGTTTTTCCAGGTAGAGGTGCAGGGCCAGGGAGTAAATATGGTACTGCAGAAAGTATAATCCTGAAATGATTGATTGCTGTAATGCATCCCGGCCGTAGTCTTCAATGTTTGACCCAAGGTAATTTGATTTCCAATCCACAAGATAGAACTTCCCCTGAAACTCGAAGACAAGATCTATAAATCCTCTCATAAAGCCCCTGGCAGGGGCAAAGGTAAGTCTGTCAAGCTGCCGGTCCATTAACGCTGGGACTTCAACAGCAGAGCCAGGCATTCCTTCGGAACTGAAAATGCGCCTAAGATCATCAGGGGTTAACCTGGATAAGGGAAAGTAGAATTCCAGTTCATGCAGACAGTTTGCAATGGGTATGTTGTGCAGCTTCAGGTCAGGTATACCCTTATGCAGTTGTACATTGCAGAGGTTGTCCAGCATTTGCTCGATGACCGGATACCAGGTAGTTTCATAGTTAAAATACTGCAGTTTTTCGTAGATGAGATGTTCAGAGACGGGCGGAGCCGTGCCAAAATCAGCCTTTTCCAGGATTTCATGCAACAGTGTTCCCGTCCGTGCACCATGGGGAAAGGAAAAGATATCAAATTTGTTTTCTCCCAGATATGTTTCTTTTTCCGGCATTATGCGAAGAACAGTGCCTGCATCCCGGTCCGATACTTCATCTTCAAATCCCTGCTTGAAAGGCATAACCGCTGCTCTGTCGGCAATCAGGGAGGAAAAGCTGCTTATTTTCCAGGCGTGGGATATTGCACCGGTAAATTCCAAATGCCTGAGAGGAGCGGCTTTATCTTTTTGGCGCTGCGGATAGGTCCCGGGCATGTTTTCGCCTTTAGATATTTTGATTGTCCCTTCTGCTGCAGCTGCCAATTTTTGAAGATCAGCATGGATTTCATGGTCTGATAAACCAAGAAACCTGTGGGCAGTTTTTTGCATAAGGTTATTTTGTGACTTATCTCGATTTGAAAGATCATCTGTATCGGAGGAGCCTTGATGGAGGAGATAGGCAGGTGCAGAAGTTTCGGCACCATTGATCGGGCCCCAGGCGAAATAGCAGCGATGTACAGCCCTGGTGAGCGCCACATAGAGCAAACGGAGATTTTCCGCCATCTCCTCATGCAGTGCTATCTGCAGATGTGAATCCAGTTCAGGTGAACCTGAGTCAAAGAAAAGCTCTGTTTTGCAGCCATCCTTCTGCTGGTGGAAAAGGCACCCTTTTCTGGCTTGCAGCCTCGTGCCTTCCCAGGCAAATGGGCAGAAAAGCACAGGATACTCAAGTCCCTTTGCCTTATGGATTGTTACAATCTTTACCCGGTCTTCGTCACTTTCAAGGCGCAGCTGATGTTCAAGGTTTTTTGTCTGGCCGCCTGCCAGACGTCCATGCAGATATCCCATAAGGGCTGTCAAGTTAAGGCCCTGGCTGACAGACTCCTGGTGGAGGATTTCCGCCAGGTGCAGAATGTTGGTCAGGCTGCGTTCGCCGTTTTCAGAAGCCAGCAGCCGTTGACGTACCTGGTTTTCCCACATAATGGTCCAAAACATCCGGATAAAACCATAACGGTTCCATAATTCATGATATGACCTGAATTTTACCAGCCATGAATTGATCACTATTTCATTTTCAGGGCTATCTGCCCCAAGCAGGTTTATAGTGTTTGCCTGCAAGCCGATAAAACGGGTAAGGAGTCCTGTTTTTACTCTGCGAATATTATTTGGTGTTGCAATTGCAGCCAACAGCAGCGACATCTCATGTGCTTCCTCTGTGGTAAATAAGTCATCGCCGCTGTGCAATACACTTGGGACCTGAAATTCAGTCAAAGCCTGCTGCATTTTCCTGGCTTCAACATTTTTACGGACCAGGATGGCAATATCCCCGGGTAAAAGCTTTTTGCCGTTAATGTGTATCCTGTTTTCTGCAGCAAGATTGAGCAACCTGCAAACTTCGTTTGTAACCAGTGATATGATGAGCCCGCGCGCTGTGGATTTTGGTATTTTTGCATTAATTTTTCCCGTTGAGAGGCCGTTGTCTCCTGATGCGGGTTGTCGATCAAGAAGCCAGAGAATGAAAGGTTCTTTCTGCTGCCCGTCAATGGTGAGGTATTCACGCTCCTGTTTCCGCGCAGCAGACGCAGGCTGGAAAGAAATTGCCTTATAAACAAAAGGGTTTCGGGCCCTGCAGAAAAAAGCATTGACCGCTTTTATAAGTGCCGGGGTGGAACGATGGTTGACCCCCAGGGTATGATGGGCAAGAGGCGAGCCGGCAGCGGCATCCATATAGGTGAAAATATCCGCACCGCGAAAGCTGTAAATAGCCTGCTTGGGATCACCTATGAGAAAAAGCAGGGAGTGTTCATTGTGAATTGCTTTAAATATCTCAAACTGCAGAGGGTCGGTATCCTGGAATTCGTCGATGAGGGCGGCAGGATATTTTCGGGCTACCGCACGTTTAAATGAAGAACCTTCCGGGCCGGAAAAAGCTTCATGGAGTCTGCGCAGCAGGTCGTCAAATGAAAAAACATTATCCCTTGCCTTGCGCAGGTTTAATTCATGTCTGAAGGAATCGAGCAAGCTTTTTTTAAGAGCAAGCAGACACCGGTCATATTGGACGATAAGGTTGTTCCTGACCTGTATAAGAGTTTCGCAGCATTGGTAAAAAGGGAGAATATTCGGAGTTTCTTTTGTCTTTGTGGAGGCAGTTATCCTGCCTGCAGTGAATCGAATAAAGTTTTCAAAAAGATGCGGGGAAGGATGGTTGGCAGCGGCCATATCATCCATCGCACTTATTAGGCCGGGCATGCCTGCCTTTTTGTAAATATTGCGTTTAAGCGCCGCTGAATGGAGGAGATCGTCAAGAACTTCATCGCGAGACCCGGTCCAGGCGCAGCATACATTTTTGTATGCTGCACTATATTCATTTTCAATGTCGGAAAGTTGGCTGCCGCCTGCAATACATTCAACTGCTGGAATAAATTGCAAAAAGGGGTGGGGTATGAAGGGGACAAGAAAGGCATGCAGCGCCTCAGGGGAAAGTTTATCGGCTGCGTATTGGTTGAAAAGACCGGAGCTCTGAGAAAAAATACGGCGCCAGTAGTCTTCAATAATCTCCTTAATGAGATAGGAGTCATCTGTAACGAGTTCTGTGTCAAAAAGGGTGTTGCTTTCAAAGCTGTTTTCCAGGAGCATCCGCTGGCAGAAACCGTGTATGGTAAAAATGGCAGCCTCGTCGAAACCTCGCAACGCATCGGTAAGAAGCAGTGCTGCCCTGGTGTAATCTTTGATGTTGGCTAAATATTCGTGCAGGAATTCATCATCACTGGGGGGGGTGTTGAGAGTCTGCAGGGCCTGGCGCAGTTTTTGTCTTATGCGGTCGCGCAGGTCCTCTGTGGCTGCTTCCGTATACGTGACAACCAGTATCTGGTCAATGCTCAGGTCCTTTTCAAGAAGAAGTCGCAGCACCAGGGCGCAGATGGTATAGGTCTTGCCTGTGCCTGCACTTGCATCAATGAGGTTGAAACCTGCAAGGGGGCTGCGGACAAGGTCAAAAGTATTTGGCCTGGTAAACGGACAGGTGTTTTTGCTCATAGTTTAATACTTTACGTGGCTATAAACTATTTTCAGGTTTAAATATTCTGGATTGTCAGCTTACCCAGCAGCTGACGATTGGCATCCACCTGTGCGGGAGTGACAGTGATGTAGGGTTTGTCATCCTCGCGGAGGTGGGAGGTAAGCACCCTTAAATACAGGGCATAAACACCCTTTCAGGGCATAAACGACCAAAGGGAGACTCCGGTCCAGTATTTATTGTTTTGTAACCATGATAAAAAAATAGAATAACCTGAGAATCATTAAGAACCCATTTATTTTATTGATTGCAGTTGACCATGGTGTAACTTATATACGCCAGGAAGTATAGAAGCTGCAAGCCCAAAAAAGGAACATGGCTAATGGCAAAAAAAAAGTGGATGCATAAGTGATTTTTTGACTCTTTTTCTTATTTGGAGTAAAAAGAAAGATTGCTGTAAAAATTGCAGTGATTATTCTATAAAAAATGGCTGTATGCAGCAGTATGCTCATGCACTCAAAATTACCCTGATACTAAATAAATGAAGCGGTTTGGTCATCAGAGAGACTATGCTGAAAGCAGATCGCTGTTACTTTTAATTAACCAATCCGGATTGTGGCTTTATGAAAATATTTAATAATGTAACACTTCTTGCGATCACCTGCTGTTTAATTTGGAGTCTGCCGGTTGCGGTCTCCGGTCAGGCAATGTCCAAGACGGCGGAACCGGCAAATTCAGTTCTGACCCCCTCAAAGGAGCATAAAAAGATAAACGATGCCATTGTCGAGCATTTGAAACACCGGCATTATCTGAAAATTGATATTAACGACCAGATGTCTTCGACAATCCTGTATCGCTACCTTGACGAACTGGACCCGAGCCACAGTTATTTCTATGGCAATGACATAAAGGAATTTGAAATTAAATATCGCTTCAAGCTCGATGATGCCCTGAATAAGGGCGACCTGGAACCCGCTTATGAGATTTTCAACAAATATCAGCAGCGGGTGGTGGAACGGCTTACCTTTCTGATTGACAGGCTCGAGCAGGGGCTTGGAGATATGAAATTTGATGTCGAGGAAACATTGCGGGTTGACCGCAAAGACATTCCCTGGCCCGAGACTGAGGTCTCCATGGAGGAATTGTGGCGCAAGCGTTTAAAAGGCAATGTGATCAGTCTGAAACTGGCAGACAAAAGTCTCGATGAAATACAGGAAATACTGCTGAAGCGCTATCGGAATCAGCTCAAACGTATACAGCAGAACAGCAGCGATGATGCATTTGAGTTTTATATAAACGCTCTGGCCCTTTCCACAGACCCCCATACCCAGTATTTTTCACCACACCGCACTGAAAATTTCAATATTAACATGAGCCTGTCCCTTGAAGGCATAGGTGCTGTCCTGCAAAGTGAGGATGAATACACCAAGGTTGTGCGCTTGATACCCGGGGGTCCGGCAGAACGCTCAAAACTGCTTAAGGCTGCCGACCGTATTGTGGGCGTTGCCCAGGGCAGTGCCGGAGAAATGCTTGATATTGTGGGCTGGCGGCTTGATGAGGTGGTCAACAATATCCGCGGTCCAAAGGGCAGCCTGGTGCGGCTTGAGATTATTCCGGTGGATGCCGAGGACGATCACCAGACCAAAACTATCAGCATTGTGCGCGACAAGGTAAAGCTGGAGGAACAGGCGGCCCAGAAACAGGTCATTGAAGTGAAGCGCAATGCCAAGACCCACAAAATAGGGATTATTGATATCCCGACATTTTATGCTGATTTCAAGGGTATGCATGCTGGCAATCCGAATTATAAAAGCACAACCAAGGATGTTCAACGTTTGCTGTTGGAATTAAAGCAGGAAGGGGTTGAGGGCATAATTATAGATCTGCGGGATAACGGTGGCGGCTCTCTGCAGGAGGCAAACAGCCTCTCGGGACTTTTTATTGGTTTAGGCCCCACGGTTCAGGTCAGGAATGCAAACGGACGCATTGATATTATCAGGGATCATGATCCTCAAATAGTTTATGCCGGCCCGCTCCTGGTAATAGTGAATCGCATGAGCGCTTCAGCTTCAGAGATTTTTGCCGGGGCCATTCAGGATTACAACCGGGGTATTGTTCTTGGTGAGCAGACATTCGGCAAGGGCACGGTTCAGTCCCTGCTGCCCCTCTCAAAGGGACAACTGAAGGCGACCACGGCAAAATATTATCGTATTTCAGGCAAAAGCACGCAGCATAAGGGTGTGGTGCCTGATCTCTACTACCCGAGCCTCTACAGCTTTGACGACATCGGAGAAAGCTCCCTGTCTGAGGCGCTTTCCTGGGATAAAATAAACTCCATTCCCTATCAGATATATTATAAAATGGAGGATATCGTGCCAATGCTTGAGAATCAGCATACTACCAGGAACAGGATGAGCCAGGACTATCAGTATGTCCTGGACAGACGCCGGCGCAATGAAAGCATGAAGAATAAAAAGAATATTTCTCTCTCGGAGGAGACAAGAAAGAAAGAGCGTGAAGAGGCGGATGCATGGCGCCTGGAGTTGGAAAACTCTCTTCGCTTAAGCAAGGGCGAGCCGCCCCTGCAAAAAATTTCTGATTTGAAAGAGGAAGAGCCCAGGGTTCCCCACAATTCTAAAGTGGACACAAAAGACCCGGTTGTCATTGAGTCAGGGGAAATAATGGTCGATTTTATAGAGGTGCTCCAAAAGAAAACAGCATACCGCTAATACCATGCGCAGTTCAGGCCGAAAGGCTTATTGTTTCTGCCTAAGCTGCATGGCACGCAGCATCTCCCGCTGTGCCTCCTCAAGCATGCCTTTACTGCTGTAAGCAATACCCAGGTTATAATGACTTTCAGGATGGTCTGGATTAATTTTCAGGGCTTTATAAAGCAGATCGATTGCTTCGTCCACCTGCCCAATATTGAAAGAACTCACCGCCCAGTTATTGTACAGGTCTACACTTTCAATGCCTTTTGACCATGCCAGCATGAAATACTCGTATGCCTTTGCATGCTGATCGGTTTTGGCATAGACTATGCCAATGGTTACAAGGGGTTCCGGGCGTGAAGGATTGAGGGCGAGGGAGGTATTGGCGTGATCTAATGCCTTTTGATATTGGCCGAGTTCCCGATACACCAAGGCAAGATTGTCATGGATATTGGCAGCGTAATTTCTCTTGGCAGCCCTGCCGAAATTTCCACTTTGATCGTATTTTTCCAAGGCAATGGCTTTGAGCAGATATTGCTCTGCGGTTTTATATTTCCGGGCCTCGCTGTATGCATTCCCAAGATTTGCCCAGCCTCGCATGGAATCAGGGGATTTACTTGTAACATCTGACCAGAAGCTGATCCTATTATCCCATACGATGTTTCTCTGCCAGGTGGCGGACGAAAGCAGGGCAACTACCAGCAGTATGGACACCCTGGCCAGGACAGGCCTGGGCGCTGCCAGTTTATAGCACCAGGCAACCATGGCAAGAATGAGAAACATGGAGGGCAGATACATGCGGTGTTCAAAAATGAGCTCCAATGGAATAAATGAAGATTCCACGATCAGATTGATCAGTAGCCAGGAAATGCCAAAGGCAAAGAGACTGTCCCGCTTGCACATCCGGAAGACCAGAAAAGCAAGTCCGGCCAGAACGCCGAGTGCCAGAAGTGTCTGGGGGGGGGCCAGCAGGCCGGTGGACACCCGATACTCGTACATGAGGTTGAGCCTGTCCGGCACCGGCAGAACCATGAGTGAAAGATAGTGTATAACGATCCTGGCCTGGGAAAGCAGGCGTTGGCCTAGGGTGAACTCTCTGTGTTCATAACCGCCGAGGATGCTGGTAAAGGGATTACTGCCGAGAAAATACCAGCAGAAAAAAATGAAAAGAAGAAAAGCCCCAAAGGTCGCCAGAACCACTTTCTTCTGCCTGAAAAGACCGGTGTCCGGCTGACGTAATAATAGCAGTTCATAAGCGATAATTATCATTGGCAGCATGCCGCTGTTTTCCTTGCTCAAAAGGGCCATGACGGTCAGCAGCACGGTCAGGCCGAAGAAAAAAAGTTTAGCTCCGCTTGCGTGCAGGAGCCTGGCTTTGACGTAACAGTACAGTGCCAGAAGATAGAAGAGAGCACCCATTGAAGTCATGCGCTGGACGATGTAGGTTACCCCATTGGTTTGCAGGGGGTGAACTGCCCAGACCAGTGCTGCCGTAAAGGCAATTTCTGCAGCGTGTTTGTAGCGTCCAGCCATGGAAGGCAGAGTCAGGGTGAGCCGCCCCAGGAGGTACAGGGTGAAAGCCGTTGCAATGTGGATGAGGGTGTTGATCAGGTGGTATCCCCAGACATCATATGCGTCAAAATAATGGTTCAGGGCAAAGGATATGTTGGGCAGCCACCTGTTTCTATTGGGGCTCATTACGGCAGCTTTCTTGAGGCTCTCCCAGGATATATCATCAATTCTTAAAAACGGATTCAGGACTATATTGGGCTTATCGTCGAAAAAAAACGGCACCCTGTAAGTATTGCTATAGAGAAGTGCTATTGCAGCTGCAAGCAGGGTGAAAGAAAGCAGATGAAACGCTATGATCCTTGATCTGGAGGGCATATTGTTGTTTTTGTGCAATAAACAGGTACGGGAAAGGGGTTCCGGTTGAGAAACAGGGATAAAAAGTAAAGAAAACGATTGCTGAAAGTATAGTACAGGAGCATGGGTGTCAAGTTTTGATTAACATCATAACAGCACAGCCTAACGGTTTCGCAGGGACCTTGCAATCTCCCTTTCCTTGTGCGCCTGTGCGCTCATGCCCTTTACCTGGTAAACAGAGGCAAGATTGTCGTGGCTTTCCGGCCTGCCCGGTTCAAGCTTGATGGCTTCCAGCAAATAAAATTCTGCTTTGTCAGCCTGGTTCGAATTAAGAAAATTCATGGCCCAGCCATTAAATATCCCAACAACATCCAGGCCCTGCTGCCACCCCCGGGTGAACTGCTGCAGAGCTAAGTCCCGGTGACCCATGTCTTCATACGTGATACCAAGGGTCAGGTATGCATCAACAAGCTGCGGATTGATCTCAATGGCCTTTTGAGCTGCCGTGACTGACAGGGAATAATTACGCTGCCGCCAGTGGACAATGCCTAGGGTATTGTATGCCCTGGCCCGGTCAACCTCTCTGGAGGCGAGCCCCATTTTCAGCATATTGACAGCTTCAGCAAGCCTGTTCTGGTGTTCATGGATGACTCCCAGCTGTACGTAAATATCCCCCTTTGCAGGAAAAAGGCCAAGGGCCTGCTTTAAGGTGCGCTCTGCCTGGAGCAGGTTGCCGGATTTGAAATAGGCTGCAGCCAGCAGGATAAAGGCTTCATAATTATAAGGGTTAAGCCTGTTGGCTTCACGCGCATGGATAAGGGCCTTATCGAATGTATTCATCCTCAGGTAAAGCCCGGAAAGGTTCCTGTGAGCCTTTGCCTCATCGATTCCCTGCTGCTGAAGAGCCCTCCTATAAAAGTCCAGTGCTTCCGCATGCCGATTCAAATTTTCCAGCGCAGCTCCCATGCTGAGTAATGTGTGAACGTCTTCAGGAGCAATGTTGCTGGCCTGGAGCAGTAAGGTTTCAGCCCTCTCATGCTCGCCTTTTTCTCCGTATGCCTTTGCCAGATTGACATACGCCCTCGGCAATGCAGGCGATTTCTGGACAATATCGGTCCAGATGCTGATTTCGCTCTGCCAGACAGTATTGCGCTGCCAGGTGAATAATGCCAGGAAAGATAATGTGACAAGCAGCAGAATCCTGCAGTTTTTTGTTCCTGAAATCCTGTAACACCAGAAAGTGCCTGCCAGGATAGGAAACATGGAGGGCATATACATACGGTGTTCAAAAATAAGTTCCAGGGGAATGACCGTTGATTCCACAAAAAGATTTCCCAGAAACCAGAAAAAAGCAAAAGCTGTCAGCCTGTCACGTCTGTATAACGGGAAAATGAGAGTTGCCAGCGCGGTAACAAAAATTATAGCAGGAAATGTCTGGATCGGTGTCAGAAGCCCGGTGGAGAGCCGGAAGTCGTAGGCCAGGTTGAGTTTTGCAGGAAGCGGCAGGAGCAGTAGGGACAGGTAGTGGGTTACGATCCTGCTTTGGGTCAAAAGTCTCTGGTAAAGGGTGAAATCTCTGCGACCGTAACCTTGTACAATGGCATTAAGTGGGTCGCTGCCCAAAAAGGTCCAGCATATAATGGCAAAAATAATGAACAGGACTCCTGCAGCCGCAAGGATTTTCAGCCGCTCTTTTCTGTTTGCATCCGCTGGCCTTAAAAAAAAGAACTCATAACCGACGATCATCACGGGCAGCATGCCGCTGTTTTCCTTGCTCAGCAGAGCCATGGTGCCCAGGACAAAAGCAGACAGGAAAAAGAATATCTTTCTCATACCATTTTTGACAGTTCGGCCCTTGATATAAGACAGCAATGAGAGCAGAAAAAAAAGGCTTGCCATGGAGGTCATGCGTTGGACAATGTAGGTAACACCGTTAGTCTGCAGGGGATGGAGGGCCCAAATCAGTGCTGCCGCCAGCGCAATCTCAGCTTTGCGCCCGGTGATCAGGGATGCAGGCAGCAGCCCCAGGGTTTTTCGGGCCAGGAGATAAAAGGAAAATCCTACGCCAATATGGAGGAGGATATTGACCAGATGAAAGCCAATAACGTTGTAGCCGGCAAAGTAATAGTTAAGAGCAAAGGAAATATTCGGCAGCAGGCGTCGCTTGTTTGGACTCAGGGTGGCAATCTGCTGTAAATTTTCCGGGGTAATATCTGTGATCTGGATGAAATAATTATCGACAATCTGGGCATCATCAAAGGTAAAAGGGGCATGGATTGTGTTGGAATATACTAAAGAGACGGCAAAAAGCAGAAGCAGAAATGCCCAGGTCTTGGTGGTAAATATTTTTCCAGTGATCTTCATGCGATGGTGGCTTTAACAATAAAGATGCCCTATAGTATGGATACTACTATTCAGCTATGAATACTGTCCATGTAATTTCACTATAATAGGAGGCGGGGCATGTTAAGTCAAAGGAAAGTCGTATGGGCTGATGGCTCTCTGAACAGAATTATTTCAGTGTCACCCCGATGAGTGCGCAGGAAAAAGGTCAGGCTGGGAGGATGAAGCTGCTTCGGAAGAATAGTGAACATTTTTTAACACTTGACAAAGGCAGACATAGTCTGATAATGAAACTCCATTCATTATTTTTTATGAAAAGATATTCGTATGACAAGTTAATATTTCCGGAGGATAAAGGGGTGTTAAAATGATGGAAAAAAAAGGATATTCTTTATTTGGTTTTCTCTGCGCAGTTGTCGTTGCAGCTGCCATGTTGGCTGTTTTCCCCAGTGAGGCAAAAGCAGAACTGACCTCTCTGGATTTAGCGGACTGCGTCAAGTGTCACCAGGATGCGCCGGCCTCAATAGCCAGCAACGGCGGCAAGCATCAGACCGCTGTTACTTGTCTGGACTGTCACCAGGAGCATCCGCCCTGGGGGGAAGAAGTTATTCCGCAATGCTCCATGTGCCATGAAGGGAGGTCGCATTTTGAACTGGAAAACTGCCTCTCCTGTCATTCGAATCCCCATGAACCCCTGGCCCTGAACCTTGCCGATGATATTAAAGAGCCGTGTCTCACCTGCCATGAAGGCCCGGGGCAGGATTTTGCCAATTTCGCCAGTGCCCATGCAGAGCAGTCATGTACCTTCTGCCACGAGGTGCATGGCAAGATCCCCGATTGCTCCAACTGTCATGAGCCCCACGCGGAAGGCCAACTGACCAGTGACTGCCTCGGCTGTCACCCTGCACATCATCCGCTGCAAATTAATTATGCGATGACCACCCAGAGGGCTTTCTGTGTGCCATGTCATGAGGAAGTCGGCGAGCAGCTGGAAAAAACCGTGACCAAGCACCAGACATTTACCTGTGCCTTCTGCCACCGGGGGCAGCATCCCAATGTGCCCCAGTGTCAGACCTGCCACGGCGAACCCCACTCGTCATTTATGCATCAGAAAATGCCCAACTGTCTAGACTGTCATCTGGACGCGCATTTCCTGGTTAAATAAGACATTGCGCAATGGCAGGGGAGCTGCATCATCGGCTCTCCTGCCATTTTTTTTTATGAAATTTTTACCGTTAAATATCTGAAAAAACAAGAGGTGCGGCATGGCAAGAAAAAAAACAATCAATTGTAGTTTGGTAAAAATGACCACACCGGCATTTATTCTTTTTGCAGCATTTTTCTTTTGCCAATCTGCTGCTGCTGAAACGGTTGAGGGCAGTATTTACACTATAGCGGTGCAGCCTCTGACATTGGAGGATTGCGCCCGCTGCCATACGACACACTACAATTGGCTGCGCGATAATGGCGCCAGGCACCAGACAGTAGCCTGTACCGAATGCCACGAGGTCTTTCATGCCTATAACCCACTGCGCAATAATTACGGGGCGATTATGCCCAAATGTTCCAGCTGCCATGATGCACCCCACGGGTCTGCGGAACCGGTGATGCAGTGCTTGGAATGCCACGCCAACCCCCACAAGCCATTGGTTTCCATTCCTGATCCCGGATCTCTTGAAGGGCGCTGTAAACTGTGCCATACCGAGGTTGCAGCAAGCCTTATGGCAGAGGTGAGCATGCATACAGAGCAGGAGTGCTCCTCCTGTCATTCGGAAAAACACGGCCGTATTCCCCAATGTGCTGAATGCCATGAGAATCACAGCCCCATGGCACAACTTGCAACGCCTGATTGTCTGGCCTGCCACCCGGTACATACGCCGCTTCGCATCTCCTATCCCATTACCCAGAGCAAGGAAGTCTGTGCTGGTTGTCACGATGAGGCTTACCAGTTATTACAGGCACGTGTGACAAAGCACTCAGCTTTGACCTGTGCCGAGTGTCATGCATCACACGGCAGGATTCCCGCCTGCCAGGAATGCCACGGCGAGCCGCATAATCCTTCTATTCATAAGAAATATGCGGAATGTGCTGCATGCCATGGCATTGCCCATGATATTCAGAAATAGCATTTAAGCCTTGTTACGGACTGGGGGTGAGGGTATACTGACAGGTCAGATCTTGTTTTTGTACTTGGGCAGTGGCAATGGCTTGATTATTGCAGTGCTTTATCGCAGCATGTCATGTTGAGTTAATCTTTTCATATATCCCAGGTGGGCAGTTTGCAATACAGCTGCTCACCTGTTATTTCGCTTGAGGTGTCAATGAAATTTAGAATAATTTCATATCATTTTTCAATTTACCTCCTCCTCTTTTTTCTGACACCTTTCCTGTTCCATTCATCTGCCGGAGCCGCAGATCTTTCGCAGTTCCATACAATCCAAGCCGGAAGCTACAGCCAGGAACCGCCTGCAACAAGGTTATTCCATTCCCTGGCTGAGAGTCTTGCGCCTGATCAGCGGGATTACCTGCGTGTTGAAAAGGTGGGTGGCTACTATACAGTAAGGCTTGGCAGGTTTGGTTCATGGAGCGAAGCAGATCGGATAGTTGGGGCAGCCGGTGAACCCCTTGCCGGGGCCCTTATTCTGCAAGCCCATAACAAGCCCGAGCGAATATCCTTATTATATGAACCTGTTTTGCACGAAGAGGCTTCTCTGCCTCTTAGCCAGGATACCGCATCAGTCCCGAAAAAATCGGTAAATGATATTCTGCCGGTTTCTCCTGAAAAAGAAACAGCGGCTGAAACCCTTGCACCAACAACAAATTTTGCAACCGGTTTCAATGAGCAGCAGGAGTACTATACAATCCAGGTGGGCAGCTACAGCATTGAAGATGCTGCTGAGAAAAAATACCAGTTTCTGGTAAAAGCATTACGGGAAACGCAGCGTGATCATCTGCGCATAGAGAAGGTACAGGGGTACCATACTGTCAGAATCGGCAGATTTGAGAGCCTGGCAGACGCGGATGCATTCCTTGGAACGGTTGGGGAGCCCCTTGATGGCGCCAACATTTTGCAGGCATACATCAAGGCAGAGCGCATATCCAGACAGTATCAATCTGCGGCGGAATTGGTTCCGGCTCCTGTTGCCTTGGTAGCCCCGGATGCTCTTGCGGACGAACAGCTTGAGGAAAGCAGCGGTGAACTGGACGGGTCCTTTGAGACCGTTGCAGAAGGGGGCCAGGCCGGTGGAGCGTCCATGGGAGATGCAGCCCAGCCGAACAAGGCAGACGATGCAGCAGTTACCACTGCCGCTGTTGTGCCCCGGCAGGAAACTGCCACCCTGCTGGACCTAAAGGATGCGGACGAAGGCACGGACACCCCTGGAGCCGATATTTTTGACCAGGGTGAGAAATTCGCCAAGCGGGGTCAGCCAAGCGGCCTGTCTCCTGTGCGGGTGGTCAAGGTTTTTTTCCGGGACATCTATGACCGAAGAATTTCTTTCCCCAGAGAGGTCCACTATGACCCGTTCATGGATGAGATATATATGCTCAGTTCCGGCGGCCAGGTAAATACCAGGGTGACAATTTACGGGCAGGACTATTTTCCCGTGGCCGCACTTGGCCCGGGTAGGGGAATCAGTAATCCCATGGGAATGACAGTTGATAAGCAGGGGAATATTTATGTGGCCCAGGGAGAAACCAGTGATGATGCAGGAACCAGGATAGCGCCGATGATCAGGGTGCTCAACGCTGCATTTTTTAAAGTGCGTGATATTTTCTTTGCTGAAATTCCCGGTATTGCTGGTAATTTTGTGCCGCAGAACATGGCCCTCGGTCCTGGCAATGATACGCTCTATATATCCGGCAATGGCGCAAAAGGTGTGCTGGTGCTTGACCTGGAAGGAAATTTCAAGCGCTGGCTCGTACCCTTGAAGGTAGGCGGCGTGAGTGAAGAGATGGGCAATGATCCCAGCCACCCCGGCGCACTCAAGGTGGAGGATGTTGTGGTGGATACCAAGGGCAGGATATACATCCTCGCCAATATTGCCGGCCGCGTTTTCGTGCTCGACAGGGATGAGAATTTCCTCTTTGCCTTTGGTGAACTGGGAGGGTCCACCGGCAAGCTCAGCAACCCGAGGAGCATTGCTGTTGATGTCCACCGGGAGGTCATCTACGTCGTAGATTACATGCGGCATGCCATCAATGCCTATACCTATAAGGACGGCAGATATCTGCTTGAGTTCGGGGGGCAGGGATTGTCTGAAGGCTGGTTTCAGTTTCCGTCCCATATTGCAGTGGACCGGCGCGGCAACGTTATTGTGGCCGATATGTTCAACCACAGGGTGCAGGTAATGGATGTCCCATGAAAGAGTATGGTGCACACTCCATGTGTGACATTTTGCGGCAATATGTGACATTTTTTGTCAATTTGGGGGGCGGCTCAATGTGCAGCCCATGACAATCTTTGTCATGGGCGAGGTTTCCATGGAATTTTGCAATAAAATTTTGCAAGGGATGAACCGTTGATTGTACAAGGGCTGACTGGATGCTATATGACTAGGAACTTTTTGTTACGTATTTTTCGTTGCTTGTGGCGCAATAATTGCATATAGATAGAATGACTTTATATATGCCACTAAACACAAAATGAAAATTAAACAAGAAAGAAAATTATTTCCAGTTGCATCAGGTGGTTATTTACGGTAGATACTAACTAATTTTAGGAAGAGCGGCGAAGCTGGGAGGGGATCAGTCCTCACCGCTTCACAAGAGACAACGAATTTTGAGTAGGAGGGTGGAATGAAAAAATTGCTAACAAGGACTTTACTCTGCAGTGCTATGGCCACCGGGGTATTTCTGCTGGCCCAGGGCACGGCGGATGCAGTCATGGTGGGGTTGTGCAACAAATGTCACGCCATGCACAACAGCCAGGATGGTACACACATGACAGTGGGCACCACTCAGGCGCAGAATTACCTGCTGCGGGTAGCCGGTTGTGTGGCCTGCCACACCGGTGATGCGGGAGACGGCGCGGTCAGTGCCCAGTGGAGCGCGCCCATTGTTCTGCACACTACAGACCCAGCCTATGACGAGACAGGTAACACTGGTATTACGCTAGCCGGTGGAAATTTCTATTGGGTTGCTACCTCCGGTGATGCTGAGGATAACAAGGGGCACAACGTTGTTGGTGTAGCCAGTCCCGACGCAACCCTGAGCGAACCCCCGGGAAACACAGTTGGCACGAATTTTAGCGGCAACTTAATTGAATGCGAGAGCTGTCATATCGGCGGTGCGCATCATTACAATGCTGGCAGCACCTATTCAACGGATACCGACGGCTGGGCCGATGGTTCCAGCAGGGGCGCCAGTTACCGTTTTCTGAGTGGTGGTGGGGCCTCTTATATCCAGGGCGGTGAGAATGGGGACTGGGAGTTCACCTATGCTTCCGACGACCATAACGCTTACTATGGTGATGCAACTCCGGCAACAGGTTCCTCAGATACCTTCCAGGCGCATTGCAACCTATGCCACGGTGATTTCCACGGCACCTACGTTCCTGCAACGGATCTGGGTGCCGGTAGTGCTTCACCCTGGAGACGCCATCCCACCGATTTCCAGTTGAGTGCTGCCACAGGCACTGAGTATGCAGCCTATGTCACCTATGAGGTGCAGTCCCCGGTCGGCACCAATACAACAGGCGCAGGCTCCCTCAGCTTCTCTGCGGTGGCTGCAGGCGACGACATCGTTGTCTGTACCTCGTGCCACCGGGCCCATGGATCGCCCTATGCCGATATGCTGCGCTGGTCCTATGGCCTCATGGATGCAGGCACTGGCGGTACGGATGGATGCTTTGTGTGCCACACAACAAAGTAAATTTTTGCAGTGTTACGCTGCATAACCATGCATAAGGCCTGATGTGGTCTTAACCTGGCCCCTCGTGATCAAGAAAAGTTCATCGAGGGGCCAGATTTTTATGCAGGCTGACCGGTCTCTGCAGCAGCAGTAAATATACTGAGCGCATGACCCGGCAAACATTTTTTACAGTGCACTTTTTCCGTGCTGTGCTACGGAGTATCCGGTTGGTGGAGCAGCATTGCTGCAAGGGGTGATGAGGGAATTCAAAGAGGAACATCCGCGAACAACACCATGAGAGTCCTTGCAAAACTTCTGAGGCTTTTCTGTGCAGTACTTCTGTGCAGCCAGTGTGGGGTGCATGGTGCGGCAGCAGGCGCATTGAGCCTTAACGGCCAGTGGTCCTACGCTGACAGCAAGGACCAGGATAGCGATTTCCGCCAGAATTATAATGCCAGCTACAGCGGCAGGACAGACCTGACGGATAATATAACTATGGACGGCAGCCTGCGCTACTCCAAGCGTATTGAAGAAGACTACGACAGTGATATCATCTCTCCAGCCCTTACCCTGAATAATTTCAACGATATATACAGCTTCAGCCTCTACGGTAATTACAGTTACAGGACGGATTCCAAAAACGATGATCGTGAGAACTGGTTCTGGTCCAGCCGCCTGGGGAGTTCCTGGATAAACCGGTCTTTACCGACCATGTCCATGTCTTACGGACAGAGGGGCGCCAAAATAGATTCGGAAACCACAAGCCGTATAGATTTTGCCGACGGACGCGTGGGCTGGGCCTACTGGAACTGGATGAGCCTTTACTACAGTTTCGACTGGAATCGGGACAATGCCATCGAGAAAAACGACATTGAAAGCGAAAACCTCACCCAGCGTGCCGGCCTGAGAGCGGCCCAGAGTCTCTTCAGCAAGCGGCTGCGCCTCGGCCTTACCCTGAACTACCTGCACAATAAAAATTCTTTTTCCGGCCGGACCGGAGAAGGTGGTTTCGCCCTGCTGCCGGCCATAGTTTCCCAGGCATCCTATGAAGAGACCACTGATCCGCTGACAGGGGCCCTGACCAACGATGCCTCCTTTCTCCTGACTGATGAAGACCCGCCGGTCATTCTGGAAATAAAACCGGCAAATGAACCCATGAACCTTGGCGTCAACAGCGATTTTCAGCAGGTTGATGTCATTTATCTGACTGCCCAGAATGAGATTGATGAATTTGCCTCCAATTTTTCCTGGGATCTCTACAGCAGTGACAATGGCATCGACTGGGTACTGGAGGAAGCCTCGCTGCCCTTTGTTTACGATGACCTGGAGCAGCGCTTTGAATTTGAGGTGGACAGCCTGGATGAGCGTTGGCTGAAACTTGTGGCAGACACAGGCAGCCTGCTGCCCACGCAGGTTACCGAGATTGTTGCCATGGAGTTGTTCCGTAAGATATTTGGTGAAGAGGGAGGGTCAGGTATTGATGATGATATAATCAGGGAGACATACCAGAGCCGCTTCAACCTTGCCTATCAGCTCATGCAGAACCTGCGCTTCAACTATAACTTCTCCTATGACAGGCAGGAAAACTCCGCTGCAGATGACCGGGAGCGCATAGATAATAACGGTGCGCTGACCTGGTCGCCGGGGAGGTATTTTGCCGCCAGGATAAATGCAAGTGAAAACAGGGACATGCCCGATGAGCGCCCGGAGAAGAAGTACCGGAGATACGGCCTGTCCTTAAGCAGTTCACCCCTTGATACCCTGGATGTAAGCCTGGGTGCTACACGAAATGAAAATTATGAGGACAGTGATCTGTATGAGCGCTACAATAACTATAGCTTTAATGCCACAGCCCAGCTCTATGATGACCTCGACAGCTCACTCGACCTGAATTATACCGATGCACGTGAAGGCTTCCGGACTGATACCTTTTCAGAAAGGCTGCAACTAACCGCCCGGTTGCGACCCTCCCTGATATTCACTCTGGATCAGAGATTTTCAAGGGATCTCGATGACAACACCGATGCCCATAGGAATGATGCAACCCTGAACTGGCGCTTGTCCGAAATAATGTATGTCAATAATACATTGATTGTTGACTGGGGTGACGAATCTGATACATCAACCGCTTACAGGGTTGAACTGGGAATTGCGCCCAACAGGAAGAACAGGGTCACACTGTCATACAATTTACTCCATCAGGATGATACGGATCACTTTTTCACCGGCATATGGAGTTGGTTGATCAATCCCGTGTTCAACTTTAATTTGTCCGGTAATTACGGGATCACTGAAGAGGAAGATGACCAGTGGAGCTTTCAGGCACGCTTGAACTATCATTATACAAAACCCGATTAATGGGTCAGGCGTGAAGTTTTGTTGCAAGTGGGGACAGTTGATGTTTTTTGGGCCTAAATACATAACTTTAAAAAAAATAATGAGTTATTTCATTGTTATTTGCAAAACAGGAATTATAATTGCATAAAACGTTATAAGGGGAATGATCATGCGAAAATTGGTATTCTATGGGTGCTTACTATTTTGGGTTCTTTTGCTCACCGGCTGCGGCGGCAGAGCGGTAACAAAATCGTTTGTGCGGGAAGAGGTGGATTTCGGTTTTATTCAACGCATAGCGGTCATTCCCTTTGAGAATAACAGTTCGGATACTTTTGCCGCTGAACGGGCCCGGGATGTCACCATTACTCAGGTTCTGGAACTGGGATTGTTCGACACCGTGGAAAAGGTGCTGGTTGACAACGTACTTTATGAGGAGGGTGTTGAAAGAGGAGCTCCAATTGACCCCTTGACCCTGAAAAGGATAGGTCAGCGCCTGGATACCCAGGCAGTCATCCTCGGGACCATTGACCTTGCCGGGACCGGCAGGATAGGAAGCTCCGATTATCCGGAAATGGCCCTGACTCTCAGGTTATTAGAGGTCAATTCTGGCCTGATCCTGTGGCAGGCTTCCGGGAACTTAAGCGGCGAATCATTTGGCAGGAGATTGTTAGGCCTCAAAGCCGATGACTCCTACCAGGTAACCCTTAAACTGGTCAGGACTTTGTTGAAGACAGCTCCAGCCGGTTATTTTTAATACGTTTCCATGAAGTACACATTGAATTATCCGCATAAGAAATTCTTTTATCACAGGTTTTTGGCCGCAATTTCGGGCAGTGCTGCAATCCTGATGCTGGCCGCATTTTTGATTATTACCCCGGTGGATATTGCCTCTGCGCGGCAGGAATCCATTGCAGTTTTTCCCGTTGAGGACCTGAGTAGGGGAATCAACAGCACCAACTTTGAAATTACCCGCTATTTATACGAGGAAATGGCCGCCAGAGGTCTCAGTATTGCCTTGGAGGATGACATCATTTCCTTCATGGCTTCTGAACGGGTGCGCTGGCTCAGTTATCTGGATACCGACCGTTTACTTCTGCTGCAGAAAAAACTGGGTGTGGACCTGGTTCTCTTCGGCACAATCAGCCAGCGTGATGCCAAGAATTCACCGACCTTCGGCCTGTCCCTTAGCCTTGTGCGTACCAGAGACGGTAAAACAATATGGACAAACACCGGGGGCTTGAGCCTTGCTGATATGCAGCATATGTTGGGCCTGAACGAACCGGCAACCCTGGATGAGCTCTGGCCCATTCTTGTAAAAAAGGTGTTATCCGAATGGCCTGCTGATATGGATGAGAGAGTAAATCAGGCGCTCATATTCGATTCCGAGGCCGGGGAGCGTCCCCCGACATTGCAGATTAAGAAAATGAATTTGACCCCCCGTTATGTGAGGCCTGGTGAGCAGGTAAAATGCATTGTGCAGCTTGATACTGACGAAGAGCAATACGACAGCCCCCAGATATTCATCAAGGTCGGTAACCGTGTCCATCTGGCGCAGCAGTCGACAGACGGTCTTTTTTATGAAGCCTCCTGGACAGGCTCGGAAATTGAGAAAGGAATTTTCCGTGAAGTCGGCCACGAGTCCCTAAACCTGGCTGCCACCGATCTTAAGCCTCAGTTTTTTGAAGGGGTATGGGCAGGGGCCATAGAGGATGATGTGTATCCTGTAAGCCTTATCCTGCGTTGGCCGGCCGGTGATCAGCAGCTCGCATTTGTCGGGAATTATACAGTTGACAGTACGCCGCCCGACATTAATCTGCTGATAAAAGGACGTAAACTGAAGGGTTTGATTACCTTCAGGGATAAAATCTTTATTCTGCCGACAGTAAAGAATCGCGAACCTTTTTCCCACTGGCAGATACGGGTTGAGGATGAAACCGGCAAGGTTGTCATGGGTGACGAGGGAAAAGGGAGCCTGCCGAGAAAACTTCATTGGCGCGGCCAGGGTTTTAACGGTTTTCCAGTGCAGGAAGGAATTTACCGCTTGCGATTAAAGGGTTGGGACAGGGCCGGCAACGAGGTGGAGACCCTCGAGGAAGTAGCCTATAGACCACATCCACCTGATTTGACCCTGGAGGTTGAGAAAGCCAGCAATGCCCTGCAGATTATCGTGGACAGCCAGGATAAGGAAATACCTTTACAGTACTGGATGCTGGAGGTTTGGAACGAAACCGGAGAATTGCTGAAATCTGCGGATGGTAATGAGTTGCCCGCCCATTTTACCATCCCTTTTGAGTGGGATGCAGAGGACAACAGTAAAATTGAAGGGCGGGTTGTTCTGCGGGATGTTTTAGGCAACAAGACCCAGGTGGATATTGATGACCTGTATCTGCTGGCCCTGCGTAAAACTGGGACCCAGGAAGAGGAAACTTCTGACGCTCCGAATGAAGATGATGATTCTTGGGCCTGGTTATCTGAAAAATAGGCAACAAATAGTCCATCGCTGCTTGTCCGACTCGTACTTGATACTTATACTAATTCATGAATTCTTTCCATGCGTACCTGTACCCTTTGACGCAATATGAGATACGGAGCCAATGATTTTTGGAAGAAAAACAACACTGGGACTGCTTATTTTCAGTTCCTTACTGTTGCTGACCGCCTGTTCCGGTAAATCTTTGAAGTTTCATAGACTAACAAGCCTGCCGGACTCCAATGTCTGCCGTCTGGCAGTATTGCCTTTTTCCAATGAAATAGAATCAACTGAAGATGCTGTTGTTGTCTATAGGATTTTTCAGGCAGAACTCGCTGAACTGGACAGTTTTGAACTCGTCCAGGAAGGGGATATCCGCCATGCCTACAGGCAGATAAGAATGATCCCCTTTGCCAGGAAGCCGAATATTGAAGAACTGCAGATACTTGGCAACTATCTCAATGTGCAATACCTGATTGCAGGTAACATCCTGGACATGGGGAAGTCCCTTGAATTCGGCAGCGATAGGGAAGTGCCTTTCCTGACCCTTGAAGTACGGTTGGTTGAAGCAGCTTCCGGCAGAACAATATGGACGACATACCATCGAAGAAAAGGCGACGAATACCGCAAAGTCATGCATTTTGGGGTCGTCAACACATCAACAAACTTAATCAGCCTGGTGTCTCAGGAAATCCTTGAACGCTGGGCCTCTGAAGGATTCATAGCACAATGTATAGAATAGTACATATTATAATCCTCACCTTTCTTGTGAATCTTTTCTGCACCGCCGTTTCCTTTGCTGCATGGCCGTGGAAGGATGCCGGCAATCTCGTCAATATAAACGGTGTTTCATACAATCCGGATGATTTTAAGCGCTGGTGGGAAAATTGGAGCGATGCAGGGAGTCGTTTCCCCGATGACATAGAGCAGTTTGTCGAATGGAAACTCCTGGCCCAGGAAGCCAGGAGTATGGAGCTTGACCAGGAACCAAATTATCAGCGAAAGATTGATGTTTTTTATAAGGTGCGAACCCGGATCCTGTTGAAAAACGATGCAGTTGATTCCCGGTTAGAACTCAGTGAAAAGGAGATGAAGGAGCGCTACCAGGCCGATTATACTCCCATATACCGGATGTCATTGCTCTATTTCGACACTGAGGAAAAAGCAGAAAATTCCTTCAGAGGTATTGCAGATAAAGAATATACCTTCGATGATCTCAAGAAAAAAGCCGGGTCAGAAGGGGCCCCTTTTTTGAGAGAAGGCAGGTTCCGTCCTCTTAATTTCCGTGATAATCAGGAACTGCGCAATGGACTGGAACAATTTTCCGTGGGCCAGGTATCAACACCGCAACAGGGTGGGAATTATTTTATCATTTTACGCCTGGAAGAAAAAAACAAGCCTGCTGAAAACGAATTTGACATGAAACAAAATCAAATTCGCGAAATGATGTGGAAGGAGAAGGAAGCTGAACTGACTGCTGAACTGATCGAGGACCTGTGGAAAAAATATGATGTCCGGGTTGATGAGGAATTGATGGCCATGGTTGATAAAGATCCGGGCAAAGAACTTTTGGGCAGGCCTGTGGTTACTACAAACAGGGAAAACATGCCCTTCTGGATGGTGGTAAAAGATGTCCGTAAGGAATACAGCGTCAGAAAGAACAAGGTCTGGACCGAAGAAGAAAAGGAAAAAATGGCCAGGGGGTTTTTGAACGGTATGATTGCTGAGTACCTTCTGACCTGGGAGGCCCGTGACAGGAAATATGAAGAGAAGCCCCCATTTAAATGGACCTATGAATTTTACCAGGAAAATAGATTGATCAAGGAATTGGAGGGACGACTTATCGCATCGCAGGTATCGGTAACAGACGAAGAGATTAATGTGTATTACCAGGAGAATCCTGATGAGTTCAGGCCGCCGGAAACACTGAGTGTAATCCTCCTGGAAGGAGAAGAGAAACCGATCAACGATGTATTGCTGGAAGTGAAGCAAGGACAGGATTTTACCCGGGCGGGTAAAAAATATAACCTGAACCCGATTCCTGTCATGAATATCCCGGCCAGTCAGATGTCCCCGGAAGTTGTCAAAGCGGTAAATGAACTTGATATAGACGAGGTGAGTCAACCCTTTGCAATGTTTAATAACGTTTCTTTGGCAAAGCTGGTTGACAGAAAGGTCAAGGAACCTATGCCCCTTGCAAAGGTAAAGGATAAAATTTCCATGAAGCTTAAGAATGAGAAGTTTTCGCGTGCCCGGCAGGAATATCTTGAAATGCTCCTTGCTGAGTCAGACATAACAGCAAACCGTAAGGCCTGGAAAAAATTGCAGGCAGAATATACAAACTGAAGTACTGAAAACCATTATAAGGTAACAAAAAATGATCTGAAGAAAACATCGTAAAGTATCATTATTAGTTCTAGTTTTATTAAATCATTATGGATGAGGTTGGAGTGAAAAGAGGAAATACACTATTTTGGGGAATGCTGGTATTTTTTTGCTTTTCCCTTGTCATAAGCGGTTGCGCACCCCAGGAACCGCAGCAGCGGCGGCGGCAACAGACACGCAGGAATTGTCCGGACTGTCATACAGAGATGGCGCAGAAATATCAGCAGGGAATTGTCCATGAACCGGTAAGAACCAATGACTGTGCCAAGTGCCATTTGCCCCATGGGATACTGGGAGCCCTGTTGCTGCGTGAGTATCAACCCGAGTTGTGTTTTCGCTGCCACCAGGGCATGAAATTACAGCTGCAGCAGACAGGAGCCTTTGTGCACAAACCTGTTGCTGCGGGAGCATGCAACGATTGCCATGACCCGCATAATTCCAGCTATCCTAATCTGTTGACCAGGGAGGAAAACGAAGCCTGTTACAAGTGTCATGAGCGCACAGATTTTTCCAGGTCAACCGTGCATGGGCCGGTGGCGAGTGGGTGCCTGACATGCCATGAGTCGCATCAGTCTGTATTTTCTCCGCTTCTGGTTCAGGAGGAAGCAGCGCTGTGCAGGTCATGCCACGCTACGGAAAATGGAGACTTTTCCCGACTGCATGGCAACTTTGCCCTGCAGAATAACTGCATGCTTTGTCATACCCCGCACAGTTCTGATAATTCTGCCATGATGAAAATTATTGTGCATCAGCCCATAGCTGATGGGGATTGTGATTCCTGTCATCAGCAGGGCAGTGACGGCAAGATCACCCTTAAAGATGATGCTGATAAGCTCTGCCTGCAATGCCATGAGGTGGAATCAGGGGCCGGCTTAATGCTGCATGAGCCATATGGCAGCGAAAGCTGTACGGAATGCCATACTCCTCATGCCAGTGACCATCCGGGTATGCTGCGGCAACCGGTTTCAGTTGTGTGCTTTTCATGCCATGACCAGTTAAAGAAACAAAAAGCGCAGAGCAAGCATGCTCCTTTTGCCGAGGGAGATTGCCTGGAATGCCATAGGGGCCATGCATCAACTGAAAAAAGCCTCTTGACAAGCGGCAGCAAGAAACTCTGTTACAAATGCCACGAGCACAAGAATTACAGCCGCGGTGCTGTAGTCCATGCCCCGGCTGCTGAAGCAGATTGCCTTGTATGCCATGATCCCCATGACTCCGGGCAGAGGGATCTCCTGGCCCAGCCGCAGAAGCTGCTTTGCCTCTCCTGCCATGTGGGCGCAAAGGATGAAATGAACAGGCTGAGCAATCATCAGCCGTTTTTCAAGGGAAATTGTACCGGGTGCCATACAGCGCATACGGCCAACCAGAAAATGCTCCTGAAAATGAGTATGAATAAAGGAGAACTCTGCCTTTCCTGTCATGACGAGGCAAAGTCTGCGGAGTCTGCCGCCTCTGAACATGAGCCGTTCACCAGCGGCAACTGCAAGCTCTGCCATGCTTCCCATGCCAGCGACCATGCGAATCTGTTGCAGGAAAAAAGCGGCATTTTGTGCCTTAAGTGCCACAGCCAATCCAAACCTTCTGTGCAGCATGAACCGGTGGAGCAGTTGAATTGTGTGGTCTGTCATAATGCCCATGGTTCGACCGAGGCAAAACACCTCAAACACAAGCAGCCGAATCTTTGCATAATCTGCCATGAAGAGACAACAGAGTTCTGGCAGAACGGTGTTGCCCACCAACCGGCACAGGAGGACTGCACCAATTGCCACGCGGCGCACGGTTCAATGAATATTGCCATTTTATCGGTTTCAAAAGAAAATTTATGTGCTGACTGCCACGATATTGAAACGAGTGCTTTCACTGCAACACATAAGGGCATCAAACCCTCTGCCGGATCATGTCTTAGTTGTCATGACCCCCACGGCGGTAATGACAAGAATCTTTTGTATCCTGTTGTACACCTGCCCTTCAAGCAAGGCAACTGTAAACCATGCCACAACGGAGGTGCAAAATGAGTCCTAAATACCCGCATCTCTTTGCATGCTGTATTTTTATGATTGTTATGGCATTCGGCACCACTGCATTTGGAGCAAAGATCTGTTATGATTGCCATAAAAGATCAATATTCAAGAACAAGTTGATCCACGAACCCGTTGCCAGGGACAACTGCACCTCCTGTCACAATCCCCATGCGGCAAAACATGCAGGCCTCCTGAAAAAAGAGGTTTCAGTGCTCTGTTATACGTGCCATGGGGACAAAAAAGACTCATTTAATAAGGGCATAGTGCATGATCCTGTGAGGCGCGGGGAATGCACTTCCTGTCATGACCCCCATGCTTCGGCCGCTAAAGGTCTCATGAAAGGCAAATACGCTGACAGTTGTTTCAACTGCCACGAATCCCTGGCTCGAACTTTCAAGTACATGCATCAGCCATATGCCAAGGGACAATGCCAATCGTGCCATAGTCCGCATCAGGCTGAAAACTATCAGCTGCTGAATGTTTCAGCAACCAAGATATGCCGGAAATGCCACTCTCAAGGTGAGATTGCAGGCGCACATAAGAACTACCCTGTTGCCATTAGCACCTGTCTTTCCTGTCACAATCCCCATGGCAGCAATAACAAGGCGATAGTCCGCTCCGTGCGCCATGCTCCTTTTATTAAAGATTGCAATACCTGCCATGGTCGTTCAACCGGCAGGGTGAGTCAGGAAACCTGTTTGGGTTGCCATGAAGAAATCAGGGAGTATCTGTTGACATCACACAACCACTTGACCGACAATGGCGGCAACAGCTGCGTCAACTGCCATAGCCCCCATGCCGGAGACACCAGGCAGTTATTGAAAGACCGGCCCTTGCTGCTCTGTCGCAGTTGTCATAATGATACGTACATGCGCCATGAAGAGAATATTTTTGTCCACACCGTGACGGCAAACGATTGCCAGTTATGCCATGCGGTCCATGGCGCAAACCAGGTGGCGATGTTGAAAGGGGACGGTAACTCGGTATGTTTGGGGTGTCATCCGAACCAGGGTCAGTTCTCCCATCCAGTCGGCAGGGGTGTAATAGACCCAAGGAACAACCAGGAAGCCACGTGCCTGTCATGTCACGATCCCCATGGAACGGATTTCAAGGGACAGTTGAAAATGAGCGGCCAGGAGGCACTTTGTGTTCAGTGTCATCACCTGTAATTTGCCTGCATGTGGACAGGCCGGTCAGGGTAAATGAAAAAAACAACAACATGAGAAGCCTTAATCTATATTGGCATTGGTGCTAACACCAGATGATGGAAAAATTATGAAAAAGTTATTGTTCACAGCAATGCTGTTACTAGTAATTTCAGGCGCAAGCAGGCAGGCCATGGCTGCGCCCCTCTGGCAATGGGAGGCGACCTTGCAGCAGAAACAGGTGGGAACACCGATGTCCCTGCCTTCAGCACTGCATATTGACCCGGTTCTTGGACGCTATTATGTGGTTGACAGCGGCAACAACCGTATTCTGACTTTTGACCGCGCTGGCGAATTCCACAGGGGATTTGATGCTGCAGACCAATTACGTGTACCCTTTGATCTTGTCCGTGAGGCAGGGGTCCTATGGATTGTCGAAAAAGGCAAGAACAGTTTGACAAAGATAGATCTTGAAGCAAAGAAGATCTACCCAAAGACCCTTTCAGCCGATGGCAAGCTGCTGTATCCCGACCGACTGGAAATTGAGAAAAACATCCTTTATACTTTAGACAAGGCAAGCGGCAGCGTCTTCGCCCTGGACAAGAATCTGAATATCAGCAGCCGGTTTTCATGTGGAAAATGCGACCTCGGTTTTGTTGACTTCAAAATAAGAAATGGCAGTTTATGGGCCCTGGAGCAAGGCAGCAAGAAAATATACAGGTTTGCCATGAATGGGTCACTGCAGGAGACCATTCAACTGGATAGATCCTCTGTGGATTTTCCCCGTTCCATAGAGGTTGATGACATTGGTTTTTTTTATATACTGGACAGGCATCAAGGCTCCATCGCCGTATTTGACGGCCGGGGAGGATTCAGATACAGTTTTCTGGAACCAGGCCAGGCCCGGGGGCAGTTATATTACCCAATTGAACTGAAATTTGATCCATGGGGACGATTATGTGTTGTTGACGAAGGCAACGGCAGGGTTCAGATATTCAGCCATAAATGAGAGTAACAATGCCGGATAATTTGCATAAATGGGTGTTGATTTTGTTGCTGGTTTTGTTGCCGACCACTTTACAGGCAAAAATCCCGGACGATATTGTCTGCAGCAATTGTCACACCATGCATAACAGCCAGGCGGGAGAATCAATGACATCCTCTTCGCTATACGGGTTGCTGCTCAGCACATGTTCCGGCTGTCATACAGGTCTTGATGGAACCAGCGCAATCGCTGCTAACACGCAGGCACCGGCAGTTATGCACAGCAGTTCCGCACCCGGCAACAGCAGCGGCTCAAACAATATGCTTGCCGGCGGCTCTTTCTATTGGGTCTCAACAACCGGAGGCAATACAGACAATACCGGTCATAATGTCATTGGTTTGTCGTCCGAGGATGCAGATTTGGGAACAACTCCACCTGGAAACAGCGGCACTCCGTTGGGAAGCCAGTTGACCTGTGCCGGATCCAGGGGATGCCACGGAAATTCAGGCATCCAGAATGAGGTGCAGGCACTGAAGGCCCACCACCAGGATGATACTGCACCACTGGATGGGTCAAGTGTCGGTATGAGCTACAGATTTCTCAGTTCGGTAATCGGTAGCGAGGATGCGGACTGGGAATATACGTACGCCTCAGATGACCATAACCAGTATAAGGGAGGGTCTATCTGGAATTCGGCGGCCACCGACACCATCACCTCAGTCTGTGCCAGGTGCCACGGTGATTATCATGGCAACCCGGGTGTTGGAACCACCGGAGCATCACCCTGGGTCAGACATCCTACCGACATTGACCTCAGCACATACGGCGGGGAATTTGCCAACTATATCACCTATGAGGTTTTTGTTCCGGTAGCAAGCACTACGGGCCTGACCCTTGTGGACAGCAATGTGCAGACCGCCGGCAACGGCATAGTTACCTGCATTTCATGCCACCGGGCCCACGGCTCACAATATGATTCAATCTTGCGCTGGGATTACAGGGCATGGCCCGGTACCGTTGATCCCATTTATGGTTGCGGAGTCTGCCATTCAAGTAAAAACTGATAATTCCCGGTCAGGAACTTACTGGATTCAATTTTTATATTTCACTTTATTTCATTTTCAACCCCAAGGAGCCAAATGAGATGCTGAAGCATGAACCCTGCAAAGGAAGCTTGCAAAGACCCTCAATAGTTTTGCGCTTATTCCTTTTTGCTGCCCTTTTCCTCAGTTTTGCAATCCTGCCCGGCTGCAAGACCATGGAAAGTGTGGGACAACAGGGCAGGGGAATGAAAAGGGATGCTGCATTTCACAAAGTGGAAGAGGGTGGCTGGATAACGGTTTTTTTGAACCTTAAAGAGGATTCCGGTCCTGAGGTATCAATGCAGGTGACCGGAGTCGAGATAAAAACCGGAAACAGTTGGAAAACCCTGAGCAGTTCGCCGGTGACCATAGATTCGGCAAAGGTTGGAGCCGGACAGATATTTATTGCACGAAACGGTGTTTTACCCGGCTATTATGACAGCCTGCGCTTCATACTACAGAGTGAGGCTGTTCTGAACGGTTCCAGACAGATCCCCCTGGCAACTTCCAGGGTTGAGATGGAACTGCCCTCAGGGTTCAACCTGGCAAAGGGAGACAGTCATTCCCTCTTTGTAACCTGGGATGTGGAGCAATCCGTGTCAGATCCGCAAGGGTTTGCTGCAGGCCTGCACGCCGATTTACAGTCCATCCCGCTGCTTTCCAACCTGCTTTTTATCGCCTGCCCTGAACTTGATACCGTCTATGTTGTCAGAACTGATAAAAACTGGGTCATAAGCTCAATCGGGGTAACAGGGCGTCCGATGTATGTTGATATTGATTTGAGGCGCGACCGTCTGTATGTGCTGGCAAGTGAAGATTATTCTATAAAGGTTATAGACCTGGCCGCCTATAAATTGATAGACAGATACTCTATACAAATGGACTATGCGCCGGTTTTCATGACCATTGATCCTGATAAACGCTACGCTTATGTGCTGGACCAAGGTGGTAAAGGCATTGTGAAAGTTGATCTTAGCAACGGGGCAATTGCGCATCAGGTTAAATTGAATTTCCGTCCCAGGTATTCAACCTATATGCTCGAAAAGCGCAATCTCGCTGTTTCCACGGCTGAAACAAATTATGTCTATCTCCTTAACCCTGATAACCTGTTCACAGTAGGGAGTTTTCCTGTGGGAGACAGGCCCGAAGGCCTCCTTGAGTTCAGGGATGTTCTTTTAGTGGCGGAAAGCGGATCCAACAGTGTCAGCTCCTATGGAATTAATGACAGGAGCCAGAGGGCCACCGTTAATGTCGGCTTCTCGCCAATGCGTTTATTTTTGAAGAGCAACCAGCTTTATGCGACAAGTATTGAAGACGGGACTGTCACGGTCATGTTTCCGGGACAGCTTAATATATCCCGTGAAATATTTATCGGAGGTACGCCCCTGGAAATTTCAGGCTCTAAAAATAACCGCTGGCTCTATGTTGGCAACGAAGCTGAAGAAGGGCTGGTTGTTATCGATGCAACATCAAACCGGAGAACCGGTTTTGTTGATCTTGCAACATCACCGCTGGGAATGGCAGTAATTGATTAATCCCGGCAACCATCAGCTAAACTGTCGGTCCAAGCTTTGTTTTGCTGTTAAGTGAAAAGAGACCGGAGAATAGTTTACGCAATTTTACTCATTCTATACATTCATTTTTATCGGCATATGAAATTGTTGTCATGCGACACGAGACAACGATTGGCAGCCGACTATTATCTTCATACAAGACTGCTGCTGATTGATAGTTGTTCTATAAAACGAACGACGATTATTGGCTAACGATATCAACCCGATGGTATTTTATACATTATTTTCGGATTGATTTATTGATCAGTAATATCCGGTCCTCGGAAATCTCCTTTCAGTCGCTTACCTGGGCCAAGTCAGAGTCAGTTGGCTCAACCGGAAGCATTATTGAATAAAAGGCACAGAGGCATTTATGATCTAAGGGAACAAAGGGACTGCCTGACGATGAAGAGTAAAGATTTTTTAAAGCTCTGTGCCTCTGTACCCTTAGGGCATAAATGCCTTAGTGCCTGAGAACTTAATTGTTGTAGGCGGCAACAAACTAACCCCTTCAAGGGGCAAAGCAGCTTAAGTGAGCCTGCGAGACTCCCATGCCGGGTCCTCAGAGCCAGGCTTCTTTACATTGTAGCCCTTTTAACAGAGGTTGCTATCTCTAAGACAATACCTGCCGGATCATTGCGGCGATATTTTCAAGACTGTAGGGTTTCTGGATAAAACCGTGGGCACCTCTGGCGAGTAATTCTTCCACCGAACCGTTCTGGATGTGGCCCGAAGCTATAAGCACCTTGAGTTCGGGTTGCAGTTCAATCATTTTCTCAAAGGCAGCACTGCCATCCATAATCGGCATGTTGAGATCAAGAATAACCACGTCAAGTTCATCCTTGTGCTGCGTAACAATGTTGAGCGCCTCCTCACCGTTGCCGGCATGATATGTGCGGCAGCCAAGGTTCTGCAGGTGTTCGGCAAGCATTGAAGCTACGAGTTCCTCGTCGTCAACAATAAGGATGTTGGCACGCAGCATTTGATCAGAGTAGATTGTCTGAATTTCCTCATCCAGGATCATATCTACCACCGGCAGATAAACAGAGAATGTCGTTCCATTGCCTGGAGAACTGCCGACAATGATAAACCCCTTGTGGCTTTTGACGATACCGTACACCATGGCAAGGCCCAGGCCGGTCCCCTTGCCGAATTCTTTAGTCGTAAAAAATGGTTCAAATATCCGTGGCAGGATCTCCCTGTCAATACCTTCTCCCTGGTCGGAAACCAAAATCCTTATATAGTCGCCGGGCATGGCTTCCGGGTGCTCCTCGCAGAATTTCTGGTCAATTGTGACATGTTCGCTCAGAATCAGGATCTGCCCGCCATTCGGCATAGCATCACGCGCATTTACCGAGAGATTCATGACTATCTGCTCCAACTGTGCAGGGTCGCTTGAGACCGGGGGCAGGGATTCCCCAAGTTCAAGCCTTATGGTGATGAGTTTGCTTATGGTGTTTTTCAGCAGTTTTGCCACGTTTTCTATATGCTGGTTTACTTCGATGAGTCTGTGATCCAAGGCTTCCTGGCGCGCGAATGTAAGAAGCTGCTTTGTAAGATTGGCGGCCCGGAAACCGGCTCTCTCAATGGTGTCGAGCATTTTGAAATCTTTGTCTTCCGGTTCGTGGTTTCTCTTTAACAGTGCAACATAGCCGATCATGCCGCAGAGGATATTGTTGAAGTCATGGGCAACGCCGCCGGCCAGTGTTCCCAAGGCCGTGAGCTTTTCAGCCTCAATGAGCTGCCGCTGTGTCTTTTTTAATTCCTGCATATGCTGCTGGGCGTCCATGAGTAGCTTGATGTTTTCAAGGGCCACACTCATATTATTGGCTAAAATACCAAGAATTCTTGAGTCTTCCTCGTTGAAATCCTCATCTTTTTTGTTGATTGCAACAAGGGCGCCATTGACATTGTTTTTGCTCGGCATCCAGACTAGAAGGAGTTTGTCGGGCTCAATTGCTTCCGGTTTTTCATGAAATGGCCACCCTCCATCCTGCAGTCCATTGTTCAGCAGGGGCTGGCCGCCGCTCTCCTGGTAGACCTGTATAATCTCAGCCCGGGGCAATGTAATGGAATGTCTTGTTGTTATATCAGCTCCGGTGTCAAAAAGGTGCAGGATAAAATGATCGTTATTCTCTTCAGGCAGTAAGATACCGATATGCTCTACAGAAATGAGAGAAATCATACTGGCACACAGGTAATTTAGGATAATATCCGTATCATGGGATGAATGCAGCGGCAGAGTCATGAGATTAAGCTGATTCAGTTTTTGCATGGTGCCCTGAATCGTGTCTTCCTTCTGGGCCAACGAAGCGCTCATGGCATTGAAGGTCGTTATGAGTGCTTCAAATTGCTCATGTCCTTTGAACCGGGTCTGGTATCCCAGTTCACCTGCGGCAATCTTGTTTGCGGCGGTATGCAGTTCGACAATGGGCTTTGTGAGACGGCCGGTAAGATACTTTACGACGATAAGGGCAGCAAGGAAGGTGAGTAATAAGGTAACAGCGAGTATTTTGTAGGATTCATCTATCTTGCGCATGGCAATAGCGGTTTTGATATTTAGGGTGCTGGCCGCCCTGCTGACCATACCCTGTACCTGGTTAAGTATGATATTGCTTTGGTCTATGACCCTGAGCTGGTGGTTGCGGCGCCGTTCCCCTTCAGTAACTGTTGTAATCAGGTATGACAGCTGTTCCTGGTATTCCTGGATCAGTGACTCCACCCCTTCGAGTTCTTTTTCAATCACAGGTTCATGGTGGCAATCATGGCACCGAAGTACTGTTTGATTGACCACATCGGCATTGTCAATGATCTCATCAAGATGTTTGGCGAAAAAGGCAGGCGGTGAGAAGGTGTAACTCTGTATCTTCTGCAGGCTGAAAGAGAGATCCTGGCGGATATCTTCAATTTCATGGAGGTTGATGAGATAGCGCAGGTTGGCTGTGGTGTCGAGAAGGTGGTAGATGGTAACACCTGAGCCGATCCCGAAAAGAATAAAGATAAGAGCAAAAGAGGTGATAATGTGTTTTCTCATCGATTCAACCGGTCAAGTATCGGGTGTAGATAGCAGGAATGCTTAGTTGATCAGGGATTATAATAATCATATCCCTTCGTGTCTATACCTGCTTCCAGTGCAAGATCCAGCACCGGTTGGTAATCTTCCAGGCTTGTTTCCACAAAGCGCTTGGCGCCCAGTTTTTTGAGCACCTCCACGCCTTCCTGTCCCTGGTGCAGGTTCAGGAGTAAATTCTTCAAGTGTTCTTTGTATTGTGGGGCTAGATTTTCACGCACACAGAGACCGTTGGAAGGTACCCTGGGCGAGGTGGCCAGGATAATGAGTTCTTCGTCAATCCGTGGGTGAGATCGCCGCATACGATCATAAATGGTGTTTTTAGCCGCTCCGACATCTGCCTTGTTATGCAGTACTGCATCAATGGCTCCGTCATGGCTGCCGGCGAAAAAATGATCACTGAAATATGTGCTGATGTCATCTACTCCCTGGCGTTTGAGCCAGGCCAGTGGAAAGATATACCCTGCGGTGGTGGCCCTTTCCACCAAAGCCAGGGATTTGCCCTGCATATCTGCCACTGTTTTAATGTTGCTGCCTTTTTTGACAAAAATATACCCAAAGTATGTGGATGTCCCATCCATGTTGATCGGCCGGGCCAAGGGCACAACACCCAACTGGCTGATGGCCAGGGCTCCGGTGAAGGAACCGAGAAAGGCCCCGTCAATCTCCTCTTCCTTTATTCTTTCAATAATGTTGCCGTAGCGGCTTAGGATCGTGAGCTTGACTTCAATTTCCATGCGTTTGCTTAAGTATGCAGCAAGGGGTTCAAAGCGCTCCTTCTGCTTGAATACATTCATCTCTGGAAGCAGCCCTATAACTATGCGTTCTTCACCGGCATCTACTTCTGCTACCGGTAAAATGCCAACAACAAAGGCAAGCAAAAAAGAGAATAGAAGCGTTACAGAAATTTTGCTGATATTTATGGTAATCATCCCTTGCTCCCGGGAAAAAGAGAATTAATGAAAATATGCCTGGTTCACTGAGGTAAAAACCTGTCAGTTTTTTGATGTGAGGAATAATGGCCCACATCAAAAATAATTGAAACCATGCCGTTTTGCAAGCGTTCTCATTATAACCCGGGTTAGGGTAAGGCTTCAGCAGCAGTTTTGCAGAGTATGATATGCGCAAAATTAATTCATTAATGGATTGACAAATATCAGCAGATAAGACAAGTTCTGTGATATTCAAAAAAATATATAATACCCAGTAAGGATTAATTGTCAGGAGGAGGGAATAAATGCTCAGGAGAGAATTATCAAGAGAGAAAATGGCCTTTGCCATGGGGCCGATATTAATGCTGTTTATTGTGACTGTCCTGCTTGCTTCGTGTGCTGCAGGCAACAGGATTGCATCAGAGGCTCCCGATGAGTCAGCACCTGCCGGGGCAAGTTCAGGTAAAATGGAGAAAGATGTTAACGTGGTTGATGTCACCAACTATTACAGCAGGCCGGAAAAAAGCAAATTCAAGGCCGGGGGAGGCATGGCAATATTTGAAACAGAGAATTTTGTGGGCTCCTCCCGTTGCAGTGTCTGCCATGAAAATCTCACTGACAGAAGCGGCAATGACATGTCAATTTCAGGCCACTGGCGCTCAACCATGATGGCCAATGCTGCAAAGGATCCGCTCTGGCAGGCAAAGGTAAGTTCCGAGGTCAAGCGCAATCCAGCCCTTAAAAAGGTGATTGAGGAAAAATGCGCCACATGCCACATGCCCATGGCTTATACCCAGGCAAAGAAAGCTGGTGAAGACCAACTGATGCTGGATAAGGGGTTTTTAAGTCCGAAAAATGATCTGCATGCTGCGGCCATGGATGGCGTCTCCTGTTCCCTCTGCCACCAGATCCAGGATGAGAACCTGGGCCGGCAAAAAAGCTTCAGTGGCAAGTTTACAATAAATACAGAGAAAAAGGGGCCGGAACGTGAAATTTATGGGCCCTATGAAAACCCTGTGCAGGAGACTATGCAGAAAGGTGTCGGCTTTACGCCGGTCTACGGTCCTCACACCAATGATTCCGCCCTCTGTGCCACCTGCCATACCCTGTTCACACCCTATGTGGATGCCCAGGGAAACGTGGTAGGGGAATTCCCGGAACAGGTTGTCTATATTGAATGGAAGCACAGTGATTACGGTGCAAACTTTGAAAGACGCTATGACATTGGCGAGAATCCAGGCCAGGGCATGATCTGCCAGGAGTGCCATATGCCGCATTCCGAGGAGGGCGGTGTTTATATTGCCCACTGGGCTCCAAAGAATACAGAGCCCAAAGATCATTTCTCCCAGCATCATTTTGTGGGCGGCAATGTTTTCATGCTTGATGTTCTGCAGGATAATATTAACAACCTCGGTCTTACGGCTTCCACTGAAAAGTTTGAGGATACCAAGGAACGGACCATGAATTTGCTGCAGCGCGAAACCGCCCAGTTGTCACTTGCCGGACTTAAGCACCGGGGAAATGAACTAACCGCCGTACTGCAGGTGAACAACATAGCAGGGCATAAATTCCCCACCGGTATTCCGACCAGGCGGACCTGGATATACCTCACAGTGGCAGATGCTGCCGGTCAGGTGATTTTTCAATCGGGAAAACCCAAAGCTGACGGACGCATCGAGGGTAATGATGCGGATAATGATATCAACCGTTTTGAAGAACATTATGATGAGATAACCCAACCTGATCAGGTCCAGATTTATGAGGGAGTCATGCTCAATACAGACAACGAGGTGACCTATACCCTCCTGCGGGCTGCAAAGTTTGCCAAAGATAACAGGCTGCTGCCCAGAGGATTTGTGAAATCAGCAGTGCCTGCTGAAATTGGAGTCTTTGGCAGGGCAGTTTCAGATGAGGACTTTGTGGGAGGCTCAGACCAGGTTACCTATAGAGTAAATACCACCGGTCACAAGGGGCCCTTCACCGTAACGGCAAGGCTGCTTTTTACGGCAGTAGCCTATCCCTTTGTCAAGGATCTTGAAAAGGACCAGGAGTTATTCGAGGTCGGACGGTTTATGCAAATGTACCGCTATGCTGATAAAATGCCCCAGGAAATAACCGCCATTCAGACAAGGGTTCAATAGATAATAATTATGAACCGGGATGGAATGACCGGTGTTACAGCAATAAACAAACTGTGAAGGTACACTTATGGATAGAAAAGCTTACTGTTATTTTTTGGGTGCTGTATTTGTCAGTATTCTGCTTGCACTGGTGCTCGGGTGTTCAAAAAACGAGGAACCGCAGGTTGAGGAAAAGGGCAGCGTAGAAAAGATGACTGACCAGGCGGCAGAGACCGCAGTAAAAAAAATACGCACGCCCATGGATAAGGCAAGAGCCACCCAGGACCTTGGTAATGACAGGCTGGAGGAAATGGATAAAGCCCTGCAGAAACAGTAATATCTGACCATGATTTAGCGCTCTTATACCGGGTCCCCTTTACGGCGGCCCGGTTTTTTATGTATTTCCCTAAGAACTCCCATTTTAAAAAAATAGTTTATTCAGCCAATTTCTCGGGAAAAGGCTATAAAAAGAAGAAATTAAGCAATATTTATACAAAGTGGTATAAATATTGCTTAATTTTTATCGATCTCCGTAAAAACACTCCGGCGACTTCTATTGGGCCTGTGCCCTGATGATAATGTGATCAGGCCCTGTTGCTGGAAGGATTTATTAGACGTGTGAAGCAGAATTGTCTGCCTCGTAAAAAACACTCAGCCGACAGGTATTGCGCCTGCAGCATAAAGATGTAGTAGGCCCTGTTGCTGCCAGGGTTTTTAAACGCATGAAGCAAAATTGAGTTGGGAAAACTGCAGAAATGCAATAGTATTAAAGGTTCTGGAATGCTCACACCTTACACTGATGGAGCAACAGTATAAATGAAAGTGGATAGACTAGCGGCCATATTGATGTTTGTGCTCCTAATCCCTGCCGGTGCGGGAGCAGAAGTGTTGACTTCAGATACTGTCTGGAGCAACGAGGTCCTTGTGAAAGAGGATATTCTGGTGCCCGCCGGCGTCATCCTAACAGTTATGCCCGGAACCGTGGTGCGTGTTCTGCCGGCAGACAGCACGAAAACAGACCCTGAATATGTATCCCACAGGACGGAGATAACCATCCGCGGCAGCCTTAACGTTCAGGGCCAAAAGGATGCCCCGGTTATCTTTACCATGGCTGGAGGAGTTCAACAGGAACTGCTGGACTCCTGGGCAGGGATAATCATTGATTCCGGTACGGCAGATATTGCATGGTCCACCATAACAGGGGCGGAAACAGCTCTTACTGTGAGCCATGGCAAGCTGACAGCGGAAAAGGTTTCACTTGTTGAAAACCGTTACGGCCTGATCATTCAGGGAGAAGACAGTTCTGTTAGTCTTAACAGGTCTATAGTTGAGAAAAACGATTACGGCCTGTTTCTGCTCAATGGGGGCCATTTAACCAGGAAGGATTCGACGATTTCAGGTAACGGCAAGAAGGATGAGTTTAGCGGCAAATCCGTACCTTCTTTGCCAATCAGGAGCTACAGCCCTGAGGATAAGGTAACAAGCCGGGTATATCGGGATGAGGCATTGTTGGGAGTAACGGTTTGGAAGGGCAGGATCCTGGTTGAGGGTCTGGTGCGTTTGCCCCCTGAAGCCCAACTGCTCATCATGCCGGGCACCGTTGTCGAGTTCAGCAAGAAAGATACGAATAATGACGGGATCGGCGAAAACGGTCTCATGATCCAGGGGAGGCTCATTGCCAAGGGCACCAGCTCGGCCCCCATAATTTTCAGGTCGGCAGAGCAGAACCGGTCTATGGGGGACTGGGATTCCATCAATATTCTCGGCAGTGACCAGTTACAAAATCTCATTGAGTTCTGCCAGATTGAAGACGCCTACCGCGGCATGCATTTTCATTTTGCCAATGTTGCTGTGACAAATTCCGTGCTCAGGAATAACTATAGAGGGGCTCAGTTCCAGGAATCCCTTGTCATCATGGGCAGAAATATTTTTTACAATAATAAAAGCGGTGTCCAGGCCAGGGATTCGGAAGTTGTCTTTGAACATAATGAGATTATCAACAATCAGAATGGCGCCAACTTTTTCCGCCTGGACCTCAAGGCGCACCATAATGTGTTTGCAAGCAATGAGCACGACGGACTACGGGTACGGGAGGGCGTTGCACGGATTGAGGACAACCTGATGATAGGCAACCGTTTCGGGCTCCTGGTTGCTGATGCCAACTATACGGAAGTGCAAAGAAATTTCATTGCATCAAACCAGGAAGGCGGCCTGGCGCTGCGAAACAGTGATCATCTTAGAATCAGCGGTAATGCGATTCAAAATAACGGCATCAACGGTATTATTATCCGGGAATCCCGGGGTATCATTTCCGGCAACAGTATTGCCGCAAACGGTGAGCGCGGTATTGCCATAGTTTCCTACAGCGGCTCAATCACCCAAAACAATATCTTTGCCAACAGCCTGTATGGTATCGGTCTGGAGGGGAGTAGCGACATAGATGCCCGTGATAACTGGTGGGATGATTCCGACCTTGTGCGGGAGATTTATGATGGCGACGATGAAGCTGGTCTTGGAACAGTGCATTACCTGGAGCAGAGTGCTGTGCCTTTTTCCTTTACCTGGGCCTGGCCGCAAATGTCCGGAGATGTCGTGTGGGGTGGCAATATTGCAGTAACTGAAAAAGTCACTTTCGTCCAAGGCTCAAAATTAGAGGTGAGACCCGGCACAACGGTCAGGTTTGACCAGGGAGCAGGTCTGGAGATCCTTGGTGTAATAGAATCAAAGGGGACAAAAGAGAGCAGGATAACCTATACTGCAGAGGAAGGCGGGGAACTAGGTTATTGGGATGAGGTCAGCCTGCAGCAGGCCGGTGAAAGTTTTTTTACCTACTCTGATTTTTCTTATGCTACATGGGGAATCCACAGCCATTTTACACCGCTCAGAATAACCGGCTGCCGTTTTATGGATAACTATGGAGGCATGCGTTTCCGCAGCGGTCCAGTTGAGATAACAGGGTCAGTCTTCAAACAGAACGAGATCGGCATCAGGTCATTCCGTGGTGTGGGCCGGATAGACCGCAACGATATAAGTGAAAATGAGATCGGTGTTTTTATTCGGGAAAAAGGCGCAGGTCTTGCATTGCAATATAATAACATATATGCCAATGAGCGTTATAGCCTGCGGCTTGGGGATTTTAACCGCCAGGAGGTAAACGCCAGGCATAACTGGTGGGGCGGGGACGACCCGGCAGTGGTTATTTTTGACCAGGAAGATGAGTCGTATATCGGCAAGGTGCAGGTTGATCCTGTTCTGCCCGGCCGGCTTGATACTATTGTCCAATGAATGAAGAATATTGTGCACATTTTTATGTGAAGTCAGCAGTGAGATTGCAGAGAATAACAATTTTATTGTTGGTCTTTGTTGTTTTGTTTTCAGGCAATTTGCCAGCACCTGTGGCAGCAGAACCAGGTGTTCTCGGAGGCAGGGTTCTGGATATTGTTGAAGAACCGGTGCAGAGCGCAGAGGTATATATCTTTGACAGCCTTGATGTAAAAAGACCTGCTGATTTCATATCAAATCGGACAGGTGAGAATGGTCAATACCAGGTGCAGCTTCCCCCGGGAAACTATTGGGCAGTGGCTGTTTTCCGCCAGGGTGGGGGACGGTTCGGGCCTCTGGCATACGGAGATAAGCATTCCGGAGAAGCTGTTGCCTTTGAGGTTGCCGCCGGGGTGAAACGCAGCATGGATTTTATGGTGCTCAATCTGCGTGAAGCTGCCAGAAAACACCAGAAAAAAAATGCTGATCTCATCAGGGTAACGGGGAAAGTGAAACATGAATCAGGGAGTCCGGCTGCAATGGCATATGCCATGGCCCACAAGTTGGAACAGTTCGGCGTTCTTCCCGATTATATATCGGCCTGGACCGATACGCAGGGAGAGTACACCCTGTACCTGCCGCCCGGCAGATACTATCTCGGGGCATCGCTTGGTTTTCCTCCCAAAAATGGTTATATTTTAAATCTGAATCAACAGTTTATTGAGGATACTGACAAGGTTGACTTGATTGTTGATAAGGTAAAAGAGGTTCAGTGAAACAAGGGCTCAAGGGGCCAAGGAGTCAAGGTTTCTAGGGTAAAAAACTGAAGAATTCAAGAACTCAAGGGGCTGTTGATCGTTTTTTTATAACTTCAGCTCACTAATAACTTTAGACACTTTAAACTTATTATGGATACACTCGATAAATTATCATTATTTGCCATTGTTGTCCTGGCCGTATCGGTGTCTTTTCTGGTTGTTGTCTCTGCCAATGATACGCAGAGCCAGGAGCAGTTTGCTGTGCAGCAGCATGTGAAGGTGTTTAACCCGGAACTGGAAAAAAAGGTCAAGGTTGCCCAGGACCTTCTCGAGAATAACAATCTTGTCAAGGCCCAGGAACTTGCCAAAGTTCTCATCAGCGAATACCCCTATGATGGCGCACCCCACATGGTTATTGGTGATATAGCCTTGCGGAATCAGGACCCTGTTGCAGCCATGGATTCCTATAGAAATGCGGTTGATCTGAACCGGGATTTTCTTGACAAGAAAACAGAGGTTTTCCAGGGCAAGAAAATTAAGGCCACGGTACTGGAAGCCAGGACTGTCATCGAAAAAGAGCTTGCAACACGCCCTGGCAATGACGACTTGAGAAAGAAACGGAAAACCGTTTACTATATGCTGCGCCGCATAGCCGGCAGCTGCGGTTAAAATGAAAGTATAGAAATACAATTATGGAAGAAAAGGCTGAAAAAGGACTGCTGTACGACATCGTCACAAGGAAAAAGAAGTTTGTCCTCATGGGCGCAGTTATCGGCCTGGGGGCAGTGATGCTTTCCTATTTCGGCAATCCTGCGAATACCGGTCTCTGTGTTTCCTGTTTTCTGGAAAATGTAGCAGGTGCGCTCAGCCTGCATGATAATATCAGGATGCAGTATCTCAGGCCGGAGATCATGGGCTTTGTCCTGGGTGCATTTCTGCTTTCTCTTCTTCGTAGAGAGTTTGTTTCCACGGGCGGCAGTTCACCGCTGCTGCGCTTTCTTATCGGGATTTTGCTTATCATCGGTTGTTCGGTTTTTATAGGCTGTCCGGTCAAGATGATCCTGCGGCTGGCTGCCGGTGATATCGGCGCCATAGTTGGATTTGTGGGATTGACAACCGGTATCTATATAGGTCTTGAATTTGTGGAAAACGGTTTCCGGCTCGGCTCCTCAAAACTGACTCCAAGGGCCAACGGTTATATTATCCCTGGTATTATGCTGTTTCTGCTGGTGTTGGCAGTAGTAAAGCCCGCCTTTATCACCCTGAGCACCAAAGGATCCGGAGCGCAATATGCTCCCTTTCTTCTCTCACTGGGTGTCGGTTTGCTCATCGGCGCCATTGCCCAGCGCACCCAGTTCTGCATCACCGGAGGTATTGCCCGTATCTTTCTCTGGGGCCCCCGTGAAGTCATGAACTGTCCCCGTTCCACAGGAATGCTCGTCAGTATTGTAACATTTTTTTCTGTTGCCCTGGTGGCCAGTCTTCTCACCGGCCAGTTTTCCTTTGGCCTGCATGGCCAACCGAGTTCAAATGAAAGTTACGGCTGGGCCTTTCTCGGTATGCTCATGGTTGGTTTCGGTTCCGTTCTTATCAGGGGCTGCCCCCTGCGCCAGCTTGTGGCTGCAGGCCAGGGTGATAACGATGCCGGGGTAACGGTGATGGGCATGCTGGTCGGCGCGGCAATGGTAGAAAACTGGAACCTGGGCGGTAACTCGGCCGGTACACCTCCGTCAGCCCAGATAGCGGTCCTGGTCGGCATTTGTTTGTTATTTGTTATCGGTTTGCTCAATAGGAAAAGAGGCTATGGTATTGCACCTGAATACCAGGCCGGGTTGGATTGATTAATCCCTTAAACCATCAGCTAAGCTGATAGTCCAAGCTTTGCTAAGCGGTTAAGTGAGAGAATAATTGAGAAGATTTTAAGTAATGTACCTTATATTCACTATCCGTTCATTTTTGCTTGCCCAAAAACGAACCAAAAAGGGCAGCCAATCACTTGGTTCTGCGATGCAGAACTTCCCTGCGCCAAAAAGGGCAGCCAATCACTTGGTTCTGCGATGCAGAACTTCCCTGCGCTCCTCGAAACGACCGGGAGTTTGAAAACTCGCACCCCATTACTGCGGGGTGCTCAGACAGGTCAAACTCCTTTATCGGTCGTTTCTGTGGTGCTCGGCGGCGTGAAATGGCAAAAACAGAAAAAAATCTCCACTTTGTCTTATCTGCTAACCCTTTTAGGGTCACCATTATGCCACCCTTTTTAGGGGTGGTTGTTAACTAGCTGTTGGTAAAGAATAAGGTCTTTGGCTTCCTTGGGTGATAGCACGATATAAAGGAAAAGAAATGAAAAGAAATATAACTCTGCAATCCGGTGCGGTGCGCCGGATTTTTATATGTGCAGCTTTTGTGCTTCTTGGTGCAGCATGTCAGAAGCAACAGGTAACGGAAGTGAGTAAGTTGACAATTTCCAAGGATGCCACCTGGTCCGGTATTGTCCTGGTTGCCGGTGATGTCTATGTGGAGCCGGGTGTAACTTTGACCATCGCTCCTGGAACCATTGTCAAATTCAAGCGTATTGATGAAAGCAGTGATCAAAATCTGTTCGACATCGATTCTCCATACTACCCCCAGGCTGAACTTATTATTCGCGGCAGGTTGGTCGCTAAAGGCACGGACAAAGATAAGATCACATTTACTTCTGCCGAAATAGATGCACGGCCTGCAGACTGGGGGGCTGTAAATTTTCTCGGCAGCAAGGACAACGTTATTGAATTCTGCAAGTTCATGTTTGCCTATAACGGGGTTCATGCCCATGGCTCTGCAGTGCAGATCAGCAACAGTGAGTTTGTTAAAAACGGTGTAGGGATCAGTTTTAAGAGCGAGGAAGAGACCCCGGGGGTGGAGTGGTTTGGTAAACGTTCCAATGTCCAGGTCAGCAACAACGTTATTTCCCACAATAAAGGAGGCATAGGTTTTAGAAACTCTGATGCCTTCATCATGCATAATGAAATAAGTGATAACAAATTTTTCGGCATTTTCCCCAAGGAGGATGTTCGGGCCGATATCAGTGAAAATGACATAAGCGGCAATAAAAAAGGGATCTACCTCTACCAGGCCAGGGGTGTTCTTCTTTCAAACAATAATATACATGATAATACTGACTACAATATCAGTGTGGCCGAAGCCCAGGATTATGACATTGATGCATCGAATAACTGGTTCGGTACCATCAACCGGGAAAAGATCGAGGCCATGATTTTTGATAAAAATGATGATCCAGATCTTGGCAGGGTTGAGTTTGAACCCTTTCTCGACCGGCAGGCGGACTGGAAGCAAAAGCGATGACCAACGAGCAGAAAGTTACCTGGCTGACAGGTTTTTCCCATTTCATCACCCACAGCTACATGACCCTGCTGCCCGCGGTGCTTGTCGTCATTGCCGCAGAGCACTCCATGAGTTTTCTGGATATAGGGATCATTGCCAATATCGGCTACTTCCTCTACGGCCTGGGATCATTTCCTTCCGGCTACCTGGCCGACAGGTTCGGCTCAAAGCGTATTCTTACAGTGGGCATCTTCGGTATGGCCGTCTCTTCGATCCTGGTGGGATTGTCACCGGGAATTGCAAGCTTTGCCGTGGCCTACGGACTTCTGGGTATCTTTGCCTCCATCCATCATCCGGCAGGGTTGTCGCTCATCGCCAGGCGGGTCATGACCTCAAGGGGCAAAGCCCTTGGTTTCCACGGAGTCTTCGGTAACATAGGCCTGTTCATGACTCCCATGGTGGCAGCGTTTAGTGTGATGCTGTTTCAAACCTGGCGGGCCGGCTACCTGATATTCGGAATAATCGGCATCGGCTTTGCTTTTATTATGCAGAGGGTACAGGTGGAGGATGAGCCCGATCTTTGCCTCAAAAGCCTGCTTGCCCGGCCCGGTAAACCCATGGGGCCGAAAAACATAACTGCCCCACAGGAGGCGGAAACCCCAGCACCTGCGCGGATATCTGCTGCAGCAGGTGCAGAGGCAATGACCATCATTCCCATCGCCCTGCTCGTGCTTTTTATGGGAAGCATCCTCTCAGGCTTTATATTCCGGGGGTCTCTGACTTTTTTCCCGGCCCTGCTGCAACGGGAAATCTATTTTATCACGAGCAGTGATGAACCGGTGGTGCTGGCCGGTTTTGTCACCACCGCCGTCCTGTCGCTGGGCTTGGTAGGTTCCTGGTTCGGAGGCTACCTGAACGACAAGATTAAGGTGCCGGAGCTTTTTCCGGTGCTGATATTTTTAATAGTTGCCCCTGCCTTGTATGGTATCAGCCGTTTTACCGATTCGCCGCTGTTGGCAGCAGGCTGCCTGTTCAGCTTGGTTTACTACGCCTGGCAACCCTCCCATAACTACCTCATCGCCAAGTATACGAAAAAGGCCTCCCAGGGCATGGGATTTGGAATTAATTTCTTCCTCATATTCGGTATGGGGTCAATTGCCACGGCGATTGGCGGCTACGTTGCGGATGACTACGGAGTTGACCGCTTTTACTGGATCATGTCCATAGTAGCATTCTGCGCCATGCTGGCGGCCATTGTGGTGCTTGTCATTAAACGCTACCAGGTTCGCTTCAACTGGAAGGTGGTGAAAGAGGAAGGGTGAAGAAAGGGTTCAAGATTAAAAGGGGCCGAGGGGCCAAGGGTTCTAGGTTTCAAGGGTAAGAGAAAGTGTTGGAATAAAGTATGCCAAAGACCTGTAGCCTACAGTTGAAGTCCTTATTACATATTCTTCTTATTAATCAAACTTAGCCAGAAAACTCTTGAGGCCTTGCCTGTCCAGGAATAACCAAGTTTTTTTGCAACGACATTCTTACAAGGCTTTCTTCAGGCAATAATAGCCAAGGAAAAAGCAGTTATAAGCTGAGTATTATATATAGCCACTTTACGTATTATCTTGTCTGACGGAAGAAACGGTGAGAGTGAATTGTGACAAAAAATAAATCGTTTTAGAGTCGTTAAAAGCGTTGACAACTGCCAGACGGCAAAATATTTTTTTCTCGAACCCTCGAACCCTCGAACCCTCGAACCCTCGAACCCTCGAACCCTCGAACCCTCGAACCCTCGAACCCTCGAACCCTCGAACCCTTCAGGTCCTTAAAACTTCTGGTACGGCGGCATGTTGGTGCGTTTGGCCATTTCACGCACAGAGTCAAATTCAGCATCTGTAATATCCACATAACCGTCAACCAGGGCTCTGTCCAGAACCTTTACGGTCTCACCGTTAATTTCCACCGTGTCGTTCTCAGTAATGGACAGGATCACGTCCTTGAATTTTTTGGCAAAGGATTCATCCGTTTTCTGGCTGACTCCGAAATTGCAGTAGGGAACCGGTTCCGCCCTGGCAATGATGGAGAAATCCTCTGCATCGATGCGGCCGTCATGCGCCATGATTTCAATATCATCGAGGGGCAGGGCTCCTGCATCATAGCGTTCAAAGAGGACGCCATAGGCGACTTTTTCATGCTTGAAGGAGCCGGCCGGGATGGTATAAAAGGCGAGGTCGTTGTCAGGGTCGATGCCTTCCTGCTGCAGCAGGTCGACCTGGCTCATGAATCCGGTCGGGCCCAGGGTAGGCCCGAAAATCATGGTTTTACCCTTCAGATCCTCGATCTTCTCAATGCCGCTGTCCTTGCGGGCAATGATTATGCCCTGGGATTTTTCACCCAGGGAGCCTTTCTTTTCGGCAGCCAGGATGTCTACACCATGAAAGCGGTTAAGGATGATATAGAGGAGGGAATTGGTATGGGTGAAATCAAGGTTGTCCATCTCTTTGGTAAAGTCGATGGTGTCAATGGCAACAGGTTCAAAGTTTACGCCCAGTTTCCTGCTCAGATAGGCGGTGAATGGAACAAAGCGTTCGAGTGTTTCCTTTTCACTGTTACATATCATGTAGCCGATACGGTAGGTCGGCAGTTCCTTTGTAGAGTTTCCCTGCTGCGGTGTTGGCCCATTGCAGGACGTGAGTGCAAAACCAAGTGCAACGAGTGCAATTATGTTTTTTATGATTTTCATGAGTTATGGTCCTCTGTCTTAACAGCTTTATCCTGGATATCCCTTAATGCGTCAAGCAGTACCTGACGCTGTTCAGCAGTAGTTTGTTTATCGGCTGCGGCAACTCTCCGGGAAAGACCGGTTCTGTAAGCTTCAGCCGCCCCAGCAATATCACCCAGCTTTTCTAATGCCTGTCCAAGATGGTAATAGACAAGTATATCGTCAGGGTTGATTGCAATGGCTTTTTTGAACAGGTCAAGTGCAAGATGATAGTTGGTTCGCTGCAGGTTGATCAGGCCAAGAGCATCAAGAGCATCATAGTTTTCCGGCGCTTTTTCCAGGACATGGAGGAATTCCTTTTCGGCGTCATGGAGCTTTTCCTGGCGGTATAAAACCATGCCCAGCTGATTTCGTACTTCCAGGTTGTTTGGTTCAAATTCCAGCAGAATACGGTATTCCATTTCTGCGACGCTGTCAGGCATGGCCCCCTTTTCAATATGGGCCGCTGCCGGTGAGATGCAGCAGAGCAGAAGCACTGCGGAAAGGAGAATACTATTCCGGAACATTTTATGGTTAACTGGCAGCATAGGACAGGGAAGAAAACCAGCCCGAATAATTCATGACCAGTGCAGAAAAAGTATTACGCCTTTTGGCAAACATGTCATCAGGATCATTCATTCGGAGTTGTTTTTACAGTAGATTTCGTGGGATGTCCGGGGGTTATATACAGCCGGCATTGCTTTAATTCGGATTTCCGGACAGGTGCCAGCTAAGCACTAGATGAACTTTTTGGCGCGCAGGAAGTCCTTAGAAACATTTTGAGGCTTCTCGCCGTCCTTGACTTTAGCGGTCAGGGTGGAGAACGTTTCGTCATTGATGGCGCCTGCAAGTTTGTTGAGGACGCGCGGCAGCAGCGGGTAGTTGGTGAGAACATCTCGCCGCACCAGTGGTGCGCTGACAGTCTGTTGCTCATCCCCGGTGCCATGCTTGAAACCAAAGGGGTTGAGCCAGATGAGGCCAAGTTCACTCTCGTAGAGTTCCTTCACCTGCCTGTAAGTCTGGTCAAGGTCACCGGGTTGGGGTTTTTTAAGGAGAGCTAGGGCATCATTGGTGTTTTCCACTATGATATCAGCTCGTTTTTCTTCATCATTTTCCTTCAGGGCATTATACAGTGCTTCATTATTGTCAAAATAGCGGATTTTAACGGTTGTGCCGGTGCGTTCGTTGATAAGCAGAACAAGCATCTGGGCCAGCACTTTGTCTTCAGTGGTATCAAGGGAACCGACATATAAGGTGCGGCCAACACAGGCAAATGAATTTGCAGTCCACAGAAACGCAAGCAAAAGCACAAAAAAAACAGGGAAAATTTTCTTCAGCATGACTAAAACCTCTTGTGTAAAAAAAGTAAATTGCCGGGCAAAGTTTACCCGAAAACAGATCCTAATATTACATTATACTATATTTTATCATAAATGAACCAGTGTAAAACATCCTGACGTGGTATAATTTACTGCACTGCCATTCCCATGCGACAACCGGACTTTGAACTTGAGTCGAATTTAGCATCAGCCGGCCTCCATGCGCAGGGTGCATTCCATGTTTTTGTCTGCCAGGGGACAGGTGTTATCAGAAAGATCCTCCGGCCTGGATGCGGCAAGCCATTCTTCAGCCGAAATAATCGTTCTTTCAGTTATTTTTGGCGCCATGCCGATATGATTTTCAGGCTTTAAGAGCTCGGTAAGCTCATCGGGAGTGAACTGGCCCGCAATTTCAGGATTTTCCATCACTAATTTCTGAAAAGGCTCATTGGATGAGTAAGCCTTCATGGACAGGTCATAGAGGAGTTGGTAAGCCTTTTGTTTGCCTGTTTTGCTGCACAGACCAAACATTAAGGCTTCAGTGGATACGTGGCAAGCTGACTTTTCAAGATTTGCCGCAATATGATTTTCGTGGATTATAAGATTTTTTAAAATGGCTTTGACGAGGCTTAAAGCACTGCAAAGCATGACGGATGATTCGGGTATGGAGACCCATTCAAGCCTGACCCCACGGTAATCGCGCTCATGCTCATTTATCAGCCCGTCAAATCCGGAGCTTGCCTGGTTTTTGATTAATTTTGACAGGACAACGATCTGTTCACAGAGCTCCGGGTTGCGTTTATGCGGCATGGTTGAACTGCCGATTTTGCCAATGTGGAAAGGTTCCTCAAGTTCACATATTTCGTTGCGGGCCAGCTGGCATATCTCATTGGCTATTTTCCCAAGGGTGCCGGCCAGGATAGCCATGAATGACAGCAGTTCCGCCACCCTGTCCCTGGATGCATGCCAGGCGGTGCGCGGTGCAGAAAGCTTGAGCCTTTTGGAAAATTCCGCCAGGAGTTCAAAGCTCCGGTCTCCGAATGCAGCCATGGTCCCAACTCCACCAAAAAGCTGGCTTACCAGGACTCTTTTTTTACACTCTCTTAGTCTTTCGCCGTTGCGCAGCATTTCGTCGAGCCAGACTGCCACCTTAAGCCCCATGGTTGTCGGCAGGGCATGCTGTCCATGGCTTCTCCCTACCATGACAAGGGAACGCGTCCGCCTTGCCAGTACGATCAGTTCCTTGATGATCTGGCAGAGGTCACGTTCCACAATGGCCAAAACTTCCTTTATTTCAAGTGATTGCGCAGTGTCCTGGATGTCCTGGGTGGTGGCGCCGAAATGTGCATAGCTTGCGGATTCAGGTGAGGTTGTCTTTTGCCAGGCGGAAAGAAGCGGCATTAAAGAATGCCCTGTGCTTGAAATGGAAGAACGGATCTCGTGGAGATCAAGCTGAGTTAGCTTTGCAGTCTGGCTAAGTTCTTCAGATGCTGAAAGAGGGATGATGCCAAGGGTTGCCTGGCTTTTGGCCAGAGCGGTTTCTACATCCAGCCAGCGCTGCAGCCTCCTGAAATCACAGAATATTCTCCGTGATTCTTCGGTGCTGTACCCCGACCTGTAGAACCTGGAATCAACGATATGACTTCGTAAAGATTTACAGACCATTACCCTATATCCTTGGGATCATGTTGTCGCTTTGTTTTAATTTCTCGGAGTGTTTCATCAACAATTTCTGCTGCCAACCCGCAGTAGCGCTCCGGTTTGTCAAGGTACTCAAGGTTTTCTTTTGCAATAAACGGACCAATATCAGGATCCTCAAGCAGAATATCCTTAAAAATTCGGTTGCCTCCCTGCAGAAGTTTTATTAAATCCTGCACTTTTTCCTGGGCCCGGGATTTGCCCATCTTTTTTGCCAGCTGGAAGAGAAGCCATTCAGAAACAACCAGTTCCTTCTGGCGATAAAGGTTTTCCAGCATCCGATCAGTGCGAACATCAAGATGCTCAATAACTGATATGAGGTAGTGCAGGGCTGTACCGCTATAGATTGCAATTTGCGGGATGGCAAGCCATTCGGACCACAAAGCCCTGGCATCACGCTCGTGTTCGTGCACCATGCTATCCATCACTACACCGACTAAAGCCCTGGCGTGCCTGGACAGAACCGCAATACGCTGGCTGATAACAGGATTTTTCTTGTGGGGCATGGTGCTGCTGCTTTGCGCCTGGTCTGGGGCGACTTCAGCCACTTCGCCGATCTCGGTTTTGGAAAGCTGGACAATTTCAGAAGCAATCTTTTCAAGGGTTGCACAGATAAGGCCGCAGACAGCAGCGGCCTCTGCTATGGTGTCACGCGATGTGTGCCAGTTGGGCTGGGTGGTGGCAAGGCCGAGTCTTTCAGCGGTCATGCCGGCAACTTTCCGTGCCTGGGGACCAAGGGCAGCCATGGTTCCAACTGCACCGCTCAGCTGAATGACAAAAAGGCGCGGTCCCAATGACAGGAGCCTTTCAATATGGCGCCGTATTTCAGCTGTCCAGATGGAAACCTTGAGTCCAAAGGTCATGGGCAGGGCCTGCTGGCCATGGGTTCTGCCGATCATGGGAGTATCTCGATGTTTTAGTGCCAGTCCAATGAGCAACTCTTCAAGTTTTCTGAGGTCCCGGTATAGTATAGCCAGGGCCTCTTTCTGCTCGAGTATCTGGGCGGTATCGAGAACATCCTGGGTTGTGACGCCATAATGCACGAATTCACACCAGCCTTCTTCGCAAACCTGTTTCAGGGCCCTGATTACCGGAACGAGGGAGTTGCGGCTCTGTTCGTATTCCTTGGCAATTTTTGCAATATCAAGATTTTCAAGTCTTGATTTTCGCACAATCTCTTCTGCCGCCTGCTGCGGGATAATGCCAAGTTCTCCCTGCACCTGTGCGAGGGTCGCCTCAATGTGCAGCCAGCGGCCTATCCTGGTTTTTTCATCAAAGATATTGGTAAGCTCCGGGGTGGAGTAAAAACCGGCCTGGATCTGAAAATCTATGGGATGTGCGGGCATGGCGATGTCCTTGGTAGAAAAAGTGACTGTCAATCGTCGTTAATTTTTGTATAACGACAAAAGTGAACGAAAGTTATAAGTACCCCCCATGGGGGCATAAATGCCTCAAGTGCTAAAGTTTAAAATGAGCTGAAGTTATAGATAACTTATTCGATAATTCCATTACTCCATTTTTCAAATCATCTGCATCTCACTCCTGACTGATGAAGTTACTGTCTCCGTAATTTCCTTGCTTCAATCATGCGTCGGGTGCTCAAAAAATTCAGATGCGCTTCTTCGTAATCAGGATTAAGGCGAAGTGCTTCACCATAATGGAGCAATGCCTCTTCAAGCTCCCAATGTTTAACAAGTGTATTTGCCAGGTTTACATGGATTAATGGGTTTTCGGGGCTAATATCTAGACCCCTTCTGTAATAATGTAAAGCTTCATCATACTTTCCTAGAAGCATATAGGTATTGCCCAGATTATTATATGCCTCGGTGAATTTCGGGTCAAGCAGTATGGTTTGTTTGAAGTTTCCAGTTGCCGAGTCAAGTCGGCCCTTGTCTTTCAAGGCGACGCCAAAATTGTTGTGCGGTCGGGCTTTTGCCGGGGACTTTGCCGCACTGTCTCCCCAAATCGATATCCTGTCGTTCCAGGCTCTGTTGCGTTCAAAAGTCCAGACAGATAACGTTAGCACAACTAAACAGAGAAAAACAATTTTTAGCCACGAATGTTTCAGAATAGGCAGGATAAGAGTTAATACCAGAAGCACCAACATCATGGAAGGAAGATAGTTGCGGTGTTCAAAAATAAGTTCCAGTCCAAGGAAAGAGGACTCGATAACAAGGTTTCCTAAAAACCAGATGAGACAGAAGGAAGTCAGTCTCTGTTTTTTTGCTGAAGCAAGAGCTGCTATGACCAGAAACAGCAAAATCATGGCAGAGATTATGGTTGCAGTTGGGGAAAAAAAACCAGTGGAGGGTATTATGTGATGGTCAAGGTTCAAGCGTCCGGGATAAGGAAAAAGCACGAGGCTTATATAAAAAACCACGATCCTGGGTTCAGTCAGGAGCCTCTGGGAAAGGGTGAATTCACGGTTGGAGTAACTCACCGTAATAGTTTCCAGGGGATTGGTGCCAAGATAAAGCAGCACCAGGAGCATAAAAGCAAGCAAGGCCAAAGAGCCGGGTATTACCTGGCGCTTCAGCCAGATGAAATCCATGTCTTGAAAGAAAAACCATTCATAGAGAAAAATAAAAAAAGGCAGGGTGGCGGCTGTCTCTTTGGACCCGAGGGCAAGGAGACCCGCAAGGACGGCGCCGCTGACTAAAAGCCACTTTCTTCCAGGGACTGAGGCAAGTCTTCCCCTGGCATACAGATATACAGACATGATATAGAACATTGCCGATAAACTGTTCATGCGCTGGATGATGTAGGATACCGACTGGGTCTGCAGGGGATGCACGGCCCATATCAGTGCTGCTGCGAAAGGCAGCCAGGTATGTGGACCGTATTTTGCGCGCAGCGGCTCCAGACCCAAGGTGGTTCTGATGAGCAGAAACAAAAGGATTGCCGCCAATGCATGGATACAGATATTTACCAGGTGATATCCTTGGGTCTGGAAATCGTGGAAATAATAATTCAAGGCAAAGGAGATATAAGCCACAGGCCTTGTCTTTGGCGAACTTTCAAACCCTGCCTTGATAAGGTTATGCAGGGAAAGATCTGTAACGTGGAGTTGCGGATTGTTCTGGATGCGGGAATCGTCAAAAATAAACGGTCCGTCCAAATTGCTGGAATAGACAAGAAAAATAAGGCCTGCCAGGAAAAAAATGAAAAGCACCGGTAGTGCCTTTAATTGCATTGTGGAGTGATTTATGGCAGCCATTTTAGTGAGCGGGTTTTTTCTTGTAGGTAATTCCTGCTGAATCCGGACCAAAATTGGTTGAATATTGTTATATAGGTCCAGGTTATATCAAGCATTGGATCGGAAATGCAACAAGAGGAATAAGCCGGCCTCAGGGCTGGCCATATGGGCGCGTGCCGGGTAGGGATTTTTCCTCATGGCATAATTTAAAAGCTGCTGTAGTGGGCGAGATATTTTCTGTGGCGCTTTTCTGTAATACTTCTGAGACAATGGCAAACATCTTCTGGTCAATATGCTGCAGGACAGCCCCGGCACTGGGGTGATGGACAGGCCCAAAGAGCCCCTCCATTGATAGGGAGCCTCCGCAGCCCGGCAGAAAGTCAGGCAGTACAATAATTGACCTGTTTTGGAGGATATTCGAACTAACAGAGGGGACGGCAAGATTTGCTCCCGGAACAACAGCTTTTACCTGCAGCGCCGAAGCCATGTCAGCTGAGATGGAATTTTCAACAGCCGCTGGAACCAAAACATCACAATGTGCCGCAGTGACTGCAGCTGATGGTTTGACCGTTATGTCATCCAAACCTTTAACTTCCAGAAGAGGACCGGAGGTGAGCAGCAATTTCGGAATATCCAGCCCCTGCCCATGGGTTGCCACGAGACATTTTTCAATATCCGCAATGGCCATTATCTTGACACCGGCACTATGAAGACGGGACGCACAGGCCTTGGCCAGGGTGCCGAAACCCTGGATGGCTACAGTGGCTTCAGAGTTTTCAATATTAGTGAAATGCAGCACTGCAAGAACAGCAGCAGCCAGACCGTAGCCGGCCCGCAACCTCCCCACAGACCAGCCATGTTCCTCTTCCTGCAGAATCGAACTGCGCTCAAGATAATAGGCAAGTTCCCACCCCTGGGCTCTGGCAATGGCCATTTTAACGGAAGGGATCCCTATACCCCCGGCAATATTTTCAAGTTCTTCCATTTCCATGTTGAGATCCGGGCCCATGGAATATGTTGTTTCAACGTAGGGCTTAATGGCCCGGAGAAAGCGGGCAACAGCCTCTGATTTTCCCGGTGCCTGGGGATCATAATCTATGCCGCTCTTGGCACCGTCAACCCGTATGCCTGCAATCCGCATTTTGCAGGTCATGTTGCGGGCCATGCAGGTAAGTTTTTCGCAGGTGAGTCCTGTCTGCACCCGCATGCCTCCTGCACACATCCGGTGGTATATGCGGTCACGGACAAGCCACCCTTTGAAGCCTTCGACAGGGTCGGTATACTCGATGATCAGGGCCGGCCTCTCAGCGGTTAGGGATGTGGTCGGTTTCGGTTGCATATTAGAAGGGGCCAAGGATTCAAGGTTTGTCGTCATACGATACTGACGACGATTGACACCAGGGGTCAAGGGGACGGTTTCCATGATTACTCCAGGTGCAGATAAAACTCTTTACTTGCAACCTGTCATTTGTCATTTTTTTTTCCTGCATCAGCAAAGGGTTTGTCAGCATAGGGCATAAAAAGAGCTTTGCCAAGTTCCGGGTCAGAGTCTTTATCAAAAATTCCCTGCATGATTAATTTCGGGTCCCGGCTGCCCCACCAGTTTCCGGTGACATCAAGATCCCAGAGCTGTTTTTCTCCCAATGAAAGGTTGTACAGGGAGTTGTTGTAAATATTATTTTCAGTAACGAGGAGCCTGCCTGTATTCCATGGTTTGCCGCTGCGGTCAGGTTCGAAGAAATCCTGGATGTTCTGGCCCGAGGGGACCAGAAATATTCCTATCCTGTTTGCAGAAATTTCATTTTGAGTAATGATGACAGGACCCTCCATGCGGGTAAACCGAATACCTACGTCGTTGTTCCTGAACAGGTTTTGTTTAATTGAAAGCCTGGTGCGCCCGAAACGTACACCCTCATTATTTTTTTCAAACAATGAATTGGAAATGGAGGCGGTTGAAAAATGTACCTGTACTCCGGAAAATGCGTGCCGGAAACGGCAGTAGTCCATGAAGCTCTTTTTGCCGGAGGCAAAGATAAGAAGGTAGGACCAGTCCATGGGGCCGGGGTTTTTCTCTGCCGATTCAAAAAGAATGTGGGAATCAGGCTGGCCTTCCGCCAGCACACGACCAAGCACCCGTATCTCAGAGTCGCCGATACCGTCATTGTTACGGTCGATTTTCTTAAAACGTATCTCTGTCCCGGGCTTGATTGTGAGCGTGGCCTGACGACTCACCATGACAACTCCTTCAATGAGCACCTCGCCGGACCAGACAGTATCTTCATGTATCACATGGTCGTGGTACTTCAGGGGCAAAGAGGAAGTCTCAACCTTCCGGCCGGCACAGGAGGTCAGGAGGAGAAGGATAATTAGTGTTAGGTTTAGTGTTCTCAGCATGCTGTATGTTTTATGTATGAGCGGGAGTGAGTGAAAAAATAATTTTGCTTATTGTACACCCGATTATAATCTTTTCCTTGTCCCCTTTTCCCCTTGTCCCCATGTCCCCTTGTCCCCTTTTTCCCTTTTCTATCACGGCATTATCCGTTCCACCGTGATATCGACCGGTGAACTGTCAATACCCGGTCCTGCCGTGATGCTGTGATTGGCGTTGCCTTCAAAGAGGCCGTAGAGTTCAGGGTGATCAGGAGCTTCCCCGATTTTTTCCCGGGCCACCAGGTAGTATGTTTTGCCGGCCTCCAGATCAAGGGTGTACCTGCCGTTTTCGTCGGTTTTAGCCATATGGTCCGTAATCAGGCGGATGACAAACATCTGGAAGAGGGGGAATTGTTCCGCCGGATAGGCCGTTACATACAAGCCCCCTGCCGGCTCTCCGGAAATTTCCCTGACAGTGCCGGACACCGTTGTAGGCTGTCGAAGCATCATCTCCTGACGTATCCTGCTCGCATCCTCGATCTGCGTATCCCACATGGAAGCTGTCCTGCGGTTCGGTTGCCTTCTGCCCCTGGGGTCCAGTTCACTGTTTTCCAGAAATGCTTCAATATCGTCCCGCGGATAACAGGAAATTGCAATTTCAGTAGACTTTGCAACTACAACATGCAGCGGATTGGCTTCAGGGTAGCAGAAAAAATCACCCTTTCTGAGTGGTCCCATATTGCTGCTGCCCAAGCGTTTTCTGGCAACTATGACGTATTGTCCCTGTTCAAGGTCGAACCAGAAACGGCCGCTCTCATCCAGGGTATTTGACAGCAACCCCATGCCGCGGAAGCTGGATTCCGACACCGGGTAAGCAGAAACCGCACCTCCAGCAAGGGGGTGCCCCTTGTACCTTACAGTTCCCCCGATACCCTGGGGGCCATCTTTATATGCCGGCTCACCTGACTCAACGGCAAAAAAAGGAAGCCAGCGGTAATCCTCGTTAAGGGATACCGGATTTAAACCATGGTAGGCAAACATGTTTTTGCCAAGTAAACTCCCACGGGCAACCAGGTAGTAAGTGCCTGATGGAAGTTCAAGCTGGAATTGCCCGGGCTTTTCGCCCTCCTTTGACTCAAATCGGTTGGCATCTTCAGCAAGTGAGGAAAAGTCGGGATAAGCGTATACAGTGGCACCTTCAAGGGGCCCTTCGGCTGACAAAATAATACCTTCGATCCGGGCAGCCTTGCCTTGGGCAAACGCCGGACAGAGGGTAATGGAAAAAAATATCAGTATCCCTAAAAATGTCTGTAAGTTGATGTTCATAAATATATGGCACAGGTTTCTGAAACGTTGCGCAGCACCTGGATAGAATACAAGCAGAAAAGCTATTTTGCAAAGTCACTTACAATAATAGGTATTTCCCTGTCCGGTTTTCCTTCGTAAAATGCTCGAATGAAGGGCTCTTCGCTTTTTACCATAGATATAATGAAGGTCAGCATTCTGCTTTGGGCGCCGAGGACTGTGTCTAGGATTGTCGGCGTGTCTCTTAGCGGATCATCGGGCCAGGCAACCCGGTGCATATGATAGGAGCCAAGCAGCAGAAGATCTGCCTGTTGAATTCCCCTGATTATTTTCAGCAACTCCTCCGGGGCAGCCACCCAGCCTCTTTTTGAGAGAGGAGTTTCAGAGGGAACGGCATGCCGGGCCATCACCTGGTCCATGAATTTCTTGTACGGTGCCATCTGCCTGGCATTTTTCAAGAGCGGCAGACATTGGGATACAGTCAGGTCCAGATCTGTCTTGAAGCCTGCGATAAGGCCGAATGCTTTCCGTTCCCTGCTCTCATCGGCAAGATATTTTTCTGCGAGTTTCCTTCTGCAGTGTTCATACAAAGCATGAAGGTGCCGGCTCGGGAAGATAATTCGGCTTCCAGCCTCAAAGTTAATTCCTGTATGCTGCATTATATCCATTTTGTTAAAGTAGTATCGACGTGTTGTTCATGCAATATTAATGCCTGCTTGGCCGTACATGTGAAGTATTCCTTGGACTGATGGTGACTCCGTTCTTTTAAATAGCTGCAATATACTGATAATTAATCCTGGATGCATTTTGGGACCGGGATTTCCATAATTTCAAGGAGTCAGGCCCGCTTTGTTTTTTTATGGATGTTTATAGGAAATCCACAGGAAATAAAAGAATTTTTCCGGGGCCGGGATTAAAAATACTGGTATATAGTTAAAAATGCCATGGATGATTATTGAAAAGCCCGGGTGTGCTGGTCGTTCGGATTGACAATCAACTTGCAATTTGGCGCAGCACTTAATACTCTTGCCTGCAATGCCTGCAATGCCAGCAATGAAGGGGCTGCGGCAACCAGATATTGAAACTGTTTATCAGGAGTGGACGATATGAACAAAAGGATAGTCTTGCTGGTGAGTATTATAGTTTTTGGGGGATTAATGTGCGGCTGTGCCCAAAAAACAGCTGAGGTCGAGCAGAAAAGCATTGAAAGACGTGCGCCCCTGACGCAGATGAGTATTGAGGAGCAGAAAAAGGAGGCTTTCGGTATCTTTACGAAAATTCTGCTGCTCAGCGACAGTCCTGAACGTGATAAAAACCTCCCTGAAATTAAATCCCTCTACCGTGAAATAATTGAAAAGTATCCTGATATCGGCCTGGCCCAGGAAAGCTATTTGCGTCTTGTCATGGAAGCCAGAAAGGAGAATACGGCGGCAGGGGATGCCGAGGCTGAGCGCCTGTATCAGGAATTTCTACAAAAATACCCCGATTCACGCATGCAGCCTATTATCGAAAGTGAGCTCAAAAAAAAATAAGGCAGCTTTTGCATTACCGAACAAAACCCGATCCGTTTGCCGGTTAAGATGCCTATTTGAAAGGACAGAAAGCAACAACCTCAGTTATTCAGGAACAGCGGTCTATGAATACCCGGCTTCCAAAAAGACCGCAGGTGACAAAAAATGTCACAATTGACAAAAAGCGTCACTCTCGGTTGGCACTTGCTGCTACTCTTTTATTATTTATCTGCTCTCAAGCTGTTATTTTTAAATCAATGGTATAAAATAGTCAATTTGCATACTGGGGCACAATTATTGCATTAAAGTGTTGAGCTTTTTATGCTTTTTATAATTTATAAAGTTGAATTTGTTAGGGTTGATATGATATTATCTTGAAATTTTGTATAAGGGCGGTGGTCTATCCATGGCTGAATTGGCGTACAAAGCCCCACGGGAAGGGGGCGGGGGAAGTTTGAAAATATGGGTTTAAGCAGAAGGAAACTGATTTTTGGGAGTGTGTTTGTTGCCGCCGCTTTATGTGCTGTATTTCTTTTTTCAGAGCAGGCGGAAGCAAAGGTAAAAGGGCAGTGCTATTTCTGTCATACCATGCACAATAGCCAGGATGGCGCTTCCATGATTGTGGATTCGCAGATCCAGGGCAACATCGCAACAGATACCGACTGCCAGGGCTGCCATTCCGAGCCCCGTGAAAACCTGCTGACCTATTCCTGTATCGGGTGTCATGCCATTAATGCTTCAGCTGGTGACGGCATAGCCTCGTTGGGCGGCTATGACGTTCCCCAGGTGTATTATGCCGACACCACCGAGACGAAAGAGCTGGCCGCAGGCAACTTTATTCATATTGTTAATAACGACTGGACCTACGGGCATAATGTCCATGGTTTTCAGCCTGTGGGCATTGATGCTGATGTGGATTCACTACTGCCGCCGGGCTATGACAGCCAGATGGACCCTTCCACGAGCAAGTATGATTCCTGGCCTTACGGGGGGAGCTTGAGTCCCCAACAGCCCCTTTGTGCCGGTACCTACGGCTGTCACGGCAACCGCAATGAAGAAAGCCAGACCGTTGCAATGATCGGATCGCATCACTCGGATGACTCCATGCTGCAGTTCGGTTCAATAGATGATACGACCCAGGGAGGATCTCCCGGAACCAGTTTTCGCTTTTTGAGCGGCGTAAAAGGCGGCGAGGATGATGACTGGGAGTACTCAGCGGCGTCCGATGACCACAACGAGTATTTCGGGGCCGACATTGGAGCCCGGACGGGCCAGACAAGCCAGTCAAGCGTTGAGACAATGAGCGAGTTCTGCGCCTCCTGTCACGGTATCTTTCATATGACAGGCTTAAGCGACGGCAGGGGTATCAGCCCCACCAACGCCAGTCCCTGGATCCGGCATCCCTCTGACTTCATGATTCCAAGCTCAGCGCCTTACAGCAATTATGTTACCTACGAATTGACCGCCCGTGTGGCCAGGACAACGTTACCTGACCCGGCGAGCAATGATACCCAGATAGGCTCAAATTCCATCGTCTTCTGCCTCTCCTGCCACAAGGCCCATGCAAGCAGGCAGCCGGATATGCTCAGGTATTCCTATTCCGCCATGACCACTGGAGGTTCTTCAGGGTCGAACAAACTCTGCTTCGCATGTCATACCGATAAATAAACGCATGTGGCTGTAAACTCTATCCATGCATCTGCCTTCTACCTGGGAAATTTTATGATTGACGTAACTACTCAGCCATAGTCAACTGCCTCATATTGTAGGAAATTTTTGAACCCGGATTCCGCCTTTCAGGTGGAATCCGGGTTTTTTATTGGTTTGGATTTCCTTGTTGGCTGTTTACTGATTTGGGGAGTTGCAACCGGTGGACAATTTGCTGTAGCGATTCGACAAATTTTGTCACACCCTGATTGGCAATTGATATCTGCTTTATGTCGTAATCCCCTATTTTTATAACATTTTTTTTGATATCCGCAAAGCATGTGTTTGCCGGGGAAATTATAGACCTGCAAAGTATGTATTTCAGGTGAAAAACCGTTTCTCGTTTTTTAGCCAGCCATGGGAAAGACATCTTGCAAAAAAAATAAATTATAAAGGAAAGCTGGAATGCATTTTGCATAATTTTGCTGGAGCGCTATTTTTGAGATGACTCCGACAAAGGCCGGAAGTGAGGAAATAATGCAGCAGCAGAAGATAAGAAATGATGGTCTTAGGAACATTAACTGCAAGATATGACTGATTTTTTTAATAGGTAAATGACATATTAGAGCAAGGGGGTTCTGTCATGATGATAACAGCCAAACAACAAAGAAAGGGGCTTATTAAAGTGGTTGCAGGGTTGTGCGGCCTGATGATTTTGGCCTTGCTGCCGTTATCTGCTGCAGCTGTTGACTATACCCCCCTGGCAACCATCAAAAAGGGTCTGACATACCCCACCGATGTTGCTGTATCAGGTTCCGGAACAATGTATGTTGTGGACGGTCTGGCCAAAAAGGTTCTTATTTATAATGAAGACTACCTCTTGAGCGGTTCGTTCTCTTCCATTGAGAATCCCACCGCGGTTGCCGTGTCCGGCGCCACGGTTATTGTGGCTGACAACAAGAGCAAGTCGGTAAAGCTCCTGACCGGCTCAGGTGAAGCTGCTGGTGACTTGAAGAGAGACGGTGTAACAGCTGTATTTAAACTGCCCCGGAATATTGCCGTTGATGGTGGCGGCATTGTTTATGTCGTTGACCAGTTTGCCGACTCCATTGAGGTGTTTGATCCCAGCGGCAACCATTCATATACTATCTCCGGCTTGAGCATGCCCCAGGATGCAGTGGCAGTTGGCAGCGAACTGTTTATTATTGACCAGCCGGTCCAGAATACCGGCACCACGGGCGGTTCAGGCGGCGGCAGTGAACTGCGCATCAGCCGCATGCAGATCTTTAATCTTGAGAGCAGAACCTTTATTATTGATGAAGCAAGGAGCTTCCCATCATACGGCACCGATACTGCCAGCGGCCAGTACATCAGCCTTAAAGGTATCGCAGTTGATCCCCACAATAACCTCTATGTCAATGATTCCTACCTCAATACCTTATATAAATACGACACCAACGGCCAGTTTCTCGGCTCCATCGGCGAGACGGTTAAGACTCCTCTGGGTGCAGCGGTTTCAGCTGACGGCCGACTGATTGTAACCTCTTCTTACGAGGGAACGCTCAAGGTACTCGGTGTTGATTATATCGCAGGCGCAAATACCTGGTCCAATGACGCACCGGTGGCAGATGCAGGTGCGGACCAGACGATAAATGAAGGCGCTGACTTTGTCCTGGATGGATCCGCTTCGGCAGATGCTGAGGGCATTAATGCTTACCGGTGGACACAGATAAGCGGCATCAATGTCCTGCCGGCAAATCCCTTTAGCACTGATTCCGCCCAGCTGGCACTCACAGCGCCCAGTGTCGGAAGCGAAGGCACCCAGATGCTCTTTGAGCTTGTAGTTACCGATGGCAGCAACAAGGAAAGTGCACCAGCCACAACAATTGTCACGGTTACTAACGCGATCTCCGGTTCCGTTGTAATTAACGACGGGGACCTTTACACCAATAACCAGGTTGTCGACCTGTCACTTGATGCAGCTGAAGCAGTGGAAATGCGCTTTGCCAATGACAGCGATCCCTATGACTCCACTTACTATGCCTATGCCTCCACAGGCCAATGGACCCTAAGCGGCGGCGACGGCACCAAGACCGTGAATGTAGAATTCATGGATGAAGGCGGCAACAGGACAACAGCCAGCAGCAACATTATCCTTGATACTGAACAACCGCTAACGCCGGAAGTAATAGATGGCGGAGGAGCAGGCGGCGAATTCAACTGGCAGACGGTGGCTGATGCGGTTTCCTACACATTCCAGTATGCAAGCAATGGTAATTTTGTCGGTGCTGAGACCATCTCCGGTTTGGACTACAATGGTCTGACCATGGCACTTGAGGGTTTCGATGCAGGCACATGGTTCTGGCGCGTGCAGTCAATTGATGCAGCCGGCAATGCCAGTGATTGGAGTGCTCCCGTCAAATTTGCAATAGGTCCCGACTGTGCCATAGTCCCGCAAACCGCCCAGCTGGCTCTGCCCTTTGATAATGCTTCCGACATTGCCAGGACGGCCCTTCTGCAAACCAATGATATGATCTATCCTGCCGAGTGCGGCGTGCATCTGCGCAGCGAATGGCAGATCAGTGAGTTTTCCGACTTCAGTTCATTGGTAATGCATGTGGGCACAACCCTTGATAACCTGGTAACGTACCATGTTCCGGCCCTGGTTCTTGAACCGGAAACAAGGTATTTCTGGCGTGTAAAACATGTGGCCGGCAATGGCAGGGAATCTGCCTGGTCCGCAGCCTGGTCATTCACCAGTGCTGCAGATTATGATGAGCAGGGTGTAGCAGGTATTCTCTATGTTGAGCCCGAGGATCAGCCGGAGGATGCCGGTTCAGAGGAAATCACCATCAAGGCTCCCATCGGGGACGCAAAAGTCAGAATCAAGGCCATCCGCGTGAGTTCCGGTGTTGTTACAAAGGTGATCCAGGAACTCGATCCCAACTCCATACCGGATACGGTAAACAAACCGGCCGGCTTCCCCCTTGGTTTGCTGAGTTTCAAGCTGGAGGTTGAGCCGGGCGCAGTTGCCGAGCTGAACATTATTTTCAGCGGTCCTGTTCCAAAGGATGCCCAGTGGTATGTCTATGATTATGAAAACGGCTGGCATGCCTATGCTGGCGCTGTATTCAGTGCGAACAGGAAATCAATGCACCTGACCTTTCAGGATGGAGGTTTAGGCGACACGGACGGAGTGATAAACGGCATTATCGTCAATCCATGACAGAGGTATGAAATCAGATAACAGCAAGCGGCAGCGCCGGAGGGTGCAGCGCTGGCGCATAACGATTGTAAGTTTTTCGGGATTATAGCCAACAATATGGGACATTTAATGGATTTTTTGACTATTGGGGAAATGAGGGGACATGCCATGAAGAAATTGACCTATTTACTGCTCACAGGGACAGTTTTTTTCTTGTTGGAGACATCGCTTGCATTTGCAAACGATACGCCGCATAATGATGACAGTGCGGTAGCGTGCGGCGATTGTCACGGTGAGGTATTGTTCAGCACTGACCCGGCTGACTTCTCTACTCCTGAAGAGTTGACAGATGCCTACAATACCATGTGCCTCCGTTGTCATGATGATACAAGCGGCTCCTACCATGGCACCGGTGCCCCGGCCATTGCCAATCATGACAGTGATGCCGTAGGCGGTCGTTTCACCTTTAAAACAGGCTGCCTTGACTGCCACCATCCCCATGCCCAGGACCAGCTCTGGGACGGCAGGAAGTATTACGGCTCTGAGTACCGGCTCCTCACCGGTCTTGGTTCAAAAACAGGCACCCTCTCAAGTCCCACCCGTACCATTATCACCTATAATCCCGCAAGCCTGAGCCCCAAACCCGGCGGTGAGTGGGAAGAGGCTGACCCGGAAGACAGTCTTGTCAGCCTGGCCAATAAAACCTCAAGCGGCCGCGGGGCAATGTTCATGCCCAACACCAACAGCCCCTATAACGCCCGTATCATAGAATCCGTAGATACCGCAGCCAACACAATAACGGTAAAGGGAAACGTCAGCTCGGTTTCCACTGCCGGCTTTGCCATCGTCCTGGGCCAGGTCATTAAGAAAAATTTACCTTATGCCACGGCCAGCGGCTTTAACACGGTTTTTCTAGACCATACCGGCACAAAATCTTTTGCCCATAACGACGGCCTTGGCGCCGGCGGCACCGATTCAACGGTTACCGGCCTCTGCCAGGTCTGTCACACCCAGACCAATCACTGGCGCAACACGCCGGACGCAGCCCGTGATAACCACTACGGCGGCACGAACTGCATGAACTGCCATTCCCATGCCAGCGGCGGTTTCAAGCCGACCTATGAAGACCATTATGATGTATCCTCTCCGTACGTCACAGATTACTCAAACGGCGGCGTGGCCCAAAGCAACGAGACCTGCATATCCTGCCACGCTTCTTCCGGCACCTACAAGGTAGACCGGGATTATGTAACCGACGTGCATGACTCCACGTGTAACAACTGCCACATCAATTTTGACAGCCCGCCGGCCATGACCGGTGGCGCTAACGGCTCTGCAGTGGGACGCGACGGTGATAACTCGTGCTCCGACTGTCACGGCACCAGCGGCGGATTTAACTACAACACGGATTTTGAAGGCGCCCATGATGTAAAAGACCATAGCGGTCTTGTCGGCAAAACGGGCACCAGCATCGTGACCAACTGCAACTACTGCCATACCGACGATATCGTCAACCTGGACGCAACTCCGGATGTGCATAACGACAACTGCTTCAACTGCCATACAAATACCGGCAACGACGGCCAGCTGCATACAGGCAATACCGGGCCGAGTTACAGCGGTGTTGTTTCCGTTGGCGATGCCAGCAGCCACACAGTCGGCACCACCAGCAACTGTGGCGAGTGCCACGCAACACGCGCTTCAGATTTCTCCAGCCATGACCACAGCAACGCGACCTATCACGAGGTCGGCGGCTCCGTACGCACAGACTCCACCGTAGCCCAGGGAGCGGGCGACACCTCCCAGAATTCAGCCCAGCTATGTTCCGCCTGCCATAACACCAACGGCGGCGGCCTCACCGGTTGGGACGACATCTACGTAGAACATAACAGCGACTGCAACACCTGTCATAACGCCACCCGCGATACCTCGGCCAGCGGTGCCAACTCCATCGGTGCCACGATCCAGACCGTAATCGGTGCCAACGGCAATCCGACCAACTGTTCCGCCTGCCACCGCGACAAGATCACCTCCATTGCCGCAGCAGGCTCCGTGCACGGCGACCATAAAGAAGAAGGTTGGGTACGCGGCGCGGGTACCAGTTGCGTAGGCTGTCATGACCAGGATAATAACGATGACCATACCCAGTAT
>CAMYKS010000009.1 GCA_947259115.1 uncultured Desulfobulbaceae bacterium | reverse complement strand
AGCCACCACACCGCCTTCATCGACCCACTCTCCCTTATCTGCGTTTTTCTGCACGACTATGCCGTTAAAAGGGGCCCGTATCTTCTTTTTTTTCTTTTCCAGAAGAAGCCTGTCCAGGGATGCCTTTAATGAAAGAGACCTGCTTTCCAGCTTTTTGCTTTTGAAAAAATATTCATCATAGGCAGACTCGGAAACAGAACCTTCCTTGTACAGCGGCTCCCTCCTCTTGAGTTCCTTTTGCGCCTGTTCAAGCTCGACCTGTACCAATTCATGGTCTGCCCGGGTAGCGCTGATAACTGTATCTAGAATATCCGCCCCCAGGCTGACGAGAGGCTCGCCACTTTTAACCCGGTAACCCTCCTCAAAAAACACATCTTCAACGACCCCTTCGACCTCAGCCGCAACGTCTGATTTGCGGGCGTAGTATACCGTACCCACAAATTCAACCATAGGCTCAGCTTCGCCGTGCACAATCTGCACAACTTCCACCAGGGCTGGGGGCGGTCCCTGGGGCTTAGCCTGTACCTGGGCAGGGGATTTTTCTTCTTCCGCCGCAAAAGCGCTCTGTACAAGCAGCACTAAGATGCAGGCTACGGCCAACAAAAGGTTTTTCTTTTTCTTCATGTATCCGGCACTCCCATAACAGTACGGACTAAAAATTCTGCCGCATGTCCATTGCACATAATAGTGTTGGTCGTTCTTGTAATCTTGCCAGCGGGCTGACGCCCTTGGACTTCGAGTTATATTAACAACAAAAGCTTATTGACAAGCAATTTCAGGCTAGACAGAAAATTATTTCATCGGGCCCGGAGAAGCGCTTTTTACCTGGCCCCAAAGTATGATGAAAGTTAGCTGAAGAGCTGCGCCCATCAGAATATAACACTTTAGTCACTCCAAAATTCATCTGCCACCGGGACTCAGGCAGAATATTTCTGTCAGGTAAAAGTTGGAGCAGAAAGTAATAACCAGATCATTTCTTTTTCTCTTTTGTTTTTTTCTTTGGTCTTGTCTTGCCGTACGAACTGCGAAAAATTTTTCCCTTCTTTGTTTTTTTGTCTCCCTTACCCATGGAATCAGAATCTCCTTCTTGTCAGCTTTTTTTATAAGAAGCCTGTAGGACTATTATGCATAATTGCTAATCCTCTGGCAAAATACCTGCGGCCTCAAGCATGGCCCAGCTTTGCGGATGCTTGTCCGTGTCTCTCGCTCCCCCCTGATGCACAATGCGCATGTGCTCGAGAAAACGGCCGGCAAGAACCTTGCCGAGCTGCACTCCTTCCTGGTCAAAGGAATTGATGTTCCAGATAAAGCCCTGCAGGACAATCTTTGCCTCATAGAGCGCCAGTAACCCTCCCATTGTGTGGGGCTCCAGTTTGTCAGCCAGCAGGATTGAGCTTGGCCTGTTGCCTGCAAACAAACGATTTGGATTCTCGTCCTTGCGGCCGCTGGCAAGGGCGAGAGATTGCGCCAGCAGGTTAGCAATAAGCTTCTGTTGCGATGTGGTGCCCTCTATCTCAAGGTCCATGGTATACTGGCCATGCCTGAAGCCGATGAACTCTGCCGGCACAACCGTGGTACCCTGGTGCAGAAGCTGGTAAAAGGCATGCTGGCCATTGGTGCCGGGCTCGCCCCAGACAATGGGCCCGGTTTTGTGCAGGACCTTTTCGCCTTTCCTGTTTACGGACTTGCCGTTGCTTTCCATATCGCACTGCTGGAGATGGGCTGGAAAACGTAGCAGCCCCTGGCTGTAAGGCAGGACAGCCACAGTCTGATGGCCGAGAAAATTATGGTTCCATATTCCCAGCACCGCCAGGAGCAAGGCGGGGTTATTCCTGATATCTCTCTTCTCTGCCGCCCGGTCCATCTCATTGGCGCCACGCAGGATCTCGATAAAGGCATCATACCCCAGCCCGAAGCCGAGCATCACCGCCCCCACCATGGATGTTGCACTGTAGCGCCCGCCTATGGAGTCAAACATGTAGAAAGAGCGCAGATATTTCTGCGGGTCGTCCATGGGACTTCCCTGGCCGGTGACAGCCACAAAATGATCCCTGGGATTCAAACCTGCCGCCGCAAAAGCTGCCCGGGCCACCTCTTCATTGGTAAGCGTTTCCAGGGTTGAGCCGCTTTTTGATACAACCCCCACAAGGGTCCGGGCAAGATCAAGGTTTTGTAGGACCGCAGCTCCATCATCGGGGTCCACATTGGAAATAAAATGGACTCTTCTGTTTTTCTGTGCATAAGCAGAAAGGGCAAGGTAGAGGGCGCGTGGTCCAAGGTCGGAGCCCCCGATGCCTATATTGACATACTCTGTAAAGGCTTCTCCCCGTTCATTTGCTATTTCTCCGCTGTCCAGCTGCTCCAGAAAAACTTTCAGCTTTTCCAGTTGCTGTCTTGCCTGTTGTGTCGCCTCAGAATTGTAAGGAGTATCGCTGAAGATATCCCGGCAGGCAGTGTGGAGGACCTGCCGGTTCTCACTCGCATGGCCCTCAATCCTGTTCATAACAGCGCCGCGTTTCATTGCAAGGAACTGGTCAACGGCGCCGGACTGATCGGCAAGCTGCTGCAGACCGTTGACCACAGAATCATCCAAACGCTGGGTACTATAGAGCAGGTCAAATCCTGCCGCGCTGGCTTTATAGTTTGAAATTCTTTCAGGAGACAGGGCCCCTGGAGCTGTGAGGTCAAAAGGATTGCGGGCCAACTTCATGAGCTTTTCATACACCGGCAGCTCATCCAGGCCTGTTGTGTTCCATGTCATAACTCGCGTCCCGTTTTCAACTGCACATAGGAGATTATTTCCATGTCTGCGGTGCCGCCTGCCCGATGTTCTTCATTTCCCGGATAACTTTTGCGTAGTCCTGTTGCCCGAACACCGCAGACCCGGCTACAAATATATTGGCCCCGGCCCCGGCGACATCTGCTATGGTCACCGGGCTCACCCCGCCGTCAACCTCTATACCGGTATCTAGGCCCCGTTCTTCTATGGTTTTCCTGAGCGTCCTGATTTTGTTGATGGAAGACCTGATAAACGACTGGCCGCCAAAGCCCGGGTTTACGCTCATGAGCATGACCAGGTCAAGGTCCGGCAGAATTTCATCAAGGCTGCCAAGGGGGGTTGCAGGATTGAGAACTACGCCGGCCTTTTTTCCCAGCTCCTTGATCCTGCCGATGGTGCGGTGGAGATGGGGGCAGGCTTCTACATGGACTGTAATCCAGTCTGCGCCCGCCTTGGCGAAATCATCTATATAGTTGTCCGCATCTGCAATCATCAAATGCACATCCAGGGGCAGGTCCGTAATTTTGCGCACAGAGGCGACCACAGGTGGGCCGATGGTTATATTGGGGACAAAATGACCATCCATGACATCCACATGGATGACATCCGCCCCCCCTTTTTCAACAGCCCTGATCTCCTCTCCCAGCCGGCTGAAATCAGCCGACAGGATGGACGGCGCCATCATAAAGTCCTGCATGCTGTTCATCATCACTCCTTTTAACTCAATTCAAAAAATTCTTCTGCATGTTCCCTGCTGCCTGGTTTAACAAAGACTACATCTCCTTTTCTCCTGGAGCCTGCATGGTGGTGTCGCCCTGCTCCCCGGCCTTGTCCTCATGGACGGCGCCAACGGCCACCATAACATAGGCATGGGGCAGTATATATTTTCTTGCCACTTCAAGCACCGTAGCTCCATCAATCTCCCTGATGGACTCAATATACCTGTTGCCATAATCCTGGCCCAGGCCGTAGGTTTCATTTAATCCCAATTCCAGCGCCTGGGCACTATGGGTCTGCATGGCCATCTCGTACTGGCTTATGAGTATATTTTTTGCCCGGTTGAGCTCCTCTTCTCCCACTTTTACTTCGCGGATGGTTTTGAGTTCATGCCAGACGCTGTTCATCGCCTGTTCTTTTTTCTCGGGGTTTGTCCCTATATAAATGCCGAATGCACCTGTATCCAGACCGAAAAAGGAAAAAGACGAGAGACTGTACGCCAGGCTCTGCTTATCCCTCAACTCGGTGAAAAGCCTGCCGCTCTGTCCGGAGAGAATAGTATCCAGCACCTCAAGCCCAAAGCGATCGGGATCTTTCAGCGTTGTGCCCAGAAACCCGATTACCAGGTGGACCTGCTCCTTATCGCGGCTTATCTCCCGGATCTTTTCTTTTGCCAGCATGGAAGGCGGCAGAATGTCCTCCTCGATCTCATGCGCTGTCGGGCTTTTTGCAAACTGCCAGTCAGCGAAGAGACGAACGACCAGTTCTTTGGTCTCCTCGGCCTTGACATCTCCTGAAATTGCCAGGACCATATTCCCAGGTGTGGCATGCTGCAAATAGATATCCTTTAAGGCTGCAGCTGTGAAACTCTTGATGGCATCTTCAGAGCCTATGCTGTTCAAGCCGTAGGGGTGGCCGCCGAACAGCTGACTATTAAATTCCTGAAAGGCCAGCGAGGTAAGGGAGTCTTCCTGTTGTTTAAGCTGGGCCAGGAGTTCCGGCCGGATCTTATCAGCCTCTTGAGGATTAAAGGCCGGTTCCATAATGACATCCCGAACCAGGGCCAGGCCATCGGCAAAGAAACGTGCCAAAAAATCCGCCTTTATGCCAAAGGTGTTCTTGCCGTTGAATCCGCTGAGCCCGCCTGCCATGTCTGCCACCGCCTCAGCAAGTTCCTTGGCTGTCATGCTCCGGGTCCCCTTGGGCAGGAGGTCACTGATATAGGCAAAGGCACCGTTTGTCACCGGGCTTTCATCCCGAAGCCCTCCCGGGAAGACGGCCCTGATGCCCACTGTGGGCACGGTATCATCCTGCCGCACCAGCAGGGTTATGCCGTTTTCAAGCCTGAAACGATGCACCCCGCTCAGGTAGGCATTTGGCAGCATAGCCTCTGATTCTCCATGGAAGGCGGCTTCCCGGGCTCTGGCAATAACTGCTTCGACCTCTTCCCTGTCCGGATCAAAAGTGGAGTCCCTCGGCATCAGGAAACCGACATTTATGGTCTTGTCGCTAAAATATTTCCGGGCCACTCTCTTGATATCGTCATGGGTTACGGCACGGATTTTCTCCAGGTAGTCATCTTCTCTCGGATCCCCGGTCATCATCTCAAAGGACCCCAGGACACGGGCCTGGCCTTCCACCCGTTCCAGATTAAAGACAAAATCACTTTCCAGGCTGCGCTTGGCCCGCTTTAATTCTACATCTGTTACGGAAAAATATTTAAACTTGAACAACTCGGCAAGTGCTGCTTCAAAGGCCGGCAGCATATTGTTACCGTCAAGAACTGCGGTTAACTCAAACATGCCGGGATCGGTGGGGGTAAAGGCCGTGGCATTGATGCCGTATACAAGTTGTTTTTCATCTCGCAGCGACCTGTAGAGGCGTGAAGTTTCTCCATGGCCGGCAATCTGGGACAGCACATCAAGGACAGGTGAATCAGGGTTGGCAAATTTTGAAATGGGAATGGCAATTGCCATCTGGGGCTGCATAATATCAGCCTTCAGGGTGAAAAACCGCGCCTCCTCCTGCACAGGTTCAGCAGCCAGGGACGGGGGTTCGGTTTTGCCTGCGGCCAAGGTGCCCATGCTGTCATTAACCTTTGCTATTACCTCGCTTCCCTTGACGTCGCCTGCCACAACCACTGTCAAGTTCTCGGGATAATAGTGATTTTGCATGTACTTCAGAATCTTGTCGCGGTTGAAGTTATTGATGGTCTCCACATTGCCGATGACAGGAAGCCGGTACGGATGTCGGGTATACGCTGTTGCCATCAGCTCATGGAACAGCATGATATTGGGCCGGTCATAACGCATGGAAAGCTCTTCCAGGACAACCTTTATCTCACGCTCCAGTTCATCCGGGTCAAAGACTGAATGCATGACCGCTTCGGCCAGCACCTCAAAAGCCATATCCCAATGCACAGCTGAAAGTGTGGCATGGTAGACCGTGTACTCATATGAAGTATAGGCATTGACCCGTCCACCAACCCCTTCGATGGCCCCGGCAAGCTCTCCCGGCCCCTTGGTCTCCGTACCTTTGAAAATCATATGTTCTATAAAATGGGTGATGCCCGCCTCGTCGGCATTTTCATAAACAGACCCGGCTTTGACCCAGATCTGGACCGTCGCCACCTTGGTTCCCGGCATCTCTTTGACAAGGACTGTCAAGCCATTATCCAGTGTTGCTTTATGAAGGTGCGGGGCCAGTTCTTCTGCCGTCAGGGGTGAAGTACTCATAGTTGCCACCAGTAAGATGTTGAGGAGTATTAGTAGAGTGCGCATTGTTTTCATTTCTCTGCTGATATTTGTCGGTCTCAAAGCTAAGGTCAGACTTGGAAAAGTTCGGGGTCGACAAGTCTCCCAGCCTCTAACTTATTGATATTATTAGACCCTGATGCCCGCTGCAAGAATTAATATAAATCTATCTTATTGGGCTGATTTTATTATAATAATAGCCCACCATACAGCACTTTTCTCTCCGGCGTCAACTACTGATGTATCCAATGAAAAAGTCCATACGTAAGAGCGCCCACGGAGCAGGCATTTTCATTTAAACTGTGCCGCAGAGTATGGCGGAATCATTGGGGCCCTGAAATGGTAAGCGGTGAATTTCCCGGGCTCCCGCCTGACGCAACATGGCACTCACCTCTTTTTCCGAGTATGAGCGGCCCTGGTTATTAAGGAGCATATTCATGGAAAAAAGGGCAGGAAAAAGCGGGCCATCCAGGGAGTCGTTCAAGAAAAAGTCATGGATCAGGATAAGGCCGCCCGGCTCCAGGGCCTGCACGGTTTTTTCAATAAGGATCCGGCATTCTTCCGGGGAATTTGAGTGCAGTATCTGTGACAGCCAGGCCACGTCAAATGAGCCTGCAATCGGGTCTGCATTAAAGTCGCCTGCGACAAAATCAATACGGTCGGCAACCCCGAACCGCTCTGTGGTCTTTTGGGCAAAGGGCGCGGTGGTCTGGCGATCGTAGATAGTCGCCTTGAGCTCCGGATTTGCCAGACAGAAGTGGATGGCATGGGTACCCGGACCGCCGCCAAGATCAAGCAGATGTCTCCTGCCCTCAAGATTTACTGCAGACGCTATTGCCGGCGCAATAGCTGAGGCCAGGTTAAACATGCCCATCTGAAAGCTTTCCCGTTCCACTTCCTCACCGTGGGACCGTTTTTCCACGGGCCCTCCCTGGATAACCGCCTGGTGCAATTTGGCCCAGGCATCAACCAGGTGAAAATGGTGCATGATTATATAGCCAACATAGCCGGGCTCACCCTTGACCAGAGATGAGCGGCTGAAAGTGGTATTTTGGTAGCGCTCTTCATTCTGCTCCAAAAGCCCCAGTGCCACCAGTCCATTGAGGAGCATTGCCAGGCCCCTTTCGCTGGCTTTAATTTTTGTACTTACCTCTGCAGATGTCAGATGATCGTTGCCGAGCACGGTAAAAATCTCTAATTTAACAGCAGCATGGAGTGTGCTTGAGCGCCAATAACCGCTTGAAGTACTTAAAAGGCGGCCGATATTCCATTCCTGACCATTACCCATCTTGATCTCCAGTCAATTCCTGCTTTCGGTTTCAACAAATCCGGTGGTTTCTTTTTCTTTGACAATAGGGCATAATATAAAATGAACAGTAAATAATAAATAAACTTTGTGCAGACAGCACGCTTGACTGGCCACTGAACGGGACTATACTTTATATGGTAACACCTAAATTGTTGTGCGCAACCCCAGATAAATCATGCGAATCTGAACGTACTAAGGATCATTAAACCCTGCCAGGAAATAATGTGCTAGTTATCCGGTGTGCTGCCTGTAAAAATAAACTTTGGAAATATGACAAAATTGGCCCGGGTGAGGTTTTGCGCTGCCATAAGGCAAGAATTACTAAAAAATATAGCTTTACAGCCGGTGATCAGAAGATACAATGCAGTTGCGGCAAAGATATTGGGATAGACAAGGGATCATTTATCAAAATGATCAGCAAGGCCTTTACATATTCCGGCACCAAGAGAAACTGTTGACCTGCCTCCAGGTTTGTAAATAAATTTAAGCCACATATGTATAACAAGTTTTTTGGTTTCAAAGAAAAGCCCTTTAAACTGGTACCGAACCCTGAGTACCTTTTTTTGAGCAAGAGCCATGAAGAGGCCCTTGCCCACCTCAATTATGCCATTTCCCAGGGCGATGGTTTTGTCGAGATCACCGGGGAGGTCGGAACCGGCAAGACCACCTTATGCCGTGTTTTTCTGGAAAACCTCGATAAATCCATTGAGGCTGCCTATATCTTCAACCCGAAACTCGATGCTTTGCAGCTTCTCAAGGCAATAAACGACGAGTTCGGTATTGATGCCACGCCTGACAACACCAAGGATTTAATCGACAGGCTCAATACTTTTTTAATAGAAAAAAAAGGCGCCGGCCATAAAGTTCTGGTCCTCATAGACGAGGCCCAGAACCTTTCCCTGGAGGTTCTGGAACAGCTGCGCCTTCTCTCCAACCTTGAAACCACACAGGACAAACTCCTGCAAATCATTCTCGTGGGGCAGCCTGAACTCGGGGACATGCTGTCCTCCCACCAACTACGGCAACTGGGGCAGCGTATCACCATCAACTGCCAGCTGGATCCCATGACATTTCAGGAAACAAAGGATTACATCAGGCACCGTATTGCCCTGGCTTCCCACAGGGCCGGGCCCCCTTTTGATACTGCAGCCCATCGTGCCATATATGAATATTCACGGGGCGTGCCGCGCCTGATCAATATTGCCTGCGACAGGATTCTGCTTAACGCTTTCAGCCGCAACACCTTCAATATAACAGGATCACTCAGCAAAGAAGCAATACAGGAGCTGAGCCATAGAACCAGAAAAGAACCTCCTGCACCCCATAAAACCACAGCCTTGGTTGCCATAGTTGCGACGGTGGTATGCCTGGTTGCTCTGCTTCTTTATTTATCTACCGGCAGCAAATGGTTCCATTCTGCTGTTACAGTCAAGCCCCCGTCCGGCAATTCCCAGGCCCGGGTTGATGATGCCAGGCAGCCCATGTCCGGCTCGTCTCCGGCCATTGTTCCTGCCCCAGGGTCATCTGGAGAATCCCGGCAATCGACTGGTGGAAAAACTGCCCCGGACACACTGCACCCAGAAACGACCTCTCTGGACCGGATTTTACCTGCTGCTGCTCCAAAGGCGACGAATGCAGCTGCTGAGAGATTTTTGTATTTCCTAAAAAATCTTCGGGCCCGCCCTTCACGCAACAGTGCAATGCTGGAAACACTCAAGCTCTGGAGTTCTACAGCAGACATCAGCCGGCCGGTCAGCATGATCGAAACCGACGAGGCCTTTTTCCGTGCAGCTGCAGGAGAAAATGACTTGCACGTCCAGTCCCTGGCAACCTATGCAGACATAACCCTCATTCAAACCCTGAACCTCCCGGCCATCCTGACCTTTTATCTTCCAAACCATGCCTGGCCCAGATATCTCACCCTGACAGGCATAGACGCAGAAAAGGCTTATCTTGTTACCGGGGACCAGGGCGGGGTCATTGCAGTTGACAGGAGAACTCTACACCAATTCTGGTCCGGAGAAGCTCACATAGTCTGGAAAAACTTTCTTGGTCTTGAGGGCTCCATTAAGGCGCAATCCAGTGCTGAGTCCGTCCAAACCCTAAAAATTTTGCTCCACGATCTTGCCTACATAGACGATAACTATAGCGCCGGGTATGATGCTTACACCATGCAGATCGTTAAAGACATTCAGCAAAAAAACGGCCTTAATGCTGACGGCATAGTGGGACCGCTGACAAAAATCGCTCTGTATAATGAAAATAATGCCTTTGCGACTCCCAGCTTATCGCAATTCATGCAGGATAAATTGGAGGACGCCAAATGAGTTCAATACTGCGCTCTCTGAAAAAACTCGAGAACAATCCACGCCACATGGAGGATACCCAGGGGCTGCACAGCAAATTTGTGCCTTTGGCAGATACCAGTCCCCCAAAATCTTCGGCAGGTCTCCTTATGATGATCATCGGTGGCGGCATTGTTTGCGGCCTAGTCATTCTGGCAGGCTGGTGGTTGTTTGCAGAAAAAATTGAGTCTCCTTCCACTGTGCCGCAAAAGATTTCCCGCCAAAACGAGCTGCCCCCGGAAACGCCTCCTGCCATGCCCGGGGAGTTACAAAATACCCTACCTGCGGGCATATCAGATGAGCTAACCAAGCCATCTGCAGGTATGGTCACTCCCCCAAAGGCCGAAGATCAGATTTCTGAGCCGGCGCCTGTAAAAATACCACAGCCTTCGTCTCCGGCAATTACGCCAACAAAGGCGCCTGCTTCTAAAGTCGCAGTAGAAGCGCAGAAAAGCTCTATTCCTCTGCTCAGTGACCCGGAAATGAAGCTGCAGGCCATCACCTGGTCCAAAAATCCCCAAAAACGAATAGCGGTTATCAACAACCAAATTTTGCGTCAGGGGGAAATGGTTATGGGTTACCGTTTAGATGCCATTAACCAGGATGACGTCGTACTCAGTGATGGAGGGAAAAAGTGGCAACTCCTGTTCCGTCTCAAATAAATGTTCCCTCATGCAAAGGAGACCCTGTGCTGAAACGACTTCTGTTGCTCTGTTTAATAGCGCTCTGCTTCTCCAGGAGCAGTGCCTTCGCAGAAATCCCAAAAGACCTTGCTCCTGAGTCCCTGCCGTCACTCGTTTCAGCCGTCAGGGTTGCCGGACCTCTTGACTTTTGCGGTGAACCTGTGCCCCTTGATAATTTTGAGGTTCGTGAAAGGCTTGAAAAGGAACTGCTTCTCATTCTCTGGAACAGACCGCAGGTCATTCTGTGGCTCAAACGCGCCAGCCGTTATTTTCCATACATTGAAAAGACACTTGCCCAACATAATATGCCGGAAGACCTTAAATATATCGCTGTTGTTGAAAGTGCCATGCTTCCCCATGCAGGTTCTCCAAAAGGAGCAATGGGGTACTGGCAGTTTATAAAGTCAACCGGACGCAACTACGGACTTACCATTGATCGTGACATTGATGAACGGCGCAACTTTTTTGCTTCCACCAAGGCAGCTGTCGCCTATTTGCAGGACCTGCATACCCTTTTCGCTTCATGGACGCTGGCTGCTGCTGCATATAACGTAGGGGAAGACAGAATCCAGAATGAAAAAGCGAGCCAGAAGGTTGACAATTACTATGAGTTTTATCTGCCTCTGGAGACCCAGCGTTATATTTTTAAAATTATGGCTGCCAAACTTATTTTTTCCAATCCATCCCGTTATGGATTTCACCTCCAGGAGGAAGATTATTATCCGCCAGTGACCTTTGACCGGGTTAAAATTACCCTGCCGGGCAGAACTCCTCTATACCTTGTTGCCCAAGCCTCAGGTACATACTTTAAACAGATTAAAGACCTCAATCCCGAGATCAGGGGGCATGAACTGCTGAAAGGCAGCCATATCATAGCAGTACCAAAAAATTCAGGCGAAAAATTTCATTCGCGCTTTGCCGATCTTGCTGAAAAATGGCGGCAGGAATACAAAATGCATATTTACATTGTCAGAAGAGGTGACAGCCTTACCACTATTGCGGAACGGTTTCATGTTACCCTGCCTGCCCTTATGGCCTGGAATGACTTAAGCCCGAACAGGCATATTTATCCAGGTGAAAAACTTGTCATCTACCAGTGATGATCTTCGTATATTCTCTCCGGTCTGTCTTTGACCTACTAACAGGTTTTGGATCGCTAAGCGCATGAAGAACAAACTTGTCTTATTGGGAACGGTCGCAGCACTTATTGCAGCATTTTTCATTTTTTATCCCAAGGACACCGAGAAGGGAGAATGCTTAGACGGGAATTGCATCAACGGTCCAGGCACACTTGTATTTAAAGACGGCCGCAGGTATATCGGCAACTTTATCGATGGCAGTTATAACGGCCAGGGAGTATTGATCCTGGCGGATGGTAGAACGTATGAAGGGGCCTGGAAAAACGATCTGCCAAACGGGTTTGGCACCCAGGCCAATCCTGATGGTACAGTCTATACAGGTGCATGGAAGGACGGCAAATATAATGGGCAGGGGAAACTGACCACCGCTGACGGAGGTTCATATACCGGGGCCTGGAAGGATGACCTGCCGCATGGAATCGGCACTCTGGTCAGGCCTGACGGCAGCAAATTCAGTGGAGAATTCAGATACGGCAAAGCTGTGGGAGAAGGGGTGTTGGTTACGCCCGAAGGCAAGGAGACAAAGGTTTCCATGTGATCCAGAACACCGGCAAGGCCAACAGTTCTGAAAAGCCCATTGCTTCTGATATTAATACCGGGATAATAATCTTTGATGGAGATAGTGTATGAGTAAACAGACGCTCAAAGTGCGGACTCCCCAGTTTCCCCTGTATTCTGAAGTGCGCCATCTGCTCCAGACATTTGAAGGGATTTCCCAATCTGCCATCAAAAAAATGCTCAAAACCATAGAAGAGCAGACCGGCACCCCGAGACATCCTGTGGACTGGACCGCACCTGGATCCTGGATCCAAAAACGCTTAAGTGGTGAATCGGCTGTCCTGGCCCAACGGATTTGGCAGGAAAGCAACAACGAAGTCAATCCGCGCCACGTATACGGTTCGTATCTTTTTATCAACAACAGCGGCCTTTTGAGCGATAATGTTTTCGGCGTCTATCAAATCACGCCGCGCGGCCAGGCTTTTCTGGACAATGACCCAAAAATCCTGGCTGAAATAGACGACAGCGAAGGAATCCCCCAGCTGTTGCGAATCCTCTCCGGCAAAACAACGGCCAGACGGCGTGACCTTTTGCCTGAATGGTCCGATTTCCTGAGAGAACACTCACACTTCGGGACACAGGCCACCATCCGGGATACTTTGCGCCGCAGAATGAATAATCTCGTCGAAAGGGGTTTTGTCAGCCGGGAAGGCGTCACTTACCTTATCACCAAGAAAGGCCTGGATTATGCCGAGCAGTTCACCCAGGCCGATCTTGACCAGAAGCGCGATGTTGTTCGATCAATAAAGGCCTTTAACCAGCAACAGATGCAAAAACTAAGCAGCCTGCTTGCCTTTATGCACCAGAGGGATTTCGAATTTCTCGTGCTGGAACTGCTCGAATCAATGGGCTATGAAGATATAAAAATCACCAAGGAGGGCGGCAGCAAGGGGGTAGAGGTAACGGCCTTTATACAGTTCGGTATCAGCACGGTCCCTGAGGTAATACATGTCAGGCGTTATCAGACTTCAACCGGACGGCCCGCATTAGACCAGCTTCATGAAGCCATTGCACGCCGTAACTGCCTGCGCGGCACCTTAATTACCCTGGGCCGCTTCACAAGGGAATGCAAAGAGGCTGCCTTAACTGCAGAGGCTCTGCCGGTGAAACTGATAGACGGAAAGCATCTGCTCCAACTGCTGAGCCAGTACAAGATTGGCGTCACCAAACAATTGCTTTCGCTATATCATATTGATGACGAATATTTTTCATCATCAAATGACACCTCATCAACTTCTGAAAACTGACAGTTAACCCATGGGCAGGTTAGAGTTTCTTGCGGGCTATATCAAGTTCCCGGGAATTCTCCACCTGGTACATTCTCACTTTCCTGCTCCTGGGAAATTCATATTTGATCAAAGATTTAAGATGCTTGGCCAGTATAGATTTTTCAACAACGTATTCTTGGTCGCGATATCCCCGCTCCCGCACCAGAATTTTCCCATCATCGAGCAACAGCACCGCGATAGATCGATTGCGTTTATAGGACAGTAGTTCAATGCCCTGGGGCGGGCTCAGTTTTTTCAGCTTCTGCAAAAGATTGCGGCTGACAGAGTCGATATTTACGAGGGCCATGGGCGCTGATCAGTTTATGCCTGTCCTGTATGGATAGACGCTAGTTATGACAGGATATGATCCTTGTACGGATAACATCGGGGTGCGCTTCGATTTGAGCGATCACATCATGGGGAACGACAGACTCAACATCAATTATATTATAGCCGATGAGGCCGTTACTCTCATTCATGTAGCTCGCTATGTTTATGCCGTTGGTCCCGATTATATTGGAGGCAAAGCCAATCATGCCGGGGATATCCCTGTTTATCATGATGAGCCGGGCATGGCAGCTTCCGGATGGAATCGATTCAACTGTAGGAAAATTAACCGAGCGGCTTATGGTACCGTACTCTAAATAATCTTTCAGCTCTGAAACAGCCAGGCAGGCGCAATTTTCTTCGCTTTCTTCAGTACTGGCTCCAAGGTGCGGGGATGTCAGCGTCCGGGGGTGCGCCAGATTTTTATGGTTGGGAAAATCAGTGATGTACCCGTCCAGTTTTCCTGCATCAAGGGCCTGGAGCACTGCCTCATCTTCCACAATCTCGCCGCGCGAAAAATTGATGAGGGTGGCGCCTGGGCGCATCCCGGCAATGAAGTCGCTGTTTACCAACCCTTGGGTCTTGTTGTTCAGAGGTACATGGATGGAGACAATATCAGACTGCTGCAGCACCGAAGCAAGATTCCTGCTAAGCTTGACATCGTAGGATAAAGCATGGATGTTTTCAAGGGCTGGGAAGGGGTCAAAGGCAAGTACGTTCATCTGGCGCTGCACGCCGCCATTTGCAACCATCACCCCAATTTTGCCGGCGCCGACGACTCCCAGGGTTTTGCCTGCCAGCTCCACACCGCGGAAGGAAGCTTTGCGGGATTCTACCTGTTCGTTGATTGCAGCATCGTCCAGCCCTGCCAACTCATTGCAGAACTCAACACCTTGATGGATATGCCGCATCATTATGCCAAGCATTGCAAATAATAATTCCGCCACGGCATTGGCATTGGCGCCCGGAGTGTTAAATACACAGATACCGTTTTCCGTGGCCTTTTCCACTGTAATATTATTGACCCCGGCACCGGCTCTCGCCACTGCGAGAAGATCAGGGTAGTCGTCCGTATCAACCTGGCTGCTGCGCACAACAATACCATGGGGATTCACCTCATCCGGGCCGACTTGAAAGCCGGGGCCGAAAAGCGTCAAACCCTCCTCCGCTATGCGGTTGATTGTTTTTATGCGGTATAATTCCATATCTACTTGGATTACCTGGATTGGCGCCTGTTGTCAAGTTTAAGCCTTAAAAAAGTCCCTGCACTAAGACGTCGCCGGGCGGGGGCGGTGCACCATCAACATTGGCCGCTGGCAGCTGCCGGCCACATCATCCGCCAGGGAGCCAAGCAGCATTTTTTTAATGCCGAAGCCTTCTGATACCGCCATTATCAACAGGTCATGGGTCTGTGTCTCTTTTATGATGGTTTCCATCCGTGCTTCTGTTCTGGAAATAATACATTTCACAAATGGCAGGTTCTTAGCCGCGGCCCAGTTGTATAACCTCTTTTCATACGCCTCTATCTCCTTATCCTGCACATCGGCCGCAAGCAGGCGCAGCAGGGTGATGGCGTGTTTTCCGACACGGGCCAGGGCACACAAGGTATCACCCACTATTTCCAGGTCCACAGAATGGACAATGGGCACCAGTATTCTCTCGGTATGCAGTATGCCGGCAAACCTTACAATGATAATGGGGCAGGAGACAACCGCCGAGACCTCTTCCACGATCTTATTGAAACTGGGCTCTGTTCTCTGGAAGGGATAGCCCAGGAGCAGAGTCCTTGCTCCCTTTTCCTGGGCCGCCGCAATTATCCCCTTGGCAACGTTTTCAGCCCTGACCTCGCTCGTATGCAAACCGTACCCGAGGCTTCTTACTTCCTGGGCTGCATATTCAAACAGCTCCCTGGTGTCAACTTGCTTTGGCGCAACATCTTTTCCAATATCAATACTTACAGCGACGGGTTGGGCCTTGAAATGATGCGCCAGTAATGTTGCCATTCGGGCCAAGCCGTTTACAGTACTCCCGTGAGACACGCCAAAAATAACAGCTCCGCTCGGTGATGCAGCTGGTGTAAGTTTTTCCCATGTCCAGGGGATAAGCTGCACATCCCGGGGCTCATCAGGGAAAAGATCACCGTTTTCAAGTGCATGGCCTTTTGTTCCCAAACCATTGGGGGCAGCCGCCTCACCCGAACTCTCCAGGGCATACTTGGTGCAGGCCGGACCTATGAGCTCTGCAAACAGCACTCCCACCAGAACTGTCGGAGTCAAAATTACAGCATAGCGGTGCAGATTGGGGTCTGCGTCCATCAGGAAGACCAGGCCGATGGCCACCCCGGCCTGGGGAACCAGGGCAAAACCAAGGTACTTTCTTACAGTCTGGGGGGCACCGGCCATGACGCCGCCCAGATATGCCCCGACCGTCTTGCTTGCACAACGGAGCAGAAAATAGATAAATCCGAGCCAGCCGGCAACCGTTATGGCTGAAAAATCCAGATGCGCTCCTGCCAGGGTGAAGAAAAGCACATAAATCGGCGGCTCAAAAGAGTTGAGCGTCCTGAAAAGCCTAACATCCCTGCGATCTCTGTTGACAATGGTAAAGCCGATTGCTATCCCCACCAGAAGGGGCGAGAGTGTCAAAAACCTTGCCGTCTCGCCGCTTAATAGAAGCAGGGCAAGTCCGACGGTGAGCATCTCTCCCCGGTCCCTTAAGCGATGTATGACAAAATCAATTAACAGCCCTGTAACTACGCCCAGTAAAAGCGAAAAGGAAATTTTTGCCAGAATGACAAGCATGGTCCCCAAAATGGTCTGATCGGCTCCGACTACCTGCCTGGCAAGAACTAGAGCCACGCCGAAAAGGACAATGGCAATGCCGTTGTTCACTGCAACAACCTGCAGCAGCATAGTTGTCATGGCACCGACAGCCCGGCATTCCCGGGTAATGAAAAGAATGGTGCCGGGAGCCGTGGCTATGGAGACCGTGGCAAGTGTTATTGCCAAAACCAGGTAATCCTTTATGTGCCAGGCTGCGCCCCCGGGAGATGTCAGCCAGGTTAGAAAAAATATTCCCCCGGAAACCAGGAGAAGCGCAGCCAGTGTTTCAGCCAGGCAGATTGACAGAACTGTACTGGCTGTAATTTTCAGGCGTTTGAGCTCAAGATGTTCGCCAATGCCGAAGGCGATCAGCATTAAGGCAATCTGGGTAAAGTGACCCAGCTGGTTGCCTGTCGCCTCTGTGGTAATAATATTCAGCCCGGATGGTCCCAAGAGAACTCCGGCCCCAATGAAACCGGTAACAGAGGGCAGCCTGAATTTCTGCCCGGCTTTCGCAGCAGCAAAACCAACGGTTAATATTACTGCCAGCAGTAAGGTTATTTCCATGCAGTCTCCTCAACTTCAACCTTAAACAGTCGTGCTTTTATCAGTATATACTATAGAACATCATTACAATCCTGTGAAACAATTATGCTGCCGCGTCCGGAGATTGTTTTACCCTGGCCGAACCCCGTACATGCTGAAAAGAAGCTGTCAAATTTTGCCCATTTGGTCTACCATACTTCCTGAGTATAAAGCCGAGTATCTCAGGCATTGGAATTGACAGCTTACGGAGAGATCAGATGATTATCGGGATCCCTAAGGAAATAAAAGACAAGGAGTTCCGGGTGGCTATTGTACCTGACGGTGTCAGGAAGCTTGCTGAATCCGGCCATAGCCTCCTTATCGAGGCAGGAGCAGGAATCGGCAGCGGTATTTTTGACCGGGAATTTGAGTCTGCCGGCGCAAAGCTTGTTAAGGACCCGGCCGCAGTATTCGGAGAAGCCGACCTGATCATGAAGGTCAAGGAACCCCTGGAGCAGGAATATGATTACATGCGGGAGGGATTAATTCTTTTCACGTATCTGCACCTTGCTCCGCTGCCGCAACTGACCACGGTGTTACTCGATAAAAAGGTCACTGCAATTGCCTATGAAACTGTAAGCCGGGATAATGAATTCCTGCCCCTGCTTGCTCCTATGAGTGAGGTGGCCGGCCGCATGTCTATCCAGGTTGGAGCGCACTACCTTGAAAAAGAGGCTGGCGGCAGGGGGGTGCTGCTTGGAGGAGTCAGCGGGGTTGAACCCGGTCATGTTGTTATTCTGGGAAGCGGCACTGTTGGGGCAAACGCGGCCCAGATGGCGGTGGGCCTTGGTGCCTCGGTAACGGTAATGGGAAGAAATCCCGCCCGTCTTGCTGCCCTTGAAAAAACGTTTTCAGGAAAAATAAGAACCAGGCTTTCCGGCAGGGCAGCTATTGCTGAGGAGATCAGCCGGGCCGACCTGGTCATTGGGGCTGTTCTAGTGCCGGGGGCAGCAGCTCCCAAATTGATCACCAGGGAGATGCTCGCGCTCATGCAAAAAGGATCGGTGCTTGTCGATGTATCCATTGACCAGGGCGGCTGCATGGAAACCGCAAGACCCACCACCCATACTGACCCAGTCTATGAGATTGACGGAATTATCCATTACTGTGTGACCAACATGCCAGGTGCCGTTCCAAGGACATCCACCTTTGCCCTGACAAATGCCACACTGCCCTATGCCCATGCAATAGCCGGCAAAGGACTGCAGACGGCGATCCAGGACGATCCTGCCCTTAAAAGAGGGGTTAACACCTATAAGGGCATTCTTACCAACAGGGAAATTGCGCTGGAACAGAAGAGGGAATTTGAGAACATAGATACGCTGTTGTCCTTATCAGCTCATCGTATCCATTAACAAATTAACTACCAGCCCCAGAGCAGGCTGCGCTTAACCCAGCCGGTAAGACCGGTATCATGCCTCACCTTGACCCAGCCTTTTCCCCGTTGCAGGGTTTCAAAGACAACTCCATATTCAGCCTGACCAACTATTTTATAGTTCGTACCCGGGCCGCTTCTGATATTTATACGGGCCTTGCTGTTTTTATTTGTATTTACTATCAAATAGGGCTTGCGGGAAACCAGTTTTTTATAGATCCAGCCCACATCACTCTCAAAATCCGACACCTTGAGCCAATTACCTTTAGAGGTGACAACCCTTAGAGGAAAGCCCTTGCCCAGTTCCCATACAATAGGGTACTGCGTGGAGGGCCCCTTCCTGAGGTTGACCTTTTCTCCAGCTACACTGACCATGGTGATGCCTGCTGCCTGGCCGCAGGTGGCCCATGTTACTAAAAGCAGCAGCAACAATGCCCAGGACGTTTTTGCTATTCTTTCTTTTTGATTATTCGCAACCATTAAACTTATGAAAATTTAAATTTCCTTCCTACAGGCATTTGTCGCCCTCGCAAAAAAAAACCTCTGCCAAATGTAATTGTACACGGAATCACCTGATATCACCAGGTCCTGCAGAAGGCAACGATATATTTTACGCTTACATCATAATTGCTAAGGCATTGAGATGGAAACATTCTTTACATTGAAACTTCACCCTGCTTGGGCCTGTGAATCCTGGCTCCGGCCCTGCTGCCCATAGGAAGCCCTGCTATTTCAAGGGTAATTGCATCAAACTTACAGGCCTTATCCATGCACTTCAGGCAGGAGATACACTCTGCATTTTCAGGCGATTCATTGAATTTCACCCCCATGGGGCAGACAGAGTGGCACGCTTCACATCTGGTGCAGTTCTCTTCAATATGCCGGAGCTTTACCAGCTTTAATTTTTTGAACAATGCATAAAAAGCCCCAAGGGGACAGGTTGTCCTGCAGAAGGGCCTGCTGGCCAAGATACTCCAGAGTATAAAACCTACTAAAATGGCCAACTTATTGAAAAAAACCAGGCCGATTGTCTGACCTAATGCCGGCTGCAGCATAAGCATGGGTAAGCCGGCCTCCAGAGTCCCTGCAGGACAGACATATTTGCAGAACCAAAGTTCTCCGTAGCCAAACTTATCCACAACAGTCAAAGGCAGCAAGAAAACAAAGAAAAGCAGAAAGCCGTATTTTATATAATTAAGTTTCTGCGGAATACTGAACTTCCGCGAGGGAATTTTGTGCAGCAGCTCCTGTATCAGACCAAAAGGACAGGCCCAGCCGCAAATAAGGCGCCCAAAGACTCCGCCCAGAACCCCCATGGTCCCGACAACATAGAGACCAAAAAAATTCTGTCCGTTTTCAATTGCAATCCGTATTCCGGCCATCAACTGCTGCAATGAACCTATGGGGCAATAGGTGGTTGACGCAGGGCAGGAATAACAGTTTAATCCCGGTGAACAGACCACCTTCAATGGCCCCTGGTATATGGTGCGCGTAAAGGGAAACGACCACGAACCATTAACCAGCAAGGCCATTATGGTCTGTATCCATTTTCTGACAATTTCCATGGCTAACCGATGCCTATGCAGCTTAAGCAGACCTGGACGGCCTGTTCCAACACCCTTCTCACTTCACCTGTCATTATGCCGACTATCCCCATAATGAGAAAAAACAGGATAGTGATAAACGGTGCAATCCTGACTCGCTTTGCTTTTTTTTCGCTCCCCATGCTCATTATTTCCATACCCGGTTCTTTTTTGCCAGCTGTCCGGCAACAGAGGCGATTTTATCACCAAGTGCTACCTTTTTGTCCCTGCGGTCATCCAGACTTATCTGGGTCACTACCCTTAGGGCTCCTATATTAAAAGGCATCTCAGCCAACTGTGCAGCAAAGACCAGGAGTTCTTTGCTGCTGCCCTCAATAACTGTGCCCATGTCTGTCAGCTTATGGGGAAAGCCTGACTCCTCAAGGACCTTCTGTATATCTGCAACATACTCGCCCAGACTCGTTGAACCGGTGCCCAGCGGTATGATCGTGAGTTGCATAATGGCCATTTCATCTCCTGCCTATTACCCTTTTTTCATGTTGTTATGACTGAAATTACCTGTATGAAACCATAATCTATTTCAGGCAAATCTTCCTTTATTCTCCAGATGGAAAGATGTTTTCCTGCACCGGAGAATACCTTGACGGAAGAATTTACGGCAACCGGTTTTACTTTATATCGCTGGAATAAAAATGCAAGGAGCATTACAGGTCAACTACACGGGTGGCTGCCGTGCAATACTTGGTTAATCTTTTTGATTTTATCAGCCCACAATGTTAGAAAAAACAATCAAGACGAAATTTAATACATACTTGTAATCAGGAGTATTCAATATGGCATATTCAACCGACTTCCTGGTAATCGGCACTGGAATTTCAGGGCTCTCATTTGCCTTAAAAGCAGCAAAAATCGGCCAGGTCACCATTGTCACTAAAAAGGCCAAGGTTGATACTGCAACCAATCTTGCCCAGGGTGGCATAGCTGCCGTCCTCTCGGATGAGGACTCCTTTGACCTTCACATGCAGGATACATTGCGATCCGGGGCCGGACTTTGCAAGGAAGAGGTTGTCCGCATGGTTGTTGAGAACGGGCCGGCCCGCGTGCAGGAATTGCTTGATATCGGTGTCAATTTCAGGACCAGGGAGCAAGACGCCTCTCACCTTGATCTCGGACGCGAGGGTGGTCATTCAGCCCGCCGCATTGCCCACGCCCTGGACCTTACAGGCAGGGAAATTGAAAATGCCCTGCTGCATAAGGTTGCTGAAAAACCAAACATTCGCTTACTTGAGAATCACCTCGCCGTGGATCTGCTCATTGGTTCAAAAGCCGGGGTTAAGCCTTCTGGTCGCACCTTTGATGACCTTTGTCTGGGAGCTTATGTCCTGGACCGAAAAAGCGGGGACATTGATAACTGGCGGGCCAAGGTGACTGTGCTTTGCTCCGGCGGCTGCGGCAAGGTCTACCTGTATACAACCAACCCGGATATTGCCACGGGCGACGGGATTGCCATGGCCTACCGGGCCGGCGCCAATGTCGGAAATCTTGAATTTGTCCAATTTCATCCAACATGCCTCTACCATGCAAAAACAAAAAATTTCCTTATTTCCGAAGCAGTGCGAGGCGAAGGCGGCAGGTTGATTGATGAAAGAGGGATTCACTTCATGGAGAAGTACGATTCCCGGGGTGACCTCGCCACCCGGGATACAGTAGCCCGGGCAATCGATACCGAGATGAAGGCCAGCGGCGATGACTGTGTCTACCTTGACATCAGCCACAAGGACGCCGAGTTTATCAAAAAACGGTTCCCCACCATTTACCAGACCTGTCTCTCCCTTGGCATAGATATCACCAGGGAGCCGATCCCGGTTGTCCCGGCGGCCCATTATATGTGCGGCGGCGTAATGACCGACATGCGGGGCAGGACTAATATTGAAAATCTCTATGCCTTGGGAGAAACGGCATGTACCGGTCTGCATGGCGGCAACCGGTTGGCCAGCAATTCCCTGCTTGAGGCCGTTGTTTTTGCGCACCAGGCATATCTGCAATGTTTACAGGAAAAAGAAAAGATTATGCACACAGCATTTCACGAGTCACCGGAATGGTCAACAGGTAAGGCAAAAATGATTAATGAAAACGTGCTGATCAGCCATAACTGGGACCAGATACGCCGCCTCATGTGGAACTATGTCGGCATCGTGCGGAGCGAAAGACGCCTGGCCCTCGTTAAAAAACGGTTGGCACCCATTCTGCGCGAAATAGCGCATCACTTCAAGGATTATCTCCTGACCCCGGATCTTGTCGAGTTGCGCAATATCTCCCTGGTTGCTGAACTCATCGTCCAGAGCAGCCTTATCCGCAAAGAATCCAGGGGGCTGCATGCCATTGTCGATTATCCTGGCCCGGATGATGTAAATTGGCGCCACGATACTATCCGCTCCCGCCGCGATAAAACCATAAAATCATATCTCCTGGACCCCGATGAACAGGCCTAAGCCCTCTGGCGGGGATCATCAAAGGAACATGAAGCCAAACACCAACATGCTTACTTTTCCTGCTCTTGCCTCTCCCTTGCTTTTTCACGGGGTTTTCAACCGTTACGGAGGGGTCAGTCCAGTACCATGGGACTCACGCAACGTTTGCTTTGGGCTTGGCGATGATTCTCAAAATATACGGACAAACAGGGAAGGAATAAAAAAAGCCCTTGGTTGTAAACAACTTATCTCAGCCAAACAGGTGCATGAATCCCAGGCTTTTATTGTCAAAGAAAGCCCTGAAAATGACCTTACGGTTGCTGGATTCGATGCATTGTTGACCAATATTAAGGGTCTGGGTTTGCTGATCCAGCAGGCCGATTGCCAGGCAGTCATGCTCTTCGATCCAATAAAAATGGCAGTTGCCATTGCCCATGTGGGATGGCGTGGAAGCGTGACCAACATAATTTCTAAAACCGTTAAGGCCATGGGCGCTGCCTATGCAACTCAAACGGCTGACCTCATTGCAGCCATCTCTCCCTCATTGGGTCCCTGTTGTGCTGAATTTGTAAATTACCGCTCTGAACTTCCAACTTCATTGCATGGCTACCAGGTGCAGCCCAATTATTTTGACTTCTGGGCGATCAGCCGCGACCAGCTCTGTGCAGCCGGGGCGAAACAGGAGAACATTCATACTGCAGAAATCTGCACCTACTGCAACGAGGACTATTTTTCCTATCGCAGGGACAGGGCAACAGGGAGGTTTGCATCTGTGATTGGGTTAAAATAGGGGCCAAGGGGCCAAGGGGCCAAGGGGCCAAGGGGCCAAGGGGCCAAGGGGCCAAGGGGCCAAGGGGCCAAGGGAAAAAGTATAGTCAACTATCTATACAGGCCAAATACTTTTTATATGAAAAAAATGAACCGTAGTGCACGCTACATTGCCATAGATGTCCTTTGCAGCTGGGAAGAAAGTCATCTTCCGGTGGACCAGATCATGGAACAGTACATTGCCAACGTGGCTCTGGGAGACGCACGTGACCGGCAATTGACAATGTCATTGGTTTACGGTGTTCTCCGCTGGCGTGGCTATCTTGACTGGGTAGTGGAAAAGTTTTCAAAACACCCGCTGGCCAAAATAAAAAACCGTACCCTGCAGGCCTTAAGAGTCGGCATATTTCAACTCCTTTTTCTGGACCGCATTCCGGTTTCAGCAGCTATAAATGAGACAGTACAGGCCCTGAAAAACATGAAGCAGCCCAAGTGGCTGACGGGCTTTGTCAATGGAGTCCTGAGAAGTGTGGACCGTGAGCGTAAAAAAATTCCTAACCCGTTACATGCTGAAGATATTGATTCACTGCCTGAAACTGCCCTGCTGAGTCATCCGCAATGGCTTATTGATCGCTGGCAAAAGCGTTACGGTGATGCAGAAGCGACCAGAATCTGCCGCCAAAACAATACACAACCACCCATATGCCTGAGGGTCAACACCGAACAGACAACACCTTCTGCTTTATTTGAAAAATTGAAAAACCATGGACTGACTGTTGCGGCAGGAGAGCATAGCCCCCTGGCCATAAAACTCCATGGTTTTCATGGGCCGATTACGGCTGTTCCCGGTTTTATTCATGGACTTTTCCAGGTGCAGGACGAGGCGGCCCAGTTAGTCTCCCTGATCCTTGGATTTCTGCAACCAGGGAGATCGTATCTTGACGGTTGTGCCGGACTTGGAGGCAAAACCTCGCATCTGGCCCAACTGCTGCCATCAGACTGCAGGTTGGTTGCAATTGAGCCAAACATTGGGCGCATTAAAAAGCTGCAGGAAAACCTCCAACGCTTGCGACTGGATACGACAGTGACTATTGTTGAAGGAACACTTGAGTCGCTTCTACCCAGCTACAAAGATAAATTCGCCGGGGTGTTGATAGACGTGCCCTGCTCAGGTCTGGGAGTTATCAGGCGGCATCCGGACATCCGTTGGAACAGGAGTCCCAATGACCTGCTCAGTTATCAGGAAAAGCAGATCGGTCTACTAAAAATTGCAGCACAACTTGTGGCGCCGCAGGGGATTTTAGTTTACGCAACCTGCTCAACCGAGCCGGAGGAAAACGATGAAGTGATAAAAAGGTTTCTTGCCCTTGATCCACGGTTTGCCCTGTCAGATTGCAGGGCTGTGCTTCCCGAAAATGGCGTTTGCCTTGTTGACAGCCAGGGGTTTTTCCGGACCCTGCCGGGCCGGGATGATCTTGATGGTTTTTTTGGGGCAAGACTGATAAAAAGGCGCTAAGGCGCTTAATGTATAAAAAAGAAAACAATATCAGAAAGGTTAGCATAAAATTTTTCTAATGGGGACTGGATTCAATTCTGTCCCCATTGTCACTCTTCTCAATTTACATCCATGGAACCAAAATATATCAGCATCCGCGGCGCCAGGATGCATAATCTGAAAAATATCCAGGCCGACCTGCCCAGGAACAAACTGGTTCTGCTTACGGGTTTAAGCGGCTCGGGTAAATCCACCCTTGCCTTTGATACCCTCTATGCCGAGGGCCAACGCCGTTATGTCGAATCTCTGTCCACCTATGCCAGGCAGTTCCTGGGCCAGATGGACAAGCCCGATGTCGACTCCCTGGAGGGCTTATCGCCCGCCGTATCCATAGAACAGCGGACCACCAGCCGCAATCCTCGATCAACGGTAGGGACCATCACGGAAATTTATGATCACCTGCGGCTGCTTTTCGCCCGGGCCGGCAGACCCCATTGCCCTGACTGCGGCAAGGAGATTCGTTCTCAGTCCATAGAAGATATGGTCAACTCCCTGACACGACAACCTGAAGGCACCAGGATTGTTCTTTTGGCCCCGCTGGTCGACGGCAAAAAGGGTGAACATCGCGAGCTCCTGGAAAACCTGCGCAAAGAAGGTTTTGTCCGGGTACGGATCAATGGTGATATCTGCAGTCTTGATGATGAAATACAGCTGGCCAGGACAAAGCGCCACAGCATCGAAGCCGTAGTTGACCGAGTTGTTATCAAACCAAATGCAGAACAGAGGCTGACAGATTCTGCAACAACAGCAGTGAAACTTTCAGGCGGCTTCCTGTTGGCTAATTTTCCGGCGGAGGACCAGGAAATTCTTTTCAGTGAGAGAGCAGCATGTATTGAATGCGGCAGGAGCCTGCCGGATCTTACAACCCAACTTTTTTCCTTTAACAATCCCAAAGGAGCCTGCCCGGAGTGCAGTGGCCTGGGGGTCAAACAGTTTTTCGATCCCCAGCTCGTCGTGCCTGATCAAAGTTTAACCCTGAGCCAGGGAGCCCTTGCACCTTGGGGCTACCGTTCTTTAGACAGTTATACCGGGCAGATGATCACGGCACTTGCAGCGCATTATAAATTCAGCGTTGATACTCCGTTTCAAAAGCTCTCCCCCAAAGCACAGGGGGTGGTTTTATACGGTACCGGCAAAGAAGAAATAATGTTCCGCTACCAAAAGGAAAGGCGCCGCCTGACAGCCCAGACGACTTTTGAGGGCATTCTGCCCCAGATGGCCCGGCGCTACCAGGAAACATCCTCGTCCATGGTCAGGGAAGAACTGGCGGCGTTCATGAATGAGCAACCCTGTCCTTCCTGCCTAAGCGCACGCTTAAACCCTGAAGCCCTGGCAGTCCGCACCGGGGCCTGGAACATATATGAACTGACCATGATGAGCATTGACAGACTGCTTGCAGAGTTGCCGGCAATATCTTTTTCCTCTAGGGAAAAAAAGATTGGCGAACCGGTGATAAAAGAAATAATGGACCGCCTTTCATTTCTCAAGGATGTCGGACTGGGCTATCTGGCACTGGCCCGACAGGCCGGAACTTTATCCGGTGGTGAAGCCCAGCGTATAAGGCTTGCCTCCCAGATAGGATCACGCTTGGCCGGCGTGCTCTATATTCTTGACGAACCCAGTATCGGATTGCACCAGCGTGATAACCAGAGGCTGATAAAGACCCTGGCCAGCCTGCGCGATCTCGGCAATACAGTGGTTGTGGTTGAGCATGATGCTGAGACCATCCTGGCTGCTGACCATGTGCTCGACATGGGGCCCGGGGCAGGAGTCCACGGCGGTGAAATTGTCTACAGCGGGCCGGTAAAAGGACTTTTAAAGGACAAAACCTCCCTTACCGGCAAATACCTTTCCGGCCGTCTGAATATCCCATTACCCTTAAAAAGAAGGAAGGCAAAAAAAATTAAATCCCGCAGCATTACAATTAAAAAAGCCAGGGCAAATAACCTCAAAGGAGTTGATGCCACCATTCCGCTCGGTGTCATGACCTGTGTAACCGGGGTTTCCGGTTCCGGCAAAAGTTCGTTGATTATTGAAACTCTCTATAAGGGTGCTGTACAGCATGTACGCTCAGGCAGCAAGGTGGTCGGGGTTAATTACAGAGCAATACACGGCTTGGAAAATATCGACAAGGTGATTGACATCGACCAGAGCCCGATAGGGAGAACGCCCCGTTCGAACCCTGCTACCTATACCGGCATTCTGACCCCGATCAGGGAACTGCTGGCCCGGCTGCCTGAATCCAGGGCCAGGGGCTATAAACCGGGCCGCTTCAGCTTCAACCTCAAGGGCGGCCGCTGCGAGGCCTGTGAAGGTGACGGTGTCATCAAGATTGCCATGCATTTTCTGCCTGACATCTATATCACCTGCGATACCTGCAAGGGACGTAGATATAATCGGGAAACCCTGCAGGTAAAATATCGCGGTAAAAATATTGCCGACATCCTGTCCATGACCGTGCAGGAGGCCCTGGAATTTTTTATCAATATCCCTCCCATAAAAAACAGGCTGCAGACCTTAACTGACGTTGGTCTCTCCTATATCAGCCTGGGGCAATCTTCTGTGACCCTGTCGGGTGGCGAGGCCCAACGCATAAAACTGGCCCGGGAGCTTGCCAAGCGCTCAACCGGCAAAACTCTCTATATCCTTGATGAGCCGACCACAGGTTTGCATCCTGCTGATATCCAGCATCTCCTCAGTGTACTAGGCCGTCTTGTTGACAGCGGCAACACGGTGGTCATCATTGAACATAATCTGGATGTCATTAAAACTGCTGATCATATTATTGATCTTGGTCCGGAAGGCGGTGATGAGGGTGGCAGGATAATTGCCAAAGGCACCCCGGAAACAGTATCAGGGAGCACAAAATCCTATACCGGGGCTTTTTTGAAGGAGATTTTGCCGGCTGCAAGATAAAAAAACCTCTTGCATGTAAAGCCGATTCAATTATATTCGCAGGGCGTTGACCATCAAAAATAGTGCTTAAAGCGAGCTAAAGTTTGTCAGCATACAACGACTGCCGACTATTGACAGAAATGCCTGAAGTTAATAGCTCGATATCTGAGAGGCAAACATTGTACCTTCAGGCTCTATTTAAAATATAATTTTACATACAAACACCATAATCTCTGACAGAAGGACAATAGCATGAGTGACCAAAACACAGCGGCAACAGAAGCAGGTGCAGCGCCTGTTTTCAGACTGGAAAAACTCTACATTAAAGACTTTTCCTTTGAAAACCCCAATGCACCGGAATCATTTTTTATCAAGAATCCTGAACCAAATGCCGATATGCGCATAAAATTAACCAATAAAAAAGTTGATGAAAATCATTGGGAAGTATGTCTTGAAGTTGCTGCTACCGTGAAGGATACCAAGTCCGACAAGGTAATGTACATCATTGAAATTGAACATGCAGGGGCTTTTTTAATGCAGAATATTCCGGAAGAGTATATGCAGCAGGTCCTGCATGTTGACTGCCCGACCATCGTTTTTCCGTATACCAGGCAGATTGCAAGCCAGGCCTCAGTGGACGGTGGCTTCATGCCGTTTCTTATGGAGCCCATGAACTTTGCCGCAATGTTTCAAGGCAAAATGAAACAGCAGCAGGAACAGCAGGCCGGTTGATGTAATAGCAGTCTGGTCTCAGTGGACGGAGGCTTCATGCCGTTCCTGTTGGTGCCCATTAACTTTCCGGCATTGTATCAAAATAAAAAGCAGAAAGAAGAGAATCAGATGATAGTTGTGTGAAGTTTTTTCTGCTAAAGAAGTAATAAAAAATGGCTTATCCCGGAGAGGATAAGCCATTTTTATTGCTCGGTTGTTTTTCACTTCATTTAATGCAAGAAGGATTATATATCAGCCATCATCAAGCACGGTAAAGGTTCTAATTGTCTCGTTCCCCTTGGGTGTCAAGGCCTTCACTTCTATCTGCGCTTCTGGTACTCCGCCGCAGACCTCCTGAATGCTGAAGAGCAGGAAAGACGGAAAGATAGTATTATCAATCGTGTAACTGGAAGTGCCAAGCATCTCACCAAGAGAAGAGGTCGCCGTGACCGTTGTGTTAAGCGGCATTGAATTGTCGTTGACATCTGCAACACGGACTAAAAAATTGCCGACATCGTCACAATTGGGATCTCCTGGGGTCACCACATCATTACAGCCATCACCGTTTCCATCAAAGTATCCATCTTGACCGGGTCTGAGGTCCCGCAGACAAATGACCTCGATGGGGTTGAGATTCTCGTCAAAAATATCCATCTCAGCAAAACTACCCGACATGGAAATCACGATCGTTTCACGCACATGCACCAGATCCCGGGTACAGACCCCGTCAATAATTCCATCATCGGTACAGAGGGTGCCGTTAAACAATCCGTTTGCTGGGGAATATAAAGCATCTATATTAAAATCGAAAAAGGCTTCCCCAACATCATAATCACCATTCAAGTTGTCATCCCGGAAAGCCTCCGGCAAATCAAGGTCCGGATTTTTATCCCATTGGGCCTTATCCACCAGACTGAACTGGCCGTCGCCGTTAACGTCCAAGAACACCTCTTCTCCAAGGGCTGTGGCCAATATGGTGGATAATCCCGCGTTATCGGAAAAGCTTCCGGACGGACGAGGGTTCTGGCTTTCCCAGGTCACGGAACAGCCACCGCCAGTGGTATTGCATTGGGGATCAATGCTGCCACCTTCGGTGGTAAAGTAAATAGCCGTGCCATCGGGAACCGGGTTGTTGTAATGGTCTGCCGCCCGGATATTCAATGAAATTGTTTCGCCGTCATACTGCCAAGCTTCGGGGTTGAAAATGTCCACACTGAGGGAAAAACTGTCCTGATCCGGCAAGCCGATGCTGATCACCAGGGAGTCAGAGACTGTTGAGATATCCGTACCTTCCACAGTGGCAGTCACCCGCACAGAAGTTGGGACGTTGCCGGAATTGACAAACGTCCTGACCTCACCTTCTTCATTGGACACGCCAGAGGTGTTAAACAAAGATAGCCCGCCTACGGAGGTGGAAAGGCTAAAATTCACGGTTTGGCCGGACAGGGGCTGATTGGTTAAATTGAACACCGTGAACACTACCTCGGCGGACTCGACACCACCTGTCCCGCTCAAGACAATGGTTTCCGGAATGGCGGAAACGAAGTCTATCGAGCCAGGGGTCTCGCCCGTCTTGGGTTCCGACGCCCCGGTGGTGATTGTTTTATCGCTATCGCCACATGAGATTAAAATCATTGAGGAAGCAAGAAGAATAAGCGCTAAAAACCAATACCGGAAAACAACCAATACCGGTCTTAACTTTGTGGGTATTTCCATGGAAAGCCCTCTATAAATGAATTACAAATTTTCGGGTTAGCCTAATCAGCAGCTTTACGTTAAAATTACAGCTCCCAGGTTCCCTTTATTCTTTTACATTATTGCTTTTGTCTTATTCCAGAAATCATCAACCAATATGGTTGTTGCCCTGTTGACAGCTGTCTTGAACATTTCGCTTGAACGCTTGTCGCCATAGATTGATTCGGGTGCCACTTTGACTTCGGCCCTGTTGGTCCAGACGACTTCACCTGTTGCCGCATCCTGCACCCAGACTCGCAGATGAACAATGGCCTCGGGCGTTTGCCCACTATGGTTGACGAGATATGCTGTACTTGCAGCACCAAGACCCCAGGTTACACCATTCCAAAATTCGGCGTTGCTGTCACCTGACCTGGTTTTGGTCACAGTATCGCCAGAAACTGTTTTCTTAGTTGTTCTTGGATCAAACGGCGTATCCAGATTAGAGCCGATAATAGCGCCAGCAAGGCCCCAGAGCGCAATATTATTAAGATTATCGTACTCCTCAGTTTCTGCAAAACCGAAAGCCGCCTGGGTTGTGCCCTTCATAATGAAAGGCAGGAAGCCTTTCTTCTTCATATCCCATGTGTGTTCTTCCTGGAGGTTAAACTCGATGATGCGGCCCCGTACTATGTAGTCTGCATTAAATCTGCGTCCAATTTTGGAAATGCTTGTCTTGTTCAATCCATGAACACCGGGAGCGCTTGCCGGATTTCCTGAGCCTCCACTTAAAGCAGATGTCTGGATGTTGTCCGCCTCAATCCATTTTTCAAACTCTCCTTTCATGACATCCGACCATTCTCCATCCAGTTCTTTCTGCAGCCCCGAAGTATTTCCCTGGAGCGGGATCCTGATGATATTTGTGTCCACCAGATACTGGGTTACATCTTCCTGGATCGGCAGCTTAAAGCCTTTGCCGACAAACTTGTCAGTAAGGGATTCTGATACGCTTCTGCTCCTTTCATATACAGAAATGACATCGTCCCCTGAAGAATAATCAGCAAAAGGCAGCAACACGACTGCTTTATCGGTAGCGCAATAATTTCCAGCCGCAGGTGCATCCGAGACATGGAGGGTTTCGGTGACAGTGTGTCCCGAGCCGCAGCCACTAACGAACAGTGCCACAAAGCCGTAGAGAAAGAATCTGTTAACTGACATGGTGGAATCTCCTTCCAAATTTGAATTCGCTTTTGCTATATACTTTGATTAAATTATAATGATGAATACATCACAACTCGAACCCAATTTTATAATATTCTTGGGCGGAGCAGTATTACCAGCTCCTTTCTGACAACAGCATCTGCCTCATTGCCGAATAAATACTTCATACCCGGAAGTTTGCCCAATCCGACTATGTTGCTGCCTGCATCGGTTTCAACAGAGCTTATTAAGCCGCCGACTATGAGCATTTCGCCGTTATTCAAACGCACAATAGAGTTCATGGTCCTTTCCCTGACAAAGGGAAGGCCAACCTGGTTCAAGCCGAATTGCCGGTATTCAATGGGTTCTTCAAGCTGAGAGATCATGGGAATAATGCTCATAACAATCTCATCATCACTCATTATCGTAGCATATACCTCAAGGCGTAAACCGGAAACAACCTGTGCCGTTGTGGCAGATGTTGTCACAACACCTTCATCGGCTGTGGTCTCTACTTGACTTATATAGGTGACATTGTCGCCGACATAGATGACAGCCGGCTGACCGTTCATGACGCTTATCCTCGGATTGGCCAGCACCTTGGTTGAGCCTTGTTCCTCAAGAGCATCCAGAACGAGGGAAAATGACTTTGCACCCAGGTTAATAGTGTCGATGAAGTTTGCATCGTCAGGATAAATCTGGCCGCCATCTCCAAAGCTAACATTAAATTCAAAGGCGCTGTCTTTCAGCAGGCCGCTCCAGTCAATTCCCTTTTCTGAACTTTTTTCAAGGGTAACCTCAAGAATCTTGGCCTCGATGCTTATCTGCTTGTACATCTCCTCCTTGAGGGTATCCACATATATCTGGACCTTATTGAGTAAAGGCCTGGGGGCTGTAACTGTAATCAGACCAAGGGACGGGTCAACAGAATAAAATCCGCTCGATGTCTGCGTGATAGTCGCTCCCTGGGGAGGCAGTGGCACTTCTCCTTCTTCGTCCTCTTCTGAAGGCATTGCCGATGGCGGCGGTTTATATCTCTGGGCCCAGATGTCAAGAATCTGGGCCAGGTTACCCTTAATTATCTCCCACCGGGTATTATCAGAATCAGTATTGGTTGTCGTGCCGCCGGTGGTGTTGATATTTGCCTGCCCTTTTATGCGGGGCGGCAGGGCCACATGAAATTTTCTGGTTTCCTTAAACTTTACGATGATGGTATTCCCTTTTAATTCATAGAAATAGTCCACCTGGCGCAGCATGTTCTCAATGGCAATGAAAAAATCGTCATTGGCTCTGATATCAACATCAATATAGACATACTGATCAACATCACTGGCCCAACTGACATTCATATTGTGCAGCGAGGCAAGGCCTTTCATTATATCGCGCAGAGGCACAGGGCCTGCTGTGGTTGATATATCGGCACCCACTTGCAAAGTCAGCTCCTCATCCATATCAGCAGCCCCTTCTCCCAGCCCGGTATCCTTTATAAGATAGGACGGCTTTTGAAAACGAACCGGTAAGGCTGTTGGTGCACCTTCTGCCTGAACGGCAGGTGTACTTTCCGAATGAACTGGTTGCGTTGCATTTTCACGAGGTTCTCCGGCAACAGCTGCTCCGGCAGCTGCCGGAGCTTCCATCTCAGATGACTGCTGCGTCGATTTAGAAGCACAGCCAAACAGGATAAGCAATGCACTTAATGCAACTCCGCCCAGTAGTATTTTCTTTTTGGCAAGCATAGACTTTTTTCCCAACATTTTTTTTGGTTTTGAAAGCTGTCCTATTTTCATAGAGTAGGTACCACCAATATATTTGACATTAAATGAGACCAGTGTCTTTACATCTGCCCTTTAGACTTCGTTTCTTCAAGGGCCAGCCGACCTTTAATGTAGCGCGTTAAATCCGCCGGCAGCTGGTATCCTGAAAGCAATATTGCCCTGTATTCCGCAGCCGCCTTGACGCTGTTGCCCTCTTTATCGAGAATTCTGGCGCGGGCTATCATTGTATCAATTGAATCTCCGTAGAGGTCCTCATGCCGGGCCAAAAGAAGAAGGGCATCCAGGTAGTTACCATTTTCTTCGGCGAACATTGCGTAACTGATCAAGGATTCACTGTCAGGTCTTTTGCCGCTGACAGCAATATCAAAGTACTCTTTTGCCTCTGCAGTTCTTTGCATATTGGCAAGTCCGATGGCTGTATAAAGCGCGCTGACCGTATCTTTCTCGTCAATCTTCAATGCTTCTTTGCCATAATAGACGGCCTTGGCATTCATTCCCATGTGGACCAGGTATAGAGAAGCCAAACGGGCAGCAAGTTTTCCATTGTCCGGCCGCACTGCAAAAGCCTTTTCATACAATATAAGCGCCTCCTCAAATTCTTCCTGTTTTTCAAGGGCGCGCGCCTCTCTTGTTAACTTCTGGGATTCCAGAACCTCGGGCGATAATTCCATTTTCTGCACGACCTGCAACTTCTCCCCTTCCCGGAGTATGGCAAGGTCTTTCTTGACTTCAACCTTCTCTTCTTCACGTTCTGGCCATTCAAAAGCCGTACCCTGGGGTGCAATGACCAGAGTATTATACCGTTCAATGGCCTGGAGGTTCTGCAGGTTTAAAATGACGTCCAAAACAAAATCCCACGGCACATTATCAAGTGCCAGGGTAAGGGTGCCGCCTACACCTTGGGCAATAACAATGTTCATGCCGCTGATTTCCCCAAAAAGGCGAAAAACATTGTGCAGGTCTATTTTGTAAAAATCAACGGTTATCGGCTGTTTTTCATAGCCGGCATCAGTATATTCATCCAGATCTTTGCTGGCTCCGGCAGAAGCTTGGGCCGGCATGGAAACCGGCTCAGCTTTTATAGGGGGAGCCTCCTGAACTTTTTGTTTTCCCGGAGTTGGCTGTTCCATTGCAGGAGATCTCTTTGCTGAAGCAACTATTGCTGGAGCTGCAGCAATTTTTTTCACTGGAGGCTTTTGGGCTGCTGTCTTTGCTCCTGTTTGCTTAAAATAAATTAAAATATCATTAACATCCCGCTCAACTGTATAGCTGGCATCTCCTGCAGTAAACATTTCGAGCCTGACAATGAGGGGTTCTTTATCGTCCAGTACCTGACCCTTAATTTGTGTCACAGGCCCTGCTCCCGGTTTCATCGGGAGTTTCAAGGAGTCAAGGAACGAACCGTCTGCAATGTCGAGAATAACCCTCTGGGGTTCAAACAGTTCATACATTGTGTAAGTCGGTGGAGCAGAACCAGTGACCCGAATGATAATTCCATCCTCAGATTTACTCGTTGTAATCCCGGTAACCTGATACGGGCCAGGGGCCGCAAAAGCAAGCTGTTCCGCCATAGCGGTATTCACATTACCTACTACAAAATAAGTGAAAAGCAGCACTGCTAACCATAGCACAGTTTTTCTGAAGCATACCCTGCGGGTCATTGCTATTTTTCCCCCTCTTGTTTCAACACCATTTCCACGGTTTTATATATTTTGTCTCCGGCCAGGTTGTAGGTGTAGTTTTTAACAATCACCTTGTTCGGCACAATCGCCTCAACAACGCCGGTCCGTCCCAATAAAATGCCTTCACGAATAATATATCCCTGGTTATTTGAATCCTGAACCATTGCAAATGTATCACCCGGGCTTGAGACAATTGCCACTACAGAAAGCTGCCCCGGTTCATATTTTCGCATCCCCGTCAACTCTTCAACAGGTACTACCGTTGCAACCACTCTTTCCTGGACAAAAGGAATAAAAGGATCATTCCTGCCCTCTCTTTTATAAACAAAAGCGTCTGCAGCCTCCTGAAAGAGGATGGCCGCCATTTTTTCAGTGAACTTCAACTCTTTTTGTTCTTCAGCTGCCGTCTCCTCGGCAGAGAATACAACAGTACTCTGCATGCTGAAAAACAGGCATGCGGCAAAAATGATGAAAACAAACTTATTAATGGCTTTTAAATACACAGTGTCTCTTTATCTCTTGTTGCCCTTTTAGGGGTTTTGCGCATCTATTTCCGCTTGTTCCAGGAACCTGTAAGTAATGAGGCTGATGCCTGAACCAAGGACCATCTCTCCCCTTTGCATTGAAGGAGAGCCCAAGCTGATGTTTACTGCAGAAACAATTCGGTCGAGTTTGCTGACCTCATATAAAAAGGTTCCGATGTTGTGGTACGGACCGTTTACGTTTATAGAAACGGGTATCTCGGCATAAAACTCTTTCCTGCGTTCGCCTCCAGGTGAAAATGTGACCATATTCAGACCTGAATTGGTTCCAAGTGCGGAAATATTGGTCAGAAGTGACGGGATTTCTTTTTTCTGAGGCAGAAGGACCGATGCTTCAGCAAACAACCGCTTGGTTTCCTCCATTTCCGCCAGGTGCTCTTCAAGTTTTGCCGCTCTTGCCTTTGCTCCGGCAATCTCTTTGCGAAGATTTGCCGCCTGACTCTCCAGACCCTTTATTTCCTTTGTCTTGTTTGTATAATGCAGAAAATAAAAGGCAATTACGGGCAAAATTATTACCAAAACAAATATGACAATGATAATTTTTTTATCAAGTGGGACAACTTTCTTCTCCAGAAAGGAGTCAAACGCTTCTTTTATCTTGTTAACTTTCATCGGTTTTTTTTAGCGTCTAGCTTTACAATAAACCTGTTAATATTTTTCTCTGTTTATGTAATACATTGAGCGCCTGAAGATTATTGCCGCACCCATTTTTCTTGCTTGTTTTATTCTGCCGGTTCTTGCTGATAATCTGCATTTACCACGCTAATGGTTAGCGAGAATGATTTGAGGTACCTTCCCTGGACCCCGGTTGTGGATGTTCCTGAGAGCTCCGCAGATGCAAAATATGGAGAGGTGACAATTGTTTCCATGAAATCTGCTATTGTAGCATTATCGAGAGCTATTCCTGATATCCGCAATATGGCTCCACTAAAACTCATGGAGTTTATCCAAAGGCGGCTTGAGGGGGTAAGAGAGGCAAATTCGTCCATAACCCTTACTGCAAGCTGTGAACCTTTTTTCAATTGACTTATGGTGTTGAGCTTAGTTTCAAGGAGGGCCTGATCTTTTTTAAGTTGTTCAATCTGATTGATAGTTGTCTGGTATTTTGCCTTTTCCTTTTTCAGTGCTGCTATCGAGGCCTGCAATTCGCCAACCTTAAAACCAAGAACCAGGGCGACTACTCCCAAAAGCGCCAATACAGCAAGAAAAGTCATACCAAGTCCGAAAACTCGCTTGCGGGCCTGGATCTTTTTCTTGATCTGTCTTACTGGAAGCAGGTTAATATGAATCATGCCACTCTCACAATTCTGATGGTCTGATAGCCAACCCCAGGGCAATTGCCATTTCCGGGCTGATATATTTCAAATATTCCTGGTCAATATTTTTGCTGTCTGCCTGTATTTTATTCAATGGATCCAACATTTCAACTTCCAGCCCTATCTCCTCAGCAAAAAACTGGCCTAAGCCTTGAACCCTGGAACCGCCGCCGCTTAAAATAACCTTATTCAAAGCCATATCCGGATTATTGGTATAGTAAAGGTCGATGGCCTTTTTCAATTCAAGGGCCCATTGAATACAGGTGTTGCCAAATATCTCATCCAGGTCCTTCTGCTTTTCTTCAACGGGCTCATAGCCCATTTTTAGCCCTTCAGCCTCCTCTGGGGTAATGCCAAACCTGTTCTGGATCTGATCGGTCAACTGTCGGCTGCCCACAACAACATCTCGGGCCAGTACAGATATGCCCTGGGAAACGATATTAATACTCATTTTGGTGGCACCGATATCAACCAGGGCCACATTTTCCTCCAGGCTGTAATTAGCGTCATAGATATTTTCCAGAGCAAAACCGCCAATATCAACAATGACCACCTTTAAACCTGCCGACTGCAGCATGGATAGATAGCCATCAACAACTTCCTTTTTGGCAGCTACCAGCATGACATCTGTTCGGTCATACTCTGCCGTATTCGTGTGCAGGTCCTGGTAGTCGAGGTATACATCCTCGATATCAAAAGGTATATATTGGCCGACTTCAGTCTGGATATATTCATCAAGATCCTTTTCTTCCATCACTGAGAGATTGATCTTTTTTACTATGACCGAATAACCAGAAATTGATATTGCTACCTTTTTTTCTTTTATTTTTAAATTTTTAATCAGGGTCGTAATTACCTTTGCTACTTCTTCAGGCTCCTGCAGGATACCGTCTTCGACCGCACCTTCAGGGAGCTTTACACTGCCGAGACTTAACAGCTTAAAATTCTCGCCGGATTTCGTAACCTGGCAAATCTTAATAGCATGAGACCCAATATCTATACCAAGGGGAAACTGCTCTTTCTTGGCAGATAGTAGTTTAATTTGGGGAAGCTTAATTTTGGAAAGAGGCAAACTGCTCATTGTTCACCATTTAAGGATAGTTAATATCGCGGTACGTAAACTTTCTGTATCAAATGCATATAAAACCGATACCAGCCTGCGAGTTATATTTTGTTTGCTGTAATACTCAGCCCGCAATATTTTCACCATTAGAGGACATAATTTTATTTTCAATGTCAAGCTAAATCTCTACAACAGGCCGTTTTATATATAAAATTTTAGTTTTCAGGATAAAAATTCATTTATATCAATTTCAGACTGCAAAATTTTTCGAATTTTTTTCTCCCTTTGGTGTGAAATTTCCTCTTCAGAGTAATCTGTACAAAAAATCATAAACGCATTATTCTTAAGCAAGAACTGCGCCATTTAATTTAATTAGTCTCATTTCTTTCAATTGTGTCCAAGAAAATTCCGGATATCAGGGCATTAAGGATCTTGCCGCAAAACGAATTAACATTCTAACCTTTTATTATTGTTAAAATTTATTCAGCCTCCATACTTTTTAGTATTTTCTCTACTCCTTTTATCTTTCAATTACAATAATGCTGCATTGCATATCAACCTTGGTGCGTTATTCTCCCATTTCAAGGTAAACTTTTTTTACCGGGCTTCCACAAAAGCCTGACATTACTGCAAATTAAGTTTACACATTACCCAAGCGATCCATCTCTTCGGAACCTGTAATTTTTTAACCTGAGCTAAAATTCATATTGCAGAGGACTATTGGGGACTATTTGGGGACTATTATTGTTAAATAGATTCTGCCCAGCCAATTAAATGCTGTACACCTTTAATCCTTCTTGTTTTTTAACCGGTTATGGTTTAAAACTTTGCCGATTTTAAAGATACTTATGCTGCAAAGGAGTTCATTCGTTGACTGAGGAAAACTTAAACACAAAACGCAAGTCCACCATCCGTGAGTATGCCGAAGCGATTCTCATTGCGCTGCTGCTTGCTCTTTTTATCAGGACCTTTGTTGTCCAGGCATTCAAAATTCCATCCGGTTCCATGCTCGACACTCTGCAGATCGGCGACCACATTCTTGTAAATAAATTTATATACGGTATAAAAAACCCGTTAAACGGCAACACCTGGATCTCTATAAGTAAACCGGAAAAAAGAGATATTGTTGTGTTCAGGTATCCTGTAAATCCAGCCCAGGACTATATTAAAAGGGTCATAGGCGTGGAAGGCGATACGATTGAAATCAAAGATAAAAAACTATATGTGAACGGCGAACTCCAGGTTGAAAATTACGCCATTTATCTTGACAACAAAACCCTCCCGGCAAGTGTCCAGGGCAGAGACAATATGGGTCCGATAACAGTCCCTGAAAACTCTCTATTCGTCATGGGAGACAACCGTGACAACAGTTATGACAGCAGATTCTGGAAATTTGTCAATTTAAAAGCTGTCAAAGGAAAGGCCTTCATTCTTTACTGGTCCTGGGACAAGGAAAATTTTTCGGTCCGGTGGGACAGAATCGCCGACCTTGTCCGTTAAACAGCATTTACAAGAAAGACATTGCAGCACACCAGTTAATAGATATTTTATATTGCATTTGCTTGACTTTTTTCCTTTCTTGTTATCCAATTACAAACTTTAGGGTTAAAGTACAATATATGGCTACGGCATGATTACAGGACCAGCATGAACAGCGAGTACCTTTTCGCCCATAAACACATTCTCGGCCTCGATCACCTTTCTGTTCCGGACATCGAGCACATCCTTACTACTGCAGAATCCTTCAAAGAAATTTCAGCCAGAACCATTAAAAAAGTTCCAGTCCTGCGCGGCAAGACTGTCGTAACCCTCTTTTTTGAACCAAGCACACGCACACGCCTTTCTTTTGATATAGCGGCAAAAAGAATGAGTGCTGACACGTTCAGTATATCTGCCTCAACAAGCAGCACGACCAAGGGTGAAACTCTGGCTGACACTGCCAGGAACATTGAGGCCATGATGCCTGACGTCATCATCATGCGGCACCCAAGCTCCGGCGCCCCCCATTACCTGGCCAGGCATATAAAGACTTCGGTGATAAATGCCGGTGACGGCACCCATGAACATCCAAGTCAGGGCTTGCTTGATCTTATGACCGTTAAGGAACATAAAGGGAATATTTCCGGGCTCAAGGTTGCAATTATTGGAGATATCAGCCACAGCCGGGTGGCGCACTCAGACATAATCGGCTTTGCCAAAATGGGGGCACACGTCTTTGTCAGCGGGCCGGCCACACTCATCCCCAAAAAAATAGAGAAACTCGGGGCCACAGTATGCAGCAGCATAGAAGAGGCAGTCACAAATGCCGATGTCGTCATGCCCCTGCGTATTCAGAAAGAGCGGCAGAATGACCCCTTGATCCCCTCATTTCGGGAATATGCCACGTTTTTCGGCATAAACCGACAGGTATTACAGGCTGCCAAAGCAGATGCGCTCCTCATGCACCCGGGTCCCATAAACAGAGGGGTGGAGCTGGCACCAGATGTGGCGGACAGCCCTCAATCCGTCATTCTTGACCAGGTCACCAACGGGGTAGCCATCCGCATGGCCCTGATCTATCTCGTTTTAGGAGGCAAATAGAAATGGTGCAGCCACAAGCCATACTACTGAAAAACTGCAGAATCCTTGACCCTGCAAACAAGCTTGATAAAAAGGCCAGCCTCCTGGTTGAAAAAGGCAAGATCAAAGCGATATTCACATCAAGGCAGAAAGCGCCAGTTCTGCCCAAAAAACTTTTGTCTTTTGACCTGAATGGAAAATGGGTTGTTCCCGGTCTCATTGACATGCATGTGCACCTGCGCGAACCGGGCGAAGAACATAAGGAAACCATAGAAACAGGATCCAGGGCTGCAGCTGCAGGAGGCTTTACCGCAGTTGCCTGCATGCCGAATACCCTCCCGGTCAACGACTGCCAGTCCGTCACAAGGCTCATTTTAGAAAAGGCGGAGACTGCCTATGCCAGGGTTTATCCTGTGGGGGCTATCAGCAAAGGGTCCATGGGGGAAACACTTGCCGAATTTGGAGAGATGAAAAAGGCCGGCGCTGTGGCTGTTACCGATGACGGCAAGCCGGTACTGGACAGCCAGTTGCTGCGCAGGGCTTTAGAGTATGCTTCCAATCACAAGATGCTGGTTATCTCGCACTCTGAGGATGCAGGCCTCAGCCGCAACGGCGCCATGAATGAAGGATTTCTCTCCACCAGCATGGGACTGAAAGGCATTCCTCATATTGCCGAAGAAATCATGGTCTATCGTGACATTGCCGTGGCAGGCTATACCGGCTGCAACCTGCACCTTGCCCATATCAGTACCAGGGAGTCGGTTAATCTTATACGGCAGGCAAAAAAAAGAGGCTGCCCGGTTAGCGCCGAAACTGCGCCCCATTATTTCATGTTGACTGAAGAGGCGGTCAAAGATTACAACACCAATGCCAAAATGAACCCGCCACTGCGCACGCCGGAAGACCGGGCCGCTATCATCGAGGGCTTGCAGGACGGCACCATCGACGCTGTTGCCACAGATCATGCGCCCCATTCAATACTGGAAAAAGATATTGAATTTGACAGGGCGGCCAACGGCATTATTGGCCTGGAAACTGCCCTACCTCTTGCCTTAGAGCTCCACAGAAAAGGCCATATTGATGCAAACAGACTTGTCGAGCTGCTGTCAAGCAACCCGGCCAGAATTCTCGGGGTCAAGGGAGGTTCACTGGGAATTGGTGAGGCAGCCGATATCACTGTTATTGACCCTGAACAACGCTTTGTCTTTCAAGAGCAGGACATCCTCTCCAAAAGCAAGAACTCTCCATTTATAGGTTCCGCACTGCAGGGCAAGGCGGTGCTTACTCTTTGCGGCGGCAGAATAACCCACAACCTTTTATTGGAGTGAATCTCCTCCAGCATAGCTGGAGGCCTCAGGAGATAAGCGAAGACTTCGAGCCCCCTAAAAGAGGGCGAACTACTTCCTGGTTTGAATACCGTGTCAATCGTCCGGTGTTTCGTTAGAGGACAATATCGAACAGGTAAGTGAACGTGTGAGACTCCGAGAAATTTTGAAAGATGAAATTACACAACTGGAAAGACTATATAACTTCATGAGTTATCTTCTCTAAGGTTCAAGTAACTTTTGGAGAAAAGAAGCAAATGCAGTTGCTGAACTTTTTTAGCTCCTTCGACATTCTGCGGTTCCTTGTTCGATATTCTGCGGTTCGTTTTTTTAATTATCCCATTCAATTTCTCGCCGGATCCGTTGAACCTATCCGGGTCCACCGCTAGAAGTGGTGGGTTTCGCGACAACTAAACGGGCAAACTTCTGCCGCATTGCACTGACTCGCTGTACGCTCTCCTGCATTCTTGTTGCCAATTCAGGGTTCCGGATAATTGCCGCAGTTATTTCATGCAGTGCCGCAATTACTTTTTCATGGCTTTGGCAAATGAGGAGCATATCAGCACCTGCCGCAAAAGACTCCACAGCAGCCTGGCTCAGATCCCCCTCCCTTTCAATTGCTCCCATTTCCAGATCATCGGTTATTATAACCCCATCGTATCCCAGTTCATTACGCAACAGCCCGGTCAGGATTTTTTTAGACAGGGTGGCCGGCTTTTCAGGGTCCAGGTGGTGGTAGATTGTATGGGATGTCATTATGGATGCTACGCCGACATCTATGGCCTGCCTGAATGGAGGGATATCGTGCAGGCGTATATCCGGCTCCGTTTTTTTCACAAAAGGAAGCTGGAAGTGTGGATCAACGACTGCTGCACCGAGACCTGGGAAGTGCTTGGCGCAGGCGGCAATACCGTTTTCCTGCATTTCCTTGATTATTAGGCTGCCCAGCCTGCCCACATTTTCTGCGTTCCCGCCCAGAGAACGTTTTTCCATAAAATAATCTTTCCCTGCCGCACAGACATCAAGCACCGGTGCCAGGTTATAATTGACGCCTATTCTTTGCAGATCGCAGGAGCAGGCATGGGCATAATCAACAAGTGCTTTTTCAGGCTCTGCTGCGTCTGCCAGGACTCTGGCATCGGGAAACTGGCTGAAAGGGGGTGGCAACCGCGCAACAGATCCGCCTTCCTGGTCAATGGCAATGAGTGGGGGCGACAAACCATTATCCCTGCAGGCGAGGTGCAGGTCTTTTGACAGCTGCCTCACCTGTTCAGGGCTTTCAATATTTCTTTTGAAGTAAATAAAGTTATTGATCCGATACTTTTGTATCAGGTTTTTTGTTGAATCATCCAGTATCAAGCCGGGAAGCCCGGCCATGAAAAGCTGGCCCAAAGCCGAAATATCCGTAGAGGCAGGGGTTGTGGTCATTATTATCCCTTTCCGTGGTAAGGCAGGGGGTCATCTATACCTGCTTCAGCAAAACCCTTGAGCCGGAGCAGGCAGGCGTCACACCGGCCACAGGCCATGCCATCAGGGCCGGGATCATAACAACTATGGGTAGCCCCATAGTCAACTCCGAGCGCCATACCTTTTTGAATTATTTCTTTCTTGGAGCAGCGTAGGAGCGGAACCTGGATACGCAAGGTTCTCTTGCTCTCGGTTCCGGCCCTGGTGGCAAGCCGGGCCATTTCTTCAAAAGCTTCAATGTATTCGGGTCTGCAATCAGGGTAACCACTGTAATCAAGGGCATTCACCCCGATAAAAATATCATCGGCGCCGACAACTTCAGCCCAGGCCATACCATAGGCCAGAAAAATGGTATTTCTTCCCGGCACATATGTCTGGGGAATACCTGCGTCCATTGCTGCAAACGAACGGCCCTTTGGAACCTGCATATTGCTTGTCAGTGCCGAACCGCCAATCCTGTCAAGGTCTATGGCAAGCACCAGATGCTCAGCTGCCCCCAATTTGTCGCTGGCCTCTTTTGCTCTTTCCAGTTCAATGGCCTGCCGCTGACCATACTGAAAACTTAAACAGTAACAGGCAAAACCGGCATCTTTGGCAATTGCCAATATTGTCGTGGAATCAAGGCCGCCACTTAATAATACCACAGCCTTTTTCTCTCCCCTGTTTTTCTCTTCCATGCTGTGCACCTTACAAAAGCTGATTAAAGACGACAACTATAATGCTTCAGTCCATCCTCACCGGCAGCTTCCTGGCAACTCTTATTTTCTCCGGGCTGACATCCGCCTGATAGGCAAGAACCATAACCCCTTCTGCCGCAACTTTTGCCAGGGTTTCAGCATACAGTGGATCAATGTGTGCGGCAGGCGAGAAGCAATCGGCATCACCCCGTTGTACGCAGAATAATACAGCGGCCCCATGCCCCTGCTGCTTTAAGGCTGCCAGCTCCCGTAAATGCTTTGTACCTCTGGCTGTTACTGCATCGGGAAACTGGGCAACCCGGTTTTCAGCCAGGGAACAGTTTTTCACCTCGAGAAAGATCTTTTTACCTTGATGTTGCAGCAGAAAGTCAAGCCTTGTGCTGACTGATGTTTTTATCTCCGGGGTTATTGAGTCCAACGGACCGAATTCATTAATAACGTCATTCTCTAAAGCTTCACGCACCAAACTGTTTGTCAGCGCAGTATTCACACCTATCCACACTGTGCCGTTCTTTACCATTTCAAGGGTTTGGGGATATTTCCGATTGGGATTCTCCGACCGTGACAGCATCACCGGACTTCCCGGCGCAGAGCACCCAAGCATGGAGCCGGAATTGGGGCAGTGAACTGTGATAATATTATCATCCAGCTGAATATCAGCCAGAAATCTCTTATAGCGGCGGACTAATTTCCCGGGCTGGAGTTCTTGCTTAAAGTGCATATCGGTAAAAGTTTCAACTTTACAATTATAATGGAACAACTGAATTATACGCCGCTCCAGGGCAGGTGTTTCTCAAACATGTCCTGAAATTCAGTCCGTTTTTTAATATGTGCGGGCAGCAATCATGCATCGTATGATTTTATTCCATGTATTGTCATGTATCTCTCATTTAAGGCACATACTCTTTACCATAACAATAAAACGAATTCACAGTAGCGCATGCAAGGTTAGCTCGTTGCCTATAATTACTTAAAAAATTTAGAGCAGCTTTTTTAAATTATCCTTTTTTCATGTAACTTCCCATCTTTTCCTCCCGACTCATTGTCTCACATGGAAATTGTGTCACTCTTTTCCATATCCGGCAAATGGCACGAAGTCCGCGAAGTGGCCTGGTCGGTTTTGGGCCAGCCACTCCAAAAAAAGGGGAGCCGTGCGGGCTCCCCTTCAAATGGATGAGTAATTAAGCAGATAGATGTTACGGCATTCTCAGGTCCCGCTCAGGCCTGGAAAAAGCATGACACCAGGAGCAGTCATATCTTTTATCCTTCACATGCTTGTCATGTAAGGATTTTGGCTAACATTGAGTAAACTTTTCTCAGATCTCCTCTTACTTGGGCGCGAAGCAAAACCTGGACCTTCAGTGCAACTGAAGGTCTATGAGATTAATTAAGAGCAGGCCAAAAAGTCAAACATGCTGCGCAAGCAAAAATGATCTTCAGCGTTGAAGATAGCAACAGAGATTATTGGGAATTTTCAATAGTATCCAGAGCCCATGCCGCCATTTTCCTGACACTTTCATCATCATCAAGCAGGAGCTTCCTGATTGAATCAGCCGCTTTTTCATCCTGAAGTTCGCCCAGGGCTGCGATCATCATTGCCCGCACATAGGGTGAAGGATCATCCAGGGCGGAAAGCAGTTTCGCCAGAGTGAGGGAAATATCCACCCGGCCTATCCTGCCCAAGGCCTCGGCAGCATAGGCCCGCACATAAATATTTTCATCGTTCAGACAAGCGCATACTGAGACAAGGGACTGTTCTTTATGTATCTCGCCCAGGGCCTGGACCGCCTCAACCCTGACAAAAGGGTCAGGATCATTAAGTTTCTGCCGTAGGATTTCCAGGTTTATCGTATCGGTAAACTCTGGTGAAACAATGATGCGCTCAGGATCTGCCAGGGGCTGCAAATTGCCCCCGGAGCCGGCACCACCGTGACTTGCTGCAAATGAACTTATCCCTGCATTAAAACTTATGGCCAAAACAATTATACAGAATGCAGCTTTCATATCATCCCTCCTTAACCAATACTGAAAACAATCTCGCCCAGTAAAATAGGGACAATACCTCGCCCATTGTGTCAAGTATTATTTTTTATATTGAGAGGAGGGCATACGGTTAATATTACATCTGTTCGGGGGGTACCCCTGTTTACAGGAGGGGGGTCATTTTATTATCCAGCAGGAAAATTTTTATTTTTCAGATGTAGGGAGCAATTCCAGGTTTTTCATCTTGGTACGCAACTGTTTGCGGCTTATGCCGAGAAGTCCCGCAGCCCGGGACTGATTCCAGGATGTCTTATCAAGGGCCTTGAGAATGGTCCTCTTCTCTATTTCCGGCAGGTTGAATTCCCTGACCTCAGGATACTCTTCCCCGGCGAAAAATTTCATTTTCTTTGGCAGACATTCAACGTTTATGGTGTCATACTGACAGAGAATGACAGCTCGCTCCATCATATTCTCCAGTTCTCGCACATTTCCCGGCCAGTCGTAGCTTTTCAGGGCATTCATGGCCTCTTGGTCAATCTCGCGGATTTCCTTTTTGTTCTTTTGCCGGAAATATTCAAAATAGTGATTTGCCAGCAAGGGTATATCATCCATCCTTTCCCGCAGGGGTGGGATACGGATGGAGATAACATTGAGCCGGTAAAAAAGATCCGACCGGAACTCGCCGCTTTCAAGGGATGCTTCAATGTCCCTGTTTGTTGCTGAGAGCACCCTGACATCAACTTGGATTTTCTTTTTACCTGAAATTCTGCGTATTTCCTTTTCCTGCAGGAAACGTAGCAGTTTTTTCTGCAGGGTAAAATCGAGGTCGCCGATCTCGTCAAAAAAAGTTGTGCCGCCCTGGGCCATCTCGATCAGTCCAAGTTTTCTTTCATCGGCACAGGTGAAGGCCCCCTTTTCATAGCCGAACAGTTCACTTTCCATGAGTTCGCCCGGAATAGTCGTGCAGTCTATGGGTATAAAAGGCTTGTCAGCCCGCAGGGATGTATAATGTATGGCCCGGGCCACAAGTTCCTTGCCGGTGCCCGACTCACCCAGTACCAGGATGTTGGCGTCTGTTTTGCTCACCCGCTTGATGAGCGTGAAGACCTCCTGCATAACAGGGGTCTTGCCGATGATATTCAGGTACTGGAACAAGCTGGCATCAGCTTCAATGACTTTTGCAGCGCCGTTCTGCAAAATATCGCCGACAATGGATTCCAGCAGGTTGATATTCACCGGCTTTGTCAGGTAGGTGTAAGCGCCCTTGCGCATGGCATTAACAGCCAGCTCGATTGTGCCGTATGCAGTGAGCAGAATAAAGGGTAGGTCGGGATTAAAGGTCTTGGTCTTCTCCAGCAGCTCTTCGCCGCTCATGCCGCCCATTTTAAAATCGGAAATAACCAGATCGTATTTTTGCTTTTTAATTCGCTCCAGCGCCTCTTCGCCTGACCGTGCCGTCTCGACTTGGGTTGTGCTGTTTTGCAGGGCAGCGGACAGCACCTTGAGCGTGTTTACTTCATCATCAACCAAGAGAATTGCATGTGCCATATTCTTATCTCCGATCCTTAAGCTCCAGGGTGAATGTGCTCCCTTCACCCGGGGTGCTTGTAACTGTCAGGTCGCCGCCGTGTTCTCTGGCTATCCTTTTTGATACGGCCAGGCCGAGCCCGGTGCCGCGGGTCTTGGTGGTGAAAAACGGGTTAAAAATATTATGGATAATTTCCGAAGAGATACCGCTGCCGTTATCCTCAACAGCCAGGTAGGTTCCCTTTTTATTCTTCCAGGTTTTTATCGTGATGATGCCATTTTCACCGACTGCGTCATGGGCATTGATCAACAGGTTAATAATGACCTGTTTGATCTGGTTGTAGTCAAAGTCCTTCAATGGCAGGTCTTCTGCCAGTTCTTCCTTAAGAGTGACATTAAGACCCGGCGACTCTTTGCTCAGCAGGGAAAGGGAATCACTTACAACCTTATTCAGGTCGTTCGGCTCCGGATTCGGGGCAGCGGTTTTGGAAAAGCTCAGCAGCGTGGTGGTCAACTTATTAATACGGGCCACCTCGCTGGTAATGACTGAAACAAACTCCTTGGCCAGGCTGCCTTTAGTGTTTTTGCCGATATAGGTTGCCGCACCGCCGATGGCATTGAGCGGGTTCTTTATTTCGTGGGCAAGGGTCGCGGCCAGCTCACCGGTGGCAGCCAGACGGCACATTCTCTCCTGCTCCTCGATGGCATTATCCAGCCTGCTCAGCATGTCATTAAATGCCCCGGAAAGCTCCCCTATCTCGTCATAGCTCTTGATGGGTATCTGCCTGACCATACCCTCACCCACCATGTTGTCCACCGAGTTTTTCAGCTGCAGAATGGGCTTGATCAGCCTGATTATCATACCCAGCCCGAACAGCAGACCGGAGATGAGAGTGATGAGCAGGAGAAGAAAAATAATAAACCGGCGACCGATTATGGTGACCGGCGAGATATTATCATAGAAGACAAAGGTCCCGAAAAAAAGCAGGGGTATGGCCGCAAGAATGGAAAAGGCTGCCAGGGCCCTGTAGAGGATAGAGCCCTCCATTTTTAATAATTCCCCGCGGCTCATGCTGAAAAATAAAATGATAAAGCCTACTGGCCTCATGATATGGCCGTGCAGCCAGACTGTCGAGCCGATCTGCGCCGGAAAGAAGAGAAAAATGGCACCAATGCAGATTATAAGATGCCCTAAGGCGGAAAAAAGGAAGCGTTTGCTCCGCCGGCGATAGAATGTACCGATATAGAGAATGCAGACCATGCCGGACAGGTAAGCGATCAGGATCCAGACCAGAGGCCGGAATTGTCCGAATAGGGGGAACTGTTCGTAGGCTGCCGGGTGCAGCAGTCCAAGCAGCGGGATGTAGAGCAGCGGCAAGGCCACCTTGTTGCGCGGATTCTCCACCGAAATGGCAATAATCAAAATGAACAGCCCAAGGCTGTAAGCCAAAAGTGTCTGGTAGAGCAGATTCAGGTTGGAGTGGCTGGCATGGATTAACCCATGGATCACGCTGCTGCTGCCAAGGATCAGGAAACTGGCGCCCACCAGGAAAATCCTGCTGCCCTTGACATGGTTACCGCTGACCTGAATGCCGCTTGTCCTGAATGCTCTGACCGCAATCAGCAGACAGAGTAGTCCTATCAGAAACTCCTCGCCGATGTGGTAATTAAGCAGGAACTCTCTGGAAAATAAAGTGTTTGAAAAAGAGTAGAGTCCTTCCATTTGCCTTTGACTGTACCAAACTGTCCCATTTGGGACAACCCTATATGCCGAGTTGTGCATAATGGAACAAAGGGAATGCGCCGGATAACGCACAGTTGGTAAATATCCTTCTCATTGTGTAGATATTTATGGCATTATGCTTGCAAGGTGAGTGCCACATAACTGAAACAAGATTTAATAAACCGTTACAATTTATTTGTACGATATGGGAAAAAGTTATCTTAACCGCCTGGAAGCATACCTGCTTGCATCCTTTTTAACGCTGTTTGCACTGCCCATTCTTTATCTTCTGCGTTTTTTGGATGACAACACCCTAACCAGTTGGCGCTGGGTTTTTGCAGGGACCAGCCCGGTCACCCTTTTCCTGTACCTTGTTCCACTGCTCCTTCTGGCAGCATGGCTATCAAAATCGTCCATTCCCGAGCGTTATCCATCATTATTTCTATTCATTGCCGGATTCATAACCTCAGCCTTTCTCTGGAGCACCCCGGAGATGCTGCTGGATGCTTCGCGCTATTTTCTGCAGGCAAAATATCTTTCTGAAAACGGCATGGACTTTTTCTTGAAAGAATGGGGACACGCCATTGCACCCTGGACTGATTTACCGCTGATGCCGTTTTTGTATGGTCTTCTCTTTAAATTATTTGGTGAATTCCGGCTCGCGGTCCAGACGTTCAACAGCCTCCTCTTTGGATTCTCGCTGGTCCTCACCTACCATGTCGGAAAAATTCTTTGGGATGCTGAGACCGGTTTCCATGCCGGATTGCTGCTCCTGGGGATTCCCTACCTGCCCACCCAGGCACCTCTCATGCTGGTCGATATCGGCACCATGTTTTTCATGATTTTGACGGTTTTCTCATTTATTAAATCAATGCAGCACGGCGGACCTCTGTGGCTTGGAGTTGCTGCCGTCAGCATAGTGTGTGCGCTGTCTGTAAAATTTTCCACCTGGCCTATGCTGGCAGGAATGCTGCCGGTAATTGCCGGGGTCCACCTGCGGCAAAGGCCTGCCATAATAATCCGCAGTTCACTGATCATCGTTATTGGTGCCGCCATTCTCTGGGGTGTTATTTTTTTCAGTAAATACGAAGTGATCCGAGAGCAGATGGCTATTCTTGGCACATTCCAACGGCAAGGTTTGAAGCGTTGGCAGGAGGGGTATATTTCCACCTTCTTCTTCCAGATCCATCCCTTTATTACTCTGTTTGTTATCTATGGAATTTACCGGGCTGTGCGAAACAGGAATTACCGGTTTTTGGTGGCAGCCTGCTTTATCGGTTTTGTTTTTCCTTTGCAGATCAAGAGGATACGATATATTGTTCCCCTATTGCCTCTTTTTACCCTGATGGCATCCTATGGACTGAACGTGATTCGGGACCAGTCCTTGAAACGATTTTGTTCTTATTGTGCCGTGCTGTCTGCCATGGTTGTCCTGTTTGGCGCCTATAAGCCTTTCCTGCAACAGACCAGCATGATGAATCTCAAAAAAGCAGGGCAATACCTTAACACCTTACCGTTTAATACAGTTGATGTCCATCTGTTGCCGCAGCATGAATCTGCGGGCAGCACCGGAGCAGTTCTGCCTATCCTGGACCTGTATACCAGCAGACAGCTACGTTTATCTCAGCAATGGCCTGTGTTGCCACCGGAGGATCAAAACAAAAAATCATCATCCCTGCGTTTTACCTGGGAACTCAGCAGGCCGCCCTTTTATCCTCCTGCTGTGCCTAATGGGACAAACCCACAGGTTATTATCAGCAGCCGGGACCCGGTAGAACTACTCAACCAATACCTCCAGCAAAAAAATCCAGGATCAGTTGAGAAATTTTACCAACAGACACAAGTCTTCCGCTACAGAACCATTGTGACCGTTCTATCACCCTAAGTGACGGCTGCAGTTATCCGGCACATTTCTTTTTTCTTCCTTATACAGCAAAGCTGGTCTGTTTATTGCAAAAGCAGGTTTATTATGACGTGCCACATTGTGGTATAAGCCTTGTAAAGTTTTGGGTCTATACTGAAGTTGAAAAGTGTTGTATTCCCGAACTAATTTTAAAAAGGAGAGCGAGCATGGCAGAGAATTCCGGAAAAGACATTGTCGTTGATATCGGCAAGTGGGAATGGTCGGAGTTGTGGAAAAAGGAGGACTGGTGGGCCATTTGGCTTGGTTTTATAATTCTCATTGCGGGAATGCTTGTTTATTTCCCCCACAGTGGAGACATGAAAACCAAAATAAACGAAGCCCAGGCGAAATATGGGGATGCGGCAACAAGGACATCCGCCATAAAGACCATAGCCTGGTACCAACTTTCAGATGCCAAAAAGAGTGTCAAAGCCACAGGTATCGACGCCGGCAAATGGATGAAGAACTTCGCAAAAAAACCTCATGGGTGGACAAATAATCCTTTGCAGGCCTTTGTAATGGATGAGGAATTGGCAGCGTCCAAGAAAGCCTCGGCCGTGGCAAAGTATGAAACAAAAAAGGCAACCGAAAAAACAACCTTTGCCGCTGCCGAGATGGCAGAAGCGGCGGCGGAAGCCGCCGGCTTCAGGGATGAGTCACTCAACGCTGCGGCAGCAGTTGCCATCAGTGAATGGCGGGACGCAAAACTTTTTGCCGGAAAAGCCAAGGCAAAAACCAAAGCCAAACCCTATAACCAGATCTGGTGGCTCATACTTCTCGGGGTGTTTTTCGCTTTCTTCTTCGGCATCCCCATGGTCTTCATGGGCATACCCATACATAAGTTTCTCATTGGCTTCATTTTTGTGTTCGCAATAACGGTTGTTGCCTGGCTTTTCAGCTCCCAGGCAACCATGAAACATTACGGCATCGGCTATGCATTTTGGGCCATCTTTATCGGCATGTTAGTCAGCAACACGATCGGCACCCCGAAATGGGCCATGCCGGCAGTTCAGACCGAATATTATATCAAGACCGGTCTTGTTCTGCTGGGTGCCAAAATTTTATTTGAAAAAATTATCACCATTGGTACCGCCGGTATCTTTGTCGCCTGGGTTGTTACCCCGACCGTCTGGCTCATTACCTATTGGTTTGGTCAGAAAATCATTAAAATGCCTTCCAAGCGACTGAATGCCGTTATCTGCTCCGACATGTCGGTCTGCGGCGTGTCTGCCGCAATTGCCGCCGCCTCCGCCTGCCGGGCCAAGAAAGAGGAACTGACACTGGCTGTCGGGCTTTCCCTGGTTTTTACGGCAATCATGATGATCGTTATGCCGGCTGTTATTAAAGCAACCTTTCCGGTCGATAAGCAGATGATCCTCGGTGGCGCCTGGATGGGGGGCACCATTGATGCCTCCGGCGCTGTTGCTGCGGCCGGCGCCTTCTTAGGGGAAAAGGCCCTCTACGTTGCCGCCACCATTAAAATGATCCAAAACGTCCTTATCGGTGTCATTGCCTTCTTCCTGGCTCTCTACTTCACAACCAGGGTGGAAGTTGCAGAAACAGGCGCCAAGGTCGGTCTCTCTGAAATCTGGTTTCGCTTTCCGAAATTTGTCCTCGGCTTTATCGCTGCCTCCGTGATTTTTTCGCTGGTCTATTCCAGTTACAATGCAGAGGCCGGTGGCCTCGGGCGGGCAATGGTCGACCAGGGTGCCATCAAGGGCATGAGCGACCTGTTCAGGGGATGGTTTTTCTCCCTGTCTTTTGTCAGCATCGGCCTGGCAACCAATTTCCGCGAATTGAGACACCATTTCAAAGGCGGCAAACCTCTTACTCTGTATGTTTTTGGTCAATCATTAAATCTCGTACTCACACTGCTCATGGCCTATATCATGTTTTATCTGGTATTTCCTGGGCTTACAGCGACAATCTAGAACGCCTAAAACCCACTATCCGGGAGGTGAAAATCCCGGATAGTGGGTGCATTTTTATATGAAGGAAACTCGAAATGAATGGCTCAACAACCAATACCAATAGCTCTAAATTTCGCTCCTGGGGAACATTTTTATTTGTTGCGTTTCTTGTTTGGTCTTTCGGCTGGGTTGTCGGTCCCTATATAAAAAACAACATCCCGATATATAAAGAGATTATTCAGATCGTAGAAGAAAGGGATATAAACTCAGCAGCCTACATGTATGAAGAAAGCGTGGGATCATATGATGGTGAATATTACCTGCGCGATTCGTTCATACACTCCGGGAGAGATGATTACGGGCCCACCAAAGCCTTTTTCTCCGGCATGGCTCTATGTTTTGTCCTTCTGGCATTTGGTTGGCGGTACATGATGGATCCCTAACTGCAGGCGTTCATCCTTGCCAAAACTTACCAAAGCCATGAACTGAGCTTTTCTTTAACTAAAACACCTTTATGATCCTTTGTACAAAGGCAGAAGAGTATTTACTATGGTCAGTCTAAACGACAAAAAAGAAATAATCCTTGCCCGGGAAAGAAAATTTGCCGCGCAACTTGGCCGCCAGGTTTTCAGTAAGCCTAAACTGCATACCTGGATGATACTCATCCCCTTCCTTTTTGTTTTTTTCATCCAGGACCTGATGAAATACAAAAATGGCCGCAGGGCCTTTTCTGACTATTTTCTGCTGAGCCACGAAAAAGCCCTTAATGAGGCGGAGGATGCCTTGGTCCAAGGAAGAAAACCTGATGCAGAAGCCATTGCCCGGCAGGCTGACTTGAAAGGTAAGGCCAAGGAAAAATATGCAGAATTCCTGACTGTGCTGGTTGAGCATTACACCTGTCTTCTTAAGGCCAAGGGAGACAGCTATGAATCACTGGTGAGATCAGCCTATGGCAACAGCCGTATAAACTACCTGCTTTTTTCCAACCTGCTTAACCAGGCAGAGAAGAAGTTGAATCAGGCCCTCGCTCCCCAACTGAGCAATGAACAGGACGGTGTTGGCGACACAATACAAAAAATGGCAGTCGGCTCGGAACAACTACGGAGGACCGAGGCTGAACAGATATTTATGACATCATAACTAGCCCGAATATTTCATGAACAGTTTTGAAAAATTAATTTAAATATCTGTTTTTGTCATTTAAATTTTATATTTCCAGTGTCTTTGTCCGGTTACAGTTCGTACCAGGTGACTGAATAGATTTTTTTCAAAACTGTTCACCCTTCGGGCAAGCCGATACATCCTTATAAACTGCAGTGTAAGGCGTTTCGCATACTAAAGTATAGCTCCAACGACTTACACTTTGTCTATCCGGCATCTCGACTCGTGAAAAATGCGGACTAGTCCAATAATTTTATTCTGGTCCCTCAACCGGAATATGTTCCCCAGTGAAGGCAAATAAATACCTTCATTGCTCCCCCCCCCGGGGGCCTGCTTCCCGGCAGGCCTCCATTTTTATTAAGAAACAATCACTTTTCAATTGTGAATAGAAGCGACAGCACCTCATCCCTAACCCAAAAGAGTCTGTGGATGCTGCAATAACGGCATGCAAAACTGTCCCGTTTGGGACAACTTCGGCTGCCACCGTGTTCAGTTTGGAACACATTGTTTAAAACTGTTCATGACACAATCGGGAATAGCAGACATTGAAAAAGAGTTGCCAATAAAGCCTGAGGCCTATCTGACTGGTTATGCAGGGAGATTTTTTGAAGTTTACAAATAAATAATCCGAGATCAAGTACCACAATGTGGCACACACATTGCAAGCAATGATTGTAAACTTTATAAAAAACAGGCGTAAACCAACTAGAGACAATTAGAAACAGTAAAGGAGGTAGCAGTGGACGCAATAGTCACACAAACAATTCCGGAATCAAAGCCAGCAGATTGCTGTAGTGACAGCAAGCCAATTGCTCAGGCTGTGTCGCGGAAACACATTATGTGGGTTTATATCATTGTTGGCTTTTTTGGCCTGGTAAGCGTTGCTACTTATGCTATGCATGAGTATTACCTGTATCTTTCCGCTTATCTCTGGTTCGGCTTTATATATGGTATGTGTCTGCAGTATGGCCGGTTCTGTTTTGCTTCTGCATTCAGGGACCTTTTTGCGGTCGGGGTGCCGCGTATGGTGGTCGGCATCATGATTGCCACCGTTTTATTCTCAATCACCTCCTCCCTTGTGGCTTCGACCGGTTGGTCCACCTTCCATGCCGCGCCCTGGTCCGTCCATGCCGTTATTGCCGGGTTAATATTCGGAATCGGCATGGTCTTTGCCGGCGGCTGTGCCTCCGGTTCCCTGTATAAGGCCGGTGAAGGCAACGGTGTCTCAATGCTGGTCATTCTTTCGATCAGTGTGACCCAGTCAGCCTTTGTCGACGTTGGCGGCTGGGCCAACAAGCTGGTGCCCAAATCCTGGGCCGAAGCAGCGCTCACCAAGGGACTGCCAAGCTCCATCAATGTATCTGACGGCTGGGTTGATCAATACCTGGCCGGATATGTGTGGGAACAGCCGGTAATTACCTTTGCCAGGCTCCTCGGTTTTGAGGACCATACCCTGGTCGGCGCCCTGTTTGCCAATACCTTCGTGGGCGTTGTTCTGCCGGCCATTCTACTGTTGGCCGTGGTTTACATTTTCTGGTCCAGGAAACGGTATGTTCTTGATCTGCAAAGCCGTGAAGGACGCAGTCCCGGCTTTGCAGATCACATCCGCGGTTTCTGGGCCATGATAATATCTTCCAAGCGTACTGCCATTGCCGGCCTGTTTCTTGGTATTGCCTGCGGCTTGCAGATGTTTGTTATAGAGGGTCTGCGCATGAAATTCGGTGTCAAGAATGCCGGCACCATCCTGCAGCGCATCGGCTTTGATTATGGCATCTCGGCCAAAGGTACGGTCTTTGACCCGGGCTACTGGTATGTCACCACCCAGGAGGCCCAGTGGGTCGGCTGGATGGCCCAGAAACTGGGTTTTAACAATATGGACAATATTTATTTCGGTTGGGTTAACGGCATCCCCAGTCCGGCCATCAACCCGGCTGACTGGATGTCGGTGGCACTCATCGGCGGCGCTGCTGTCATGGCCCTGATGAATAACGAATTTAAGTGGAAGATGCCCACAAAGGAATTGGCAATATGGGCCCTGATCGGCGGCGCACTCATGGGGATCGGCTCCAGGTTGGCGCTTGGTTGTAATGTTGGTGCCTTTTTTGTCAGAACCGCCAACGGCGACGTCTCCGGCTGGTCTTTCGGTCTCGGCATGATCGGTGGCGCCTTTATCGGCGTCAAGTTTTTCAACTGGTATACGGAACGAAAAATGGCCCGAGAAATGGCCAATATCGATTTTGACTTATAAATTAAATACAGGAGATCCATATCATGGCAATGAAATTCAACCAAAAAGGACCCGGACTGTATGAATTGGATGTTTGCGGCTATGTCTGTCCCCACCCACAGCTCTACACCAAGAAAATTTTGGAAAAACTGCACAGCGGCGACAAACTTGAACTGGCCTTTGACAACCCATCTTCAGCCGAATCCATCTCTGCCATGTGCACAAATGAAGGCAACCCGATTATCGATCAACAGCGGAACGGGTCTAAATTCATCTTCACAATTCAAAAAGCTTAAGGGATAGCCAAGAGGACAGGATAATGAATAAAAATCTATGGATGGTGATAGTTATCGTTGTCGGCTTTACCGGTTTCATGATGGGATACAGTGTGCCGCCTTTTCTGGAAGTTGGATTCGGTGAAAACATTGACCTGCTTGAAGAAGGGGAAGCGTTGCCCGACGATCTTTTAAAACAGTATGAGCATTTATATAACGATGAAGAAGACGAATAACAGAGAGGGATTGCGATGAAGAGCATTCAATGGCTGATTCTGGCGATTTTGGTTTGGGGCCTTGCATTTGGCGGTGGTTATGCAGTTTCTGCGCACACCGGCACTGAGCCCGGTTATTTCGGCGCTGTAGAAGCTGCCGGGTATGGCGGCGCCGCTGAAGAGAAGATTGAGGGCCTTACGGATGAGGTGCAGGACTATTACAAGAGCCTCCAGGAATAGGGAATGAAGGATGAATAAAATTCTTATAGCGGTTGACGATACCAAAGGCTCTCTACAGGTTGTGGAAACTTTGAAGAACCTGCTGGGTGATTGTGTGGGCGGTGGTTGTGTGCCGAAGACCATTATCTTGCTCTATGTCCAAAAACCTCAAGGCCGTTCCGTTATGGGAGATTTACTGCTCAGTACTTCTGAAATGAAAACTTTGAAGGAGTCCCTCCAGGGGACTGAACACCAGGCGCAGCTGGATCAGAAGGCAGAAGTGGTGCTGAACTATTTTAAAGACCTCCTTGAAAAACAGGGATTTTCAGGAATTAAACCCCTGGCAGTTCAGGGACATCCAGCTGAGGAAATCCTGAAAAAAGCGCAGGAGGAAAAAGCTGAGATGATTGTCATGGGATCACGGGGCAAAAGGCTCCATAATCTTTGGATGGGCAGCATCAGCAGGGAAGTGGCCAACAATGCTGAGATGGCTGTTTTAATTGCCAAGTGATGGGCATTTCATTTTATCCAGAGCAATAACGGTGCGCAGATTTGTGCATGAAACTATTTGTCAGGTGAAGGTGCCGCAAATAACAATAAAAATTTTGGAGGAAAGCTTATGCAGAAAAAATTAACAACATTGATCGTCGCAGGAGCATATTTACTCCTGGTTGCAGGGCTGGCAGGCGCTGCAGGGTGGGCCAATCCTGACCTGCTTATCACGCCTGAAGCATTAGAGAAAAACATTAGCAAACCTGACTGGGTGGTCATTGATTCCAGGGACTTGAAGGACTACGCCAAGGGCCATATACCCGGGGCCATCAGCCTGGGAAAACGCGTTAAAAAGGCTTTGCGCGACTCAACGGCAAGGGTGTTTACTGATGTGTCAAAATATGAAAAACTCCTGGGTAAGGCAGGAATCGACAACAACACCCATGTGGTTTTCTATCATGGTGATATAAAAACCCTGACCGATGCCTCGGTGGGCTTCTGGGTCATGGAATACCTGGGCCATGATAAGGTGCATTTCATGGACGGCGGCCTTGAAGCCTGGCGTAATTCAGGCTTCCGCCTGGAAAAGAACCCGACAATAAAGGAACCCAAGACATTTAAAGCCAATGTGGTCGCAAGCCGTTTGGCTACAACTGACGAAATTCTCGGGGTTGCCACAGGTTCTATTACCGGCGTACAGATGATTGATTCACGCTCAAAAAAGGAGTATAACGGCCAGGACATGAGAGCCATCAGGGGCGGACATGTTCCGAACACAACCATCAATGTGTCGCACAAGGATACCATGCTCAAGGAACTGGACAAAAAGACCGAAAAGATGGAAGCGACCGGATTTATTGATGCTGATACTTTGCAGGAAAAATTTGGCTCCCTTGATAAGAACAAAAGAACCATTGGCTACTGCCAGACCGGCACACGTTCCACGCTTACATACCTGCAGCTGAGATTGTTGGGCTTTAAAAACCCGGCCAACTGGGATGATTCCTGGAGGGTTTATGCATCCGACCTGGCTGCCAACCGTCCGGTTGAAGCGTCCAATGGTCAGCAATGGTATAATTTTGACGGCGTAAACAAAAAACTCGCAGCACTTGAGAAAAAGATTAAGAAACTTGAAGAGGCCGTGGAAGAAGAGGAAAATAAAGACTAGATTTCCACAAAACTCTAATCTACAGAAGGAGCCGGGTGATGGTAGCATCATCCGGCTTTTTTCATGAAGGTTCAGATCACCTTTGTCTATGGAATATGAGAAGAATATGTATGGAAACAATTGAGCCGACTACCGTCATAAGTGAAAACATTTATTAGCAGTATAGCCTTATGCGAAAATTTCCTCGGCATCGTTTCTGCGAATTTTTTCCGAATATCGTTCAATTGCGCAGATAATATCCTTTGCATCATCAATTGTGCTTTCAAGTTGGGGTTTGAGCGCGGCGTTAAACTTTTTTTCCGCGTTGTTAAGCTGGTTGATGAAGAGAAGATAGTTCGCACGTTTTATGTAAACCGAACGCACTAACGATTTGTAATCACTGCCGTTTGCTCGCAGCAGGGCTTCATAATGCTCGATAAGAACGGAAAATAACTCAGCCAATTTCTGCTGTGCTCCAGCAGGTGTGTCCGCCATCTTTACCAGAGTGTCGAGATCGGGCTCCCTGCCATCCTGAACAAAAGCGGCTGCTTCATCTAAGGCGCGTTTAAATGTTATAATGTAATTTTTTTTAAATGAGGTGCTGCAGTTTTTGTACTTCTGCCATTCAAAATAAAAATGAACAAAAATTATTGGAATAAAAATCATCCAGATATGGAGCTGTGGTTTATCGAGAACCCTTAGCGAGAGATCTCTAATAAAACGCTGTTCCTGCTCTAAAATCAACTGGCTTTTCTGATGTATTGGTTTCATTCTCATTTTACTTTATTAAAAAAGCTGCCTGTTTAAAACAGCGAATTGCAATTTTCAAGCAAATCAACCTGTTATCAAAAAAAACCTGCCAGTATTCATCCATGGCCGAGCTGAGCAAAAAACTACACTGCAGTGAACTCTTTTTATATAGTAGATTTTATGAAGTTGGCAACAATGAAAGTCTTTAGACCAAGATTTACATTGTGAGAATTGCCCAAAGGGCCCGGTCACATTATTTCTAACCATCCGCTGTTGCAGGCTTATTTATTGGCTCCATTTATATTTCCTGCATCTTTTCCAACCTTAACTCCCCCGTCTCTTTCATTATAGCCTTCTACCTTTTCCGTGGATTACAAAACAAAAAGAAGCTTGACATAGGTATTTTTACTAGTATAAATCTTTATATGAGTATTGGTTCTGTCAAACCTGCCTTGCGCAGGCATGAATACCGTTCCAGAAGTGTACTTAGGGCTATGGCCAGTACTTAGGAATCACCTCCGGGCGTCCCATGTCAACAGGCACGTATTTGCTATGATTTTTTTGGGGTGCTTGGAAATGGTGCTAAGATATCCAGCAACTCCAGCAACACTATCTTCCTTGTTTCTGCCTGACTGATCTGCTGTAAAAAGGTTGGTAAATTATGCTTGAAACAATAACCATCAAATATACTCTGAAAGCAACTGATATAGATTTCAGTATTGATCTTGTATTTGATGAAAAAGATTTTTCCCTGCTCAATCATCATGCCGACAAAAAAGACTGGACCAGGCTATCATTTCACAAGTGCAGCCATTGTCCCCTCAACCAGGAAGACTTCCCTTTCTGTCCTCTCGCCAGTACCCTGGACAGCATCATCTCGAAAACACATCATTTCCTGTCTTACGATGAAGTGCATGCGCAGGTAGAATATAAAAACAGGATAGTTTCTGCAGACATAACGGTGCAGAAAGCGTTAAGTTCATTGCTGGGGCTTATCATCCCTGCAAGCGGCTGCCCCCACACCGCTTTTTTCAGGCCTATGTCCAGGTACCACCTGCCCTTTGCCGATGCCGAGGAAACAATTTACCGGGCCACCACAATGTTTCTCCTGGCCCAGTATTTCATTCACAAAAAAAGCGGCTGCATCCCGACGAATTTCAGCCGGCTTAAAACCATTTACAACAATATCCATATAGTCAACACACAGATCTGCCAACGCTTGCGGGAGTTCTGTGAAAACGACTCTCCCATGAATGCCATTACCATCCTGGATATGCTGACGGTGTCGATGCATTCAGCGCTCAAGCATGATCTGGACAAATTTGCATCCTATTTTTCCGCATTTAGTGAAGGAATTGTTCCCCCCTCAACTTAGGCGACAAATAACGGGAGATACACCTGATGAAAACAAGAAAAGATTCAGTGCAAAAACTCTACCCCCATTGGGGCCTGCTGATACCATTAATACTTCTTCTGGTTTTGGGAGCCCATTTGCCATCCCAGGGAACAGAACAAAATAGCGCCGGTGTCTTTGTCGGTTCACTGGCTTGCAAGGAGTGCCATCCCGAGGAGTATGACAATTTCATGACCTATGCCAAAAAGAGCGTATCTTTCCGGAGTATTGAAAGACAAATGAAACATCTGACTCCTGAAGAAATAAGGCAATGTTATCCCTGCCATACTACAGGCTATGGCCGACCCGGTGGATTTATCAGTATCGAAGAGACCCCGCATCTTAAGAACGCAGGCTGTGAGGTATGCCACGGGCCCGGCGAAGAGCACGTGCGGACAGGCGATCCCGCTGCAGTAATCGGCAGTATGAGCAAAAAGGATTGCGAGGTATGCCATATTTCAGAACGGGTCAAAGCCTTCAAGTATAAACCTTTGATCCATGGCGGGGCGCATTAATCTCCTTAATCACTTTGTGCGGGCATAAGACACATGACCACTTTCGCTAAATCCATCATTAAGAACCGCTTTTCTGATTTTATCAGGAAAAGCCTGAGCCACAGGATCATGACGATCATAATCGTCAGCATCTCCCTGGTCATGGGTGTTGAGATTGCCCTGGATCTCCATTTCGGCAAAAAGGACACCATTCAACTCATGGAAACCCTCAGCATGGATCTTGCCGCCTCCACATACTCCGGCATCAAATACCCCATGTCGGTAGGCGACAGTGGAGCAGTTGAGAAGGTCCTGACGGATATACGTGAAAAAATGGAAGGCATTGAAGTTTTCATCTGCGACTCCAATCAACTCATCACGTGGTCCACGCACAGGGACAAGATCTACACAAATATATCCGATACTATTTTAAGCGGTGGCCCCCTGGAAACGCTGAGCTCCATTTTACAGTCCGGAGATTCTCTACGGGAGTCCTATGAGACGCAGATTGACGGCAAAAGACATATCATTGTCATGGAGCCTATTCTCAATGAGAAGGATTGTTTTCACTGCCATGGTTCTTCCAGAAAGGTCATAGGCGGTATGATAGTCAGGACAAATGTGGAGCGGGCCCTTATGACCGTTACCCAGTCCAGAAACCGTACTATATTTACAACCATTCTGGCCCTGCTGGCAATTATTACCATAAGCTATGCCTTGATTGATAAATTTATAAGCCGCCGGGTGCATCGGCTTACCAACGGTGTAAAAAAAGTGACCGCAGGCGACCTTGATTTTGAGATATATGCCCCTTCACCTGATGAAATAGGCGATTTTGCCAGAGCATTCAACACCATGACCCATGAATTGAAAGAGGCCAGGGATGAAAACACAAAATGGACCATGACCCTTGAAGATCTTGTCGAGGAGCGTACAGAGCAGTTACAAAGAGCCCAGGAAAATGCCATACAGGGGGAAAAAATGGCTTCCATGGGAAGACTTGCCGCCATAGTTGCCCATGAGATCAACAACCCCCTTGCCGGCATCCGTACCTATGCCAAATTGATGCTGAAGAGGAGCGAAGATATTTTTCCCGACAAAAATTCAAAATACATAGAATACCTTGATACCATTGAAAGCGAATCCGCCCGCTGCGGAGAAATTGTCAGGGGGTTGCTGCAGTTTGCCCGTCCCACCAAGCCGCGGATCAAGAAACATGATATCAACACCATGGTGCGGGAAACCCTGCGTCTTGTCCAGCACCAGATCGATCTGCTCAACATAGAGGTAAAACTTGACCTTGCCCCCGAGTCCCCTGAAGCAAGCTGTGATGACCAGAAAATAAAGCAGGCCCTCGTAGCCCTGCTGCTCAATTCCTGTGATGCCGTACAAAGTGACACCGGCGCCATTGTCATCAGCACATGCTTATCTGCTCAAGAAAAAAGAGTGGAAATTGCCATCCAGGACAATGGCATCGGCATGGATGAGGAGACCAGGTCCCATATGTTTGAACCGTTCTTTACGACGAAGACGGTTTCCCCTGAAAAGGAAGCCAGCCTGAACAGCGGACTGGGTGTTTCAGTGGTCTATGAAATTGTTAAATCCCATCAAGGAACCATCGATGTTGAATCCGAGTTGGGAAAAGGCACAACTATCACCATTAGCCTGTCCCAGGAACCTGCTGCTTCAGGCGAACAAGTATAAAGTTTAAGGCTGAAAATTCGGCAGGGAAGAGTATGAAGATGGGTTTCAGGGCCAGGGCGACCGTTGCCCTTCTCCACCAGCCCGAATATTTCATGAACAGTTTTGAAAAATTAGTTTAAATATCTGTTTTTGTAATTTAAATTTTATTTTTTCAGTGTATTTGCCCGGTTACAGTTTGTACCAAGTGACTGAATAGATTTTTTTCAAAACTGTTCACCCTTCGGTTACAGTTTGTACCAAGTGACTGAATAGATTTTTTTCAAAACTGTTCACCCTTCGGGCAAGCCGATACATCCGTATAGCCTGCAGTGTTAGGCGTTTCGTATACTAAAGTATAACTCAAACGACTTACACTTTGTCTATCCGGCGTATCGACTCGTGAAAAATGCGGGCCAGGTCTGTTACGGCGGCATGACATACCAGGCTGGCGATGTTGCGGGCCCCGATCTTTTTCATGAGCCGGGATCGTTTTGTCTGGAGGGTCTATCTCTATGCAATTTAGCACCAGCCTGGCAGCTACCTGGCCCGGCTTCTTATGACAAATACGAAAAATATGGCCAATAAGACCACCAGCACGAGCAACCATGGTATGGTGCGGCTGGACGGGGCCTTCTCTTCCAGAGCTGACATCGGCCCCTCAAATAAGCTTGTATCAAGCATGGCAATAGAGATCATCGGGTCAGCCCCCTCTTGCACGTTGAACGACACGGTGTAGGACCCGTTCAGCAAGTCTTGAACGGGCTGTGCGGCCTGTCCTGCCACGGTCAGCTGCAGCCGGTCCCCGTAATCCGGACCCAGGTAATTGCCGAAGCGGTCACGGGGAATTACAGTGAGCGCCATCCCGCGTGCCTGCTTTGCCGCGGCAGCCTGAACCAGGCGCAGGCCCGATCCTGCAGGGTCCGGACGGGCTGCGGTCACAAGGGCCGTCATTGACTGTTGCCGCCGAAAGGAACCGAGGCGGCTGTCCTCTCCTGCAACGTTCATAGTAATCGTATACGGGCCGGGCACTTCGGTGCTCTTAAATTCGCCGGCGTACCAGCCGTCGCCGAGATCTTGTAAGGGTACGGTGTGGGTGGTAGGAGCGAGTTTGCTCCGCGTGGTTTCCAGCTCCAATAAACGCTGCAGCCCGTGGCGCGCCGCGCCGGCGCCTTCGACTTCAGGCCCTGGCGTAAAAATGTCCTGCACCGCCACTGCAAGGAGATTGGCCAGACTGTCGCCCGGTCTTTGGATTGTCGCCTGCACCTTGCCTGCTATGGGAAGCGCTGCGCCCTGGCTGGAAAGGTGCACTTTGAACTGCAAGGCCTCGCCGGCCTGCAAAACACGGTTCTTGAGCTCGATTCGGTAATCCAGGGCTGGATCGTCGATTATGGCGGCGGCCTTGTATGTTTCGCCTTTCCTGCCCCCAATCCGCATTTGCCACTGGCCTTCGGAGTTGATGGTTCGACCGCCGGCCTGTACGGGCAAATCAACGATATACAAGCGGTAGAATTCCCGTTCCACCATGCGACCCGTGGCGCTGAGATCAACGCCGTCTTTGTGCACGCTAAAGGACAGCGGCCGGCCCTGGTCCCAGTTCAACAGCAGGACGAGACGGCGTCCGCCCCGTCCCAGAGTGAACTCCTCCACCCGGGCGTCATCCGCCAGGATCCCGCGCCGATACTCCACCAGCTGCGGGCTGTTGCCCTTCAGGGCTTCAATCAGTGTATCGGTATAAAACTCCGCCAGATCGGTGTCCGGATCAAGGGTGAGACTGGCATACTCCGGTTGGCCCGCAATTTCGCTGAGCAGCGTCATGAACGGTTCGGTGGCTCCCACCCCGATAGTATGAATCGTTATGCCGGCCAGTTCCTGGAGGTTGACGCCGGTGGGCGTTACATTGGAGGCGGGATAGCCCGGGAGATTAACAATTTCGTGGTAAAAGCCGCTCGGGACGGAACCGTCGACAACCTTATTCAGCATCGGGTTGACATTTTGCATGCCGTCGCTGAACAGCACTATATGGCGCTCAGGCATGTTGATGACAGCAGGGTCGTTCAGTATCTCAACTGACCGCTGCAGCCCTCCCCCCATGGCAGTCAGGTTCTGCGGGACGCTGCTTATGTCCTGCACCGCTGAATACAGCGCCGTAACGTTATCGTCAGTAACCGGCATCAGCAACGGACCCGTTGGCTCCAAAGGCTCCACCTGGGTGCCGAACACCTGCAGCCCGATCACGTCTTCGGGTGCTGCGGTCACCGCCCACAGATCCATGAAGAGCTGTACCGCCCGCTTGAGCACCTCCAGCTTCTGGCTGCAGCCCGGGCAGGCGGGGCTGAGCATACTGCCGGAGACATCCAGGACGTGGACCAGGGCCACCCGCTGGGAAACTACAGGCAGGCCGTTTTCCTCGTCGCAACGGTAGGCGTTATCCTCGGGAATCCCATGGTTGGCGACAGCGTAAAGCGCCAGGCACATCACTGCAGGCGTATGCACAGCCGCCTGGTGCACCGGGCTGTCTACGAGGCTGCTGTCAGTCTGTCCCGGGGCAATTTCGCTGAACTCGCGGTTTTCTGCATCAGGCGCCAGGTTGGCGGCCCGCACGCGTCCCCCGCATTGCCCTGAGGAATTCATGCCGCCGACAAAGTCCCGGTTCCCATCGGCAAACAGGGCGACATAGAGGGTGCCGGCGGCGGGCGGGCTGCCGTTGGCCCGGCTGCCGGGCGCCTCTGCGGGGATGTCCCCGAGCCCTGCATCGGCACTGTCTGCCAGGGGCTCCGTGTCGTTTAATTGACCGATAAACTCCACCGTGCCAGGCATTGGTATGAAGTAGGATGAGCAGTTCTGTTTGAAGCCGTTATTGAGTTGCCGCAGTGACGTGCTGGCTGCCGTATAAATATCAGCGAGAGCAAGACCGTGATTGGGCGGTGAAATGGCAATAAACTCCGAGATAGGGTTAAAGGTAAAGCCGTATTGGGGCACATTCTTTAAAAACAGACGACTGCTGATCGTGCCCTTGCTGTAGGCAATAATCGCCACCCTGATGGCGGTGGCGGGATTCAGGGAGCCGCCGGTTCCGGGCACGCAATCGGGATCATGCCGGATAAGAATGCGGCGCACGGCATCGGCGATATCATCAGCGTCCTCGGCAATGGAGCGGTGCTGGTCCTCGAAGTGGATATAGTACGGTTCAATATCGAGATGACTGTTCTGGGCCAGGGCCTCTTCAAACGACGGCAGATCATTGAACGGCTTGCGCCAGTTGATCTTGTAATTGGGGTCAGGGTCGCTGCCAACACCCGGTTTGTGGCCATGCACGAACAACACCGGCAGCCGCCCGTCCGTGCTTGAGACACATGAACCGTCCTGCAGCAGGGTATCGGCTGCATCTTTTAAATAGACCTGTGCTTCGGCTTTTGCTTCAGCACACCAAAGCAGCGCCAGGCATACAACTGCCAAGGTGCTGACCCATCGATATACAGGAGCGCAATAAAATATCTCTTTCCAGGTCAACTCTCTCATGTCCCTCTTCTCCCTGCTCATGATACGGACGGAATAGCAGTTGATAGACACCCACAGCAGGCACGAAAACCATGGTGGCAGGCGATCACCTGTTCAGCCCGTGCTGACAATGGGGGCGGCCACCCTAAACCACCCCAGATCCTGATAAATAAATACATGTATACTGAATCACCGGCCACGGTGTCAACGTATTACCCGGCCAATCGATTCGATCAATGCAATAGGTTCAGACCATGCCGGCAGAGCAGATTGTTCAGACTTTTTTCTACAAACCGTAGGGAGTGGCAACAGCAACAGGCCAATCAGGCAATCTTTTTTTAGGGA
>CAMYKS010000008.1 GCA_947259115.1 uncultured Desulfobulbaceae bacterium | reverse complement strand
CTCTCCTATTTCAGGATTCTGGTAAACGATCAGGATAATCTTTCCTGGAACAGGGTTCTTCTGCTGCTTGATAAGGTGGGGCCCAAAACAGCTGGAAAGATCCTGGCAGCACTCAAGTCTGTAGACGATCCTTTTGGCGCCCTGGCTGAATTTCCTGCTGCACCGGGTTGGCGCAAAGGACTGGCTGCACTGGCCTCCTTATTTCAAGCCCTCAAGGATCCTGTCCTGGCGCCCGTTGAGCAGTTTGAGATACTCAGCGAATACTATAAACCCATATTTGAGCGCATCTATTACGACGATTATCCGAAAAGAAGCCGGGACATTGAACAGCTTAAAACAATTATTGCAGGCTATGACTCCCTTGCAGCCTTTGTGGATGATACCGCCCTGGACCCCCCTGAGTCGGCGGTGGTTGAGGATAACTCGGACAGGCTGATCCTTTCCACAGTCCACTCGGCCAAGGGTTTGGAATGGGACACGGTATTTATTATCTCCCTGGCAGAAGGCAAATTTCCTGCTACCCAGGCAATGCCCGGTGAGCAGTGGGAAGAAGAGCGGCGCCTGCTCTATGTCGCGGCCACAAGGGCCAAGAGACGGTTGTACATGACCTACCCCCGGGAGGTCATGTCCGTTGACCGGCAGTTTTCCAGGGCCAGGCTTTCACCGTTTCTGGCAGAGATATCTCCCGCTCTTTATTTGTCTGCCGGGCGGGCCCACGGCCGAATAAGCGGATTTACCGACCACTCAGGCTCAAGCGGTTATCCATTTTCCAGTGCACGAAGAGGGGGCAGGTCCATGTCGGCAGCCTCTGTTGCCCATAGCAGTAACAAGCTGCGGGATGCTTCCACACTCATGCAGGGCCAGGCTGTCACACATCCCTTTTTCGGACGGGGCACTGTTGATAAGGTGAAAGGCAAGCGCACAGTAGAGGTGGTTTTTGACAGGCACGGCAGGAAGACATTGCACCTTGATTATGCCAAGTTGGAGAAGGTTGAGTGAAGGGTCCAAGGGGTCGAGGGGCCAAGGTTTCAAGGGTAAAATAAAATATTAAACCTGCTCATTATTCTTCCTCTTGGTGTCTTTATGTGTTGCCGACTCATAAATATTTTTTCTATTTTGACTCTGTCAATCAACGGGTTGTTGCGTTATCCGATAAAACTTAAACTGTTTTTAGTTTTTCACCTCGACCCCTTGGCCCCTTGAAACCTGGGAACCTTAATACAATGAACTACAAGGAAACCTGGACATTTCTGGATAATCTCCAGTTTTTTAAGATAAAACTCGGGCTTGAGTCCATGCGCATGTTTCTGCAGGAACTCGGCAGTCCCGAAGAAGGTTTGAAGTTTGTCCATGTTGCAGGGACAAACGGCAAGGGCTCGGTCGCCGTTACTCTCCTCACTCTTCTGGCCAAAGCCGGCTACAGGGTAGGGCTCTATACCTCGCCGCATTTATCCTCTGTACGTGAACGATTCCGCATCAACGATGAGTATATCTCTGAAGAGGAATTTGCCGAGGAGGGCAGCCGTATACATGACATATTGGCTGACCGGCAGATCACCTATTTTGAATTTACCACTGCCCTGGCCGTGCTTTGGTTTGCCAGAAGAAAAGTTGACCTGGTAATTCTGGAAGTGGGGTTGGGCGGTCGACTTGATGCCACCAATGTTGTTACGCCACTGGTGAGTATCATTACCAATGTGTCCATGGACCATGAGATGTATCTCGGCAATACCCTTGCTGAAATTGCAGGGGAGAAAGCAGGCATCATTAAGGAGTCCGTACCGGTGATCTCAGGTGTGGGTCCCGGAGAGACCGGGGATGAAAGAATTGTCCTGTCCGTGGTCGAACGATTCTGCCAAGAGAGGAAGGCGCCTCTTTTCCTGCATGGCAGAGATTTTTTCGTGGAGTCAACTGAAGATGGTAAATGGGACTATTGGGCCATGAAGCGCAGGGGCTGCTGCCAGTTGCGGCTAAAGGTGAAGGGGCTTTTTTCAAACCTGAAAGGGAAGTACCAGATGGAGAACACCGGCCTTGCCCTGGCAACACTGGAAATTCTTGACCGGTTCGGGTTTTCAGTGGATGAGGCTATTATCCGTTCAGGGCTACGGGAAGTATCATGGCCCGGGCGCTTGGAATCTTTCTGTATATCCCCGGATGATGGGAGTCTGGTGGAATGTGGATCTGAAAATTCATTGCACTATCTTCTTGACGGTGCCCATAATCCGGCTGGTGTTGCCTCCCTGTGCGAGGCCCTGGAAAATGACTTTGAGTATGCCAGGCTGATCATTGTATGGGCTTCGATGTCTGATAAGGATTTTGCTGCTCCTCTTCGCCAAATTGGGAAATTTGCCGATGACATTATTTTTACCAGACTGGAATACGAAAGGTCGGCCCAGCCGGAGCAACTGTTAAATGCCCTGCCGGATGATATCCAGGACCGGGCTTCCTGTGAAAGCTCTTTGGAATCTGCGCTGGCAAAAGCTGCTGAGATAGCGACGCCTGCAGACCTTATCTGTATTGCCGGATCCCTTTATATGGTAGGTGAGGCCAGGAAGCTGTTGCGGGGTGAGCTGATATGAGTGATTTTTTTCATTTCGATGGGGTTGATGAGGCGGAGATTCGCCGGGAGAAAGATAAGGCCAGGAAATTACGAAAAAGCCGCTGGTGGCAGCAAAAGCTTTCCATAGGGCTCTGCTATTACTGCGGTAAGTCTTTTAAACCAAAGAAGTTGACCATGGACCATATTGTTCCCCTGGCCCGGGGTGGCAGAAGCACCAAGGAAAACCTGGTCGCCTGCTGCAAGGGATGCAACAACAAGAAAAAAACACTTCTGCCTATCGAATGGGATGAGTATATGGAGAGTTTGAATACGTGAGGCGTGACGCGTGAGGTGTGAAAAAAATAGTGTCATATAATGGGCAAGCGGACAGATGTCATCTCGACCGGCCGCAGGCCGGAGAGATCTTAAAGATTTCTCTCTGCGTTCGAAATGACAGCATATTTCACCTCATTCAATTATCCTTTATCCTTTTTGTCATATATATTTCCATCACTCCAAATTGCTAAACAGGTAATTTTATATAAGGACTTTATCCAGAATCCAACATCAAGTCTTTTCACCTTTACTGTCAAATCGTTCCGTGCTATATATCAGCCTTCTAATTGGGTGGGCGGGTAGCTCAGCTGGATAGAGCGTTGGCCTCCGGAGCCAAAGGCCGTGGGTTCGAATCCCGCTCCGCTCACCACTCTTTAATTTTTAGAGGTAAATTCCCCCACAATATCCCCCACAAGCAGGACATTAAAAAAAGCCCCTCCGGGTGGAGAGGCAATATGTCCAGTGGACACTTTAATGCTTTGAGAAACATTCACGAGTCAAAACGTAAATAGCAGCTATACGTAACAAAAGCAATTTTTCCTTTTTGATATTAATGGTTTAAGTTATGTCTGTTTTCCCCATTTTTTTGTTTTTGTCAAGCATTTTTCCAGTTTCAATGCCCTAAACGAGAGTTTGGGAGTTTGTGTCTGTATACTTGACTGCTGCAATTATGGAACCTTGCAATTCGAATAAATCACCTACTGCAATCTTAAACATGGTAATTTTCTTGCTATGGGCTTAAATTGTTGCCGCTTTTATTTTTTGGCTATTTAGCTACCTACTCTGAAACTTCATTATCTTATCCGGATTTAACCACTTATCGGGATATATTTGAGCTAAAATCTCTTGATATTCATGTGCCTCGATATCAGGTCGCAAAAAATATAACTTCCCTGAAATTTTCGCACACGGTACATGCTGCGACAAAACCCCATTTTTTCTTTGTGCAATTCCAAGAGCTTTGCCCTTTCTTATATCCTTATGACTTGAAAGCGATGTTTGAGAATAACAATGTAAATAAAGCGCTGGCACCCGAAAAACCTCTTCGTCAAACTCTTGCATTGATGCACAACCACCAAGAAGGAAGATATATAATATGCCGATTGAGGTTGCAAAATGGATTATGGAAAGTTTTAAGTAAATATTTAATTTTTTCATTTTCCCACCCCTTTTAATATCTTAACTTTTTTCAATGAACTATTTCGTGTAATTAAACTATTGAAGTCATTTCATACATTGTTTCCTTCAGGTAACTGTCAAGCGTTAGCTCTTTTCATGGAGAGCCTAAATGCGGAAAAACTTGTCAAAGGATAAACACAACTCTCATCGACATTTATATGGTTCTCCACTTTACGCTAATGAAGATGAAGTGAATTAAGACAATTAAACTGTAAAGGAAAATTAAATTATGATACAAGAATAAAATAGTATACTATTCGTATAGTAATACGTATATACAATACGTATAATATGCTTAGGTGAAGCCAATAGTAATACTTTTCTTATTTTAACAGATACCGAAAATTTTTTAAGATACAGCGGTGAAAAGAAAATTGCTCAGAAGAAAAAAGGAGGCATCCATTAAAAGGTTCCTTGTCAAGGAATAAACTACCCCGCTCAAGGAAAAACGAATTTTCCTTACAAGGGACAACGTCCGAATCTGCTCCATGCCTGTGATCAGCCGCCTCTTTCTGCTTCCGTTATTTCTTTTAAGATGTGTCGGAATCAAACGCAAAACGGGGCTCAGGCTGACAAATGGGTATTTTAATCTGTTGATAACGTCCGATTTGTCAAGCCAAGCTCCCGTTCCCCCCTGAATTTGAGGTAAAATATTGCACCTCGATCAAATGAAATAGGATAGGATGTCTGGGTATATAAACAAAGGTTTTGAAAATTTGTGTTTTCTCCCGGGAACGTCTACAGGAGCCTGTCGGAGAATTACCAATCTACTGCAAAAGCGAGAGAATCGGCTCAAATTTCCGTGAATTTTCTTTAAATAGCACAGCTATTCGCATCAATTTTTAAAAAAATTGATCTCAATTCCTCATTTTTTAGTTACGATTATAATTCTTCGACAGGCTCCTGATAAGTTAGTATTATCGATGGTAGGAAAAGTTACCACTAAAGCACTTTGTTATTAAAGATGATAAGCATCCGCCATGGAAAAGAATAAAACTATTCTGATAGTTGATGATGAAGAGGTTATTACTTCATGTATCCAGGAGTTTCTTTCAGTATTTGAATATGAATTCATCGTAGCCAATACCGGGCAGCAGGCCCTGGATGTTTTAAGCAGCCAGAGTGTCGATCTTGTCCTGCTGGATATTATGATGCCTGAACTGGATGGATTCGAGGTGTGCAAAAGTATCAAGGGCAATCCCGAAACCAAGAATATCCCGGTGCTGATGATAACCGCCCTGAAGGAAGTGAAGGATAGAATTATGTCCATGAAGGCGGGTGCGGATGATTTTCTACCCAAACCTTTTGACATGACGGAACTCCAGATCCGAGTCAAGTCACTGCTGCGAATCAAATCTTATCATGATGAAGTAACCCGAAGCCGTGATGTGCTGCAGGAAAAAAATGCAGAATTGGAACAACTTGAAGAGTTCAAAAAAGATTTGCTTAACATGATTGTCCATGATCTAAAAGGCCCCCTTACACCTATTGTTTTTAGTTTGGAACTTCTCAGGAGGGAAAGACATGAATTCAGTTCCGAAAATCAGAAACATCTGGACGTGGCTTTCAAGCATTGCCGTGATCTTCAGGATATGGTGGATGAAATCCTGATGATTGCAAGAATGGAAGAAGATAAAATGACTTTGAATCTTGCCCACGGTCATCTGCAGACTCTGACACATGATGTAATGGGCGCATTCAGCAAAGAAATACAGGCAAAGAAAATTACGAGCACCATCGAAGTCGACCCTGAAGTTCCGGAGGTGATATTTGATCACTCCATCATCCGAAGAGTTATTTTCAACCTGGCAGATAATGCGTATCGACATACTCCTGTTGACGGCAAAATTAATGTAACAATCGGGTTGTCCGATGACCGCCGGAAAATTATCTGGAGTATCTGGAATAGCGGTATAGGCATTCCGCCGGCTATGCATGAGGAAATCTTCCAGAAGTTTGCGCAGGCGTCCGGCAAGAAAGCCGGGCTTTTGCGTGGAAAAAGCGGCCTTGGACTCCCATTCTGTAATATGGCGATCACGGCCCATGGGGGCAATATATGGCTGGAGAGCAATGGTGATTCCCAAGGGGCGAGGTTCACATTTTCTCTGCCGGTGGAAGTGTAAGTCCGGACGCCTGGTTGTAATAAACATTGTGGCGTCTCTTAATTTTTCTCACAGCAAACTGAGAATGTTTTTTAAATCAAGAGGGTCATCTTTTGACTTTACTAATTTCCTGCCAAAAAATATTCAAGTTTGACAAATAACACCGTGCACTTTTTGAACACTCCTTGAAACACTAAATGAAAAATATAAAATATCAGAAATAGTCAAAGGTAGACTTGATGTCCCCTGACCTGTAAAACAATTATATCCCAGGCTGCCATTGTTGAGTTGAGCGCTACCTGTAAGCCGGGCTAAAAACGAGCGCCAGCTTGCTGGTCGTATCCCCAGGCAGGTTTTGTTGCCTTATCGAATCCCCCAAAGGCGCTCTGCGTTACCATGGGCAATAAGATGTGCAATGTCTGCTGGGAGTTGCGCTAATCCACTTTTCCAGTAATTCATTTGCTTTAAGTAAAAATCACTCCAGTGTTCAGCAAATACGTTATCCAATGCAAAGATGAACCTGTAGGGATATTGGACAAAGAGTTCTTGCCATTCAGGGGCAAGGCGATCTCCCTCAAATACATTGGTCCATGGCTGGTTTGAGCTTTCAACAGCTGCAGGATTGGACCAGCCGGTGTGGAAATAAACGTTTTCATGGTTTTCAATCAAGCGCAGACATCTGTCTCTGCTCAGTTGTCCCATGTGCGTTAATATGAATGGGTGTTCCGGATGCTGGTCGAGCATCTGCTTAAATGCTCTCATGAATTTTTTGTGCATTTCTCCATGCAGCGAAGCAAATTCGATATGGACCACGAAAGGCCAGCCATTCTGAAGCGCATAATTCAGCGCAGCCTGTACTCTCTTATCATCCGGGTAAACAATTACCTCGGGGGCCTTCTTGCCTTTTTTAGCGTGATAAAGCAGGACCTCAGCTATTGCGTCATATTGCCTGGTGGCGAATTGTTTTTTGAGCAGTCCATAATATTTTTCTGAACCTGTGTCGTAGGGGGTGCCCTTTGATCTAACTGCCGGTGTTATGCGTCCAGGATTTTTCTTAGATAACCCTAACAGGGTTTTCCCTTTTAAATTACCGCGTGCGGATAAGATAGTTTGCCGGACCCCCGCATTATTCATCAGAGAGATAACCGTATTTAAGGGTGTCACACTTTGATCAACCTGGCTATGTGCATCAATAAAATAGAGCTCATCTCCTTGCGCATGGGTTACCTGGACCAGCACAACTAAAAGAGTGATAATAATTCCAGACCTGATAATAGCTTTCATACGTTCAGCACTCCTGATTATTAACTCACTATCCGGCGGTGTTCGAATTATAGATTTTCAGGAAATGACATAACCGAAGATTTTAAGTTTCAATCTAAGTTAAGATCAGGCCACAAAAAACAAAAGCCTCCAATGGAATTTAATTAATCCCTTTGGAGGCCTTATGTCGGCACTTTCCGCGACACCTCTTCCATGTAAATTCACTCCAGATAGAGGTTCAATTGTTCAAAAGTACATTGATAAATATTATAGATCATCGGGGAATAAATCAAGTGCCACAATGTGCTGTGTATAGGAATTTCATTATTAATGTCAAATTATCCTGGCACAGTTTTAGCGAAACAGTCTGCGAGATTCTTATCATTAAAAAGGCTGCAAGGTGGATCAGGTTGCAAGAACAAAGATCGTCACAAATTATGGGACGGGATAATCAGATGCTGCTGCAAAAAAACGGGCCGGCATTTGCCTGCCGACCCGCTTTTTTGTCATGAATCATGGGACGAAAAAATCTACGGCCCGTTTTTCTTGACGTTGGCCTCAAGCATCGGATCGGAGTATTGGTGCAGGTTCCCGTACAAAGGCCCCCAATTGTTGTCGCTCTGTTTATCCTGGGCCAGGGCAACCGTAATGAGCCGTACGCCAGTGGAGGTTTTTGCCGCCACCTGGGCTGTCTGGTGTCTCGTAGTGCGCCAGCGTTTTGCGGTCCTGGAGGTGTCGGTCCATTCGTGCACGGTTTCTTCCCGCCAATTTTCAGCAATAACGGTGCAGCGCAGGGGGGTGCCGCCTTCCTTGGTATTGTCTTTGACCAGGGCCTTGGCCTTTTTCTTCAGGGCGCTGATATCATTACCGGTGTAGCGGTCCGGAGTCATGAAAGTGCGGTCCTTGCGGATCTGGCGGTTCTCTTTGTCCTTAGCCCTGAGGGCAGCAAATTTTGCCTGGATCTGTTTTGCCTTGGGATCTTCAGGACCCAGGGCGGAAACCGCCTCCTCTGTAGCCTCGCCAATGGTTTGCATCCATTTATGATCAACCAGGTTCGGTTTAATGGATTTGTCCGATTGCCAGCCGTTGTCTTTTTCAAGTTGGGCCATTGCTTTGCTGATTTCACTCTCAGCTCTCTCAGCCACAGAGCCCATTCGGCTTGCAAAACCCTCTTCAAATTCCTGTAAACGGCGCGGGGCTTGGTTGTCTGCGATATCTTCAAGGGCCCATGTCTTGCCGGCGGGAAAATCCGTGCTTTTGTATTCCTCGTAGAACTTCTTGAATGCCTCGTACCGTTTCTTGGCGTCAGCGAATTTTTCAGGTTCAGACGTTCCCGGCACATAGACCAGTTTCTCGGGGTTATGTCCTTCATTGCCCGAGTAGGAGAGGTATTGGCGAAATTTTGCCACCCATTCATCGGATTGCTTTTCTTTTGCAGCCTTGGCGCCTGCGGCGTCGGCTTCGGCCTTGGCCTCGGCAGCACCCTGTTCAGCAGCCATACCGGTCAGTTTGGTATAGCGGTTTTTCACTGCAGTATAGTCGGGGTTGGCCGGATCAAATTGAGCAGCGTACATCCTGTCAATCTCGGCAAAGAGTTCCTCAGCCTGGCCAAGCTTGTATTGCGCCTTTTCAGCGTCAGTGCCGGTGTACCGTTCAGCGGAGTCGAGGTGTCTGGTTATATCTTTGAGGCGCTTTTTCACCCCGCCCGGGAGCTTGGCCCCATCTGCTGGCTTTGCGGCCGGGGCAGGTGGCAAAGATTTCGGCGACATCAATTTGGGTTGTGGTTTTTCAGGCAGGGATGTCTCTGATGATGAGGTCGTGCCAACGTTCTTGCCAAGCTTTTTGTCCACGTTGGTGCGGATCCGCTCCAATTTCTTTTCAGTCTGCAGGATACGTTTGTTTGCCGGATCTTCGGCTTTGCCCTGCTCAAGGAGCGCAGCGGCCTCCTGCAGCATGGCGGCAGCCTCTGTATTTTTGCCGCTGTGCATACTTCGTTCCGCATTGCGAATGATCTTGTCAGCCTGTTTGGCCAGATCATCAGCCCCGGCAAAAACAGTACCGGGCCCTAAAAATAAAAAAGCCAGCAAAACTGCAATAATAACTCGATAGCAATTTCTACCCATGTGTATCCTCCAAATTTTTACATGTGAGAGTGAACATTTTCGGCACGGTAATCATGCGAACCCAAACAAATCGTCGCATCCTAGCCGTACCTCAAGGAAGGTGCAACCTGTTTTTCTAACTAAACCTGATGGTTAAGCCATGAATCATTGAAACAGGGAAACTCAAATGCCACTATATTACATTTTTTGCCAGTCCTGATAGTCCCATGAAACGCCATTTTGACTTTCACAAAAAAAAGCCTCAGAGGATGAACTCTGAAGCCTTTTTGGTTTGACTGGTGCCTTGACAGCCGATCATCGGTGAAACGACGGACAGCAAAGCAGATGCAGCATCATTTGTTGTAATTTACCCTCTTGCGTGTCTGCGTTTTAATTTGCGGTCCGTCACAATTTTTATTCACCTGTATCTGTTTCTGCTCCTGGTTTCGTGTCTGTGTTGAAACCTGCTGGCCCTTGGAAGTGCCCGGGCCTTTGCTTTTTCCTGCAGCAGCATAGCCGGCAGCTGATATGATAAATAAAATCCCTGTGGTTACAATTGCAATTTTTTTAAGCATACTATTCTCCTTTATTAATGAGTAGTTATCTGTCTTGACAGTTTTTGTTCTGTTTGTTTTTGGCTCCATTGCCCTGATTGTTTTTGGGTCCATCGCCCTTTTGGAATTTTGGATGCCCGGCAATGATCAGCACTTCCCCGGCAGCGGAAAATGCATCAATGGGTTCAGCCTTGGTTTCGCCTTCCAACACAAGGGTGTTGTAATCGTCTACAATGAGTTCGCAATCGGCTTTAAGATCAGAGGTGTTGAATTTGGCCACAAGATTGCCGTGTGAGTCTGCGTAGCAGACTATTGGATAAAGTACCGAGTCTTCCGGGCACACTAACAGTACCTCATCAATATTTACAATTGCGTAGGATACATTGGTGTGTATTCCAAATGCATGTTCAGTACTTTCAAGGTTTATGATGTTAGGCGATATGTTTATCGAGGCATCCAGGGCGTGGCACTGGGAAGGATACATAAAGGCGGAAAGGGCCAGGACAAAAAATCCTGCCCATAGGATTGCATTTGATAATTTCATTTCTGCTCTTTTCATTGCCTGGTCTCCTTTGTGTGGTATTTCGTTATTCTGTAATTGTTTTGATTACAATGCATTTTGAGGGTTTTACACTGCGCATCACCTCCCTTACTTGTATGGAATGGATTTTTCTTTGTTCTTATTTGGGAAAATATTCCCAATGTTAAAATAAATCAATGTGGTAAATTGTCGCACCTGATGTAAATTTTTGAAAACTCCTGCGCTTCATTTGGCCCTGGCGATCAGCTTTTATTGGGAGCCTTTTGCTGCAAGCCTGCCTGGTTTCAGGGGTTCCGTATATTTAAGATACAAATGTAGAGGTATGGGTGCAGAGAAGAAACGGGTGCATGGACAACATATTTGTACCTCTCCTGGCAACTCAGGATGCGGCATATTTTTAGATATACCTGTCTCGATAATTGCTTATGCACATATTTGCTCAACTCAAAACAAGGGATTGCGCAGTGTGATTTCAGGGGTTTCCCTTATGGCTTTTTTGTTGATAGTGCAGCATGGTATTATTAGGCTAAAGTGAATAGAAGTTCTCATTTGATAATTTTTGACCCATCAGCGGGTCAATTGTCATAAAATCAGGTCAAAAAGGAGTATGAAGTGAAAAAGAACAACACAGGCAAATTTACTAAGGGTTTATTGTATTCAATCATGGCACTGTTTTTGGTTGGCAGTATTGTCAATTGTGGTGGCTCCTCTTCCTCCGGCCCTACCCAGGTTCAGGCACCTGAGGCTTTAGTCCAGGATTTCATTGCCAAACATGATACCATGGTGGATACTTCTCTTGCTGATTTTTATGTGGCTGGAGAGCAGCCATCTGTAGCGGCTGCCGTAAAGAAAACAATAGACGAGAAAAAAGCAGCAGGCGAACTTGAAAATCTGCAGCAGGCAACCTTTGATTTTTCCAATTTACAGATAGCAGTTGTTGGTGAGAAAGAAGATTATATCGATGACCAACCCACCAAACTTATCAAGGTTTCCGTCTCAGGAAGTTATATTATGAAGAATGATAACGGCGACAAGACTATCCCGGCTGATGAGACTATTATCCTCGGGATGATTGATAAGCACTGGAAGGTGACGGAAAGGATCAATCCCTGGAGTTAACTGTTTCTGCAGCCCAAGAGTTTTCATAAAAAAAGGGCTCCCGTTTGGGAGCCCTTTTTTTATGAGGCAGACAGGTAGTTCTATTCTTCCGGCATATCTGTCAATACCCGCCAGCGGGTAGGTTCAAAGCTGTATATAGTAGCGCACTGGGGGCATTGTATCCTGGTGTTGCTGATAATTTCCTGTCCTTTTTCAAACAGTTTCTTTTTGCAGTTTCCGCATTGCAGTTCACTGAAATCATTATATTTATATTCATGTTCTGTTTTCAAGACTTTCATCAACGATCTCCAGCAGGGCAACTATTTTTTTACTTCAGCGTGTATTTTGTTCTTTATATCAATTACAGGGGTGGAGTCAAGTATATCAATATTTCTGACCGAAAGGATATTGTCTTTAACCTCTTCAACCAAAAGCTCGGATACAGCTATCGGGTTGGGCCGGACCGGACTGCGGGTTGAAAATACTCCACGTTTGGGCTTTGTTGTGTCTCCCCGGGGATGGACGCGTAAAATTGTGCGGTCGGCCCGGTCCAACCAGAAAAGCACGACAATGGTATCTCCTTTTCGTATACCCTTAAGTCCGTCAAGAAACTCCGGAAAAATTTCAATGGTTCCCGAATGCTCGGATTCATCATAGTTTTTTGGGGTTTGCGCTCTGTTTTTCAAATCACAGTGAAGTATGCCGATGGGTTGTAGTGTAATGGCAGTCATATATTTACCTGATTTTTGATGTTAATAACCAGCTGACGTAATTTCATTATATAGGCTATTTTACAAGTTTTTCTGCAGGGACAAAATTTCCCCATGGAATAGTATTTTGAAAGATGACATCTCCACTGTCATAGCAAAACAAGAGGCTGTGAACAGAAAACGAATTATAATTAGTGCCTATTAATCAAACTCAGCTTGAAGAACTGGATCTGTGTCTCCTTCAGGTCGCTTACCCGGAGTCTTCGCTTACCCGGAGTCTTCGCTTACCTCCCACCTGCGCGGGAATGACGGATCATTTGTTTTTATTGTCTTCCCCGCGCAGGCGGGGATCCAGGTTATTTAAGGAAAACTCATCGTTTTGGCTGAGTTTGGTATAGAGCCACTATAGAATTTATAGAAAATTAATCGTTTCATGACACACATAACCTGCACAGAATTCCATCATTTTTTATAATATTTAACTGTTTTTATGGTTTTTGTAAAAAATATTAACTCTCAGTTGTAAATGCCACAATGTGGCACATGAAAAATCTTGACATTTACTGGTTATTAGTGAATACATTTTATGTATATAAATCTAACAAGTTGCAAATAAACAGCTTTTTCACTAATGAATATCTATAAGTATTCATTAAGAGCTAACTGTTTATTGGGGGCAAGAGAGAATGTTGCTCCCGGCAAAAAACAACCTGCCGTAACTGCTCAGGGAAAACGTTACTTTATATGAAAGAACGGGTGGTTTATGGAAAGGGTGGCAATCATCTTCAGGCTGATATTTTTTGTAAGTACACTTTAAAAAAAATATGATTTTATTGAGATCAGCATGGAATATTCCGGGCCTGAAAAAAAATCCAAAGAAAAACCCTGGCCGGTTATAATCATATTCCTGGTTGGGATGCATAGTATCCTGCTCGGGCTGTTCATCTATTTTTTTACAGATTTCTTTTATAAAACATTCTTTGGTGCCAGCGTGGAAAATATCTTTTTTGTGCGTCAGTCAGGCACCTTTCTTTTTCTGGCCGGGCTTTTTTATCTCTATCCGCTGGTGAATCTCAGCAGCCATTACAACCTTATCCTGGTCGTAGTGATTTCCAAGATTGTCGCTGTGTATTTCCTGGTTGCCAATGCGGTGTATACCTCCGCTCCTGCAATGATATATAGCGCCGCCTTTTTTGACGGCCTCATGGCGCTGGCGCTTGTTGTCGTTTATTTCCGTTTGAAAGTTGTGTCCCGGCAAAAAAACAGAAGCATCAGGGATGCAAAGGCAGGCTTAAAGGAAGCTGTCTGAATGGGTCTCCCCTATGAAAAGACTCGGTGAATATTTAGTTGAAAACAACATATGCGATGAAACGTCGCTGGAAAGTGCCCTCAAGGAACAGGCAGAACTGAAAAGCAGGGGCATTTCCAAATCTCTGGGTTCTGTGCTCACAGACTCCCATGCTGTATCGTCCAAGGACCTTGATAAAGTAATTTCCCTCATGCACCTGAATATCCTCTCTTCCTCAGCACTCTTTGAGAGCACTTCAAGGGATGTATTAAAGAAAACACTTTCCCTGGCCAAAGTTGAGGAGCATACTGAAGGGAGCGTTATCTTTGCACAGAGCGAGACGCCGGAACATTTCTTTATAGTTATTTCCGGCACTGTCAAGATCAGCAGAACTTCGCCCGAAGGCCAGGAAAATACCGTTGCCTACCTTAAAGAGGGAGAGGGGTTTGGCGAGGTGTCCCTCCTAACGGGTGAGCCGCATTCCGCCTCTGCCAAAACTGTAAAAGAAACTAGTTTACTTGTCTTCACTAAAAAAGATTTCAACAGCCTGATCGAGTCGGACCCCGATATCTCCCTGGCCCTTATCAAAGGTTTTGCCAGCCGCTTGAACCGCAAGGACGAAGAGATTGTTCAGGCCAATGAAAAGGAAAGGGCCTATCAGCAATTCGTCAGCCAGGAAAGCGAGCTCTCGTTGCCTGATTTAATAGGTCAGACACGGACGATCAATAACCTGAGGAAGAAAATACACGGGGCAGTTGAAAATGATCTGCCGATACTCATCCAGGGCGAGTCAGGCACGGAGAAGCTGGTTGTAGCAGGGACCATCCATAAAAACTCTATCCGCTCCGCAGAGCCATTTCTGTCCATGGATGCCGAAGATATAACCCTTGAGGGGTATGGTGCCATACCTGATACGGATTCGGACACTCTGCAGCTGGAAATGGTTCAGGGCAGTGTTCTGTTCGGCTATGAAAAAGGTGCCTTTACCTTTTCACAGAGCCGAGGACTTGGGTTGTTGCAGATATGCCGGACCGGCACGGTGGTTATTGAGAATATCGATAAATTGACCAGGGGGGTACAGCAGAAACTGCATGATTTCCTGCGCCACGGCACCTTTGAAACCATCGGCGGACAAAAACCCATTGCATCCTCGGCCAGGATCATCACAACCACATCCATGCAGCTCGCTGAGCTTGCCGAGCAGGGGCTTTTTGACACCGGCCTTCTGGAATTGCTGAAAAGCAATGACATGTCCATACCGCCGATAAAGAAACGCAAGAGCGATCTGCGCCTGCTGGTGGATTTTCTCATTATCATGGAGTGTTTCAAAACCCCTGACCGCAAATTGATCAAGGGCATCACTCCCGAGGCCTACCAGAGAATTATGGAGTATGACTGGCCCGGCAACATGGATGAACTGCAGATCGTTGTCCGCAGGGCCATAAATCTGGCACAGGGTGAGTACCTTATGCCGGAGGATATCTTCATAGGTATTGCTCCTCCCGAGGGAAAATACACCATAAACCTGTTGCAGCTTGACAGGGTAAAGGCATTTTTTAGAAGCCGTTTTTACCCCGTGGGCCTGCAGGTCACAACAGCTGTGGTATTCAGCCTTATTTTCATACTGGCCTTTCTGGGCAGCAGGTCTCCGGACAGCAATGTTGTAGTATTGCTTGTCTGGGCCATGTGGTGGCCCATGCTTGTCGTCAGCTGGTTTGTCGGGGCCCGCATCTGGTGCTCCGTCTGTCCCATGGGAGCTGTCAATGACCTGTTGAACCGCGTCGGCAGTAAAAAATACAAGGTCCCGGCCTTTATCAGAAATTATGGTATTCATATCAGCGCCCTGGGTTTGGGAATTATCATCTGGGCCGAAGCCGCTTCCAGGATGCCTTACTCGCCAATGGCGACAGGTTTTCTGCTGCTGGCCATTACAGTCTTTGCAGTTTTATCGGGAATTTTCTTCGAACGCCGGCTCTGGTGCCGGTACCTCTGTCCATTGGGGTCTCTGGCAGCAATTTTTTCAGGCTGTTCCATAGTTGAATGGCGTGCCAACAGTTCCATCTGCAACAGTACATGCAAGAACAACTCCTGCTACAAGGGTGATGAATCGACCCCGGGCTGTCCTCTATACCAGGGACCCTTTTCACTGACCACGAACCAGAACTGCATCATGTGCGGCAACTGCGTTAAAACATGCCAGAATGATTCTCCGGCCCTGAATCTGCGCATGCCGGGCCACGAGCTCTGGGCCGCCCTTAAACCTGAAAAGGTAACAACAATATTTGTGCCGGTGATCCTTGGTACGCAACTGTTTCGCGGTTTGGAACATACCTCCTTCGTGCATGCCATGGAAGTCAGCACGAATTCGGTTTGGCTCCTGTACGCCTTTCTCCTGGTAGTATGCATCGGTGTTGCCTATGGTTTCATGCAGGTTGCCGGTGCTGTCTCGTTTGGCAAACTGAAGAACGAAACACTAAACAAGGGTACTCTCTTTACCCATGCCATTATTCCCCTTGCCTTTGCCTTTGAGTTTGTTTATCAGCTCAAGCCGCTGCTTACCCGCCTCGGTTCATTCTTTCCGGTACTGGGCAGGCAGATCGGCATCAATCTTGATTTCCTCAATATTTCCGCCTCACCCGGCATAGTCAAATTCTGGCAGGTGGTTTTTCTCATCGGGGGCACAGCCCTGTCTTATCTGTTTTTACAGATACTGATCCGTAAGCACCAGGAGGAAAATACGCATAAATTCATTGTGAACGGTTTGAAATGGCTGCCCATATTCTCTCTGGCAGCAGTGTATATATGGATGTTTATGGTTTGAAGGGTGTGGTTTGACAGTATACAGGGGGTAAATGTCTGTATTGTGACCCAATATTTATGTTTTTTCTGACAAGCAAAGGAGGTTTCTACAGGAAGGGTTTTCCGTATTTTTGGAATTTTCCGGAGTTTTGGAAAATAATTCCGGAAAACACTAAAGCGATCTTCTTTGTATACGAAAAATAATTTATAACTATTTATTATTATAGCAATTGTGTAAACTTTCGTTTTCGGTATGATTATTGCATGCAATATAAGTGTTTGAAAATTTATACTTCTGTAATAGCCTGTAAATTTATTCAGGTTATATCATTTGAGTAATGCCAAGTGAGTGATGTCAGGTAACTTGTCAATGCAAGCATTTCGCTGCTGCTCGTTTCCGCCATAAACAACATTTAATTACTCCAATGATGGGCCCTTAGAGCGTGTTGGGATTATTATAACCATGGCTTGAAATACACTGCTTGAAAAAAACTTGCAAATTAAATTGGAATTTGCATTTCACAATAATCTAAACAGGGAGGGTAACGTATCATGAAACAATGTAATTTAATGGGATTATTTGTTTTATTGATTCCCATTCTTTTGTCAGCATGCGCATCAAAACCTGCTTTTGCAGATGCTAATCAAGGGCTATTAGCGTTGTATCGTTTTAACGACAACGCCATTGACAGCACTTTTCAAAGCCAGGATATGACCCTTCAGAACACCTCGTATGGTTCTTTTCATACCACCAATCCTTCGCTGATTTTGAATGGTATTTATCATTATTGCTCTCCACCTTCACCCTGGGCTGACATGGGTTATGAGGCAATCGCTACGGTCCCTGGGGTGAATTTTGATGCAATTACCCTCAGTGTCGACTTTTTGCCTACAACCTGGGGTGATCTTAAAGATGGAATTTCCTGTGGATATACCGACACAATTCTGGTCATGGGTGATAGTTACAGATGGTTAAGGCTTGAACAGGTATATGACGTAGATACCGAGAGAAACAATCTGCGGTTGAGCTTCAATAATGGTTTCGTGTCCAATACGTTCACCGAATTGCCTGATTTGACCTTAGGTGTCTGGCATACGGTGAGTGTCTCGGTCGATTTTTTAAACAGCACCATTAATGTCAATCTTGACGGCACACCTTCAGGTGAAGTGGCAATAAGTCCCCCGATCGTTTTAAATCACAATTACGAGAACAACGTAATGTTTACTGATTATAGTTCAGCAGACACCTTCGAGGGATATGTGGATAATCTGATGGTTTACAACCGTGCCCTTTCCGTGGCCGAGTTGGAGGAAATCGGAGATATTGATGGTGACCTCGTTCCCGACGGCACAGATAACTGTCCTTTAGTGGCAAATCCCGGCCAGGAAGATACCAACGACGACGTTGACGGTGTGGGCGATGCATGTGACAACTGTCCCGATAATTATAATCCTACCCAGGAAGATGTATGTGATTCCTGCGCAGACCTGGGGGGAGATACTGACGGTGATGGCATATGCGATGCCGATGACAACTGTATTTATGATCCCAATCCCGAGCAGGCGGACTCAGACAACGACGATCTCGGCGATGTCTGTGAACAGGACAAGGGAATTATGCTGACGCATACAATTCTTGCGCCGACCATCCCGATTCCTGCCGGAGCGTCGTACATCCCCGTCACCTTGGCATTTGCCATTGACGTTGCTGAACCGATTCGCATGTTCAGGTTGAGATGCGATACGATAACTTACGCCATGACCAACTCTGAAGGTGAGGATATGGCGATGCGGGATGTCCATTACCCGGCCCTGGGAATCCCGACTGACCTCGTTTATTACAACCCGGGCGATGTAATCACCCTCACATGCAACCTGGGAGATCATATCTCGCCTGAACTTCTGACGCCGGAGATTTACACTGTGACCGGTATAGTCACCCAGCAGCGGAATGACCCTGATTATGATCCTGTTACCAAGGGGTGCGTCGAAGGTGTGGAAGAAAACGACTGCGAAAAAGATATTTTTGTCGGCATGGTGACCTCCATCCCAACAACCATTACTGTTGCGGATGGGGTCGGGGCATCACTTGTTGTCCAGACTGATCGGCATACAGTAGGTCGAAAATTACCCCATGATGCCAAAAAGAAAGGGATTTCAGGCATTGAAATGGGTGTGTTTGTCAAAGGTAAGGGGACCTGTGCCTCGGGTTACGGCAATTCGTGGCAGAACTATCCGGACATTTGGCGCAACTGCGCTGCTGCTGCAAACCGGGTCACCGATGCTGAAGGCCAGGCAATGTTTACCCCGCTCAGCACGGCCTATAACTATATTGTCATCGGCAAATACAACACAGTCGATGAGAATGGAAATCCATACACTCTTTATGGTGGAGCAAGTGTTGGTGAGCTCGAGGCAAATACCATAACGAAGAAATACATTCAATTTATTGTTACGGCTCTCGGTGAAAAAGTCCCTGCTAAGTACAAAAAAATAACCGTGCCGTAACAGTTGAGCATTGAGCCGTAAAACACGGGATCGAGACGTGATTATTGGGCAAGAAACGAAAGAAAGATATGCGGCAATTCTCAAGGATTGAGGAAGCACACTATGAAGAGAAGAAAAAACACATCCGAAAACGATAATATTCAGGAAGAATTGAACATGAAAACTTTTGCAGAAGAGGAAGAGGACATGAAAAACACGAAAACTTTCATTAATTGGTCCGGCAAGGTTTTTGCAGCCCTGCTGCTTTCCTGCGGACTGCTCCTGGCAGCAGCGCCGGCCTGGTCAGCGGTGGATTGTTCAGCCCTTACTGAGCCAGGAGGTGACTTTGACGAAGATGGCATACGCAACGGGGAGGAATGCGGCGTACCGAGTCCCTTTACGCTTATCAACGGAGATGAAGTGCCATACTGTGGAAACGGAACCGGCACTGTCGGTTGTCTCCATCCCAACAAGGCGGATGTCTTTATCATATTAAATGAAGCCCCGGGTTCTGTGTTGATTCCGGATGATCCTTTTGCAATGGTCTCCCAGGTGAATGACGGGCTCGATATCACAGTGCATGTGATCGATAAGTCCCAGGCAAATGCGGATCGCACCATTATTAACAGGCCTGATTACAGTAAAGTGCGCGCAGCCCAGATAACGGAAAGCCTCATCCCGGCCGCCGGGAAAGATACGAAGATTGGCACGGCGCAGCAGGAAATGTTTGTTGACAAGGCCACGGTATACACCCAGCGTATTGTTGATAGGGTAAATTCTGCATGTGATGAGGGAAGTACCTGCAAGGATATCTCCGGTGTGTCCGGCAGGGAGGGCCTGATTGACCTGTATATTAAGAACATCCTGGCCCATGAACTGGGACACATTCTGAGCATAACTCCTGAGAGCAACAGGAGATTCGGTGGCCATCACTGGAAGGCGGGAGAGGGTTTTGTCATGGATCAGAATATTATTTATACTTCCAAAAAAGGCAAGGTTACTTTCTACATTACGTCCCAGTATGCTGCGGAAAGCCAGGACAGTGTTGAAGTGCAATGATGGTTTACTTAACAGGAAAATGGCAAAAACGGCCCGCATTCAAAAAAATAAGAATATATCAAAGGAGGAGGAAAAAATGAAATCTGCAAAAAGATTTACCATGGCATTGGGTCTCATACTATTGGCCGTTATGCTGACGGCTTCAAATGGCCTTTGCTCTACCACGGGTTTTGGCGGTGGTTCTTCGGAAGGGCCCATGGGCCTGGCAATCCAGGGTAATGCGCCAGGAGTAAAGTTAGCTGGAATAATGTGTCTTGAATTATATAACCCGCATCAAGTTGACGGAGTCGATGTTTCCGATGGGTATGCCATTGTGCGCCTGCGCAAATCCAACATTGTCCATACCTTCTATGCCGAGATATTTGATGTGCCGGTGGATGCTCCCGGACATGCCCAGGATGCAATTATGGAGGCATTGGCTGATGAGATCAGGGAGGTGTTTTTTGATGGAGACTCCACAGTTGAACTGGTCTTGAGAAATGTAGAGGAATGGGGTTCCGTTGTCGGAGATAGGGGAGTTCGTACTGATGCTCCCGGGGTGGCTTATGATTACACCGTTGCCGACATCGTCGTTGCCGGTAAATAGGATTTTAAGGGCTGACTCCATATGAAAAGAAAACAGGTCCCGCCCTGGAGGCGGGGCCTGTTTTAAAATATAAAACCTGTAAGCAACCTGCATGCAGAAATATGTATTCTATTCCTTAGCAAGTTCTGTTTCGGCCCTCCTGCTTATTCTGATATTTCCCGGTTTTGATCTGCCCTATCTGGCCTGGATCGCCTTTATACCCCTCTTCCTGTTGATCAGGCGTGCCCACGCCGGAGCAGCATTTTTCTTCTCCTTTGCTTCGGGCTTTGCTTTTTTCTATGTTCTGCAATGGTGGTTTCTGCGGATCCCGGGTATCAATATCTGGAATTTTTCCATACCCGTGGCGGCACTTGGAGTCTTTTTCGGAATTTTCGGCCTTGCTGCCAATTTTTTTCACAGGCGGATGCCGCAGTGGGACATTCTGACCTTTCCGATACTCTGGGTCCTTATCGAATACGCCAGAACGCACCTGGGCTTTCTTTCCTTTCCATGGGGTATTATAGGCTATTCCCAGTATTCGGTTTTGCCCGTGGCAAGGGTAGCATCATTTACAGGGGTGTACGGCGTATCTTTTCTAATCATCGGGGGCAACATTGCCTTGGCACTATGCACCGAATCATGCTGCAGGCAGGTATCGCAGTCAAAAGATGTTCTCCGTCACCATGCAGCCGGGGCAAGAGGTGCCACCAGAATAAACTTCAGCATTACAGCTGTATTTGTTTTATTGCTGCTTGCTCCTGCATTGCTCCAGGGGAGTACAGCAGCACAGAGGAAAAACCTCAAGGTTGGGCTGGTACAGGCGAATGTCTATGCCAGGGAAAACAATGACAGGCGCTACCGGGAGGAGATCTACCGGAAATATCTAGACCTGACCTTGGACAACGCCAATGCGGCACCGGAACTGATAGTCTGGCCGTCCTCATCCGTGCCGGGCAGGATACCGGCGGACAAAGTACTGGTCAACATGCTTTCCGGCCTGTCCACCAGGGTCGACTCATTTCTCCTCATCGGCTCCAGCGGTTTTGAAAAATTCGGCAGGAACCGCGGTGGATCAAACAGGACCGCAAATTCAGCCTTTCTTTTCGGTCCTATTGAGGGCGTCATGGGGCGCTACGACAAAATCAGGCTGCTGCCCTTTGATGAATACATCCCCATGCGTGGCAAATTCAGATGGCCGTCCTGGATCGTGAATTCTGACATGGTAGACAATGTCCCCGGGCAGGAGATGACTGTTTTCAGTCTTCATGATCACAGGTTCGGGGTCTTGATCTGCTGGGAAAATTACTTCCCGGATAATTTCCGTAAAATGGTGGCACAGGGGGTTGATTTCATGGTATCCATGACCAATGAAGGTTTTACAGACATCCCTGGAGCCCATTACCAGATGCTGGCCATGAATGTGTTCCGGGCTGTTGAAAATAATGTTTCAATAATTCGCACCGCATCAACAGGTGTTTCTTGCATAATCAGTCCCTCGGGAAACATTAGCAGCCGCATTCAGGATGAAAATAACCATGACGTCAACATTGCCGGTCATGCAACCGGACTTGTTCCGCTTTCATCCCGGCGATCTTTTTATGCAGAACATGGTGACCTGTTTATTGCCGTTATATTCTGTTTATTAATTCTCTTTACTGCTATTGGACTCAAAAAAACTCCGCACCTAATTTAATGATGAAGCCCGGGCCGAAAAACAGCAAGAACATATTATTGGGCCGCATTTTGTTTGCCGTGCTCATCTGCCTGTGCCTTGCCATACAAGGGTTTTTCTTTGCCAACATGGCCCAATGGCGTAATTCACCCGATATCGGTTGGATTCCCATCAAGGAACTTGGACCTGCCATAGTCGGAATTACTTCCCCTCACGGAGAAAATGCCGGCCTTCAGGTCATGGATAAGATTATAAGCCTCAATGGAAAATCATATGATACATTTGAGGAATTCAATGAAATTATTGATTTTGAAATAGGCCATGCCAATACCTATTCACTGGACAGAAACGGAAAGGTTTTCACGATTCAGGTTGATACAATTACACTTGGATTGAAAAGGGTCATATTCCAAAGCGGTTTTATCTGGATTGTAGGGCTTCTTTTCATGGGCATCGGCTTTGTGGTCTTCCTCATGAAGCCCAACCGGTTTGAAAGCTGGGCTTTTCTCCTGATGACCACCACTTTGTCAATTACTGTGACCTATGCAGCACCTAGCTTTTTTTACTCTCCAAAATTTTTGAATAACATTCTTTTATTCAGTTACCCGTTATTGCCCAGTACAATCCTGCACCTGACATTTTTCTTTCCCCAGGAAAAAACGTTTTTTGCAGGAAGAAAAAGATACATTTCCCTGCTGTACATCGTGTCATTAATATTAGGCATTGTCTCGCGCCTGTCGGCACCTCGATTCTCCTTATTACCCGGTTTCCTCCTGAATATTGATTTGGTGTATCTTTTCGCATCACTTTTGATATTCCTTGGAGCGACAATTCACGGGTATTTTAAAACAAAGTCCATTGCAGTGCGCCTGCAGTCTATAGTTATCTTCACCGGTATCACAGTATCTTTATTTATCCCGTTTATGGACACCCTGACGAGTCTGTTTTTTAAATTTACCTTAGCTCCCAACCCAACACTTTTTTATCTGTTTTTTCTTACCTTCTTTCCACTATCAATTGGCTATGCCATTGTCAGGCATGACCTTTTTGAATTTGATGTTATTGTGCGGCGCACCTATGGGTATATTCTCTCAACTGCCTCAATAATTGGCATATACGGTATAATCGTCTCACTTTTGAACCTGGCCTCTCAAACCGCCGATTTTGCCAAGTCACCGATGTTCCCGATCATTTTTTCATTGTTGGTTGTTTTTACTTTCAGGCCGCTCCATAACCGCATTCAGAACGGGGTCGACCGCTTTTTTTATCGGCAGAAATATGATTACCGGAAAACGATTAAAGCCATAAGTGAGAACTTGATCCGTATCCTTGATGCGGATCAAATTTATAAAACATTGATCGGTTCAGTCGTCCAGGAAATGTCCCTTGAAAACGGTGTATTGCTCCTCCCAAGTGCTGACCATAATACCTACAGGGTCAGAATCGTTGAGGGCGAAGTTCCAGAAGAGCTACTCAATAAGGCAATAATAGAAGAAGAAAGTCTTTCTGTTCTTCTAAAGGAAAAAAAAGAGGTAATCCTGCGACATCAAATTGACCTGGATCCAGCCTATGAAGAAAATCGTGAGCAGCTTCAAAATGAATTCGAGTCATTGTCTTCAGGATTGATGCTGCCGCTGACATACCACGATGAAATACGGGGGATCATCTCATTTGGACGTAAAAAATCTGGCAAGATGTTTCTGCAGGAAGATATTGATCTGCTCAAAACAGTTACCAACCAAAGCTCTGTAGCCCTGGAAAACGTAAAACTTTTCGAGGAAAACATCGAAAAAACCAGAATGGAGGAAGAACTCAAGATCGCGCACGACATCCAGGTCAGTATGCTGCCGGAGCATTCTCCTCAAATTGAGGGCTACTCCATAGCAGCGAGTTCATTTCCTGCACGAGAAGTAGGGGGGGATTTCTATGACTTTATCGAGATCGACCAGGATAATAATAAAAAACTAGGTATATTGGTCGGCGATGTGGCCGGCAAGGCGGTGTCCGGCGCTTTGGTGATGGCTGCGTCCAGGAGTATTTTCCGGGTGCTGGCTGATCCGGAAGTTTCTGTGAGTCATATGATGCTGGAAGGAAACAGGCGCCTTAAACATGATGTTAAAAAGGGAATGTTTGTGGCCCTGGTTTATGCATTGCTGGATCCCATTGGGAAAAAAATGACCATAGTAAACGCCGGACAGACACAGCCGATAATCTGCAGCAAACATTCGGATTTGCCGCTATATATAGATACCGAGGGAGACAGATTCCCCTTGGGCATAGTAGAAGATTGTGATTATCAGGAAACTATCGTTTCCCTTAAAACAGGAGACACGGTGGTTCTCTATACCGACGGTATAGTTGAGGCAATGAATGAATTGGGAGAGATGTACGGCTTTGATCGTTTTATTGATATGATAAATGCAAACAGGGAATTAGATGCTGATGAATTCTTAAGAACACTCATGGCAGACGTAACGGATTTTGTTGGTGATGCGGAACAGCATGATGATTTGACTATTGTTGTGGTGAGTAAGAACTAGAGAGAATATACTGTTTCTGATTTAAGGGGAGTCGGATAGAAACAAGGAAAGGAGAAACCAATGAAAAAAAATATTTTAATATACCTCTTGATTGTTTGCGCCAGTTTAATGCTGACAACAGTCTGCTATGCAGACAGTGCAGAGGTTTTACCAAAAGGGGTAACACGGATTGATGTGGATGCCGAGTTCTACTTTACCATCAAGCAGAGGTATGATTCTGATGGTAATTCAGTTCCACTGGCGGAGATTTTTAATCTGCCAATCGGTTTTCTGCTGGGAGATCCGAATATACCCGGCAGCACCGACGTCAAGTTCGAAGTGGAGCACCAGGAGGTTGAAGTTCTTTTGAGTCACGGCATGACTGATAAATTCTCCATTGGGATAAATATCCCCTACTACTGGACAAAGAATAAGGTGAAGGCAAAGGTGGTCGATAATCCCGTTATCACCATTGATGATCTTCAGGGTCTTCTAAAATTATACGGCTACGAACCTTTGGAAGATTGGTCAAACGACAGTATCGGGGACATTGAGGCGGGGGGGCGCTATCAATACCTGAAGAATGAAAATTGGCGCTTGGCGTTCACAGGTGCCGTACGGTTTCCCACGGGTGACGGAGAAAATATTGACAACTTAACAAGTTTTGCCCATGGCGATGATGCTTATGCAATCCTGCTGCACAGCAATAATGATTATACCGGTTTTAAGAATATAATATTAAACGCTACCCTGCGTTATGAAATGGTTTTTTCACATACAGAGACCTACAGGGTGCCTGCCCCGGGGGAATTTCTAACCGGCAACAAAGAGACCGTCGACATTGATCCGGGAGATGTTCTGGAGATAGAAGTACAGGGCAAATATCAATTCGACAACGGGTTAGGTTTTTCCTTGGCCTATGAATATGGCCGGAAGTTTGAGGACAGCTTTTCAGGGGATTCCGGGAATTCCTACAAGGTTTTGGAGGAGAACAGTGATGCAAAATCACATATATATAGAGTGAATGTATCATATTCAACCATCAATAAATATGTGGCCAAGGAATTTCCGGTGCCGCTCAATGTCTCCATTGGTTACAGGAACAGGTTTGCCGGGGAGAACACGTTAAATTCTAAGTATGTCGTACTATGGGGAACAGTTTATTTTTAAGCTATTTGTTGTGATTACTATTTTGATGTTGCGGGACAGCACGGCGGCCTGACAATTGTTGCTGTAGAAGTCGGTTGAACAGATTCAACCTTCAGGGTGGAGTAGATTTTTTTCAAATATAAAGTAAATTGTGTTACCTTTTTACTATAAAAACTTACAGGAAGAGGTCCATGGAAAAATTAGTGGAGCTGCACATACCCAACATTATTGGTTCTGAAAAGGCGGCAATCGACAAAGCTGCTGCTATTGCCAGGGAAATGGGATTCAGTGATGACCGGGTTGAGGATTTGAAAACAGCCGTATCCGAGGCTTGCATTAATGCCATTGAGCATGGCAACAAGTTTGATCTAAATTCAAAGGTCGGCATCACACTTGTTACCGAAGAGACTGCTCTGAAAGTTACCATCCACGACGAGGGGGATGGAATCGACCCTGAAAAGATCCCGAAAACAAGAGAAGAATCCAATGGGTTTCCAAAACGACGCGGCTATGGGATTTTTCTCATCAGGAACCTGGTGAACGAAATGACATTTGCAAGTGAGCCGGGCAAGGGTAATGATGTGAAAATGATTATCCATCTGGAAAATAAAAGAAAAGAAATAGCCAACTAGCTTGTTGTAGAAGGATAAATAATCTGACAGCAGTTGATAAGAGAGGAAAGAAAGTATGAACAAGGATATTAAGGTGTCCACCGCGTATGAAGATGATGTCGTGTTTATTGACATTACAGGTGATATCACCGCAGTAACAGGAGGGGTTGTTAAGGGGGCTTATGATAAGGACAATGTTTCAAACTCATCCAAGATCCTGTTCCGGTTTGGCAAGGATTGCTACATTAACAGCGGCGGCCTGGCTTTTCTGATTGATATAGCATCGGAAGGACGGAAAAAAGAACAGAAGCTTGCCGCAACAGGCCTGTCAGAACACTTTCAGAAAATTTTTCATATGGTGGGCCTGACACGGTGCATTTCGCTTTATGACAACGAAGAGTCTGCTCTGAAAGATTTTAAATAGCTGTTGGTCAGTCAATGGAAGAAAGCCAATGAGGCGCTGTCTCTATTTTGGCCCAAAATCATTTTGAAGTTTGGGAGACAGGTCGGAAATGAAACGCAAGAATTGCTGGGAAGTTATGAAGTGCGGGCGGGAACCGGATGGTAAGAACAAAGATCTCGGAGTCTGCCCTGCTGCGGCACCGGGAAAGTATGACGGTATCAATAATGGCAAAAACGGCGGCAGGTTCTGTTGGAACTTAGCCGGATCATTCTGCAAGGGAGTGATTCAGGGCTCAGTGGCCAAAAAAATGAAGAATTGCCGGGATTGCGGTTTCTATATGTCTGTTCATAAGGATGAAGGAGAACAGGTTGTTCTCACAACTGATCAAGCCGGAAAATAAAAGGCACCGGTCTTGATGAATTCAACTGGATAATTTTATCCAGTACCTTTTTCACTACCTGTTTTTTTCATTTCAATTATTCCTGGAACATACTATTCACCCTTTATTATAACAACAAATTTTGAGGAAGAAGATATGGAAGAAAAGCAAGCCGCAGAATTCGGCTGGAGTCAGGAAATGAATATAGCATTGCATGACAAGATAAAAAGCGATTTAAAGGCTGCCATGCTGCAGAAAAAAAATGATACCCGGGACGCGCTTCGCGTTGTCATGGGAGAATACCCGAAACTGACAGTGCCGATCACCCTGGAGAGCGGCAAGAAGACTACGCGCGTCAAGAAAGCGGAAGAGATAACAGATGATGATCTGCTTGGCATTATCCGCGGCCTGGTAAAGTCAGAGAAAACAGTGCTGGAACTCAAGAAAAAAGAGACTTCCACCTACCTTCATATCCTGCAAGCCTACCTGCCTAAAATGGCGGGCCGGGACGAAATCATGGCCTGGATCAATGAAAACATCGATTTTTCACAATACAAGAGCCCGATGCAGGCCATGGCGCCCATTATGAAGCATTTCGGCAAACTTGCTGACGGCAATATGGTCAAAGGCCTGCTGCAGGAGTTATCGTAGCCCGCATTATTTTTAAGTTGTTCATGAAATATTCGGCTTAGGTTGTCATGCAGAAGTCATTAATCATACTGGGTGTCATATTTCTGGGAGTAGGGCTTCTCTGGCCATGGCTCGGCAAACTGCCCATCGGACGCCTGCCGGGAGATATAGTCATTGACAGGCCGAACCTGAAGATATACCTCCCCATCACCACCATGATAATTATCAGTATCGTTATTTCCATCGTGAGCCGCTTTTTCAAAAAGTGACTGGAGGGAATCGGACAACATGAAGAAAATTTGCGATTGCATTTTTTCTACCTTTATGGTCATTCTTTCATGCCATTTTTCGGTGGGCCGGTCCAGATTGATGAAACGTAGAAAGTCCCGCAATCATTGACAGGGCCTGATATCATCGTATGGTTTCACTTGATATGCCCGGCGCTGGAAAGTTTCGAAGTCTCACTTCGTTCACCATATGCGGTGCTGACAAAATTATCTGATATGCTATAATACGTTATTAATCATAAAAGGAGAGTGCAATGGGTAAGATAGGCAGGAATGATGCATGCCCCTGTGGTAGTGGCAGGAAATTCAAGCGCTGTTGTCTTGGTAAGCAGCGGGAAGAGAGAAGCAATCTCACCGAGGTGCAGAAAGCGCAGCTTTCTCTGCAGAATGCCATCAACACAATACAAAAGGCAGCTTCCCAGGGGTTACAGAAGGTTCAAGAGTTAGGAGTATTTGTTCTCTTTTCCACCACCAATGGGGATGCATGGCTGCTCGAAGTATCAGAGTCAGATGCTCTGCAGGTTGCTGCTGGCAAGGAGGTTTTAACCGTTGATTTTGAAGAAAACCCTGAAACCATTGAAATCCTTTGGACCCATACATTTGAAATCAAAGACAGGCAGTTTGTGACAACTGCCTACAAAGATAAAAAGATTGAGATCATTGAAAACTATCCGACGCATCCGATAAGTGCGGCAATCAAGCGTATCAAGAAAAAATATTCTTCTGATCTGCTTGAAAGTGTGCATATCGATCAGGAGCCTTTGGAGAAAGATGCCTAGCCCGAATTATCCCGGTGGGATTTTCCGGATTTAACTCCCGGGCTGACTGCTGAAGCGGTTTTGCTTTGAATACTTATATACGCTTCATCCCCATGGTGATCATCATGGGGATGATTTTTTTTCTGTCGCACCTGCCTGGTGACGTTGCGCACCTGCCCAGGTTTACAGGCCTCGATAAACTGCTGCACGGTATTATCTACGGCATCCTTGCCGGGACATTTCTCTACGCTCTCAACCCTTTTACCCATCATTCCAACCAGGCTGTCACAGCGCTGGTAGTAGTGCTGTTCTGCCTGTTATACGGCATCAGCGATGAATTCCATCAATCTTTTATCCCGGACCGCTTTGTGAGTCTTTGGGATGTGGTTGCAGATGGAGTGGGAGCTATATTGGTTGTAGCCTGGTGGCTGATAAGAGAGGGAAAGGTGAAAGACACTCGGCTTAATACCTGATGCCGGGTTCTGGGTGCCGATTAAAGATATAAAAGAAAAAAATAACAACTGATCAACTTTATCAGCGGATTGATATGCCAGTCACCTGCAAAGACTATGCAGCAAAAGCATTTAAACCTTATCCTTGTTGTTCCGGTCTGAATCTAAATTTGACTCTTCCTCAGCATGGTGCTGTTCGGCATCAATCCCGTGAGCGGGTTTTTCATCCCTCAAAGAATCTGCAGCATTATTTTCCTGACTTGCAGAATTGTCTGAAACGGATTGTTCAGCTTGGGAAGTCTCTTGCCCTTCTTGAGCCTCTAATTCAGCTGCTTCGGCGGCCTGTGGTGTTTCAGCTACTGGCGCTGCAATTTCCTGCTCCGGCTCGGTCTCAATGTCAATTTCCCTGAACTGGTCAACATAGAGGCTTGCAAGGCAGCCAGCCTGAAACGGGGGCAGAAGAATTTTCAGCACAAAGAGAAAGGGAAGCATGGTGCTTATAAAGTTAAGAAGCATAAAGGGAAGGACGGTTATCAGCAGCAGGAAAATCAGGTGCATGAGAAAACCTGTTTCATTTACCTTGTTCGTGCTGAGTTTCATGGCCTCGCTGAAGGATATCTTTTTGTCAGCCATCAGGGGCAGTACATAAAGCCACCAGGTGGCGAAGACGAGCCCCGGCAGAACCAGCAGCATAAAACCTATGAAGATAGTAAGCAGGACGAGAAAGTATGGCAGGAGATTGGCAAACTGCTGCAGTCCTGAAAAGATATCGTTGAATTTGGGTTTGCGGTTTTCCCGTAAACAGTAAATGATCAGGAGGAGATAACCCCCCAGAAAAGGCCCTGCCAGGATGCCCATTGTCAGTATAGCTGCCAGTTGCACAACCAGGCCGCCAAGGATAAGGATAACGGGTTCTTCCTTGATGAGGCGGTAAGCGTCTTCAAGGTATATCTGGAGATTCATGGAACGCGTATCAGGCATAAGTCAGTACCGGAAAAAGGTCTATAATAATTTATCATTGACCGCGACAGTTGCAGTAACAGCTGTAGCGGTATTCCTTGGGAGAACATGGGGTAGATAATTTCATATCAATAATTAGCAGCACCCAGTAATTGTATATGTGTGTTTGCTTGGTTTTTTTGTTTAGTTATTTATAAACCCACCACCTCTAATGGTGGACCCGGATAGGTTCAACCGATCCGGTGAGAAATTGAACGGGATAATTAAAAAAACGAACCGCAGAATATCGAACAAGGAACCGTAGAATGTCGAAGGAGTTAAAAAAGTTCAGCAACTACGTTTCCTCCTTTTCTCTAAAATTTACCTGAACCTTAGAGAAGATAACTCATGAAGTTATATAATCTATCCTGTTTTGTAATTTCATCATTCAAAATTTCTCGGAGTCTCACACGTTCACTTACCTGTTCGATATTGTCCTCTAACGAAACATCGGACGATTGACACGATATTCAAACCAGGAAGTAGTTCGCCACCTTTTAGGAGGCTCGAAGTCTTCGCTTATCTCCTGATGCCTCCCGCTTAGCGGGAGGAGATTCACTCAAACCTTTGCACAAAGTTGCAGCTGCTCACTGAAATATTCAAAAAAGTATGACCTAGGAGCCTGCCGGAGAATTCCCAATCTACTGCAAAAGCGAGAGAATCGGTTCAAATTTCCGTGAATTTTCTTTAAATAACGCTGCCATTCGCATCAATTTCCCGAAAATTTTATCTCAATTCCTCAATTTTTCGTTACGATTATAATTCCCCGACAGGCTCCTAGTCCTGGAGCAGTCTGGCCATATCCTTGGCAAAGTATGTGAGAATGATTTCCGCTCCGGCCCGCCTGATGCTGAGCAGCGTTTCGGCCATGACCCGTTCCTCGTCTATCCAGCCGTTGGCAGCGGCAGCCTTGATCATGGCATATTCGCCGCTGACATGATACGCGGCAATGGGCAGGTCAAATTCGTCACGCAGCCTGGAGATTATGTCCAGATACGCCACCGCCGGCTTAACCATCAGGATGTCGGCACCTTCTTCCACGTCCAGGGTTGCCTCCCTGATGGCCTCAAGAGCGTTTGCCGGGTCCATCTGGTATCCGCGCCTGTCACCCTCCTGCGGGGCGCAGTCGGCAGCATCACGGAAGGGACCGTAAAATGCAGAGGCATATTTGACGGCATAGGACATGATTGGAATGGTATCAAAATTATTTTCGTCAAGGGCGGCCCGTATCTCACCTACCCGGCCGTCCATCATATCCGAGGGAGCCACCATGTCTGCACCTGCAGCAGCATGGGAAACAGCCGTCCTGGCAAGAACATCCAGGGTAGCGTCGTTGTCAACCTGGTTTTCAAGGATGATGCCGCAATGACCATGGGAGGTATATTCACAGAGACATACATCTGTGAAGACGAGGAGTTCAGGCACCCTGTTTTTCAGCTCCCGAATGGCGCGCTGGATAATGCCATCCTTTACATGGGCCCCGGAACCCATGGGGTCTTTTTTTTCAGGCAGGCCGAAAAGAATAACGGAGTTAATCCCGAGCTTCAGGCACTCTTTGCCTTCTTTGGCCAGTTGATCCACGGAAAGCCGGTATACGCCGGGCATGGAAGAGATCTGCTCCCTCTTGTTTTTACCGGGCATCACGAAAACAGGATAGATGAGTTGCGCCGGCGTAAGGTGCGTTTCCCGGATCAGGGCACGAAAGGACTCGTTTTTTCTGAGCCTCCGTGGGCGGTAGTCTGGAAATAACATTTTTTACTCCTCAACAATGTATAGTAAAAAAATCAGATTAATTTATCAATAAAATCAGGTTCTGAAAAAGTCACGGACCAGGTCGTTGATATATTGCTCAGGCCTGTCAATCCCAACCCCTGGAATAACTACATGGTCTAACCCTTTTTTCTTCTCCAGGAGTCCCAGACCATATTCAAATGCTGTGGCCAGAGTTTCACAAATGGACTTGATAGCTTCCGGATTCAGGGGCTGTCGTGCCAGGATCCTGTCAATCGCTTCCTCGCTGAAAGTAACATGAATACCACATTTTGCTGAAATGTTTTTTTCGCATTCCTTTATATGGCTGACATAATCCATGAATTTTTCACAGACGTCACGTATGTCGAGTATTTCATCCTGACACTGTTTTGCCATTATACCCATGCGATCCGGAGTGGCCAGAACTCCATGCTCCTCAAGGAATTTTTCCCTTTTCTGCTTTATTAAATCCTTGATACGGTCATGTTCTTCCTGGTAGAGGCGATGGTATTGGTCCTCATAAAAGGCTAAATGTTCTTTATCTGCCAGTATGCGCTCCAGTTCCTGCTGAGGATTTTTAACCAGTTCCAAGGTGATTGAGAGAAATTTGATATCGGTTGACGGCAGCTTTTTTTCAAAAGGCAGCAGGGTTTTTTCCATGATACTGACCAGGCCGCGGGCTCCGGTTTGTTCCTTGGCGGCTTTCTTTGCAACCTCCATGAGCGCTTCATCACTGAATTGGATTTTGATGGAGTAGGCAAGGAAATCAAGTTTTTTGCCTACAACTACAGAGTTGTTCGGGTTCAGCAGGATTTCATATAAATCGTTGACAGTTAGTTCATCAAGACAGGCAAGAACCGGGAGCCTCCCGATAAACTCACTTTCAAATCCATAGCTGATAAGATCCTCAGCCTTGACATGTTTCAGGTAGCGGCCGGATTCTTTTTTAGAGGTTATGTCACCTTCAAAACCAATGGCCTGCTTCTGGATGCGCTTTTTAATAATATCGTCAAGCTCGGTAAAGGCGCCGCTCATAATGAAAAGAATATCTTTTGTGTTTATTAACTTGCGCTGGCGCTTACCGGTCGTCCTGTAATGCTCTATTGCCTCGATCTGGGAAATGGGATCATGGGGTACTTTGAGGTCTATCTCAGTCTCCTCCATGGGTTTCAGCAGAGCACGTTGAACACCGGAGCGGGAGACATCTGCGCCGATAAGATTGCGCGCCGATGCAATTTTGTCGATCTCATCAATGTAGATGATACCGTACCGGGCGCTTTCAATATCATCACCGGCTTCACGCACCAGGTCACGCACCAGGTCTTCGACATCCCCCCCCACATAACCTGTTTCACTGAATTTTGTAGCATCTCCCTTGATAAAGGGAACACCGAGTTTTTTGGCGATCAATTTTATGAGAAAGGTCTTGCCTACTCCGGTCGGCCCAATGATAAGAACATTGTTTTTTATCTGCCCGACCGTCCTTTTGGCCTGCAGTGGATTGTCAATGGAATTCCTGATCCGGTTGAAATGGGTGCAGATCTTGGTGGAAAGTATGGCCTTTGCTTCATCCTGGCAGATAACATATTCATCCAGATAGGCGCAAAGCTCCTCCGGCTTTATGTCAAAATCGAAGTAAGTGTTTTTCTTTTTGACGGGCTGGTCAGCAGTGATCGTGCTGTCTATCTCAAGCTCAGGCTGGGCATGGAACCCGATAATTTTGACCCGGTCACCATATTTTTTTGACAGGTAGTCACTGATATCTTTTTCAATATCCCGGTGCGAGGGCAGGTTTGTCGTATTGTTAGCACTCATTGCTGCAAAACCCCGTTATCATAGATTATTCATTGCCAGTTCAGAGAGCCTTGAATTATTGCCACTGTTATAGATGGTACAGATATTAGTATGTCTTCCAGTGCCATATATAATAAGCACCTTCAGGTAAAACTCAAACCATTTTTACTGCAAACTGCGACAGTATACCAGGCTGGTATTCGAAAAAATGAGATGAAAGGTTTATTGCGGTTCAAAAACCATGTTCTGTTGGCGAAGATTTTTTCTTTCAGTCAGAAACAGAAACTTCTATGTGCAGGGTTTTTAGTTTTTTATGTAAATGGCTTCGTTCCATACCAAGCATTTCAGCAGTTTGTGAAATGTTGCCGTTGTTTTCCTTAAGCTTGCCCATGAGGTACTCTCGTTCAAATTCCCTTTTGGCTTCCTTGAAATTTTTGGTTTGGAAGAGAGCCGGAGTTAAACTTTCCGGTATGGTTTTTTCAGGTGCGAATGTTTGCGTCAGATATTGCTCTACGGTCTTGTAACTGATCTCCGCGTCAGGACACATTATAACAATCCTTTCTACAAAGTTGCGGAGCTCACGGACATTACCGGGCCATGTATGGCGCATCATTACGGCCAGGGCTTTTTTAGTGAATAATTTTTTACCCAATCCCTTATGGATAAAGTCTTCAATGAAATCTGCAACCAGCATGGGAATGTCGTCAACTCGATCCCGTAACAGGGGAAGATGTATTGGCACAACATTGAGGCGCCAGAAAAGATCAGCCCTGAAATTACCCTCTTCAATTTCTTTTTCCAGATTTTTATTCGTAGCTGCGAGAACCCGGACATCAACCTTGATCACCTGGTTGCCTCCAACACGTTCAAAGGTCTGTTCCTGGAGGATCCTCAGGATCTTGGCCTGGGTTTTCATGCTCATATCGCCGATCTCGTCAAGAAAGAGCATGCCGGCGTCAGCCTGGTCAAATTTGCCCCGCTTGCTGCTCTGAGCCCCTGTGAATGAGCCTTTTTCATGGCCGAAAAGTTCGCTTTCTATCAACTCTTCGGGGATGGCCGCACAGTTTACTTCAACCATGGGCTTGCTGCTTCGATTGGACGCCCCATGGATAGCTTGAGCCACCAGTTCCTTGCCGGTACCGTGCTCACCACGGATCAAAACCCAGGCATCCGTGGGAGCAACACGTTCTATCTGCTCCCTGAGGTTTCTTATTGCCGCCGAGTTACCGGTGAGTGAGGGCTTATGGGCAGCCTTCTGGCGAAGAATAAGGTTTTCGGTTTCAAGGCTGGAAAAACGCAGGCCGTTTTTTATGGCAAGGAGTATCTTGTCATAGGACAGTGGTTTTTCAATAAAGTCGAATGCGCCTATTTTTGTTGCCTGCACTGCAGTTTCAATGGTGCCATGCCCGGAGATCATGATAACCTGGAGTTCAGGGTATCCATCTTTGATCTGTTTTAAGGCCTCAATGCCGTCCATGCCGGGCATCCAGATATCAAGCAGAACAAGATCAACGGTTTCCGACTTGAGGAGCTGCAGGCCTTCTTCCGCAGAATCTACACAGACAGGAGTAAAGCCCTCATCTGACAGGATACCTGCCAGGGAGACAAGGATGCTTTTTTCATCATCAATGACGAGAATTTTTTTTGGCATAATAGATACAAGTTGCAAGTGACTAAAGTTTAAAGTGACTAAAGTTTTAAAACTTATACTGCAAAAATACTAGCTCACTTTAGTCAATTCAGCTCACTTTTAAGCGCTCAAGGGCAGTTCAACCGTGAAAATCGCGCCGTTCGGCCTGTTGTCTGTCACGCGTATCTGTCCCTCATGGTCTGATACTATAGTGTTGGCAATAGCCAACCCTAAGCCGGTGCCGGACTTCTTTGTTGAGAAGTAAGGCTCAAAGAGCCTGAGCTTATCTTCATCCGCCACACCCGGGCCATTATCTTTAACGTCTATAAGGATTACCTGTTTTTCCCTGTCATGTGAAAGGGCAATTTCAATGACACCGCCTTCATGTAACACGGCAATGGAATTTTCCAACAGATTGATAAGAACCCTTTTCATCTGCTTCAGGTCGAAATCAAATCGGGGTATACCATGTTCTGCAATTTGACGAAATGTAATGTAGCTGTGACTTTCCTCGTAAAATACCAGAATTTCCCTGACCATTTCAACAAGATCATTGGTGGTTTTCTGTACAATCGGCATCCTGGCAAAGCTCGAAAACTCACTCACAAGCCTTTTAAGTTCTTCAACCTGGTCAATAATGGTCTGGGTGCAGAGATCAAAAACCTCCTTGTCGGATTCAAGGGTGTAGAGATATTTTTTGCGCAACCTCTGTGCTGAAAGCTGGATGGGAGTGAGCGGATTTTTAACTTCATGGGCAATGCGCCTGGCAACTTCACGCCAGGCTGCTATTCTTTGGGCCTTTTCCAATTGGGTGAGGTTGTCGAAAACAAGAACCGTGCCAAGAGGATTCTGCGCTTCATCATAGAGTTTGGTGATATTGACAAGGAGGGAGAATGTTTCTTTTCCCAAAGTCAAACGCAGGGGGCGCTGAATAGTCGGCTTACCTGATTCTTCAAGTTCCTGTACGAATTTTTCAACAATAACCCTGTGATTCGGCTTAAGGGTCGTGCGGAAATCCTGGTGCAGATATTCGTCCTTGTCAATATGCAGAAGATCTTCTGCAAACTTGTTAATGCTGGTGACTTTGCCGGCTGCATCAAAGGAAATAACCCCTGCAGGCACATTCAGGAGGATTGATTCTATATAATGCCGTCTTTCGTCCAGTTCAATATTGCTCTCCTGCAAAGCCACGTTGGCAGATTCCAGTTGTATTTTGCTGGTCTGCAGGTCGCTGGTCATCTGATTGAAGGAGTCAACGAGAAGGCCCATCTCATCATCGGATTCTTTTTCCAGCACAAAGTCGAGTTCGCCATCGGCAACACGCCGCGTAGCTGTAGCCAGTTTGCCGATGGGGCCGGTTAAACCCTGGGCAATATAAAACCCGAACCAGATCGCACTGAAAATAATGAGCAGGGTTACAATGAGCAGCATGACCAGCAAACTTGTTTTAAGAGGATTCTTGAGGAGCATGAGCTGGCGATATCCCTCAATGCCCTTGGAAATTACAGTCATGCGCTGCAGCTTTTCCTGGGGAATGAATACGGTGGTGACCAGGACATGGGGCAGGGAATCCTGATTTTCTTTTACAAAAACCGGGATGACACTTCTGATGATTTCGCCGGTGGCTATGGGTTGTATGGCTGTCTGGTTTTTTTCGCCGGCCTGGGTTAAACGGAAAAGTTCAGTGGGGATTTCCGGCAAATTCTGGTAGTTGATGTTTTCACTCATGACCTGGGTAATTACCTGGCGCTGGTCTGAGAATAGTGTCAAGCCGTCAAGACTGCGTGTTGTCAGAAGTCCTTCCAGCAGCAGCTTGATGGATTGCGGGTCACGTTCCAGGAGTCGAAAAGATACGAGCTGTTCTGCTATGGCCGTACCTGTTTCAGAGGTGTGTTCACGGTTTTTTTGATATATCTCCTGTGCAACCTTTAATGACTCATCAAGGGATGATTCAACATTTGAATTAAACCAGTAGTCCATACTGGTGGAAACAAATTGCAGGGCAATAAAGAAAAGCAGGATGGTGGGTATGAGAGACAAGGAAATAAATGATATGACAAGTCGTATTCTGAGCGATTTACCAAGGGAGATCTGGCGCTGTTCGAATATCAGCCTGACCAGGTTTCTGAACACCAGAAAGACCATGAGCAGCAGCAGGATAATATTAATGTTTATAAGGGAGAAAACAAGAACATTGCCGCTGACGGGAAAGGTGACCTCGCCGATCTGAAAGACCACCGTTTCAAGGTACGTCAGAACCGGGATGAGGATAAGGCAGATGATGATTGCATAGCGTGTCCGCCTTTTTCTTATACTCTGAGACTCAGATTTCATAAGGCCAGTTGCAGTGTCAGTTCATGCCACTTTGTTTCAAAATCCCAGGGTGATGAAAAAGGGATCAGATAATGAAAATAAAGCGGCATTGTTTTACGGGCCAGTTTTGCCTTTGCCCTTAACTTATAAGATGCTCGGGGCTCAAGTTCATCAAGGGGGAGGACCTCGAAGCCGTTAATTTCAGACATAAGTTTTTTAGCATCCTCAAAAGAAGAGGTAGCCTTGCTGTCCCCCCTTTCATTCCTGTGAATAAGATATTCTTTTTTGAGGCTGTCATATTCCATGATATGGTTAAATTCATGCTCCTTGATTTTCCGGTCAGGCCAATTTGATCTTTTTGCATAGAGGTTAATGGTAAAGATAAATGTTATTGGTATGCCGTTATGAATGGCAGCTTCCATATCCTCGGTGAACCAGTCTGAAACCGTAAGGTACAGCAGCAGATGGCTCTCCGAGTTCGATGCCGTAAAACCCGAGATTGCTGCTTCCTGCCCATGGGAACTGCACACCACGCATAAGTTTACCAGTGTAAAGAAAAAGATTCCCAGCAGTATTCTGCGCAAAAGATTCTGTGAAAAGCTGAAATTGATCCCCATGGTATCTCAATAGTAGTTGTATCTTAAAAGAGCAAGCTGCTCAATGGGACAGTTTAAATAGATTAATGCCGGTAATTTGTGCCGAGGTGAGCGGTGCTCCAATGTAACTGAATTTTAAACTCCTGTCCATGCGATAAAGATTGGCGCCAAGTGATGATGGGTGTAACGACAAAAAGCAGATAAGTGTGATTTCAATGATTGCAGTATTGGTCAGCATTTACGATAAGCAAATAGAAAGAAACTGCACTTATTGACAGTTGGCCTCATATCGTTTATCGTAGAATGACGATAAAGATGCAGAGTTGGGAAAGTCCGCCGATGCAATTGCTTTTCAGGATTTTAGCCAAAATAGTATGACCTCTGAGATATGAAATCTATGGACATGAATCTACCCAAAAACCTTGTAAATCCTTATGATACCGAACTTTTTGCCGCAATGTGCAAAGCACTGGCCCATCCTGCCAGGATTATGATTGTCAACTACTTGCAGCAAATTGACCGCTGCCTCTGCGGCGACATAGTGGATATGCTGCCGCTGGCCCAGTCTACGGTGAGCCAGCACCTGAAATGTCTCAAGGATGCCGGGTTCATAAAAGGGGAGGTCGATGGGCCCAGAACCTGTTACTGCCTGGATAAAACAATGCTGAAAAAATTTAGTCTGATGGTTGATGCCCTTGGCAAGCCAACCTCTGAGAGATTATGGAGATGATTGGGAATGAAAGAGCTTTTAGCTAACGACAAAAATGCGGCTTCCAGGGCTGAGGCTTGTTGCAGCAGCAGTCAAGTTACGATGGGTGGTTCGGCGCCGCAGCCTCTTTCAATACCAATGGCCCAAACGCAAGAGGATGATACCCCATGCTGTGGACCGAAGCCGGGACCGCCAAGCAGTCCATTTGAAAAACCGGGATACAGGATGTGGCATTTTGTTTCCGGTTTTGCTGAAACACCCGTTGGAGCAATACCCAGGATAGCAACAACCTTAAAAGCAACTGATTTCGCCGGCACGTTCAGGGCACGGCTTGGGATCTGCCGCGACAGGTACCGGGTGGCCCCTGGTCTCTACTCAGCCGGTGACCCCGGTGCAGAATCCCCGGTTCTGGTCACGGCGAATTACAAGCTCAGCTTTGACAGCCTGCGCCGGGAGTTGAACTCTATTGACGCCTGGATCCTGGTGCTGGATACAAGGGGTGTTAATGTCTGGTGTGCTGCCGGTAAAAAAACGTTTTCAACCGAAGAACTGATCAGGCAGGTAAACGGAGTTGGTCTCAACAGGCTGGTTTCCCACCGGGAGTTGATCCTGCCCCAGCTCGGTGCTCCGGGGATTTCCGCCCAGGCAGTGAAAAAAGGCTGTGGTTTCAAGGTGATCTGGGGCCCCATCAGGGCAAGTGATCTCAAGACATTTTTAAGAAACGGCCGTAAGGCTGAAGGAAAGATGCGGCAACTCACCTTCTCCATTGCTGAGAGAATACTGTTAATACCGGTGGAACTGTCCCTGATCGTCAAACCGTCTATGATCATCCTGCTTGCTGTTTTTTTTCTTTCCGGCATAGGCCCGCATATTTTTTCCTTTTCCGCAGCATGGTTCCGGGGTTTAAACGGAGCTGCCGCCTATATTCTTGGAGTATTGGCCGGTGCGGTTGTTGCCCCGATCCTACTGCCATGGCTTCCCAGGCGCCAGTTTTATATTAAGGGCATTTGGACCGGTCTGGTTGTCGGTTTTATAGGAGTTCTTTCTCTGGGTAACGATATTGGCCGTCTGGAATTTCTGGCCCTGGTCCTTGTATCCACGGCGGTGAGTTCCTATGCGGCCATGAATTTTACCGGCGCCACCCCTTTTACTTCACCGTCTGGAGTTGAAAAGGAAATGCGCCAGGGCATCCCCATCCAGATTATTGCAGTTGCAGTTGCAACAATTGCCTGGGTTGCAGCACCGTTTGTAAATTAATCTGAATTATCCGGGTAACGAAAAGCTATATACAGGCGTGCTGAATGATTTATGAAAAGAATAGGCGCAAAGGGGGAATAATAAAAAATGCAGGAATTCAGATACTTAGAGAATGTAACTACCCTGAAGCTTGATGAGGAAAGGTGCACCGGCTGCGGCATGTGTGAAACAGTCTGTCCCCATACTGTTTTTAAGGTAGAGAAGTCAAAGGCGTATTTTGCCGACCGGGATGCCTGCATTGAGTGCGGGGCCTGCACGGCAAACTGTCCGGTTGAGGCAATCAGCGTGACCCCGGGAGTCGGCTGTGCCGCATATATTATCCAGACCTGGATCAAAGGCAGGAATGCTGCTGTGGCATGCTGCTGAGTATCTTTTCTCGTTTAACTCATTGACATAATAATACTTTTTATTACATATATTACTCATACCCCTTTTTTGCTGCCCCAATTTCTCTATTCTTAGGAAGGAGGAGCCATGCCTCGACACAGTTTCCGCTGGTTTATTGTCCTGCTTCTGGTCGTTATTGCAAGCGTATTCGTGTGGTACAAGATGCGTCCTGCGGAGATTGAGGTTGAAGTTGCGCAGGTGTCCCGCGGCACCGTTGAAAAAATTGTTGCCAATACAAGGGCGGGTACCCTGAAAGCCTGCCGCGAGGCAAACCTGTCAACAAGTATTGGAGGGCAGATCAGTGTTCTTGCCGTGGATGAAGGGGATATGGTCAAGGAGGGCCAGCTGCTGCTGGAGCTGTGGAATAATGACCTCAAATCAGAGGCAGCTCTGGTGGAAAAAGAAATACAGGCAGCCAAGGCCAGGGCGTCGGTTTCATTGATGCAGGCTGATATAGCACGCCGTGAAGCTGAGCGCATGCAGAAACTCATAAGCGACAACGCCATATCAGACCAGGATGCCGATAAGATAATAACCGAGGCCAAGGTGCGGCGGGTGGCGTATGAGGTCACGACAACCGAAGTAGCTGCCGGCAGGGCCCGGCTGGATGTCATCAGGGCCCATCTGGAGCGCACCATGCTCGTGGCACCGTTTGACGGTATCATTGCCAAAATAAACGGTGAATTAAACGAATACGTCACACCCTCACCCCAGGGCATACCCACACCCCCTACGGTTGTACTTCTGGATACCTCATGTTTCTATGTCATAGCACCCATTGACGAAGTTGACGCACCCGCGGTCAAGGTCAATATGGAGGCCCGGATAATCATGGATGCGTTCGGGGAAAAACAATTTCCGGCCCGGGTCCGCCGCATCGACCCCTATGTCCTTGACCTGGAGAAGCAGGCGCGCACCGTGGATGTGGAGGTAACATTTATTGAAGCCGGGGATGGGGAAGATTTTCTGGCCGGCTACAGCGCCGATGTGGAGATCATCACTGCAGTCGAGAACGATGTGCTTCATATACCAACCCAGGCCCTGCTGGATGGCAACCGGGTTTTTGTATACCAGCCCCAGGACAAGCTGCTGCAGGAAATAACTGTTCGGGTCGGGTTGTCAAACTGGGACAATTCCCAGGTTCTTGAAGGTTTACAGGAAGGCGAATCCGTTGTCATATCCACAGATCATCCCGACTTAAAAGATGGTGTGCGGGTAAACATATCCACAGAATAATGATCAGGCTCCAGCATATTGAAAGGTTTTTCCAGGTAGGAGAAGAAAAGGTCCATGCCCTGCGGGATGTCGATTTTTCTGCCGCCAAAGGCGAATATATTGCCATCATGGGGCCATCGGGTTCAGGCAAATCAACACTCTTGAACATTGTCGGACTTCTGGATCGGCCGGATGGCGGCACCTATGAGCTTGACAACATCATGACTACTACGCTGAATGATAAGCAGCAGGCTGATGTCCGGCGTCACAAGATCGGTTTTGTTTTCCAGTTTTTTCATCTGGTCCCGAGGCTCACGGCAGAACAGAATGTCGAATTGCCCCTTGTCTTGGCAGGCGTTGAAAAAGCGGAGCGCAAGGGGCGGGTGCAGGAAACTCTGCAGGCTTTCGGCATAGGAGACCGGGCCCGTCACCGCCCTGATCAGCTTTCCGGCGGACAGCGGCAGCGGGTCGCCATTGCCAGGGCCACCATTATGAAGCCAACGGTTATTCTTGCCGATGAACCCACCGGCAACCTGGACCGCGCCTCGGGAAATGATGTTATTGAAATTATAGAAGATTTGAACAGCAGGGGTATCACCCTGATCATGGTTACCCATGACCCGGAACTTGGTGACCGGGCCAAACGCAGGATAAAAATGGTCGACGGGCGTATTGAAGAGGATATCGGTAAGCAGATCTAAAAGTTTTTCAAACGGCCTTTTGGGATAATTTCCGGGAAAGGTTGCAATGGAAAAATATCGAACAGGGAATTTTGAATTCCGAATAATTTGAATATTTACTTTCATTATTCGGGGTTCCTTGGTCGACATTCGATATTTGTACAGGTAATTCAAGGATGTCAATTATGAAACACTCAAAATATAAGCCCACATGATGTTTATTGCCCTGCATGAAGAGCTTAACCGGCAAACCTTTGAGACGATGAGGGAATAAGTAAATGCGGGCCAGGGACATCGGTATATTCAGTTTGCAGGCAGCTACAGCCAGCCGCAGCCGCACCATTCTGACGCTGTTTGCCATGGCCATCGGCGTTTCCTCTGTTATTCTGCTTATCTCCCTGGGTGACAGCGGCAGGCGCTATGTCATAGACCAGTTTGCCTCCCTGGGTACAAATCTCCTCATAGTCATTCCGGGCCGTTCGGAAACGACGGGAGGCCCGCCTCCGCTTCTTGGGGAAACGCCCCGTGACCTCACCCTTGATGATGCCATGGCCCTGTCACAGTCAACTGCCATTCGCCGCGTGGCTCCCATAATCGCCGGTTCGGCACCGGTCTCCGTCCGGCAGCTGGAAAGGGAAATGATCATCATGGGTTCAAGCGCCGATTTCCTTGAAGTGCGACGTTTGACCATGGGACAGGGTACTTTCCTGCCCCATGGTGACCTGGACCGTGGTGGAAATGTCTGTGTTATCGGATCAAAGGGCAAGAAGGAACTTTTCGGCAATCAGCAGGCCCTGGGCAAATGGCTCAGGATTGGTGACCGCCGTTTTCGGGTGATTGGCGTTCTGGCTGATACCGGGGTTTCACTGGGGGAAGATATGGGCGAACTGGTCATAATTCCGGTGGCAACAGCTCAAGCGCTTTTCAACAGGGTTTCTTTGTTCCGTATAGTGGTTGAAGCTGTCAGTGAAGATGCCGTAGAGCGTGCCAAGGTGTCAATACTATCCATTATCCGGGCCCGTCACGAGGGTGAGGATGACATTACGGTTATTACCCAGGATGCTGTACTTGCCACCTTTGACAGGATTTTCAGGGCCCTTACTCTGACGGTGGGCGGCATTGCAGCTATCAGCCTGGTGGTGGCCGGTATCATGATTATGAATATCATGCTGGTGGCCATCTCCAACCGGCGTTCCGAGATCGGCCTCTTGAAAGCTCTGGGAGCACAGCAATCTCAGATCATGGGGTTGTTTTTGACAGAGTCGGCACTCCTGTCCTCTGCCGGCGCATTTCTGGGGTTTATTCTGGCCTTTGTGGCCATGGAACTGTTGGCGGGTTTCTTCCCGGAGTATAATTTAGCACTTGCGCCATGGTCGCCATTTGTCGCCTCTGGACTGGCCTTGGGGACAGGGATTATTTTCGGTGTGCTGCCGGCAAGGAGAGCCTCTATGCAGGAACCGGCTTTAGCTTTATCGCGCCGATGAAATTTTGAACCGGTTATCCGGTTGATATTTTGGATTCAGAGAGGGAAAGACAAGAGGAAAGATGTACATCCGGGATTTTATCCAACTGACCACCAGTGCAGTACGCTCACACAGGATGAGAAGTTTTCTCACAGCCCTGGGTATAGCTGTCGGTATTGGTTCTGTTGTGCTCTTAACCTCCCTCGGTGAAGGTCTGCATCGTTTTATGCTGGCTGAATTTACCCAGTTCGGCACAAATCTCATCGGCATCAATCCGGGCAGAGTGACAACAGGGGGAATTTCCGGGGCCCTGATCAGCAATATCCGGCCGCTCAGCATTGAAGATGCCCAGGCCCTTGCCAGGATACCCCAGGTGGTTGACGTGATTTCCGTTGTCCAGGGTAATGCCTCGGTCGAGTCCGGCAAAAAGCAGCGGCGGACAACTATTTACGGCATTGATTCGGCAGCCCCTGAGGTCTTCAAACTCAAGGTAGCCGCCGGACGGTTTCTGCCCGATGATCCTCCCCGTGCTGCGCGTGCATTTGCTGTCCTTGGGAGCAAGGTAAGGGAGGAGCTGTTTGGCACAGGCCAGGTGCTGGGCAAACGGATCCGTATCGGTTCAGAACGCTACAGAGTAATAGGTTCCATGGAATCCAAGGGGCAGATGCTTGGCTTTGATCTTGATGATACCGTATGGATACCTACGGCAAAAGCACTTGCCATGTTCAACCGGGAAAGCCTCATGGAGATCGATGTCCTGTATAAAGAGGGCAGTTCAGCAGATGAGGTTTCGGAGCAGATCAAAAAGATCCTGGTCGCCCGTCACGGGAGTGAGGATTTTACCATCACCACCCAGGAAAAGATGCTGGAAATACTAGGTAAAATACTCAATATCCTGACTCTGGCGGTGGGTGGCCTGGGAGGCATTTCGCTGCTGGTCGGCGGCGTGGGGATTCTTACAATCATGACCATTGCCGTTAATGAGAGGACCAACGAGATTGGACTGCTGCGGGCCCTGGGCTCGGAAAAAAATCAGATCCTGGGTATTTTTCTTGGTGAAGCAGTGATACTGGCAGCAATTGGCGGCTTTGCAGGGCTGGTGCTTGGTGTTGGCGGGGCCTGGCTGCTGGAACTCATTGTGCCGGCTTTACCCACCCATACATCCTGGACCTATATAATTGCAGCTGAATTATTGGCTGCTGTGATAGGCTTATTGGCGGGAGTATTGCCGGCCCGCCGTGCCGCTGCCTTAAACCCAGTGGATGCCCTGCGGGGTGAATAATTTTTGTTAACCGCAGATCTACGCAGATATTCGCTGACATGACCACTGTCGTTGACAGCGATCATACTATCAACGCTACGCGATATTTATTACAGAAATTATTTAATGCTGGAAGATAGTTAGGTAGACGAAAACTTGAACCAACGACTAGAACATGACCGCCGGAGGCAGATAACTTTCTGGTCGTGCAGTCTGCACGACCAGATGTCTTAAAATCCGCGCTAATCTGCGTATGTCAATCGTCAGACGTATTATATTGGCTGACAACCTGCGGTACAATAATTTATTTTCTCATTTTTCAGGCATTAAACCTGAACTCGATGATATCGCCATCCTGTACCGGATGATTTTTTAGCTCTCGCCTGAAGCAACTTTTTGTATTCAGGGGAGTTGCTCAAAACCATAGCAGGTAAACTTTTCTTGACATTTGTAATTAAAATGTATACAAATGTAAAAAAATGTAATAAAAGGAGGCCTTAATGGGTAATAAAAAAGTATCATTGAGTGTACGGGTCAGCCAGGAGGATGCAGAGTTCATCGCAGGTTTGAAAATTGAAGATGCAATTACTCCCAGTGATAAAATCCGTGCTCTTATAAAGCAGACAAAGGAAAATACATCAATGGATCAGGATTTTGTGGGTCAGCTGTCAATTCTCCAAAGGCAACTTGCGCCACTTCTGAAACAGATTAAAAAAGCTGAACATGAAGAAGATATCCAATCGGAATTTATTACCATAACTATAGAATGTCTCATGGAGAGCCTGGCTTTTCTTACCTCGTACCAAATTAAGCAAGACACGGAGACAAAAAAGACAACAATTGATTTGCAGTCATTGGAAAATGAGATGGCCCAAAAGGTTTTCAGGTATATCGAAAGTGTTTTACGGATGGGGGTAACACGCAAAGCCCCATGCTATGACTCTAATCTTATTAATAAAAATATTGCACAAGTTCTTGAATTAGCGTCTATTATATCGTCGACAACATCTACAAAGGAGAAGGAAACATGAAAGAATCTTTAGCAAGCAGGGTAGGCAGATTGGTAAGCGGCAGCATGAATTCTATCATTGATGCTGTTGAAAATGCTGTGCCGGAAACGGTCATGGAGCAGGCGATTCGCGAGATTGACGGAGCCATTGATGATGTCCGCAGTGAGCTGGGAAATTTGATTGCCACAAAGCATTTGGCAAACAAGCGCTTGGTTGAAAAGAGCAGCAAGCATGAAAGCCTGGCCTCGCAAATAGAAGATGCTGTCGCCAGTGATCGAGACGACCTGGCTGAAGCGGCAATCTCGACACAGCTGGATATCGAGGCCCAGATTCCTGTTCTTGAGCAGACCATTGCCGACAGCGCTGACAAGGAAAAAGAGCTGGAAGGTTTTATTGCTGCGCTGCAGGCCAAGCGCCGTGAAATGGTTGAAGAACTTAACGAGTTTAGAAAAGCCCAACAGGAGGCACCTCCATCCTCAGCAACTGCAGGTGGTACTGTGGCAGAGCCTACAAGTATAAAAGTAGACCGCGCTGTGGATAAAGCGACATCAGCCTTTGACCGCGTACTGGCAAAACAAACGGGCTTGCCCGGTGTTGGCTCCGGTGACAGGAAAACAGCTACCCAACTGGCTGAACTGGAGCAGATGTCCCGCAACAACCGCATTAAAGAACGTCTTGCAGCAATCAAGGGCAGAGATTCTGGCTCTGACCAATAAAGCACTGAATATGGGTTTATGACCATGCTAGCCTTTTTATCCGCACCGGAAAATCTGCCATTTACAGTGTCATTAGCCGTTATGATGATTATTGCTGTCATCGAAGGCGTCGGCACGCTTATGGGTTTGGGTCTTTCCGGCTTTGTCGATAATCTGCTGCCGGATATTGACCTCGATGTTGATATAAACCTGGATCTGGATGCTGATATGGACCTGGACATTGATGGTATTGACGGCGCAGATGTCGGTTCCCATGGGGCCTTCACCAAACTGCTGGCCTGGCTTAAAGTTGGCCAGGTGCCAGTAATAATACTGCTTATCGTCATGCTGGTAGTATTTGGTTTAAGCGGCTTGGGTATCCAGAAGTTTTCATACAATTACTTTGGCACCCTGCTTCCCGGCATGCTGGCAGTAATGCCGGCCCTGATTATCTCCTTTCCGGCAACACGCTTGATTGGTTCCGGGTTGAGCAAGATTATCCCAAAAGATGAAACCAGTGCAGTTTCACATGACACCTTAATCGGGCGGGTTGCCGTAATCGTTCTTGGAACGGCAAAGCATGGGCAGGCTGCCCAGGCCAAGGTTAAAGACAGTTTCGGCAAGGAACATTACATAATGGCCGAAGCAGATATGCCCGGCAAGGTTTTCGGGGTTGGCGACGAAATCCTGCTGGTCCGTCGGGTGAGCGGCACTTTCATGGGTATTGAAAATACCAGCACCAGCTTATCAGGTTCATAGGCATTAATAGATCAAACCTATCTTATTGAGTTTCAAAAACGGTTCTATGATCAGTAATTAATATAAACGGGGAGGTATGTATGGAAACAGGATCAGGACTAATAACAATAGGTTTCATTGCCGTAATTATTGTCTTTGCTCTTCTGGCAATAGGACTCATACTGTCCCGTTTGTACAGAAGAGCCACCAAGGAAATATCTTTTGTGCGTACCGGTTTTGGCGGACAGAAAGTTATCATGAATGGAGGGGCCCTGGTGTTCCCCATTTTACACGAAACAATTCCAGTCAACATGAACACCCTGCGCCTGGAAGTCCGAAGAAATAACGAGGAAGCCCTTATCACCAGGGACCGGATGCGGGTCGATGTTAAAGCTGAATTCTACGTCCGTGCCCAACCTATTAAAGAGTCCATTGCCGCTGCGGCCCAGACTCTGGGTCTGCGTACCATGAATCCGGGTGAACTTAAAGAGTTGATAGAGGGTAAGTTTGTTGATGCGCTCCGTTCCGTTGCAGCGGAAATGGCCATGGAAGAGCTGCACGAGAAACGTTCTGATTTTGTCCAGAAAGTACAGCAGGTGGTTACCGAAGATTTGCTTAAGAACGGCCTGGAGCTGGAATCTGTTTCACTTACTGGGCTTGACCAGACAATCATAGACTTTTTTAACCCAAACAATGCCTTTGATGCCGAAGGTCTGACCCGCTTGACGGAAGAGATTGAAACCAGGAAAAAGATCCGTAATGACATTGAGCAGGACAATAGTGTTCTCATTGCCCATAAGAACTACGAGGCGGAACAGCAAAAGCTTGAAATAGGGCGTGATGAGGAGTATGCCCGCCTTAAGCAGGCCCGCGAAATAGCCATCCGGCGTGCTTCACAGGAGGCGGAAATCGCTTCGGAACAGGCTTCCAAAGAGAGAGAGGCGGAAGAGGCAAAGATCCTGGCAAATCGACAGATTGACGAGGCCAGGATTGCCAAAGAGCGGACCATCGAAACCCAGGAGATTGAAAAGAAAAAAACCGTTGAGCTTGCTGAGCAGGATCGGCATATTGCCATTTCCGAGAAATCAAGGGCTGAGTCCGAAGCCCGGGAGCAGGCCGATTACGCCAGAGCCAAGGCTATTGCAGCTGAAGAACAAGTAAAAACAGCCCAGGAGGTAGAGATTGCCAACCGTGATAAGCAGATCGAACTGGTTGAGGCAGCAAAAAATGCCGAGCGTGAGGCAATCAGGGTAAAGGTAGCTGCCGAGGCCCAGAGGGTAGCTGCCGCCGATAAAGCAGAAGCTGTGAGACTTGGTGCTGAAGGTGATGCAGAGGCTGAAAAACTCAAGGCAGCAGCTGCTGAAATCTCCTATTCTGTCAAGGCAGCCGGTAAAAGGGCAATCAATGAAGCGGCCAATGTGCTCTCCGACGTCCAGGTATCCATGCAGACCAAATTCAAGATTATCGAAAACCTGGAACGGATTATTCGGGAATCGGTCAAGCCCATGGAAAAAATTGACAACATTAAGATTATCCAGGTTGATGGTCTTACCGGCAATGGTGGTGGTGCTGCGCCATCAGGCGGGAATGGAGGCGGCGGCAATCTCGCTGACCAGGTGGTCAACAGCGCTCTGCGCTATAGGGCCCAGGCCCCTATCCTTGACGGCCTGTTGAAAGAAGTCGGTTTATCGTCGTCTGACATCCAGGGCCTTTCATCCCTTGAGGTCGATGAAACTCCTGAACCAACAAAAGCACCAAAAACTCCTCAAACAAATTCACCACCGAAAAAGTAAATCAAAAGAGCAACAGCTGGAAAAAAAAGTAAGACATAACGCGCCGTAGTAGTCATAAACTGATTAGTGCGGCGCGTTTTACGTTTCTGTGGCCTTCAATAACTCAAGAAACACACCGTGCTGTTTTTAAAGATTTGTTTTCGCTGGTTGAATTTCAGGAAAATGAAATGTGAAAGGCCGGCATCTCGACTTGTGAAATTAACAGGCTAACTGGTTTAAACTCGGAAGAATGAAACTATAAACAATCTGTCTGGAGAAGAATGATATGAAATGCCCGAAGTGCAGAACCGAAGATTTGCTGAAAGAAGGCTTTGGTAAACCGTTTTCATGTCCTGAATGTTCAGGAATGTGGCTGGACAAGAACATGAAAGCTACCTCCTTTTCTCCCGAGGATACTGTTTTGCCTGAAATTACAGCAATCGGTGATCATGATGATAAGACCGGGTTATGTCCTGCCTGTCATGGGATCCTCATAAGGGCAAAGGTGGACGATGATGCTCCCTTCTATCTTGAAAGATGTTCTGCATGTGGTGGCATCTGGTTCGACAGGGGAGAATTGCAAACAATACTTGAAAATAAACTGTTTGAAAATCTGGCTGATTTCTGGTCCCGTTCCTGGCAGCAAAAACAGCGCAAGGAAAAAGAGCGCAGCGATTATTTGGCATTAAATAGAGCGCACCTGGGAGAAAGTGTATTTGACACGGTCCTGCAGCTAAGTGAAATTTTAAAAAACCATCCTGAAAAAAACAGAGCAGTTGCATTTCTGCAGCAGGAAATAGGTTTATAATAGGAATTATGTGTAATTGGTAAACAAACTGACAGATGTGAACTTGATGGTTTAATTTTTGCCTGATAATCTACTTTACTTTTATATGTTTTCCCGAAAAGTTGTTGATAACCGATTTTAATAAACTATAAAAACTGTCCGAGTTGGATTATTGATTGAAGCAATATTGAGTATCTCCTCTTTGTGTAAATTATTTTGGATTAAACGTGGTTTGAAGTTAAAATAAAAAATGAAAAAAATATTATTTTTCAGGTTTGTGCGTTGGCTTGGTTATGATTTAGGTATTACACCAAATCAAATCACTTGGGGCCGATTGGTTATTTTTATTCCGGGTTGGTTTTCATGGGTTTTTAAAAATGAATTGGCCGCCTGGTCCGGATTGCCCTGGCAGTTCTTCGGGGCCTTAGCCCTCCTGATCGTAACCATGGTTATTCTTTTCGATCTTGTTGATGGTGCTCTGGCCAGGGAAACAGGCCAGGTCAGCGATCAGGGAAAAATCATTGATCCCCTGGTTGATAAGTTGATTACATACAGCACCCTGGTTTTATTCTGGTCGACAATTGACAGGGTCGGCCTTGGCGTTTTGTTTGCCCTGGATATGGCCTCAACATTCCTTCGTGGAGCACAGGTTGAGGGCGCCAATCAGTTCGGCAAAAAAAAGGCTCTGGCGCAAAATTTTTCAAAATTCTTTTTTGCCATGGCTATATTGACTGTAACTCCATGGCTCTCAACTATAGGTAATTTTCTTATCTGGCTTGCGGTGATTTTGGCAAGCATATCAGTGGCAATTCGTGTCTTGCCGGAAGCGGTAAAAAATAAAATCTCGGTTATGATTCCGCAAATCCTTACTTTATGTAATCTTGCCGCCGGGTTCGGGACAATTTGGTGCGCTGCAAATAATAGAATTGAGTTGGGAGTTTTTTTTAATTTTGCTGCAATGGCCTTTGATTTAATAGATGGCGCTGTAGCCAGAAAGCTGGGAGTGACCAGCAAATTTGGGAAACATTTTGATACGCTCGCCGATCTGATCAGCTTTGGTGCAGGTCCTGCCTTTTTAGTAGTAGCCCTGAACAATTTCTCTCCCTTATCCATGGTCATGGGTGGCCTTTACTTTATCGCCACCTGCATAAGATTATACGACTATTCCCGCTCCAAGGATAAAACACCGGCCGGTTTTTTTCGCGGCCTGCCAAGTCCGGCCGGGGCCTGGCTTGTTGTTTCGCTGGTATTATTAGGCCAGCCGGTCGTCGGTTTATTGGGATTGTTGTTGGCTGGCATCCTCATGTGTCTGTTTCATATAAATTGGATACATTTTAATCAAGTCTTCCGTAATATGACGTTTTTTGAGATTTCCGCCTCAATAGCAATCGGTCTCATGATGGGTTTTATTGCTCTTCCGGAAGGATTAACCGCCGGTCCGATAATGGTCTACGTTTTTGCCCCGCTTTGGAGAAAACCAGCCGTAGTAAAATAGAGAAATCCAGAAATGTAAATTCTGGATACAAATGGCAGGGTCAGAAAAGGCCCTGTCTATTTGTATTTCAAAGTATGAATGTCTGTGTTGTCTGCTGTGAAGGGAAAGTGATATTCGGCGGACAGAGATTTTGATTGCCAGTATGAAGGGAAAGTTGAAATTGTCCAGTTAAGATTCTAGATGTTGCAAGGAATTCATACTTCGCCTGACAAATTTCTGAGTTGACTTTACTGTCACATTGTTCCGGATTCCTGGAATCCGGAAAATATTTGCCGGAAAATTTGCATAAAAAATATCCCCACTTTTTAGCATATGGTGTTAACTTGCTGATATTGTTAAGATGAAGAAACTCGGCATGTCTGGAATGATTCTTGCAAGGATATTTAGTGGTTAATTATCATTTTTATCATTTTTATTTTTTGTAAATATTCTAATGGGAGAGAGAAATGAAAAAATTATTTGGAAATCGCTGTTCAGCAATGTTTATCGGAATATTGCTTGCCGCCTATATGGTTTTAGGTGGGACAACTGTACAGGCTTTAACCATCCCGGTTGGTGTTCAAGAAGATGTGCCTTTAGCTACTGTTACAGGGATTTGGGGCTGGACCCAAATTTACAGGGGAGATTACAGTATCGATTCTGTATCTATAGCAGATATGTTCAATGGTCATGGTGATTATGTTATGCTTGGGGCCATTCAGGATGGATCAGACACTGTCGAATTGCTGGCAGCTACCACCTGGACCGATTTCATGACACACACATCACAAAATGTGACACATGCATCTAACGGAGCAGAATGGTATAACAATGGCGGTTCGCTTGGTTTCGCGGGCTTGGGTGATACTATCTCTCAAAATCAGGCTGATACTAATTCCACCAATGCTGGGTTGCGTTTGAGCTGGCATACAAATGGCCCTGGTGGATTTATTGGTGAATATAATGTGTTGGCAACACATGTTCGTTTTGGTTGGCGTGCTGGTCAATTTACCGGACTTAATACTTCTTCTAATTGGGACAAAGTTGTTTGGACTTCTGATGCTGCTCCAATACCCGAACCAGCTACTATGCTGCTTTTAGGCACAGGATTAGTTGGTGTAGCCGGTGTTGCCAGGAGAAAGAAGAATCAGGCATAATTATCTCTCTCCCATCTACTTAAAAAGGCGGGGTCATTATTGGCCCCGCCTTTTAATTCTGCAATTCAACCTTCCTATGAAGATTGAGTTTCAAAAAACAACGAGTCGTTTAAGATAGCCAGCATACACCTAACAAGCTACTACAAGGTGGCCTGATCATCTATTGTGGCAAGCTAGTTTTAATTGTGTTGGTAGCGCTTTAAGTCAGGGTTTGAAGGTGATGAGGACATCGCCTGATTCCACGGCCTGAGCGATCTTGACCAGCACTTCATCCACTTCCCCATCGCAGGGGGAGGCAACGCCGCTTTCCATTTTCATGGATTCAATGACAACGATATCCTGTCCTCGGAAAACCCGGTCACCTTTTTGCACCCTGATATCCACAGCCAAACCGGGCATGGGAGACCGCACCACATTGTCCAGGAGCGTTTTTCTTTCCTTGGGCATGTGCTGTGCAAGTTCCCATTCCCTGGGAGAATAAACCTCAAGTATCCGGTTTATGCCGCAGAAGGCTGCCCAGAAAAAATTCTCGCGATACTGCAGCCGGAAATATTCTCTCCGGCCGTTGACCAGAAGCTTCAGCCGCCGCCGGTAGAACTCGAAGTCGGGGGTAATGACCTCATAGTAGTTGTCATTGACATGAATGTCCCACTTGTGCGTATCAATATTGCCCAGCAGGCGGATACTGAAGATGTTTTTCTCGCCCTTGACCACGTACTGATGCCAGACCTCCGGTCGGTGATCAGGACCAACCTTGGCAGCCATCGGTTTCAGTGATTCGCGCACCAGGCTCTGGCGGTTGTGATAGATAAGGGTCGAAGCAATGACCATCAGTTCGAGCTTCTCCATGGGCGGCTCTATTTTCATAACACCCTGGTCAAAGTGCTCTTCGATAAAATCGGTTGACAGCTTGCCCTCGATAAAAGCGGGATGGTTGAGAATAGCATTGGCAAAATCAGCATTGGTTATTACGCCCTCGAGATGGAACTTGTTCAGGGCCTCCACAAGTCTCATTCTTGCCTCCTCCCGGTCCTTGCCCCAACTGATAGCCTTGGTCAGCATGGAGTCATAATAGACACTCACCCGGCTGCCTGCCATGATGCCGCTGTCCATCCTGATATGGGTGCCTCGCGGCTCAGCATACCGGGTGACCAGCCCGGTGGAGGGCAGAAAGTTGCGGTCCGGTTCCTCGGCGCAGATGCGGGCCTCAATGGACCATCCGTCCAGGACAATATCTTCCTGGCGGTATGGAAGCTGCTGGCCGTCTGCCACCTGGAGTTGTAGTTCCACGAGGTCCAGACCGGTGACCAGTTCGGTAATCGGATGCTCAACCTGCAGGCGGGTATTCATCTCCAGGAAGAAAAAATCTCCCCGGGTGTCCATGATAAATTCAACCGTACCTGCATTGCTGTACCCTGATTCACGAGCCAGGTTGCAGGCTCTTTCTCCGATGTCCTTACGCATTTCAGGCGTTATTATCAGGGAAGGCGCCTCCTCGATCACCTTCTGGTAACGCCGCTGGATGGAGCACTCCCGCTCACCCAGATAAATAACATTACCATGCTGATCCGCCATGATCTGGATTTCTATGTGCCGCGGCTTTTCAACAAAACGTTCCAGGAATATCGTGTTGTCGCCAAATGCTTTGCGGGTCTCTTCCTGGCCTGCCTTCAGGGCTGAAGCCAATTCATCCGGCCCATGTACGATCCGCATGCCGCGGCCGCCGCCCCCTGCTGCAGGTTTAAGCAGGACGGGATAACCGATTTCAGCGGCAATGGTCCGCGCCTCCTCCGGGTCGGAGACCGGCTGATTGTAGCCGGGTACCACAGGGACTCCAGCCTTGATCGCCAGGTTCTTGGAAGCGATCTTGTCACCCAGCATGGCAATAACCGGAGCTGAGGGGCCAATAAAGATTAGACCGGCAGCAGAAACCATTTCTGCAAATCCGGCATTCTCGGACAGAAAACCGTAGCCGGGATGAATGGCCTGACAACCTGACTTTTGTGCCGCCTCAATGATTTTTTCCTTCACCAGGTAAGATTGATCCGACGGCGCCGGGCCGAGAAATACTGCCTCATCAGCTTCCTGAACATGGAGCGCCCGGCTGTCAATTTCAGAGAAAACCGCAACGGACTTGATGCCCAGCTTTCGGCAGGTCCTGATGATACGCACAGCTATTTCGCCTCGATTGGCAATAAGTATTTTTTCAAACATAGCAGCCCCTTAATGACTATTTGCGGTTAAAGAGGGATATTCCCGTGTTTGCGGCTGGGATTCTTTTTGTTCTTGCTTTCAAGAAACTGCAGGCTCCGGATAAGGCGCTGCCGGGTATCCCGCGGTGTAATCACGTCGTCGATATAGCCTTTTTTGGCGGCCAGGAATGGATTGGCAAAGGTCTTGCGGTATTCCTCGGTTTTCTGGGCCCAGAGCTCATCCGGATTGTCAGCTGCCTGTATCTCTTTGCGGTAGATAATTTCAGCAGCCCCCTTGGGACCGAGCACTGCTATCTCGGCAGTGGGCCAGGCAAAGTTTACATCACAGCGTATATGTTTTGAATTCATGACCACGTAAGCGCCTCCGTAAGCTTTACGCAGAATGACGGTAATGCGGGGCACTGTGGCCTCCACAAAGGCATAGAGCAGCTTGGCGCCGTGCCGAATGATGCCCCCGTGCTCCTGTTCAGGTCCAGGCATAAAACCCGGCACATCAACCAGGCAGATGAGCGGGATGTTAAATGAATCGCAGAAGCGTACGAAGCGGGCCGCTTTGGTCGAGGCATTTACATCAAGCACCCCGGCAAGAACAGCCGGTTGGTTGGCGATCAGGCCGATTGTCTGGCCGCCGAGACGGCCGAAGCCGCAGATGATATTGCCGGCAAAATTGGCCTGGTATTCTAGGAATTCTGCTCCGTCCAGGATGCTGGTGATAAGAATTTTCATGTCATACGTCTGATTCGGGTTGGACGGGATCAGAAAATCCAGGGCCGGGTCCATGCGGTCAACCGGGTCGCGCAGATCGAGCAAAGGCGCTCTCTGCTTGTTATTGGAAGGCAGGTAATTGATCAGCCGCCGCACTTCCCGGAGGCAGAGGATATCGTTGGGCATGACAAAATGCGCCACCCCGCTCTTTTCACAGTGCACCTGTGCCCCTCCAAGATCCTCGGCGCTGATATCCTGGTGGGTTACGGTTTTCACCACATTGGGTCCGGTGACGAACATGTAGGATGAATCCTCGACCATGAAGGTGAAGTCGGTCATGGCCGGACTATAGACCGCCCCGCCGGCACACGGCCCCATGATGCAGGATATCTGCGGGATCACTCCGCTGGCCAGGACGTTGCGGCTGAAAATCTCGCCATAGGCTGCAAGTGAATCCACCCCCTCCTGGATGCGGGCTCCGCCTGAATCGTTAAGACCGATGATAGGGGCGCCCACCATGACGGCATGGTCCATGATCTTGGCAATCTTCCCTGAATGCGCCTCACCCAGGGAACCACCGAGAATGGTGAAATCCTGGCTGAAAACACAGACCTCCCGGCCGCCAATGGTGCCATGGCCGGTGATAACCCCATCGCCCGGATACTCATCTGTTCCGGCGTCGCCATGCCCTGTTTTCAGAAGATCAAATTCCTCAAAGGACCCCTCATCAAGCAACAGTTCTATGCGTTCCCGGGCCGTGAGCTTGCCCTTTTTATGCTGAACCTCTATGCGCCTGGCGCCGCCACCTTGAAATGCCGTGTTCTTCATGGCTTCAAGCGAAGCCAGGTTGTCGTTATCCTGCCATTGCACGTCCTTTCTCCTTTGTAAAGATCATCGGTGTAGTCTCGGCTGTCGGAATATGTAAAACTTGTTCTACGAAACTTGTATCATTTCAATATATTTATTCTTAACTGAAATCTATTGAAAAAAGAATAAAGTTTTTCATTTTAAGCGTCTATTGAACCGGTAAGTTTGGAGATACCTGTTGTTTGGCATATATCCGCCAGTGTTAGAAGGCATAGAGACAATGTTCCTTCCCCTTGGTAATATGCGCGTACATTGGAACTGGTATAGTTGGCGTGGCAAGTTTCCCGATAAAAGTCAGGAAGATTTCCATTTCCCTTTTTGTGTAGAGCGCGACATACTTTTTGCCAACAGCTTCTGGAATTCAGGGCCGGGAATTTCCCGGGCGCCGAACTGCATGAGATGTGCTGTTTTCATCTGGCAGTCAATGAGGTCAAAATCCCATTGCAGTAGTTTTTTTACAAGAGAAACCAAGGCAATTTTTGAACTGTTCGGTTGCCTGCTGAACATGGATTCCCCGAAAAAAAATCCACCCAGGGAGATGCCGTAGAGCCCTCCGGCAAGTTTATCATCCTGCCAGCATTCCACTGAATGGGCATAACCCATTTTATGCAGAAGGCAGTATGCATCTATCATGCTTTTAGTAATCCAGGTGCCTTTTTTCCCCCGTTCATCAATGGTTGCACATGCTTCGATGACTTGCTGAAAAGCTCTATCTATGGTGACAGAGAATTGCTTTTGGCGCACCTGGCGGGAAAGTCTTTTGGGTATACTGAACTCATCAGGAAAGATGACAAGGCGCGGGGACGGTGACCACCAGAGTATGGGATCACCTTCTGAGAACCAGGGAAAGATGCCGCTGCTGTATGCAAGAAGCAGCCTTTCCGGAGAAAGATCTCCGCCTATGGCCAGTAACCCGTCCTTTTCCGCCAGATTGGCTGGAGGGAAAATAAGTTTATCAGTGAGTTGATAGACAGGCATATTTTGTAATGATGTTAAAACATTTGCAAAAAATTATAAACAATTACACCAAAGACCATGACACTCAGGGCACAAGGCAGAATATAGGCGTACACTTTGATAAATGAAGCGCTGAAATAGTCGACAGTCAGCAGAAAGCAGAGATGCACAGGTGAAAGCATCATGCCCGCATATCCCATGCTGAAAGCAAGGACAAGGGCGGCCATGGGCTGCATACTGATTTCACCGGCAGAGATAAAGCCTACGACAATAGGAAAAGCGGCGCCGGCAAAACCAATGGCAATACCGGTAACCAGGCCTGCCAGAAAGGGGAGAAACGCTATGATCAAGGCAATCGGGACCCGGCCTTGGGAAAGTTCCTGCCCTGCCAGTGGAATCAGCCCGGAAGAGTTCAGCAATGATTCAAAGATCATAACTCCTGCCAGAGTGATAAATACATTGAGGGTTTTTTTCGATGCAAGCCCGGAAAACATTTTTCTGTTGTTTCTGTCTCCATAGCGCCGGATTATTGCCAAACTCACCCCTAAACCTGTGAGCATGGATAATAGCTTCCAGGAGGCAGGATTGAGGCCGGGTAAAATTCTCTGAAAAAATCCCGGCAACAGAAGCGTTGTCAGAACAATGACGATAATGGGAAGCAGAACCCGCACAATACTCGGAATATTTCCCTCCTCCGGCTCATCGGGAGTGAATGAAAATTTATGGGTCCGCAGCAGGAAAAAATATCCGGCAGCAAGACTGATAAAGGTAAAGGGAATCTGCAGAAGCATAAATTTCCAGGTCTGCAGGGTAAAAATGGAGAGCGTCACAATAACAACCGGATAGAGGGGCCACCAGTATTCCAGGATATGCCGAAACCAGTAGTTGACCGCAGCCTTCCATTCAGCCGAGTTGCTGGAGTTTTCCGCAGTGCGCCCGACTAGGGGGGCTGAAAAAAGTGCCCCGCCCGGCATAGGGACCAATCCTATGGCGGCAGGAATGAGAACCAGACTGACTGCCTGGCCGTGTTTGCCTCCATAGCGGCGGGCCATGGACACAATGGCCTTGCCGTTTTCATCCGATGCCATGAAGTAGCCCACTTCCATAATAAGGGTAATGGTGGTGGCCAGAAGCCACAGTTCCGGGCGCATGAGGGCCTGCCATAAATCAGGAGGCAGGGCCTGCAGGCTTTTGCCGGACCAGAGATCAAGGGTAAGGCCACCGCCAATGAGCCCCATTCCCAGTGGTACCCGCAAACGGCTTACGGCAAGGACAGCGAAGAATACTATGAGTATCTTGGCAACGGCGGAGAATTCCATGGTCGATGGCTCATTCTTTAAAAGAAAAAGGGGTTAACCGTGGCCGGTTAACCCCTGAAAATAACAAATTGATAATAATGCAACAATCCTTACAGTAACACGTAGGGGGCAGATTTCAAATCTGTCCCCGGCAATGAGAGTAATTAAAAAGGCTGCATGACCCAAATGCCACACGGACATGTATCCTTACAGAAACCGCAGGCAATGCACTTCTCATCGTCGGAGATATATTCATAGCCAACCTCGCTTGGCACCTCCCGGCGGGAGATGGCATTGGTCGGGCACATGGTCTCACAGAGATGGCAATCCCTGCACTTACCGCAGGAAAGGCAGCGGTATGCCTCACCCTCCACGTGTACACCGCATTCGATATCCGGCGCATAATGGGTCGTGGTCAATGTTTTTAAATTGATCAGCTTCTTATCAAAAGGCACCCATTCTTTCCCCTGGGCTTGCGATATAATGAAATCTGCTGATTTCTTGCCGCTGCCAAGGGCATTGGTTGCCAGGCCGGGGCGTTCGACATCACCGACTGCAAAAACATTTGGCTCGGATGTCTGACCGGTTGCATCTGTTTTGATCCAGGCAGCACCCCCGACCGTGAGACATTCAACGGTGTCAGGCAGGAATTTCAGGGCCGGGATGTCACCAATTGAGATGATAACGGTCTGGGCAGGAATGAGATCACCTTCAGTCGTTACAAGACCGTCCTTGGTAACTTCCTTGGTTATGACCGGCCAGCGGAAGGTGGCGCCAAGAGCCTCGGCTGATTCCTTTTCCTTGCCAAAGGCCAAAGGTTTCTGGATATCGACCAGGGTCACCTCTTCTGCTCCCATCTGGTAAGCATCATAGGCGACGTCGCAGCCAACATTGCCGGCGCCGATGATCACAACCTGTTTGCCGACTTTCATGGGATTATCGCTCTTGGCAGACTTCAGGAAATCCAGGGCGGCAATAACGCGCTCCTTACCCGGGAATGGAAGTCGGCGTGGTTCATGGGTGCCGACCGCTACGATGACATAGTCAAATTTCTTCTGTAGTTCTTTGAATTTTGATTTTGTCATATCAACGCCGAAGTTGACGTGGATGTTTTTCATTGATTTGAATCGCTCAATCTCAGAATCCCATATGGCCTTGGGCAACCTGTCCCATGGGATGACCTGGGCAAGCTTACCGCCGAGTATGTGGTCACGTTCAAAAATATGGGCTTCAATACCGGCTATGGCAAGCTGCCAGGCGGCGTTCATGCCTGCAGGACCACCACCGATAATGGCAACTTTTTTCTTCAGTTTTTTAGCCGTTTTAGGGGGCGGTGCATCCTTGATGGCGCGGCCCATCATTGCTACATCAATACTCTTGTCTACGGTCTGGCGCGAGCATCCTTCCATGCAGAGGTTAGGGCAGATATGGCCGCAGACGGAACCCGGCAGGGGTGTGTGCTGCAATACCAGTTCGTACGCTTCTTCCATTTTACCGTCACGGATTAAACGCAACCGGTCAATTGTGGGAATATGCACCGGGCAGTAAAAAGTACAGGGAGCTGCCTTTTCATGGTTTGCCCAATATGGCTTCTTGCGTCGTAAGTCCCCAGTTTCAATCAAACCAATGGGGCTGCGGTCCAGGCCCGGAGCCAGGTCACGCAAAGGGTCGCCGCCCAAAGCCTTATCCCAGACTTTATAGCGGAATTCGCTCATGGGCATGGGCCCGGAAAAGATAAGGGCCCTTTCCTGGGGGCTGATGGCCACAAGAATCTTCCACTCCTTTCTCTTGGAAAGGGTTTTTAAAAGCTCGGGCCGGCCGATCTTTTTGAGATAACCGGGCATGCGGTCCATGAGCCATTGCCATTGCTCATCATCCGGCTCCATTTCCTTGACGTTGGTGCGGGAATAGGTGTCGTCGGTTTTACCGCGGTAATAAACCGAGCCGCCAACCGTGCCGACACAGGGACGGTAGCCCAGGACATTATTGGGATTCTTGGCTTCCACACCGCAGACAATTCCGATACCGCCACAGTTGAACTCGGCAAAGGTGTCACCAACCGAGCCCAGGACCCATAACTCCGGCTTTTCATAATCCGGGTTCCACTTGGTCATGGTCAGGCCGCGGGCACCGATGGAACCCTTGATCATAACCCGCCCCTGGGCCATGGCATTACAGACGCCGTTGGTGGCATCACCCAGGATAACGATATCAGCCCCTATATTGAGGTAGCCGACGTCATCGGAGGCCGGGCCTTCGCAGGTAATGGAAGTGCCGGGCTGTCCCATGCAACCGAGACGCTGGCCTACCGGACCCCTGATGGTCAGGTCGTAAGGGCCTCCCTGGGGCATCAGCCTGCCGCCCACATTATGCTGGCCATAGCTTTCCAAAACGAGCTTTTTGGATTTCTTGGCCGCAGTCTGGACTATCTCCTCGAATTTCTGGGAGCTTATGCGCTGGCCTAGCTTATCTAATCCCTTTACTGTCAGGGCTTTTGCTATTTTCTTTTTTGGACTTGTTTTCTTCTTGGGACTCACGATAGTGCTCCATTCATGCGCTTATAGCGGACAATTAACAGACATATTTAATCTGCAGCCTTTCTGCTGCGTCAGCATCATCAATACCAATGGCGTCTGACATACCGATGGGCAGGCTCTGGGAGCGGCCTAACGGTGCCAGGGTCTTTTTCATCTCAGTGCGTATGGCCATAAAGGTATCTGCCACCCGCTCGGCAACCTGATCCGGGTCAAGACGCCGGTAGAGTTTTACGTTCTGACTGGTAATGCCCTTGGGGCAGATGCCAATATTGCAGACGTTGCAGCGGTTCTGCTCACTGCCCAGACAACCTGCAGCAGACTGCATAATGTATTTACCGATATGGACACCGGAGGCCCCAAGCATAATCAACGCCAGGCCGTTCTGGGTAACATTGCCGTTCTTGCCAACGCCGCCTGCTGCAAAAATTGGGATCTCATTCTGCTTACCCTGGGCAACCAGATCAAGGTAACATTCCCGCAGGTTTGAAGCGATTGGGTGGCCCGTGGCATCCATGCTGACGTTGTATGCTGCTCCGGTACCACCGTCAACGCCGTCGATCATCAGGGCTGAGGCGTAAGGGTTTCGCACCAGGTTGTTCAACACCGATTTTGCTGAGGTGGAGCCGGATATCTTGGGATAGACAGGCACCCTGAAACCCCAGGCCATGGACAGCGACTGGATCATTTTCATGACCGACTCCTCAATGGAGTACAAAGTCTGATGTACAGGCGGTGATGGTAGATCAACGCCTTCCGGCACACCACGCAGGCGGGCGATGAGTTTGCTCACCTTGAACCACATGAGTAAACCACCGTCTCCCGGTTTTGCACCCTGCCCGTACTTGATCTCAATGGCTGCCGGATCGCACTGCATGTCCGGGATAGCCCTGATAATCTCATCCCAGCCGAAATAGCCGGAAGCTATCTGCAGGATAATATATTTAAGGTAGGGGCTTTTCAGGACCCATGGAGGACAGCCGCCCTCACCGGTTGCCATGACAACAGGGATACCCAGTACTTCATTACAGTAGGCAACTCCCTGGAGCAATCCGAGCCACATGTTCGGCGAAAGGGCACCGAATGACATGGATCCGATGACAAAAGGAAATATCTCTCTTACCGGCGGAATCCACTCCCCAGTTGCCTGACGGTGCAGATATTCTTCAGGCGGCAGCACCCGACCGAGAAGGGTATTCAACTGGAACTCATGACGACCGGCATCAAGGGCCGGATCGGTCAGCATGGAGATACGGTTGAAGACAATTCTGTCAAGAAGTGAGCCTCGAACATTTCGGCGGCCACCGCGCTTCCAGGCCTCGCCTTTGTCATTCTGCAGGAGGCGGACCCTGGCATCATTGGGATTTGGCTCAGGCCCGATTGCCTCGTTAGGACAGACAGTGGCGCACATGCCGCAGCCGATGCAGCGGTTTGCCGCTTCTGTGCGTTGCCGTATACCGGTAAAGGTGCGGTACTCGCTTCCCCGTTTTTTCTTGAGGATATCAAGTTTCGGCATCCTCTGCCTACGGTAGGTCAGGTAGATTGCTTCCTTGGGACAGACGGATGTGCATTGGCCGCACAGGGTACACCTGTCCTCACGGTGCTTGATGACCCACTGCAGGTCAAGATGCGTTAAGCTACTTGGGGTAGAGGGTATGGATCGAATTGAGACCATATCTTCATCTCCTTACGGTCTGGAGGAATAATTATCGTGTTTTCACGCATGGGTTGAAAGTCAAGGGAACGGTCACGGTCCGGGATCATGGCGTCAACACCGCACATTTCCGAGGCCATGGCCCATTCACCTTTATGGCCGCCTACAGTACCAGGACGCAATTTTTTGGAATCCTGTACCATGATGCAGGTTTCATCCGGCAGGGAGCCGATTACACAGTTCGGGCCGTCAATGATCATGCGGCGGCATACATTACGCAGCCCCTTGAGAAATTCTCCCTGTGGATGCACATTCAACTCCTCTGTTTTGAGAGGAGTGATTACATGTTTATATGTTTCAAGCGGCAGCTTAAGTTGTTTAATTACATAATGCAAAATATGGGTAAAGACCTCAGAGTCGCTTTGGTACCCTATATAACCGGGGTAATGCATACCGGTCAGCAATTCCTTGATGGGCACATAGGCGGTATTTTCACCGTTTGTCATGGAGGCGATACCCTGGATAAAGAAGGGATGGCAGGCATAGAGGTTGATACCGTAGTTGGTGTTCTGCCTGCCCTGCGCCATAACGACCCGGGACTTGATGCGATTATCGTTCAGGCGAAGAGCCTCGCCGATTCCCAGGGGCCAGCCGACTTCCTTGATGGTTGCAACATCGGGCCAGAAAGAAAAGGCAGTGAGGTCGCCGTCGTGGTCTTCGCCGTTCTTGCGCAGTTCCAGACGGGTCAGCAATAGCCGTGTCTCCACTTCGTCCTTATCATAATACTTCCAGGACTCAGGCAGTCTATAGACCCTCACAAAATACTTATAGCGATCCTGTGCTTCAATCTTCTTGAAGTCAGCATCAAATTCGTGGTCATATTTAAGCTGAAAACCCTTTGCCTGCATAAATTCGCCCAATCGATGAAAGGCTGCCTCTGTGTGTGCAATGCCTGAAAGGATAGGGTCCTGGCCACGGTAGGTATAATCCGTGAATTTTACACCGCGGAGGACTAAGCCTAAGCCGCTGCCGTCATATCCTTCCTGCATTGCTTCCATGGCCGTAAGGACACCAAAGGGTGAAAAGGGTTTGCTGGCGGTTTTAAGAGCTAGCCGGCACATCGTGTTCTCCTTGTAAAAATTTCCATTAATACTGATTAAAAATTTCTCGCCTAAAGGACTGTTAACTGGTCAATTTATTACATATTTGTAAGAAATTGAAGATGTCAAAGTGACAAACCTGTTTGTCTACAATGAAAGGGTATGGATGTCAAGGATAAATGAAGGTTCCAAGGTTTCAAGGTTTCAAGGGGGCAAGGATTGACGGCATAAAAAACTGCCGACGTTTATTGATCAACAAAACGAACAATGATTGACAGACACAAGAGGCCAAGGAAAATAGTAATTGAAGAATTTGCCCCCCCAGATTTTTGACCTGACAGTTTTTTGGTCAGTTTTTTTTAGTGTCTCTTTCGGGGATGGTTGAAACCCCTCGCCTTCAGGCGAAGAAAAGTTTTTTCATGTCCCGAAGGGACTTTTGTAAGGATTATCCTCCGTCTAAAGACGAAGAGTTTATCCAGCATGTTATAAACTACCACAGCCTAAAGGTAGTGGTCTTAAAATAGCGGCGAAAAATCAACTTCAGTTGATAGCCGCACGAACCCCTCGTCTTGTAGACGAGGGTTGTTCAGTTATTCATAAACCCACCACCTTTGGTGGTGGACCCGGATAGGTTCAACCGATCCGGCGAGAAACTGAACAGGATAATAAAAAAACGAATCTTAGAACATCGAATAAGGAACCGCAGAATGTCGAAGGAGTTAAAAAAGTTTAGCAACTGCATTTCCTTCTTTTCTCCTAAAGTCACTTGAACCTTAGAGAAGATAATTCATGAAGTTATATAGTCTTTCCTGTTGTGTAATTTCATCATTCAACATTTCTTGTTCGATATTCGATATTCAAACCAGGAAGTAGTTCGCCCCCTTTTATGGGGCTACCTGAGGCCTCCAGCTATGCTGGAGGAGCCTCACTTTTTACCCTAGAAACCTTGACCCCTTGGAACCTCGGAACCTTAATTATCTCAGTGCCTCAATAATAGCCCGCATAAAGGGCGGCAGATCGTCGGGCGTCCTGCTGGTGATGATGTTGTTGTCAACCACGACCTCCCGGTCCACAAAGTTTGCGCCTGCATGTACAAGATCATCCTTTATGGCAAAAAAGGAAGTGACTGTTCGGCCCTGCAGGATATCAGCCGAGGCCAGCATCCAACCGGCGTGGCAGATGGCTGCAACAATTTTTCCGGATTCCACACAGTCCCTGACCAGCTTCACCATCTGCGGATGCCTGCGCATATGATCCGGGGCATAGCCGCCGGGGATGACAAGGCCGTCGCAGTCTGCAGCAGAAACATCCGCCATACCGGCATCCGCCTTAACCGGCAGACCCGCCTTGCCCTCATAGACCATGCCGCCCATGGGGCCGATCACGATTACTTCTGCGCCGGCCTCCTTGAGGCGGTAAAAGGGATACCAGAACTCCAGATCGTTGTAGATAGTTTCCACCAGGATAAATACCTTTTTACCTGTTAATTCCATGAAAGAGCTCCCTGTTGGATAATAATTGATATACGAATTTTGTTTCCGTCAGTCATTGGGGTTGTCGCGTGACCCGGTAATCGTACGATTTTTTGCAAGAAGACAAATTCTAAATCCGCAATAAAGTAAAGAGCCAAATAACTGGTATATGTCATAACAAGTTAAAATTATTTGATTAATATTGCGGACATTAATGTCATACGGTCTGTTTTTAGAAAATACCCTGGTAAGCTGATTTCGTCAACTTAAGCCTTGGGTTGTTTTTATATCACAGCCCATGGGCTGCATATTCCCTTCCTTTCTATTTTTCTAATCCAGGGACTTCTGAAATGGAAAATTCGCCGTTCTGCAGAAAATATATGACCTCTTCCACCACCTCGGGCTTTTGCATGATATAGGCGTGTGAAACAGGCATAACGAGGAAGTCTGTCATGCCCTCAAGCTTTGTCTTCTCAACGGCAACCTTGCCATCATCCTCACCGGGGATTATCAATGACGAAACAGGGTCAATTGTCCGGTCCCCTGTTATGATGCCAAGCTCAAAATCAGCAGGGCCGAGACGATTCGGGAAGCTCTCCGGATCTGTGCCCAGTTGCATGGAGGCCGGCCCGAAAATCTTCTGGAAAAAGGAATAATTCTTTAGTAAGTCAACGGTTTCGCTTCCCTTGTTCGGAGGGCTCAGCATCACCACCCGCCCCAGATTTTCGGGTCTGTTCCGCGAAATCAGGGCCCGTACCAGGATGCCTCCCAATGAGTGGGTGACAAAGTAGAGTCTGGCTTCCTTTTGCAGACAACAATTTTCAAGAAATGCCTGCAGGTCAAGGACAAGGGAATCAATTTTATTCTTTCTGGATTCATAATCATAATTGAAAACCGTATATCCGGCACCAGTAAACCTTTCTTCCATATAGGCCATAGACTTGGAGGTGCGGCCAAGTCCATGCAGCAGAACCACCGTTTCAGCTCGAGCGCTGGGCTCTGCAGACAGGAAACTACTGGAGCTGATAATGAAGAAAATAACAAAAGCTGTACGTAAAAATGTTTGTATGCAATTCATAGTTCCATGACTCGTTGCCAAAAAAATGGTATTTAAATAAAAAAAGACTATAAGCATTTTAGTTGAACATGAAAGCGTATCAATAAATTATCAGCAGGAACCAAAATGAAAATAAAGGCAGCTCTCTTTGACTTCGGCGGTGTAATTGCTGAAGAAGGTTTCCAGCAGGGGCTTTATGCCATAGCAAAGAAATTCTGCCTTGACCGGAAACGGTTTTTTCAGCTTGCCAACGAGGCGGTATATAACTCAGGCTATGTGACCGGTAAAGGCTCAGAAAAAGAATACTGGGATGAGGTAAGGCAGCACAGCGGCATCATGGCAAGCGATGATGAACTGCGCCGGGAAATACTATCGCGGTTCATTCCACGGGACTGGATGCTGGAAACAGTAAAATCATTAAAGCAGCAGGGGCTCATAACTGCGATTCTAAGCGATCAGTCTGACTGGCTTGACCTGTTGGATTCCCAATACCATTTTTTTCAGGACTTTGATGCTGTTTTTAACAGTTTTCACCTGGGCAAAACAAAACGCGACCCAGCTATTTTTGTTGAGACGCTCCAGTCGTTGAAAGTCACTGCAGGTGAAACGCTCTTTGTGGATGACAACATCGGCCATATTGACAGGGCCATTGCAGCAGGGTTACAGGCCCACCATTTTGCAGGCCGTGATGGTTATATGAAAAAACTCAAGGAGTTGGGCTTGCAGTAGTTTTTAATTTATCCCATAAACCCTCAGCTAAGTTGAAAGTCCAAGCTTTACTTTTCAGCAAAGTAAGAGAATCTAAAATAGATTTCCCTCGGAATTCTGCATATTTCTTTATGTTCATTTTTGTCGACATATGTGTCAATCGTTGGTTTGTTTCGTTAACCTACAACCTGCCGACGATTATCTGGTAACGAAACAACCAGATGATTATTGGGTAACGCAACAACCCAATGATTAACAGACAGACAGCTTGCCTTTATACCCTTTTTAGGGTGCAAAAACGAACCAGCAGCGCAGCGGCGAAAAGGGCAGCCAATCACTCGCCGTTTCACTGCTGGTTCCGCGATGCGGAACTTCCCTGCGTTCCTCGAAGCGACCGGGAGTTTGAAAACTCAGACACCGTGTGATCAAGCCACACTGTTACGCTCAGACAAGTCGGAGTCTGCGCTTACCTAAACTCCTATTCGGTCACTTCTGTGGTACTCTGCGGCGTGAAATGGCCAATACAGAAAGAATGTCTTGTTTGTGTCTTCTCTGCTGATCTTTTATGTACCTCGTAGGGGTCTTTAAAAGAATATGCGTTCATTTGCGGTTAAGAATAGTTTTTAGGGTTTCTCCAACCTGATAAAATCAAATATACGCTGTTCAACATAGGAATAGAAGGGATTCCAGCGCAGCCGCAGCATGGCGGAAGCCGGAATTTTAAGCACACCGCGTTCTCCAAGCATTACAATATTACCCAGGTGTACCCCGGGATTTTCTGCGGAGCTGTTTTCGCCGTAGAGAGGATCGGATTTCGGGAAAGGCAGGGCAATGTGGGACAGGGAATGGATATTCTCGGGCCAGGCGACCGCTAGCGGCAAAGAGTTTACCTCGGCTTTGTTCTCTTCTTTGTGCAAAACATGGACCTGGCTTTTTTCTGTGTTTCCGTTGGCAACAAGACTGAGGGCGTATGAAAGGTCTGCACTGTTGAGCAGGCTGTCCAGGAATGATTGGGGGGCATCGTTAAAGAACTTGGCAGCTTCGTTTTTCCTGTTGATATCGAACAGGACCAGTTCGTGGCCGCCCGCCGGGAGTTTGCCGAAAAGGCCGGTAGTAAGGGCAGACGTTGATACGGTTGTATCGACCACTGATTGAAAGGCAAGCATGGGAGGCAGTTGCCCAAGTATACCCGCCTCAGAGTTCTTTGCGAGGAGGTTCTGTATTTCGCTGGTCAAACGATAAACCTGGTCCCCTGCATTGACGGCAAATGAGTTGTACTTGAAAGGATCGTATTCTACCTCGATGGAATTCCAGGCAAGCTTGTCCAGCCCGAGCAGGTGACCGAGACGTGCCTGCCAGACGGCAAAGGCGGCCAGTCGGGTTACCCCTATGGCAGGAGAGACTAGGACAAGGCCCTCGGCTTTTGGCAATGAATCGTCTCCAAGTACGGAGAGTGCGTAATGCACGGCAAGCGCGCTGCCGTTGGAATAACCGATGATGTAAAGTGGTTTGCCGGCGCACGTTTTTTGCAAATGATGCATGGCCAATTTGACTGCACCAGTCATATCGTGCCAATGCATATCCACAAGTCCGCTGGGCGCAGTGCCATGCCCTGGAATTCTGAGGCCGATAACCGTGGCACCGGCTTTATGCAGATGTAAGCCGATATGGCGCAGACTGTAAGGTGCGTCTGACATGCCATGCAGCAGGAGCACTCCGGCTTCAGGTCCATTGTGGGAAAGCTCAAAGGTGCGATTCCAGTTGTGCTGCCAGCGGTTTGGATCTGTCATGGAACCGGGATTGAAGCGGTTCAGGTGATGCCGGTCCACGGGTTTGATTTCATTGTAAACCCTTTCTTCAAGTTGCCGGAAAAGTTTTTCTTCCAATTGCACATATTCGGAGAAATCGGCAACGGTTGACTCCGCAGTAAATTCAGCATCAAGATCTGCCTTATGCCAGATCTTCAGATCCGGCCTCCTTTGAAGATAGGCCACAAAAACGGTGAGGAGTACAGTAAGGCCACCAAAGGTCAGATATATGAGCAGCGTGATAATTTGTTTCGTGGTGGCAAGCAGGAAGTGTTCCATTACTGTGAAAGCCTATACGATTTATTTGTATTTGGCTATGCTTTAGGCATGCTTTTCAAGGAGGCCGGCAAGGTCCTGTTCAGGAAGCGCACCGGTTGCCTGGTCGACAAGTTGGCCGTTTTTAAAAAAGAGCAGCGTGGGGACACCCCTGATCTTATACTGGGATGCAGTCGTCTGGTTGCGGCTGGTGTCGATCGTGGCAATGATGACGCGGCCATAAAATTTACGGGCCATGGAGCCTATAACCGGTGCCAGCATCCTGCATGGCCCGCATGTTGGCGAGAAGAAATCCACCATCACAGGTTTTGAGGCCTGGCTGACAAACCTGGGGAATGTAGAGTCGTCAAGTTCAACAGGCACGGCAGAACCGGCAAAAGAAAAGGCCTCTTTGCATTTGCCGCATTTTGGTCCCAGGTGCTGCTTGTCAGCCGGGACCCTGTTCTTTGTGGAGCAGTTGTTGCAAACCACGACGATACTGTTCACAGCTGTTCTCCTTATTCAAAGGTTACTGGAATTTTTAGAAAATCATCAAATTCAGCCAGGCCGGTGGGATTGTCCTTTTTCAGTATCAGGGTGCCATTGCGGCCGGAAAAGGAACCCGGAAACGCTATTGTCCCTTCAAAGTCGACAAAGTTTTTCGTCATCCATTCCCCTTGGGCTGTTGCGTGACTCTCTGCTACTTTCTGGCCATGCGCATCCAGCAGCATAACAGGGAAATCCCCTTCAAAAAACCATGTGCCGCGGGCCTGTCCCTTTATGGTAAGCGGCGAGGAAATATGGGCTCCCGGCAAGGGAGAGTCCAGCAGGATCAAATCGCTTCTGCAGTTCCCCTGTGGCAGGATCTTGATAAGCTGTGTGGTGGCAAGTGACTCTTTGTAGTCCGCACCAAATCCTACTGCCGGTGAAACGGTTTTTTTGCCGGTAAGAATTGCGAAAACAGGTGCATACGGTGGAAAATCAGCAGCAGTTTCATTATAAGCTGAAATGATCTTAGCAAGCGCAGGCGATTTACCCAGGAGCCAGAGGTCATTTTTTTCATCACAGGGCTGAAATGAACGGACCTCATGACCGATGGTCAGCCAGCCCTGGTATACTGATTCATCTGCAGCAGGCTTAATTTCATCTAACATGGAATTGTTCAGAATAAAATATCGCCTCTGCAGTGCACTTGGTGCTGACGTCATAGGCTCGTCAGGCCTGCGGTCCAGAAAATTCACGATAATCATGCCGTTTTGTAAAATTGCGGCAGGGGACCTGATGCGGTCGCCGAGAAAAATTCCGTTTGTGCCTCTATACTGCTCTTTTTCCTGAAGTGCGGCAGCAATATAAAAAAATGTGCCGCTGCCCCCGCCCTGGTAAGTTAGAAATATGACAGCGTCTTCATCGCCGTCGTTATCTAAATCGCTTTGAACAGGTTTACCAGATAATGCCACCATTACCCTGGCGGCAGCACCAGGGGCAGCCGGCCATTCAGCCCGCCCGTTTTCAAGCTGTATCCACTCATTTTGGATGAGATAGGCTGTAGTCGCAGGGTTTTTTCCGGGCAAAGCATTCGGCCCGGTTGATCTGTCTTTCACCCCGGCACATGAGAGCCCTCCTGCAAGCAACAGAAAACTTATTAAAATCATTCGGAAATTAAATAAACTGTTCATTTCAACCTGAAATTACAGCAAGTCCTTTACCTGGACTGTTTTATCGCCGGCCTTGATGGCCTTCACACCTTGGCGTGGTATGACTGCCATGGCCATTGCAACTTTTTCTTCTATGGGCATGGCTGTCCTTGTTTCCATGGCAATTATTTCCGCAATCCCGTTTTGCTGTCTAACTGAGATAATTGATTTTCGGTTATAGAAGCGGGTGTTGCGCGTATAAACAACTATGTTTTTGCTGAAATCAACTAACGGCAGAATTTCTTTGGGCATGAAGGCCCGCCAGACGGGGATAAATGTTTCAGTATCGCCGATATAGCCGGCGGTCAAATCCTGCTGTTTTTCGGGCAGCCTGCCAAGTTCGGATACAGGATAATCGCCACTCCAATTTTCATGCATGGTGATGTCCATCTGGTCCATATTTACGGTGGTGGTTTTTGCGCAGCTGCTCATGAGAAAGGGAATGAAACATAAGAGAATTAAGAAAAGAGTAAATTGTAGGGAGTATTCTAGATGCCCCCAATAGCTATCTGGTACTATCTGCATATTCCGCCTCCTGGATCAGTTTATATTTTTACGTATAACTGTATAATAATATTGTTAATTTTAGCAAGGAAAATATCGGTCTAAACAAAATCATCAACAGTGGTGGCATGGGAAGGCTGGTCATTATTTGAAGATGGAGTGCGTCAAACAAATGAATTAGCAAAAATAACGGAAATAAGCTAAACTGGCCTTGTAAAATTCCATCCAGGCAGCGGGTGGCAGATATGGTTGAACCGCATAGTGAAAAGATCTCTCATTTTTCAGCACAGGCGAGAGAGCCGGCCGGAATGTTGTGTGAATATTTACTGGCTGCAGGTGCCTGTGATGAAACGGCGGTAATGTATGGACTGGACCGCCAGGATAACCTGCGCTCAAAAGGCTATGATCCTTTGATCGGCATGTTGCTGCTTGATGCAGATGCCATCACGAAGAAAGACCTGGCACAGGCGCTGAAGCTCCAGGATATTGATCGCCTTGCAAACTCTGCCATTTTTTATTCCCTTCCTAAAAGTGTTATTACCGATATCCATTCCAAATCAGCAAGGCTTACCTTTGACTCCAGCGAAATAGTTTTCAGGCAGAAGGAGGGCAGTGACTACGTCTATGTCATTCTGCTTGGTACAGTCAGCCTGTCCCATAAGCCTGAAAAAGGGAAGGAGATTGACCTTGCAGTGCACAGGGCCGGTGAAGTATTCGGCGAAATGAGTCTCCTGACCGAAAGCCCCAGGTTTGTTACGGCCAGGGCCATGGAAAAAACCAGTATTCTGGCAGTGCCGAAGTCGGTGTTTCTTAACCTGTACAGGGAGTATCCACAGGCATCGCAGGCAGCAATACGAAAATGGTTCAACGCCAGCTGGTGACCCGGCCCTGCATCCCATTAAGCTGCTCTACAAAGCGGGCTAATAAACTGCGGTAATTTGTTTAAACCTTCTGCTGTTCCGACCTCCCGGTGCTGCTTTGCGGTGACCGTGGTTCAATGAAGTCAAGGGTGGCACAGTTTATACATAAGCACGGCGAAAATCGGGAAGGCTCCTATATAATTTTTGATCCGGCCCATATACCCGATTTAGTTGCCGACGGGCTGCAGCATGAAAGAGAAACGGTTTATTACCGGGAACTGGAGCAGATGGCCGCCCTTTTCGGATATGACCCTGAAACATATGGGCAAACCTATGCACCATGGCAGGGCTTTCTGAAGCTGGCCCATAACGGCACCCTGGTCATAAAGGAGGGCGCCGGGCTTGAACCCAAGGTCCAGCGGCTGCTGCTGGAATACCTCAAGACCGGTATGTACTATCCTTTGGGAGCGGAGCGGCCGACCCGTGCTTCGGCCAGGATCATCATTGATGTTACAGATGACCTGAACCTGGAGAATGTTCTCTACGAATACCTTGCTGCTGACCAGTTACGGCTGGAACCGCTGCGCAACAGAAAAAGAGACTTAAAGGAAGTGATCCAGCTTTTGCTGCGGGCCATAGGTAAGGAGCAGGGCAAAGCAGTCAAAAAGATCGACCAGGAAGCCCTTAACAAGATGATGGCGTATAACTGGCCTGGAAACTTTGACGAGCTGGAGGAGGTGGTATCCCGTTCCATCAGCCTGGCAAAAGGAGATGTCATAACTGCTGAAGACGTCTTTATCGGCACGGTGCCCATAACCGGTAAAAATGCCTTCAATCTTCTGTCAATCAGCTTAGTACGAAATTTTTTTCAAAGTCCGTTCTATCCTGTTGTCCCCCAGGTAATTGTTGCGGCTATGTTTGTACTGGTGGTCATTCTGGGTATATGGGGCAATCCGTCACCGGACTCAAATATTTCCCTGCTGCTGGTCTGGGCCAACTGGGAGCCATTGCTTATCTTAAGCTGCCTGCTCCTGGCTAGAATATGGTGCAGCTTCTGTCCCATAGGATTTTTCAGCGGTCTGGTGAGGAAACTGAAGATCAAACGCTGGAAGATCCTGCCCAATTATCTGAACTACGGCTTTTTTATAAGCGCTGTGGGCCTGGCCATCATCTTCTGGGCCCAGGCGGCCCTGCATATGTTTGAGAGGCCCACGGAAACTGCCTGGCTTTTGCTAGCCATGCTGGGTTCAGCAGTGCTATTTGCCCTGCTCTTTGAGGGTAGGATATGGTGCCGCTATGTCTGCCCGCTCGGCCAGATGGTCGCCACCTTTGCCCGGGCCTCCATAGTAGAAGTGCGCTCCAATTATAATTACTGCAGCCATGAATGTACCGATTATGTCTGTTATACCGGAAGCGGTGATACGCCGGGCTGCTCCATGGGCAAGGGGCCCTTTGCCATGGATACCAACCAGGATTGTGTTCTGTGCGGCAATTGCATGAAGGCCTGCCGGAATCAGGCCGTGCGCTTCAACCTGCGCCCTCCCGGCTGGGAGCTCTGGAACAGCCGCAGCGCCGACCTGGCCATGGTCCTTTTTGTGCCGCTGCTCTGGGGCACCCAGATATTCAGAGGCCTTGACCTCACTGTACTGCCCCAGAAGGTCAACTCCTATGTGGCCTCCATGGAATGGACCTATGCAATCCTGATGCTCTGCTCTGTTCTGTTTGCCTACCATGTTGCCGTGGCCGGTGTTGCTTTCATGGGAAAGGTTGACACGGACGCCGGCAAGGGGTTCGGTTCCACTTTCTTTCTGGTCATGCTGCCTTTAGTCTATGCCAATGAAATTGCCATACGGCTTGTGCCGCTCTTGAACCATGCGGCGGATTTCTTTGTCATCCTCGGCAACCAGGTGGGCTACTCTATGCCGCATATTGCCTTCCGGCTCGACATGCAGTCCATCTATATTCTGCAGATCATCCTGATCATTATCGGTTTTTCCCTGTCCGTTACCGTGGCCGCAAAACTCGTGGCCCTGCTGCCGTCTGAAAAGGTGGCTCCGGCCTTTTTCCGGCACCTGCCACTTGTTGTCATGGCAGTGGTTTCAGTCCTGCTTTTTTGACATTTTTTCATAAACAGCGTAGATTTTCTCCCTGGCTGCGAGAGTCTTGCCAAATCTGTTCAGAGCAGACAAAAGAACTGATACAAAACCATGTGCAGGCTTTATGGCCTCAGGTTCCAGATGGCCGGGGGCCTATTCAGTGCAGAAATACCCGCCTGGTTTTCTTGCAATGAAAAATGATAAAGACTAAATTGCTTTATCGGCTAGCAGGAAAGGAAGGATAAGCAGCCCTCATGGAAGGGTTACACCAGGCGTCTTAACACAAAAAGGAGGCAGTGATGCTTCACATAATTCTGGCAAGATTCATCAAGCTTATATTGCTATGCGTACTTCTGATGTTGGCATCGGTCTCTTTTGCCGGCTCTGACCCCATGAACCCCTACCCCCTGCCTGAAGGCGGCTATGCCAGGATGCTCATTCATCTTGAGCCGTATGCCAATGAAGATCTTCGCAAGGTGGAGCTGTTGGTCGGCAAGACCATGGAGATCGACTGCAATCTCCATTCCCTGTCCGGTACACTTGAAAGGCAGATTATAGACGGCCGGGGTTATTCATTCTATATTCTCCGTAACGCCGAAGGTCCCGGCGCTTCAACCATGATGGCCTGCCCGCCCGGCGAGGAAAAAAAAGAGGCTTTTGTGCTGGTACGCGGGGATGAACAGCTGTTACGCTACAACAGCAAGTTGCCCATGGTAGTCTATGTGCCCACAGGGTTTGAGGTGCGCTATCGCATATGGGCTACCGTAGAAGAGGCCCGGCATGCCATTGCAAAGTAAAGTTAATTGAGAGTATTGCCCATATATAAGACAACGTAAGGAAAAAATGGAGGATTTAGCTTATGAAACCTTTAGAATTAACCGATGATCTGAAAACAGGGATTGATACGATTGATGACCAGCACCGGGCACTTTTGATGTGGGCAAATGCAGTCTCTAATGATTCGGTGCTTGCAGACCAGGACAAACTGAAAGCGGCCCTGGATAACCTGGATGATTATGTGAAGTTCCATTTCAGGGAAGAAGAGGAGGCGATGAAGACTCACGGCTACAACCGGCTGAAGAAACACAAGGCTCAGCATGACAGGTTAATGGGGGAGGTCTCAGAACTGTATGGACGCTTATACAGGGAGGGGGCCAGCAAGGCCTTAATGGTCGAAGTGCAGGATATGTTTGCGGGCTGGTATACTCTTCACATTAAGGAATGGGATAAACCCTTTGCAGCCTTTTTGAAAAGCAGGAATGTCTCTGCTTTCTGATGCTCTTTTCCTAAGCAGAAAGGGGGCGAGTGATTACTTTTTAATTTTATAACCGTACGCCTGTACCAGATCCAGGATGTTCTCCAGGTCGAACGGTTTGCTAATAAATTCATCTATACCGCTTGGTTTCTGAAAAACTGCATCAGTTTCCGCCTGCCAGCCTGTAATGAGCAGGACCGGGGTTGCAGGTTTCAGGTTTTTGATGCGGAAGGCGGCATCCAGACCATTCATGACAGGCATTCCATGGTCTGTAATAACCAGGTCAATTAGACTATTCCTGAAGCAGCGGACACCTTCCTGACCGTTGCCCGCTTCCGTCACCGAATGGCCACTATCTTCCAGTACCTGTTTCAAAAGGCTGCGGACCAGAGGTTCGTCATCAATGACAAGAATCTGCAAAGGAATTGCTTGTGTGGGCTTTACGGCTTGGGTCAATTTTTCAGGGTCAGTGGTGGTAAGAAGAGGAAATTCAATCGTGAATGTAGTACCGGCTCCCCTGACGCTCTCCACAGCAATGGACCCACCATAACGCTCGACAAAGCGCCTGGCAATGCGCAAGCCAAGGCCGGCATGTCCCCTGGCCTTAGTGGTAAAATAGGGCTCAAAAATATGGGCTGCATCTTCTTTTGACAAACCAATGCCGTTATCCCGGACCGTTATTAAGACCTTTTCACCTTCCTGTTTGACGCTGAGATGGATATGGCCCCCCTGGGGCATTGCGTCAACAGCATTGAAGATGAGGTTTGTCAGCATTTCCTTGAAATCAGAACCGTTTATATGCAGTACAGGAGAGCCTTTTACTTCCGTTGTAAACTCAATGGTGTGACCTTCTTTCTGGGGCAGGTCCTTCCACCTGAAGCGGGTGAGATTTCGTACTTCATCAACCAGGGGTTTCAGGGCCAGCAGTTTAAAGTGTTTGGCAACAGCATCATCAGGCGTTTGGCTGAATCCCTGCAGGCCGGCAATCTTTTCTGCTCCATGTCGGGCTGCCTGTTCAACGGCGTCGAGTTTTTCCGTTATGGCACTATCAACCCCGGTTTCTTTGAGCAGTTTAATATTACCCAGGATCGTGGTCAGGCTGTTGTTAAAGTCATGGGCCACACCACTTGCCATCTCTCCCAAAGAACGCATTTTTTCAGACTGCACCAGAATTTTTTCAGTGCGTTTTTTTTCGGTAATATCGTGAAATGCTGCAAAACCGAAGAGCTTGTTATCAATGAAGGCGGAAGAGAGGGTGATTTCAACCGGGATATTGATACCATCCCGTCTCAGGGCCGATGTTTCAAAGGTCTTTTTTTGTCCTTTTCTCTGTCCCCGTCCCTCCATGAATTTTCGAAATTTCCGTCCCTGACCTTCCCGCAGATCGGCAGGGATCAGCATTTCTATCTCCCGGCCCTGGACCTCCTTGGCCAGCCAGCCAAAGAGTTTTTCGGCGGCAGGGTTCCACAGGGTAATGCGCCTGAGATTGTTCATGCCGACAATGGCATCAGCGGTGGCATTGAGGATCGCCTCCATATTGGTTTCAAGTTTTGTCACCTTTTTTTCCGCAGCCAAACGCTGGGTGGCATCCTGCCCGATGGACAGACAGGCGGATATATCTCCCTTTTCGTTAAACTGATAAGCGTTATGGTACCACTCGCAGGTGATGATATGTCCTGAAGCCGTCCTGTTTTCAGCCAGGGAATAGACTTCCGTCTGCCCCATTTGCAGGGAGTGCATAATGTCTGAAAATTTTTCCTGGGATGTGCCGCTGGCAAAAAAATCAATGAATGGCTTTCCTGAAACCTCGGAAGCAGAACGTCCGAAAAGGATCTCAGCATTGGAATTCCAGCGGGTGATCTTACCCTTGGGGTCCCAGACAACCACTGCAAGGGGAACAATTTCAATGAGCTGGTCAATTTCCCCCCTGATGTTTTCCATGTTCTCATCACCTGTAACCATTGCCGCATAGAGGCTTTCCATACGGCTCAATATCTCCATCCACATGTTGTCTTTAAGACGTTCCTCTTCGATGCGGTTGGTGATATCCCTGGCGATGTGCAGAAAATAGGTTTCACTCTCTTTTTCATCTATGACAGGATAGATGTCTATTTTAAAGTGATGCGGGACGGAATCCAGAATGACATCCTGCTGGGTGATGCTGACAGGTTTGTGGGTGGACAGGGATTCGTGCACAGGACACTCATCAATCTGTTCCTTGCAGAAGTTCATGCAGCTTTGCAGAACTTCGTGGCATCTTTTCCCTTCAATCTCCTGCAGGCGGAGATTATTGGCTTGCAGAAATGTTTCGTTGGCACTTACGATTTTCAGGTCCCGGGAAAGAATGACAACAGCCTCCCTGTAGCCGACACCGAGTATTTCGGAGAATGTTTGTGAACTAACCATTTTGCTGCAGCAACTCCAGAGAGTTGAAGTTAATGGACAGTGCAGGACATACAGGGGTCAAAGGAACGGATAATGTGGTTTACCTCAACAGGATCTTGGGTGTCAGCCACATGTACACCGGTAAGGGCCTGCTCAACCGGTCCCGGTTGTCCGTTTTCATCCCTGGGTGACATATTCCAGGCGGACGGTGTTACAACCTGGTAATTATCTATCAGGTTTGAGGAGATTTTCATCCAGTGCCCCAGGCTGCCGCGCGCCGCCTCGGTCAAGCCGATACCATTTGCAGTGAATCTGCTGGAAGGAAGGGCGTAAAAGGGTTCAGCCGGTTTAATTTTTTCAAGCCAGCCGGACATCTCTTTGATGAGCCGGCACATTTCGCGCAGCCTGGCAAACATACGTGTCATTACAGACGAGTCCATCTGGCGCATCATGTCTGTCAGCAATGGGTCATCGGCAATAATCATCCTGGCCAGGGGGCCCACCTCAACAGTTTTACCGTCGTAGCGGGGCGCCTTGGCCCAGCTGTATGCGCCACTCTTATCTGCCAGCGGGGCGGTGACCCCTTCAAGGGGGTGCCGTGCTTCAACAGCATCCCTGAAAAAGGATGATCCTATATGCTCCTTGATGAGAGCCTGGTCAAAGGGATGCACTCTACCGTCAAAGTAGCCGCCCGGCAGCCAACTGGACCCATCCGGCAGATCATAGCCGCCGTAACTCATATACCTGTTCGCTCCCTTGCCGATTCTGTCCAGACCGGCTTCAAGACAGGTTGTCAGAAAGAGACCAAGGTCACTTTCACGATGAACCGTATTTCCCTGCCATTGTAAAAGTTTATCAAAGCTGTCTATGTCAAGCCATTCATTTAAAGGGCAGCCCAGGAATTTCTTTTCCAGGAAGTCGAGGAATTCCTTCAGGATGCCGATTGTCCTGGTTAAAGTACTGAGGTTCATGGTTGAGGTGGTGCCGGTGGGATGAATCGCAAGGCTGTTAGGCCATTTGCCGCCCACCAGACCCATAATTTCCAGGGCGCTTTGCCTGGCCTTCAAGGCAAGTTCCACCGAAGAGCCGCTCATGGCAGTGAAGCGTTGGTTGACGGTTTCGTATACACTTAAGTTTTTATAGCGCGGGCTGGCCAGGTCAGGGGCAAAAAGGAGATAAAAATGGCTCAGGTGGCTCATGACCACCTCAATGCCCAGTATGAGATTTTTCATGTGAAAGCCGTTTTCAGGCATCTCGGCTCCCTGGGCCTGGGCCAGGGCCTTGGCAGCCGCTACTCCGTGAGAGCCGCTGCAGATACCGCAGATGCGTGGTGTAATAACCAAAGCGTCCATGGGAGACCTGCCCGGCATAATCCTTTCAAATCCGCGGAACATGATGCCGGAACTCTTGGCGGAAATTACTGTATTGTCTTCAACTTCAATCTCAATACGGAGATCCCCTTCGATCCTGTTGAAGGGGTCGATTGCAATGAGGGTTGCCATGATATCTCCACGGGTGGTTTGTAGAATTTTCTCTATTTATAGCGTTATATTATTTGTCAGCTTATCCATTTTGATGAGACAGCATTCTTTTTTAATCTTTCCGGGCAGGCCAGCTTCGACATACCGGAAATTCCCACAAACCAGGCTTTGGGCACATCAAGGGGAAGGGTCACCGGGACATCCCCAATTTTTCTGGTGCTGAAATACGGACGCTGCTTGTCAGGGAAAAGCGGCGAAGTGCAGGCAATGCAGGGAAAGCCGCCCCGGGTGCAGCTACCGGTCCGCCCCAGCCACAGCCTCTCGTTGCAGTCTGATTCACACAAAGTTCCCTTGCAGCCGAGGAATTCAAAGAGGCATCCCTGCTGGGAATAACGCACGGCCGAGGCCTTGAATTCGTAATATTCATTTCTGGGACATCCGTGGTGGGCGAGCTTGCTGAAGAATACCTTTGGTCGGTGGAACTCATCAAGATCGTCCATATGGAGCCAGCCTTTCAGAACTGCCGTCATGGTTTGAACGATCCAGTCCGGGTGTGAAGGACAGCCCGGGACATTGACCACCGGTAATTTGTTTCTGGAAACATAATCCGAGCCAAGCAACCCCCCTTTTTGGTTGTGCAGGAACTGCAGGCCGCTCATCTCGTTGATGTTTTCATGGCCTGTGACCACGCCTCCAAAGGCTGCACAGGTGCCCACCGCCATGACCACTTCCGCATGGTTGCAGAAATCAGCAAGCCAGTCACGGAAAGGTCTGCCATGGAACATGAAGAATTTGCCGGTATTATCCGGGCCGTTGGGAACTGCTCCTTCAAGGATGAGAATATCCAGCTTTGTTTTGCCTGAAAGGATATTTTCAAAGATCTGCAAAACATCATTACCCTGCTCCCGGCTCAAAAAAGGGTGCCAGAGCAGATTGATGTCCAGGACTTCAAACGAGGAAAGCGCAGAGGGCTGTTCGGAATTGAGGAAGGAGATGGTATCACCACCACAGCTGGCTCCCTGCAGCCATAAGAGATTATGCATATCGGCCTCCCAATTTTGTTAGGGGAGAATAAAAAACAACTAATGATTACTAATCTACCATAAAATAACAGTATAGGACAATTTTTTCATTTATTAAGGTCTTATGGTGAGCCGTATCAAGAAAAAGCCTCGGTCGGCTTCTGGACTGGTGTTTAAGAGGAGAGAGGAGAAAGGAAGCCTCACGAGGCATTTGTATTTATAATTTATAGTATAAGCATGATTATCTGCAAGTAAAAGGGGGGTGTGGCTAAAAGAAAGTGCCTGAAGTTTTAAGCACCTTTAAGGACAGGGTATAAATGCCTAAAGTGAGCTAAAGAGTTTTGAATAAAAAGAAGTTAGAGGTTGGAGACTGAAGGAAAAATGCCACCTCTGTCTGTCAATCATTGGGTAGTGTCGTTACCCAATAATCATCGATCTTTTTGTTAAGCGGTAAACGCCGGCATCTCTTATCCCGACAACGGATCGAGGGATAAATGCTAATTATTATTTGAGTGAAGAAATAATGATTCACGAAAAACTAATTAAAAACTTTATCTGTAGTAATTGGTGCACGAACTAACAGGTGTGAAGGTGATGGTTTGAGTATGCCCGACAATCCATTAGTTTATTTTTTTCTCACAAATTTGATGACAGCCAGTATAAGTTAATTATAAAACTGCCTGAGCCAGTTTATAGATGGTGCTATGTTGACATCATTTACTATAATAGGGAATCAGTCCACAATAGCGGGTAACCTTACTAGATTACATGGTGTTTTTTTGTGAAGCTAGTACAGCAAGGTTTGTGTCGGCAGCGCATTTTGGGGATTCCTCTTTTCCCCACCACTGGTCAGCCGCACCGCACTTTTTCCCGGCAACGGACATTTCGCCTCACATATGCCGCATCCAATACAGCGTTCATCGATCAAATAGGGCTGTTTGACCAAGACCGTATCACCTTTGCTGTTCAGCACCTGGGCCTCACGGAACAGGATAGCCTTGTCAGGCGTCGGGCAATGCTCTTCACAGACGATGCAGGGAATACCCTTGGCATAAGGCAAACAGCGGTTTTTGTCAAAAAAAACGTTGCCGATTTTTGTAATATGTTTCTGTTTCAGAGTGAGTTCCGTGAGGGCACCGGTCGGGCATACCTGACCGCACAGGGTGCAGTTGAACTCGCAATAGCCGCTTCTGGCCTGAAGACGTGGAGAAAATATGCCTTCCAATCCGGCGGACAAAAAGGTGGGCTGCAGGCCGTTGCCGATGCATACCTTCATGCATTCGCCGCAGCGCACGCACCTGCTTAAGAATTCACTCTCCGGCAGGGCTCCGGGGGGCCTGACCAGAAAAGGATCCGGCCTTTTGGCCATGGTCCTGGTGTCAAGAAAAAAGGGCAGGGCGGCGCCTGCTGCCAGGCTGCTGACAAAGGTGCGCCGGCTGAGTCTAAAGGCGGGCCTGGCAACATCCTTTTGCTGTAAACTAAAGGATATTTTATTCCCTGGACACATATCCACACAGTCCATGCACAGGTTGCAGTCCAGGGGTGAAATGGTCCGTTCTTCATCAATGGCGCCCATGCGGCATACAGACATGCAGTTCCTGCACTTGCCGCATTTCGTGCCGCCTTTGCCCCGCATCAGGGAAAAACGGGCGACAATTGCATAAAATGCGCCAACAGGACAGATATTGCGGCAGAAAAAACGTCTTTCCAGCCGTTCCAGGATAAAGATGGTTAACAGGAGGAAGAGCGAAATAAAGGCAAGCTCATAATGATTTTGCCGGAAGGGCAGAATGGTTGCCTTGAGAAATCCATACAGGGGTTCTGTCACCATATTGATCCAGGCGGGCATCTGCTGGTAGGTAAAAGTGAAAAAAGAGGTGGCCAGGACATTCAGAGCAGGATATATGGCAATTGCCAGACCGCGGACCAGGATGGAAAACGGATCAAAATAACCGGCAGCAGGCAGGCCGAAAAAGGCTGCTATGAGCAGGAAGCCAAGCAGGTAGTACTTTAACGATTCGTGCCGGGTTTTATATCCCTCATGGACATGGGGTATAAGTCCATGGGTGGAGTCAAGCAAAGCTCCCATGGGGCAGATCCAACCGCAGAAGAAGCGGCCCAGAAAAAAAGTCAGACCGATAAAGATAAGCGAAGGCCACATAAGGGTTACCAGTGTTTTTGTGGCCAGGGAAGCACTGGCAGCCAGAAAGGGATCAATCCTGAAGAGGATGTTCACAGCATAGGGCAGATCATTGGCGCCGGAATAGTCAGTCTTTATAAACAGAAAAAGAAACAGAATAAAACAAAATACCTGGCTCAATCTGCGCCAGAGTCGAAGTGCAACGCCTTTCTTCTTCATGGATTCATGCGGCCTGAATTATTTGCATTCTGGCAAGATCCATCTCACCTAGTCCCAATTTGTATGCGGCAACCGTTGAGTCGATCTCCTCGGGCTGCAGGTCGAAAAGCGTTGTGGCATAGGCATCACAGGCAACCGGATCGGCCGAGGCCACGATTGTATCAAGGACCTTGACATCATCTGTGTCGCCGCCTTGGGGCCCGTTGCGCAGCAAAATACGGGTCGCATCTATTACGGTAAGCTTTGGTCTGACCACAGTGGCCAGATCAGCGAGTTTCTGGCCCAGATTATGGTGCATCTGACCACGGTTGCCGCCCAGAACACCCATGCTGTTTTTTAAACCCAACGTAAGCCTGCTCAGGCTATGATGCTTGGCGACCGGGACATTTATGTATGTGTCAGCCTCCAGGGCATCCTTGTAGATTTCAAGCCTTCTCACTGCTTTACCCTGCTTGATATCAACGGGTACGAATTTACGTGTATCGGGATGGTAGATTTTCAGCCGTTTGTTTTTTACGGTTTTCAATGCATCCTGGATACCGCTGTTTACATAACAGCGCCGCTCTTCATTGCAGGTACGGTCAAATACCATGATTTTATTGGCACCTGCATCCAGGCTCAGCTCAACCAGCGCTTTGACCACCTGGGGATGGGTATTGGCAGCCTGGGCCGGATTGCGGTCCCAGGCCATATTCGGTTTAATTACCACCTGATCGCCGGTTTTTACAAATTTGCTTATGGTGCCCAGGGGCTCCAGAACCCGGGCGACCAGTGCATAATAATCCTTGCCTTTGGTATGGACTACTGTGGATGGCTTTTCCATGGCCAGCAGTTCCGGTACGATTTGAAAACTTGGAATGGCCGTGGTTATTCCTGCCGACCAGAGCATAACCTGTTTCAGAAAATCTCTTCGGTCCATGATCAGCTCCCTTGTTAAAGATTTTTGAATTTTTGGGAAGAGTATACTATGAAAATCCAACATGTAAAAATGATCCAAAGTTATTTTTGCAATAGCTTCTTTTTCTTTTGAATTTTTTCATACAGTTCAGGGTAAAGTTTTTGGGCACAGTTCGGGCAGATGGAGTGTGAAAATTGCGCCTCGGAGTGCTGGCTGATATATTGTTCCAGCTGCAGCCAGTACCCCTGGTCATCTCTGATATTCTTGCATGAGCTGCAGATTGGCAACAGGCCGCTCAGCTTTTTGACCTCAGCGAGGGCATCCTCCAACTGCAGGATTGCTTTTTCACGTTTCGACTCTTCAATGCTCAATCTGGTGTGAGCAGCATACATGCCCATTATTCCCAAGACCCATAGAAGAAAATAGGCGCCGCTGAGAAACAATATATATTTATCCTGGGAAGCAATGAGTTGTCCGGCCGGCATCGATATACTGATGCCGCCATTGATATCGCCAACCTTAACACCATATTTGCCATGGCATTTCAGGCAGTCTTCTTCGATATACAGAGGCCCCATATAGCTGAAAACTTTCTCCATGGAATCTGTTTCAATAATTTCAAAGAATTCCTTTGCACCGGTGTTAAATACTTTGAGGGCTTTTGTTTCCCATGCATTCGGTTTATTGTCAGGCCGTATCGGATTAAGGCTGGTTATATGAAAGCGGAACTTTCCCTGCTGCTCGGCAATCTGGCCAATCTGGCGGGTCATGTAGGAAGGATTCATCTTGGTCAGTTTAATTCCTTCCAGCGTTGTAACGTCGCGCAAAGGAACATCAAGATAGGGATTGGGTTGTGTTTCTTCGGTAATTTTAACATAGACCCCACCATGCATGGCATTCCAAAATCTGGTCAAAAGGAACTCTTGAAAGAATGTACGTAATTGGTGGGTCGCCTGGTCAATGGTCTGTTTTGATTCAACATTAATATTCCAGGTAAGTAAGCCGGCCATGACAACAGTCCAGGTAAGGACTGCCGCCAGGGTAACTTGTAAGATTGTTTTACCCCTGAGAAAACCCATGCATGACCTCCTTAACATATTGGTAGGGCAGTGTGTCTTTTCTGGATAAAAAAAGGCTTAGCTGCATGGAGCTGTTGCCAAAAAAACGCCGATTTTTACTTTATTATATCCTGAAACAGAATAAATTATCCAGCGCTTTGATACTGGATGAAATGTTGGAAATAAATCAATTTCAAATTATTGCCAGATTTTAAGGGCAAGGTTGTAAACGGCAGAACGGGACAGATCATATTCTGTGGTTACAGCCTTTACCGCATCTTTCAGACTCATTACTCCTGCCAGTTTGCACTCCCGTAACTCCTGCTCAATTTCTTCCTGTGAAAGGGGTGGTTTATCAGGCCTTCCCTCTATTATGAAAACCGATTCCCCTTTAATTTTTTTGTCTTTTACAGATGTAACAAGGTCAGACAGGTTGGAATGGGTCAGTTCTTCATGGATTTTAGTCAGTTCCCTGGACCAGAAAACCGAGCGGTCACCCAGGACTTCATGACAATCGTACAGAAATTTTTCAATCCTGTGCGGGGCCTCAAAAAATATGACATGTCTTTTTTCCTGGCATAATGAAAGCAAAAGATCCTGTCTCTGTTTTTTCCGGGACGGAGCAAAACCTAGAAAAACAAAGGCTTGGTCATGTATTCCAGCCACAGAAAGTGCTGCAGTAAGAGCAGAGGGTCCCGGAATTGGTTCGACCTTGATGCTCAGCGCGACTGCTTTTTGCACCAGGATGGAACCTGGATCAGAAATGCCTGGGGTGCCCGCATCTGATACCAGTGCGATATTTTGGCCTTCTTTCAGCTTATTTACGATGACTGCAGTACGCTCCTGCTCTTTTTCCTTGTAGTAGCTCAAAGTTGGAGTGGAAATTCCATAATGGTTGAGAAGTTTTCTTGTGTGGCGCGTATCTTCTGCTGCGATACAGTCTACTTCCTTGAGAATACGTAAAGCCCGGAGAGTTATATCCTCCAGGTTGCCGATGGGCGTCGCAACTACATAGAGAGTTCCCCTGTGCGGAGTAGCCTGGGAAGTTATTCTATCAATTTTTTTTCGTATTCTGGACATAAAAATATATAAAAAAATATGAGCGGTTCAATAGAGTATCTACCTTTTTATTGACTTTTCGTAAAGTGCGGCCTATTATATGAGTATGTGTTCATATATAAAAAGAGGGTGGGGTGAAAGAGGTAAAAGATACATGCGATTGCCGCATTATACATGATGAAAAGGTCAAAGAGGCCCGTTTGAGCGCTCTTGACGAAAAAGTTACAGATGATCTCTGTCAAACCTTTAAGGCACTTGGAGACCCGAGCCGGCTTAGAATTCTGTGGGCGCTTGAGCACCAGGAAATGTGTGTCTGTGACCTGGCAGCGCTTTTGGGAATTACAGAGTCTGCAGTCAGTCATCAGCTGAGGCTTCTCCGCACATTGAGACTTGTAAGAAACAGGCGTGAAGGAACCATTCTTTATTACCGTTTGGCCGATGACCATGTGTCTGCGCTCGTGGGAATTGCGCTGGAACATGTGCGTGAACCCAGGTAAGAAAACAGTATCTCCTGTATACGATAAGAAATGTATTTATTTAGGACATAAACCGCCATGGCAATTATTGTTTCAGTTCTGCAGGAATCCTGGCACCTTCTGCTGGAGGCCTCTGTGTATATCCTTTTCGGCATGCTGGTCGGGGGGCTTCTGAAGGTGTTTTTAAGTCCGTCGTTTGTTGCTGATCATCTTGGCCAAGGAAAATTCAGTTCGGTAATTAAAGCCGCATTGTTCGGTATTCCCATACCATTGTGTTCCTGCGGTGTGCTGCCTGCTGCCGCCTCATTAAAAAAGCAGGGGGCCAATAACGGTGCCACCACAGCCTTTCTCATTTCAACTCCTGAGTCCGGGGTGGATTCCATGGCCATAACCTATGCGCTTCTGGACCCGATAATGACCGTGGCCCGACCGGTTTCTGCCTTTTTAACAGCAGTTGCGGCAGGTATCACTGAGAACCTGCTGCAAACCCAGAAGGAAAAGGACTGGGAAAGAGTGATCGATCGCAGCTGTCCCATTGATAATTGCTGTGACGGCAATGAATGTCCTCCGGAAGAGCATGCCAGGCATCACACTTATAGCGAGAAACTGTGGGCCGGCCTGAAATTTGCTGTTGATGATCTCTGGGGAGACCTGGCCGGTTGGTTTTTTGCCGGCTTGCTCTTTGCAGGAATTATTGCCGTACTCATCCCGCAGGAACTCATGGTCCAATATTTGGGCGGCGGTCTGCATTCCATGTTGATTATGCTGCTGGTGGGTATTCCCATGTATATCTGTGCCACTGCCTCTACCCCTGTGGCAGCTGCTTTGATCCTCAAAGGCGTGAGTCCGGGTGCAGCCCTTGTTTTTCTCCTGGTGGGACCGGCAACCAATGTTACCTCTCTCTCTGTCCTCTTCGGGTTGCTGGGCAAAAGAGCCACTGCAATTTACCTGTTAATGCTGTCCCTGTTTGCCGTGCTTTCCGGCCTGGCGCTCGATATGATCTATAACGGCTTCGGGATTTCTGCCAGTGCCATTGCGGGGCAGGCGGGTGAAGTCATTCCAAACTGGCTGCAGTTTGTTGGAGCACTCATCGTTATACTGCTTTCGGTCAAACCGTTGTACCTGTTTTTAAAAAACCTTTTTTCAGCAAAAAAATCAGCTCTGCATAAAGCGTCTGGAGAACAGACAGGCAAAGATGAAATATCTGCTGATACTATGAAAACAGAGTGCCGTGCTCCATCCTGAGGTTGCAGTTGATGGGTCGGTCTGACCTTTAATTCGAAATGTGCATGAATTTGCCAGGTTACTTATAGCTTAAAACTAATAATGCATAGTTACACTCTTCAAGATTGGCAGCACTCTCACAGCTTCAAGATTGAAAACCGGCAGGGAGAAAGGCGAACCTGGCTGGTTATCATTATCACCGTCTCCATGATGATAATTGAGATCGGCGCAGGGTACCTGTTCGGCTCAATGGCACTGCTGGCAGACGGCTGGCACATGGGCACCCATGCAGCCGCCCTTTCTATCACGGTCTTTGCCTATATCTATGCCAGGCGTCATGCGGATAATCCCCAATATACTTTCAGCACAGGAAAGGTAGGGGTTTTGGGCGGGTTTGCCAGTGCTGTGATTCTCGGTGTTATTGCACTCCTCATGGGAGGAGAATCAATAACGCGGTTATATGCGCCGGTGCCTATTCGATTCAATGAGGCCATTGGTGTAGCTGTACTGGGTTTAACTGTAAATCTTGCCTGTGCTTTTCTACTACAAGCCGGGCACGATCACCACCATGAGAGTCAGCACCACGATCATAATCTGCGGGCTGCATATCTGCATGTGCTGGCGGATGCCTTGACCTCATTTCTGGCCATATTCGCCCTATTGACAGGCAAGCATTTCGGCTGGGTGTGGATGGACCCGGTAATGGGCTTGGTCGGTGCAATCGTCATAACTCGCTGGTCGTATGGACTCCTGTCCGACACGAGCAAGATACTGCTGGATAGGGAGGCAACCCCGGAACTGGCTGCAAAGATACGCGGGGCCATAGAAGCTGACTCCGACAACCTCATAGCAGACCTGCATGTCTGGCAGGTCAGCCCACACCACCTTTCCGTAATTATGACAGTGGTGACCCATTTTCCCAAAGCACCGGATCATTACAAAGCACTGTTAAAAGACTTTCTTGGGGATGCCCATGTCACGGTTGAAGTCCAAAAGTGTGAGAGCGAATCCTGTCTTCCCAAGGGATAAGACCCTTTTATACAATCAAGAATCTTCTTTACGGCAGAAAAGCTGAAGCAAAGTATGCCTTCCTAACAGTTTATAGGTGCAATTAACGCTTGCCTGTCCCCGACTTGAGGTGTTTTCTCTCAGTAACAGCTTAGGCGATGCTGAATTAATTGCCCGCCATTTTTATGAATGTGTATTCATTTAATATTGATTTTATCTTTTAATTATGATTTATTACTCAATAAATTAAATGGGCGATACATTTAAGATCATTTACAAGAAAGTTGTGAATTAGCCAGGTTCAGGCCGGCGGGAGGATTTGTGATGCACAGACAAATTTCTTTCAAAATTCCACTATAAGCCTCCAGGGAAAATCCCTAGCCTTGGAGGCTTATGCTTTTTTTAGGGGATGGGTCATTAAAATTAAGCAGTTAATTGAGAGGTATAGGTTCTAAAGCGCAGCAAATTTTTGGAGACCATTACCCTCCATATTACTATTTCACACTTAAGCCATGGTTAAGTTCTCGGCCATGGAAAAGGAGGTAGAGTATGAAATTTCTCAAACCATTTTTCGTGGTCTTACTTGTTATGATTCCAATTTCTGCATTTGCAGAAAAGGCAAAAACCATTGAGGAACTTGCAGCGATGTACGACTCCAGCCGGTGTAAGGAGTGCCATGCAGAAATTTATGCCCGCTGGGAAAATTCACATCATGCCCGCTCATTGATGGGTGTACAGGATGGTCTGATGATGACACCTCTGGCAATGAAGGGCAGGACACCATTTTCCCCGGATGATCCGGGTAAGGCAACATTGGATACTTTCCCCTGTTTCAAATGTCATCTTCCCCAGGCCCTGGTCTCTGCCGATGATGCATTTGCAGTTGATTATGCCAATGCTCTTCTCGCCCAGGATAAGACCCGCGTCAGTAAATTGAGAATCACATGTATCGTATGCCATAACACTAAGGCGATTATCCATAAACTCTCTGAAGGACAGCCGGAAGCTGACGTCCTCTATGGTTCAAAGGACGTTGCCTCCCATGATGATGAATTCTTCAAGAAGATTAAAAAAGGTTCCATCATGGATCATGCCATCATGTGCGGCCAGTGCCACGGCCTGGGACCAAACCTGGAATTTGAGAATCCAGTGCAGTGCGCAACACTGTATGGAAGTTACGAGCATAATTATATTTCCAAGGGTGGGATGCAGTCATGCCAGGAGTGTCATATGCAGAAGGTTGACGGTTTTGCCGACCATCTTATTGCACCCAACTGGAATGATCTTGACGGCACAAAAAAGATTCTCCAGGATACCATCTCCATGGATGTTCAGACAGTTGGCATGGATTGGCTCTTGAAATCAAAGGATTTGAAACCCCTGGTGGTGGTTAACACCAAAATAAACCAGAATGCAGGCCACCGTATTCCAGACGGCTGACCTTCCCATAACCGAGTGGTCCTGGAAGTGACCGCAAAAACAGCAGACGGGAAGGAAGTTTACAATACGGAAAGGCATTATCATACCCAGGCAACGGACTGCAGAACCAACAAGATGCTCTACGGTGCCCAGGTTAAAACCCAGTATATCAGGGATACGGCCCTGCAACCGTTTGAAACCAAGGATGAATCGTTTGAGATTTTTCTGCCGGCCGGTGTACGGACAGTCGACGTCACGGTATCACTTCGCTATGAGATCAACAAACCTGCTAATTTCATCGAGATTGCCAAGGTTACCAGAAAGGTTTCCCTTGATTGATAAGCAATAAACATAATGAAATAAAAAGGCGATGCTTTAAAAGGCATCGCCTTTTTATTGTCCTATATAGTTTGTTGATTAGCAGTAATTTTTGAGCGTCTTGTGCTGGTTATAGAGTTGATCGACTGGATTATTTGTTGACAGTGTTACCGGATATCCATTATTGGTAAATTTATGCGACGTGCTGGGGGCTGATTCAAAAAAACGCCCCGAATTTTAGCGCGGGCGAAAAAAGCGATAACTTCACCAATATCAATTTTGGCCTCTTCCCGGGCTTGCAACAAAAAACACTTGAAAAGTTCCGGGGTGAAAAGTATGCCAAGGGCTCAGGAAGCTTTAAATTTTAGGAAACAGGGTGAGAATCCTATTATTGGCAACCGAGTCCCAAATCACTTAACATTTTTGACACTTACCTTAAATAGATATAAATTATTAAAATTAATAAGATAAATATCTCTCTGCGAAAATATTTCAGTTAACAGACTCTCATGCAAGAAGCTTTATTTACTCAAGAGATTGGCATTACCCTGGCCGTCATGACTGTTGCCATCCTATTATTTATCACCAATGCCGTGCGAGTCGATGTGGTGGGAATCATAATGGTCGTTGCCCTGCCTTTATTGAACATTATTGAGGCCAAAGAGGCGATCAGCGGTTTCAGCTCAAATGCAGTTATTTCCATCATTGCGGTGATAATTATCGGCGCCGCACTGGACAAAGCCGGTGTTATGAATATTCTGGCAAAGCACATACTCAAGCTGGCCGGTAAAAGTGAAATACGCATAATTGCCCTTATTTCCGGTTCTGTTGCATTCATTTCCAGCTTTATGCAGAATATCGGAGCTGCCGCGCTTTTTATGCCGGCAACCTTCCGGATCTGCCGGAAGTTGAACTTTCCTGTATCACGGGTGCTGATGCCCATGGGATTTTGTGCCATTATCGGCGGCTGTTTGACACTGGTTGGCTCAAGCCCTTTGATCCTGCTTAATGATCTGATGGGTGAATGGTATGTCAATAATGCCCGCAACCCAGCCCTGACTGAAAAAGCTTTTGAGCCTTTTGGTCTCTTCCATGTAACTCCCATGGGCCTTGCCTTAGTTACAGCTGGTATCCTCTACTTTGTCCTTTTGGGCAGGTTTATACTGCCGAAAAAACAGGTTAAGGAAAGTTCAACTTTTATCAGCGCCGATCTAACCGGTACCTATGGCAACCACATTGGCAAAATATTCGAGTTGGAGGTGCCGGACTCTTTCCTGGCCCGGAAGCTTGAGGATCTTAAGATCAGGGAAGGTTACCTTTCATTTGTGATCGGCATACAGAGGCATGATGGCAAAAAGATCATGACCCCCATCTGGGATGATACGATCGAGCCAGGGGATACAATCGCGGTGATCAGCACCCCGGAGCATATTGAGAAACTGGCTGAAGATTTTCACCTGCAGATCAAGTACGATCTGGAGGTGTTTGCCGAAGATTTATCCCTTGACAACAGCGGTATAATGGAGGCAATGATCCCGCCGCGTTCGAGTTTGATCGGCAAGACCATGAGACAGGTGGGGATGCGGCAGAAATACGGCGTCAACCCTGTGGCTTTATTCAGGCATGGCAAGCTCAAGCTGGATAACATATCCAGCTTGAAAGTCCGGGCAGGAGATGCCTTGCTCCTGCAGGGGGCCTGGAAACAGTTCCATATCCTGAAAGATAAAAAAGACTTTGTGTATACCAAGGAAGTTAAAGGGGAGCTCATCTATCCGGAAAAGGCGGGACTCGCTGTAACGGGCCTGGTCTTTGCCCTGATTCTGGCCCTGGGTTTTAACGTCCAGCTTTCTATTGCCCTGCTGACCGGCGCTCTGTTCATGATACTGAGCAAGGTTTTAACCATTGACGAGGCATATAAGGCAGTGGACTGGATGACAGTTTTTTTGTTGGCCGGGCTCATCCCCCTGGGAATAGCATTCCAGAAAACCGGCACGGCCAATTATATTGCCGTCAACATAATGAATTTTATCGGTGATGTTTCACCGCTTGTTCTTCTGGCAGTTGTCGGCTGCTTGACTTCCTTTTTTACCTTGGTAACCTCCAATGTCGGAGCCACCGTTCTCCTGGTACCTCTGTGTATGAACATGGCACTGAAAGCTGGGATTGATCCCAAAATTGCAGCCTTGACCGTCGGTATTGCAGCGTCAAACACCTTTGTCCTTCCTACCCATCAAGTAAACGCGCTGATCATGCGGCCCGGCAGATATAAACCTGCTGACTACATAAAGGCCGGCACTGGTATGACCCTACTGTACATCGCAGTAGTTATAGCAATGTTGTTTTTTTACTACATGTAGGGAAGTTTTAAAAACCTCTTTAGGGGTAAATCATTAAACTGCTGTTCCACATTCAGACTCCTGAGTCACCTGACATGTTTTGTGAAGCTGTGGTCAACTCACCCCGAGCAATTAATTGTTGAATCTGCCATCAGAAAATAAAACAATACCTTTTACCTTGACATAAATGATTGTTTTTTCTTAAAATTAATAAAACAATAAGAATACAAAGAACTCTGTCTTCCCTATGTGCATCGTTTTTTTACTTTGTGCCTTTGTCTCTTTGTCCCTTTGTGCCTAAAAAATAAATAAGTTGTACAGCGGCAGCAGCCTCTTCAAGAGGCGAGTCAAAGCCGGGTCCTCAGGGCCCGGATTCTTTACTCTCTTTAAACTATTCATGCTGGAGGTAAAAAATGTTTCTCGATAAACATGTTAAAGATCTGTTAATCCCGCTAAAAGATTGCGCTACTGTTCAAGTTGATAAACCTCTTCGTGAAGCAGTTGCCGAAATGCAAACTGTTTTTTGCGAAGTAGAGTCCGGCAAATGCACTGAAGCGGGACACAGGACAAGCATGGTCCTTGATGATAAAGGGAATTTGGTTGGGATTCTGGATTTTCAGGCCATCCTGATGGTACTTATTCCTGAGATTTCCGGCAGCCTCAGCCAAAAACTTCAGGCTTTAGGGGTCTCAATAGCTTTTGCCGAAGGCGATGCACCGCATCTGGATGAATCAAACCAGAGGTTCAAAGCACGGGTAATAAAAAATGCTGAAACAAAAGTCGGCGACATTATGCTTAAACTGAGAGGAAAAAATGCCACTACTGATATGACTTTGGTTGATGCACTTAAAATAATGCACCGAAACAAAATTACCGTCCTGCCTGTTTATGAAAATGACGAATTGGTGGGCCTGCTGCGTGATTCGGACCTTTTCCTGGCAACAGCAAGCATATTGTCAGAGTAAAAATATATATTCTCCGGGATCACTGTTGGTTTTTGCTGATATGTGAATTTTTCCAGACCGAGTCAAGGATACACCTGTCTTGCTATACAGGTTATTGTTTACTAAACAGATTCTTTTCAAATGGGTTTATTACCTTGAAGTGTAGAAGCTCTTCTATTTGTCTCAGCAAATCGTAGGCCAACTACATTGCTGTATATGAACCATTAATTTTTTCGATCAGCATTCCACTGCGTCCATGGATTCCATATGCCCCCACTTTATCAAGGGGCTCGCCTAAAGCCACATACGCTTTTGCAATATTTTTGCTGAATGCTGAAAAATTAATTCGGTTGCAATGACCCGGCAGACTGACCAATTATCCTGCATATGGAGCAGGCAGAGGCCGGTATAAACCCTGTGCATTTTTCCTGCGACCCGCTGGGGCAGGTTTGACAAAACCGCCCCGAATTTTAGCTTGGGCTAAAAAAGCGATTACTTATCACCTCACCTAACTTTATCACCATCACCCCACAAAAAAATCCCCCATTCATTACTGAATGAGGGATTTTCTATAAAAAAGAATTCGGCGGCGACCTACTCTCCCACCCAGTCGCCCAGGCAGTACCATCGG